>NZ_JBZYWG010000007.1:0-18772 GCF_058932845.1 Pontibacter sp. LHS2
TGGTTGTGGCAAGCTGTTTCTGCTTATCCCTGAGGGCTTTTATCTCATCCTCTATTACCTGTACCGTGCGCTTGGCTACGGCCTCACTGTTGCTGCCCTCCGTACTGGCTGTGCCGGTAAGAATACCGTTGAATGCGTCTTTATAGACAGCCAGCAAGTCATCGCGCTGCTTACCCAGTGACTTTCGGGTCTGCTCCACTATCTTCTCATTGGCCGCCTCGCCGCTGATCAGTCCGTCCCACCATTCCGACAGGCTCATGTCCTGCGGTGCGAAGGTGTTCTTCAGGGACTGCGCCAACCTGTCCATGGTGGAGATGGCTTTGATGCCTTTCACGTCAAGCTCTGCAATCTGCGTGTTGATCTGCTGGAAATTATCGAACGCCACGCGGGCCTCCGTTGCTTTCTCGAGTGACTCGATATACCGGCCGATGACATCCGCAGCCTTGCCTGCTGCGATCTCCTCTGCGCTGTAGCTGTCGAGCACTCCTTTAGTGGATTCTTTCAGCTGCTTCAGGGCCTCTGCCTTCTGCTCCCGGGTAGCCACCTCGGACTTGATCACACCAATAAGCTGGTTGATGCGCTGCTCCTCTTTCTTCCCTTCCAGCTCCCCTTCTTCGTAGATGTTGGTCAGTCTTTCCTGTGAGGCCTCAGCCGCTGACGTGGCCTGAGCCAAGGCGTAGATGGCCACACCCAACGCGCTGATCACAGCGGTATAGGCTACGATGGGAGAAGCTGCCAGCGCCTTGTTATAAAGCAGTTGGGCACTGCTCAGAGAGCGAAGCCCCACGGCCTGCAAAGCCTGTGAAGCGGTCAGTGCCTTTCCTGATAGCGCCGTCTGCAACTGCATCTCCTGTGTGATGCGAAGGTGTACGGCGTTGACGATCAAGGCGGCCCTGTAGGCTCCGTAAGCGGCCACCAGAAGCCCGATCACCTCCAACACCTTCTCGTAGTTCTCCACCAGATCCGTAGCGCCCACGATGGCGGAATTCAGTATTCCCTCATTGCCCTGCCCCATGTTGTTGAGCATCTGCGCCCACGCGTCGGAAAGCGAAGACAGACGACCGGTCAGGCTCGCGCTCTGCTGCTCCATGAGGTTGTAGAACATACCGGAGGCGCTGGTCATGCTCTTGAAGGCTTTCTCCACTTGGGGAAAACCAATTTTTCCAGCCTCGACAAGCGCCTTGACCTGTCCCTCGCTTACTTTAAACTGCGCTGCCAGTTCCTTGATGATCGGAATGCCACGGCCTGAGAACTGCTGTATATCCTCCCAGTAGGCGCGGCCCTGCGTCTTTAATGTACCGTAGGCATAGGCCACTTCATTGAGCGGGGCGGATACGCCTGCTGAAATATCTCCAATCATGCGGAGCGACGGAATTATATCACTCGCCGCCGTGCCATAGGCAAGCAACTGCTTTGCCGCCTGCGCCACGTCCTTCAACTCAAAGGGGGTGGTCGCGGCCAGCTTGACTGTTTCGGCCATGAGCTTGTCGCCTGCCTCCTTGCTCTTGAGCATGGTACGGTAGGCTATCTCGAGTTGCTGAAACTCACCCCTGACGCGGGTTATGTCCTGTATGAAGGTAGAGCCTGCCTGCAGGGAGAAGTAACCGGCCGCCGCCGCTGCCGCTTTCTTGGCGAAGGACTCAATAGAACTGGCCTGCTGATTGGCCGTGGCTGTCATGCCCTTCAGGCGGCGTTCCATCTCATCCAGGGAGCCATCCCATTTGTCTGTGTTGATGACCGCCTCAAAGCTCAGAGGCTGCCCGTTTATTGTTGCCATGTGTTGTGTTTTTTCTGGTTGTGGGTTGGTGTGTTTTGGGGTGGGTGTGCCTTGCCCGCTCTTGGAATATTTTCTTTACATAATACCTGTTATTGGCACATCCCGGAATAGTGCAAGGAAGACCGGACTTTTCAAACCTCCTGCAGCAACTGCTCCCGGATTGACTTTTTCCGTAATGCCGCTAATTGCCTTCTTCGCCCCGCGCCCCGCTTCACTCCCTCTGCATAGCTCTGGACAGTAAAGACCGGGTACTGCGTTGCGGGGGTTAGCTTGAGGTGTTCGTAGTAGGAGTCAATCAGGCGGATGGTGGATCTACCGGAGGCGGCCGCTCGTTCAAGCTGTGTTACGAGCCACTGTTTATTCTCTCTTCTGGCCGTGGCCAGCATGCTGTTGTAGGTGGGCTGTCCTGTGTGGATGGTGGGCATGGTCCCTTTTTTATAGTGTCAGATTGTGTCAGGTTTCGGCCTTAAGGAGTTGGCGGGCTGCAGAGGCATGTGTAGTATTCCAGATTGGTAATGAGCCTGTATTCTTCTCGATCCCGGGCTTCCATTTCCTTTTCTGTCTCGTCGTGTGGTGTGCTGATCAGGTCATCATGGAAGCCGCCTATAAGCCTTATCCGCTGTGTTCCCTGCGCCTCTTTCAGCTGCTGCAGGATGTGGAGTTGTTTGCCGGCAATGGCCTCTGCCATGAACTTCCGGTATTCGGGGGTGTTTCGCTCAATTACCTGCATGTGGCTGTTGCTTTAAGAGTGTCGGCACGTCTGTTCCTGTTGTGTAATGCACGACGATGGCGTGAATGTATTTGTCTTGGAAACCGATCGCACTGCCTGCTTTATTAGGGTCTGCCTGCCTGCCCTCCTGGTCGTAATAGATGCCACTGGAGGGGTCTTTGTGGTAGATAGGCAGTATGTCACTGACTTGGCCTAAAGCGGTCTGTATGCGCCTCAAATCGCCTGATAGAAGCGCCTGTATCTTCTGCTCTCTGCTTCTCATTGTCTCCCGTTGTCTGGTAGAATGATGACCGTTCCGGAGGCCCTGCGCTCGATGTCTTCCAACGTCAGGGTTGCATAACCGCCCCCGGAGTGCCTGCCATCCGGAGTGGAGATGAACACGTTGCAGTCGAGCGGGGCAAAAGGGGACTGGCGGCCCGTCGCTCTTGCCATTTGCTGAAGGCTACCGGATAGCAACGCCTCGATCTTCTCTTCTCTACTTGGTGTCATTTCCGTTGATTGATTTTAGTTTCTCCTCGAACTCCTGTAGCAAATGCACCTTCTCGCAGCGTTTCAGCGCATCCTGCAAAGCCTTGTCCAGCTCGTCGTCTGTCATCTCTTCCAGGCTGTTGCGGATCTCCCCGGAATGTTCTACTGCCTTGAGTTTCGGAATTGCGAAATCGAGCAGTTTGGCGTACAGTTGCACCCGGTCTTTCGGATCCAGCTTCTTCCAGTCCTTTTTAAGCGCCAGAAACTGCTCTTCCAGAAACAGCGTCAACTCTGATCGCAGGTGCTTGCTTACTTTGTTGACCGCACCGGCCGGTCTGCCTTTGGGATTGTTGGTCATGCCCTTTCTCAGCCCCATGTTTTGTTAATTTTTGTTGTTTACAAAAGGCCCGCGCTCATGCGGATTGCCTTGATTGTGCCCAGGTGAGTATCTCCTTCTCAATGTCGGACTTGCCGGCGTGCTGCTCCGGGGTCTCCTTTACCCCTGCCCACTTGCGGATGTCATCGGCAACGGTGCTTTGGAAAGATTTGGAGAACTCCGCGTAGCCTGCCTTTATCTCTTCGCACCAACTGTCCACCTGTGTGATGTCAGAAGGGAACTGCGCTTTAGCGTAGAACTTCTCAGGCACTCCGGCCAAACGCTCTTTTACCTGGTTGGCAATATTGGCCTCCCTTGCTGCACGAATCTCTTCTATGATCTTCTGTGCCCAGTCTGGTAGTTGCTGTGTATCGCTCATCTTATGCGGTTCCCTTCCTGATTTGCAATGCGGTGGTGGCTACTTCGCTCTCTGTTCTCAGCCTATAAGTCCCGAAGGGAAGTGAGGCACGCTGCAGGGTCTTTTGGGTCTGCTTGTCCAGCCACTCTTTGCGCTTCCTGTAATCCATGATTGATTTTATAACCGTAGCGTTGACAGTAATGGTTTTGTCTTCTTGCTCATCAAACAGGTCATGCAGCAGTTCCAGCGCATGCTGGTCTATGTAGCCGGTTCTTTTCAGCCCTCCCATCAGCTTGTTGTAGGCTCCGACAAATTCCTGGAACTCACTGTAGAGTTGGTGTTCCTCTTCGGTTTCTATGTAGGTCCGATACGCTTCTGTGATTGCTGCCTGGTCTACCTCCGGACCGTTCTCCCCGAATCTAATCCAGTCCAGGTTGAAGGCTTCTTCTGTCACGAGGTAGACGGCCCTTCTCTGAAGCTGTTCCCACGCCAAAAAGAAAGGCTGTAGCTGTTCCGTTACCCCTGCCAGCATGTTCTGCCTGATTACCTTGTCTGTGATGCCAAGCTTGTTCACCTGCTCCAGCTTTGACTCATTGAAGAGGGCTGTCAGACTGCCTGTGCCTTTGGTACGCAGGGCGTTGAAGACCTCTTCTGAGAAGGGTTTGCCTATGTTCAGCTTATTGTACTCCTGCTCTAAAACAAGTACCTGTTCTATTACAGACTTGGAGCGTTGGAGCATGCGCTGGATTCTGCTTGTATCTTCCCCTGCCAGAATACTGGCTTTCTTTTCTTTCTTTGCCATAGTGGTTTAGTATAGTGTGATTTTAGGTAACTGTGCGCTTCTTGTTAGCGTGTCGGCCGGCACCTGTGCCTTATAAGCCGTCCCTGCCGTTACAATGGCTACCGGCGCACCTTCCTGTACCACCACATCGTTTTTCAATAGACCGTGGGGTGTGTCCAGCTCCGTTGTGGCCACGGTTGCCACCCGCGTAGACTTGTTAATCATCATGGCTGTTCCTGCAGCAAGAGTGGTCCCCGCTGTTAGTCCGCCTGTATTGAGAATAAAGCCACCCTCTGCCACCTCTTTGATGGACTGGAATACATTCTTCTGGCTGTTGGCCTCCTGTGTCTTGTGATCTACTGCTATTAGCATGTTGTTTTATTGGTTAAAGGTTGCTGTTGTGATTTGCGGGTATGGTAAAGCTTGGTCATGGAGAAGGAATAGAAGCTGCTGAACTTTCTGTTTCCGAAACAATGCTCTCGCAGCCGCTCCAAGTCTTCGTACACGTCCTGCTTCTTCTTTTTCTTCGCGCGGGCCTGTACACACGCCTGATAGGTTTCGATGAATCCGGTAGTGTCTGCCAGCTGTTTTATCTCTTCCATGTGCTTCTGTTTTTGAATACATAAATTTACTCACATGCAAGCTCTTATAAGAATATTTGGCGGGGTTCGAGACTACAGTTGAGCGAAAGCACAGTCGTTTTAAAAAGTTCTTAAAAAGACTCCTCTTGTTTGTGGTTTGTCGGTTATCGCAACGGTAATAGACGGCATAAAAAAAGCTGACCTAATGGGCCAGCTCTTACTTGAGTATACGTTATGTTGTCTTATGCAAAAGGAGGAGAGAACGGTTCGGCGCTGTTAATCTTCTCTGCCAGTGCCTCGTATTGCCGCTTAATTGCGCCGATGCCTGCCAGCTCTGAGCCGGGTTCGTGCTGATCTACCATTGTCTGGAGGGCCTGCTTTAGCAGCTCCATTTCCTGCGGCGTGAGTGTGATTGTCGTGTCTTCCATGACTACACTGGTTTATCGTAGTTCTGTGGGTTGAGCTTCTCGAATACGGATTCAAGGCTTAGCTCCACCTCGTTTGTCCATTCAGCATCATTCTCAAGCTCTTCGCTTTCGATGTTTCTCAGTACTAAGATAGCTTTTGTAAGTGCCCATCTTTCGGCACTGGTGACCTCTACTGTCATGCTGGTGGGTTGATCTTGGTTTGCCATTTGGTTTCTTATTATAATGTCTGACCTGTTAAAATATCTTTACCTGTGGATGATTCGACGCTCTGTCAAACGCCTCTTGATACTCTTCTTTGCTGATCGGTTCGCCAACCTCGTACAGACACCATGTCCCCATGGGGCTGGTGATGTCGTTATGCTCCGTGAAGATGATAGGCTCTTCATTCAGAAAGCTGATCCCCACCGAATACCCCGCCTTTGTTTTGCCGGGGCCACCGTATACCGCGTAGTAATTGTAAAGGCCGCGGTCCTGGTTGCGCTTAAAGTATGCTATCTCCATAATGTCACAATATAGGCCATTCTTCCAGGAATACAGCTTCCAATATCTCTTTCGAGTAGGAGTTAACAACCCCGTGCCTTGCATCCGGGCATTTCCCAATACTATGCCCCTGAAGGTTGCTGAGTTGCACTGCTCTCTTACCTAACCTTACAGCCGTTTCAAGCGGAACGGAGCGACCCTGCAGCCTCGCAAAGCCCATGATTGTGTATTGCTCCATCTCCGGCAATGCAAGCTGCAGACGGCTCTCTAATAGCTTTATCCGCTCTTCTGCACGCTGCATAAACTCCATGACAGCGGGACCGATTTGCTGCGCCTGCTCTTCGAGCCTGATCAGATCTTGACGCAGTTTCTTTCCTGCCTCGTTCTGCTCAATCAAAGCCAGCTCCTTCGCCGTGCTGACACTAAGGGCAATCTCAATCTTTCTATTCCCTTTTGCCGCACCAAGTGGTGCGCTCAGTGTGAAGTAGTCCGTCCCCTCTTCCAGCTTAAACCGCTTGATCCGGTTCTTAATCCAGTCGCGATAATGTTTGCCATTCTGGAGCGCCGCATGGACGGTCCTTCCATCAATCAGTTGCTTCCCGCCCTGATTGGTAATAGGTATAATTTGGTTGTTCATGGGGTTGTGGTAGGTTCCCGTTTCTTTTCCTAAATATACTAATAAATGATGACAATACAGCCTCAAAACACCCTTATAGGGCGTGTTTTTGTCACTTTTCAAATACATCGATTCCCCCGCCCCGTGCTATGGAGTTCCTTAGTTGGCGCAACAGGAATAACTTATTCTTTGCATAACTACCGTTTATGCCATCGTCGGCAAGCATGTAATCGGTCAGCATGTCGTGTAACTCTGATAGCGCCTGAGCGGTATGGAAAGCCCCGTCCTGGGCGATTACTTCCAGGAGCGGGGCCGGGTTGAAGTTTGATTGAGCCATAGAGCTAAGCAGCGTAAGCTGAGTGTGAAGAACCAGCATGCATACTTCGCATTGCGCGCATGTTGGCGTTTGTCTGTAACCTTGCTTTCAATGACTGATAGTTGCGCTTTTTCTGAATGCGCTCCTGCAGCTGTACCAGTAGATTACACATACTGTCGTCGCTATATGTTTTAATCCAGTTGCGGATATTCTTACAATCGTAGTTATTGATCACCTTCAGAGCAATTGCTTCACGCATGGCATCTCTTACCTTGAAGTATAGCGCTGGAGGGCAAGCCGCACGCTTCTTAGCCTTAGCTTCGAACTCATCATTGATCGCTTTTACCCTCGCCTCATGCTCAGCTTTACTTTCTTCAGTTCTTTTTTTCTCCTGCTCTCTTCCTTCCCGCATTTTGGCGCGCACTTGCTCGTAGAGCGCTTGGTGTTCCGGATTATGCTCGTCATAGGAAGATAAGTTGTTGTTGTGCATCTGTAGTTCTTCATCAGAGAGAGAACCAAAGAAGTGAGCTAGATCAGCCTTCTGAGAGAACAAGATCTGGAATGGGGTTAACTTTGATACTTTTGACATAACGTTTAGAATTTTGAGTTTAGAATTGATTATTAAATTGCTGTTTTATGCTTCTGAACTGCCTGCTCATAGCGAGCCGGCGCTGCCGTGGTGTTGATCTGATCAGCTTTTGAATCTCTCTGCTCAATATCGCTGCCATGGCCGGGTAAGGAGTCGTTGCTTTCATGGTGTTGTTTATTTTACTGGTATGTTACTAGTACGGCACAAGTATACTAGTAGTTTACCAGTAAACAAAATATTTTTACCAGTATTTTTATTTTTTGTGCTGGTAGTATCCTATTAACTTTATGCTATATTTGTAGTACATTAAAAAAACACGTCTTATAGACCCATGGCAAGAGCAAATGACCCCAATAAAAAACCAGTGCTGACTATCCCAATGGATCGGGAAGAGTATGAAGCAATAAAGAAAGTAGCCGAAAGTCATAAGCGAAGTATGGCTAGCTATGTGCGTGACGTGTTGATCGCTGAGGACATAAAGCGCCACGGTAGAGGAGAGCAACAGAAGCTCTTATAGTAGTGCATGATGTCCAGCAAGCCGCCCTATGTCCTGTTTGAACTACCCGGTGACTTCGCCTTTACCACGGAGCAATGCGCGTCTTTATGTAGATGTTGCGAGGATACTATTCGCCGAAACATACACCGGGCCCCATCCAGCCGGTATTACCTGAAAGCCAGGCGCAACACCAACGGCGGGCCGTTTATAATCCATGCATCAGACCTGAAGGAGTACCTTGAGCGCACCGTCGTAGGAGCTGACGTGCGCTTTGTCAATAAGTGAGAAAAGGAATCTTTATGCCAGAAAAAATTGAGATTGTAACCCCCGAAGAGTTCGAAGACCTGAAGCAACTGGTGCTGGATCTGAAGAGACAGATCGAATACCTAAAGCGCGGCTTGGTCGCCTGGGTCGACACGAAAGAAGCCACACGCCTCACAGGTATAGGTCGGCATGGGCTGGACAACATGCGTAAGGATGGCCGCTTGAAGATTAGCGAAGACTGGAAATACGAGGGCAAGAAAATCCTCTACAACAGGCTCAGCCTGGAGGCATGGAACGACAGGTTCAAAAAACCCCGCACACTCGGCAGAAAAGACACGACAGGAGGCTATCCGAAGCTCGCCGACATGTAATAATTTATACGTACCATAACCCCTGAAAACGGCACTTTATCGGTTCCTTAACTACCTGATAAGGACCTCCCCCCCCGGTGTGTGTATCCGCTTACCCTCCCCCAGGGGGACCCCCTCCCCACATTATGGGGGACTACGCGTATATAATTTTTGTAAAATTTTCGTTTTGGAATCCTCAAGCCACAAAACAACTGCGTTCACGCTCCCAACCTGATTCTTTGCTCGATGGCTTCCACTGTGTAGCCACTCTGGTCCAGATACTCAAGAATGCTTTGCAAGCTCACCTCCAGCACTGTGTTTGTACCTGGTCTGATGCGCGTCGCCAGCTTACCGGCCCTGCCATACTTCTTGATTGTATCATGCTTCTTGAGGCCCGTTATCCTCGCCGCGTCCGTCCAATGCACCCATCCGGAATAGCGCAGCCAGCCTGATCAACGCCAGCTCCTGCAATACTTGGTTTAGCGTCGCTTTCAACTGCCTGTTCTCTTCCTGTATAGATTCGATGATGCCCATGCTCAGTGTCTTTTCGCTACCAGTATGTAAGTGCAAGTGATGCCCGTCCTTTCTTCCAATACCCTTATGGCAGACTCGAGCGATTCCCGCGCCGTCACGAACGGATCTTTGCTGTACGACTCCTGATAGTTTCGCCACCGGCCCTGAATTATCTGCAGCACCCAGTGGTGCGCCTGGTATTGTTTGACTGATGATCTTTCCCAGGCGAAAAGCACCGGCCGCCGTTTTTTCTCACAAAGGTCTTTTACTTTCCTCATGTCCCAGTATGCGGACGGCCCGCCGAACACCATCAACCACACGCCCGGACTCAGCTCCAATGCTTCCATGGTTCAAAGGTAGGTATAAACGCGGCTCCATATAAGGCGATTTGAGCGCGTTTTCTTCACTGGCTTGCCATCGGACGTTGGAAGTAAGAAGTACTGCCACAGGTCACACCATAGGGCAAACTCGCCACGTTTTCGCGCTCGCCACCAGTAGAATAAACATTGTGCTTACATTCTCGCTCTTTTCGGGCACGTTTCCGCTCATTTTGCTCTCTATACCTCTTGAATTAGGAAGGCTGCGCTCGCTTTCAGTTCATAAAGGAATAATAAGAGACATGAAGGAGATAAAGATAAGGGAAGAGTACAGGGTAGTATATTTATGTTCCCCAATTCTGCCAGTATAGATTGATAATCATGTAGTTACGAGGCGTAAAAAATGGAGCGGGTCGTCTACTGTATTAAAATTGATACACAACAGGGACACAAGCAGGACATGGTGTAACGGTCGCCGTCAGCTTCACACCCTGTGCAATTTCTGCACACCTGGACAACCTCAATACACCCGTATAGAACTGAGTTCACCCGCCGCAGCAAACACGGTTGTTCAAGGGGTGTTTTTGGCCTCTCCTGTCACCTACAATCGCACATCTATTCTCAAGCATAGTATGGGTGCATTTAGAGAGATAATGCGCTGTAGAGCCTTATTTTGAGTCAACAGGCAAAATATTTTCCAATTTCTATATGTGGAACATCTATTTCTCAATATTTAGATTTATATTTGGAGAGCTAAAAAATAAGCTGATGTCACCGGCGGGTTTCTACCACTACCACACACCCCGCCTTTGATCGCAGCGCACAACGTAACAAGACCGTTTAATGAAAAGAACATCCTCAAAGGATGCGCTATGCCTGTACATACCGCGTAGCGTCATCAAGGACGTGCGATCACGTCTACCCGAGAAGGAAGCGAAGAAGAATCTTCATTACTTCCTCTACCCCATCCATAAGATTCTGGAGGAACATGCCTTCAACGTCGATCAGGTTAAAAACCAATACGACGGCTTTACGCTTCTAAACTCCGAGGTGTTTGAAATGGTCTTCACCAATAACACCCGCTTGACCTTAGCCCTCAATACCCTTAAGAAATGCTTTCCCAACGATTCCCTTGGTATAATCCACTGCCAGAAGAATGAGAGGGGAACCGAAACCTACACTTCCAAAAGTATAAACCAAGAAAACCCCAGGTCCAAAGGTTACGCTCTACACCCCCGTTACTCCAATGATGACATAGTGTCATATAGGGTAACAGACAAGAAGTTCATCCAGAAGGTAAAGAAGCTGGATGAAGAGGGTAAGTATAAGCCACAGAACAAACTGGAGCGCACTATTAAGAAGGATATGTACAGGTATAAGTTGAATCCTTATGCAAAGAAGTACATTGAACTTAAGAGAGCTATCACGGTAATAAGAGAGGCAGTAGAGAGAGCAGGAACCGTGGAACATCAAGCCCTCTATACTTATGTTCCCCAATTTTTGGACGCAATAGAGGCTAATGGGCACACAGTCAGTCAGATACTGGAGGCGCTGGAATGCATAAAATCGTACAAGGGCCTTTCCTACTCCGCCGATTACCGCCACATAGCACAGATAGAAGCCGGTGAAATATTCTTCAAGCGAGGGGCAAAGGGTCGCAGGATCTTCACCACCTGGAATCTGATGTCAAGGGACATCCTGCGTTTCGTTGAGCATGAATCGGGCCTGCGACTTATGGAGCCTGACATCAAGAACTGCCAGCCCTTGACGCTTTGCGGAATCTTCAAAAACCACTTCCTTGACAAGTTTCCGGAAGACGCCATTCTGTATAAGCAGCTGTGTGAGGATGGTTCATTTTACGAACACCTGTATAGAGCAGACGGGCACGAGCCTGACTTAATGGGAGAAGAAGAGCGGAAGGAGTTTAAGCAAAAGCTATACGAGCAGGTATTCTACTGCAAAGTGACCAAAAGCCTGCACTACAAACCACTGGCTAAACTGTTCAAGAAGGAGTTCCCGAATGTTTACGACGTAATCTGCAAGGTAAAGTCAAGAGGGGATTACAAAAGGCTTGCAATTGATATGCAGGACGTAGAGAGCAAGATCACGATTGACTTCGTATACGGCCAACTAATGGAAGATGGTATCGACGCGCTTACGATACATGACAGCTACCTGGTGACTGAGAATCACATAGCGTACGTAAAGAGCCTGCTGGAGCGGGCTTTCTTCAAAAAGCATGGACTGCAGCCAAATATCAAGCTAAAGCCGCTGGAGCCGCATGATATTGACCTGTACAAGCAATTTGACTACCTTGGTGACATAAACCACAGTGAAGATGATACACAAGAAGATAATTAAGGATTTCGTGAATGACTACGGCGTGTATATCTCCTTTCACGAAGGGGCTGAGATATGGGCGCGTGCGTGGTTGGATTCCGGAACAGACGTTGAGGCCAAATTAAGCCCGTACACAACACTTGAGCGATTGAAGGAGCTGTCCATCTCCGAGGTACTGAAACTCTCCAGGCGACTCGTCTAAGCGCCTGAAAACCCTATAAAAACGGAAAACCCGATCGGCCTACCACAGCTAATCGGGTTTTTTGATGTTTTGCTAAAAACACAACGGACAAGAAGTCCAAAGAACGGGAAACGGGAGCTTCTCAGCTCGCTTCATCGGTACGGGCAACCGATGACGTGCTACAAAAGTAGCGACTTAATTAAGATTTCCAACAAATACGTAACGAAACTTAATTAGATTTACTATTCTCGATTTAATTAAGATTCTCTTTCAAGCAGTTACTAAGATACAAAAAAGTAGTTGTATATACAAATAATGCAGACGCATTTATTTAACATAATACACACCCCTTCAGGCTTTTAGCCCTTTCTCTTCTTGCGGTTGCTGATCTCCTGGAGGCGTTTGACCTCTCTCTCAGGCAGAGGCTTGTCTGCGCTCTCCTTGCCCTCCAGATAGGCCACCAGCGCCGCGTCTACTATCTCCGTGATAGAAACCCTTTCCCAGTACTCAAAGCTCTTTAAACGGCTGTACATCCCCTTGGAAATGCGCGTGGAGAAAGGCATCATTTCATGTGCTTCATTCGCTTCATGACGTTCTGGAACCTCTTGTTTTTCTTGAGGTTCTTTTCTTTCATGAACTTCTTTTACTTCATGAAGTTCTTTCGCTTCCTGAGATTCATTATCCCCGTACATTTCGCGTTCGAAATCAGATAGTTTCGGTTTTGCCGCTATTCCTCTAAAGCTCTTAGCCATTGTTTACCCTGGTTAGTAGTTCCTCTGTTAGTTTGGCATAGTCCTTTGCTCCGTTGCTTTTCGGGCTATGATCATGAATGCTGATCTGCAATGCCTGTGCCTCAGCTATAGAAATATTGTCTCTCACACTCACGTTTAATACCAAGTCTCCATAAATACCTTTCAGGTCTTCCACAAGATCATGATGAATGCGCTTTCTATAGGTTGGCGAATACTTGGTGAAGAAGATACCACCCACCTTTAACGCGGGGTTGCTGCGCTTTTGTAGCCGGGTTACTGCCTCATTAACAGTTGCCAAACCCTCACAAGCAAAAATCTCAGGTTGCACAGGTATAAAAACATAATCACTGGCCACCATTGCGCTAAATGAAAAGCTGTTTAGAGCCGGCGGGCAATCTATCAGAATGAAGTCGTACCCGGTCACACCCTCAAGCCGCTCCCTTAGAAAATACTGGTAATCATTTTCGGCGGATAGCACGCGTTCATGTACCTGCATCTTTACTGATGACGGCACGGCGTGGAGCTTGTCACTGATCTTCACCACTACTTCATTGAGTTCCTTTTCTCCCAGAACAAAAGCCCCAAAATGATTGGACGTGTTCTTGTCCAATCCCAGGGACAAAGACAGGTTTGCTTGCGCGTCTGCATCAATCAAAAGAATGTTATACCCTTTCTTAGCTAAGATAAAACCGACCTCCCTACAGCTTGTCGTTTTCCCAACCCCACCTTTGAAGGATTGAAAGCTTATTGTTTTCCCGTTCATGCCCCGAAGATACAAACCCTATCCACTTCATGAAATACTGGAGCCTCTTTTCCTTCCTGTAGTTCATGACGCTCTTTTGCTTCCTGATATTCATGCATTTCAATTACTTCTTTTGCTTCATTAACTTCATGAAAGTACATGCAACTAACTGATTTACAACACTAAAAATAGTTTAAAAATACTTTCGGTTTTGGGCTTATGAGCGGACTTGCTCCAGATATATAAAGAAAATCAAAGTCTTTATATGAATGAAAGTATTATTTTATTGTTGAGTGGGTTGAAGATTGTATTAGTCTTAATAGTCCCGCTATGCCCATACCTGAGCATTGAGCCGTGGCTTCTGGATCTTGCCCAGGTCACGCTCGATGTGCTGATAGAATGGCTTAGGACGTATTGCTGAGAAGCGAATAAAACATAGTGGCGACCGCCGCCAGAACAGCCCCCCGGCCTTAGAGGTTGCGGGGCTTTTTTGTGCCCACTCAAAAATATTTCACTTTTTTTTCAGTCCCCATTAAGTAAGTGTCCCAGGAAAAACATAGAATTGGTTTTGACCGGATACCGGTAAAACAAAAAACACACTTTAACAATGGGATTAGATATATCCGTTTTCAGCAATTTAGAATTAAGCACCCCGGGAGAAACAGGTTTCCCGGTTACCAATGAAGCGTTCTTTGCAGAGCGTTGCACCGCCTTCCCTGCAGGCTTTTATGATGGGGACTGCCTGTTCAGCTTTGTCGTCGGGCGTTATGGTTATTACAACGAGTACCGGAAGCAGCTGGCAAAGGTCGCCGGCTATGACCTGCAGGACTCCTGGAGCGAACCGGGCAAGCACAAGGAGATGGATTTCTTTGAGCAAATCAACTACCTCGACAACCATGGGGCTATTGATTACCTGGTCGCCGAACGTCTTCATCAAGCCTACGAGCGAAACGACGAGAAAGCCAGACAGGAACTGAGCGAAGATCATTACGGCACATACTGCGCATTTGAGGCAGCCTTTGAACTCGCTTATGAAAACAAAGGCATCGTGTATTTCCACTAAAAAGGACAAGAGCGATGGCAGACAGACTTACAGATTTCTTACTTAACACTACCTTAGAGGAATTGACCAAAGGCGCAAAGGAAGTGCGGGAATCCTACTGGTATAGAGTGACGAAGCTTTTACCCCTAAAACCGGATGCGACTATCCTTGACTTCATATACGGCCAGGAGGATGTGACACCCGACCCCATGTGGCATGACGAAGCCTTTGGGGAATTGGCGGAAAGCATACAAAAAGAGGTTGAAAGAGAATACGGCTTTGATCATTACGGGAGTTACCGCGACTTCTCCTATCAAATACCCCATGGGAAACACCAGATTGACTGGATAGCGTTTGAGGCAGACGGAAGGGAACGGGACGCGTTTATCTACCACACGCCCGAGATGGCCTTGCTGATATGGAATACTGAGTTGGCGCAAAACAAAGGCTTCATTCTTAGAACCGGGAAGGCGATCATCATTGTCAAGGACTATAACCCGGCCCTGAAGGCTGGTTAGGATGGGAAGACGAAGGGGAACAGCTACGGCCTCCGAGTGCGTGTGGCTTGGCGGGAATCAAACCCGCCGCCCCTTTGTTCTACCTCCCAAAAAAGACGATGGAAGGATCTTCTCTTGAGTGGTATCACTGGCTGATGATGGCCCCGGCTTGGCTGGCCGGCCTTTGGCTCTACAGCTGGAGGTATGGCAGACACAAACCAAGAAACAGGCGCCGCTACTGAACATAATAAGCTACATACACCGGAATTTCAGCGCCTCTCCTAACACAGCATGCGCTTGCCTATAATATTTGTTATGTTAAGCAGTGTGTTTCGGGGGTAAAAATACTGCCCGTTTTCGGGACAAAATTAAAGCTGATAGTATTACTACTATCGATAATAGCGCGGCCTCCCTCCCACCCTACCCCAAAATACATTTTTAGGCATGGGCGTAAATAGTTATATCTTTTCTTACTATGTTTAAGTATATAATTATCGATATACTTAAAGGCAATGGAAGAAATCAGTGTAAAGTGCCCCAAATGCGGCTCCACTCAGATCACAGCCCAGAAGAAAGGCTTCTCAGGCGCTAAGGCGGCGGCCGGTGTGCTGCTGACCGGCGGCGTAGGTTTGCTTGCCGGTCTTCACGGCTCGAGCGACATTGACGTTTCCTGCCTCAGCTGCGGCAAACACTGGAACCCTAAGAAACTGGCCGAACAGCGTCAGCAAGAGAATAACCGGGCAATCATAGATGCCCATGACCAATGGAAGGCCAGCTTCTACAAGTCTTATCAGAAGAAGCAGTATGACGAAGCCACCGAAATCTACCAGCGCAAATTCTCCTTTGACGAGCGGGTTCCGGATATACATGCCGCCTACAAGTTCCAGAAGAAGTTTGACCGGGACTGGATGCTGATTAAGCTTGGTTCTCTGGCTGTGATTGTCGCCATCATTGTCTGGATACTCTCCTAAAAAGTAAAGCCGCCCCAATGGAGCGGCCCTGCCTGTAGGATACATAAACTTATTTACCGGTTGTCTCTTAGTTCTTTGATCGTGTTGGACTGCTTCAGTATCAGCTCCTGCAGCGTGATCATTGTCTTGGCGTTGCGCAATGATGTTTCCATCAGGCTGATGTAGAGGTCGCCTGCATGCTTGAATCGGGCCGCCATGTTCATTAGCAGGCCCTCCACCTCAGGAGTAAGCCCCGGCGTGTCCAGGGCTTTTACTACATCCTTCTGCATATTGTCGGCTGTGTCCCGTAAGCAGGTAGCCGTCATGTCTTGAATCTCTTTCAGTTTTTCTATTTCGTTCATATTATCAGCCTCCGTTGGCTCTCAGTATACCGCTTGTGTTTGATATTTTGCTGTCAATGGACTTAAGGGAACGCACTTGTTCACCCTGTTGAGTTATCTGTCTGTCCATTCTGCCAACCACTTCAGATAACCGCTCTACTGTTTGGGATGTATTCAACTCTATTCGCTGCTGTATCTGCAGGTTCTGGAAGGCAAGGCGGGTCTGCTCCTGCATGTTGTAGGACTGTTGCAGAAGGAAAGAGTTGTCCCTGTCGAGGCCCATTTCCTGCCGTTTCATGCCCACCAGTTCGGCTATATGCAGTCTGACTGCCCCGAACTGTCCAGCGATTAACCCAGCGGTTTCCTCCGTAACTCCCCTTATAGCGCCTGCTAATCCGGTCTGTTCGTTTGTGGACCCTGCGCCGAAATCAATGTCCGTCAGCTTCTGCAGCTCTTCGAACTTCTTGGCGGCCTCCGCTATGATCGTCTCGTAATTGCCCCGCAACTTGGCTATCTCCTCCTCCGTCAGCACACCCCCGCTCTCAGAAGCTGCTGCGAAACTTTCGTAGAATCCTTGCAGTTCCTTTTCCAGCGCCTGGCGTTTGAAGGAGTTGAGGATAGCCCGCTGCATAATTTCCTCGAACTTTTCGCCGAAGGCTTCAGCCGAACGCTCGCCTCGTGCGAACATCTCGGCCAATTCATCCACCAAACCCTCAATACTGGTACCGGTTAGCTCTGCCCGGATGGCATTGATCGTGTCTTTGTATTGCTCTTCCAGGGCAACAAGCCCCTCCACCAGCGCGGCCGTGGCCGAATCCAGCAGCCCCCGCTCCATCAAATCCTGAAGCTCTGCCAGTGCGCTCCCTTTCTTGGCCGGGTTCTGAAGGTCTGCAATCAGCCCGTTTAGCACCACGAGGTTATCCAGTTCTTCCTGTGTCCAGCCTTTCTTATCGCTCGGGGCCAGGGAGAAGATACTGCGCTCTCCCCGGTAGTACTCCTGCAAAGCGTTGTCAAGTTCCTTGTTGGTGCCGGTCAGGGCAAACAGCCCGTCCCTCTCCAGGGCCGGCTTCATGGAGTAGAAACTAGAAGCCATCTTCTCATACTCGGCCTGTATGACCTTGAGGCTGCGCTGGTACTCGGTAATGCGCTCCGTGCCGTAGATCTCCCTAATCAGGGTAAGCTGTCTGTCCAGTTGTTTCAGTATCGCGTCGTTCTGCTTCATCTGCATATCGAACACATACTGCTGCTGTTCGGCCGTTTTCTGACGCTCTGCTGCGTTCTTGGCGTTCATGTTGTCACCGATGACCTTTGCCACGTTGATGGCGGCCATCACGCCCTGCACGATCCCGAAACCGCCTGCAAAGCTGCCCATGATGTCCTTCTTGGCGAGTGCGTCCTTCATGGCAACAGCCGATTCCTGTGCCATGGCCAGATTCTGCAGCAGGTTGCCCGTCGTGCCGATCACGTTGGCGAATCCCTGGTCTATCCCTTCCACAGCATAGGCCAGATTGGAAAGCTCCGCGCCCATCTCTGCGATCTGCCTTGGAAGCCTGCTGTCAATGGCTCTGGAAGTGCCTTTCAGAAGTTTCTCCACCTCCTGCTGCAGTTCTTTGGAGATACGGCCCTCTGCCACCAGTTCCTTGAGCTTCTGCTGGGCCAGTTTCACCACGTTGCGGGCCTCTCTGGTCCCCATCTCCTCTACCCCTTTAAAAAGGTTTTTGAAGGCGTCTAGTTTTTTGGCGTTGGCATCGTCAAGCGCATTCAGGTTCTGCTGGTAAGCCCGGTCAAGCTCCTCCAGGGCAAGTATATCCCCGCCCACCATAAGCGCGTTTCGCTGCTCGTGGTATCTCTCAGTCAATAGAAGACGCTCCTGCTCATAAGTCTTCAGTGAGGTAAGTAGTTCGTTATACTTCTTCTCCTCTATTGCCTGTTCTTCCTTGATGCGCTTCTCTATGTCCTGACGACGGTCCCGGTATTTGATGTCGCGCTCTTCCACCGGCACGGCGTTTAGTTTCTCCAGCTCCGACTGCAGCACCTGCAGGTAAGACTCAAAGCCCTTTAATTCTGTTTGGTATCGCTCCCTTGCTTTCTCTGCTCCGAAACTGGTCTGGTATTCCTGAAAGTCAGCGAAAAGGCGCTTCTGCTCTTCCAGTTTTTTCTGCAGCTGCTCTGTTTCCTGCTCATACTGAATGGAGCCGGTTACCTGCTGCTCCACCCGGTCAATGCGTGTGATGACAGCGCCGCCCAAACCGGCCTCCTTCGCCATTTTGCGCAATTCATCGAACTTGGCGCGGGCCTCCTCGATCTCGCGTTCGTTCTGCTTCAGACCATCCATGTAGGCGGCCCGCTCTGCGTCCGCTATGCTCTCCAGGACGCGCTTTCTCTCATCAGCGTACTTCTTGTCAGCTTTGCTGCGTTCGCCTGTGATACGGGTTCTCTCGGCCTCTAATTTGGTGATCTCCTTCTCGTACTTCTGCCATTCGGCGC
>NZ_JBZYWG010000001.1:0-1980296 GCF_058932845.1 Pontibacter sp. LHS2
GAGTGGGACAATAGTTGGTGATTGTCCATAAACTCTTAATGTGATCGGTGAGTCTGTTGTGAAGCCAAATTGATCCGTGGTTCTAATTGAAAAACTAAAAACTCCTGACTCTGGCTGTTGGTTTTGCCTTACTCTGATATTGCCGTTGGTCAACAATTCCGCCCAGATTGGTAAAGAGCCTCCTATCAACGAAGCGTTTATTACTCCGCCATCACTGTCGCTTGCTGTTGCTAATACATCACCGCTCCGGTAGTCATTGACAAACTTGGGTGGATTTATGATATATTGAGCGGGACAGTTGATGGTTATTTCAACTGTACTAGCTGAAGTAACCTGACTTGTTTGACCACAGCTGGTCCTAATTGTCCAGGTGAAGGTATGTATGCCAGATGGTAGGCCAGTCACAGTAGTGCGAGGGTTATTGGGTTCAGTGATCGTACCTCCTTCTGGACCTCCTGTTTTAGTCCAGGTTCCAATACCAGGGGAAGCGTTATTGGCTGCTAAGGTTACTGTGCCGCACGCTGTTCGGCTTGTGCCTGCATTAGACTGTACTGGGGTTGAGGAAGGTGTCGCTGACACCTCTGTGATTAATCTGACAGGGGTGGTGGCGCAACCGCCTAATACCTCCACATAAAAGCTTCTGGTACTGGTGATGCCTCCGGTGTAAGAGGTTGTTCTTGAAACTACTGCTCCTGTTCCTGTGAAGCTGGATCCTATGGCAGTTCCCGTATTGTCACGAATAGTATAGGTGTAAGCGCTGTTGAACTCCGTAGCAACGCTAATAGTGACCTGCTCCCCAGAGCATGGTGAGGGCTTATCTATGCTGACAGCTTGCTGCAGTCGTGGCCCCTGATTTACAGTAACCGTTGCTGTTCTGTCACTTTGCGAAGTGCATATCGTAGTGCCTGTGGGAGTAATCAATACACCTAAGTTTGTCGTGGCATAAAATGTTTGATTTGACACTAAGGTTATATTGGCTGTAGATTGAGCTGTTACTGCTGGGCCAATTGTAGCACGGGTATTTAGATTGATTAGCTGGTAAGTGAAGTTGGTAGAAGGTCCTGTAAGCGTTACGTTCGTCGTAACAGAAGAACAACCTGTCGCATTAGAGAGCACCAGACCAGTTGGCTGCGTCGGAGGGGCTGTCACAGTCACTGTTTTGTTGCCTCCTATACCTGTAGTAGGAGGACAGGTGCTGCCTGGTATTACGGCTCTAACTGAAAGAGTAGTAGTGGAGTTGGTGAGCTGCCCTGAGGTGAGTGTGATTGACCCACCTGTTCCTAATACGGATGCGCCGGTGGGTACTCCGCCGTTTGTGATAGCATAAGATACGCCTGCCTCAGAACCTCCTAACGTAACGCTGACAGTGCCATTGTAACAAATTGAGGTAGGGTTCACAGTGGTGGTGAAAGTTGAGGTCAGCGCACGACATTGTACTGTGGTCGTGATAGGAGCGCTTGGGCAGTTGGAAGACCCATTGCTGAAAGTAGCAGTAATTATTGCTCCAGGAAATATCTCGAGTCCGCTTAAGCCGTTCAGTAGCCAGGTGCCCGTCGAAGAAGTAGCAACTGGTGGGTATATAGTACCATCAACATCGAGTGAAACCTGGTAAGTAGTCGTGCTAGTGCTGGCAGGGCCTGTACCTGAAATGTTTACCAAATCTGTGGTTGAAGCGGGAGCTATTACAGGATTTATGGAAAACGTGGCACCTTGCGGTATAGCCAGTGGCAAAGGACCACTCACCGGAACTGAGTTGACGCTCCGCACCTTTCCAGGAGCCTTGGCACGAGCAGTTACTGCTGTGCCAGCAGATATGCCACCGCCTGCCACACTAGTGAAATTAGCCACCCAAGTGCCCTGTGCCGTAACAGTTGCCGTGATCGGGGTAGTATTGCCGCTTTGTGTAATCAATGTTCCGCTTCTAGTACCTGCCGTGCCCCCTGTATAAAACTGCAGTACTGTGCCTGCTGGTTCTGTAGAAGTGCCGGTTAAAGATGTGATACGTCCACATGCAGGGGCGTTGATGGTCGGTGCTGCCGTAGTCGCTTGGACTGTCAATAAATTAGAGGCGCTTGAATAAGAGTTAGGGCATGTAGTTTGACCACCGCCAGTTAGCGTCACACTCGTCCTGACATTAAGAATATCTCCCGGTACTAGAATCGCTGTCAAACTTGCAGGTATGTCGATGGCCCAGGTCGTAGTAGCTGTCGTAAATGGGACTGAAACATTGGTGGGTGATCCGTTCCTGAACACAACAAAGTCCCCCTGCAAAGAAGTGCCTCCCAAAGCTAGCGTTCCCGAAATGCGGGTAACATTGGTTGGGATCTCGTTCCAGCTAGTAGAAGTAGTGCTGCTTTGTGTAGTTCCATCATACACTACGTTCGTTATCTGTACAATCTGATTATTGACACTTGGTTGTCCATTTCTATAGCAAATCTGATTTGAACGCAGCGATTCGCATCCTGTTAATGTTGAGCCGCTCAGTGGGGTGGTGGTGGCAAAGAAGCTATTGTCTCCTAGATTTGTTACAGTAGCAGTTGTCCAAGTCGCTCCTGCTGTTGCTGCAGTAAAGTCCAAAGAAATTACTACAGTCGTAGGAGCACTGGTTGCATATACCCGGATTCTTTGAGTGCCGGTCAATGCAGTGGTTCCTGTGAAGCTTCTATTCTGCCCACTACCTCCAAGACCTGTAATTATTGGTGCAGGAGTAGAGGTACACAACCCTGTAACTACGGTAACTGGTGCTGACAAGGCAGAGACGGTTTTATTAGTAGGGGTAACGGTGGCTGTGATGATATTTCCTGGTTGAAGGACAGTCTTGCTATACCTGTTAAAGTCCATGTGCCGTTTGCGTTAACGGTAGTGGTACCAATGGATACGCCGCTCCTGAAAACAGTAATGGTTGAGCCCGCTGCTTCTACAGAGGTTCCTGAAATAGAAGTGCTATTTGCTTGAATGAGAGAATTAATCACAGGGGGAGTCGCCGCTATTTTAGGAAACTCTCCCGCTTGCAATTGATTAAGGCTGGTGGCAGGGAATGTATTAATTAAAGCATTCCAGGCACGCTGCTTGCTGAAGTCGTAAGATGCAAAATTTACTCCGCCTACATCAGACACGGAACCAGTGATGCCACTCTGTGCACTCGTCACGGTTATACCTGACATACGCAAAGGGGTACTTGCCGTAAGCAAGTCTGGTCCGGTGGTTGGGAAGGCGGATAAAGGAACAAAGAAATCGTAAAAATAGTCCGTGTTGTTGCTGTACGTAGATGCCGCCACAGCTCTCTGCGAAAACTGATCAACCGACCCTGACCAGATTTTAGCACCACCCGATGGGTTGCCTCTGTGGTCATATATACTTACATCGAAGTTTGATGCCATTACGACTTCAAACTCAAATCCTGGATTAGGTGTGGTAGAGGGATTGCCACCTGCCACCAAGTCTCCGAATCTTTGATTTGTGTCAATCAGAACGCTGTATCCTTTAGAAGCTGTGGAAGCTCCCCCTAGTCTTATGCGGAACATAAGGTGTGTGCCATTGAAGTACGCTGCTATGGGGGAACCAGTAGAGCCTATATCAGCTGCTGAAACCAAATCCGTATGTCCCCCAGTCGATCCGGTTGTCAGGTCACCAGTAGGTTCGTTTACCAAAGCAGGGAAAGGCCGGTAAGGAATCTCACTAAAATTGGGGCCTTCGTCCCTTACAGTAGCAAAGCCAGGAGGGGTTCGAGGCACTGAAGCATAGCCGTCTAGGTTCGGATCCAACACAGCTCTGCCGCTGCCAACGGCGGGTTTGTAAATAAGTCCTGGGGTTTGAGCTGCTACTTCAAAAAAACTGACCGAGAAGAAAAGAATAACTAGAAAAGCTGTAATGTATTGACTGTAGTATAAGTTTGTCTTCATAAAGTTGAATATAATTGCGCATTTTGCACTACAATGGATATGCAATCAGAGTTTAAATTGGACTATATATAAATTGTTGATTTTAAATGAAGGTATGATATACGGGCCTTTATTGGTTTAGCTACGTGTAGAGGCTCATTTAAGTACTATCTAAGAAGGATTTTTGTTTACATTAAATTGTATACAAATTGTTAAGAATTGACTGAGTCAATATGGCTGAATATATGAGTGTGTTAAACCTGGCAACTCTTATTATAAATCTGTCGGATGAGAGTTTGTTTGGAAAAGCATAGTAGAAGCATTTTAGAAATGGTCGCTTGGGTACTTACTTTCTTTGTTTCTTTATACCTGATAAAACATGGCCATTATGCGATTCCTATATTGATAATAGGATGTGGAGGGGGAATTTTTAGCGAATGATTATTTTAGAACACATGTCTTTTCACTAGATTTTTTAATGTAGAGGTATAGGACCGAAGGTGACAAAAGCTACCTCAAATTTAAAATGTGTCTTTAAAGAAAGAAGAGATAATTGAGGTCAAATCAGACATGTTGTTAGCCGTAGCTAACCTATTACACTTAAAATAATACTTGCAGCATTTCCGCCAAAACCAGCAGCATTGATCATAATTCGATTTGCATCAGCAGGAGATAAGCCAGGTAGTTGCGAAGTATAGCCTGGTAAAGAAATTTGTTGATGTGCAAACAGGTATAAAGCATACTGTAAGCTGAGTGCACCTGAAGCACCTAGTGTATGACCAAGCATGTGCTTATTAGTGGTGATGCAAGGTAGATTTTCTTTGAACACGGCCTTGATCGCATTCAGTTCAGCTTGATCGCCGGCTCTTGTACCAGGAGAATGGGTAATCATCACATCAACGGACTGCATGTGCTTTGGAAGCTGCGCTAAAGCGTGTCGCATGGACTGCTGAAAGTTTAGTCCTTTCGTTGTAATACCAGTTTTGCTTTTGATCTGCTCAAAACCAAAGCCTACAGCTTCAATGATCACATCACCTTTTTGAAGCTGAGAAATCAAAGTTTTCTCGAGTGCCAACACAGCGGCGCCTTCACCCAGCACAAAAGTGTTTTGGCCGGAAACACCATAAGGTTGACAAGGGAATGAGGCATCCTGTAGCTTGGAGTAGATGCCTATTGCCTTCATCTGAGCGATTGTGAAATCAGTAAGTGGAGCCTCTGTTCCGCCAGCCAGAAAACGATATGCCATACCTGCTCTGAGCCAGGCTACTCCGTTTGCAACAGCCATGAGAGCAGTGCTGCAGGTGATGGAGTGGCTGATCTGAGCTCCTCCGGCATTAACGGCATGGGCTACCCAACTAGAAAGATTTCCAAGGGTGGTGGTGGGAGAGGAAGAAGCAGAAAGCTGCCCTTGCTGAAAAGCATCGTAATGGTGCTCAAACAAGCCTGTAGCGCCTCTGGAGGAGCCTATGTTCACAGCCAGATTTTCCTGCAGCTCAGTATCAAACCAGCCTGCCTGCGTTACTGCCTGCTTGGCAGCATAGATGGCCAGCAGCACAGATCGGTCCAATTGTCGGTAATTTGCATTCGTGTCAATCAGCGCCTGCAACTGCGCCTCCGCCTCTGCTGATAGCGAAGCAACAGGCGTAGAACTGCCACCATGCTGTATGTACTTGAAGGCGGGTTTGCTTTCCAGATAAGCCTTTGTAGTGGAAGATGCATCGAACCCTAGCGGTGAAATAACACCACAGCCCCTGATCACGATATGTTCTTTCACGCTTTCCAATGCGGATGCAAAGGTATAAACAAAGATCGGGGTGACAAGCACATGGCTTGTCACCCCGATCAATATTCACCTGCTCTGACTAATTACCTTTGTTTAACCAGCTTGGAAGTAGTGTCAATGTCAGTCCCTTTTATTTTCAGGAAGTAGATGCCTGTGGCTAGATTCTGGGTCGGTAGCTCGAGCTCCGTGAATCTTCCCTCAATCACAAGCCTTTGATCGATGATTACACGACCTTGAGCATCCAATACGGTTACCTGAACCACTCCTGTCGATTCTGTTGCCAACTCCACACGAACGTTGTCAGTGAATGGGTTTGGGTACGCTTTTACTGAAGCAGTGACCGCTTTGATGTTAGCGGCTACTGTCTTACTATACTCAAACGTACCGTCGAAGTCTACCTGGCGCAGGCGGTAATAGTTGTTACCCGTGCCAGGGTTTATATCTTTGAAGGTATAGTGATTTGTCAAGCTGCTGGTACCTTTACCCTTCACAGTACCGATTTTGGTAAAGTTACGGCCGTCCTGGCTGCGCTCGAGTTCAAAACGGTCATTATCACGCTCCGAAGCAGTGCTCCAGTTAAGTATTACTTGATTCTGCTGCGCTGTAGCTTTAAACGAAACAAGTTCTACAGGAAGTGGGATCACAGGAATTGTACGAATTGTATAAGTGGCAGCAGACTCAGACTCAAAACCCATGTTGTCGATAGCAGAATATGTAAAGGTGGTCGGACTCACGTAGGCGGTTCCTTGTGTGAAAGTGAGTAGTGCAGCATCACCAATACTGATGATCTGGTTTGCAAGCACTGGAGTGCCATTGAGTCGTACAATACCCATATTCTCAGCCGGAAGTGACTTAATCATAAATGCTTCCACACTGCGGTCGTCCGATCCTTTGAGAGGGTCCAGTCGAACGGCATCTGGTATATCAGCATCAAACTCAAACACGACCGCTTCTGCCACAGGTCTTGTAGTAACAGGTATCGTGTAGCTTGCATCTGGAGAAAGCACGTTGTTTGTACTACTCACGCGGTAACTGAACTCAATTGTTCCGGTGAAGTTCGTATTTGGCTGGAAGAAAAGGTTAGCCGCCTGTTCTGGCGTCAGGATTCTATAGCCATTCACAAGTGGTAAGGAAGTAACAGGTGTTGTACCAGTGTATAGTATGCCCTGTGTGGAGGTCGGAAGCGAGGTAGCTAAAATTCCGAAGTTAAGTACATCATCCGTTGTTGCCCCCAACGATGTTATAGTCACAGTGCCAACTGAGTTCAACATCGGGTTTTCAATTATGTTTACTGCAAAAGGTGGCGGTGTGATAGTTACAAAAAGATAGTATGTAGCAATGTTTGATACGGCTCCTGCATTGTCCGTTGCACGGTAAGTAAATTCACGTGTAAAGGTATTATTGGCATTGTCTGTAATATAATATAGCCTATTCGTCGATATTGTTTGACCTATTGCCAAGGCCGTACCACCAGTTTCGGATGTGTATAATGCGCCGCGTGTAGGAATTGACAGAATAGTATAGCTTACCACGTTTCCGTCTGAATCGAAGGCATCCAGAGCAGGTATTTCTACTCTGCTGTTGCTTCTTGCCAGGTTGCCAGATGAAACATTGTTTGCAACAGGAGCCGCATTGACCGGGATAGAGTAAACTGCTGTATTGCTGCTGATGGCTCCCTGGTTGTCTGTAGCTGTAAAGGTAAAGGAAGCGGTGCCATAGAATTCCGCTGCAGGATCGAAAGTTAACTGAGAGGCCTGTGCTACTGAGATAACCTGTCCTGCTGTTGCTGCAACTCCATTCACAAACAACGTACCTTGTCCGGGAGATGGTAGTGTGTTGATAGTGAACGAAGCAATACTGCCATCGCTATCAGTTGCCATTAGCGCATCAATTGCTCTTTGAGCATCGGTATTGGAAATAACAGAAGATGAGTGGGTTGTGTTCTGAGCAACTGGTGATACGTTACCCGGCAAAACCAAATCAATTGAATAGGTGGCCGGAGTTAAGTCCTCAGCATTCTGGTTGTCTATGGCTGAGTAGGTAAACGTAAAAGTACCTGTGCCTCCGTTTGGCAAGAAGCGTAGGGAGTTTACATCAGTAGCCAATACCTCACTGCCTACTGAGAGAGGTGTAGTACCCAGGTATAGCCTACCCTGTGCAGCCGTTCCGGCGATTGAAGTAATTACGAATTTCGTAACTGAGCCAGGAGCTGTGTCTGCGCCTGTAAAGGGAGGTATAACTTTGTAACCGGGTGTGTTAGGTAAATTTACTACAGTTTTGTCATCAGTAGTAGGGCGGATGTTGTTAATCACCGGAATAGTGTAAGTGTTTGGTGACAGATCCTCAGCTTCTAGATTGTCTACTGCTGCATAGGTAAAGGTAATGTTCCCGGTAACAGCGCCATCTACAGGGTCAAAAAACAGATTACTTACCTGCGATGCGAGCACCTCGCTACCAACTGTCAATACTGTTGTGCCAAGGTATAGCGTGCCTTGCGTACTTGCATTCGGAAGAGTTCTGATAATGTATTTTGTAACCGAACCAGGGCTAGTGTCTGAACCAGAGAAGGCACTGATGGCTGTAAGGCCATTTGTGCTTGGAATAGAGGCAGTAGTTATATCGTTTGTCGTTGGACGGACATTGTTCGTTACCGTGAGCGTATGTGTAGCATTGTTGCCGCTTTCAGCACCTAGGTTGTCTACTGCTGCATAAGCAAAAGTAACAGTTCCACTAGCTGCATCTACAGGGTCAAAACGAAGATTGCCCAGTTGGGAAACCGGTACAAGCGTTCCGGCTGCTACAGGAGTTGTGCCAAGATAAAGCGTGCCTTGCGTACTTACATTCGGAAGAGTTCTGATAATATAGCCTGTTACTGTGCCTGGTGAAGTGTCAGTGCCAGAAAAGGTGCTTATGGCAGTTGGACCGTTGGTGCTTGGTATCGCTGTGCTGGTAGATGAGTTAACAGCCAATGGTCTGGTATTAACTGTTATATCTTCATTGGTGGTAGAACTTGAAACATAGTTAGACCCTGAAATTATAGCTGTAGATGTCTGGTAGGTTGTGTTTACACCGACAGCGGCACCGGTAGGAGGAGTAATTTTTCTAGTCGCCGTTGAGCGTGTTGGATCCAGATAAGATGCAGTCGCCGGGTTTTGGTATGTTCCCTCTACCACAGTGCCTGGGATGTTAACTTCGAATGTAATCGCTACCGTTGTTCCTGAAGGTATGCTCAGCGAACCAAATGAAACGGTGGTTTGACCAGCTGTAGGCAATGAAAAATTACCGGAAGGACTAACAGCTCCTGTTGTTGAATTGCCGCCATCGTCTGTGATTGCATTACCAAGACTCGCTCCTATATATGATTTGTAAGTAAACCCGGCAGGTAACACATCCTGAATAGTTACACCCTGTGCTGTTCCGCCGCTGTTTGTAACAGATATAGTATAAACGCCTACCGCTGCAGCGCCGCTCGTACGATTCAGTAAGGGGGTAGTAGTCGACTTAGTAACAGTTAGCTGAGGTAAACAAGCGGCTCCAGAAGCGCTGTTTGTTAGAGAGGCAAGACCTAAATTCTGTATCAGCACACCATTGTTGCCATTTGCAGCTCCAAATGCACTAGAACCAAATGTGGTGCCTGCGGTGCCTGCCACAACATTGCTTGCAGTGTTGAGTGCTGAGTTGGTATATATAACGCCGCCACCGCCACCGCCGCCAGGACCGTGTGCAGAGCCGCCGCCTGTATTTGTGCCACCATTACCACCGATTGCAGTTACTGTAACATTGCTTAGACTACCTGTGGCAGTGGTGATGAGCACACTACCACCTGCTCCACCTCCGCCACTGCCATCGTTTGTAACAGTGTTGTTGGCAGCAGCGCCGTTTGCACTTATTGTTCCTGTTCCAGACACAGAACCGGCACGTACCATAACAATACCACCACCGGCGGCACCGCTGCTTGCAAAACCACTGCCCGGGCTACCTGTACTGTTGTTGGTTGTACCGGCACCGCCGCCGCCGCCCATAACTAAGCGAGAGCCAGAGTTTGCTGAGAAAACAGCGCCGCCTATACCTCCAACAGATAAATTAGAGCTCCACGAGTTACCACCGCGGCCACCTAATCCACCGTTGGCACCGCCACCGCCGCCTGAGTTTTGGTCGTTGGCAGACGGATTGCCGTCGGTGCCACCACCACCTGCATTACCAGGTGCACCCCTGCCCATGCTGCCATTGGGATAGCCTTCGGAGCCTGTGTTCAATAATGTTCCATTGTTGTTAACGTAGGCTGGTGTTCCAGCAATACCTTCACCTTTCTGGGCATTGGCATTGTTCGTAGACAGCGTTCTTATGTCTGAATTAGAACCCGACCCGCCAGTTAGGTTTCTGCCGGCGCCTCCTCTAAAGCCTTTCCCGGTTACATCAATCGTTCTTCCATTAAAGTTAAGGCTGCCAGCAACATCCAGGGCCACAACGCCACCTGTACGACCATCCCATGCTGGACCAGTGAGTGTTGTACCAAGCGTAGCTGAACTATACTGTGGAATACGAATAACCTGAAAACGCTTCTGGCCCTGGCTTGTACCACCAGTATTATCAGTGTTTGTGTAAGAGTTTATCAGATTTGCAACTGTAAGCGTGCCACCCGTAACCGGAACAGCGTTTGTCGCTATTGCATATTCGTATTGACCAGCTGTAAAATTAGAGGTCAAATATCCTCGTCCGGAGCTATTGCTGGCGCCGTAACTCAGGTTATTTTCAGAGTTAATCTCAGCTCCCTGCATCTGAATGATCATCACGAGGTCACCCGCTGCAATTGGTACTGTTGCTCCGGCAGCATTATACGCTCCCAATGTAATACTTCTATTTGTACCAGCATTTACAGAATTAGTAGCTGGGTAGTAGGTGTTCACCACGGTAACAGCACCGCTTAAAATACCATCTTTACCTGGAGCTGCGCATACCTGTGCCACTGATTGGGTAGAAATCAATTGTAAGAAAAGCACTGATACAATGGTAACCAGCTTCATTAAGGGTAAATGTTTTTGCATAACTAAGTGTGTTTTATTTCGCTTTTAATCTTGAGCAATTGCATTTGGCTACTCTCTTAGTTGATGGTGATTTGACACACTGAAAGAATAGATTGCATTTGCACGCCTATATGAAATAAAAGTGCCACTTTAGGTGCAATTTTGCATGGAAGAGAAAATTATTTGAACAGGTAAAATATAAATTAATAATCAGTTAGTTACATAATTGAACAGTGACTATGACAAAGCCAAGCTGTAAGGAAAACTCAAATTGAATTGGAATACTATCCCATATTGGGAAAAAGTGTCTAAAGCGTGGAATTAACTTAAACTAGCTCTATAGAGGATGATGAAAACCAATATAGGATAATAGTATTAATTGCCAGGTAGGATGATTATTGAAGGATGTCTGCTAAGCAGAAGTTAATGTTAAATTAAACTTTTGATAACAGTGAAATTTAGGCAGACAGATTTAGGAAAATAAATTAAGCTTAAGGCTGGTTAAATCAATGGATGATAGAAATGCCTAAATAACATTTCTGATTTTAAGTGAAAAATGTTTCAGCCTAATCATGAAGTGTCGTTTGCGCTGGCGGCTCAAAATAGCGGTCCCCTGTGATGAGTTCCCGCATACCTTGTATCGTACGGTATACCTTGTCTAACTGCTCGTCGGTGATGCAGTAAGGTGGGATGACATAAATAATGTTGCCAAGTGGTCGTAGAATGACGCCTTGCTCAAGCGCAAAACTGTAAAGCGTATCACCCAATTTATTGAAGTAAGAGGTGCCATCGGCCTCAAACTCTACAGCTAGTATAGTGCCTTGCTGTCTTGCCTCTGCTACTTTAGTCTTACCCCTCAACTGATCGGCAAAAGCTGCGTGGCGCTGGCTGATGCGCGCGATATGATGTTGTGTTTCATCCTGCAGCAGCAAGTCCATGCTGGCCAGACCAGAAGCGCAGGCAACGGGGTTACCCGTATAGCTGTGCCCATGAAACAGCGTCTTGTGCTTGTCATCGCTTAAAAAAGCTTCATAGATTTTTTCATTGCAGGACGTGGCGCCTAATGCCATAGTGCCTCCTGTCAGTCCTTTCGACATAGTCACCATGTCGGGCTGCTGCTGCAGGTAATCACTGGCAAAGGTTCGGCCGGTGCGGCCAAAGCCGGTCATCACTTCATCCGCAATGGTCAGGATCTCGTGTTGCTGGCAGATGGAGAGCAGTCGGTCAAGAACGGATGGGCTATACATGACCATGCCCGCCGTACCGAGCACCAATGGTTCATAAATGAAAGCGGCTATATTCCCGTCGTGGGCATAAGCTTCCAATTGCTTTACTGTCTCCTCTTCCTGTCCAGGTATAGGCACATCAATGAAGCAAACTTCAAACAAATAAGACCAAAAGGGAGCCGTGAAAGCACTACGGGCGCTCACGGCCATGGCGCCGAAGGTATCGCCATGGTAGCTGTCGCGAAAGGCGATGATTTTACGCTTCGGCATACCTTTGTTCTGCCAATACTGGATCGCCATTTTGAGAGCGACTTCCACCGCCGTCGAGCCATTGTCAGAGTAAAAGATGCGGCTTTGACCTTGCGGCAGTATTTGAAGCAGTCTTTCGGCAAAAGTAACAGCGGCAGGGTGCGTGAAGCCGGCGAAAATCACATGTTCGAGTGTCTGTAGTTGTTCCGCTACTTTCTGCGCGATGTAAGGGTGGGCATGACCATGCAAGTTCACCCACCAGGATGCTACAGCATCTATATAGCTTTTGCCGTCCTCCGCATAGAGGAGCGCCCCTTCGCCCCGTACGATCGGTATAGGGAGTGCAGCGGTTTTCATTTGCGTATAAGGATGCCAGATAACTTGCTGGTCACGGCTGGCGAGATTGTCGGAAGCAGACATAGATGATATAGGCTTTGATGCGAAAGTATAAAAGACGGCGGGTAATGCCTACGGATCGTGCCTGAAAAACTGCTTCAGTATCCTTTTGCCCCGGCTGAGCATGGCGGGAGAGCCATCTTTTAGTAGAAATTCAATTTGGTCTTTCAGCTCGTCTTTTATCCACGGAAACTCATCCTGCAGGTATACCAGTACATCCAGGCAGTTGACTTTTACGGCAACGGGGGTGCGTGTCTGGATCAACCAATCAAACATTGTCTCTACTACGACGGAACGGTCAGGTAGAGCACGCCAGGCAGCTTTGTAGATCGGCTTTGTCTCAGGGTTAGCGCAGCACATGAGTATTTTGGTGAAATGCCTCTGGCAACTCAGGTTTTGCTGCTCGGGTAGCTGCGTGATGAATACAGGCAAACAAGGCATGAACTGTTTCGGGAAGGTATAGGCCACATGTTCCAACACCCAGGCTGCCCGAAAAGCAACAGGAGAGGTATGCTTAACAAAGCACAGATCCAGCAAATCATGCACCAGTAATTTACCTGAACTTGATTTTGCAGCAAGTTCCTGCACCTGCACTTTGCCAAGTGGATAACTTAATGCCTGTAACAGTGCTACTGAATCCATCTGCCGGATTTAAATTTTCAGGTAAAGTACCAGGTAAAAGATGGGTTATAAACCGTGTTATACCTGATAGACAGAAACCCTTGTCTGGGACCTATCCTGCATTATAATCAGAAATAGCGTCTAATGTATAGTAGAGTATAATCGATAGTCAATCGTTTAGTTTATCCTTTGTTATGTGAGCTTAAAGGTATGGTACAAAACTCTTAGCATACTCAGCAACAGCCTCTTGACAGAAGTCGGCTTCCTGGCGGATAGATGGCAGTCGGCGCAAACCTGTATACTTGATAATGAAGTCTTCGGATGTCTGGTTCTCCTCGCCATTGAAAATAATGCCCGCCACCGGCACTTTGCGGTAACGCAACACTTCTGCTGTGAGCAAGGTATGGTTAATGCTGCCGAGGTAGTTTCTGGAAACCAGAATCACTTCCAATCCCAGTTGCTGCACCAGGTCCAGCACCAGGTAGCGCTTGTTCAAGGGCACCATCAAACCGCCCGCACCTTCTACGATCAGGTTGTTCTGGGTTTCGGGTAGCTTCAATCCGTGCACGTCGATCTCTATACCTTCAGCGGCTGCCGCTTTGTGCGGAGAGGCGGCCATCTTGAGGCGGTAGGCTTCGGGATGAAATACGGATTTTTCATTTGAAATAAGACTCTTAACCGTATCTGTATCGGTAAAGTCCAGACCGCCCGCCTGTACGGGTTTCCAGTAGTCAGCTTGCAGGGCTTCGGTTAGAATGGCTGCGGCAACTGTTTTGCCAACGTCCGTTCCGATGCCTGTTACAAAATATCTTTTCATGTACCTTTCGCTATGGCCTGCACGAGGCCGTCAATTTCTTCTTCACTATTATAAGCATGCACGATCACGCGGAGCCGCTCTGTACCAATGGGAACAGTAGGGGGCATCACGGGGCGCACATCAAATCCTGCTTGTTGCAGTGCAGCCGCCAACGCCTTGAGCTGCCGGGGCTGTTGCGGGAAAACAGATAGAATTACACTGTCTTCCGGGGTGCAGCGTATGCCGCTAAGTTTGTTCAGTTTTTGGTACAGTCGGGTCGCGAGTTGCTGCACGCGCTCACGCTCAGGCTTGAGCTCGGGCAACAGGGTATAAGCGCACTTCAGGGTCACCAGCGCATGCGTCGGCAATCCTGTCGTGTATATAAATGCTCTACTGTAATTTATCAAAAAGTCGCGTAACACCTGGGGGCCAACCACAGCTGCCCCGTGACTGCCCATGGCTTTGCCGTAGGTGATCACTTGCGCAAATACCTGGTCCTGCAGTCCAAGTGCCACTGTTAATCCTTCGCCGTTCGGTCCGTACAAACCTACGGCATGGGCCTCGTCTACAATCAAGGCGGCTCCTTGTTCCTCACATACCTGAGCCAGTTCTTTTAACGGAGCTTTGTCGCCATCCATAGAGTAGACCGACTCTACCACCACGTATACCTGACCGGTTGCATGCTTCAGCTTCTGCCGCAAATCCTTCACGTTGTTGTGGCGAAATGCATAAGTTTTGGCAAAGCTCAGCCGTAGGCCGTCTTTCATGGAGGCATGGCTGGCCTCGTCATAAAATACAGTATCGCCACGCTGCGGCAATGCAGACAACAGGCCCACGTTAGCCGTATACCCTGAGTTGAAAAGCAAAGCTGCCTCTCCCTTGTGGTAGGACGCAATGATACCTTCCAGCTCTTCGAAGAGGCCATGGTTGCCCGATAGCAGTCGGGAGCCCGTTGCTCCCAATGGTAAATGTCTATAGTGCTCCTCTTCCTTGTGGATAAGCGCCCGCAATTTCTCACTGCGAGCAAGGCCGAGGTAATCGTTGGAACAAAAGTCAATCAGTCCGGCAGTGATTTTGAGCGTTCGCAGGGTATCCTGTGCCGCTCTATCCGCCAGCTTCTGCCGTAGTTTATTTTTCAGGACATCAGACATGGATTAGAACTCAGTTTTCTGATTTCAATATAGGGTTAATGTCTTGATGCCTCTGCTATTTGGAGATTGAAATGATGTAATCTCCTGATGAATCATCCCCCTACCCCCTTCAAAGGGGGACTTTTCTCAATGCGTACTCTAATAATGATTTACGCATATTGAGTGTCCCCCTTTGAAGGGGGCAGGGGGATGATAATCATTCACAGAAAAGCTATTGCTCTATTTACAGGGGTTTTGCCGAACAGTCTTCAGCCAAACGGCTAGCAAACGTGCTGTGCTTCTTCCTTGAAGGATTTTCTTGGGGTCAGACCCAAGAGGTCGAACATGGCTTTGTCGGCGTCAAAATCCGGGTTTGGCGTTGTCAGAAGCTTTTCGCCTGTGAAGATGGAGTTCGCACCAGCAAGGAAACAAAGGGCCTGATCGGTTACGCTCATGCGCTCACGGCCAGCTGACAGGCGTACCATGGTTTTCGGCATCAGGATACGAGCGGTCGCAATCATACGCACCATTTCCCAAACGGTAACCAAAGGTTGGTTTTCCAGTGGTGTGCCTTTTACAGGAACCAATGCATTTACCGGCACTGACTCTGGGTGCTGCACCAGGGTAGACAAGGTGTGGAGCATGCCGATGCGGTCTTCGTCTGTTTCGCCCAAACCGATAATGCCACCCGAGCAAACCGATATACCAGCCTTGCGCACGTTCTCAATCGTGTCGAGACGGTCGTCGTAGGTGCGGGTCGTGATGATATTGGAGTAGTTCTCCTCAGATGTATCGAGGTTGTGGTTGTAGGCGTACAGGCCGGCTTCTTTCAGCTTCTCAGCCTGGTACTCGTTTACCATACCTAAGGTACAGCAAACTTCCAGGCCCATCTCGTTCACGCCTTTCACCATGTCAAGCACTTTGTCGAAGTCGCGGTTGTCGCGCACTTCACGCCAGGCAGCACCCATGCAGAAACGGGTAGAACCACCGTCTTTGGCACGCTGTGCAGCCGTGAGTACTTGGTCCTGGCTTAACAGTTTGTGCACATCCACACCCGTATGAAAACGAGCTGCCTGCGGACAGTAAGAACAATCTTCAGGGCAACCGCCGGTTTTTACTGACAACAAAGTACATACCTGCACTTCACCAGTGGCTTGATGCTGTTTATGCACGTTAGCTGCTTCTACGATTAGCTCTAATACTGGCTTGTAGTAAATCGCTTTGATTTCATCTAGCGTCCAGTTGTTTCGAATCTCTGTATTTAGTCCGTCTTGCGTCATTTCACTCGGGTTTGGATTACGAAGGTAATTTGAAGATTTAGGAATAAAAAATCAAGGATGGGGGTAGTTTTGGTGGATAACTTGTTAACTTATTCAGCAACTGACCTATTTGTGTGGAAAAAATGGTTTGTTAATTTGTTGGGAAGCTGAGTTTGACTCCTTTGCGACGCTATGGCTTTGCGGGTTTATTTGGCAGGAAGCATAAGCATTGGGGATGTCGATGATGCATGCGGTAACTGAATACCTGATTTTACGGTATATCTGAATCTGTATTTTGTACCCACATTTTCTGGTTTGTTGATATATGCATTTAACCTCTACTCCTCCTACCATTACCCCCTTTTTGCTTTCTCCTGAAAATGTACTTCGCAAGCTCGCTGTAGTCATCTTTGTCCTGCTTGTAGCTGATATAGCAGGCATTCTGCTAGAAAGTGTTTTTGCATACGAATCCCGGTTGACCAGGCTTTTGGTGCATTACTTTAATTTCAATGGCGAGAGCAACGTCCCTGCTTTTTTCTCTTCGGTCATGTTGTTAACCGCAAGCGGTCTGCTTTTCTTGCTTCACCGGCAGCTCAAAAACGCACAAAAGGAGGGGTATACGCGCCACTGGTTCATCCTGGGCTGCATTTTCCTGTTTATGGCTATTGACGAAAACGTACAGCTGCACGAACGGGTGGCGGATTTTGTGCGTCCACGTCTGGTAACAGATTTGTCTGGTCTGCTACATTGGGCATGGGTGGTACCCTACAGTGTGCTGACCCTCGCGGTAGTGGCTTACTTTTTGGGTTTTGTGCTCCGCCTGCCGAACTATACCCGCAATCTGATTATACTGGCTGGAGCTCTGTTTGTGGGCGGTGCGCTGGGGCTGGAGTTTTTTGAAGGCTATCTCTATAAGCGTTACGGACTTGATCACCTCTACAACCGCATCCTCTATTGCCTGGAAGAACTGATGGAGATGTCGGGTGTGGCGCTATTCATTTACGCCCTACTCGACTACTTGGCCAGGTATAGCACCCAGGTGGTTTTTGTATCCAAAGACAGAGACGTATAATATTCGTAACTTTGCCGGCGCCCGGGTAGGTTGCCCGCCGCTTCATTTCTGAATTTATGTCATTTTCGTCACTGGGCCTTTCGGCACCACTTCTTCGTTCCATCACAGCGCAAGGTTACACCGCTCCTTATCCTATACAGACACAGGCTATACCTGCAATCCTGAAAGGGAAGGACCTGTTAGGTATAGCCCAGACGGGTTCCGGCAAGACCGCCAGTTTCGCACTGCCAATTTTGGAGGCATACCAAAAGAAGCAGGCCGGTCGAAACCGCTATGTACGTACACTGGTGCTGGTACCAACCAGGGAACTTGCCGTTCAGATCGAAGAGGTGTTCCGGGCTTTCGGAAAAGAACTTGACAGACCGGTAAAAACACTGGCAGTGTATGGGGGCATTTCCATCAACCCGCAGATGATGAAAATGAGCGGGACGGATGTGCTTGTCGCTACCCCCGGCCGTCTCCTTGACCTGATCGAACATAAGGCAGTGCATCTATCGGAAGTGGAAACGCTGGTGCTGGATGAAGCGGATAAAATGCTGAATCTGGGTTTTCAGGAGGAAGTTAATAAGTTGCTAGGCATGATGCCTACCCGTCGGCAGAACCTGTTATTCTCGGCTACGCTGAGTCAGGATGTAGAAGATTTGATCAGTAAGCTATTAACTGACCCTGTACGGGTAACAGTACAGGAGGAAGCTACAGTGCCGGAACTGATCAAGCAAGTGGCTTACCAGGTGGATCCTGAAAAGAAGGGACCTTTGCTACGTTATTTGATCAGACAGTACGACATGCAACAGGTGCTGGTGTTTGCCTCGTCTATTCGCACGGCCGATAATGTGGTGGGGAAACTCAAGAAGCATGGGATAGAAGCTGCTGCTTTTCACGGTGACAAAAGCCAGGGGGGCAGAACAGAAGCGCTTCGTCAGTTCAAAGCCGGTAAGCTTCGTGTGCTGGTAGCCACTGACCTTGCCTCCCGCGGTATAGACATCAAGTTTCTGCCTTACGTGGTCAACTATGAACTGCCTCGCTCCCCCAAAGACTACGTGCACCGAATAGGCCGCACAGGTCGCGCCGAAGCATCCGGAGAAGCTATATCCCTGATCACGCCGGAAGACGCTCACCACTTCAAGATCATCCAGAAGAAAATGGGAGTAAGAGTTGAGATTCTACCTACCGACGATATTGACCTGCAGGGGCAATAATCTGTAAAATACGCGTGAAAGGTCGCAAGCTTGTTGGACCTTTCACGCGTACACTAGAACGTATTCAGGTTATTTCTTTTTCAATAAGTGACCCAAATCTCCCGCTCTGAACCAACGGTAGCCATAGGCGTCCAGTGTGATATAATGCTTGCCCTTGTCATCAGCCTTGCTTTCGTAGTTCACCATCAGGTCGACTAGCTTGTGCTCTTTTTCCTTTTCATCGTTCTTTTTCCTTTTAAGATCGAGCACTACTTCATGTGCTTTCTCGTCAAAGTTATGCATGATGATCAACGAACTACCTTGCCAGCTGTAGTGGATGCAAAGCACTTTTGGTTTGTTCGTTTTCAAAATCTGCCAATCACCAAAACCGATCTCCGTGCACTCCTGCCTTAATCGGATTAGGGCCGTCATCCAGTTAAGAAGCGATTCAGGCTCACGGCGCTGGTTTTCGACGTTCACATGATGGTAGGAATAAGGGCCTTTGTCTATCACAGGATGCACTAGCTTATCAGCTGTAGAAAACCCCGCCTGATGGTCGTCCGTCCACTGCATAGGGGTGCGCACGGCATCACGTTCATTCAGGCTCAGGTCATCGCCCATCCCTATCTCGTCGCCGTAGCGGATCACCGGGGTACCCGGAAGGGAGAACATCAGACTATAAGCCAGTTCACTTTGCTGACGATTCCCCAGCATGGTAGAAAGCCGTCGGCGTATACCTCGACCGTAGAGTTGCATATTTTCTTCCGGAGCAAAGCGTGCAAATACTTTTTCGCGCTGCTCGTCTGTCAGACGGCCCAGATCCAGTTCATCGTGGTTGCGCAGGAAGTGTGCCCATTGCACGGTGGGCATGTGGGTGCGGGTATCTTCCAAGGCATCTATCAGCGGTTCTATTTCGCCTGTTGCAAGGGCGTAAAACAGATGCTGGTTTACATAAAAGTTGAACATCATCTGAATGCCGTCGCCATTGTCGCCGAAGTATTTTTTGGTTTCCTCAGGTAACACATTGGCTTCACCGAGCAAGATCGCATCGCCCTGTCGCCACTGCAGGAAGCGACGCATGTCTTTTAAATAATCGAAATTCAGTGCATGGTTATCCGACCCTGGCTCAGGTGACTCGATCATGAAAGGAACGGCATCCACCCGAAACCCGCATACGCCTAATTGCAACCAGAAACCCATGATGCGCTGTATCTCTTCACGCACCTTCGGGTTGTCCATGTTCAGGTCAGGCTGGAATTCATAGAAGCGATGGAAATACCAGGACTTGGCTTTCTTGTCATAGGTCCAGGTGGAGTCTTGCACACCCGGAAACACCATGCCCTCATCCCAGTCAGAAGGCTTCTTCTTGGACCAGACATACCAGTCGCGGTGCTCAGCGTCTTCGCTGCTGCGGGCATCCTGAAACCAGGGGTGCTGGTCGGAGGTATGGTTCACCACCAAATCGATGATAACCTTGATGCCACGCTTGTTGGCCTGGTGCATGAACTCAACAAAGTCGCCGCTGGAGCCATGCCGTTGATCTACGCCGTAGTAGTCACAGACGTCATAGCCATTGTCCTTATTCGGGGAAGGCTGAAAGGGGGCAAGCCAGACGCAGTCAATGCCCATGGCGTTGAGGTAATCGAGGCGGCGGGCCAGACCAGCAAAGTCGCCCACGCCGTCGCCGTTCAGGTCCATGAATGTTTCAAGATCGAGACTATAGATGATGGCATTTTTGTACCAGAGCTCTTCCAGCATAGCGAATCGGTTTTTTGTTGGTTAAAACTTGATTCGTCTATACGGGAGAATGTAGGCAAAAGTCGGAGGGAGGCGTGAACGGAAGGGCCGCTCAATACATATTTCGGCTTAACCAGTCGTCGTAGCGCATTTCAAATTTGACTTCGGAGTTGCCGTGTATACCTGTTTCGCGCCAACCCTGGCGACGGTAAAACTGCTCGGCTCTTGTGCCGGGGTCTGTACCCAGCCAGATGGTTTCTTTGGTTTGCAGGAAATACCAGTCCAGCATCATGCGATGCAGTTGTTTGCCTATACCTTGCCCTTCGTACTCCGGCAGAAGGAACAGCGCCCAAACATTGTTCTCCTCCATGTCAACAATCGAAAAGCCCACCACTTGCCCATCTGTTTCGCATACCCAGCCTTTGCCGCGCTCCGTCAGGTATAGCGCACAGAGTTCATTTGTTACCAGTGTCGGGTCGGAGAGAATGTTCTCTTTAACAGAATGGCGGATGATCTGGAGTTGCGGGATGTCGTCGGGTGAGGCTTCGCGGAATGTCATGGTTGTTTCAGGTATAGGCTGCAGTTTAGGAGCTTGACAATAAACAAAAAATCCCCCACTCTCTCAAGGGGGGATTTTGCTATACCTTCGTGAATCCTACTTCTCCTTCTCCTCTACAACTTCACCGTTGCGGTAGAGGCGGGTCTTGTATACCTTGCCTTCGTCGTTGTGATACTTCCAGGTGCCGGTCGCTCTGTTGTTGCGGTGTTGGCCGGTCACTTCCACTTTGCCGTCCTCGAAGTACTGCTTGTAAGCTCCGAAGCGTAAACCGTCTTTGTAGCTGGTTTCAGACTTCAGCTTGCCACTTTCATAGAACTCCTGACTGCTCACGATTTTACCGCTGTTGTTTTTGTCGTACTTATATTTTTCCTTGACCTGTCCACTTTCATAATAGACCAGTCGCTCTCCGGTTAACTTGTCCGCGTTATATGTTTCCGCAGTGTGCACTTTCTTTCCGGGAGCATCATAATAAGTTTTCCAGTTGCCTTGTCGCAATTTGGCTTTGTGCTGCGTTTCCGCTTTCAGGTTACCTGATGGATAGTAGGTACTCTCTTTGCGGTCGTCGCCTTTCTTGCTGTAAGTTCCTTCTTCTTTTAACGTACCGGAAGGATAGTACAGCCTGATTTTGCTGTCTTCCGCGTTGTTGCTGTAGTTGCCTTCCTCTTTCAGGGTGCCGTCCTCATAATAGACCTGGGATAGACCATGCAGATTGCCGTTGCGGTAAGTAGCTATGCCACGCGTAGATCCGTTTTCGAAATAGGACTTGGATGGACCGTGCATTTTACCAGCCATGAAACTGCCCTCCGTGCTCAGCTTGCCACTGCGGTAATAGCTCTTGAAAGAACCATTGCGTTGGCCTGCCACATTGATCACTTCCGTTTCGAGTTGCCCGTTGTCATAATAGGTTTTGTAGGAGCCTTCCAACATGCCATTGCTGTAGGTCGCCTCGGTTTCCAGGTTGCCGTTCTCATAATAAGTTTTAGCCGGACCGTTCTGCTTACTGTTTCTGTAAGTAATTTCAGACTTGGGTTTGCCATTCGGATAAAATTCCCGCACCAGCCCTTCGGGGAAACCATTCACAAAAGAAGTTTCCTTGCGCACTTTACCGTCAGCATAGAAAGTCTTGAACACATCGCTCTGCTGGTCTTTGTCATAACTGCCTTCTTGCAACAAACGACCGTCAGGATGGAAGGCTTTGAAAGGCCCCTGCTTCTGGTCCTGCACATAGGTGACCTGCATGCGGGGCTGTCCGTTTTGATAGAACTCTGTGAACACACTGTCCTTCTTACCCTCCACGAATTTGGCAAAAGCCTCCCGCTCACCGGTAGGGTAGAAGCGGTTGTAATAGCCTACAATAGCTGAGTCAGCCGTCATGTAATAGACCTCTTTGATGGCGTATGCGGAGCCCTCATGGTAAGTCACCACCTTGCGGGCCTGTCCATAAGCGGCTGCACTAGTGAATAAACCAACAAGCAAGATTGAAAGCAATTTCGACATAGGTACTAATTTCTGTCTATTGAATTTGAACAAGGTATAAGCATAGGCAGGTGAAGAATTCAAAGCAGATCTCTTTGCCGGATCACCTGGTTTATACCTTTTTTTTGGTGATCTCTTTTGCCACTAGTTTCATAAACGGGTCGGTGTCTCTCACGTATTGCCGGGCCAGTTCCACTGCCTTGGCATGATTAACTTTGCTCAAACTCAGCAAGGCGCGTCTGATCACATACTTGTCCTCCTCACTATTGATCAGGTGCAGTAGCATCTTTTCGCGACCCTCCACATCTTCGTTTCCAAGCAGTTCAGCCATTTGCCACCTGGCTTGTGGCTGGTTTGAAAAAACACCCTTCCGTACAAACCGGAGCTTATTCTCCAATTTCTCCTCCACGCTTTTCAGCACCTCGCCAGCTTCGTTGTCAATGGCCAGCGCATACACCAGTAACTGCGCCAGATCATGATTAAATTCCCTGTTGAGCTCCTCCAGCGCTTCATTGGCTGATTTATAGAGTGCGTCCCATTCGGGATACTCGGCTTCCCACTCTCCTAAACCTCTGTTTTCGTTATAAGTATCGGGCGTCATACCGGCCCATTCCCAGAACTTAGCTAGTTCGGTTTCTAGTGACATATGTGCTTCAAATTGGATAAACACCAAAAGTATGGCAAACAGTTTAATATACAGCCAAGGTATAAAAAAGAAGCCCTACGTATTAACGTAAGGCTTCCTGCAAAAAATATACCGCAAAGCGGAGATTACATTTTCTCGATCACAAGGGCAGAGGCACCGCCGCCGCCGTTGCAAATACCGGTTACACCGATCTTGCCGCCTTTTTTATCCAGCACGTTGCAAAGAGTCGTTACGATACGGGCTCCGGAAGCGCCAAGTGGGTGACCCAACGATACAGCACCACCGAATACGTTTACGTTGCCGCCTTCCAGACCCAGTTTTTGGTTGTTAGCGATCGATACTACCGAAAAGGCTTCGTTGATCTCGTAGAAGTCCACTTCCTCAGGCGATACACCAGCGTTTTTCAAAGCCTTAGGTATAGCCAGTGAAGGCGTCGTTGTAAACCAGATCGGATCCTGCTCCGCGTCAGCGAAACCACGGATTTTCGCGATTGGCTTCACACCCAGTTCTTCTGCTTTCTCTTTGCTCATTAGCAACAAGGCTGCAGCACCGTCATTCAGGGTAGAGGCGTTAGCAGCCGTTACCGTACCGGCTTTGTCAAACACAGGGCGCAGGCCAGCGATCTTGTCGAAGCTTACTTTCTTGTATTCTTCATCTTCAGAAACTACGATTGGGTCTTTGCCGCGCTGCGGAATCTCCACAGGCACGATTTCGTCCTTCATCATGCCAGCCTCAGCGGCTTCGGCAGATTTCTTGTAAGAGCTGATCGCGTATTCGTCCTGCATTTCGCGGGTGATCTTCATCTCACGGGCTGTGTTTTCAGCGGCGTTACCCATGTGGAAGTCATTGTAAACATCCCACAGGCCGTCTTTCATAAGACCGTCGATCATCTGACCATGTCCCAATTTCGCACCGAAACGGGCTTTATCCAAGTAATAAGGCACATTCGACATGCTCTCCATTCCACCTGCCACGATCACGTCTTTGTGACCCAGCATGATGGCTTGTGCCGCATACATGATCGCCTTCGTGCCTGAAGCACATACCTTATTAATAGTCGTACACTCTACTTCATAACCCAGGCCCGCTTTTACAGCAGCCTGACGGGCAGGAGCCTGTCCCACGTTAGCAGAAAGCACGTTGCCCATGATCACTTCCTGTACTAAGCTTTTGTCTACACCGGCTTTTTCCAGTGCGCCTTTAATAGCGGCTGCACCTAGTTCCGTGGCAGAAAGGCTGGCTAGCGCGCCGCCAAAGCTTCCGATCGGGGTACGTACAGCCGAAATGATATATACTTCTTTAGTTTGCATAAAATTGTGTCTAATAGTTTTATTCAGTGTGAAATTATCAGGATTAAGCCGGAAAACCAAACAATCGTTAGGTAAAAGGCTTGCTCATGGTTTAATGTTTTAATTGTTAAACTGTTAAGCCAGTTGAGAAGGGTTGTGCAGCATCTAAATGTTTGAGTGGAACTATCTGCCTTTAAACCTTTCTTATAGTTTTGTCTCTAAAGGGTATAACGCGCATGGGCGCAAAAAAATTTGTACATTTAGAGAACTAACCAAAACGCTAATCCAAAGCTTACCTATCTGCAATGAAGAAATTCTTATTGTTGATGGCGCTGTTCGGGACCGGCCTTAGTCAGGCAGAGGCACAGCAGCAAGCCACCAAAAAACCACTCACTCACGACGTATACGACAGTTGGAAAGGCGTAGCCGGAGACAAGATCTCCAACAATGGCCAATACGTGCTTTTCAACGTTGATCCGCAGGAAGGCGATGGCGCCCTGTACATCCGGAACTATGCCAATAGGGCTATGCAAGAGTTTGCCCGAGGTACCAAGGCAGAGTTTACGAACGACAGCCGCTACGCAGTTTTCCAGATCAAGCCGGAGTATAACAAGGTACGTGCGCTCAAGCTGAAGAAAAAGAAAGGCGACGATCTACCGAAAGACTCACTGGCGATTGTGGCGCTGGAGAACATGAACGTGGTGAAACTGCCGCGTGTGAAATCCTACAAATTGCCGAAGGAGGGGAACAATTGGGTAGCTTATCAACTGGAAAAACCACTTCCTGCTAAAAAAGAAACGGCCAGGAAAGAGGAGCCGAAAAAAGAAGGCCTCGAAATACCGGAAGCACCAAAAACAGTTGAAGCCAAAACTGAGCCTGCTAAAACAGCTGCCGCAAAGCCTGCTGCTAAGCCGAAGCAGAAGAAGTCAGAAGGGACGGAGTTGGTGCTTCGCAACCTACAAAACGGACAGGAACACCGCTTCAACCGTGTAGTAGACTACATGTTCTCTGAAAAGGGTAACATGCTCTACTTTGTGAAGGATGAACTCGACTCGCTGCATACGGCTGGGGTATATGCTTTCAACACAGTTGATCTTAAAGTAATGCCGATCGACACAGGTAAGGTGACCTACAAAGGCATCAGCACCGACAAGGCGGGCGAGCAACTAGCTTACGTAGCGACCACTGACACGGTGGGAGCGGAGCTGCGCTACTTCAACCTCTACCACTGGAATAGAAAAGACAACAAAGCAGTGACGCTGGCCGATACCATTACCAAAGGGATGCCAACGGCCTGGATGGTGAGCGAGCACGGCACCCTGCGCTTCTCAGAAGACGGCAAGCGTTTGTTCTTCGGTACTTTCCCGCGCCCGACCCGCTTCGAAAAAGACACTACGAAACTCGAAGAGGAGAAAGTAAGCCTCGATATCTGGTCTTACAAAGATCCGCTGATCCAGCCGATGCAGCTTAAGCAGTTAAGCCGAGACCAGAAGCGCTCTTTCTTGGCCATGTACGACCTGCGTGGCAAGAAAATGCAGCAGCTCGCCACCCTCGAAATGCCCGACGTATACCTGGACGCCTACGGACAGTCGGATGTAGCCCTGGCGGTAAGCGACGAGAAGTATAAAGTAACCATCGGATATGACACGCCAACCCGCAAAGATGCCTACCTGATCGATCTGAAGAAAGGAACAGCAAAACAAATTCTGAAAGAAACAAGAGGGTACCCACGCCTGTCGCCACAGGGGCAATATGTGTACTGGTACGAACCAACCGACAGCAGCTGGCATGCCATGACTACCAAAGGCGGCGCCAACATCAATCTGACCAAGCGCATCGGCTTGCCTTTCTATGAAGAAGACAACGATGTGCCTGCGCTACCGAGTTCTTACGGCGAGGCTGGCTGGGTAGAGAAAGATAATGCCTTTCTGGTATACGACCGTTTCGATATCTGGAAACTGGACCCAAGCGGCAAAAAAGCCCCTGAGAACCTGACAGACAAGTATGGACGCAACAACAAACTGCGCCTGCGCTACGAGCAACTCGACAACGAAGAGAAGTTTATACCTGCCGACGCCACGCTATACCTGAGCGCCTTTAATTATACTGACAAGTCATCCGGCTTCTTCCGTGACCATGTAAGCAAATCGATGCAGCCGGAGAAACTGGTGATGACACCACATTCCTATGCAGCCTTCCGTAAGGCTAAGAACAGTGATCGTACCACTTTCCGCCGTGGTTCTTTCCGGGAGTACAATGACCTCTATACCTCTGATCTGAGCTTTGCCAATGTTGAGAAATTGAGCAACGCCAATCCGCAGATGAACGAGTACCTGTGGGGCAGTGTGGAGTTGGTAAGCTGGAAGTCGACGGACGGTATACCTTTGGAAGGCCTCCTGTACAAGCCGGAGAACTTTGATCCGAAAAAGAAATACCCGATGCTGGTGTACTTCTACGAGCGCTCTTCTGATGGCATTCACAACCACCGCGTGCCGGCCCCGAGTGCCTCTACTATCAACATCCCATACTTTGTAAGCAACGACTACCTGGTGTTCGTGCCGGACATTGTGTATACCGAAGGCTATCCAGGTGAGAGTGCCATGGACTGCATTATACCTGGTGTGCAGCGTATTGTAGCTCAGGGCTTCGTGGACGACAAGAACATGGCCTTGCAGGGACAGAGCTGGGGCGGTTACCAGATAGCCTACATGGTGACGCGCACGAATCTGTTCAAAGCGGCCATGGCTGGTGCACCGGTGTCGAACATGACGAGTGCTTATGGTGGTATCCGCTGGGGCACAGGGCTGAGCCGTCAGTTCCAGTACGAGCGCACCCAGAGCCGCATTGGCGGTACGCTGTGGGAGAAGCCGATGCAGTTTATCGAGAACTCACCACTCTTCTTTGCCGACCGCGTGAAGACGCCATTGCTGATCATGCACAATGACCAGGACGGGGCTGTGCCGTGGTACCAAGGCATCGAGTTCTTTATGGCGCTGCGCCGTCTCGACAAACCTGTTTGGATGCTGGTGTATAATGGCGAAGACCATAACCTGATGCAGCGCAAAAACCGCAAAGACCTTTCGGTGCGCATGTCACAGTTCTTTGACCACTACCTGAAAGGCGCTCCGGCTCCGAAGTGGATGGACCAAGGTGTTCCGACTTTGCTTAAAGGCAAGGATTATGGCTTTGAACTGACTGAGCCGCAGGTTTCTTCTGCACCGAAGGAGTAGTTGCGATAAATAGCAACAAAAAGGGGAGCAGCCAGCTGGCTGCTCCCCTTTTTGTTTTAAAAGTCAGGCAGGTTATTTCCCCTTTTTTCCATTGTTCATCACTTTGATCGCTCCACAGGCCACAGGTAGTGTTGGCCAGTACTCACCGTCCACAGTCATGCCATGTAGTACAATTACATTATTCTGAAGTGGCAGTAAGGCTGCAGAGACCTCGAAAGTCTGCTTATAATCAATAGTGCCATCAGGTGCGGTTGAGAACGGCTCAAGCGGAAGAAGTACTGGACCATAGAATGGCAAACCTTCTCCTAGCTCAATTAAACCATCGCCATCCGTATCAGCTGACATAGGTGGACAGACAGCATTTTTGTTATTATCCACAAAGCCGTGAATGTGCTGCGGGTGTACCATACCTGGCTCCAGGCCACTTGCCATGATGTGCACTGTTACCATGTTGCCTTCCAGCGTCAAAGTAGCTGTACCCATCACACCAGAATCATTCAGAGACATCAAGTCAGCAGTATAAGTTTTGTTGAGGTTGAAAGAATTGTTTCTGTGAGCTTCCTGTAAGTTAGCAGATTGTAATGCGGCGTCAGGCGCTACTTCAGCTTGCTCGCAGGCGTTGAAAGTAAAGACTATAGCGGCTGCTGCTACATAAGTGGATGTTTTTTGGATTAGTTTTTTCATAATTTTTTATAATTTTTTTAATGTGACATACATACGATACATAATCAGTGAACTGAAATAATGTTTGTTGATTATGGGTAAACATGCTTAAAATTAGTGTGAGCGTATCAGAATAACTGGTGAATGGAAAATCCATGCCTTTGCTAAATATAATATACTGAGTTTATTATATTGTAAAAAATATATGTGGCTTCTTCAGTTAAGGCCTAGGCTTAAAAGCAGTGTGACAGGGTTTGTAATAATATGCTAAAATGAACTGAGATAGGATTATTCTTTTAACCAAGCAGTTTGCAACGATCTTGATTCGATAAGATATGCCGGTAGTTCCAGGTACTTGGTTTCGTTTTGTTAAAATTCAATAAAAACTTGCATTTGATATAGTCATTACTTAGCTTCAATTATCTATTAACTAAAGAAATAGAAGCTTGAAACGTCGCGATTTTATGTACCTGGCAGGTATGGGCGCTGGTGCGCTGATGCTGCCCATACCTGTAATGGGAAATCATGTGCCACCAGAAGTCCTTTTAGGTCAAATGGACGTGGCCTTGAAGAAAGAACTGGCTGATGTAGCCCTGAATTCAGCTCGCTCCAGTGGCGCGACTTATGCCGATATTCGCATTGGGCGCTACCTCAACCAGTTTGTGATCACCCGTGATAATAAGGTGGAGAATACAGTGAATACCGAGTCCTATGGGGCAGGTATACGTGTGATTGCCGACGGGGCCTGGGGCTTTGTCGCAGCTGATAACATCACGAAAGACAACATAGCCAACATGGCAAAACAGGCCGTCGCCATTGCCAAAGCCAACGCTAAACTTCTGGAAGAACCAGTTGTGCTGGCGCCGCAGCAAGGGTATGGCGAGGTAAGCTGGAAAACTCCGATTGAGAAAAACGCGTTGGCTATACCTATCAAAGAGAAAGCTGACCTGTTGCTGGCCGCTAATGATGCTGCCATGAAGAGTGGGGCCAACTACATGAACTCTCTTCTCTTCATCGTGAACGAACAGAAGTATTTTGCCTCTACTGATGGCTCATATATCGATCAGGATGTGCACCGCATCTGGCCAGTCTTCACCGCTACGGCCATTGACCCGGCCACAGGCAAGTTCGAGACACGGCAGTCGCTGAGTGCGCCGATGGGCATGGGCTATGAATACCTCGATGGTCGCAAAGAAAGCAAAATTGCCAGTGTGACGACACTCTACGGCAAGCACTACGACATACTGGAAGACGCCACCGCAGCTGGCAAACAAGCAGTCGAAAAACTGAAAGCTAAATCGGTGGAGGCAGGCAAGTATGACCTTGTGCTCGATCCTTCGCACCTCTGGCTTACCATACACGAGTCGGTAGGTCACCCGCTGGAGCTGGACCGCGTGTTAGGCTACGAAGCCAACTTTGCCGGCACCTCTTTTGCCACGCTGGACAAATGGAAATCCAAGAACTTCAAATACGGATCAGACAGGGTACACCTATTTGCGGATAAGACACAGCCGGGCTCACTCGGGGCTGTCGGGTATGATGACGAGGGCGTGAAGACCAAGCAATGGGATCTGGTGAAAGACGGTATACTGGTGAACTATCAGGCAACCCGAGACCAAGCGCACATTATCGGTGAGAAGGAATCGCATGGTTGCTGTTACGCCGACAGCTGGAGCTCGGTACAGTTTCAGCGCATGCCAAACGTGTCATTGGCAGCTGGCAAGACACCGCTCAGCGTGCAGGACATGATCAAAGATGTGAAGAAAGGCATCTACATCATCGGGGATGGTTCCTTTTCGATAGACCAGCAGCGCTATAACTTCCAGTTCGGCGGGCAGCTTTTCTATGAGATCAAAGACGGACAGATTGCCGGTCAGCTCCGCGATGTGGCTTACCAGAGCAATACACAGGAATTCTGGAATTCCTGCACTGCCATCTGCGACGAACGCGACTACCGACTAGGCGGTTCCTTCTTCGACGGGAAAGGCCAGCCGATGCAGTCAAGCGCCGTATCCCACGGCAGCTCCACTACCCGCTTCAACGGCGTGAACGTGATCAATACGGCTAGAAAAATCTGACAAGTTTAGGAGTTGGGGAGTTTAGAAGTAAACGAAGGGAGAGTGGTGACATGAAGATGGTGGAAACACTTGCCAAGTTTTATGAAAGTTCTCTCACCTTTCTAACTTCCAGCCTTTCTAATTACATAACTCTCAAACTCCTGAACTCTCCAACTCTTTAACTCAAGAAATTATGATATTCACAGAACAACAGGCAAGGGAGATCATGCAGAAGGTGCTGCAGTTTTCCAAAGCGGATGAATGCGTTGTAAACCTGCAGGGAAGCAATAGCGGCAATATCCGGTATGCAAACAATGCCGTGTCGACAAGCGGCGAGAACAGCACTACCAGCCTTGTGGTTACTTCTGCCTTTGGCAAGAAAACAGGTATAGCGACCATCAATGAGTTTGATGATGCCTCACTGGAGAAGGTGGTACGCCGATCGGAAGAACTAGCTCAGCTGGCACCCGAAAACCCGGAGTACATGCCGATACTGGGTCCTCAAAAATACCGCAGCTCCAACGCTTTTTTTAAGAGCACCGCTGATTTCTCTCCTCAACAGCGGGCGGAAGCAGCGGCGGCCAGCATACTGCCTGCCCGAGAGCGCAAACTGAAGGCCGCTGGCTACCTGCAGCACAACGCCGGCTTCCAGGCCATGCTCAATTCCAAAGGACTGTTTGCCTACCATCCGAGCACCGATGTGGAATTCTCGGTGACGGTGCGCAACGAGGCAGGCACAGGCTCCGGCTACGCCTCCCGCGGGTATAACGACATCACGAAACTAAACACAGCCACGGCCTCCAAAATTGCCATGGACAAGGCAGAAGGTTCTGCCAAAGCAGTAGCCATCGAGCCGGGCAAGTATACCGTGATACTGGAACCTGCAGCTGTGGCGGTGCTCCTGGAGAATATGTTCTTCAACATGGATGCCCGCAACGCCGATGAAGGCCGCAGCTTTATGAGCAAGCAGGGCGGCAAGACCAAGATAGGGGAAAAGCTGGTGGATGCGAAGGTGAACATTTACTCAGACCCTAGCCATCCAGAATTGCCGACCGCTACCTGGAGTGGTGACGGCAGACCCCTGGAGAAAACACATTGGATTGAGAACGGGGTATTGAAGAACTTATATGCGTCGCGTTACTGGGCAGAGAACAAAGGGGCGAAATCGATTCCGATGCCAAACAACGCGATCATGGAAGGAGGGAAGGCATCGCTCGATGAAATGATCAAAAACACAAAACGCGGCATCCTGGTTACGCGTCTGTGGTACATCCGCTCCGTGGATCCGCAGACACTCTTACTGACAGGCCTCACACGGGATGGTACCTTTTTGATCGAGAACGGGAAAATAAAACACCCGGTTAAGAACTTCCGCTTCAATGAGAGTCCGATCATTATGCTGAACAACCTGGAGGAAATGGGGCGTCCGGAAAGGGTGGTGAGTGGCGAGTCGAACGTGAATTACATTCTGCCGCCGCTTAAGGTACGTGACTTTACGTTCAGCAGTCTCTCAGACGCTGTGTAAATGGAACAGGACGTATTTTAAGGTGCCTTTTAACTGATAATATTAAAACCGCTTCGGTCAATCCGGGCGGTTTTTACTTTATACCTACTGGTAGTTTTCCAGGCTTTCCCACGGCTGCGCAGTACGCATAAACTGTCCGGTTCCAAATGCCACTTCCTTGCCGCGATCATTATACAAGGTTGCCTCCGCTATGAACAGATTTTTAGCGATAGAACGCACTGTGCCAACCGCTCGCAAGGTGCCACTATTCACAGGTCTTATCAAATTGATCTGGAAAGAGGAGGTAACGATAAACACATCCGTTACAAGCGAGGCAACAGCAAAGTAGGCGGCATCGTCGAGCAGCTTAAAGTAAGTAGCGCCGTGTATCGCCTGTGCACCGTGAAAGTACTTTGGGTCAACAGGAAGGGTGATTTCCGATTTGCTATGCGAAACCGTAATCGTACTGCCATGGAACAATTGCTGCACATTGGCGCTCAGGTATAGCTTCTCGAGTTTTCGGTAATGCTCTTCTGTTTTAATCGACATAAGGCGTTTATTTTAGGTGCAAGTATACGCAATGGTGCTCAGGTGATTGCGCTTTCGTAGCAGAAAGAAAAGAAAGGGATTGTAGGAATGTTAGTATATTGGCGAGGTGTATGATGCCGCAAGAACGAAGCAGTTCAGCTGCCATCAAAACCGTTACATATGCATTAAACGATAGCATTTCAAACAAAATACTATGTCAGAAGAATTAAAGCAGTGCCCTAAATGTAGCTCACCTTACGGCTACGCGATGAGCGATGAATTATACGCTTGCCCTGAATGTGGCAACGAATGGAATCCGAACGAAGTGGAAGAAGAGGCAGGCTTGAAAGTCGTAGATGCGAACGGCAACGTACTTCAGGATGGGGATACGGTTGTGGTCATCAAAGATCTGCCTGTGAAAGGAGCTCCCAAACCTGTGAAAGCTGGTACCAAAGTGAAGAATATACGCTTGACCGACGGAGACCATAACATCGACTGTAAGATCGACGGCTTTGGCTCTATGGGGCTTAAATCTGAGTTTGTGCGAAAGGCATAAATAAGAGGTATTCCTTCATACTTCTCCCTCTTTCTATGGTCGATATCTTCACTGAAATAATCATCAACAGACCGCTGACAGAAGTTTCGGCTTATGCTGCTGATCCGGATAATGCGCCTGTATGGTATGATAACATAAAGACGGTGGAATGGAAGTCACCGAAGCCTTTGGGAATTGGTTCGCAGGTAGCTTTCGTCGCTCACTTTTTGGGAAAAAAGCTTGCCTATACCTACGAGATCGTGGAGTATATCCCTGGTCAAAAACTGGTGATGCGAACTGCTGAAGGGCCCTTTCCGATGGAAACAACCTATACCTGGAATGCGATTGATGCGGGTAGCACACAGATGACCTTGCGCAATGCCGGTCAGCCTTCAGGTTTCTCAAAAGTATTCGCTCCCTTTATGGCTGGCATGATGCGAAAAGCCAATAACAAGGATCTGAAAAAGCTGAAAGATATACTGGAACACAATTAACCTATCATCTTCTGTAAGACAATGAATTATCCTTACAGCCCCGGCATCAATCACATAGAGTTCTGGGTAAAAGACCTGGCTGAATCGGTGCGTTTCTATGGGGAGCTATTTCCGATGATTGGCTGGTATGCGCTCAACGAAACTTCTTTTAGCTGTGGCCAGCACGAAATCTATTTTAAGCAAATGCCAGTTGCATTTTGTGATAGCCTGGGTGTGCGGCATATTTGTTTTCACGCAACTAGCCGGGAGGTGGTTGACCAGGTAGGACAGTGGCTGCGCCTGCAGAAAGCAGATATCATTCGCGGTCCACAGGAGATGCCGCAGTATAGCGCAGGGTATTACACGATCGATTTTCGTGACCCAAATGGTTTCGTATTGGAAGTAGCATTTACTCCTGACGCCAAGCTTTAAAGAACGCGAATCAAGCGCATAAAAAAACAAAGGCAGCTAATACTAGCTGCCCGTTTTCATAGTTATATTTTGTGCTATGAATTCATTATACTCCTATTCCAAAACTATGTTGTGGCAGGGGCATAAATTCCTGTTGACGTGCACTTTTGCTTAGCAAATACTGCCTGATTTAAGGTAGCACCACCGATGCCATACGCAGTTCTTTTACACGGTCTTCAAAGTACTCCGCAGGTTTCCCTTCGCCAAGTATAGACACACTGCCGAATAGGTCTGTCAGCTCTTGGCTATGCTCCGCTTTCTGACCTTTGCGAATGTCGATGTAAGCAAAGCGCGTCCAGATCACTGAGATGATCGCGCCTGTTTCCGGATCGACCATCTGACCTTCCATCATAAGGTCCGAACCGCTATACCAGCGCAAACAGGTTTTGATCGTCACCGTTTCCATGAACTTCACTTCACGCAGGTAAGCGATCTGATTGGACGCAACTACCCAAGCTTTACCGGTCTTTTTTCCCATGGCATAAATATCGAGACCATAATTGTCGCGCAACTGATCTTCACGGGCATTCAGGTAGTAGTCAATGTAACGTCCGTTGTTCAGGTGACCGAATGGGTCGCAGTCCTCGAAGCGAATCAAGGCTTTACTTTCCAGTATTTTGCTATACTCTTTTTCCATCATATTAAATTTTTAAAAAAGACCGATTGGTTTATTTTAGATCAAAAAAAATCAGGTTTTCAAGTCAGACTCGAGCATATGCTCCAGTTGTGATATAACTGTATTAAGGTATTTATTGTCGCCGTAGGCTTTCGAAAGCATGATGCCACCTTCCACCATACTCACAAACAGAATAGAAAATCTGTGAGCATCCGTTTCACGCTTGAATTCACCTCTCTCTATACCTTGCAGCACAATATTAGCGACAGCTTTATGTAGCCTGTTGAGCACTTTGACAACACTTGCTCTTAGCAGTGGATTGGTATCATCGGCTTCAACTGCCGTATTCAAAACCGGGCATCCGCCTTGTACAGGAGGCGAAAATAGGTAGGTTTTGTAAAATTGAAGAATTGCTTTCAGCTTATCGGAGGCACTTTCTTTACTGGTTATTCGCTCCCCGATCATGCGGGTGATAATGCCAGCCGCGTGTTCAAAAGCTGCCAGGGCAATCTCCTCTTTGCTATCAAAATGCCCGTAAATTCCTCCTTTTGTCAATCCGGAAGCGGCCATAATGTCCTGCATCGACGTGCCGGCATACCCCTTCTGATTAAACAGAGGGGCTGATCGCTCTATGATAAGCTGGCGTGTACGTTCTGCTTTAGATAAGACTGTATCCATGATTACTAGATGATTACGCAAAATAAACCAATCGGTTTGTTATTTCCAAATGGGGACTTACCAATCTGGTTTAGAGGGATCAGACTTACGGGTAGCTTTTTTGGGCAATTGCTGTATGTACTGCTGTTCAGCGCTGCGCATAGCTTCCAGCATCAGGCGGGCCTTCTCGGGGTTAATGTTGTGTTGATGTAGTCGGTTGTTGCGGGTCTGCGCTCTTTGCTCGGCCTCAGAGAGCGGTTCTGCGCTACGGCTTCGCTCCGGTCGGTTCGGGTCGAAGTTGCTTTCCGGGTTCATTCCTTGTGTATCGCCCGGCTCACGGCCGCTTATCTCTGTCTTTTCAGAGGGCTTGCCGTTTTCTTTCCCATTCTGCTCCTGACCTGTTCCGCCTTGTTCCTGCTGCTGTCCCTGATCATCCTGTTGGGGTTTGTCCGCCTCAGCTTCCTGGTCACCTTCGCTGTCAGGATTTTTGCGCGGTTGCTCCACCTGATCCTCTTCTTCCTGGTTCGGCTGCTGAGGTTTAGGCTGGCCTTGAGCGGCTTGCTGATCGGCAGCAAACTCTTCGTCCTCTTCATCAATCTGAGCCAGATCAGGACGGTCCTCCAATAGCTTTTTGATCAGTTCGTAGTTATACCTGGCGGCTTCGTTGCCTGGTTCTACAATCAGTGTTTGGCGGAAGTAAGTGAGGGCCTGTTTGTATTTTTTACTTTGTGCAGAGATGGACCCAAGCTGAAGAAGCGATACAGCCTTGATGTGGCGGGACGCATGGTTAGACAGAAGGGTATACTGTTGCTGTGCTTTTTGCAATTCGCCTAATCGGTAATAGGCGTGCCCCAGGTTGAGCCGTACCTGATCATCCTGCACATCAAGGTCTTCCAGCAAGTACTCATAAGAGGCCACAGCTTCTATGTAGTCTCCTCGTTTATAGGCCGCCGCAGCCAGTTTTGCATGCTCATTCATGAGCGAGACGGTACGTAGTCCCCCCGACAGAAATCCGATCAACAGTATGGCAGCTACAATTGCTTTCATATCCTGATCAGTTTAACGGTAATAAGTATATCGAGCAGTATAAGCAGCAGAGCCAAGGCCAAAGGATAAACATATTTATTGGCGGTAACATCAATAGTTTTGCTTTCGCGCAGCTCACCCTCAATGTTATTGATGGCATTGATAAGGCGGCTCACTTCACTGATGCGGCCATTCACCTCAAAGTACTCACCATCGGTTGCTTCCGCCAATTGCTCGAGTCCCTCCGGGTGCAGACGAGTGAGGACAGGGTTACCCTGCTGGTCTTTCTTAAATGATGAGCCAACCGGTATCTGAGCGCCGTCTGTGGTGCCAATGCCGAGTGCAAAGACCCTGATATTTTGCTCACGTAATCTGTCGGCCCAGTCGGACGTGCGGCCTCCGTAATCTTCACCATCACTTATGAGCACCAGGATGCGGGCTTTTTGTTCACTTGCTTCCGGAGATGCTGCCTGCCCAAATTTCTGAGAGACGAGCTCGAGAACAGGTATAAAGCTAGTGCCTCCATGCGGTAGCAAACCGGTACGAAGGGTTTGTGTGTACAGCGTGAGTGCTTGCTGGTCGTAAGTGAGCGGGCTTTGCAGATAGGCTTCTGAATCGAACACGATCAGGCCGATACGATCGGAGTTGAAGCGGCTGATCAGTCGTATGATATCATGTTTCGCCCGTTCCAGGCGGGAAGGCTGTACATCGTTGGCATCCATGGAAGTCGAAAGGTCCACAGCAATGTAAATATCCTTTCCAATGGTCTTGATCTCTTTTTTCATGGCCCCGAATGAGGGGCCAAGAATAGCGATGATAAGCAGCACGATGTAGGCGTGTCGTAGCACAAACTTTACCCAAACACCGTGAGGACGCTGACCAAAAAAAGCCGACACCTTGCGTACGCGCCATAAATAGCCGATGTACAGCCCCAGAAAGAGGATGCCGAATAGTGTTTCGAGCAGCGTAAGCGTTTGGTACCAGGTCATATTGTGCAGGCTTGGGCAATTGCCCGATGACAAATATAAGAAACGAAAGCCAATGTACAGGGCTCTTGCGTAGCGCTAAAAGCGGATACAGGTATAGGTAGTGATGTCGATGCAGTAATAATGAAGTGAACAGGGGGGATCAGCGTAATTTTTTTTAAAAATTTATCGCTTCGGAAAGCTGAATAGAATCAAGTAGTTAGTTTTCGAAAAAGGAGTTTAGAGGTATGTCAGGCGGGTTTATTTGCTAAAATTTTGGTGAGTGCTATTGTGTGGGCAAATTTAATGTAGTATGTTTGCAATCTCTTCAGCAGGGAGAGACCCGGAGGGGTGGGTGAGTGGCTTAAACCAGCAGTTTGCTAAACTGCCGTACTGGAAACGGTACCGGGGGTTCGAATCCCCCCTCCTCCGCAAGCGAAAAAAATAAATTGAAAAAGTTTTGACAATTTAAATTCTTCGCTTACTTTTGCACCGCGTTCAACATTAACAGCGACATCAAAATCGCTAACCGGAGTTGAAAGCATAGTTCGGGGTGTAGCGTAGCCCGGTATCGCGCCACATTTGGGATGTGGAGGTCGTAGGTTCGAATCCTGCCACCCCGACTTAAAAATTTCGGAAGCAATTCCGAAATTTTTTGTTTAAGGGTAGAGCTAAGCTCTCCTAAGGACGCTGGTCTCGTAGCTCAGCTGGATAGAGCAACTGCCTTCTAAGCAGTAGGTCTTTGGTTCGAATCCAAACGGGATCACTTCAGTATCAAGCACTTATAAGGTAAAACTTGTAAGTGCTTTTTTTATTTGCACACGTTTTGTACAGCGTCAGTTGATGATATTTTGTTCCATCCTGAAAAGAGCTTGATAGAAATGGCCGGCACTCCTAATGCTAGCAACCTAAAGGGATAGTGACCTCAATTTTTCATCTTGAAACAGCTAAAAGATCTGAAAATATCTGTGCTGAAAATATATTCCAGACTTCTGCCAGTGGTTGAAATGTAATACGGAGAATAAATTTGGTAGGCTTGTTACTAACTCATGCGTAGCAAAGGCTTAATTCCCCTTCTTATTTCCTACAGAAACTTCACAGTGATATAGCTGTCCGTATTCCTGCCCTGATCATCCGTACACGATATCTTATACCTGCCAGCCTGTTTGGGCTCAAAGAATACCTTCTCGTTAGCGGCCGTGGACTTCAGAAATTTGTCGTTGATGTACCAGTATACCTGCTTTACCTCGTTGTGGGCGTTGCAGTGCAGCATCAGTTGCTGGCGTTCGGCTTGTTCCAGCAAGTACTCCATACCGGCGGCAGGAGAGGTGATCAGCGGAGCATACTCTTTAAAAATTCGGCTGCAGTTAGGGTTGTGTGCGGGAATCGGTTGGTAAGGGATTTTCTCAGCATCATAAAAAGTAAGCAACTCCGGAGCATGGTTGGGATAGAGCTGTTGTACAAAACCTGTCGGGGGCTGGCAACTGGTACAGTAGCTATACCTATGGTTTTCAGAAACGGCAATGCGTTTCAAGTGGCTGCACTTTTGGGTGGAGGAGATGCCAGGAATAAACGTGTCCAGCACCTGGTTACTGCAGAAACTGTTGGCTGGGCTGCCGCTTTCGGTGCACACCGCCCTTAAACCAATGCCCTTGGGTTGCTGAAACCACCCGTCAGTGGAATTATAATCGATGCTGTTGAAGATGTCGAAGAGCAGGGGAGTAGCCGTGTCAGTGCCGTTGAGTTCGGGTACACCCTCGCCGGAAAAGTTGCCCACCCAGACGCCTATGGTATACTTTCTATTATAGCCAATGCTCCAGGCATCTTTGCGGCCATAGGAAGTGCCGGTTTTCCAGGCGATCTTAGGCAGGTTCGGACTGTTGTGGGCGTTGTGCGGCAGGTCAGGACGTGTAAGCTGTGTCAGGATCTGGTTGACCATATAGGCCGATCCCGGCGATAACAGCTGCGTTTCCTGTTCTATTGAGTCCTGTTGCAGCCACTGGATAGGGCTATACCTCCCTTGGTTGGCAAAAGCGGCGTACAGTGCAGTCAGTTCCTCCAGCTTTACATCGCATCCACCCAAAATCAAAGACAAACCAAGTTGGTTGCCCATGCGCTTCATCTCCGAAAATTCCGCCTGCTTCAATTTCTGTACAAAGGTATGTACGCCTAGCTGGTCGAGCACTTTCACAGCGGGCACATTGAGCGAGGTTGCCAGTGCGTGTTCTATGGTGACGTTGCCGTTGTAGTTGCCGAAGTAATTTTGCGGTCGATAACCAGCATAATCCACAGGTACATCGGTAACCACGGTTTTAGGGGTGAGCAGGCCTTTGTCGAAAGCGGCGGCATAGAGGAATGGCTTTAAGGTGCTGCCTGGCGAGCGAACCGCCCGCACGCCGTCTACTTGCCCATGGTGTGCAAAGTCATTGAAATCGGCAGAACCCAGGTAGGCCTCTACGGCTCTGGTTTGGTTGTTGATTACCAGCACCGCCGCATTGTGGATGTTTTTGTAGCGCAGCCGCTGCATGTAGTTATAGGCCAGTTGCTCCACTTTTTCCTGCACCTGCCGGTTAAGGGTTGTTTTGATGATCGGCTGGTCTTTGTATCTGCGGAACATGCGGTAAGCGAAGTGCGGCGCCACCTTGGGGGCATCCTGCCTGCGGGCCTCCAGCGGTTCTAGCATGGCATCCTCAATCTCTGCGGCCGGAAAAGCCTGTTGTTCCTGGTAGTATTTCAGCCACTTATTCCGAAAGGCTACAATCCGTTCATTCTGTTCCCCAATGCGCAGTGAAGAAGGTTTGTTAGGTATAACCGTCAGCGTGACCGCCTGCGCCAGACTCAACTGTTTGGGAGATTGATGAAAGTATAAAACAGAAGCCGCCTTTACACCTTCTATATTCCCACCAAAAGGTACCAGGTTCAGGTATAGCTGCAGGATCTCGTCTTTGCTGTAACGCCATTCCAATTGCAGTGCCCGGAACATTTCATAAGCCTTGTTGGCATAGGTGCGCTGCTGCGGGTATAGCAACCGGGCCACCTGCATGGTAATGGTAGAGGCACCGGAGGTTTTTCGGTCACTGATAATGTTGTAGGCTATGGCTCTGGAAATGGCAAATGGGTTGACCCCGGGGTGATAGTAAAAATACTTGTCCTCCTTTAGCAGTACCGTTTTTTTAAGGACAGGATTTATCTCGTCCGGCTCCAGCTGCATCCGCCACTTATCGTCACGACTCAGAAAAGCATTGATCACGCTGCCATCGGAAGCGGTGATCACAGTAGAGTAGGAGATGTTTACTTTTAGTGGGTAGAGGTGGTTGAGGATGGTAAAGGTGATGCAATGAAGAAGCGCAAAGTATAGCGTATACCTGAGCCAGGGCTTGCTAAAAATTAGCAGCCGATGGCTTAGATGATACTTTGGTTCTTGTGTTTGCATTTGTTTAAGGTATTATCTTTCATATAGTTGTCATCCCCTGCCCCCTTCAAAGGGGGACTTTTCTCTATTATAGTTCCCCCTTTTGTAAGGGGAAGGGGTGGGTTTTATCTCTGTAGCTTCCGCTTAACCTCCCTTCTACCAAGTTCCTTTCAGGATGACAAATACAGGTTGTTGGACCAAAGTCCCCCTTTGAAGGGGGCAGGGGGATGACTTACGTATGCTGAAAATGAACTCTTCCTTCTCAAACTTTCTAACTCCCAAACTTTCTAACTTCTTTACCTTACTTTCACAACCCCACCTCCCGAATAACTATGATACTCTGCATTGTACATGGCATCTGCTCCGATCGGGCCTAACTGGAAATCACCTTTCGAGACCGCACGCACCTGGTAGAAGAAGTATTGCTGGGCTGGTTTAGCGGTGGCGTATAGGTTTATCCTATCGTCACGGATGTCAATATGATCCGGCGTGGCGGGTTTTTGGGCTTCTATCCAACCGAACTCACGGGCTGTCATCAGGCGAGGGTTTTCTATCTCGAAGCCGGCCGGCAGCATGTCGGTAATGGCTACATTCGGTATGCTCCTGCCGTCCAGCGACTCCAGTTCTACCCGCACTATCACTAGGTCATTTTGTTTAAAAGTGTTGTTCGTAATCTCGTTGCCATTCCGGTCGAAGAAGGCTTTGCGGACCTTCAGGTAATTGTCTTCCTTTTTGATGTCGCCGCTCTGGCTGATACCTTCGAGCTCCCAGAAATAGTACAGGCTACCTGTTCCTTTGCCGCGCAGGCTGATCGGACCGCTGCCAACTGAATTCGTTAGCGTTAGGTCGTTGCCGGTAAAGGTGCCGATCACTTTGCCGTTCTGGTATACCTGTGCCGTTTGGTTGCCCTGGTTCCTACTTGTTAGCTTACCTAAAGCCATCAAGGCAAAAGCACGTTCCTGGGTATTGTACCAGCGCTTAGAGCGCAGTTCATCCGATAAATGACGAGCCAATGTACCGATCTGCGGGTTATCCGGATCAGCCTCTATCAAACTGTTCAGCGAGATCGCCATGTCGCGGATCGGGGAGTAGAAGCTGCCGCCCAAAGCTCGTACCGAGGTTTCGCCGGAGAAGGAGCGAGGCAGGATCTGGTTAAAGCTTTCGCGACTTCCGTTCAGGGCATAGGTGCTAGCCAGCAGGTAGCGGGCGTCGATCGACAGCAGTTCCGGTTTGGCTTTGTAGTAATTCATGGTAGACCAGTCCACTTTGCCGGCTATACTGAGCACGTACAGCGAGTAAGTGGTTTCACGGGCGGCGATGTACTTGCTTTGCACCTGGCGGCTGGCATCGTAGTAACGGTACTCTTCCATGGCCTTGCCCTTTACCTTTTGCTGCAGGTAGCTGACGGCTTTGTCCAGCACCTGTTGCGTTACGGGGAATCCGGCTTTCTTCGCTTCCAGCAGAAAGTGCGTGGCATAGGTGCTGCTCCACCAGTCAGTGTAGGTAGCGCCGGGCCAGTAGGTAAAGCCGCCGTCGTACTGCTGCATCAACTCGATTTTAGTGATGGCCTCCTGTACCAGGTAGTTCGGGTTAAAGGTACGGCTCTTCTGGTCCTGGTTCAGGGAACGGGCCAGATCGGTGTAGTAGAGCAGTGGGAAGGCTGTAGAAGTAGTCTGCTCCAGACAACCATGCGGGTAACGCAGCAGGAAGGTAATATCATCGGTGAACTGTGCCAGCGGCGAGCGGCTCACCACCAGCTTAGCCGATACCGACGAAGGTATAAAATCATTGGCCAGTTTGATGTCGGCGTTGGCGCCGTCTTTTACACTTCCGGCTTCGGTTACTTTGGTCAGCGGGGCAATGGGGCGAACGGTGATGTCGGTGTTGCTGGCGAAAGACTCATTCAGCGCATTTACCACCACTTTTACTGTTGCTTGCCCAATGGCAGGCATAGCCACTACTTTATAAGTCACCTGAGCCTCAGCATTCGGGTTTATACCTGTTGACTTCCTGGTTTCGCCGACCACACGCAGCGGACCTGTAACCGAAATAGTGCTGGCTGCCGTGGTTTTCGTCGTAGTGGTATTGCTGAGCGTTACCGGTACAAATATGGTGTCACGCGGGCTTACAAAACGAGGAAGCGCCGTGCTGATCACCACCGGATCAGAAACACGCATCATCTTTTCAGACGAGCCGAAGGCATTGTCCTTGTAAGCCACGGCCATGATGCGTACTGCTCCCGAAAACTCCGGTATACGCACCCGCACCGTGGCCTCACCGTTGCTGTTTGCTTTTAGCTGTCCGCTCCACAGCGAGACCAGCTTAACCCGTTTGTTGGTAAGCGGATTGATGCGTTTGGCCAGGTCATACCCGTCACCGCCAACGCTGGAACGAGCACCCAACTCAGGGAATAAGTAGGGGTATAGGTCGTAGCCGGTCACCTCCAACGCTCGCTTCTGGTAGAAAAAGCCATGCGGGTCGGGTGTCTGGTAATCCTTTATCTGCAGGATGCCTTCATCCACCACAGCCAGGGTTAGCTGCGCGTTAGGAGCAGTCTTTACTTTCACCTCCTGCACCCTGCTTGACCGGGACGCTTCCGGGGCCAGTATGGCGACATCCAGTTTTGTGCTCTTTTTGGTAACCGATAAGGGCTTAAAGCCACGGGCAATGGTTAGCGGCATCTGGCTGTCTTTTACCTGCCGCAGCGCGATGGCGGTGATGTAGGCTGTTGGCAGATGCTCGTCTTTGATCGGCAGGGTAAGCGATGCCGCCTTTTTGTCGGTTTTGAGGTAGTAGTAGCTCAGTACTTTGTTCTGCTCAACCGTGACCAGAATTTTGCCTGCAAACGGCGATTTGAACAGGATTTTAGCCTGGTCGCCAACTTCATACTGCGACTTGTCCAGCGAGATGTCCACTTCGCCTTCGGTATTCACGGCAAATGAAGTGCTTTCAGTGTCACCCCAACCATAGGCATAGAATTCCTGCGCCACGTAATTGTAGGCGCCGGGTCGCATTACACGAATTTCATACTGGCCAGAAGAAACAGGTGTAAAGTTAAACGTGGCGCCGCTGGCAGGTATGGTCATGTTTTGGCTGATGATCACGTTTTCTTTGCGCTGCGACTTATAGTTATACTCATCGCTGTAGCGCTCAATCACCGACTCGTAGGTATAGCGTACCAGTTGCACTTTGGCAGTAGTCGAAATAGGTGCTCCATTTCGGTCCAGGGCGATAAGCGGTATGTTCATAGCGCGGCGGGTACTCACGTAATCATCAAAATCCCGTATACCGAAGAAGGCCCGCTGCGTACTCACATCAAACTTGCTGAGGCGGTTTACCGGCCGGCCTGTCTCGTCAAAAACCGTGGTATAAAGCGACCCATCCAGTAAACCGATATCCTGAAAATTCTCTAACTCAAATACTTCCTGCGCTTTGCCCTGTGCATCTGTCTGGCCCTGGCGGGTGCTGGTCTGGATGTTTACGGAACCGGAAGTACGGATGTCAAAGGTATAATCGGGATAGCGTTTGGCTTCGAAGGCTTTCTTCTTCAGGCTGAGTTGCGTTTCGTAGTTGCGATTGGCTGCTGGCGGCCCAAACAGGTTTTGCGCCGTTAGGTTAAGTGTGAGTTTCTCGCCGGAGTTGTAAGTGCTTTTGTTGAGCACAGCTGTCACCTTCAAGCGGTCCGGCATAAACTCTTCTACACCTATTTTCTTCGAATTGAGCAGCACATCGTTGCCGGAGTATACTTCCAGGGTATATGTGCCTGTCACGGCAGCGCCATTCAGTATAAAACTGGTTTCGCTGGCGCCCTGGCTGTTCAGTTTGCCTTTGGTGCTGCGGTACTCTTTGCCATTGGGCAGCAGCAATTTTACTTTGATGGGCAGGCTTGCCACCGTTTTCCAATCCGGGGTTCGGACGATGGTGTTGACATGTATGGTGTCGCCGGGGCGATAGAGGTCGCGGTCGCCATAGATAAAGGCATCATAGTTCAGGTCGGTCAGGCGTTTGCCACCGACATCAAAACGGGAGGTGTTGACCTGCGTCTGGCTGTAAGGCATGTAGTTAAAGTCGTCGCCTTTGCGGGCTGTGATCATACCCATCTTAAAGTCCGGGGCAGTAGTGCTGATGTTGCTGAACCGGGCTACACCATCTTTATCGGTCGTAGCTTTGTGCACCACCTGGTTATTCGTGCTGATAAAGCGGATCTCGACCCCGTCCAGCGTGTTCGCATCGCGTATGGAGTTGGCAAAAACCACCACTTCATCCTTGCCCTGCTTAGCGATCAAGCCGATATCCGAAACTGATACGATCTTGGAATCCTTCAGCCAGTTTTTGTCAGTGCTTGCCACTGTGATCACATACAGGCCTTTGAACTGGCTGTCGAAGTCGAGATCGTGCAGGTTGAGGTTGAGCAGGTGGGCATTGCCTTGTTTGCGCAGGCTTTCGGTATTGTATTCGCGCTCAAACAAAGTATTGCCGTTGTTTTCATTTACATCAAAGTAAGAACTGGAGTAATATTCTTCTGTCTCTTCGTCGTAGTAACCATCGTACATTTTGCCCTCGCGGAGGTAGTGCAGAATGTTGTTTTCGTATACCTTACTGATGCTCACCTTAATGCGCGGAACGCCGCTCAGGTTAAGGGCAATGTTGCGGGCCCCCTGGCTGCTGAGGTAGATGCTTTTAGCATTGGCAAAGCTGATGCCTGGCTGTGCAGCAGCAAAGGTGACGCTATGCCGGTAAGGCTGTCCCATCTGTTTTCCTGCCATACCTGCCAGGTCGCCGGAGAGTGTCAAGGTATAGGTACTGTTCTGATTGAAATTACCTTTCAGGACCAAGCCGTTTTGCAGACGCTCTACGGTGTACTCTCGTCGAGGACTTATGGTGATCAGTTCGCCGAGACTGCTGTTAGTAACAGGTTGCGTGGTGAAGATATAAATGCGTTCCTGACCTTCTTCCAAAGCCGTGGTTACTTCCGATACCATCATGCGCTGGCGACTTGGCAATAGGACATCACGCTCTATGGTATGGTCGGTTTGGTTGGTACTGCCGGCCACACGCAGCCCTTTGACAATGTGCAGCCGCAGTGGAATCTCTTTGTCAGTCTGCCCTGCCACATTTTTTACCCGAATGGTGATGTTGTCGCGGTTACCGCTGGCCAGTTCTACAGGCAGTTCTTTGGTACCGGCATAGACCTTTAAATGCTCCCGCAACTCCTGGAAAAGCACCGGGTAGTTAAAGTCAAGTTGTAGACTAGCCTCCAACTGGTTTGGTGCGTTCTGGTTTGCCACCCAATAACTTTTAACCTGCTGCAGCCTGAGGTAGGGAGTATGAAAAGCAAATCCTTGCCCTGCTGGGAGCTTATACTTTTTAGCGGAGTGCCTGAGTAGGTTTTCGGTTAACTCAGCCTTGTAGTCCGTAGTGGGTGCAAATGGTTTATCAGGCGAGAAAACCAGCTCGTTTGGAGCTGTCCATTTATATTTGCCGGCTACCTTTGGCGTGATGGTCAGGTATGGAATCGTGTCCCATTGGTTGAGCAGCGAATCACCCACCAGGTCTTTGTCGAACTTGAACGACAGGTTCTGCTCCCTGGCGATTTCCTGGTCAAAGTTCTTGCTTTCCAACTTCAGTTCGTCGCTATTGCTACGGCAGCTGAAAAAGCAGAGTATACTCAGCAACAGACTATACCTGATTAGGTGTTGCAACGGTGCCGGGTGAAGTTGTTTTAGTTTCATAGTATGGAAAGGTGAAAGCAAATAACCAGCAATTTGTGAATGACCATGTTATAGGTTAGTATTTTATTTGTCTCTAGCCCATAAGTGGCTATAGACCGCTTCTAACTTCCAGGTATAAGCATGCTTGATTTACACTGACAATATAGTGATTTCCTGTATCACCTATACCTTAAAAGCCATCTATAAAGGTGCAATCCCTGAGGGTAGACTCTTAGGTATGGGTTTAAGATTATGGTGTTGAGTTTGACAGAGAAATATTGCAGCGAGTGTTTAAAAAGTATGCCAATAGAATTCTACTGAACTGTTGTGGTATTTTGGTATATTAGCTGAGGGAAATATGAAGGGTTAGGAGTAAGGATAAAAAGTTCCAGAGATGCTTTGTGGTTGCTTTGAATAGCTACCAGTACCCTTTTACATAGTGCCAATTACCGTATGTTCACGTTTTCGAGGTAGTTACGGGAAATAAAGAACTATAAGAGGGCAATATTTTTTTATAGATTATAGTAACTTTTAAGTTACATTTACTGTTGAAAATACAGCAGATGGAGAAAATCAGAAAAATCATTGCTTACAAAAACTACTTTGAAGATTTCTTGAAAGAGCAGCCTGTTAAGGTGCAGGACAAGATATTCAAGATTTTGGAAGCGATAGAAACACTTGAGCGAGTGCCTCAGAATTACCTGAAGCACTTGACAGGCACAGACGGACTATATGAAGCACGTGTACAACTTGCTTCGAACATTTGGCGGGTGTTCTGTTTTTTCGACGAAGGCAAGCTGGTCATCTTGCTTAACGGCTTTCAGAAGAAAACACAAAAGACACCAAAGAAAGAAATCGATAAGGCACTACAATTAATGGCTGAATATTATGAAGGGAAAAGATAAAGAAAGAGAAGTTAGTTCTTGGGCGGACATCAAGAACAGAGTGTACGGAGTAAAAGGCACAGAGAGACGTGATAACCTTGACAGGGAGTTCGAGTCTTTTAAAATCGGACTTGAATTGAAAAAGGCGCGTGAAGCTCGACATCTTACCCAGCAGGAGTTAGGGGAAATCATTGACAAGAAAAGAACTTATATATCCAGAGTTGAAAATGACGGGAGTAATCTGACACTCAAAACCTTATTTGATATTGTTGAAAAAGGGTTGGGCGGAAAAGTTAAAATCTCGATTGAGCTTTAAAAGAAGAATTACTAGCCCGTAACCCGGTGCAGCCGTAACCCTTTGCTATGCTAAGGGCTTCGGCTGCACCAATCCGTTCAGATCTAAAGAACCTCTAATATTGAAAACCTCACAACTAGCCAATAGCTACGACAAGATTGCTGCGCAGTGGGACGCCGATATGTTCGGATCTGACTACGGTGTCTCTTTGATCGATAGGGCTATACTGTACTGTGCTGAGAAGAAACAGGCACTGGACGTAGGATGCGGGAGTGGAGGGCGCATTATAAACAGGATTTTAGAAAGCGGATTTGAGCTAACCGCCATCGATATTTCAGAAGGCATGCTACAACTGGCTAAGAAAAATCATCCGAACATAGAATTTGAACAAGCCGATATCGTCAATTGGGAAACAGAAGCCAGGTTTGATCTGATAGTTGCATGGGATAGCATTTTTCATTTGCCTTTGGAGTCACAGAAACCGGTAGTCGAGAAGCTTTGCCATTTCTTAAACCCGCAAGGTATCCTGGTATACACGTTAGGTGACGCAGAAGGGGCACATGAAGATAGTTGGCTTGGCCAAAAGTTTGGATACAGCTCTATTGGAATAGACGGGAATCTGAAGATAATTAGCGAAAGTAACTGTCAATGCAGGCATTTGGAACTGGACCAGTACCCGCAACGGCACGTAACTGTTATAGTAAGAAAGAACAGTTGATCACAAGAAAGGGAAAGGCAATGAAGTCAAACAATAGCGAGGGCGAACCAACATAGGCCGTCAACGAGCCGGGTTCGCAGCCATACTACCATGGCACCAAGGCTACCCTAAAGCAAGGCGACCTGATTGAGCCTGGCTATAGCTCAAATTACGGTATGCGCAAAAAGGCTTCCTATGTTTATCTGACTGCGACCCTGGATGCTGCTGTTTGGGGCGCTGAGCTAGCCTTAGGCGAAGGTGCCGGCAGGATTTACATCGTGGAGCCAACCGGCCCGATCGAAGACGATCCTAATCTGACAGACAAGAAGTTTCCCGGCAATCCAACAAAGTCTTACCGCACCAAGCATGCTCTTCGGGTCACAGGTGAAGTGAAAGAGTGGCAGGGACACGCACCAGAGCAGCTCCAGGCTATGAAGGACCACTTGGCAAAACTGAAGGAAGTGGGCATCGAGGCGATTGAGGATTAAATTTACAGGGCTTTTGCCGCCTGATATTAGCTGCTGTCAGAATTTGTTTTTCAAGAATTCACTTTAAACTAAAATTTCCTTCCTGTCATTTCTGCTTTATTAGCTATCTTCAACTTTTGCCAGGTATAGTAGCCATACACCCGCCTCAGCTTAATCTACTCAAGTAATGTATAGGTTCTGCGGTAGAGCAGATCAAGGGCACAGTTGTGCTTCCTAAACGGCACAGCTCGTGAAGCAGTATGGTTGATAAACGCTTGTGCTATACCTGACAACCTGTTAAAATACCGATTAACCGAATATTTGATCATGAAAGGCGAGTCCTTGCATATACCGGAAGACCTTATCTCTAAGTTAAAAGAGTTAATACCGAGTGCATTTACGGAAGACAAATTGGACTTAGCTTATCTACGTGATTTGCTGGTCGATCAGGTACACAAGGAGCCGGAGCGATACCAACTGTCATGGACCGGAAAAGCAGATGCTTACCAACAACTTGAGGAGCCTATATCCGACACGCTTATACCTGTACGGGAGGCGTCTGTGAACTGGGAGCATACTCAGCATGTGTTTATTGAGGGAGATAACCTGAAGGTGCTGAAAGCGCTTCAAAAGGCATATGCCGGTAAAGTAAAAGGTATCTATATTGACCCGCCCTACAATACTGGTTCAGAGAAGTTCATCTACGCCGATAATTTTTCAAAGAAGACGGGGCGCTCTCAAACTGACCGCAAGCAGAATGGCCATTCCAATTGGCTCAGCATGATGCTGACAAGGCTGATCCTCGCCAGGACGCTTCTTCGTGAAGACGGGATTATATTCGTGAGCATCGATGACAACGAACTGGCTAACCTGAAGCTGGTGATGGATGAGGTGTTCGGGGAAGATAACTTTATCGATTACTTTTCCTGGGCCAAGTCTGAAACACCGGCCAACCTCTCCAAAAAGAGTAAAAAAGTAGTGGAGTATGTGCTCTGCTACCAGAAAAATAAGAACAACGAGAAATTTAAGGGTATCCAGAAGAACAGCACTAGTTCCAATGGGCTGCTCAACCAAACCAATAAACCAGGTACCCTGACGTTCCCGGCTGGTATAGTGACCACCAGTATAAAGGATGGCCTGCTCCCAAAAGGGAGCTATGGGACGGACAGTTATGTCATTGAACTGCTGGCTGACACTGAGGTGAAAGCTGGTCTGTTTGTAAAGCCTGTCGTGCTGAAGGCAAAGTTCAAGTGGTCACAGCCTAAGCTGGACGACGAGATAAGCAAGGGTACAAGAATCAGTATCCCTACAATCAAACTTAGCCCTTCGTACGAAAAGCTGGTATATGACAAAGAGGTGCCGCCGAACCTGATCAACTCTAAAGTCGGCGTGGGTACCAACGAAAATGCCAGTGCCCAACTGGAAGCCTTGTTTGGGGCGAAAGTTTTCGATTTCCCGAAACCACCCAGCCTGATCAAGTACCTGCTGGGCTTCTCAGACGATCCGGATGGCATTTTTATGGACTTTTTTGCCGGTTCAGGTGCCACTGCCCAGGCCATACTGGAAATGAACCAGCAGGATGGCGGCAACAGAAAGTACATCTGCGTGCAGCTCGACGAGCAGATCACCCCAACAACCAAAGCTTATCAGCAGGGATTCAGAACCATATCTGAAATCACAAGAAAGCGCCTACTCTTATTACATAATAAAGCAGAGGAGGGGGCAAGGAATACCGATACAGGTTTCAGGTATTTTAAACTAGCGCCCTCTGGCTTTCCTGTAAGAAGAGATGGGCTCCAGACGGAAAAGGATCCCACAAAGCAGCTCACGCTTTTCCAGCGGGTCAAGACCGATGAGGGCCAGCAGGAGCGTAAATTATGGGAACTGCTTCTCAGGTCAGGTATACCGTTGACTGCTGCTATAAACGAAGTGCCTGTAGGTGATACCGTGCTATACGAAGTAGTGCAGGAAGGGCTCCTGTTTGGGCTGGATACGATCAACGAAGAGGTGCTTCGGAAAGCGATAGAACTGAAACCCACTGCTTTCATCTGTCCGGATACACTTTTCCAACTAAACGAAATAGATAAGACTAATTTACAACTAACCTTGCAGGACATCGGTATTGATTTTAAATCAATCTGATGAAAAGCAATGCTAGTGCAACACTTTGATTTTGACGCATACCTTGAGATAGCCAGGCGGTGTGCGGCAGCCATGGTAGGCAACGGCCTCTACTCCCGGTTTGGTCTTTCAGTTAATGAGCGCCTCGAGAAGGCCGTGCTGGGTTGTATGGGGGAATACGCTTTTGAACATTGGCTAAAGTCTCTGGGCTATACCTATGAGGTCGATCGGGCGGGTTTTGAGAATAGAAATTCGGATGCATTTGATTTCCTGATAGGCGACAGTAAAATAGATGTGAAAGTCGCGAAGAAGTCAACGGCACGTCCACCGCATGACAACTGGACATACGGTTACCCGCAGGAGCAGAAGCCGGCCTCCAAAGATTATGTAATCGTGGGGTGGGTGGACTTTGCTCAAAAGCAGGTGGGGTTTTACGGCTGGATTGCTGGTAGTGACATCAGCAAGCTGCCGGTGGTGACGAAGAACACCTTCGCCGGCTACAGCTACCGAACGCCCAACCACGAGTTCAAATGGGGTGCCTTGAATAAAAATTTTGAACGTTTCTTTCAGAATATTCTGCTCCGAAAGGAAGCATAAAGCTGATCGTATCTACCTAATCGTCGTCATTACATTGCCATACTGACTTCTTTGAAATTATACTATATTTGCGCCCCGCCTCAACAGGCGAGCAGTGTTTTCCGTTAGCATATACCTGCAAGTAGTACGCGAACACCCTTAAAGCCTGAATTGAACATGACAACTGATACCATCGATAAAGCTGCACTTTTCTCTGAAGTAGAGCAGCAACTCAAACAGCAAAAATTTAACATCAGCAGCCAGGACCAGGACCGTCCGTGGGGCGGCTTCTTTGTGATTGACGAAACGCAGGCACAGGACTTCGCCAATGCTTATTTTGATAGCATGCCAGTTGATCAGCTAAAGATATCTGGTAAACTGAGCCCTAAAATATTGCTGGTGGCACCGAACAAAAGACTGAGCTGGCAGTACCACCATCGTCGCGCCGAAATCTGGAAAGTAGTGAAAGGAACAGTCGGAGTCGTGACCAGCGACACCGACGAAGAAGGAGAAGTGAAAGTGCTGCGCCCCGGCGATCTGATCACGCTGCGCCAGGGAGAGCGCCATCGCCTGGTAGGGCTTAATGAGTGGGGTGTGCTGGCCGAGATCTGGCAACATACAGATGCTAACAACCCATCCAACGAAGATGACATTGTGCGAGTGCAGGACGACTTCGGAAGATAAAATTGAAAATTGACAGGTATAAAAACGGCCGCTATAAACTAATTATAGCGGCCGTTTTTATTTACACTGTAAGTGTTTTATTGCTCCAGCAAGTGACGACATTTAAACAGCTGCTTTTCTACTTCCGGTATGGAGAAGCGCGGATTGTTATTGCCGAAGTTGGTTTGCACGTAATTGAGGATGTTAGTGATCTGCCCTTTGTTGAGTTGTTCGAAACCAGGCATGCCCTGGTTGTAGTTTTTGCCATTCACGACAATGTTTCCCTTCTGGCCATGTTGGATGATGCAGGCCAGCTCGTCGCGGTGGTTTTCGAGGTAGTCGGCGCCTGCCAGCGGCGGAATCAGGTTGCGGAGTCCGCTGCCGTCTTCCATGTGGCAGTTGGCGCAATACTGGGTATAGAGCTGCTGTCCTTCGTTTTGCTTATCGGTATAGAAGCACTGGGTCAGGGTGAGCAGGGCAGCTAGACCGGCAGCATAAGCCAGAAATTTAGTTTTTATCAGCATCCTTCTTCTTTTTCTTTTTAGGCAGGAGGGCAGGTATGTCACGGATCAGGCGGTCAACCTGGGCTGGATCGGTGCCGTCGTAGATGCCGCGCACGTGGCGGTTCTGGTCCACAAGCACAAATGCGCCGCTGTGCACAAATCCGCCGGGCTCCTCTTCATCTTCCATCGCCGATACCATGTACTGCATGGCAATGCTATAGATGCTGTCTTTCTCGCCGGTTACAAAATGCCACTTGTCACTGTTCACCTGTAGGCGGTCGGCGTAGTCACGTAGCACGGCCACTGTATCGTGTTTCGGGTCAATTGTATGGGAGAGGAGCATCACCTGCGGCTCGTTCTCAAAAGCCTCGTAGATGCGCAGCATCTGGCTCTTCATCTTAGGACAGATGGTCGGGCAGGTGGTAAAGAAAAAGTCGGTGACGTATACCTTGTCCTGCACGGTGAGGCTGGTGACCACCTGGCTGTCCTGGTTGATAAAAGCGAAGTCAGGTATGCGATGGTACACGGTGTCGGTTACCTGCTGGCCATCAACTTCACGTTGCACCAGCTCACGCTCACCTAAGTAGGGGAGTTCGCTGTTTTCAGACGTGCTCTGGGAGCAAGCCTGCCAGCCTAGCGCCGAAAGGCCAAGTAGCAGTGCTGAAAAAAGGGTGCTCAGTTTATTTCTTTCCATAAGTTGCATAGGTTTCTTGTGCATGGGTGATGGTGCTGTCCATCAGTGATTTTACCCTTTCCATTTTCTGGTGCTCTTCGTTCAGGTATAGCATGGCCTGCTGGTGTGCCAACGTATCGGGTGCTTTGTATTGCCGCATCCACTCCATCATGGCTTCATCGGCATCGTTCAGTTCTTGTATACGACGCGTAAGCAGGCTAATAGTGGCAGTGTCGGCAGACTGCGCCTGCAGGGTGTCACGCAGGCTGGTGAGGTTGCGTCGCAGGCGGTAGATCTTGCCCATGTCGGCCATCGCTTCGTCGTGCAGGTCCATCACCTCTGTCTCCAGTGCTTGCTGGCTGTGTCGTTCATTTGCACCGCCCTGGCAGGCGATCAAGGTGAGGGGAAGGCTCAGGTATAGCAGCCACTTTTTCATGGTTCAGCTGACAAGTTTTAGTATAAAAACGAATATACCTGCAAAGGTATAGGATATGGTAGAATAAAGGAGGTATCCAGCGCATAAGTTTAATCTGAGGGGAGAGGCAGGCCAGCCATAAAAAAGCCCGGCACAGCGGCCAGGCCTTGGTTTGACATACAAATGTTCTGCTTACACAGGTAAAGCCAACTCCGAGTGCAGGGCTTGTGCTACCTGGTTGTACTGTCCTTCGGAGATACGGCTTCGCAAAAATTTCATCACATCCTGAAACGCATAGTGGGCATGCTCCAGTGTCGGGAAATCAGCCATGTCGGCAAAGGCATCTTTGGAGCGGATAAACTCCAGCCACTCTTCTTCATGGCGAATACGCACGGGCTCTTCCCGCAGGGTAAAGCCATCAAAGTATATACCTTTCCAGACGATGGGCAGTTGAGCCGCCAGGTGGATGGCCTCGCCGGCAGGTATACGGTCGCGGATGGCATGGAGTACCGCCCTGAATATGCGGGCTGCCTTTAGCTCGTCCTCTATACCCAGGTAGTGGCAGAGCTCGTGCAACCATGTTTTGGCTTCCTTCTGATAATTCTCAAAGTTCATGGACATGTTTACCTCCTTTTTTTATGGTTAAACATCATTTGCTCTGTTATTTACAACGAAACAACCAAAGGAGGGTTATCACTTAAGGGGGAGGGTGCTTCTATACCTGGTAGCAGGCCTGAAACACTGGTGAACCCTCCGGGAAATCGACAATTCCACTACCATTTTTTAAATACAAAGAACACGGCCAGCAGGATGAAGATAAAGCCTACGATGTAATTCCACTTAACCTCTTCTTTCAGGTATAGCACAGAAAAGCCCACAAATACGACCAGTGTGATCACTTCCTGTATGGTTTTGAGCTGGAAAGCTGTGAACTGTCCATGGCCGATCCGGTTAGCTGGTACCTGAAATACGTACTCAAAAAAGGCAATGAACCAGCTCACCAGAATAACTTTCCAGAGCACAGTGTCTTTGAACTTCAGGTGACCATACCAGGCGAAGGTCATGAAGATATTAGAGATAAGAAGAAGGATGATCGTTTTCATAGCCGAAATTTAACACAAGGCGCATACAAGATGGCAGAAATTTTAAGCAACCTTAACAATGCCGCGGCAGTATGACCGTTTAGTAAACGATGCAATGCCTGACTGAGCTATGAAAAAAACCGGATCGGTCCTCAGCCGATCCTAAGGGCAAAGTAGACCAAACGCGAGTGAGATCACTTGTGCTAGTTTGCCAATATATTTTGCATTCGACTTAATCAAAAAGACTGCCTTCACAAGAGGTGGTCTTTTTGTGTTTTCAGGGTTTAAGTATTTGTAAAACAGGCACTAATGCTACTGATATTTTGTTTAAAACAAGGCATGCTTCGGGCTTATACCTAAAGGGATCACAGGTATACAGCAATCAGTGAAAAGTACTGTTCCGAAAAGCATAGATAAAACGAAATAAATTGGTAATTTTACCTATTCAATCTACCCAGATACACACATGAGTGACGTAGAAGAAAAACAATTGCATAACAATTATTCAGCAGATAGTATTCAGGTACTGGAAGGACTTGAGGCCGTGCGCAAGCGTCCTGCCATGTACATCGGTGACATTGGCATCAAAGGCCTGCACCACCTGGTGTGGGAAGTAGTGGACAACTCCATTGACGAGGCCTTGGCCGGTCATTGCGATACGATCAATGTAACCATCAACACAAACAATTCCATCACCGTGTCGGACAACGGCCGCGGTATACCTACCGACTTCCACCAGAAAGAAGGCCGCTCGGCCCTGGAAGTGGTGATGACGGTACTGCACGCTGGTGGTAAGTTCGATAAAGACACATACAAAGTATCCGGTGGTCTGCACGGTGTAGGTGTATCCTGTGTGAACGCACTTTCAACCGATTTGCACGTAACAGTACACCGCAACGGGAAGATATTTGAGCAGCACTACAACATTGGGGTGCCCGCTTACCCGGTACGCGAGATCGGTACGACTGACAAAACAGGTACAACCGTAACGTTCCAGCCTGATGCGTCTATCTTCACAACCACGGAGTACAAGTATGATACCATTGCCAGCCGTCTGCGTGAGCTTTCTTTCCTGAACAAGGGCATCCGCATTAACCTGACGGACCTGCGTGATACTGGCGAAGACGGGGAGCCGTTGAACGACTCTTTCTTCTCGGAAGGCGGTCTGAAAGAATTTGTGGCTTACCTGGACGAGACACGTGAAAACCTCATTCCGGAGCCAATCCATATCGAGAGCGAGAAAAACGGGGTGCCTGTAGAGATTGCCTTGCAATACAACACGTCGTATACCGAGAACATCTTCTCGTATGTGAACAACATCAACACCATAGAAGGTGGTACCCACGTAGGTGGTTTCCGCCGTGCCCTTACCCGTACTTTGAAGGCCTACGCCGACAAGTCAGGTATGCTGGACAAGGTGAAGATCGAGATTGCCGGTGATGACTTCCGCGAAGGCCTGACAGCCGTTATTTCTGTGAAAGTAGCAGAGCCTCAGTTTGAAGGGCAGACCAAAACCAAATTGGGTAACTCCGATGTGGGTGGTGCCGTGGACACAGCGGTAGGCGAGATGCTGAACCAGTTTCTGGAGGAAAACCCGAAAGAAGCCCGCATCATTGTGCAGAAGGTAATCCTGGCGGCGCAGGCCCGTAACGCAGCCCGTAAGGCCCGCGAGATGGTGCAGCGCAAGAATGTGCTCTCCAGCACCAGCTTGCCAGGTAAACTGGCTGACTGCTCTGACAATAACCCGGAAAACTGCGAAATCTACCTGGTGGAAGGTGACTCAGCGGGTGGATCTGCCAAGCAGGGCCGTAACCGTATGTTCCAGGCCATCCTGCCGCTTCGTGGTAAGATCCTGAACGTGGAAAAAGCGCAGGAGCACCGCATCTACGAAAACGAAGAGATCAAGAACATGATCACCGCCCTGGGCGTGAGCTTCGGAACGTCAGAAGGTGAGAAAGCCCTGAACATGGAGAAGCTTCGCTACCACCGCATCATCATCATGACGGATGCGGACGTGGACGGATCGCACATCCGAACCCTGATCCTGACTTTCTTCTTCCGTTACATGAAGGAGCTGATCGAGAATGGCTATATCTACATCGCACTTCCTCCGCTATACCTGGTGAAGAAAGGTAAAGAAGAGCGCTACTGCTGGAGTGAGCAGGACCGCTTGGATGCGATTGCTGAACTAGGCAAAGGCAGAGAAGAAAGCGTAGGCGTGCAGCGTTACAAAGGTCTTGGTGAGATGAACCCGGAGCAGCTTTGGAACACGACCATGGACCCGGAAACCCGCAGCTTGAAGCGTGTAACGATTGAGTCAGCTGCTGAGGCCGACCACCTGTTCTCGATGCTGATGGGCGACGAGGTAGGTCCTCGCCGTGACTTCATCGAGCGCAACGCCAAGTATGCCCGTGTAGACGTGTAATTTTATTAGACCTATAGTTTAGAGCGGCTGCTTTCGTAAGAAGGCAGCCGCTTTTTTTATGTGAGTACTGCAAGACTGGCTGATTTTAGAGGCTGCTATACCTGAGGGCACGATGCTCTTTGTAAAACTGCCACGCGATCAAAAGTAACAATAGAAACCCCCAGCAGCCTGCCAGTAGCCAGGTGCTGACATCACTTGAAGTCGATGTAGAGGTGCTGAATAATGTTCTGGAGGATTCGTAGGCGATGTTGGCACCCCAGTGTATACCGAAAGCAAGCCAGAGCGATTTGGTGATGATAACAGCATAGGCCAGCACCAGGCCCAGTAACAAAAGATAAGTTAGTACCGCAGCGCCATCACCCAGCCGCCAAATGTGATTCAGTACATAGATCAGAGCGGAAAGGAGTACCCAGTAAATCGGTTTCATATACTTTTCTAAATGGGCATACAGATAACCGCGTGTCAAAATATCTTCAGCAATAGAAGGAATTGCCGTCATCAGGAGCAGCATGGGAAGCTGGCCTGTAAATGTTGCAAGAGAAGTGCTTGCTACAACATGTTCATACCCCAGAAAAATGGAGAGGTAAAACGACAATGCGAAAAATATCAGACCAAGCAGTAATCCCATCAAGAGCTGGCTTAGCCATTTAGATTTCAGACTTAAGCCATAGCCACCAAGTCCCTGCCAGCCTTGTGCTCTTGCCAGGAAAAAAGCAGCTACTAAAAATCCAAATTTGAAAATAGCCATTATCCAAAAAGAAGAGAAGAACTCCGGGAAGTGATAAATGGCAAAAAGGAGCAGAAAGCCTGCTATGAATGAGAGTAGACTACGTGTAAGCATAGCTTGGCATGAGAGCCATTAGAAGCTCTCGCGCCACAATAATAATTTAAATTATAAGTACTTACAATGTCTTGTGCGGGTAAAATTTGTGTACAAATCACTGCTTGTTATGCCCTCAGTTATTACATGCGCACAGAACAATTGTTACTTTTTCACCACCTCACTCAGCTTCTCAAATACCTTCTCCATCTTCTCAAGCACGGCTTGCTGATTCCCTAATGAGTAGTCCTGCTGCAAATCGTTGGGATGGCGGTAGCTCAGGTGTACCTGGCCCTTCTCGTCTTCCCATACCAACAGGCGCAGGGGTAGGTCCAGACCAGTGCGCTGATCAGCTTGTATGAGGTTGGTGCCTACCAGTGGATTACCGAAAATAAGCACATGCGTAGGCCGAAGCGCCATTCCCTTGTCAGCGGCGGCCTTGGCATGGTCCACTTCCGCCACGAGGTTGATACCCATACCTTCAATTGCAATTCGCAGCTTGCTCAGTGTTTCCGCCATACCATAGGCGCTGGGTTTTGTGATCAGCTTTCCGGTTTGAGATGGCTGTGCTATACCTGCACAAGCCGTGCAGATTAGCATGAGAATGGCTAAAGTGAGGTGCTTCATATATTAAAATCTAAACCCGACGCGGGCATCCAGAAAATCCGCCACATGGCGATGGGCCTTCAGGTTGACGCCATAGAACATGCGTCCTCCTGTGTGGTACTCCAGCCCCCAGCGCTGGTAAACCGGATCGCGTGCTTTGTAAGGGGAGTAAACGTATACCCCAAGCTGCTGATTGAACCGAAACCGACCGATGCGCAACTCGTGCCCAACCAGCAAAGCGCCGCGTTGAAAGTCACGTTCGTCTTCCTCGTCCTGCAGGTATTGCCGTAAGGTATAGTCGGCTATCCACTCAGCCCCGCCAGTCAGGGCACTGATGCGGCCAATGGGCTGGCTCACATAAGCTGCTATACCTAACAGCGGCAATTTGCGGGAAGGCTCGTCGCGACGATCTTTGCCAGTGCCAAACACGGCCACCAGAAAGTTACGCTCCTGCTGCTCCTGCATCCCTTCTGCCAATTGCCTTTCAGGGAAAGCCGCAGACCGCAACGCATAATTAAGGCCCAGGGTGGCTGATGGGAAGTTGATGCCTTTGTTTGGCTGCCGGAGTCCTCCATTTGAGATGTGTTTATAAGTGCCGCCGGCTCGCAGCATCCAGCGCTCACTTAGCCGGTAGTTGCCCAACAGGTTGATCTCGAGGGGAAAGCTGACCCGGGTGCTGTAAAAGAGATTATCGGGGTTTGTGTCAGGGTCATAGATGTTGTCCATGTATGCCAGGCCGGCCCCGAATCGGAATGACAGACTAAAACGCCGGTGCGCCGAAAGGAAAGGTTCCACATACAGCAGCAAGGTATAGGCGCTGCCCAGAACATCCGGATTATCGAAGTTGTAATAGGCCAATGCTGCACCCAGCCTGGGATAACCCTGTACATACTGCCAGGCACGTTCGTTAGTAAAATGCAAACTCACATCCGCCTCTATACCCCAAGGGTTGGAGCCGGAAATATCCCGTATTTCGCGTGAGTGCGGTATGATGAAGCCGGTATGTCCCGTCAGACCAATGTTGATCGCAGCCCGTGCAGAATCACTTTGCCAGGCAGCACTAGCTGACGAAGGCGCACAGAGAAGCGACATGATCAAAGTCATGCAGGTAAACAGGCCGATATGGAAGCGTTTAGCACCAGTCATCCTTTATGCGTCATCCGGGGAACCTCATCGCACCTTTAAGTCCTCCATGGGCCAGTCCGCCAGCTTGGCCCCTGCCTGGTAGGCGCTCTCCAAAAAGTCAAGCAGGGCCTGGCGTGGGTTTTCTTCACTGCGCAGGTTATCATAAGGAAGCAGTGCCATCGGACTACCATTGGAATCAACCCAGCTAGCGCCTTTAGGCAAGAGGGGCTCCTGGTCTAAGCCTGCCGGTGAAGGGTAGGTATAAGAGTAAAAAGCCGGAAAGGGCACTTTGTCATCTCCCGGCCAGAAGCCAAAACTAATCACTTCATGCGAGTATGCATTTCTCTCTACCAGGCTAGCCTCCTCCCGCACGGGTAGTTTTTTGCCTGAAAAGCGGGTAACAGTCAAATCAATGTGGTGCCAGTAGAACTGTACCGGACAGGTTTTGCCATAAAAGCGACCACTGAACTCTTTCATGATCTCGTCGGCAGCCGTGAGCACCCGCCAGTAGGCATTCACCTGATTAGGGTCATAGGTAGCATGGGTATGATCCTCTGCAAAGGGGATGTTGCTCTTGTTATCATATGGTTTGGCAAGAATATCTACCTTAACGCCCAGCACGTCCAGCGATTTCATGACTGCGGTGTAAAACTCCGAAACGCTTAAGCCATCCTGTAGCTTTATCTCCTCCATAGCACCGGTGCTCGTTTTAATGCGAAGCTGATGATCTATGAAGTCGAAGTCTATTTCAAAGGTATAGAACTTGTAAGGTATAGGCCCTGTCGTAAGTCCGCGGGAATTAACGTAAAGGGTAACATGCCACCAATGATTAAGCGGAGGCATCAAGGTCAGGCGTATTTTGCCTACGATCTGCAAGTAGAGGTGCAGTGTATCCTTGGTTGCTTCCCAATCTGCTAATGGGAGTGGTGGCAGCTCAAAATCGCTGGTATCCAGTATGAGGTTCTTTTGCATGGCCTTTATCAATTGATTCTGTTTTATACCTGACGTACACAGATTGGTTCTGATATTTTGGTGATGTTCAGGTATATCCGCAGGCCTTTTTGGGAACAGCCAGTGTTTTTGCAAAACATTTGTGCAAGCTTTCGTCAAAAGGCATGAGAAATTCGCTTACAAAATTTATATTAGCAGTTGGGCATACTTTATGTAAAGCCCGTATACCTGCGTCAGTCCCGGAGCCTAGTTCTCCTGCTCGACATTAGGCTTCTTTTAACATCTGAAAACATGCTGATCAATAAGGTTTCTGACCAGATAAAGCGAAGTAAATACATTAGCCGCGACCTGAGCTGGCTGCGCTTCAACTACCGTGTGCTTGACCAGGCCCGCGATACCAGCCGCACGATATTCGACCGGCTCAAGTTTATGGCCATCACGGCTTCCAACCTCGACGAGTTCTTTATGATCCGGGTAGGCAGCTTGTACAATTACATCGACTACGGCAAAGAGCGACTGGACTATTCCGGTCTGCGCGAAATGCCTTTCCGCAAAAAACTGCTGGACTATGCTCACCGTTTCGTTAACGACCAGTACCTCACGTTCAATAACGAGCTGACCGAGCTGTTCGAAAAGAGCGGATTTGATATACTGAAAGTAGGCGACCTGACTGAGATCGAACAAAAGAAGGTAGACAGCTACTTCAAGAACACGATCTATCCGCTGCTCACACCCATGGTATTCGACAATTACCATGGCTTTCCGCTGCTCATGAACCAGCTGCTGACCTTTGGTGTGGTTACCCGCACTACGGAGGAGCAGAAGGCGCAGGACCGCGTAACCTTTGTACAGATACCCCAGAACCTGGCCCGTTTTTACGAGATCAACCGCAAAGACAAACTCATATTTGTCCCAATTGAGGAGATCATTCGCTGGAAGATCAAAAAGCTGTTCCGCAACGTGGAGATCGTATCGGTGAACCTCTTCCGCATTACCCGAAACGGTGACTTCACCCTGGAAGAGTCGGACGACATAGAGGCGGACTTTGTACAAGAGATCAAGTCAAAGCTCAAGACACGTAAGAAAGGTCGCGTGGTGCGCCTGGAGATTGAGCGTAATCCTTCTCAGTTTATGATGAAAGTGCTGAAGGAGCGCTGGATTATCGATAATGCCAACGTGTTCACGATCACGAGCATGATCGACCTGCGTGGCCTGTGGCAGATCATCAATCACCGGCAGTTCAAAGACAAAGGTTTCAAGCAGCCAGCCCCTGTGATCCCGCTGAGTTTGCCAGCTGAGTCAGTGGATATGTTTGAGTACCTGAAAGAGCATGATGTGCTGTTGCACCACCCTTACAACAACATGGAACCTGTGGTACAGCTGTTGGAGCGTGCCGCCGAAGATCCTTATGTGCTGGGAATAAAGCAGACGATCTACCGCCTGGCTGACCAATCACGCGTGACGGCTGCTCTCCTGAAAGCAGCTGAGAACGGCAAGCACGTTTCAGTATTGTTTGAGGTGAAAGCACGTTTTGATGAAGAACGCAACCTGCGGGAAGGGGAGCGTTTGGAGAAAGCTGGCTGCTTTGTAATCTATGGCATCAGCAAGTACAAGACGCACACCAAAATGCTCATGATCATCCGAAAGGAAGGGGAGAAGGTAACGCGTTACATCCACATCGGCAGCGGTAATTACAATGAGCAAACTGCCCGACTTTACACCGACGTGAGTTTGCTGACCACTAACGAGGTATATGCGCACGACGTGTCAGAATTTTTCAATGTAATCACCGGCCACTCCAGGCCAAACGAATATAAGTACCTGCTTACCTCACCGAAGGCGATGCGCCAGCAATTGATTGAGCTCATTCGTCATGAAGCCCGCAATGCCAAGAAAGGACTGAAAAGTGGCATCGTGATCAAGATCAACTCGCTGGAAGATAAAGAAGTGATTGACGAGTTTTACAAAGCTTCCAAGGCCGGAGTCCCGATCAAATTGATTGTGCGTGGCATCTGCTGTCTGCGTCCAGGCCGTGAGGACCTGAGCGAGAATATCTCTGTGAAGTCGATCGTTGGTGAGTACCTGGAGCACAGCCGCATCTACTACTTCCACAATAACGGAGACTCGAAGGTATACGGTGGCAGTGCCGATATCATGGTGCGCAGCTTTGATCGCCGCATCGAGGCGCTCTTCCTGATCGCAAATGAAGAGTTGAAAAAAGAAGCGATTAACGTTCTGTACTATAACCTACTCGACAACCAGAACTCCTACATCATGCGCGAAGACGGCACCTACGCCCGCAAACGCCCAAGTGCGAATGAGGAGATCATAGACGTGCACAAGCTGTTCTATAAGAAAGTGTTTGAAGAAGCAACGCAGGAAGTGGAGTTAGTGTAAGTATAACCCACCCCCAGCCCTCCCCTTTTAAACAGGGCCCCTACCCCCAAAACAGGGGAGGGAGCCCTGGGGACGATTGTCTCCTCTGCCTTTTGTTTGAGTGTTTATCTAGGGCCCTTTCCCCAAGATTAACAGGCTTTTCATGCACGATTGTCATCCCCCTGCCCGCTTCTTTGTCGAGGGCCCCTACCCCCAAGGGGGACTATTCTGTAGTTCCCAATTCACAGGTATAAGCCTTGTAATTAAACTCACTTGACACTGGCAAGTATAGCAAGACTAACTTGCCCCTTGAGCTATGAAACAGATCACCTTAGCCAGGTGCACCCTTTGGCGCTCCACTGTTGGGGGTGAAGGGGTCCCCCTGTCAAGAGTGTTCAGCGAGTGGGGGTAGGGGCCCTCGATTTGGAGCGTCTTAATTTTTTTGTCTACTTTTTTCATCAAGGAAAAAAGTAGGGCCCGCCCGGCCAGGGCAAGCTACAAAGTAACACAGGTTGCTATACCTGTAAAGCGCTTGCAACGCTAGTAGACCTCTGCGGCCAGAGGCCCCTCTATAGCAGTCACGAGCGAGGACGCTCGCGCCATATTATATGATTGGTATAGCCCTGCCGGCAAGGCAAAAACTACCTGCTAATCTGACTTATCACAAAACGCTCCTGATGATGCTGTTCATAAAGGGCATGGATCATTCCGTCCTTCAGGCCAACGGCAGGCACCAGCATACTCTCCAGCTTCGCCCACTTCATGGCAGACAGGTATATCTCGGCGGCAGGAAGGATAACGTCGGCACGGTCGGGGTTAAGGAGGAGCTCTGTAATACGCTGCTCCATGCTCATGGCCGCTATACGTTGGGTGATTTCTTCGATTTGCTTACGGAAGACGGGTTTCCCCACTGCCTTACCTGACATATCGAAGATCTTGTTAATGTTACCGCCCGTACCGATGGCGCGGGTAAGGTGATATTTCTTGGCGTTCTCTTCAATCCAGAGCCGCATATTGTTCCAGAGTTCCTGGGAGTCTACGCCGTGCATGTGACGGATGGAGCCTTGCTCAAAGGATTGAGAAGCCATTTTTTCGCGATTCACATAGATGTTGAATTCCGTGCTGCCACCCCCCACGTCAATGTGCAGATAATTGCGTTCATCCAGGAAATTGATGATTACCTTGTTGATCAGGTCAGCTTCCGCTACCCCGTCGATTACCTGTATACCCATGCCGATAGCCTGGTGCACACGTTCCAAAATTTCAGGTGCGTTTTCGGATGTACGCATAGCCGAGGTAGCACACACCATGAAGTGATCCACGTCATGCACATCGAGTAGCAGCTGAAAAGCATGAAGAAGCTTGATGAACTTCTGAATTTTGTGTTCGCTGATATAGCCGGTATTGAACACATCCTCACCGAATCGGATGGCGTAGCGGATGTATTCTACTCGTTTAAAAATGACGTTCCCATTCTGGTTCAAAACATTGGAGATCTGGCATCTCACGGCGTTCGAACCGATATCAATAGCAGCTAACTTCAAAAATTATCCGGTTAAGAGCGTACAACATGCTTTACTAACCCAAATATAGGTATAAATGCTGTACGCAGAAAGCCCCTGCGCTACCAAAATCACTTGGCAAGTAATGGCAATTTTATTCAGCTGACTGCACCCACCCAAGTCTGCCGTCTGGTTGCCTCACCATGTCAAACTGCCCGTTAACAGCTACCACTGGTATAGCGGCTCCTGCCGGTAGACTGTCCATTTGCGCAGCTTCAGGATGTGCGTCATCGAGTAGCGGACGCTCCTGTGCGAGTTTCTTAACCGTGATCGGTTTAGCTATACCCTCTACGAGTGAACTGATGACATAGGCCTCAGACTGATCTGGCAAGCGGACACGGTACCAGTTATTGGCGGCACCCATAACCTGTAGCGGGGTGTGCTGCCGGAGTGAATTGTGCACCGCTGCTCTGGTTGAGGGCTCCGTTCGCACGTTAGCCATTTTGGATGACACCCGTACCCAGTTGCCAATGTGCGTAGCATCTACTTTTACAGTAGGGATTGGTGTGGCAGATTGATGCACATAAGGGTAGGGGTTCGTAGCCCCACGGCCATAGCGGTATATCCCAAAGTGCAGGTGCGGGCCGGTTCCCTTGGCATTGCCTGTGTTGCCAACCAGCCCCAATGTATCGCCCACGCTGACACGCTGACCGGCTGTTACCAACTGCTGATCCAGGTGCGCATAATACAGGTTCTGACCTCGATTCATATCCGACAACCAGATCACCTTGCCACCACGGGGTGTTTCGTTCACACGCGACACTACTCCATCTACTGAGGCGATCACGGGTGTGCCACGTGGTGCAAATATGTCAATGCCTTCGTGGCTACGTGCTCCCGCATCACGAGGGTCACCCCATATGCTGGCGATGTTTCGGCTCGACTTGCCAGGTATAGGAAATGCCAAAGTAGGCTGTGCTTCTATCGTAATGGTGTAAGTGCCGCCACGCAGCAACTCGGGTTGAACCCGAAGCAGGTGCGCCATATCTTCGTCTATCACATAGGTCAGCGTAGTGGCTGCTGTATCAGCATAGGCTACTCGCTTCGGTGCAGTTGAGGGATCGGCGCTGGCTTCAAAGAGGTCCATGAATACCTGCATGGTTTGGCGGGCTTTCATCTCCAGACTCACCACCAGTTTTTCGCCGCGTTTTGCCTCTATTCTGTAACCGAGCGCCCGGGGTTGGTCAGCTGGAAAATAACCTGTTTCCTTAAATGGAAGTGTCACGGGCGTAGGTATTTGCAAGGCAGTTTGTCCGGCCTGAAGCCAATCTTGCCCCACGGCAGTTTGATCAAGTTTAGCGCTTTTCAGCGAAGAGACATAGGCCTCATAAGGTGTCTCTTTTTTGAATACGCCACGCAGCGTTTCCCGGCTTCCGCAACTCGAGAGGAAGAGGATAATCAGTATAAAATATAAGAAAGGAGAATAGCTTATCGGCCGTCTGTTCATACTCGTTTTTGTTTCCAGATTACAGATGTGTACTCCTTTCTATACAAATATGATACCTGCTTTGATTCCTTTGGCTTGATATTGAATGATTTGCAAGCAATGTTGGACCTTTTAAGCAAATCCGAACAGTGCATGGGCAGGCACGTAAAAACAAATGTACCAATGAGATTGGATTGTGAGAACGAACGTGAGAAAGAAAAGCATAAAAGAGCGGTGGCGTAACCGCAAAAAGAAAATGGGCAAACGCCTGTTGCCCCTTTTTGCGCCACTCATACTATCACCCTCCGCATCGCTGGGCGCTGGCAAGTATGTGTCAGTTGATGCAAAAGCGAAGACGAATATAACAGCCTTATCTGTCATGCGCTTTGAGCAAGTATCATTCGACCTGTATACCCAGATGAACCTGAGCGCGGTGGACCTGAATTATGATGTGTTTAATAACGCCTTGATGGGTTATTATGGCATGTATAATGAAGGGCGTCTGTCAGACAAAGGCGTCTTGACCATTGTGGACTTCACCAAGCCCTCCAACGAGAAAAGGCTTTGGGTGCTCGACCTCAACAACCGGGAGGTGCTGCATAACACCTATGTGGCCCATGGCCGCAATTCCGGAGAAGTGACGGCGCAGGTGTTTTCGAACGAGCACAAGTCTTTTATGAGCAGTGTCGGCTTTTATGTGACGGATGATATATACTATGGAAAACACGGCAAGTCACTGCGACTCGATGGCCTGGACGAAGGGCACAATTCTAACGCCCGCGAACGTGCCGTCGTGATGCACGGTGCAGAGTATGCGACTGAAGATTTTATGAACAAATACGGCAGACTCGGCCGCAGTCTGGGTTGTCCGGCCGTGCCGCTTGGAGAGCATGAGAGCATCATTGATGCTGTAAAAGGCAAAACAGCCCTATACATTCACTCAGGTGATATGCAGTATACTTCCCATTACCTGGACAATGCCAATGCCGTGGCAGGATATATGGCCAGTACGCAGCCTACCCAGCTTCCGCCAGCGGAGTTTTCCATTTAATACCACAGCCTATACCTGGCTTTTGGTCGGCACTTACCGGCTCACCGGCCAGTAGATTATCCAGCGCCTGGCGCAGGTCCCGTCCTGTTACAGGCGCTTCGCTTTTAGGCCGGGCGTCGTCAAACTGCCCATGGTAGGCCAGGCGCATGTTACGGTCAAACACGTAAAACTCTGGTGTACACACGGCCTGGTAGGTACGGGCAACCTGCTGTGTCTGGTCATACAGATAGGGAAAAGTAAAGCCTGCCTCTTTAGCCAGTTCCTGCATTTGCTGCGGACCATCCTGCGGATAATTTGCTACATCATTAGAACTGATGCCGACAAAGCTCACACCTTTTTGTTGATAGTCGCTGGCTACGTCCACCAGCTCATCGAGAATGTGCTGCACATAGGGGCAGTGGTTGCAGATGAACATGATCACTGTGGCTTTCGTGGAGACCACGTCTTCTAAACAGATAAGTTTATCAGAGACCGTGTCGAGCAGGGCAAAGTTGGGTGCTACAGTGCCCAGTGGTAATGCTGTGGAAGCTAATGGCATAATGCTGTAGATTAGGTGAGAGAATCTTTCCGGCTATACCTGAAAGCTGAATCAATGTAAGATTTTTGTAGGAATTAAAAAAGAAAAGAGGTGCTTATTACGCTACAGTTCTTTGCAGCGTAACAAGCACCTCTTTTCAGGTTTTTGTGAAAAATTACCTGCCGTATAACGCGACTTCCTGCTTCAACCGCTGCGCCACAGTTTTGGTAAATTGGCCCGGCTGTAAGCGCCACTGCCAGTTGCCTTTGGCAGTGGAGGGCTTGTTCATGATTGCGTCCTTGCCCAGGCCTAGCACATCCTGTATCGGCAGTACCACAAGCTGCGCTACCGACATATAGGCCAGACGCGCCATTACGTCACTTACATTATCTTTTGAAAGGCGCTGGGCGCTGTAATCGCTCAGCCGTTTTTTGTCGTCGCGGCTGGCGTCGTGCTCGTACCAGGCTCGCACCGTGCTGTTGTCATGTGTGCCGGTGTACACGATCGAGTGCTGCACATGATGATGGGGTGCATACATACTTTGCGGGAGGTCTTCGCCAAAAGCAAAAAGCAGCACCCGCATACCTGGCAGGTCGAATTGCGCCATCAGGTCCCGTACGGGTTGGTCTATCTCACCCAGGTCTTCGGCGATAATGGGCATGGCCGGGAATTTCTTTTTAACTGCAGTGAGTAACTCGGCTCCCGGTGTGTTCACCCATTTCCCATTGATAGCGGTTTCCTCGTCAGCAGGCACTTCCCAGTAAGCCGAGAAGGCCCTGAAATGGTCGAGGCGCAGCAAGCCGAAGAGCTCCAAATTGTGGGCAATGCGCTGCAGCCACCAGTCGAAATTTTGCTCCTGCAATTTTTTCCAGTCAAAGACAGGCGTACCCCACAGCTGCCCGGTTTCACTGAAGTAATCCGGCGGCACGCCTGACACAGCTGTGGGTTGACCCTGCCGGTCCAGTTTGAAGATGTGCGGATGTGCCCAAACATCAGCGCTGTCATGGCTCACATAAAAGGGCATGTCCCCTATAAAAGTAATGTCTCTGGATGTGCAGTATGTTTTGAGCGCTTCCCATTGACGGTAAAACAGGAACTGGAAAAAGGCTTCACGCTCCATTTCTAAAGCCAATTCTGCTGATAGCGCCTCCATGGCGTGGTCCTGCCGTGTTTTCACTTTTTCGGGCCATTCAGTCCAGGGCTTGCCGTTGTTGTACTGCTTAATGGCCACAAAACTGGTAAAGTCAGTCAGCCAGGTCTTGTGCGTTTCCTGAAAACGGATAAACTCGCTTTTCAACTTACTCGCTTTGCCGTCTTTGTAGTTGTCAAACGCCTGATACAAAAGCTTCACTTTATATTCCGCCACCCTCGGGTAGTTTACCTTGGCCTTGTCAAAACCGCCTCCGGCCCGAATGTCTTTTTTGTCTAACAAGCTATCATCTACCAGTCTTTCGGGACTTATGAGCAGCGGGTTTCCGGCAAAGGCAGAGTGACTGCTGTAGGGTGAGTTGCCCGAGCCAATTTCGGTTGGGTTCAGCGGCAGGATCTGCCAGTAGCGCTGGCCAGCCTCGGCCAGTAAGTCTGCAAATTTATAAGCCTCCGAACCCAGGTCCCCAATACCATAGGCTGATGGGAGAGAGGTGATGTGGAGCAGGATGCCGCTGCTGCGTTTAGGTATGATCATAACTTCTTGGATGTTAAAAGTGCTACCGGGAAAGACTTGAAAATCTCAGCCAAAGGTATAGCCTGCTTTGCCTGTACGGAATGTCCGCCAAATAGCTGCTGCCAGTCTTGTGGAGCCTCGGTTGGTAATGTTACTGCCGTATCACCCCATACCTGCTCTCCAAAAGGCAATTCGTTTTCGGAGATGATACCTGTCAGCAGGCGGGGTACCACCACAATGCACCAGTCGTCTCCGTTATGGCGGGCAAATGCCATGGCGTGTTTGCTGTGCTGTCCTTTCAACTGAAGCGGCATATAACTGCCTTTGTCGAACAGTGCTTTCTGCTCTTTGCGCAGGTGCAGTACCTGGTGCAACAGGTATAGCTTCACGCGGGCGTCAGTTGGCGTCGACAGAATTTGCTGAAGTAAGTCCTGCGGTTTATCATTTGCCTTTATTTCCTGTAAGAACTGCTGACGCTGCTCATAATCCACGGGGCGGCGGTTATCTGGGTCTACCAAACTGAAGTCCCAAAGCTCACAGCCTTGGTATACATCAGGTACGCCCGGGCATGTGGTTTTGAGGAGCGTCTGGCACAGGGAATACAACCATCCAAAGTGGGCCGTTTTCTGGAAAAATGGACGGAAAGAAGACATAAAGGCTTTGTCTTCCTGCAGCAGTTGCTGCACCAGATTTTTGGTGGTTGTTTCATACGCCTCGTTTGGCTCTGACCAGTTGGTGTTGGCTTTGGACTCCCGGAAAGCCTTTACCAGGTATTCCTGCACCCGTTCCACCAGGGTATCATCTACCTGTCCGTCGATCGGCATTACCCCCAGCAGGGTTTGCAGGATAAAGTAAAGATCGTTGGCCGTGGGACCGTCGGACTTGCTGTGTTGCTGCGACAATTGCATCCACTCTTTCGCTTTTTTCTCCCATTCCTCCGGTAACTCGCTCAGTACTTGGAGGCGCATGCGCGAGCCCTCACCGCGTTTGGTGTCGTGCGTGGCCGTGGCATTGATCGAGTGTGGATAAGTCTGCATACGGTACGCCATGCGCTCGTGGAAGTCACGACGATCAAGATTGAACACATCCGGACTGTTGCCTACTTCGTTGAGCGCCAACAGGCGATTATAATTGTAGAAGGTGGTGTCCTCTACGCCCTTCGCCGCAAGCGGACCTGTAAACTGCTGACTGCGCATGACAAAGTACAGCTTATTGCGTTTCTGCTCTTCGCTATCCTGCTCACCTGACTCAAACAAAGATCGCAGATGGTTCAGCTCAGTTTTTGTTTCAGGAGCTTTTTCGTGGGCAATGGCAAAGGCTGCCTCTACTACCTCCATGGCCTCAGGCGGCAGAGGAAAGGTATGGCCATATATGCGGTATATCGGAAAAGAGGCTAACAGCGTAGCCAGGGCATGGTGCCAGTTTTTATTTTCTGAGGAAGCAGGCAGCAGGTCACTTTCACGCAGCAGGCGCAAGAGGTTTTGAAGCTCGCCCTGCATGTAATTTTCGAGTATCATCAGTTTCTTCTCGAATACCAGTTCCTCGTAATCTGTGGGGGCTTCAGGTACCAGGCGGTGGTAGACGTCGGTGAGTTTTTTCTCCCCTTCGGCATCCGTATAGAGGTTGCTCACCCAGGCCAGAAAATCATAGCCGCTGTTGCCTTCAATTGGCCAGTAGTCCGGCATGTTTTCTTCACCTTCCAGAATTTTCTCCACGACCAAGTATACCTGCTCGCCTGCCAGTTCGCGCAGTCGCACCAGGTAGGTATCGGGGTCAAAGAGGCCATCAACGTGGTCTACCCGCAGGCCCTGCACCAGTTGTCGCATACAGAGCTCCTTGATGAACTGATGATAGTGTTCAAACACTTCATCCCGCTCCATGGCCGTACAGATCAGATCGTTGACCGTGAAGAAGCGGCGGTAGTTGATCTGCTTTTCGGTTTCCTGCCAATGCGCTAGTTGGTAATACTGTTGCTGCAGGAGTTCCTGCAGAGCAGACGGATCGTCATTGATAGTTTGCAGCACATCGGCTATACCTTGCTTTAGCTCTGACTGCTCTTGCATGGTTTTGTAGAGCACCTGTTTTGCCTGTTCCCAGTCGTTAGGCTCCAATCTGTCTTGCGCCATCAGTTGCTCCAACTTCTGCACCTGCTCGCGGAGTTGTGTAGCGGCATCATCTGAGTTGACTTTATCAGCCAGCCGTTCTAACAGGAAGGTATAGCTGTCGATACTGATCGGATATGCATTGTCGAAATAGTTGAGTCGGAAGCCATTCTCTTCGAAGGAAACCTTCAGCTGTCCCTGCTTTACTACTTCTTCCAGGGGCTCCCCCAGAAATGGCACCATCAACTGGCCTTTGAAATCGGGGTGATTGAAGTTGACGTCGAAGAAGGTATAGAAGCGGGACTTTTGGCCTTTCTCCAGTACATCCATCAGCCAGGCATTATCCGGGTGGAAAGCCATGTGATTTGGCACGATGTCCTGTAACCATCCCATGCCATGGGCTTTCAGTTCATCGGCTATCTCCTGTAACTCTTCCATTGTGCCCACATCGGGGTTCAGCTGGTGTGGATCCGTGACGTCATAACCATGCTCACTGCCAGGGCGGGCCGTGAAAAAAGGCGCTGCATAGATCGTGCTGATGCCCAGATCCCGCAGGTAGGGAAGTATGTTTTTGAGGTCTCGCAAAGTAAACTTAGGCGAGAGCTGTACTCTGTAAGTGGAGGAAGGTATGTAAACCATGTTGTTTTCTTTTTAGCTGTAGAGGCAATAAGTAGTATCAGGCAAAGTAGTTTCAGGTTTGTCAAATAAGCTTTATCAGTCAGGTATAGCGCTATACCTGATCAGTCAGTTTTACGCTTTAACCTGACACTCCCTCTGATTTCAAGGCAAGAAGTATCACTGACGAAAACCTGGAATTTGAAAAATGTAAGCCGTTGATAACTTTCATTTGTTCCATCGTCATTTTTTAAACCACACTGTCAAAAATTGGGTATTAAATTTTCAGGTTCAGACTTTCATACAGTTCTTCAAACTGCTGGCACCAGGCAAGAGCGTTTTCGCTGTTTTCGTCCTGTTTCTTCCGATTAGCTTCGTAAGTGCTCTGGCGCATTTTGAAAGCGATGTTCTGCGACTGCCAATACTCTGGCTGAAGACTCGAGCCGTTGATGACTGTCAGGAGTTCTGTCAGGTATAGCATGTGGGCCGTGTCATCCGGGTTTTCCTCCAGGTAGTGCATCGCTTCCTCTACGTGGATGGTGGCTGCATAATTCACAGCGTCTTCATCCAGTTTCACACCCATGCGTTCCACTTCCTTCAGCAGTTTGAGTACTGTATCCACATCTACCCGCTCGGCCATCAGCGCTTCAAGCAAGCGCCCTGTCACAATGTAGTCCACTGTGATCTGCAGTGGTCGCGGCAAGTTCATGTCCACGTTTTTGATGGCTGCCATCAGGGGGTAATTGTTGTCGTATACCTGCTGGAAGTCATGCTCCAGTGCCCGCATGGTTTGCTCCAGCACCTGATCCAGAATCTTCTTCTGATCATCTCGGAAGAGGTGCCAGAAAGAGTAGTTGTGCGACTCAAAGTGCTTGTCGAGCAACATGATCACTTCGGTGATGTTGCCTTTGTCAAAAGCAGTGCTGAGCTCATGGTGCAAAGTGGCGAAGGCGTCCGGACTCACGAATTTGCGCACGCCCCCGAATAGCTGGTGGTCACCGATGTGTAACACGCCAAACGACACGTCCACTTCTTCCCAGGTGACAGTTGACCGGATGAAAGCTTTGCCAATGGCCAGTCGCTGGCGTCCTGCTTCCAGCATTTCGTAGTATTCTGAAGTCGCCTTGTAGCTATAGAGTGGCAACTCATCCGGGGAGTCTGCAAAGAGCGATGACACTGCATAATGGGCACCTACCCGCAACAGGTCCAACTGAGTAGGCTGCACGATTTTGTAATAAGCCTTGGAAGCATCACCGTACTCCTTGTTATTACTCTTTGCACGCTTCAGGTAGTCCACAAAGGTTGTTTCGTAGTCGTTGCCACTCAGATCCTTTGCCAGTTGGAGGGCACGGGTTGCATACAGGATATCCTGCATGGTTTCGATGCCGGTCACTTCATCAAAGAACCAGCCGCAACTGGTATACATCAGCATGGCGTGGTATTGCATCTCGAGCAGTTTGAGAAATTTCACCTGCTCTCCTTTGCTCAGGTCGCGGTCAGTGTGCGTGTCAATAAACTCCCGCACCCGATCCTCATTCCGATCCATGATCACCTGGATGTAGTTGTTGCGGGTTTGCCACGGGTCTGCTCCGAGCTTGCGCATTTCCTGTTCGTAGAGTGGCTCCAGCTGGTCACGCACCCAGTCAAAAGCTTCCCGCACCGGAGCCCGCCAGGCCTGGTTCCAGTCGTCGTGGCCGCCGGTGTGGCAACCACAATCGCTGCGCCAGCGCTCTACGCCGTGCATGCAGCTCCAGGATGTATTTTCAATAATCTCGGCTTCATACTTGGGTGGGTAAAGCTCCAGATATTCGCCGTAAATCGTGATTTTAGCCAGCTGTTCCTGTTCAATATGATGGAGGGTATAGGAGAGGGCCATCTCGCCAAAACGGTGGTGATGCCCGTAGGTTTCACCATCAGTCGCGATATGCATGAGTTGCGGGTCTTTGCTTTGCTCGTCAAAAGTTGTCGTGAGCCTGTGCGCGAACTTCTCACCACTTTCCAGCAAACCCTCAAAGGCAATGGCCTGCGACACGGGCGCGTCATAAAAGAACAAAGCAATCGTGCGACCAGAAGGCAGTGTGCAGCGGTACGGACGGCGTGGGTCTATCTTAGCCCCCGTCGCATTATGCCATTCTTTCTCATCAATCTTGCGGTAGCGTTTGGCCTGATAGGGCGAGAGTATCGTGAACTTTATACCATGCTCGGCCAGCACTTCCAGCGTTTCGGTATTAGCTGCCGTCTCGCCGAGCCACATGCCTTCGGGGTCGCGACCAAAGCGTTTCCGGAAGTCGTAAATACCCCAGACTACCTGTGTGTGCTGGTCACGTTCGTTGGCCAGCGGCATGATCATGTGGTTGTATACCTGCCCGATGGCAGCTCCGTGTCCTGAGAAGCGCTTCTGACTTTCCTTGTCGGCATCAAGTATGGACTGGTAAATGTCGGGCGCCTTCTTTTCCATCCATTCCAGCAAAGTCGGACCGAAGTTGAAACTCATGCGGGCGTAGTTGTTCATGATGTCCACGATCTGCCCCTTGCCGTTTTGGATGCGGGATGCCGAGTTGCGGGCGTAGCATTCAGCCGTGATGCGCTCATTCCAGTCGTGGTAAGGATGCGCCGACTCCTGCAGCTCTACCTCGTTTAACCATGGGTTTTCGCGAGGAGGCTGGTAAAAGTGACCGTGAATGCAGATGTACTTGTTCATATAGTATAGGACAAAGGATCGTTAGACAAAAAACTGCGAGGTATAGCCGTGTAGACTTAGCTCGGAAGAAGGGCTATACCTGCTATAGCTGATGCCTCTTCTTACAAAATGATATTGCTTTGGTATACGGTGACGGAAGCGGCCGGCAACTCAATCTCCTGACCTGCGCTTAGCTCATCCGGCAAGTCTATACCTGCACCGCCATACCTGCCTTCACCTGAACTCAACGCCAGCTTCCAGGATGCACCTACCTCTTTTACTATTATTGCTTTCTGTGGTTGATTACTTATGTTAAATAGGATGTAGAGGTAAGGGCTCTCGCCCGAGTGGATCAGTTGCAATACCTGGGTATGACTATCCGCTGCTACATGCAGGCGGGTCTTGTCTGGGCGGGTCAGGGCAGGGGCAGACTTTCGGAGCTGGATAAGCGCTTTGTAGAAACCCCGCAATTGCCGGTGCTTTTCACTGTACTCATAGCTGCGCTGCAGTTTTGACTGGTTGAAAGTCTCCTCGGACTGTGGGTCTGGCGCTTCGCCTTGCCAGGCAAAAGCGGAAAACTCTTCTTTGCGTCCTTTGCGAACAGCCTCAACCAGGTCCTTGTCCGAGTGGCTCACAAAGTAGAGAAATGGGTTCTCTTCGCCATACTCTTCCCCCATAAACAACATCGGCGTGTAGGGGGAAAGCAAGACCAAGCCGGCCGCTACTTTGAGCATATCATAGGAGATCAGTTTGCTTAGTCGCTCGCCCAGCATGCGGTTGCCCACCTGGTCGTGGTTTTGAGAACACACTACAAACTGCCTGGCGGGGTTGGCCGTAGCATCGCTGCCGAAGGTACGCTTGCGATGCTCAGAGTAAAGCCCATCGTAGACAAAGCCGTGTTGCAGCACTTTCTGCAATTGTTCCAGCTTTCCGAAATCACTATAATAACCGGAATCTTCACCCGTGAGCAAAGCATGCACGGCATGGTGAAAATCATCGCTCCACTGCGCTGCCAATCCAAAGCCACCTTTTTCTACCGGGTTGATGATGCGCACATCGTTCAGGTCACTCTCGGCAATTAAAATGAAGTGTCGGCCCAGCTGTTTTTCCAGGTGTTCTACCTGCTCCTGTAGCTCCTGCAAAAAGTGCTTGGCACCTATATCGAGGATGGCGTGTACGGCATCGAGGCGCAAAGCATCAATATGATAATCACGCAGCCATAGCAGGGCATTTTGAATAAAGAAGTTACGAACATGGTCACTGTGGGCATCGTCAAAATTGAGTGCTTTGCCCCAGGGCGTGTTATACTTGTCGGTGAAGTAAGGACCGAAATCGTTGAGGTAGTTCCCTTCCGGACCGAGGTGATTATACACCACATCCAGCACCACGGCTATACCTGCGGCATGGCAGGCATCCACCAGTTTTTTCAGGCCATCAGGACCACCGTAACTGTTTTGCACCGCCGATGGGTATACGCCATCATAACCCCAGTTGCGGCTACCCGGAAATGCCGCTACTGGCATGATCTCAATGGCTGTTATACCTAAGTCAACCAACTCCGGTAGCTTGTCAATAACACCCTGAAAAGTACCTTCATCGGAGAAGGTGCCGACATGCAGTTCATATACGATATACTGTTCGAGGGGCAGCGGTTTCCACTTGTTGTCAGTCCATTCAAATGAGGTATGATCTACCACGGCCGAGGGTTCGTGCACACCGTCCGGCTGAAAGTGAGAGGCGGGGTCGGGTCGCTCCATCTCTTCATCAAGCTGGAAGGTATAGCGTGCGCCGGGACCAGCCTCTTCACTTAAGGCAGTCCAGTAACCGAATGCTTCACGCTGTAGCGGTATTATCTTTTCGTTATGCTTCAACACCACATCTACCTGTGCGGCGGCCGGGGCCCATAACGTGAATAAAGTGCCATTGCCCGGTGTATAATGTGCTCCAATCTCTCGTGTTATGCTCATTTTCTTTGTTTTTACGCCTGATTCTTAACTGGCTTATACGCGAATAGGTTGTTCTTTTTTAGCCAATTCAATCTTTTCTGACGGCAAAGTTGTCCTGTAACCCACTTAACACAGGCCGTAGGTATAGCTGCGCATACTGCACCGAAACCTATTACACGCGCATACAGTACCTATTAGCTATTCTACATCAAATCAGGAAAAAAGCATACATGGAAGCACTGGAAGGAACCAAAAGGGTTGTCATCGAGAACGTGAAACCGCAGGTAAACTGTGGACAATATCCAATCAAGCGCATAGTGGGAGAGGAAGTCGAAGTGACGGCAGATGTGTTCGGAGATGGCCATGATGAAGTAAAAGCCGTGTTGCTCTACCGCCATTCCAGAAAGAAAAACTGGAATGAAATACCCATGCGGTTTCTGGGCAACGACCGCTGGCAAGTGACTTTCACACCTGAAAGCATGGGCACGTTTGAGTATACCCTGCAGGGCTGGGTCGATCACTTCTATACCTGGCAGAAAGGGCTCAAGAAGAAATTTGAAGCAAATCAGGATATAACGGTGGAGTTGCAAATAGGTGCTCAGCTGCTAGAGGAATCTGCCGCTACCGCCAAGCCCGGTCAGCAAAAGCGACTGCGCAAGTGGGCGGAGCAACTTAACAAACCCGGTTCCATCGCAGATGCCGTGGCACTGGCCACCGGCGAAGATGTATCGGACCTGATGCATGCCTGCTGCGACCGCCAGAACGTAACGACCTATCACAAAATATTGACGGTGGAAGTGGAGCGGCAGAAAGCACTTTTCAGCACCTGGTATGAGTTCTTCCCACGCTCTGCTGCACAGGAAGCTGGCCGCCATGGCACCTTCCAGGACTGTGAGCGACTCCTGCCACGCATCGCTGAGATGGGCTTCGATACGATCTACCTGCCGCCTATTCACCCGATCGGTCACGCTTTCCGAAAAGGGAAAAACAATTCGGTTACTTCTGAACCGGGCGAGCCAGGATCACCATGGGCCATTGGTGCTGAGACGGGCGGTCACAAATCCATCCTGCCGGAGCTGGGAAGCCTCGATGAATTCAGAGGCTTTGTGCAGGCTGCAAGAGAGCATGGAATAGAAGTAGCACTTGACTTTGCTATTCAGTGCTCGCCGGATCACCCTTACGTAAAAGAGCATCCGCAGTGGTTTAAGTGGCGCCCCGATGGCACGGTGCAGTACGCCGAAAATCCACCCAAGAAATACCAGGACGTACTGCCGGTAAACTTCGAGACAGAAGATTGGCAGAACCTGTGGAAAGAACTCAAGAGCATTGTCACACACTGGATCGAGCAAGGCGTTTACGTGTTCCGGGTAGACAACCCGCATACCAAGCCTTTCGCATTCTGGGAGTGGATGATCCGGGAGGTGCGCCAGCAGTATCCGCAGGTAATCTTTCTGGCCGAGGCCTTTACCCGTCCGCGTGTGATGGAGCGCCTGGGCAAGATCGGTTTCACGCAGTCCTATACCTACTTCACATGGCGCAATACGGCCGCCGAGATAAAAGAGTACATGCGCGAGCTTACCCAGACAGAAATGCGCGACTTTTACCGACCTAACTTCTGGCCGAACACACCAGACATCCTGCCACACGAACTGCAGTCAGGTGGGGAGCCCTCCCATATTACCCGTGTGGTCCTGGCGGCGACGCTATCGTCAAACTATGGTATGTATGGTCCCGTGTATGAGTTCGGCATCAATACCCCGGTGCAGGGCAAGGAGGAATACTGGGATTCTGAGAAGTATGAGGTCATGCACTGGGATTGGGGTCGTCTGACCAAGATCCGGGAGGTGATCACTAAAATAAACAAGATACGTCAGGTCAACCCGGCGCTGCAAACTACCTGGAACATCGCCTTTGGCGACACCGACAATCCGCAGTTGCTATGCTATGCCAAGTGGGACAGCAGCTTCCGCAATAAGATGCTGATGGTGGTGAACCTGGACCCGCACAACACACAAGGAGGTTGGGTACAGGTACCGTTGCACGCGCTTAAAATGGAAGACAACCAGCAGTACATGGTGCACGACCTCATGACCGAACACAAATATACCTGGAACAGTGAATGGAACTTCGTAGAGCTTCGCCCGCACGAAATGCCTGTTCACGTATTCCGCATCGAATCAGCTACCCCTGGCATGGGTCACGATAGCCTGGATGACACCTGGTTACCTGATGACCATGGCAAACACGAATAAAACCGATAAAACTATATGGCAGAAGAAAACACCCTGCTCGACGACAACATTCACTGGTACAAAGACGCCATCATTTACGAGCTCCATATCAAGGCTTTTATGGACGGCAACGGCGATGGTATAGGCGACTTTAAAGGGCTGATGCAAAAGCTCGATTACCTGGAAGAACTAGGCGTAACAGCCATCTGGCTCTTGCCTTTTTACCCATCGCCGCTCAAAGACGACGGCTACGACATCGCTGACTATTACAGCATCAATCCGAGCTATGGCAACATGCAGGATTTTAAGCTGTTTGTAAAAGAGGCGCACCGTCGTGGGCTCAAGGTCATCACTGAGTTGGTTATCAACCACAGCTCCGACCAGCACCCCTGGTTTCAGCGGGCACGTCGCGCCAAGAAAGGCTCCAAGTACCGCAATTACTACGTCTGGACTGACGATCCCAAGCAATACAAGGATGTCCGCATCATTTTCACAGATTATGAACCGAGCAACTGGACCTGGGACCCCGTGGCAGGACAGTACTACTGGCACCGCTTCTTCCACCATCAGCCTGACCTGAACTTCGACAATCCGGATGTGCAGCAGGAGGTGTTCAAGATGCTCGACTACTGGTTCGACATGGGCGTGGACGGTTTCCGACTGGATGCCGTGCCATACCTGTTTGAGCGTGATGGTACTAACTGCGAGAACCTGCCTGAAACACACAATTTCCTGAAAAAGCTTCGCGCCCACGTGGACAGCAAGTATGAAGGAAAGTTGCTCCTGGCAGAGGCGAACATGTGGCCGGAGGATTCAGCGTCTTACTTTGGTGACGGAGATGAGTGCCACATGAACTATCACTTCCCGATCATGCCACGCCTGTTCATGTCGGTGAAGATGGAGGACCGCTATCCAATCATCGACATATTTGACCAGACCCCGGCTATACCGGAGACCTGCCAATGGGCTATGTTCCTGCGCAACCATGATGAGCTCACGCTCGAGATGGTGACCGATGAGGAGCGTGACTACATGTACAAGGTTTACACCCGCGACCCGCTGGCCAAGATCAACCTGGGTATTCGTCACCGCCTGGCCCCACTGCTGGGCAATGACCGCGCCAAGATCGAACTCATGAACGTGCTGCTCTTCTCCATGAAGGGTACGCCAGTTGTGTATTATGGCGACGAAATAGGTATGGGCGATAACTACTACCTGGGTGACCGGGATGGGGTGCGTACACCGATGCAGTGGAACGACAATCGCAATGCCGGTTTCTCGACCGCCAACCCACAGAAGCTATATCTGCCGGTGATCATTGATCCGGAATACAAGTACGAGTCGGTAAATGTGGATACGCAACAGCAGAACGCCAATTCACTGCTGTGGTGGATGCGACGCGTTATCAACATGCGCAAGCGCTACAAGGCGTTTGGTCGTGGTGAGATCCGCTTCCTGAATCCGTCCAACGCCAAAGTGCTAGCTTTTGTGCGCTCGTATCAGGATGAAAACATACTGGTCATCGCCAACCTGTCACGCTTCCCCGAGGCGGTTGAATTGGATTTGCCGGAGTTCAGGGGCTACGTGCCAGTGGAGGTATTTAGCAAGAACAAATTCCCGCAGATAAAAGAGGAAAACTATGTGCTGACCATGGGCGCGCATGGCTATTTCTGGTTCGAGTTGCAGCCGCAGGAAGTAAGTGGTCGCGAAGGGCTCGACATGAAAAAGCCAGCCATGCAGCTGCCCTCACTCAGCCAGCCCCTGCCAACGAGAGCACTCAAAACACTTGAAAGCAAGGTACTGCCGCCTTATGTGATGAACCGTCGCTGGTTCGGAGGCAAGGCCCGCACCATACAGCGCATGCAGGTGGTGAGTAACATGCCTATGACGGCTGGCCGTTTTGCGGCGTCGCTGTTGTTTATCGAGGTAAGTTACAACGAAGGTCTGCCAGAGTTATACCAATTGCCGATTGCCTTTACAAGCGGTGAACAGGAAGAGGAACTGATCGCCACCCAGCCTAACAGTGTGATCGCACGTGTGACCATGGACGGCAAGGAAGGTATCCTGTATGATGCCGTTTACTCTGAGGACTACCGCCAGCTCTTGCTTAACCTGATGGCCAAGCGCAAAAACATCAAGGTGGATAGCGCTGAGATAGTGGGTACGGGCAGCCGCTCTATTGCCGCTAAGATAAAGGAAATAGGACATCCGCTAACTTCCAAGATTCTGGGTGCAGAGCAAAGCAACACGTCGGTGCTCTATGATAATCAGTTCTTCCTGAAGGTATACCGCAAGCTTGACCGTACGCTGAACCCGGATGTGGAGATCGTGCAGGCACTGACCGAAAAGAACTTCCCGAATGTGCCGATGTACCTGGGCTCCGTGGAGCATGAAGAAAGCGGAAAACCACCTATGGTGCTCGTGATGCTACAGGAGCTGGTACCGAACCAGGGCGATGCCTGGGTATACATGGAGGATTCGCTGAAGCGCTTCTTCGAGCGACTGCAGACACACAAGGAACACATCGATCAGACAGATACGAATGGTACGCTGGCACGACCAGTACCTTTCTCAGAGGCGCCGGAGCACATGCAACTGCAACTCGGAGGAGCTTCTGTCGAGCGCATCGAGTTGCTGGGGCAGCGCACCGCCGAGATGCACCTGGCCCTGTCTGACATGGCAGAATCGAAGGACTTTGCGCCGGAGGAGTTCTCGTTGCACTACCAGCGCTCGCTCTATTCGTCGCTCACCTCGCTGGTTCGCAGCAACTTCGACAGCTTACGCAAGCACTTGCCAAACCTGCCGGATAACGTACGGGCTGAGGCAGAGGAAGTATTAAAAATGCGCCAGGAGGTGTTGGAGCGGCTTAAGAAAATTTTCCGACGCAAGATCGATACGATGAAGATCCGTACCCACGGTGACTACCACCTGGGGCAGGTGCTGTTTACGGGCCGTGACTTCATCATCATTGATTTTGAAGGGGAGCCTGCCCGCTCGTTCAGCGAACGCAGACTGAAGCGCTCGCCACTGCGTGACGTGGCCGGTATGATCCGCTCGTTCCATTATGCGGCTTACAATGCGCTGTTCCAGCAGGACAATTTCCGCAAGGAAGACGGCGAGTACCTGGAGCAATGGGCAGAGCAATGGTATCACTACGCTAGCGGTTTCTATATGCACACCTACCTGGGCATCACGCAGGGTACGGGCGTAGTGCCGGAAGACGAAGAAGACGTAGAAGTGCTGATGGAAACTTTCCTGCTCGAGAAGGCGATCTACGAACTGGGATATGAACTGAATAACCGTCCGGATTGGGTGCTCATCCCGATCAGGGGCATAAAGTACATCATGAGGAAATATCAGAATGGCTAAGAAAAAGGAACAGGAGAACACACAGCAGCACTCACTGACAGGTATGGAAACCGGAACCGGCGCAGCCATGAATGAAGGCACCGAGGCGAAAAAGACAGGAGGCAGAAAGAAAAGTAAAAAGGAGGAAGGTATCGCCACGGTCGAAGTACAGTCTGGAGCGGCTGCAGCGCCTGCCAAGCGGGGTAGACCACGGAAGATGGATACTTCCAATATGGGAGATGCTGCACAGGAAGTGATGGTAAAACCAAAGCGGGGAAGTGCCGCTAAAGCTACTAAAACGGAAGCAAATACCGCAGAGGAAAAGTCCAGGCCGAAGCGAGGCAAAGCAGCACAGCCTGTTTCGCAGCAGCAGGAGGCGGAAGCACAGGCTACAGGTTTGTCAACGACACCTGCACCCGTGATGGAGCAGCCCCAGCAGGAGCAGACCGGACCGGTTTACTATGACATCAGCCGACTCTCAGAGTTTGACATCTACCTATTCCGTGAAGGCCGTCATTTCAATTTGTATGAAAAGCTGGGTTCGCACCTGATGGAGCGACAAGGTGCCAAGGGTGCTTACTTTGCGGTATGGGCTCCGAATGCCGAGCAGGTCTCGGTGATGGGCGATTTCAACTCATGGAGTCGGGAAAGCCACCAGCTGCAGGCAAGGGCTGATAACTCCGGCATTTGGGAGGGTTTTATACCTGATGTGCAGGCAGGCATGCTGTATAAGTACCATATCAGGTCGCGCTACCACATGTACCATGTCGAGAAGAGCGACCCCTTTGCGCTGCGCCGTGAAAAGCCACCACAAACAGCGTCGGTGGTACACGACCTGCACCATAGCTGGCAAGACCAGGACTGGCTGCAACAACGCAAGTCGCGCCACGGCCAACCGCAGCCTTACTCCGTTTACGAGCTGCATGTAGGCTCCTGGCGCCGCAAACCCGAAGACAATAACCGGCCTCTGACTTACCGAGAACTGGCCGAGGAATTGCCGGCTTATGTCAAAAATCTGGGCTTTACGCATGTGGAGTTCATGCCCGTAATGTACCATCCTTTCAGTGGATCCTGGGGTTATCAAATCACAGGTTACTTTGCGGCGGCCAGCATCTATGGCTCACCAGAAGACCTGATGTGCCTCATCGATGCCCTGCACCGGGAAGGCATTGGGGTGATCATGGACTGGGTACCTTCGCATTTCCCGTCCGACGAGCACGGGCTTGCCTATTTCGACGGCACACACCTGTTCGAGCATGCCGATCCGCGCAAAGGCTATCACCCGGACTGGAACAGCTACATCTTCAACTACGGCCGCAACGAGGTACGCTCTTTCCTGATCAGCAACGCCTTGTTCTGGCTTGATAAATATCACGTGGATGGCTTGCGTGTAGACGCCGTAGCCTCTATGCTCTACCTGGATTATAGCCGTAAGCACGACGAGTGGATTCCGAATGAGTATGGCGGACGTGAGAACCTCGAAGCCATTTCTTTGCTGAAAGATTTTAATGAAGCAGTGCACGAGCAATTTCCTGATACACTTACCATTGCAGAAGAATCCACGGCCTGGCCTCAGGTTACAGGCAAAGTAAAAGATGGTGGTCTCGGCTTTGACATGAAGTGGATGATGGGTTGGATGCACGACACGCTCACTTATTTTTCCAAAGACCCGATCTACCGAAGGCATCACCAGGGCGATATCACGTTTAGCATAATCTATGCCTTTAGTGAGCGCTTCATGTTACCGCTCTCCCACGATGAGGTGGTACATGGCAAAGGCTCCCTGATCCGTAAAATGCCGGGTGATGAATGGCAGGCATTCGCCAATCTGCGGGCGCTCTATACCTACATGTATGCGCACCCGGGTGCCAAGCTGTTGTTCATGGGTGGCGAACTGGCCCAGAGCACCGAATGGAATCACGACAGCAGCCTGGACTGGCATCTTTTACAGTATCCTAATCATGCCGGCATCCTGGAACTAGTCCGTGGTCTGAACCATACCTACCGCGACGAACCTGCCCTCTATAGCAAGGCGTTTGAGCCAGAGGGCTTCGAGTGGATTGACTTCAACGACGCCCATAACAGTGTGATGAGTTTCCTGAGAAAAGGGGAGCGACCAGAAGATAAAATACTAGTCGTTTGCAATTTCACCCCGGGTGTGCACGAGCATTACCGCTTGGGAGTACCGACCGGAGGCAGTTGGGTAGAGGTGTTTAACAGCGATGACAGCCTGTATGGTGGTAGTAACTTCCATAACCATGGTACGCTGCAGGCTATACCTGATTCATTCCACGGGCATGATTACTCCATATTGCTGAAGTTGCCACCAATGGCGGTCGTGTATTTTAAGTATCAGCCGGAGTAACTCTATGTTGTAAAGTATATTTTGTGCTAGAGGGGAAAGCCCTAAAAAGAGCGTTTGTTCAGTTATGAGCAAACGCTCTTTTTTTGTTTTTGGGCGATGTTTATACAGGTATAGCTGAACGGATTATTTCCCCTTCCGCAGCGGGAAAAGTTTCCAGATGCTGAGCCTGCTTTTGCTTTCCTCATCCGGCATATCGGTTTCTGATACGGAGCGCACGTCCTCGATAGAATAGAAAGCATTCGGGTTGTAGTCGCGGATGATTTGGATGACTTCCTGCAACTTTTTGCGCTTGACGATCATGAAGAGCAGGTTCACTTTGCCGCGGGTGCCTTTGGCGTCGAGGGCGGTGAGGCGGTAGCCACGGCCAGCCAAGCGTTCAATTAGCTGATCGCCTGAGTCTACAGTGATGACGCGCACTACTACCTGACCCAGCGCCAGTTTCTGTTCGATGCGCAAACCCAGGAAGTTACCGGTCGCAAAGCCGGCTGCCCAGGCAAAATAGGAAGCAAAATTACTCAGGTTCTGCATCACTTGCGTTATCGCTACCAGCCAGATTAGCACTTCCAAAAAGCCAAGTAATGGGGCTACTAGTTTGTCGCCTTTCGATATAAAAACAATGCGGAGGGTTCCTAGGGTAACATCGACGATGCGGGCCAGAAAAATAAGTACAGGTATAATGACCCAGTTGACAAGTTCAGGGTCAATTCCTTTAAAGTAATCCATGGGGTAGTTGGTTCTTTGGCAAATGTGTAAGCTGTTACTCTGATCGGTCAGAAATGATTTCCTGGTCGAGGGAGGCGCGGACCTTGGGCAAGGCTTCCGGGTATTGCTCCTGTATAAAGGTAATAAGTTTTTCGCGGATATGGCATCTTAAATCCCAGGCTGTGCCGGAACTAGGCGCACTCACCATCACACGCAATTCCAGGGTGCGTTCTTTGGCGTCGGTCACCTGTAAGTTGTGCACCTGGCGATCCCACAATGGCGTGCTGTCGAGAATGCGTGTCAGTTCAGCCCTTATCTTTTCGATCGGAGCCCGGTAATCCAGGTAGAGGTATACTGTGGCTAGTATCTCAGAACTGCTGCGTGTCCAGTTTTGGAACGGTTTTTCGATGAAGTAATTGAGCGGCAGTACCATACGTCGGTTGTCCCAGATGCGCAGCACTACATAGGTCAAGGTAATTTCCTCTACCCGGCCAAATTCCCCTTCCAACACCAGCACATCGTCGATGCGGATAGGTTGGGAGAAAGCGATCTGTAGACCAGCCAGTAAATTAGACAGTGAACGCTGCGCTGCAAAACCCACAATGATACCGGCTATACCTGCCGACGTAAGCATACCCGTACCTAGTTTGCGAACAGGTTCGAATGACAATAGAATAAGCGATACCGTAATGAAAATGATCAGCACAATGGCTAGCTTCTTAATAAACTGCAGTTGTGTGATCAGGCGCCGCTCACGTATGTTGTCTTCTTTGGTGATGTTGTACTTGAGGCGCACCATGTCCTGCACCACAAAAACCAGCTGCAGCATAATCCAGCCGAATCCGGCAATGTTGAGTAGCTCAATCAATCGCCTGAAAAAGAAGTATTGCGCTTGAGTGAAAGGGGTGGAGCTGAGCACAAACGCGGCAAATAGTAGGGGTATAAAAAAGGTAAGGGGCCGGTCGAGGTGTTTCGTAACCGAGGCCATCAACTGAGGGCTCGTATTGCGGTTGTAAAGGTTCAGAAGCCAGAAAAGCAGCACTTTTACAAGCAACCCGACCAGTATAGCAATGCCTATGATCAAAAGTCCGATGGCTAGTTGGTCAAGTTGAGCTATGAAATTGGATAATTGTTGCATAGTGAGGATACAGTGTGGTTGGTCATCCTGTTTTCGCCTCTCACATACGCTTATGCCTAAAGATGGGTACCCTGACCACTGTTAAATGCTTCAGCGTCAGATTGGAATTTTTAATTAATAGAATAATTGCTATATAGTCAAAACGTGTATGCGGGTATATCCGTATGTTATAAAGACTGCCTGTCCCACAAACAGGCCACGAATTTTTTTGAATCCGGACACTGAATGTTGCTGGCTCACACCCTGGGTTTGCAGCAGCAGAAGCCTGACATAAGGTATAATCACATGGCAAAACTGATTATTGTATCAAACCGACTCCCTGTAAAACTACAGGAAAGTGAAGGACGGCTTGATTTTAAACCGAGTGAGGGCGGCCTCGCGACGGGGTTAGGCTCAATCTACAAAAAGAAAAACAACCTTTGGATCGGCTGGCCCGGCATGGTAGTAGAAGACGAAGATCAGCAGCAGCAGATCGTCGAAAACCTGAACGGGCAGAACATGCACCCGGTCTTTCTCACCGACAAAGAAATAAAAGAGTTTTATGAGGGCTTCAGCAATGAAACGCTGTGGCCTACTTTTCACTACTTTAGTCAGTACGCCATCTACGAGCAGCAGCTTTGGGAAACTTATGTCGAGGTAAATCAGAAGTACTGCGATGAACTGCTGAAGGTGGCTGAGCCCGACGATACGATCTGGGTACATGACTACCAGTTGTTGCTGCTGCCTTCTATGCTGCGCGATAAGCTGCCGGATAGTACCATTGGTTTCTTTCAGCATATTCCGTTCCCGTCCTACGAAGTTTTCCGCCTCCTGCCTTGGCGCAAAGAGTTGCTGGAAGGTATGCTGGGCTCTGACCTGATCGGTTTCCATACCTACGACGACATGCGACACTTCCTCAGCTCTGTCAACCGACTGGTAGGGCACGGCAGTACGCATGGCTGGATCAATACCGGTAACCGCTCCATGCTTGTCGACTCTTTCCCGATGGGTATCGACTACGAAAAGTATGAACAAACGGCAGACAGTGAGGATGTAAAGAAGCGAGAGAAGGTGTACCGCAACAACCTGCACTCCAAGAAGATCGTGCTTTCCATTGACCGTCTGGATTACTCAAAAGGTATACCCCAGCGCCTGCAGGCATTCGAACTGTTTTTGGAGCGCTACCCGGAGTTTCATGAAAAGGTAACGCTGGTAATGCTGGTGGTTCCCTCACGCGACGCCGTAGAGAAGTATAAGGAGCTGAAGAATGAGGTAGACGAACTGGTAGGGCGCATCAACGGCAAGTATAGCCACATGAACTGGAACCCGATCCAGTATTTTTACCGCTCATACCCGCTTGAAACGCTCTCCGCTTTTTACCGCATGGCCGACGTAGCACTGGTAACTCCGATGCGCGATGGCATGAACCTGGTGTGCAAGGAATATGTAGCCAGCAAGTTGGACCAGAAGGGTGTTCTTATTCTCAGCGAGATGGCCGGTGCCTCTAAGGAACTTTCAGAAGCACTGCTGATCAACCCGAACGATATTAATCAAATGGTGGATACGCTGCACACGGCCCTGACCATGCCGGAAGAAATGCAGCAGCAGCACATGCGCCACATGCAGGAATCACTGCGCAGGTATAACATCCATCACTGGGTGAGCATGTTCATGGACCGCCTCTCTTATGTGAAGATCAAGCAGCTGTCCATGGCAACTACGTACCTGGACGAGGCTACTTACCACGAACTCAGCAACTCATACGAAGAGGCAAGTTCACGACTTTTCTTCCTGGAGTATGACGGCGCTCTGGTCGATTACCATAACCGGCCGCTGATGGCCGCCCCTGATGAAGACCTGCTGGAGTTACTGCAGGTGCTGAGCAGCAATCCTAAGAACCGGGTTGTTGTGATCAGTAGCCGCGAGAAAGACAATATGCAACGCTGGCTGGGGCACATGAATATCGACCTGATCGCCGAGCACGGCGTCTGGATAAAACAGCGCGGCACAGGCTGGCAGACCATGACGAGCCTGATCGACGACTGGAAAAGCGACATCCGCCTTATTCTGGACCTGTACGTAGACCGTACGCCGGGATCGTTCATCGAAGAAAAAGAGTACTCGCTGGTATGGCATTACCGTCGTGTAGAAACAGGTCTGGGTGAGTTGCGTGCCCGTGAGTTGGTGAGCCACCTCAACTTCCTGGCCACCAACAGCAACCTGCAGGTGCTCGACGGCCAGATGGCGGTGGAGATCAAGGCGCAGGAGGTAAGTAAGGGCAAGGCAACGAGTTACTGGCTCAACATGTATCCGCACGACTTCGTGCTGGCCATCGGCGACGACTGGGGCGATGAAGATATCTTCAAAGCAATGCCGCGTGAAGCCTATACGGTGAAAATCGGTAATTCCCATTCCGTAGCCAAGTACCATCTGGACACCTGCGAAGAGGCCCGCAAACTTTTGTCACGGTTGATAGGGCTGAAACAGAAAAAGACACCAAAAGAACTGTTGTAATTTGAGTTATAGTGAAACAGAAAAAGCCCCGGCTGTTGTGAAACAGTACGGGGCTTTTCATTTAGGTGATGCTATGCGATTAATGCTGATCTTCAGCTTTTTTGCTATACCTGCGGTAGCTGAGCACCAGTGATATCAGTACTAATACGTTGGCAACTAACCGCATATATACATGTTGGTTATGCTCAGATGTCAGAGAGTCCGAAAAATCGATTTTCGTTACATTGTGGATAGTCAGGCCGATTAGCAGCACAATCAGTACAATGGCAAATTTCTTCATTGGAAGTATAGCTATACCTACTGAAACAAGGTGCCATTCGCGCTGTTGCCTTTCTCAGACTTTGACGACGGCTCCTCGCAGTTCTCTTCGTTGAATACCTGGTTGATGGCGTTTTCGGCATGACGCAGTTTGTCTTTGCAGAATTTGATCAGCAGGGAAGAGCGCTGCACCTTCTGGGTAAGTTCATCTACATCCACTGAGTCGCTTTCAATGGCCCGCAGGATCTCTTCAAGTTCCTGTGTAGCCTCGCGGTAAGTCATTTTGCTTATGTCTTTGCTATTCATCTTTGTCTGTATTTACTACTAAACTGTGCACCCTGCCATCCTGCAGGCGCGTTTCGATCATATCTCCCTCTTTTACCTGCCCGATGTACTTGATAATCTTGCCGTTGAGCAAGGTCAAGGTATAGCCGCGCAGCAAAAGTTTCTCCGGGTCATTGGCCTGTATGCGCATCTCAAGCATTTCGAGCCGGTGGCTGTCAGAACTTAGCTTTTTCTGGGCGCTGTACTGCAGGCGGTCACTGCATTTCACAAAGCTTAGCTGACTCCGTTTGTGCTTATCCTTGGCTTCAGTCTCAATGCAATGAACCAACTTGTTCAGGTCCTGTTCCTTCATGTGCAGCCAGCGCTGGCCTATTCCCTCCACACAAACTGTTAGCTCGCTTAGTTCCTTTCCGCGTTGGTGTAGCAGGTCTTTTGTATAAGCCTGCACCAGCCTTTCAGCATTCGTCAAAAGGTTTTTCTGGTTCTCCAGGAAGCTCTTGGGTTTGAGCAGCAGGGCTTTTGAAAAGCTATCCAGCTGTTCGCGGTTCTCCTGCAGGTAGACATTAGTTCGATTTGAAATTCTTAAGCTCTGCCTCTCCAACTGATCGGTCGTGAGACGTAGCTGCTTGCTGGCAAACATGTAAATGCTGTCAAACAACCCTTCTATTTCTGTTTCAAGCGAACGAGCCTTGTCTATCAAATATGTCGCGACAGCCGTCGGGGTTTTCTGGCGGGTATGGGCTACGAGGTCGGCAATGCTTTCGTCGCGCTCATGGCCTATACCTGTAATCACAGGTAGCGGAGAATTGCCAATGGCAGCGGCCACCTTGTAATCGTCAAAGCAGCCCAGGTCCGTCTGCGAACCACCCCCGCGTATGATCACGATGGCATCAAACAGATGGCTATACCTGGCAATCATGTCCATGGCTTTGGTGATAGAAGCTGGCGCTTCGTTGCCCTGCACTGTCGCTGGAAAAAGTCGCGTGTCGAAGGTATAGCCGTAGCTGTTATTTTCAAGCTGGTGAATAAAGTCCTGATAGCCGGCCGCTGTCGCCGATGATATGATGGCTAGTCGCTGGGGCACAAGTGGCATTTCCAGCTCTTTGTTGGCTGTGAGTAGTCCTTCGGCTTCCAGTCGCTTCAGGGTTTCCTGTCGCTGCCTGGCAAGGTCGCCGATGGTATAGTTCGCGTCGATGTTGACAATATCGAGACTAAGGCCATAGAGCTCATGGAAACGTACCTGCGCTTGAAACAGGATCTTTAACCCAGCCTTAAGCGGTTGCCCCGTTTTCTCCTCGAAGTAGCGCCCCAGCATCTGAAAGCGGCTACTCCAGATCGTCGCCCTCGCCTGCGCCTGCAGTGCCCCCCTCGGATCGTCGCCTTTGTCGATCAGATTGAGGTAACAGTGCCCCTTGCGCCGGTCAGGGTTCACCTGCGAGATCTCCGCCACCACCCAGTAGCTGTCCGGAAACGCCATCTCCAGTTCCTCCCTGATCTGCTGGTGCAGCTCAAGGAGTGAAAGCGGAGCGTTAAACTCCTGCGTAACGGAAGTTTGGCGGAAATGGAATTGAGCCATGAATAGGGTGAAGAATCTAAACCCGAAGATAGGGTTTTTGAGTGAAAGCCGATAGGCCTGTTTGTGATTTATTAAGAAGTAGGAAGGCAGAAAGCCTCCTTATCCTTTCAACTTCTCCAACGTCTGCATCACTTTTTCCTGCCACAGCTGTTTATCCAGCACTACGGGTGGGGCGGCGCGTTCGAGGCAGTCAGTCAGAGGGCAGCGTTCGCATGTTTCGTTTACAAGGCGGTGCCCGATGGCCGGATCGTCCAGAAAACGGACTTTGCGACGTAGGTTCTCGTTGAGTAGCAAGCCGATGCTAATGGTGCCGTTCATGCTTTCAGTGGGTTGGGCCAGAGCCATTACCAAGTACTCGTTAGTTGAGTTTACATAAGAGGAGCGCTGTATACCTACCAGCGGTTGCTCGAAGTTGCCAGCCTGTTTGTGCTGTTCCATTTCCTCGAAGAGCGTCAGCGAAATCCAGCGACGGCAGTAATGCTCGTTCAGGAAAGAGGCGTGCGGGTTGTGCAGACCGGAGAGGTGCAGCTCCTTGGTCAGGGAAAAACGGTCGATGACTGCATCGTGGTGGAAACGCAGGAAAAACAGTTGCTTGATGCTAAAGAAACGGGGCAGGAGTGAGGTTAACCGGTGCAGGAGCGTTTCCGGTGAAGTGCGGTAACTCTCCATCAGTTGTACCAGTAAGTTTGGTTGCCAGGTCGGTTGCGCAAAAAACGACTGCATGTCCTGCACCAGCCGGTCGCGGTTGAGCAACAAGGCTCCTGCAAAATAAGAGGCCTTGAAGTTGTTGAGCACCTCTTCAAACGAGCCCACCTTTACCCACGTGGACGTGTGGGGCCTTGGATGTAGCTGCAGCACCTCAAATCCAAGCTCGCGGGCCACTGCAAAAGCACGCTGTTGCGCTGTCAGGTTTGGGTTGAGCAATAGCTTTGGCTCCTGACCGGGTAGGTGAACGGAACGGAGAGGCGCCAGTTCAGGATATTGGTCGAGTGTATCTATTGCTATTTTTATGTTAAATGAATCTTGGAGTATACCTGCCAGATCCTCGAAAGTAGGCGTAGACTCTGGACTGATGCCGTGTGCCTCCATAAAGCGCTCCACTTCCAGTTCAAGATCCTCAAAGTAGTTGTCGTGCAGTTCCTGGTAGGAGCGCAGGGCGGAGAAGTAGAATTGCTCTACCCGCAGGTCAAAGGCACGGGAGATTTCCAGCAAGGTGTTCACGAATGCGCTCAGTTTGGCCGGGGCTGTGGCAAACAGGTCCAGCAATCGGCTCACATCCAGACCGAAATGCTCAAGCGGCAGCTCCGACAGAATATTGGATTGCAACAGTTCGCCCACCGGCTGCAGGCGTTTGCTCAGCTGCAGCGACACCAGATAATCGTAGGTCACGCCCAGTTCATCCGCTATCACGGCAATCTTGCTTGGCTTAGGGTGCTTTTTACCTTTCTCTATTTCATTGAGGTACGATACCGATATACCTGTAGTCGTGGCCAGATCGGTCAGCGAGATGTTCTTTTCTGTTCTTAACTGTTTGATTTTCAGTCCGAGTATAAGCCGGATAACATCTTCCTGTAGCCTCATCCAAAATAATTTTCGTGGTCTATATGCTAATAAACGGGCTTTTGCGATTATTTCCTAAAAACGTAAAAAAATTATCTAGCGAAAATTCGCCAAAAGTAGATTGTTCGCGTATAGATGATAAAAGCACAATTCATCACCTCAAGTTTATAATTATGTTAGTTGAAAGCACAGCCCAAGTAAAAGGATCACCTGTAAAAGGGATAGACCAAGTTTTGACACCTGAAGCCGTGGACTTTCTGGTCATGTTGCACGAGCGCTTTGACAGCCGAAGAGAGGAGCTCTTGAAAGCAAGAGTGGAGCGGCAACAGCGTATTGATGCGGGAGAGCGCCCCGATTTCCTACCGGAAACAAAAGAGGTTCGGGAAGGGGACTGGAAAGTGGGTGCTATACCTGCTGACCTGCAGCTGCGTCGGGTAGAGATCACAGGACCGGTAGACCGTAAAATGGTGATCAATGCACTCAACTCAGGGGCCGATGTGTTCATGGCTGACTTTGAGGATGCGAACTCGCCAACTTGGGAAAACGTGGTGCAGGGGCAGCTTAATCTTTACGATGCCGTGCGCCGCACCATCACTTACCAGAATGGCAAGGTATACGAGTTGAAAGACGAGGTAGCCTTGCTAAAGGTGCGCCCAAGAGGCTGGCACCTGACTGAGAAACACCTGGTAGTCGGTGATAAGGCTATCTCAGCCGCCTTGTTTGACTTTGGGCTTTTCTTCTTCCATAATGCCAAAGAGCTGATCGCCCGCGGCACAGGACCTTACTTTTACCTGCCCAAACTGGAGAGCCATTTAGAGGCCCGCTTATGGAACGATGTGTTCGTAGCGGCGCAGGAGGCCTTGGCTATACCTGTTGGCACTATCAAAACAACCGTGCTGATTGAGACCATACTGGCCGCTTTCGAGATGGACGAGATCCTGTACGAACTGCGCGAGCACATCGTCGGTCTGAACGCCGGTCGTTGGGACTACATTTTCAGCGCCATCAAGAAATTCCGCAACCAGCCGGATGTGATCTTTCCGGACCGCACGGCCATCACCATGCAGGTGGCTTTCATGAAAGCCTATACGGATTTGCTCGTGCAGACCTGCCACAAGCGCGACGCACATGCCATGGGTGGTATGGCGGCTTTCATACCGAATCGCCACGATCCAGCCGTGAACAAAACAGCTTTCGAGAAGGTGAAAGCCGACAAGGACTTCGAAGCCAGAAACGGATTTGACGGTACGTGGGTGGCCCATCCGGATTTGATTCCGGTGGCACGGGAGGCATTCGACAAGGTGATCGGAGAGAAACCGCACCAGAAAGAAGTGATGCGCGCAGACGTGAGGGTAATAGCTGATGACCTGCTCAACTTCACCATAGAAGGAGGCAAGATCACAGAGGCCGGCCTGCGACTCAACATCAACGTGGGCATCCTTTACATCGGCAACTGGCTTTGTGGAACCGGTGCAGCGGCAATTCATAACCTGATGGAAGACGCCGCCACAGCTGAAATATCCCGGGCACAGGTATGGCAGTGGCTACACCACGATGGCACCTATACCGCAGAAGGCGAGCCCATCACAGAAAAGCGCGTGCTGCAACTGATCAAAGAAGAAACCGAGCACATCAAAGAAGAGGTAGGCTTGGCCATGTTCAAAAATTGCCATTTCGAACGTGCCTCCCAGCTTTTCTCTGAGCTCGTACTCTCCACCTGCTTCGTCGACTTCCTGACACTCCCGGCTTATAAATACATTGATTAAACTCCAAAATCCCAAACTCCCATGAACAAGACAGAAAGAATTCAGGCTATCCAGCAAGACTGGTTGGTGAACCCACGTTGGGCAGGTATAAAAAGACCATACACTGCCGATGAAGTTGTCAAACTGCAGGGCTCCGTAAAGATCGAGTATACCCTGGCTCGCAACGGGGCTGAGAAACTGTGGCACAAGCTGCACACCGAAGACTATGTGGCTGGTCTGGGCGCCATGACAGGCAACCAAGCTGTGCAGGAGGTGCAGGCTGGTCTCAACGCCATTTACCTGAGCGGCTGGCAAGTTGCTGCTGATGCCAACCTGGCCGGGCACATGTACCCCGACCAAAGCCTATACCCGGCGGACAGTGTGCCGAACGTGATCAAGAAAATCAATAACGCCCTGCTGCGCGCCGACCAGATCCAGAGTGTGACCGGGGAGGGGGAGATTGACTGGCTGGTACCGATCGTAGCCGATGCGGAGGCTGGTTTCGGGGGTAACCTGAATGCCTTTGAACTGATGAAGATGATGATCGAGGCCGGTGCTGCCGGCGTGCATTTTGAGGACCAGCTGTCCAGCGCCAAGAAGTGCGGCCACTTGGGCGGAAAGGTACTGGTACCGACACAAGAGGCGATCAACAAACTGGTGGCAGCGCGGCTGGCCGCCGATGTGATGGGTGTGTCGACGCTATTGGTAGCCCGTACCGATGCCGATGCCGCAAACCTGATCACGAGCGATATAGATCCACGCGACCATGAATTTATCATACCCGGTGAGCGCACCAGTGAGGGCTTTTACCGCGTGAATTGCGGTTTGGAACAAGGTATAAACCGTGGTCTGGCTTACGCACCTTATGCCGACCTGATCTGGATGGAAACATCCACGCCAGACTTAGGGCAGGCACGTAAATTTGCTGAGGCTATCCATGCCGAATATCCGGGCAAGCTACTGGCCTATAACTGCTCTCCGTCCTTTAACTGGGCTGCCAAACTGAGCGTAGAGGAAATGGAAACGTTCCGGGAGGAATTGGCGAAGATGGGTTATAAATTCCAGTTCATCACGCTCGCCGGTTTCCATGCGCTCAACACCAGCATGTTCGAACTGGCCAAAGCCTACAAAGCACGCGGTATGGCGGGCTACTCTGAGTTGCAGGAGCGTGAGTTCGGTCTGGTAAAAGAGGGCTTCAAAGCGGTGAAGCACCAGTCTTTTGTGGGCACTGCCTACTTCGATGCTATCCAAAATACCGTGACCTCAGGAACCGCCTCCACAGCGGCCTTAGTAGGCTCGACAGAAGAAGAACAATTTCATTAAGCAATAGCAGGTGATTCTAAACAGCAAACCCCACCCTTGAATAGAGAGTGGGGTTTGCTGTCTGTATCGTATGGCAGGTATAGGAGAGCAGCGACTTACTCTGTTTTAAACCCGATGCCCTTGGCTCGTTTCTCCCAGTTTTCACGTGCCCATTTCTGCATGTCTTCCACGTTGTCCATCTCGTCCATGATCTCCATACCTAGCAGTGTTTCAATAATGTCCTCCATCGTCACGATACCAGCTGTGCCACCATACTCGTCTACTACCAGCGCAATGTGGTTTTGCTCTTTGAGCAGTCGACTGAAGAGCTCAGGTATAGGCATGTACTCGGTCACCACTTCTATATCCCGGCGAATGGTTTTCAATGGTAAGTGCCCCTGGTCGTCAATTAGTTTGGAGAGCACCTCGTCTTTCAGGACATACCCGTTGATGTCGTCCAGACTATTCTGATACACTGGGATGCGGGAGAAGCGCAACGTCTTGGCCTGCTTAAAAAAGTCTACTATCTGCATTTCTTCCTGCGCGCCATAAATCACGGTTCTCGGAGTCATCACATGGCGCACTAAAACCTGGTTAAAGCGCAGAATGTTACGCAATATCTGCGACTCTCCTCTTTTAAAAATACCTTCCTTGATACCAATTTCGGCCATAGCCGTAAAGTCGGCGCGGCTAAGTACGCTTTTATCTTTGTCACGCTTCAAACGCTTGGTAATGAACTGCGAGAGGATAATGAGCGGGTAGAGCGGCGAGTAGATCATGATGCGCAGCGTAGTCACTGTAAACGGTGTTAGCTGCCTCCAGTAGTTAGCGCCCAGTGTTTTAGGTATGATCTCGGATAGGATGAGGATGATGATGGTTAGAATAGCTGAGATAAGCGAAAGGTATTCCTCTCCCCAGATCAGCTGGGCTTGTGCACCTACACCTGCTGCGCCAATAGTGTGTGCAAACGTGTTGACAGTGAGTATGGCGGCCAGGGGCCGGTCAATATTTTCTTTGAATTCCTTTAAGTATTTACCTATCGTTGGATTTTCCTGTGCTGTTATGCTCACATGTGAAGGGGTAATGCTGAGCAAAGCCGCTTCGAGCAAAGAGCATAGGAAAGAAAAAATAAGCGCAATCGAAAGGTATATAATGAGTAATCCCATGTAAGTTGAATGAGGTATAGATTAACCCTTGAATGACTATCAAAGGTAGTGAATTAGTGCACTACTCGCAGTACTGGTTCATCCAGCGGGGTGCGGGTTTCCGGATCCACTGTAAAATAGCCCACCATGCTAGGCCCATAGCCCAGATTCAACTCAATAAACTTATTCTGCTCTGGCAGCATCGAAATTACCTCTTGCTGCAGGTCCTTATACCTTTCGAGCAAATCTTTTAACTTCTGCTCTTTGTCGTTTAGCGAATTCTGTGGTTGCTCATCGGTCAGCTGTTGCTCTAAATTGTGCTCCGGATCAAAGTCAGGCTTCATGCTTTGTAGTGACAGTACTTCCACTTCCAGCAGTCGGATGTCGCGCTCCACATGCAGGTAATCTTTCACTTTCTCCTCCAGCGGAACAAGTGATTCGTCCAGGTATTCAATCAGGTTTTCCATAGTCTTATCAGGTATATGAGGGTGTACAACACCTATACGGCAATGCCCCTATTTATTTTCATACGTGAAGTGCTATGGCGTGGCTACATGATAGTGCAAGCTAACAAGCGAGCTCGGTTTACAACCATTTGAACAGCTTTCTGATGTAAGACAGCCGGTTGCCATAGGGCGGATAGCGAAGCGGGAGGTCGATCCAGGTTCCGCGGTGCACGACACTTTTCTGGTTAGAGAATAGCTCAAAGCTGGCTTTTCCATGGTAACTCCCCACACCACTTTCACCTACGCCACCAAATGGCAGTTTCGGGTTGATCAGATGTGAGATGGTATCGTTGATGCAGCCGCCTCCAAAATGCGCTTCTTCCAGCACACGCTGCTGCTGTATTTTATCAGACGAAAAGAAGTATAGTGCAAGGGGTTTTTCTTTGCTGTTTACCAGCCGGATAGCTTCGTTCAAGTGTGTATAAGTAAGTACAGGTAGTATGGGGCCAAAGATCTCATCTTGCATAATGGGGTGCTGCCAGTTCACCTGGTCCAGCAATGTTGGAGCAATGTACCGGCTCTCAGCATCATGCTGACCGCCTATGCGTATAACACCGTCCTGCAGGTAGCTGCTCAGACGCTGGTAGTGTCGATCGTTGACAATGCGGGCGAAATCGGGACTGTGGCGGGGAGAATCACCATAAAATTCGTGTATGGCAATGCGCATCTGCTCAATCAGCTCGTCTTTCACCTGTTCCTGCACCAGCAGGTAGTCAGGGGCCACACAAGTCTGGCCGGCATTCATAAACTTACCCCAGGCGATACGGCGTGCCGCCAGCCCCAGGTCAGCGTCTTCGGTCACGATCACAGGACTTTTGCCACCCAACTCGAGCGTGACTGGAGTCAGATGCTCAGCCGCAGCTTTCATCACAATGCGGCCTACCTGGGTGCTGCCCGTGAAGAAAATATAATCGAAGCGCTGTGCCAGCAGGTGTTGTGTAGTGGATACGCCCCCTTCAATCACGGCGACCAGCCGTGGGTCAAACGTATCGGAAATCAGTCGTGAGATAACGGCGGAAGTAGCTGGGGTAAGCTCCGATGGCTTGATAATGGCGCAATTGCCAGCCGCCAAGGCACCGATCAGGGGATTGAGCACCAGCTGTAGCGGATAGTTCCAGGGGCCTATGATCAGAGTAACACCGTAAGGCTGTGCGTAAATGTAGCTGCGGGCCGGAAAGTTGAGCAGCGTTTCCCCGACAGCCTGTGGCTTTGCCCAGCGTACAATATTTTTGAGCATAAGTTGCAGTTCTTTTTCGACGAAACCGATCTCGGTAGTATAGGTTTCAAAAGCTGGCTTACGGAAGTCGGCATACATGGCATCAATGAGCTCCTGTTCGTGACTGCGCACAGCCTCCAGCAGTCGTCGGAGTTGTTCTTTCCGGAAGCTGATGTCCAGGGTGTGCCCTCCGGCAAAGTAGGCGTGTTGCTCTTGCAGCAGCGCCTGCACAGCCTGCGGGTCTGTTTCCGGGATGGTGCTGACCTTGTTTACAAATGTGTTTGTTGCGTTCATAGCGGGTGAATGTTAGGGTTTGGATGCATAAGCCAGCTTTTGGTCGGAAGCTGGTCGGCCGGTAAAGTTATTATTTGGAGATAGAGCCTAAACAAGTAGTTTGTCCTGAAAGAGCAAAGTGTTAAGCAATTGTCGTAGCGACTCATGCAAGTGCCAGACTCTTTTTCCCATCAAAATATAGGATAATACAAGCAGATATAAAAGTTTATTGAGAATGAATGCAATAATTTGAGTTGAATCTAATTTGTATCTTTGACAAAACGATCAGACTCGCTCCCATGACAGACGATACTATCAAAATAATCGAGTGCCCCCGCGATGCCATGCAGGGGTTGCAGGATTTTATACCTACACAGACTAAAATAGATTACATCAACCAACTGCTCCAGGTTGGATTCGACACCATAGACTTCGGTAGTTTTGTATCACCTAAAGCTATTCCGCAGATGGCTGACACGGCAGAAGTATTAGCCGGACTGGACCTGCAGAAGACCCGTTCCAAATTGCTGGCCATCATCGCCAATGTGCGGGGTGCCGAGGAGGCAGCTTCATATACAGTAATCGATTACCTGGGCTTTCCGCTCTCCGTGTCCGAAACTTTTCAGCAGCGCAATACCAACAAGAGTATCGCTGAAGCCATGACGCAACTTGCTCAGATTCAGGATATCTGCCAGCACCAGAACAAAACGCTTGTTACTTATATTTCTATGGGCTTTGGTAATCCTTACAATGACCCCTGGGATGCTGCCACAGTTATTCGCTTTGTGAAAGAGCTCGATAAGCTCGGTGTGAAGATCATTTCTCTTTCTGATACCATCGGTGTTTCTGATCCGGAAAATATTACCTACCTGTTCAGCGAACTGGTGCCCGCTTTTCCGCACATTGAATTCGGGGCGCACCTGCACACCACACCGACTACCTGGCACGAGAAGGTGGAAGCTGCCTACCAGGCGGGCTGTCGCCGGTTCGACGGGGCCATGCGCGGGTATGGTGGTTGTCCGATGGCCAAGGATGAGCTCGTGGGGAACATGGCGACTGAAAATTTGGTCAGCTACTTCGAAAATAATGCCTTAAATTTGAAACTCGACAAAGAGGCTTTCGCTGCTGCACTGGCAGCTTCAGGCTCTGTTTTCTCCTGATTATGGCAAGAAGAACAATTGTAGATATTTTCATTCCCTGCTTCGTAGATCAGCTACATCCTGAGACAGGCCTGAGTATGGTCAAGGTGCTCGAGGGGCTGGGCTGCGAAGTGAACTATAACCCAAACCAGACCTGCTGTGGTCAACCTGCTTTCAATGCCGGCTTTTTTGACGAAGCCCGTGAGGTAGCCAATAAGTTTCTCGACGATTTTTCAAATGAAACGTCGCATTACATCGTGGCACCTTCTGCTAGTTGCGTCGGTATGGTGCGCAACGCTTACCAGGATATCTTCGTGAAATCATCGAAGCTGGTGAAGTACCGTGCTATGCAGAAAAAGGTGTTTGAGTTGACGGAGTTTTTGACGGATGTACTGAAGGTATCTCAGGTGCCGGGCGCCCGTCTGGATGGCAAGGCCACTTACCACGATTCCTGCAGTGGTCTGCGCGAGTGCCACATCAAGGAAGGGCCACGTGCACTCCTGCAAGGGGTACACGGCTTAAAAATGATTGAGATGGAAGATACTGAAACCTGCTGTGGCTTCGGTGGTACTTTTGCCGTAAAGTTCGAGTCCATATCAGTGGCCATGGCCGAGCAGAAAGTAGAAAACGCCCTGGCCACCGGTGCCGATTATATCATCTCAACTGATAGCAGCTGCCTAATGCATTTGAACGGCTATATCCAGAAAAACAAAAAGCCTATTAAGACCATGCACATTGCTGATGTGCTGGCCAGTGGCTGGTAAGGTATAAACCACCGATATAGGCATTAAGCGACGGCCTCACTCTGAAGAAGGGTGAGGCCGTCGCTTAATGCAGGTATAAGACGTTTATTTTCCGAGGAAATACGCTATTCCAAAATTCAGGTGCAGACTTGATAAATCGAATTGTAGGACATTCTTTTTTATAGTTGATTCCTTTCTTTCCAGGAAATCAGGCGAGATAAAATAATCTCTGCGTTCATTTACAGCATTGGTCGTTACGTGTTGAAATGTGAGCGCGCCCAAACTCGCTGTAAGTCCTAGCTTTCTGGAAGCAAAAAATGTGAGACCAGGAGAAAAGGATCCCATCAGTGAGGTATTATCATACGCATGTGTACTACTATGTTTGTAAATTTCATGCGAGCTACTGCTATTGTCGCTGTTCTCCAGCTTGCTAACTCCGACTGAAAGTGTGGCGTGCAAAGCCACCTTCTCTGTTAGGTACTTGTATTGTCGGGCATATATGCTCACCCCTTTGTCTTTTTGGCTCCCCTTCCAGCTATTTGAGCCATTTTCGTTATACCTTATGTCTTTGGAAACATACGTATACCTGTGTGCAGTCACACCGATTTCCAGGTTATCTTTGATCAAGAAGCCAATAGAAGGGGATACCGCATAGTTATAATTTTCAAACTCAGAGAATGGAATGTCTTTAGCTCTGTCGATTTTAGATTTAGATTGGGTATAACCCGCTTTTCCGGTTAATACAATCGTTCCTTTCGTAGTTTGCGCCTGCACGCCGGATATTAGCAGCATGGTAAAAGCTAATAAAGTCAGTTTTTTCATCATGATCAGCTTAGCGTGAAAGGAAATAACTGAAACCTATTCCTATGCTGCTAGGAGAAAAATTAGCATTGAAAGAGCTGCTGTTTCTGCTCAAACCGGGAAAATGTTCTTGTTTCGCTTTGCTTCTGCTGCGATCATAAGAGATGTTGCCAAAAACAGCTGTGAATCCAAGCTTTGGTGTGGCAAAATAAGTCAAGCCTGGATAGACACCTATACCTAAACTGTTGTGTGTACTTACAACCTTCGATGATGAGCTATGATTATTTTTAGCAGTCTGGTTACCAATTCCAAAAGAGGCATAAGCGGTACCGTGTAACTGAAGCTGCTCAAAAAGTGGAATGTATTTCCGGACGTAGGGCTGGAGACTTATCGTTTTAGTCGTGTTTGTAGATTTAACTTCTTCCATTTCATTTATACTTGTCTGATGCCTTAAACCCAAACCTGTGCCTATTTCAAGGCCATCTTTTACAAAGTAACCTACCGAGGGATACAAATTAATGGAACGGAAAATGTCCTTTCTGTTAGAATGATTGCTTGTATTTTCAGATGCACTGTTATCTAAACTCACTGAACCTGATAAAACGATAGAGCCCTGTGCTGTTTGGGGTGCGGTCTGGGCATAGACTCCGGCACTTAGCAACGCCAGCATTGCTGTTGTAAAAATTTTCTTCATGTTTGTTTTTTTAAGGTTTAGGACCGAAAAAGGCAATAAATATGCCAGTATATAGATAATAGTATATTTTAATGAAGAATTTGACGGCTTATTAGTTTCTCCTCTGCTTATAATGACTGCGTAAAAACACGTAGCAACAAGGTTGGTAATACTGAAAATCACTCAATTACAGTCAATTAGTGCATTTTAGGTTCACTTCCCCAAAATTGTTATCGTATAAGAAAACAAAACGCGCATAAGGCAGTTCAGAGCTTTGGTTTTAGGTTGGTTGAACCACTTGCTCGCACTCTTCATGAGAAAGCTGCTGAAACAAACGTTGTTTTTAAAATGATCATGGGCTTACCGCTATCTGGGGTGCGTTTAGCGGTTTGTGCATGTTTATAGGGGGAGTCGGTATCTGTTATTCTAAATTGCAGGCGGTTGGAACCGACTCCCTTTTTTTCTCCTTTCTTGCCAATCCCTCTCTTTTCCCAAACTATTTGCTGCTGAGAATTTTTAGCTCTCTTTGGGGCTTTCTATGAGTTTTTACAACACTTACCATTAATGAGCTGAGTTGCGTTAAATATGCGTCCCCAGTCCGTGAAAATCGGTATTTGTAATGGCTATACCTTACTTATGCGTTGCTTCAGCGTATACAGCGCAACAAATGCACCGACAGGTTCATGGCTATGAAATTAAATAAATCACTTGTACTGGGGCTGCTCAGTTTGCTGCTCTTCGTTCTCGTGCCACCCGCGTTGGCGCAGAGCGAACAGGAGGAGCTGGATGCTGACAGGCCAGACAAGTCACAGGGACCTGGCATCGTGCCCCGGGGGTATCTGCAACTGGAGGCGGGCTATCATTATCAAAAGCTAAACGCAAGCATCAGAACGCATGCTTATCCAACGGCGCTCATACGCTTTGGCTTGCTGGACGGTATTGAGTTGCGCTTGCATGGGGCTGCCAAGGATTCTGTAATTGAGAATGGATCGGAGCGGCATATCAAAGGCTGGGGGCCATTGAGTGTAGACACGAAAATACGACTCTGGGAAGAAAGCGGCTGGCGCCCGGAGGCTGCCGTCATGGCTATGCTGACGCTGCCCGTTGCCAGCGAGGTGTTCAAGCCGGATAATCCGGAACCTCAGTTCGGGTTGGCCTTTAGTCACGAAATATCAGAGAAAACGGACCTCACTTATAACCTGGGTTATGGCTGGACCGAAGGAGACCCGGTGCGATCGTACGGGGCCAACATCACCCGCGAGCTCACAGAGAAGCTCACGCTATACCTGGAGGCTTTCGGAAGTAAAGGCAAAGGCGAGACCGCAGAACATCAGGCTGATGTGGGCATACTATACCTACTGCTACCCAATCTGCAGTTTGATGTAGCAGCAGGACGGCGGCTAAACAAAGCAGCACCGCACAGTTTCATCACCTCGGGCCTGGTATTTCGGTTACCTCGTTGAGAGAGCATATGGGAGAAAACAAAAAAATAAGACCTGTCCGGAAATCGCTCCAAGAGTACGCTCGCGGTATAGCGGGAGGACTCCTGTTCAGTTTTCCTTTGCTCTATACTATGGAGGTATGGTGGGCTGGTTTCATAGCCAAACCCTTCGAGTTGCTGATCATGGTCATCGTCACTTACCTGCTGCTGCTCGGGTACAACCGCTATGCGGGCATGCGCAAAGGGGCTTCCTGGCGCAGCGTCTTCATCGACTCAGTGGAGGAGATGGGGCTAGGCATCGTGCTGGCGTTTGGGGTTCTTTATGTGCTCAATATCATTCGGTTTGGAGAGATGTCCATGGACGAGATCATGGGGAAGGTCATTATCGAAGCCATGGCCGTTTCCATTGGGGTATCGATCGGGACAGCCCAGTTGGGTAGTCCGGAAGATGAACCGGAAGAGGAGGATGAAGTACAGGCAGAAGCAAAGGAAGCCGGGTGGCGTACCGGGCTACGGAGCAAGGTGAGCCTGGTGGTGCTGGCGCTTTGTGGCAGTGTGATCGTGGGTGGTAACGTGGCTCCTACCGAAGAAGTCGTTGTGCTGGCAGGCGGGGCTGAGCCCGTGCATATTTTGCTCATGGCCCTGCTCTCGCTCTTCATCAGTGTGGTGGTAGTTTATTTCAGCGATTTTAAAGGAACAGGGCATCACAAGCAGGGTAATCTGGCTTTCGCCATCACGCTTGATACCTGTCTGAGCTACCTTACTGCGTTGGCGGCCTCGGCTTTCCTGCTTTGGTTTTTTGGACGCTTCGAAGGCGTAAGTTTTGAAATAGCTTTTGCACAGTGCATCGTGCTGGGCGTGTTAGCCAGCCTGGGCGCATCGGCAGGACGCCTGCTGATAAAGTAACCTGACAAATGACAGAAAAAGAAGATAACGATAGAAAAAGACAGTCGAATGGGGCGGGAGAGGACGATGATAAAAATGCTTTGGAATGGACGGTATTTAGCGTCAGCTTTTTGCTCGTGCTGGCCATCCTGGTATACCTGGGTTACCAGGCTTATACCGACAAGCCATCTTCCCCTGACCTGGCAGTCGCGTATTTCCATGACCCATCGCCGCATGCGCCACAGCGCTACCGGGTAGTGGTGCACAACAGGGGAGGCGAAACGGCAGAGGAAGTGCAAGTGGAGCTTACCATTGAAAGCGGAGGAAAGGAAGTAGAGAGTGCGCAGCTTCATATTGCCTTTGCCCCAAAGGAATCAAAACGGGAAGGCTGGGTAAATTTCAAGGAAGATCCAGCCAGTGCAGATACCCTGGTAGCCCGTGTAATGAGTTATAAACGACCCTAATTTACAGTAGAGATAACTGGTAGCTATGACTAAGAAAAAAGTATCAGATCGCCATAAGCACAGACAAGAGTCCCCGGTGCCCAAAGGTTGCCTGCTCGCCATTGGCGGAAGCGAGGACAAAGGAAAGAAAGAACTGTCTGAGGAGCAGAGCAAAAACAGTGATTTTGAGAGTGAAGAAATACTTAGGTTCTTCGTGAAATCGCTTAAAGGAAAAGACCCGATGGTTGCGGTAGTGCCCACTGCCTCTACTGAACCAGAGGAGTTAGCAAAAGATTATATAGAAGCGTTTACTAAGTTGGGTGTAAAGAATGTCGAAGTAATTGACATTCGCAACCGGCTCGATGCGAGAAAACCGGAATTTTGTGATATCGTGGAGCGTGCGGCGGGGATCATGTTCACGGGCGGTGACCAACTGCGTCTGACCGCTATACTGGGCGGCTCTCCGGTGCTACAGCTCATGAAAGAGCGTTATACCTATGACGATGGCTTTATCATTGCCGGCACCAGCGCCGGGGCTGCGGCCATGTCCACCCCCATGATCTATGAAGGTGAAACGCAGGGAGGCTACATCAAAGGAGACGTACGCATTACAACCGGTCTCGAATTTCTGAAGAATGTAGCCATCGACACGCATTTCATACAGCGGGGGCGCATCATTCGCGTTTCGCAGTGCATCGTCACGAATCCGGGCTGCATCGGCATCGGGCTGGAGGAGGACACCGCCATCTGCGTCACCAAAGGAACCGAGATAACCGTACTCGGCACCGGTCTGGTCACCGTGGTGGATGGCATGGGCATCACAGATACCAATATCTATGAGATCAGCACAGGAGAGCCCTTCTCAGTGCGTAACCTCCGTGTACACCTTTTGTCTAATGGCGATGCCTATGCCTTGCCAACCTACGACCAGTTACATATCTAAGCAGTGAACCGGCTGGCACGCATAGCTAAGATACAGGGTGTCTACTGGGCAGTCACAGGCCTGTGGCCATTGCTGCACATGCCAAGCTTCCTGTGGGTGACAGGTCCTAAAACGGATCTTTGGTTAGTGCGTACCGTCGGTATTCTGATTGCAGTGGTAGGACTGGTGTTGCTTTTGGCTGGTTTTCGTAAAACCGTCACAGCCGAAATAAAATGGCTGGGCATGGCTGGAGCGGCAGGTTTAGGGTTTGTTAGCGCCTATTACCCCCTCCGTGACGTAATCTGGGACATATACCTGCTCGACGCCCTGGCAGAACTCATTTTGATTATCCTTTGGATCTGGGCAGGTAAGCAGGGGATGGCACAGGTATACGAACGTGATGCTACTGTAGAAAAAAATAAGAGTGGCTAATCACACCGGTTTATGCTAAACAATACATGGTTTACGTATGCTACACATTCTATAAAATTATACTTCCCCTATACCTATGAGCAACGATGCAGCACGGCCAATCAGGCGTAGACACTACAGACTGATAGAAGAACTCTCGAGCGAATCGCGACAGGATTTGCCGAAAGAGGGAATGCAGCGCCGGGCCATCGCCATGACTATACTCCAACAATATGGTCAGATGCCTCAGCAACCCAGCCTGGTACCCAGCGCCGATGGCAGCCTGGAGGCAATGGTTTTCACGGTGCCCTCCTATGTCATGAAGTATGACGACAATCCGCTTTGGCAGGTATACCGGGACCTGTTCGGGAAACTACCTGACTATACCGTATTTCACCTGTTGGTACCGTCCGGGGGCGATACCAGAAAACAACTGAAAGAATGGTTTTCGGAGCAGGGTATGCTCAAACGGGTCCGGTTCCATGAAGTGCCCGATGATATCAAAATTCTGGTATGGGCCGAGGACGATTATGAGGTGGTGGAGGACAAACAGGATGGCAGTTTGTACATTGTGCAACCCCACTCTCATCGCCGCGCCGCAGACGATTATACCGGCTATTTCCTCAGCAAGTCTTTGGGGCTGAACCGCGTGAAAGCACCGCTCTATTTTGAGGGCGGCAACTTACTCATAGGTGACGATTTTTTCCTGATGGGGGCAGACTACATCGTAGACACGATGCTCGACCTGAGAGGGGTGCTGTTACCCGACGAGAGCAACCTGGCAACTGAAAAGCTGGAGCAGTTGTTTAGTGATTACCTTGATCATAAGCGCCGCTTTATTACGGTTGGGAGTCTGCTCTATGTGCCGCACGAGGCCGAAAAGGAGTTTAAACTCAACGGGGAGAAGTGGACAGAGACCATGCACACGCAGAACGTGGAAGGTACGGTACAACCCGTTTTTCACATCGACATGTTCATCACGCTGGCTGGTCGTAATGAAGCAGGCAGGTATCAGGTGCTGGTTGGCGATACCCGCATGGCGGCAACAGTGCTCGGTGAAGAATTGACAACCTATGCTATACCTGATGTATTTGACGACGTAGCGGCACAGCTCGAGCGTCTCGATTTTGAGGTGATCCGCAACCCACTTCCCCTGACCTACGTGGACAATCCCGAAGAAAAGAGAAGAAGTTGGTACTACGCTACCTCCAACAATGCCATCGTAGAGATCAAAAGCGAATCTGAAAAAACAGTTTGGCTACCCACCTACGGCCACGGTAACTGGGAGTACTTACGCAAGACAGATGAAGCGAACAAAAAGGTATGGGAAGAGCTCGGGTTTAAAGTTATCCAGCTGGAAGATTTCAACCCCTTCGCAGAAAAGTCAGGAGCACTGCACTGTATCAAGAAGTATCTTAAGAGGGGGTAATAAGGTCTGGATTAGATTTTTAAGAAAGAGGATTCCTATGTCTACTGCAGCTTTATAAGGATTATATATCTTTAAATGGAAGCATCAGATGTAATTGATAGGTATAGTAGCTTCATTTAGTGTGCACGATTAACCCACCCCTGCTCCCTTCTTTGTCGAGGGCCCCTACCCCCAGGAGGAGAGCTTCTGCTACTGCTAATCCTCAGGTATAAGCGCTGTAGTACATACCACTGGCAGGTATAGCAAGACTAACTTGCCCCTTTAGCTATGAAACAAATCACACTTGCCAGGTGCACATTACGGCGCTCCACTGTTGGGGGTGAAGGGGTCCCCCTGTCGAGAGCGTTCAGCGAGTGGGGGTAGGGGCCCTCGATTTGGAGCGTCTTGATTTTTTTGCTTACTGGGGGTAGGGGCCCTCGATTTTTTCATCAAGGAAAAAAGTGAGGGCCCGCCGCACAGGCGAAGCTATAGAACAAGTCGGTTTATTATACCTAAAGCATAGCTTAAGCCAGTCACAAACTAGCAGGCTATACCTTATTCCTTAAAATACACGCTATACACCTGCAAAGTATCCCGGGTAAGAGACTGCGCTTTCAAGCGATCTGCTTCCGCTTCCTTTTCCTGCCCAAGCTTATACCTGGCAGCGCCACGGCTATACAAGGCGTCCTGCAAGAAAGCCTCCTGACCAGCACGGTCGATCACTGTGTTGTAATCTTCCAGCGCCTGCTCATACTTGCCCAGTTCCAATCGCATCTCAGCGCGGTGGTATAGAAAGCCGAGATCTTCCGGGTACTCATCCAAAGCATCATTTAAAGCTATTTCAGCCTGAGCGAAGTTCTTGTCATAGCGGTAACTCCAGTAGAGCAGGTCGTAGGTTTTGCGGTCGCCGTCACCCTGCTCAATTAACGAATTCAGGTAGTAACTAGCTTCTTTAAAGGCATTTTTGTTGCCCAAAATACCTTCCTCAAGTTTGGCTTCAGCAGTTTTCTGTATCTTTTTAGTGTCAGTAAAGAAATAAGGGTCGGACAGAATGATGACCAGAAAAATGATAGCGCCTAGCGTTAAAACAATTGTGACGATGCGGGAGATGTTCATACCTCGGATTTTGGTCTATGCGAATATAACAAATTGCGGGATAGTTTGCGTTGCAAAATAGCAGGCTACAAAACCAGATCCTGGTGTAGTTTCTCCAATGTCTCCAGTGGGTTAAGGCATCTTCCCGGATGCACGGCCGAAGTCTGTACGATGGTACTGCGGTTGGCCGTGAGCCAGCGGAAACGGGAGGCTGTGCCTAACTGACCGATCGGTCCGCCTTCGCGACGACCGGCGCATACCTTCTCAAAGGCCTGCAGACGGGCCCGCAACTCCTCCATGTCCAGCTCACCGAACACGGCTTTCAATCGCGCTTCGTCCAAGGTATAGCGGATTTGCAGAAAGCCTTGCGAACTGCAAAGCAGGATAACACCGACATTCAGAAACTCCTCACGCTCCACCCGTGGCACCACCCGTATGACGGCGTACTCAAATAAGTGTCTCTCTTGCATGCTGGGCGGCTTTCACAAAAATGTCAGAATGGGCTAATCGTATTTCAAAGAAGCGGGCATAAGCCTGGCGGTGCTCTTCGGCTGTGGCAAAAGGCGACTCCACACCAGTCAGCCATTCATCCGGTATCAGTGCCAGAATTTCGTTGATGCGGGCTGTCGTCATGATCTCTTTACCAGCTTTATCAACGGCTTCCAATGCAGTGGCTTGTGGCAGGAGCACATGGTCTTTGATCATGGCAAAAGGACGCTTGACCTGCTCTTCCCAGTTGTCCCAGGAGTGGTGGAAAAAGAGGGAGGCGCCGTGGTCGATCAGCCAGAGTTCTTTCTTCCACATGAGCATGTTGGTGTTGCGGGCCGTGCGGTCCACGTTGGTCACCAGTGCGTCGAGCCAGACGATGCGAGAGGCCAGTTCCGTGTCGATGGTTGTCACTACCGGGTCGAAGGTGATGGCGCCTTGCAGGTAGTGGGAGCCCAGGTTGAGGCCTTCGCTTGCACGCAGCAGGTCCTGTATCTCTTCGTCGGGTTCGGTGCGGCCAAAGGCTTCGTCGAGGTGCATGAAGACAATCTCGGGTATCTGAAAGCCGAGCGCACGGGCAATCTCGCCCACAATCAGTTCGGCAATAAGCACTTTTATACCTTGTCCGGCACCCCGGAACTTGAGCACGTACAGGAACTCGTCATCGGCCTCCACAATGGCAGGCAGCGAGCCGCCCTCCCGCAAAGGCGTGACGTAGCGGACAACGTTGACGGTCCGGATCTCTGGTGATCTGTGATTCATAGCTGCAACATACGAAAAATGTATCGGGCATGCTTTGCGTGTCCTGTAAAATCTGCCTGATTGCTTCCTTATTCAGTCTATTCAGCCAGGGGTATACCTTGTAGCATGTGTACCAGAATAGGTTCGCATTTCTCGCGGCAAGCCGGGTAGAAGTGACCGTGTTTCCAGTGGGCCGATTTAGGCGACAAGCCCCACCAGAACTCTGCCAGCGCCAGTGGCTGCATGTTGTGCTGAAAGGCATACTGTAACAGTTTGGGAGCAGCGCACTCACCGGCTCCGGCAGGTGGGTTGCTGTTGGCTGTTTGCAGGAAGATGTCACGCAGACTTTTCGCTTCGCCAGCCTGGTTCAGAAAATGGTACTGATCAAAAAGCTTCGCCTGTAGGGCAATCGAGTTGCTTTTGCGTAGCTTTTGCAACTCGTCAATACGGGTACTGTTTGCGGTAGAGCCTTGCTCCTGCAGGGCGCATATCTCCTGATTGATGCGAGTGAGTTCACGCATGCCAGTATTCAGAAAACTACCTTCCGTGAGCGAATCGAATATGGGAGGCACGAAGGCAGGATGGTGAAAACTACCAGCCAGCTTTCCCGAAAAGGCAGCCAGAAAGCCCAGTTCCTCCTGTGTCGTTTTCACGACCAGCACGCCAAACATCTTCCCGATGATCGCACCACCCTGTCCGGGTTGCAGGCCGAAATTGTGATCCCAGTCTGCCTGCTGCATGAGGTGCTGCTGCAGCTTTTCGGAAGCCAGCAAAGCAAGCGCATGTGGTGTGTAGCGGAAGGGATTGCTAAACTTCCCGGGCAGGGCATAGGCCGCTGCAGCTTCGCCAAAAGGTATAAGCAGGGACTCGGTAAGGAATGTTGACAAAAGAACTGTAATAATATGACAGTGACAAAGGTAAGCATATCCCAGGTATCAGCAAGACAGCTTCCCCAATCCGAAACATATACGGGTGCAGCGCGTTTTTTTAGTATTCTCCAAATACCATGCGCATGAAAACAAACCATTACAACTTACAAACCGATCGACGCAAATTTCTCAAAGGCTTTACATTCACCCTGGGTGGCACGCTGCTGGGTATGCCGCTTCTATCACAAAGTATGGACCAGTACAGTGGCGGTCTGGCCCATGAAGAGGGTGCTGCGCAAACGGGCGCACAACAGCAAAAGAAAATGGGGATTGCCCTCGTCGGACTCGGACAGTATAGCACCAACCAACTGGCGCCGGCCCTGCAGGAAACGCAGCATTGCTACCTGGCAGGTATCGTAACTGGCACACCCTCCAAGGCTGAGGCCTGGAAAAAGAAATACAACATACCTGATAAAAACATCTACTCCTACGACAACTTCGACCAGATAGCCAACAACAAGGACATCGACATTGTGTATGTGGTGCTACCAAAGGCTATGCATGCGGAGTATACTATCCGGGCAGCAAAAGCCAAAAAACATGTGATCTGTGAGAAACCCATGGCCACTACTGTGGAGGATGCGCAGCGCATGCTCGATGCCTGCCGTGAGAATAAAGTGCAACTGGCCATTGGCTACCGTCTGCATTTCGAGCCTTTCCACCAACGGGTAATGGAACTGGGGCAGAAACAGGTATACGGTAAGGTAAAGCAGATCGAAGCCCGCAACAGTTCTGATATGACCAACGGCAGTCTGGATGTCTGGCGACTGAACAAAGAGCTTGCTGGCGGTGGATCGCTTATGGACCTGGGTATCTACTGTGTGCAAGGGGCGATCTATACCATGGGCAAGCCGCCGGTAGCAGTTACCGCCAGGTATGGGAAGGTGACAAAACCCAATTACTTTCACAGTGTGGAGCAGTCCATCAATTGGCAGATGGAATTTGAAGACGGTGTAAAAGCGGAATGTAACACCAGTTATGCTGATGATGAAAATGTACTCAGCGCAAAAGCCGAGAAAGGATGGTGGAAACTAAGCCCGGCCTATGCTTACGAAGGAAAGAAAGGGGAGACCCATGAAGGCAGGATGGACCTGCCAAATATCTTTGAGCAGGTACGGCAGATGGACGGGCAGGCACAGAGCTTTATGAAAAACCAGCCATCGATCGTGCCCGGCGAAATGGGTCTGCGCGATATGCGTGTGCTCATGGCGATCTATGAATCTGCCAATGTAGGAGGGAAGCGGGTAGAAATCAGGTATGGCGGGTAAGGGTGTGTAATCTCTATTCAGGTTTGTCAGAGACATTACAACACCCTTGTATTGCAAGTGGCTTAAAGTGTAACTTACCCGCCGAGCTGTATCAAATTATCATCCAGTCTCAGGTCAATCATCAGTTTGTTCGGATCTATACCGCCGCGGTCGGGCTTTCGTGGTACTGTCACTTGTATAGTCTGCACGCCAGACCGGATGCGGTGCATCTGCATGTATAGCGGCTCGTCTAACCCTTTGCCTTCTTCATAAATGCCGACCTCCAGCCAGTCATTCATCGGTACATCTTTTTCTTTACCCGTACTGTCCACTACTACCTTTTGCGCCTGCACCTGCAGCGTCACCAGCCAGTTGCCATCCTTCGATTGCGCTGCCTCAAACTGTTTTGTTTTGAGACGCCAATAGGTGTTCTCCCTGAACAAGTCGTTTAACAAGTAACTCAAAGAATCAGGGGTAACCTGCTGGATTTCCTGGAAGAGATCAAGGGTAGTCGGCAGGGAGATCTCGCCTGACGTGCGTTTCTGGAGCAGCGACCGCAGCGCACTGTTCACCTTTTCTTTTCCTATGTACTTGCTGAGAACATGCATAGCAAGTCCACCTTTTCGGTAGTATAAAAAGTCTTCATTAGCCCTGAGTAATGAAGCAGTTGCAAGGGAGCGGGGCATTTCAAAGTAAGAATGCAGAAAATCCACGTATTGCCGCAAATGACCATCCCCATAGTTCTTTTCCAGCACCTGCATGCCCGAGTAAACGGCAAGTCCTTCAATCAGCACACCGGCTCCTTCGACGTTTGCAGGCGTTAGTCTGGCCATACCCCACCATTGGTGCCCTATTTCGTGCGCCAGAATGTAATAAGGAAGGTCAAAACCACTCGGACTGTCATCAGGGTTCATCAAAGGATGCTGCTCTCCATAGTAGATAATGCCCGCATCGGCAGTTGCGCCACCACCTGGGCCAGCACGCTCTACTACCGTCAGATAGTTATAGGGGTAAGGCCCAAATTGCTCCGTAAAATAAGCCAGCGAAGCTTTTACGCTTCGGAGCATTCGGTCAATGTTTTGGCTGTGGTCCGGATGATAATAAAGCCTGATCGCGACATCCTTCCACTTACTTTCCTGCACCTTATAGTCACCTGATAAAATGCTGTATTCGCCCCCTATCGGCACATCCGTTTTGTAGTGGAAGTAGCGGCGGTCACCTGTTGTCCAGGTTTTTTGCAACAACCCCGGCGCAACGGCTACTTCACCCTTCGCGGTACCTATAATGGCTTCAAGCGTGATCTGATCTGTGCTGACTGGTTTTTTACGCGCCTCCCGGTCATAAAGAGATGGTAGCGCTGGACGTGCTGCAAGCTTGTGCTTTTTCCTCAGGACTGCATCATCTATCTCTCTGTAGTGTTGGTAGCCAATAGAGGGGAGCAGGTCGAAATTTGTAAAGTAGGTGCCGTTTTCTACTACCAATGTGTTCGCGCCGTTTTGATTGAATCCATGTGGTTTATAGTCCACTACAAAGGTTAATTGCAGCGAATCGCCAGGCTGTAGTGGTTGCTCTAGTGTATAAATGTAGTGGCTGAGTTCTTTGTCCACCAGCACGCTGGCAGCTGGCCGGCTGAATTTAACATCACCAAACGCTACGCCCGAAACACTCCCTAGATGGATGGAATCCAGGGGTAATGACTCCTTATTCACCAATGTAAACGCTGCCTTGATCCCGGCTTTCTGCTGGTCTGGGTAAAGCTCGACGTGCAGTTTAGTAGCCGTTAGTTGAGGCTGTGGACTGTTTCTGTACTGGCCGTAGCGTCGCTCGTATTCCGCCTTCCGTTCCAATATGTCGGAACCGGTCTGGTACTCGTTCAGTACATTGGTATTATAGAAAATGAAGCTCCCCAAGGTTACAACAAGTCCTATACCTATCACGGCAACCCAAATTGTGGACTTTGTAAAACTGTGATGTGCTAATTGAAGACGGCGCTTCAAACCCTGTTCTCTTCCCCGCACCCAAAGCAATCGCGCTGCCACAGCTAACAGCAAAGCCCAGGCTATCCAGTATAGCTTAAACAACAGCCAGGGCCCTAGCGTGTGTCCAAAGCCACGCATATCGGTGTACCACCACCCCGGGTCTGCTCCAAAAATGAGCATGTTATGCTCAACTTTGAAATAGGAAGGAAAGGCCATAAAACTGTAAACCAACAGCACCACCAGGTAACCAATATGTTTTTGATTCACCACGACGTGGACTACCAGGGCAAGCAGGGCAAAAAGCAGGTAGTCAAGGAGCTGAAGTCCGAAGAGTGCCTGCAGGTATAGGCCTAATTCCAAGTTGTCGTAGCCCAACATTAACTGCATCCCTATACCTGCGGCCATCAGCAGTGCCATCCATACTACGATGATAAAGCTCACCCCTAGAAACTTACCAGTCAATAGAGCCCATTCCGGTACCGGTGTTGCATCCGCAATATCGCTTATGCCCGCATCCCTTTCATACCAAACAAGCATGCCAACGAAGTACATGATAAGTAGCGGTATGACCACCCATGGAGTACTGACATTGCTTACCGGGGCAGTCAGGAAATCTACTACTTGCTGGGTAGTAGGTATCAGTGGAATCCCAAACTGAGTCATGATGCGATCGCCGAATGCGGCGGAGACCAGGGCAATAACACCTACCAGCGTCAGTCCAACTGGGTGCGTGGCTATTTTCTTAAAAGATACCCAGGCAATTATAAGCGCCTGACGGAACCAGGTGGAAACGCCGAAGCTTCGCTGTACCTGCGGAACCTTGATCGCGGCTACTCTAACTATTGGGGCTTCAGCAAGTGTGTTGACCTGTGCTTTTGGTCGCCGTTTAAAGCGACTCCACCAGCTGCTCGTTTCAGGAGTGGTAAAACTGAAGCGAATGTAGGTAAGCCACAGTAAACCAATGGCAACCCCAAGCCATAAGACGCGATTGAGAAGAAACATGCCTTCCAGCAAAACAAGTCGCGTATTTTTCTCGGTGGGCGTCCAGGTTTGCAGTTCATTGCCTATAATACCCGAGACACCAACCGGGTCCAGTAACTTCACCAGGTCCCAGTTCCCGAAGAGTTTTGCCACCGTAATCGCGATAATCTGGGCAACAAGGGCTAACAGCAAGCTGGCTAAATAGCTGGCCATCACCTGGCGGCTCAGCGCAGCAAAGGTGAATTGAAGCGCTGTTGCGATAAAAACACTCGGTAAGGCAATCAGGAAGTAGACATTCCCATAAACCCATGGCCTGAACGGTAATAATCCCTCCTCAACCAAACCTGGCAAGTAGAAGGCAAGCAGCGTGCCTAATGGTAAAGAGAGTATCAGGAGCGCATTCACCGCAAAGGCAGCAAGAAACCGTCCGCCCAGGTAGCTGAACTTTGTAACTGGGGTTGTGTATGCAAGAGGATGCATCCGTGTCTGCACGTCCCGGGCTGCTGCTTCCCCAGCTGTGGATGCGCCGATCACTAGCCAGAGAAAGCCACCAATGACAGTAATAGCCGTGATGAGTAAGGTATTGTTAGGGTATATGCCATCACCGGGTTTGATACCTAGCGCCATAATAAATGTAAGAGCAAGCAGAACTGCTAAATAGAGCCAGGTAGAGACGCGCCTTATCAGGTAGGCGAATTCAAAGCGAAAGATCTTCCAGAGTATCATAGCTGCACCTCTCTTTCCTGTTGCATCACCTGCTTTTGGTCATGTCCAGCCATGGTGGTGAAATACACGTCTTCCAGATCGGGAGCCACCGGTTCAAAGCCGTTGCCGGGATTTTCCTCGCTGTAGACATGCACTGCCGTTCGTCCGCTTAGCAGTTTGGTAGAGATGATCTTATACTCCCGCTCCAACTGGGTAAGTGCACTCTTCTCGACAATGCGGCGCCAAATCTTTCCCTGTAGTTCCTCTACTGCTTTAAGTGGCTCCGCTTCCTGCAGTATCTGCCCTTTGTTGATGATCGCCATCCGGGTGCAAAGTTCGCTCACATCTTCTACTATATGCGTTGATAGTAGTACCACGCTGTTCTCACCCAACTCACTTAACAGGTTAAGGAAGCGTACCCGCTCGGCAGGGTCCAGTCCTGCCGTAGGCTCATCCACAATCATCAGCTTTGGGTTTCCCAACAGGGCCACTGCCACCCCAAAACGTTGTTTCATACCACCCGAGAAGCCTCCAAGTTTCTGCTTGCGCTTTTCCCAAAGATTGGTCTGTTTCAGTAAGGCTTCTACCACTTCTTTTCGGGAGGACCGGTTGGTGATGCCTTTGAGTACCGCAAAATAGTCGAGCAAATCTTCAGCCCTTGCCTTAGGGTAAACCCCAAACTCCTGTGGCAGGTAGCCCAGCGTCTGACGCACCTCCTCCTTCTGATTCAACACGTCAATATCACCCAGGTGGACACTTCCTGTATCCGGCTCCTGTAGGGTAGCCAGAATTCGCATGAGCGTGGACTTGCCAGCGCCATTAGGCCCAAGAAGGCCATACATGCCATTGGGAATGGTGAGCGTAACATCTTGGAGCGCCTGCACCCCGTTGGCGTATGTTTTGGAGATGTTGGAGATTTGTAGTGCCATAGGTTTATTTTGTTAGCTGCCGTCTTGATTGCGTCCTGCGAACTGAAGTACAAAGCCATGCTGTAGCAAGACAAGGGAGCATAGCTTTATTTATGTTATGACTAGGAATGCGTTTCCCAGCAGTCTTGCTAAAAAGCTGAAGAGTTATATCTAATGTACCACATAGTACTATGTAATGCAAACTAGCATAATAACTATTCGACCAAAGAAGATTTTTTGTCTATAAACCAGCCAGTTTTAATCCTGAAAAGGGAGTAGCCTATTCCTTATTTCTCTGTTTTATGGTGGTGGTCTGAGGTGCTCTATAAGTATAGGGAAAGGAATAGTGTTGAGGATAAGGGCATTTTAATCTCAAATTTTCAGACCATACAGTTAGACAAGAGAGGATAGAATGAAAGGAGTAGTACGCAGGTATAGCCAAACAAAAAAGCCATACCCTTGCAGGTATGGCTTTCCGATTATTCAGGTATAGGTATAGCGCTTAGGCTTCCGGCATCAGTCGCACCACCAGCCCATCCAGGTCAGGGTTCACGCGCAGCTGGCACGAGAGACGACTGGTTGCAGTAGCGTGTGGCAGGGTTTCGAGCATGTAGGCTTCGTCGTCGCCAGGCTCTGGCAGTTCGGCGCTTTCGAGTACCTCCACATGGCAGGTAGCACAGATGGCCATACCACCACAGATGGCAGGCACCTCAAGTTCATTCGCCTTCATCACTTCCATTACGGAAAGGCCCATGTCAGTCGGCGCTTCCAGCGTCACGCGGCTACCGTCTGGCAGCTCTACGTGTATGTTGATCAGCTCCTCCATTAGCTCAGCTCCTGTATGCCGTTCACGGTCGTGTATTTCAGCACAAACTTCTTGTCCGGGTAAATGATGTTGTAAGCGCTCTGGGCCATCAAGGCTGACTCGTGGAAACCGCACAGGATCAGCTTGAGTTTGCCCGGATAAGTGTTGATGTCGCCGATTGCGTATACACCCGGTATATTGGTAGAGTAGTCGAAGGTATTTACCACGATGGCACCCTTCTCCAGTTCCAGTCCCCAGTTCTCAAGCGGGCCAAGCTTTGGCACCAGTCCGAAAAGCGGAATGAAGTAATCTGTCTCGATTTTGTGTTCGGTCTGGTTGTCGATCAGCACCGTCACAGCATCTACTTTGCCGTTGCCCTGCACATCCGTCACATTCGACTTAAGCAGCAGTTTAATCTGTCCTTCCTCGGCTAGGGTCAGCACTTTTTCAGCTGACTCCGGTGCTCCCCTAAAGGTAGAGCCGCGGTGAACCAATGTGAGTTCCTCTGCTACGCCAGCCAGGTAGATGGCCCAGTCCAGGGCAGAGTCACCGCCGCCAGCCAGCACCACTTTCTTGCTGCGGAATAGCTCCGGGTCGCGCACCATGTAGGTCACGCCTTTGCCCTCAAAACTTTCGAGGCTTTCGATGGCTGGTTTGCGCGGCTCAAACGAACCAAGTCCGCCGGCAATGGCCACTACCTTACAAGCGATCTCGGTGCCTTCGGAAGTGCGCACGATGAACGAGCCGTCCTCTTGCTTGTCAAGTTCTTCCACACGCTCACCCAGAGTGAACGTCGGGTGGAAAGGCTCGATCTGCTTCATCAGGTTGTCTACCAGTTCACCGGCCAAAATTGACGGAAATCCAGGTATATCGTAGATCGGTTTTTTAGGGTATATCTCGGCTAGCTGTCCACCTACCACGGGCAGGGCGTCTACCACGTGGCAACGCATTTTGAGCAAGCCTGCTTCAAACACGGCGAACAGGCCCACCGGGCCTGCCCCCACAATGCATATATCAGTTGTTATTCTGTCCATTTAAATTAGTCTTTTGATCGATCAATTTCTACCGTAAAGATACGGCCATGTGTTAAGCATCCATAGCAATTTCTGTTATAATGCGGCGACCAAAAGAAAATTCAGGTCAATCAATCATATCGCCCAGGTCACTTACACCCAGTGTGAACATGACCAGCACGATGGCCAGCATGACCTTCAGAACAACCGGAATCGAGAAGCCCAGGTGTCGCTGGAGGTAGTCATTGGTTAGCGGATAATAGACGAAGGAGATGAGCAGGTATGCGATGCCCGGCACAGGATGTACCAATATCAGATTGAGGACACCCACTGCTGCCACTACCATGCCGAATAGCCAGCCGAGTAGGTTAGAGGTTAAGGTTTGAGCTTTCATGTGGCTGTTGCTTAACTTCCCGCAAATGGACTACCAAATATACCGACTGCCAGCTCTGCCCAAATGAGGAAGAAGGCCAAGAGAATGACCCCGATGATGATGAGCCGGGATTCGGTGCTTTTCACTTTCCGGATGACCAGTTCTGCAGCGAGTCCGGTGCTAAGCAGCAGAAAACCCATGATCAGAAAATCACGCAGATCCCAGTCTACTTCGCTGGTGAATTGCATCGCGACAAGCGGGATGAGCAGCAAAAACACTACTGTGAGTATAATGCCGATAAGTCTTTTGTTTTGCGTTACCATATCTGTATTGTTAATGATGAAAATGATTTTATTTCTAATTCAATTGTGTTACAAGTCCTTCAGCATCAGGTCGATCTTGTCTGGCAGTTCGGCCACTCCCACGGCAGACCACAGGATGAAGATGCCTAGTATGATCTTGACTGGCAATGGAACAGAGAAGCCTGTTGTCTCCTGCAGGATAGCAGTCATAGGAGGGAAGTAGGCAAGGGATAGGATGATAACAAAAAGGCCATAGCCGGCATCATTTCCCCAAAAAGTATTGATAAACCCAATAGCCAGAAAGAGGAAGCCAAACAGCCAGCTGACGACACTCCCGATTTGCAATGATTTTTCCATAAGGTGTTTTGTTTTTATGATAGAATGAATGTTTACTGCGAGTTATTCAAAGCCGAAAATCAGGGGGAAAAGGAAAACGACTACGATGGTCCAGGCAAAATAAACCGGAATGTAGAGCACGATGGAGCGCCCAACCTCCGTGATGGCTGCCTTCTTTGTGGCGGCTTTGAAAAGCATGACCGTTACGATGAGCAGGTGCACCAGTATGAGGACGTTGCCGCCCATCACAGCGACTCTGTTGGGTGTGATGCCCCACTCCGAAATGCGGAAGGAAATAGCAGACAGTGCAATGCCATTCACGACCACTGTCACGATAGAAAGCAGCAGCAGCACCCATACAGCCGATAGAGCGCCTGACCGGTTCGTGCTCTCCGCCACCGAAAAGAAGATGAGTGCCATCACCCCGATCAGGAGCACGTTGAAAAGCATCAGAAATTCCCGGTCGTTATAAGGGTCCTTGCCGGAGTAGATGATGGCTCCGAGGTAGATCACCAGCATGACCAGCACCAGCGGGCTGAAGATGCGGGCAATAACCGGCGACACTTTGTTGACAAGCTGCGGATTGTTCTGGGTCAGGTAGGAAGCCACGATCGGTACAGCCGGCAAACCGAAAGCCACGATGTACTCAAAGTAAAACTCCTCGATCCTCAGACCGATCAGCGCAAACAAGCCAATCGTGATACCTGTCATCAGACCACCTGCAATAACCAGCAACGCTGACATCACCGCCAGGTCACCGTTAAAGCGCAGGAAGCTGAGGCGCTTGTCGGCCAAGTGGAGTTCATCGCCCGCGTAGGATACGCCCAGCAGTACCCACAGTAGCAAGGGTAGGTGAATGCAAGCCAGAACCAGTGTATCGCTCTGATTGTCCGGCAGTGCGTTGATGTAGATCAGACAGGCTGTCGTGATCCCACCGATAAGAGCTAGTCTGTTTGCAGGCACCTTGTTTCTCCAGGCGAAGTAGGCCATCAAAGCAGGAAATACAAAGAAGGCAATGTTGCGGGGATAGTAGAACTCCTCATTGATCGGGAAGATAGCCGGCAGCTTGACCAGTATACCTGCTACCAGCGCAGCGATCACGATAAACAGAAACTCCCGGTTGAAGCGCCAGAAAACCTCTTCTGCTTCATAGTAAAGCCTTTCGTACCAGAACGCTGCCAGTGCCTTGTCCTGTAGCTGTGGGTATAAGCCGCTGAACTCCTGCTTAAAGCCGGCCTTATTGGAACGGTACAGTTTCTCCAACTGCCCGGGATTGTCAAGATGAGATAAAATTTGCTCTTTCATGGGGCTGCTTGTGGGTTAATTTTCATAATTAAGTGAGCGGTTTGACACTTGCCTCTTAATGCCAGAGCGTGCCTACCAGACCCAGCACAAAGCCAAGCCATAAACCAACCAGAAAAATCACTGCACTAAGGATTATGGCAATTGCTCTGTGGACTCCAAACTTGTGGTGATACTGCAGTAGAAAGTAATTGATCAAACCTCCGAGCGCACCAGCCATAGGTACAATAATCAGGGGCCTGATCATCCACAGCTTTCCCCAGGCAGGGTCAGGTGAGTTGACACCAGCCAGAAAGAGGCTGATCAAGGCGAGTCCGATCACGGCGCCTGACAGGGCTCGCTTACCTGCAGCAGCTAGCTGCACAGGTTGGTTTTGAAAATCTTGTTGCTGTACCATCTTAATTTGAGTTAAAGATTATGAATTATGTTTGAGTGTTGTTAAAGTACTTTGAGTTTCAAAGTAAAGCGACAAAAAAAATTTAATCGCTTTGCCTGTTATTCAAAATCAACTGTTCCAGCGCATCCAGGTGACTTTTAAAAGCCTCACGGCCAGCATCCGTTGCATGGTAAGTTGTATTGGGTTTGCGGCCCACAAACTGCTTTTCCACCTGCAGGTATTTGGCTTCCTCCAACGCCCGCAGGTGACTGGCCAGATTGCCATCGGTCAGTTGCAGGGTTTCTTTCAGGGTGTTGAAATCCACCCTGTCTTCTACCATCAGCACTGACATAATGCCCAGCCGCGCCTTGCTTTCGAAGGCCTTGTTTATATTTTCGAGATACTCTTTCACCGGTCTGCTAGCGTTCGTATTTAAAGTACACCAGCGCGCCATATACAATGTGCAGGATGCCAAAGCCCAGGGTCCAGAGCATCAGGCCATAGCTTACAAACACACAGGCAACCAGACCAATGATGATCTCAATAATACCCAGATAACGAATATCGCCCAAGGTATACTTGCTGCCATTGAGCAGCGCCAGTCCATAAAAAACCAGCATGGCGGGTGCTACCAGGTATAGAATGCCATGATACAGCAGAACAGCGCAAAACACACCTCCTGTAGCCAAAGGTATAGCCAGGTTCAAAACCAGTCGCCTGGATTGATTGTCCCAGGTGCGTTGGTTCTTTTTGCGGGCATTGCGTGCCGTGAAATAGGTGGCCGTACTGAATGCCAGTACCAATACACCAACGGCTACCGCTAACACAAAAAGGACATTATTACGACTGAAGTTGCTGGTCAGGTCATTGTAGTAATTGATGCTGTGTTGCGTGAAGTACCACTTGACCACAGCCGCACCGGCCAGCGCCGACAGGCCTGCAAATACGCCGGACAATCCGCTCAGGGAGATAAAGCGGGAGGAGCGATCCATGATGTTACGGATCTCATGCAGGGCTTCTAACTGGTCTTGCTGCTGGTTCATTATAAAGTACTTTGAGTTTCAAAGTTAATATTGCTTTACGTAAAGTCAAGCCCCAGGGCTAAATAAATTTAAAAAATCTATATAAGGTCGTTTGATATCTGCACAGCGTTACAAAAGAAGACGAGCGCTGTGTATCCGGTTATACAGCGCTCGTCAGGTATAGCGTATGCAGCAGCAGGCTATTTTTCCATTTCTTTTAGCCTGGCAACTGGCTTGAATTTTTCCGACTCCCATAAAGCCACAAACGGTTCGGTATCTGCTGACCGGTAAGCACGCTTCATGAAACCTGTGTTGAAAGCGAAAGCAGGCTTGCCTTCCGTATCCATGGCCAGTATCCCTTTATCGCCCTGTAGTTTATCGGCGTGTAGGTTCACAGCGTGATCTGCCGCCTTCTGCAGCGAACTGCCTGCATACTTGACCATCGCACTGATTTCATGCGCCAGCACGCCGCGCAAGATCACTTCACCCTCGCCGGTGCAACTCACGGCACAGACTTCATTATCGGCAAAGGTGCCGCCACCAATGATCGGGGTATCGCCCACCCGGCCTTTAAGCTGTCCTGTCAGTCCGCCTGTGGAAGTGGCTGCGGCGAGGTTTCCATTGATGTCCAGGGCAACAGCGCCTACCGTGTCAGCCATAGAGCCGGGCATGGTTTTTTTCTTTTCTGATTGCTTGTGTTGCAATTCACGCCAGGCTTCGTCTTTTTCAGCAGATACGAAATACTCTGGTTCCCTGAGCTCCAGCTTGTGGCGAAGTGCAAACTCTTCTGCTCCGGTACTGACCAGCAGGCAATGGTCGCACTTCTGCAAAATTGTTTTAGCCAGGCTGATCGGGTTTTTGACATAGCGTACTGCTGCCGTGGCGCCAACCCGCAGGGTATTGCCATCCATAATGGCCGCATCAAATTCCACCTCGCCGCGCTGAGTAAGGCTTGCACCCCGTCCGGCATTAAATACAGGGTTATCCTCCATGCTGTTAACAGCGGCTTCTACGGCATCCAGTGCGCTGCCACCTTTCTCCAGTACCTCATAGCCTGCCTGCAGGGCTGACTCCAGTCCCTCCCGGTAGAGCGTTTCCATTTTCTTATCGAGTTCTCCTGGTTTTATGCTTTCGGCACCCCCGTGTATCGCGATTGCAAATTTTTTCATTGTAGTTCGTTTCATTTAGGTGAGTCATGATAATACGATGTGTTGTTTTTCCGGTTTGGGCAGAAAAAGCCCGGCATGCAGCGGCTGTCCCTAAAACTAAGGATAGTTACTGCATGCCGGAAGCCTATCTAAAACGAGTCCTGCTCCAGTGAGGAAATGTGTCGGTGCTCGATGATTCGGAAACTTTCCACCAGCTTAATTGACTCTGGAATATCCTCCGAAAAAAGGGCTATGAAAGCCCCCTCCGGAGCATACTCCAGGGCATGTGCGAGCGCACGTGTTTCCTGGTTGATCTCCGTTACTTTCATGTTGGGTTTGGCAGACATGATGCCCTGCTTGATCAGGCTGTTGATCTCCTGTCCGGTCTTGCCGCGCAGGTCCTTATCCTGCCGGATGATGATCTCGTCAAACGTCTCTGCCGCGATCCTGCCTATCTCAATCGTGTCTTCTTCCTGACGATCGCCCACACCGGCTACGATGCCTATCTTGTAGCTTGCATGCACGTTGTCTATAAAGTCGGCAATGGCCTCCATGCTGGCGATGTTGTGGGCATAGTCAATAAGCACCTCATAACGCGGTAACTTGAACAGGTTCATGCGGCCCGGCGTGGTTTCAGCGGAAGGTATAAAGGTGCGCAGGGCTGTTCTGATCTCAGCTATCTCGAAGTGGTTGATGTAGCCGGCCAGCGTTGCTGCCAGCACGTTTTGAATATTGAAGCGGGCACGTCCCCCAAATGTCAGCGGAATATCCGCCACCCGGTCGACCCGGATCTTGTAGGTGTTCTTGAAGATAGATATGTATCCGTTTTCGAGTACGGCGGCCAGTCCACCTTTGCTGATGTGCTGCAGGATGCGGGGATTGTTTTCGTCCAGACTGAATAAGGCTATTTTGCAGCTCAGACCGGTGGCCATATCGTAGACCAGGTCATCATCGGCATTAAGCACGGCATACCCATTCTGACACACGGTGCGGGGGACCACAGCCTTCACATCAGCCATTTCCTCTACTGTGTAGATGTCACCCAGCCCCAAGTGGTCAGCCGACACATTGGTCACGATGCCAATGTCACACTGCCGGAAGGCCAGGCCAGAACGCAGCATGCCCCCCCGTGCACATTCCAGCACAGCATAGTTCACGGTAGGGTCTTTTAGCACAAACTCACTGCTGAATGAGCCGGTCGTATCGCCTTTGATGATCTTATTATCCTGTATGTAAATGCCGTCGGTGGTGGTATAGCCGACCTGGTAACCTTTAAACTTGAGCATGTGCGCCACCAGGCGGGTAGTAGTGGTTTTACCATTGGTACCTGTGATCGCCACTATAGGTATACGGGTCGGGCTACCGTGCGGAAAGAGCATGTTGATGATCGGCTCGGCTACATTGCGGGGCAGGCCTTCGGTAGGGGAGATGTGCATGCGCAGGCCTGGTGCGGCATTGACCTCGATCACGGCGCCGCGTGTTTCGGGCAGGGGTATGGCTATATCAGTCGTCATGACATCGATGCCACACACATCGAGCCCAATTATGCCGGCGATGCGTTCTGCCATCAGTACATTGTAAGGGTGCACCAGATCCGTCACGTCCGTAGCGGTACCACCCGTGCTGAGATTAGCAGTGCTTTTCAGGTAGAGCACTTCGCCCTCGGGTAGCACCGATTGCAGCGTCAGGCCTTTGTCTTTGAGCAGGCTGCGGGTATGCTTGTCTACCTTAATATGGGTGAGTGCCTTTTCGTGACCTATACCTCGTCGGGGATCTTTGTTAACCTCTTTTACCAATTGCTGTATGGTTGAGATGCCATTGCCGGTGACCATGGCCGGTGTGCGCTTGGCAGCCGCTATGAACTTGCCGTTAATCACCAGCAGGCGGTAATCGTCACCGGTGATGAACTGCTCTACCATCACGTTTTTAGAGTAGCACTGGGCTTCAGTGAGAGCCCGCTGCGCCTCTTTCCAGGTATGGATGTTGACAGTGGCGCCTTTCCCCTGGTTGCCATCCAATGGTTTTACCACGATGGGGTAGCCCAGTTCTTCCACAGCCTCTTCCAATTCGTCTGCGTCAGTCACGATGCTGCCACGTGGCACTGGTATACCTGCGTCGTCCAGTATCAGCTTGGTCGCGTTCTTGTTGCCGGCATTTTCCACCCCGAAGCAGGAGGTGCGGCAAGTCATGGCAGCCTGAATGTGCTTTTGGTGTATGCCATAGCCCAGTTGTATGAGGCCGCTCCGCTGGTTGTTGATGTAAGGTATACCTCTGCTCACCGCTTCAGACACGATCGCCTCTGTACTCGGGCCGAAGTACTCGTCTTCCCGGATCTGGTGCAGCTTGGCAATATCCTGTACGATACTGGGCTTTTTGCCTTTGGCCATCAGTTCGGTGATGCGCACGGCCGCATGGGCCGCATACTCACCGGCACGCTCCTGCTGGTAAGAGAACACCACATAGTCTACCCCTGCTGCAGGGCCGGCATAGCGCCTGCCATAGCCACTGCTCATACCTGCCAGTGTCTGCAGCTCGAGCGCAATGTGTTGTATTACTTTGCTGAAGGTGGTTCCCTCACGCACCAGCCTAAAAAAACCACCCGGTGTGCCCTTCGAGGAACGGTGCTCATACATACCCGGGAAAAGTTTCTCTAAGCGCTCCGGAAACTGTGGCACTTCATTGGTGAGAACATCCTGCAGGTTTTCCAGGTCAAGCTTCAGCACGATGATTTTAGGATGCTTGATGGACCAGTAATTAGGCCCACGCATGATCCTCAGTTCAAGTATTTTCATTTGCTTTCAAAGTTCAGGTTCAGGTCCGCGCCATGCAGGACTCGGTCAAAAGACACCTACATATGATAAGTACGGATTGGACGTGTTTTGGGAGAAAGCAGAAGGAGTAAATGAAGACCTGTCGCTTTAAAAATGAGTGTATGAGCCTGACCATATTTTAGAAAGCCTGTCATCTACTGATTCCGCATCAGTATTTGTACACCTTTTATGTAAAAGAACGGTTAGAGCATGTCAAACTAAAAACCTGCCATTAGATAAACCGTTTAATAAAAGCGAGTTTTGTCTAAGTACATATTTAATAAGTTCTATAAATACATTAATCAGCAAGCTATGGCAAGAGATTATCAGGATGACTATAGTAGAAGAGGTTATCGTTCGCAGGATCGGGATCGTTCTCACCAGGAAGAACGCGGTATATTCGATCGGTTAGGCAATAAAATCAGCAATGCCTGGGAACGTATAACTGGTGATGAAGACGAGTATAGTCACAGACAGAGAAGAGGAGATTCTCACTACCCTTATTCAGGCGAATCTGATCGCGGAGGCTACCGCTCATCAGCATACAGCTCAGGCAATCAAAGCCAAGGTAGCCGTTACGGTCAGTCACACATGGGCAGGTACAGCCCACAGCGTGCTGATAGTGGCAACTATGGCGGTAACTACCGTTCAGGACAAAGCGAAAGCAGTGGTTACAGCGGCCGCATGTCAGACTATGGCACTTCTTCGCAACAGAGCAGACAGTCTCAAAGCGGTAGCCCCTATGGCAGCTCACAAGGCTACGGTGCCTCTTCGCAAGGCAGCAGCTACGGACGAAGCGGCTCCGCCTACGGAGCAGGCTCCAGTGAAGGAGAGTACGGCGCCTCTAAAAGCTCTTCGTATGGTAGTTCACAGGCTAACCAAGGTTTGAGCGACTCCCAGCGCAATTATGGAAATTCAGCCGGCTACGGTGAGTCATCGGGTGGCTACGGTCGTAGCTCTATGGGCTTCCCACGGGGCTCCGATTATGGCAGCGGTGGATCAGGCTCCATGGGGGGGGGCTATTTCGGAAGTGGTGCTGGGCCATGGAGTGGAGGACCATACAGCAACACCGGCAATGCGGGCTACAGACCAAATAGCGGTTCGCAGCGTGATATGGGTAGCAGTTCCGGGCAGAGCTCCCAAGGCAGTTCGGGCGGTTACAGCAGCTCCGACTACGACTACTCCCGCAGAGAGCAACGGCGCCGGGGCCAATCGGACCAGGGCTTTGGCAGTGACTGGGACAGATAACAAATTTTAGGTTGAAAATAAAAAGGGGCCTCCGAATGGTGGCCCCTTTTTATTTTACTTTTCAATCATCTGCCTGGCATCTTCCACGGTACTTGCTGACTTGATCAGGCGATCAAGGCCCAGGATCTCAAACACGTTTCGTATTTTAGGTTGCATATTCACCATGACCAGTTCCATTTCCTTTAGGTTGCAGGCCTGGAAGGCGGAAAGCAACACACCCAACCCGGCTGACGAGATATAAGTCAGTTCGCTGCATTCGATTAGTACAAAACCTGAGGAGGAGGCAATCGCTTCTTCCAGCGCATTGTCGGCGTAAACAGACGAACTGGCGTCAAGCTCTCCTTTGAACCGGAGCAAAGCTCCTGAGCCAATCGTGTCTGTTGTAACGCTAAAAGTTTTCATCTATCGTCGTTTTCATCCTTTCACACTGCCACCGGAACTCTTCGGAAATTCGTTTTGCAGTCAAAAAAGGAGCGGTTTGTTATAATGCCTATCATACGCAAAAACATGATTCAGGCTGTACTTCTGGTATTCCTTATACCTTGTAAGATAGTAAGTAACATGCTGGGAAAACAGTACTTGACGTAAAATGCGTATAAATTTGGTTCCGTTAGTTGTTTATTTCTGTTTGATACTGTTGTTAATACGTATAAGGAGCTGTAGGAAATACTGAATTTTTGCTAACTGTTCAAATTTAAGTCAAATGTGAGAGAGCTGAGATTGGACATTCAGTAATTTATTAGGAAAATTGTCATCAGATGGGTCTGGCGGGAAGGCATTCCTAAAGGTCAGCATCAAACCATCATTTCTTCTTTATGTCGTAACCGGCTTTTTTGCTACGATCATAAACTCGATGATTGCCGGACAGAGAGGTACAATTTTTAACCTCTGACTCAAACTTAAAACATGATAAACCTTATAATCACTGATGACCATAAAATAGTGCGTGATGGCCTGAAAGCACTGCTGCAGGACCACGTGGCTGTACGTGTGGTAGGTGAAGCTGCCAGTGGCAGTGAATTGCTGGATTTGTTACCCGAAGTTGACGCTGATATAGTACTAATGGATATCAGTATGCCAGGGATGGATGGTTTTGATACGGCTGCCCATATCCTCAAACGCTATCCGGATCTGAAAGTCGTGGTACTTTCTATGCTGAGCCACGAAAAATACGTGAACCGCATGATGGAACTAGGCGCTTCCGGCTACATTCTTAAAAATGCGGGCAAAGACGAACTCTACTGTGCCCTGCAACTCATAGCGCAAGGTTGCCGCTACATCAGCCCTGATGTGACCCTGGAACTGCTGCGTAAAGTGAAACAGCTGCCAACTGAGATTCAGTCATCAAACGGAAACGGGGAGGAGCACCGAGAACTGTCCAAGCGGGAGCTCGAAGTGCTGTCGCTAATCGGTGAAGGCTATACCAATGCTGAGATCGCCGAGAAGCTGTTTACGAGTAAGCGTACCGTTGAAACACACCGTCAAAATCTGCTGGACAAAACCAAAGCCCGTAATACGGCCGCACTTATCAAGTTTGCATTGCAACGCGGATTGATCTCTTAAAACAAACTAGATTTCTGAAAGGATAGACGCCCAAGCTGCTTGCGTTTTGGTGTGGGCAATAGTGCTGTGGTTGTGGTATTTTCGTATCTTGAGGTACAATCCATAGACCGAAAGCGCCATGCAACAGAACCGTAGCGTCGCCCGACTCCTTTTTGCTGAAGAAACAGATATGGGTGGTCTGCCAATCCGGCAGCCACTGCCTACCAGTCAGGTAGAGCAGCATGATCCGTTCTTGCTGCTGCATCATCATACCACCACGATACCGCAATCAGACTATCCTTATAAACTAGGGGTGGACCCGCATCCGCACCGTGGTTTTTCGCCGGTTACGTTTGTGTACCAGGGAGGCGTGCAACACCGTGACTCCCGCGGCAACGACAGTGTCGTGTGGGCAGGCGGCACGCAGTGGATGAACGCCGGTAGAGGAATCATGCACAGTGAGCGCCCACCCCATGAAATGCAAAAGCAGGGAGGTATACAGGAAATCCTGCAGGTATGGGTAAATACTCCTAAGGCGAACAAAATGGACCAGCCTGCCTATTTTCCTCTGCAAGCCGAAGACACTCCCACCGTTACCGAAGACAATGAACGCGTGCAGATAGCTGTTGTGGCCGGCACCTACAAAAACTTGCAGGGGCCTGTTCGCACCCCAAGCCCGGTCATGGCTCTAAGAATCACTTTAAAAGCCGGAGGCACTTGCGCTATACCTCTACCTGCTGACTACAATGCCTTTTTATACCTGTTGGATGGTCAGATCATGCTAGAAGGTTTCGGTCTGGTCGAAGGACTGAACATGGTGCTATTCAACCGTGACGGCGATGGCTGCAGCCTGACAGCGCAAGAAGACACCCGCCTTTTGCTGATGGCCGGCAAGCCATTGGAAGAGCCGTTGGCGATGCACGGACCTTTTGTGATGAACAGTCAGACCGAGGTGATGCAAGCCATGCGTGACTACCAGATGGGCAAGATGGGGATGCTTTTTGAATAAGCTTATTACCAGGGTAACCCTTGCAAGTCAATGTGCGAGGGTGCCAGCCGGGCAATAGACTGATCAGTCAACAGCATGACATTCGAGTCATATTCCTCCTGTCCGTTGGGTTGATCATACACGAGTCGGCAATCCACCGTATACCATCCCAGGCGTTCATAGAAAGGCACAAGGGCGTCAGCACAGAGCAGCAGTCCTATCTCAGCCTGGAGGTTCTCAAAAAGAAACTTATTCGCTTCTCGCAACACCTTGCTGGCGTAGCCTTTGCCCCGGTGCGCGGCAGGGGTAATTACATTGTTAATGCCTGCCACTTTTCGGCGATGACCATCCACTATGACCTCGCGCTCTACAATATTACAGAAGGTAGCCACCTTACCTTCCTCCTCCAATAGCACAGTCCAGTCAGGCGTTGCCCAGCTGCGCTGCTGCACAAAGGGTACATGCCCGAATTCTCCTGTGATGTAGTTCTGAAGCTCCTCGGATAAAGCAGGAGAAAGTGTCGGATAAGCTATGTATTGAATCATCAGTAATTGAAGCTTGAGGTAAGTTTGCTTTCAGCGCCTGCAAAGTAAAAGATCAGTCCACACAGGTACAAGCAACTGAACTCACATTTCCCCCGGTTTATATTTCCCCATTTCTGGAAGATGCATTCAACTCCCCCAGTTAATGGTGTCACATGGACATGTGAACTAGTGTTATAACATAATTTGTGATATGAATTTTTGAAGTAGCCGGGTAGGCTCAAAAGATGAATTATACTGGCATTATCTGTTTTAGATGCTACACCTTGTTTTTATAATATAATTTTTCTGTGAGAGTGCACCGTATTAGACTTTTTATACAGACATCTTAATTAACAAAAATCCTTTTTATCACCCAGCGGCTTTCTCTCCGGATAAGTCGGTTTATTTTTTTAATACACCTTATGTAACACTTTTATTAATCCCTGTTTTATGAGAAAACTCTTAGCAGTAGTTGTATTCTGCCTGTTGGCGATCAGTCAAGTTTTTGCGCAGGCTTATATGGACAGCAAACTTCGGGCTGCCATTACAGATAAAACCAAACTAGTGCAGGTGGTAGTTACTTTCAAAGGAGAAAGCGCTCCCACTTTACTTGACCTTTCAGCCCTCACGCAGGCTGGTATTACCAAGGGGCTTACCCTCAAATCACTTCCTATTGCCGGTGTGTTAGCCACAGGCCTGCAAATCGAACTTCTCTCCAAAAGTCCACGTGTGCTGTCGCTATACCTGAACGAGTCGCTTCAGTATGAGAACAACTCTGGCACCGCCCTGACCGGGGTGGACAAGCTGCGCACCGAGCCGGTGTTTATGAGCCGCAATGGAGGCCTCCCGCTTACGGGCAAGGGCGTAGGCGTTGTGGTGAATGACAGTGGCGTGGATGGTACGCACCCTGACCTGCAGTTTGGCCGCAACCTGAAGCAAAACGTGACGGCTGCCACTAACCTTAATGCCGTTTCGACGCTACTGCCTTACCTGATCTTAGAAAATGTACCAAACACCGATGCCACAGGCGGTCATGGTACACACGTGGCAGGTATAGTGGGTGGAACAGGACAGGCTTCTCAGGGTTTGTATGAAGGCGTGGCGCCGGGTGCTGATCTGATCGGTTACGGTTCTGGTGCGGCTTTGCTTTTGCTGGATGTGCTTTCCGGCTTCGACTATGCCATTACCAACCAGGCACGCTATAATATCCGGGTAATCACCAACTCCTTTGGAACGACTAGCGACACAGGTACAGAGGTGAATCCGGCTGACCCAATTACTTTGGCCACCAAGCGCTGTGTAGACCGCAACATCGTGGTCGTGTTCTCAGCAGGTAACTCTGGCCCGGGATCTGGCACCATCACCGGTCAGTATAAGAAAGCCCCATGGGTGATCGCAGTGGCGGCCGGCGACAAGTCAGGTCGTCTGGCGGACTTTTCTTCGCGCGGCATCAAAAACAAAGGTGGCTCTTTCTCGCTCGACGGCAAGACCTATACCTGGGAAGACCGTCCGACAGTGACTTCACCGGGTGTGGACATTATTGCAGCACGTGTCATTGCGCCGGTGTCATCGCTATCCATCGATAAAGATGCAACTGAACTGGATCCGGCTCATGTGCCTTATTACACCCACATGAGTGGCACCTCCATGGCTGCCCCGCATGTGGCAGGTATCGTGGCACTGCTGCTGGAAGCTAACCCGGCATTGACTCCTTATCAGGTAAAAGAGATACTTCAGCAAACCGCCACCAACATACCGAACAAAGAAAAATGGGAGGTAGGTGCCGGCTATGTAAATGCCTACGCCGCTGTTGATAGGGTATACCGTACATCGGCGCCTTACGGCTCTACACTGAACATGAACCGCACTTTCCGCAGCAATGTGAACACCAACAATGTAGTGGAGAACTTTACCATCGACTACAATCCTGCCACGACAGCTACCAACAACTATACTTTCCAGGTGGCAGAAGGCACAACCGCCATCGAAGCCAAGATCAGGACAACAGGTCTGCAAGGCGAAACAGGCAACCCAGTGAACCTGTCCCTGATCTCACCATCTGGTGCCGAGACACGCTCGGGTATACCTGCACTGTTTGCCTTGAGCTACGACCGTGGTGTGGCAGTAGCATCCCCTGAACCAGGTACCTGGACATTGCGCATCTCAGGTTTAAATGGTGTCGCTTTTCCGGAGCAGATCAGCGGTGCCGTGAACATGATGACAGCTGCCGGTACATCTGGGCTAAATGATATAGCGGGTCACCCGGCCGAATCGTCGATCATGCTGGCGGTAAGTGCCCGATTGGCTGACGGCTTGAGTGGTGGTAGTTTCAAGCCAGACGAGTTACTCAAGCGTATCGATATGGCAGACTACCTGATGATGGGAGAAGGTATACGGCAGCAGTTACCAGTGAGCGGTGCCTATACCTTGACAGATGTGAAAGAGCGCAACCTGATCGCTGAATCAGTAATAGCTACAGGTGCTGCCCTGCGTGATCAGAAACATGTACAACATGGCATCATGCTACCTGCTGGCCCTGGTAAATTCTCTCCGAATGGCAAAGTAAACCGTGCGGAAGTAGCTTACTCTCTTGTGCAGGCATTGGGCTTGCAGGAATACGCTCTGCAGCGCAATGGTAAAACACCAACCGTAACATACAATGGCAAGAGCTATCCAATAGAGGACGCCGCTGCTATACCTGCCGGACTGGAAGGCTATGTGAGTGTGGCCCTTGAACTGAATATGATCAACGCCTTCTTTACCGCCACGCAGGCACCCTATGATTTAGAGCCAGTACTGCATGCCAGCTTTAAGCCTTTGCAGGATGTGACACGCGCTGACTTTGCTGTGATCATAACGCGTACCCACGGACTGTGGAACAGTGGCGAGCAACCGCTTGCGGCGGAGAGCACCTCCAACCTGGCTATATCGGAAGAAGGCAAGCTTGTCAGCTATCCGAATCCGTTTACAGAAGTGACCACCATTCGTTACGCTGTAGAGCAGGATGGACCTGTCACGGTTGCAGTTTATGATATATTGGGCAAGAAAGTGCGCACATTGGTATCGGAAAGGAAATCAGCCGGTGAGCACCGTATTGACTTCAGAGCCGGTAGCCTGCCAGCCGGTACTTACATCTACAAAGTAGAAGCGGGCGACAAGGTATACTCCAACAAGATGCTGTTGGCAAAATAAAGTCTCAGCCCAAAACAAGTAAAAAAGGCTCTCCTATATGGGAGGGCCTTTTTTGTCCAAACTCGAAACCGGGTCTTGAAATAAACTGTATCACTTTGACAATGTTATAAGTATATTGTACTTAAGCTTTTTTGAGCGTGGTACAGATTGCAGGTTTTCAACGATATGACCGTGCAGTTCCGGTCATCAGGCTCAAATGGAGGAGCAGGTAAACAGAGGGATTTATACAGGGTGTATGGTTTCCTTTGTTTGCTTATTCCAATACTTTTAACCGCTGAGTCCTTAGATGATGATCATTGGGAGGACTGGCAACAAAACCAAGTAGCAATTATTTATGAAAGCATACAGCAAGTGGTATCATCCATACGAGATCAACGAGAAGTATCAGAAACGCGTGGCCTACTTCAGCATGGAGTTTGGCATACACCAAGCCCTCAAGACCTATTCGGGTGGTTTGGGATTTCTGGCTGGTTCGCATATGCGCAGTGCGCATGACCTGCGGCAGAACATGATCGGGATCGGAATCCTTTGGAAGTATGGGTACTATGATCAAGTTCGAAATGATGATCAGACCATGCGGGTGCAGTTTCAGAAAAAGTACTATACCTACCTGGAAGATACGGGTATCATGGTGACGGTGAACGTAAACGGTCACCCTGTGAAAGTAAAAGCCCTGGTACTACGTCCTGAAGTATTTGGAACAGTGCCTATGTATTTTCTGACTACCAATATCGTCGAAAATGACCACCTCGCCAGAACCATCACCTACCATCTTTACGACAGGGAGCCTTCAACCCGCATTGCGCAGAGCATTGTGTTAGGTATAGCCGGTGCCAAAGTAGTTGAAGAACTGGGTGGAGCCGATATCTATCACATGAACGAAGGGCATGCGCTGCCGCTGGCGTTTTACCTGCACGAGAAGTTTGGCAATACAGAAGATATGCGGAAGCGCATCGCGTTCACGACCCATACACCTGAAAAAGCCGGTAACGAGGTGCACGACATTCACCTGCTCAACAATATGTCTTTCTTCAACAAAACATCATTGGAAGAGGCGCGTCGCATGACAGGTATGCACGGCAATTTCTTTGACTATACCCTGGCTGCCCTGCGGATCGCGAAAGTAGCCAATGGCGTGTCGCAACTACATGGGCAGGTGGCCCGCGATATGTGGTACGAAAACGAAAATGTATGCGAGATCAAAGCGATCACCAACGCTCAGAACGCCCGCTTCTGGATGGACAATACCATGCGGCAGGCCCTGGAGCGTGACGATAACCAGGCTTTAGTACAACGCAAAGCCGAAATGAAGCAGGATCTTTTTGAGATAGTAGCTGATCAGACAGGCAAGCTGTTCCGGAAAGACGTGCTCACCGTAGTATGGGCCCGTCGTTTCGCCGCCTATAAGCGAGCTGATTTGCTGGTGCACGACATAGAACGGTTCTTTGACATGATCGCCAAGAAAGATCAGCCTGTGCAGGTGATCTGGGCCGGTAAGCCATACCCATTTGATGAAGGAGCTGTGAGCGTTTTCAATAGCCTGGTGAATCTTTCTTATCAGCGCAAGAACTTCGCCGTATTGACCGGCTACGAAATCGGATTGTCCAAGAAATTAAAGCAGGGAGCCGACATCTGGCTGAATACGCCGCGTCGCCCACGCGAAGCATCGGGAACCAGTGGTATGACTGCTGCTATGAACGGTGCCGTGAATCTCTCTGTGCTGGACGGCTGGCTTCCGGAGTTTGCCCGCCACGGCGAAAACAGCTTTGTGCTCCCGGTGGTTGACAGCAATCTGCCAGATTCTATGCAGGATGAGATCGATCACAAGAACCTGATGAGCATTCTTGAAAATGAGGTGATCCCGACCTATTATAAAGATCGTGGAAAGTGGATGAGTATCGTGAAGCAAAGCATGCGCGATGTGATGCCGCACTTCGAGTCCGACCGCATGGCGCATCAGTATTATGAACTGATGTACTAACAAAAAGAGCCGCCCTGTAATGGGGCAGCTCTTTTTGTTTTAGAGATCTGTTGTTGTTAATTGGCCTGCCTTCCAAAACGGCTTCCAAAGAAGTCGCCGGCTTTCCAGCTTGGCCGCTCGGTTGCGGTGGCAACCTGGTAGCTGATCAGGAAATTCAGCTGCACATATTTCTTACCGGCATTGAAGTCGAACGTATCGTTGAAGTTGTCCTGTGGCTTGTGGTAGTGCACGGCGCGCCACTGCTCCACTTGCTTGTTCAGGTTGTTCTGTCCGTCTTTGGTTTTGTTGCCATACTTGATGTGCAGGGCAGGTATACCTTGCATCACGAAGCTGTACTGGTCGCTGCGAATAAAGCGCATTTGCTCCGGTTCAGGATCTTCTTCCACGGTCATACCCAAATGCCGTGCGGCCGCAGCTACTTCATTTTCCAGTGTAGAGTGATTCGAGCCCAAGCCTACTACAGATAACAGCGGCGCAATGATCGTAGGCATGTCCGTGTTGATGTTCGCCACGATCTGCTCTACCGGTACAGTTGGGTAACGGGCAAAATACGCAGAGCCCAATAGTCCCATTTCCTCGGCGGTCACCATCACAAACAGCAACGAGCGCTTTGGTTTCTCCGGCAGTCTCGAGTAGACTTTACCGATTTCCAACACACTGGCTACGCCTGATGCATTGTCGTGGGCACCATTGTAGATGGAGTCACCGTTAACGGCGCGGCCAACACCCACGTGGTCGAGGTGCGCACTGTGCACCACATATTCATTTTGCAGCTGCGGGTCAGAGCCGGTGATCTTGCCAATCACATTGTGGCTTTCAAAATCTTTATAAGTAGAGGTGTAGCTGGTGCGCAGAGTATGAGTAAGTGGTGTAGAGGCAGGTTTTCCCTGCTTCAGTTGCTCACCCAGTTTAGCCATCTCTATACCTGTGCCTTTTAGAAGTTGCTCAAAGGTTGTGGCATTGATATTGGCCAGCACGCGGATCTTATCCGAAACGTAGTTGCGAGACACGGCTACTTTGCCATTCGGGTCCATCACGCTGTAAGTACCGCCCTGCAAATTCGCAACGCCGGCCTTTGGGTTGTCGGTTGCCACGAGTACGCCCACGGCGCCTTTTTCGGCAGCTATCTTCAGCACCGTCATCATATCACGACTGTAAGCTGACACAGTGGAAGGGAAGCTCGTCGGAGCGCCACGCATCACCACCACGATCTTCCCGGTAGCGTCTATACCCGCGTAGTCATCATACCCAAGGTCAGGGGCGCTAATGCCATAGCCAGCGAAAACCAGCGGGGCTTCGATATTCACCTGCTGCTCTTCGGCATGCGGGTATATTGAGAAATCTTTGTTGTAGGTCAGTTTCAGTTCAGAGCCCATGGAGTCGGCTAGCGTCATGCTGGCTTCTTTGCCGGGAAAAGACTGACGCAAGCGTACCAGTTGCAGGTAGGTGCCGTTCTCACCGCCGGGTTCTATACCTGCCTTTTTATAATGCTCCACTACATAGTCCACCGCCATCTGGTAACCTTCGGTACCGGGCTTGCGGCCCAGCAGTCGATCGTCGGCGAGGTACTTGATGTGGGCCTTTATATCGTTTGGTTTTACTTTTTTGAGTGATTTCTCGACAGGTTTATCGAGGGCCAGCGACTGGGCAGAGGCACTGCCTTGCAGCAAAAGGCTGCAGGTGAGCGCCAGGAACAGAAAGCGTTTCATTCAGATCAGATCAGTTGTTTCACCAAATATAAGGGAAATGCCGCATTACGCCTAAGCCTATACCTGCCCATCGGTACAGAAGGGCAGGTATAGGCTTACTTTCTCCGGTTTTTACGATGCTCAATACGCCGCAGTACCAAGGTCAGCCCTGTGAGAAACAACAGAAAAAGAATCAGACTCAGAACTTTCATACCGTTGCTGCTTGGCGGGAAACAAGAGGATGTGTTATTCAGGTTTTGCTTCTTCCAGATGAACGAGGTAACTGGTCAGTTTGTCCCATTGCAAGCCCTGGAAACCAGCCCAGCCACCTTCCGCGATCAGGGTGTTTAGCATAGAGCGGTCACCGGATTCTTCACCCTGGTTATTGATGTACTCGTTCTTGCCAATCTCTGAACCGATCAGTTTCGTGCCCTGTACTTCCACCCGGAAGGTACTTGTCGCTTCGCTTGTAAAGAAATGCTCGGTTACTTCTTCCTCGTCTGTGGGTGGGTTTGGTTTGCTGCTGGGCTGCACCGTGAACTCAGCCATGTTATCGGAAGTCCTGATGTCGTTTACCTGCACCCAGTTCTCCACTTCAGCGCCCGGGAGTGTCACTTTGACGTAGTTGCCAATTTCAGGTACTTCAGCCGTCGTTTTTCTGCCGCGCTCGTCGTGCAGCTCAAAGGTCGAGTTGATACCCTCCAGGTTGGACCACAGATTGATATTGAATAGCTTCTTTTTTGACTCCTCAAAAGCGGTCCGAGCACTGGCCACGTCAGGGTATTCCTGCTCGTTCTGGTAGAGCTTGTCTTTGGACTCATCGCCCTTGAGTACATTTACTTCTTCTTTTACTTTATCGACTATTTTCTTGATGCCCATATGAGTGTGCTAATTTTACAGCGTTTGTTGATCAAGGTATATACGTTACACCCGACACTTTTAACAGTAGGGTTGCACTAAATTTCTAAAAGCGGCAAATCGCCACCTGCCGCAGGGGGCGATTTGCCGACCGTAAGTATAACTGCCAATCAATGTTTAGAGAGCTTTAGCTTACTGGACCTGCCCTGGCTATCGGTACAGTAGAGCATGTAGATACCTTTGTTCAATTTGATGGCACTGAAATCCAGATGCAGCTTATTGTCTACTATCTCTGGAACTGCCGTTGTCTGGAATATTCTTCTGCCGGCCATATCATAAAGCGTCAGCTCCAGCACCTGCGTTATACCTTGTGGTAGCTGCAATGTGAGCTCATCCCGGAAAGGGTTAGGGTATGCGCTGATCTCCTGCTTCAGTTGCACATCCTGTGCTTCGGTAACAGCCTGTGCCGAGCTTGCGACTATACCTGAGCCAATGTAAGGAGACAGCCGGTTGCCGGGTATAGGCCGCTCCAATGTTCCGTTCGGCAACTGCCAGCCTACAGCGAGGTGGTCGGAACCGCCACCTTCTAAGTGCACAGCTTCAATATAATAGCGCTTGCCAGCTTCTAAAGTAATCTTAGCTGACTGCTGACCAGGCGACTTAAGCCATTCGCGTTCGTACGTCCAGCCCGGCACAGAGGCAATACGCACCTTTTGGGCTGGATCTTCGGAAGTGCTCAGGTATAGCTCAGCCACATCGTCACCCGCGATCCAGAAGGTATACTGCCCAGTGGCAGGGGCGGTCACATAGCCCCGGATGCGCTGCCCGTAATTGGTACCCACATTAACAGGAGCCTCAAAGCTGGTGAGCTCAGAAGTACTGGTCGGTGTGGTGTTGACAGGCACTGCACTCACACTGCTGCCATACACGTTTGCCCAGTAGTTGCGAGTGATCTTGCCAGCGGTAGTTGGCGGTGTGCTGCCAAAAGGCGAGAGCCTGCTGCCAGGTATGGGCCGCTCTAAGGTGCCGTTCGGTAACTGCCAGCCCACAGCCAAATGGTCACCACCGCCGCCCTCCAGGTGCAGGGCCTCGATGTAATAGCGCCTGCCGGCCTCCAGCGTTATCTTCACGGACTGCTGACTGGGTGATTTGGTCCATTCGCGTTCGTACGTCCAGCCGGGAACAGTGGCAATGCGAACTTTTTGGGTCGGGTTATCTGTCGTGCTCAGCCACAGCTCCGCAAAGTCATCGGCAGCGATCCAGAAGGTATACTGGCCTGACACCGGCGCCGTTACATAACCTCTGATGCGTTGGCCATAGTTGGTACCTGCATGAGCAGGCGCCTCAAAGCTGGTGAGCTCACTCACGCTGGTGGGTGTGGTATTGACAGGTATAGCGGCCACACTGGTGCCGTGCACGTTGGCCCAGTACTCCCTGGTGATCTTACCTGAGCCAGAAGTGGTGCCCCCCGTAATGTTCACCGTGATAGGATTGGAAGTGGAGGTGTGTCCCTGGCTGTCGGTGGCTCGTGCCGTGATGCTGTAGCTGCCCGCCGTGGTGGGTTGCCAGGTATAGCTAAAGGGTTGTGTGGCCGAGCTTCCGATTACAGTGGTTCCGGCCAGGTACTCCACCTTTGTCCAGGTGCGGGCCAGGTCTGTGAAGCTGACTTTTATCTCCACATTGCTGCCCACTGTATACGAAGAATTGTTCGCGGGCGAGGAAATGGTGACCGGTTTGGTGGTGGAGGTACCGCAGTCGGGGTATAGGTCCACAAAAGTAGAAGCCGACAAGCCCGCAGGGTCCGTGACCTTCAGACTGATGCGGTAAAAGTAGGTTTCCCCATCGCAGCCCACTGGTGTGATGGTGGCAGATGTGGATGGATTGGTATCGATGGCTTCGGGGTGGGTATGGGTGTTGTGATGCAGTACCGTCTGCCACTGGTACTTCAGCTGCGAAGCGGCATGTTCCTTGTCCGTTACATTGGCGGTCAGCTTGTACACTGTGCTCTGCGTCATAGGGTATTTGGTACCAGCCGCCGGACTGGTGATCTGTACGGTAGGCGGCGTGTTGTTTACTGAAATGGTCAAGTTAGTAGTGGCACTCAATCCGCCGGTGTCAGTTACCTTCAACGTCACCTGATAAGAGGCCAGGCCTGTGGCGTTGAAGGTATGGCTCGGGTTTACTTCTGTCGAAACAGGGGTGCCGTCGCCGAAATTCCATTCATAGCGGAGCGCCTGCCCCTCAGGGTCGGTAGAACCGGAGCTGCTGAGCTTGATGGTAAGCGGGCTCGGGCCATAGAGTTTGTCGGCTGACGCAACAGCTGTAGGAGGCTGATTGGAGCCGGCGCCATAGCTGATTTTGCGCAACTGTGCCGCGTAGTTGATGTAGTAGAGCCCTCCTGAAACCGGATTAGTGGCTATGGCTACCACTGCGGCTCCGTTGTCCACAAAGTTGCTGATCGATTTTGGGTTGTCTGAGGCATCAAACGTAGAGGTCTTGATCCAGCCGCCGACATAATCGCCAAAGAAATAGGTATTCTTATACTGCGCCGGGAAATCATTGCCGGTATACCAGACGCCCCCCGTTACAGAGCCACCTCCGAACTGCGGACCCGAGACAGGAGAGCCGGCAGCGCCGATTTTCACCACCGTAGCATCCTCGCCCGAAAAGGTGCCGGTGCGGGAGCCGCCGCCTTTCTGGACGTGCAACCAGTCAAAAGCTGGCCTTGCGTGCACAAACAGCCGGAAGCTGGAGGCAGGTATAGGCACACTCCAGTTGCAGGGGTTGCCGAAGTAGGGTTGTGTGGTGGCCCTGGGCTGCATGATCAGATCGCGGTACATGAAATACTGCTGGGTACAGCCTCCCTGTCCGTACAGTGGGTTCTGAGCGGTTTGGGTATTGTACACCTGCCGATGGTAATGCCACTCCTGTTGTTCCAGCCCTTCGTAAACGGGCCAGCCGAAGTTCATACCCGATCTGGGAGCGACGTTTATTTCTTCGTAGTTATACCAGCCCACATCACCAATGTACAGCGTGCCTGGGTTGCCAGCTCCGCCTGTACCTGGTTTTATTGTAAAGCGGAATGGGTTTCTAAAGCCCAACGTCCATACCCTAGAGGCAGGAGCTCGCGGATCAGCAGAATTATAGAATGGGTTGGAAGGCAAGCCGTTGCCCGTTGCCGGATCGATGCGCAGGATCTTACCGTTAAGCGAGTTTACCTGTTGTGCCCGGTAGGCACCGATGTTGTCACGCTCTGTAATAATGCCATCCCGCAGTGCCTGCGGCACATAGGTATCATTAGGATTGGCAGGGTCATAACCTGTGTCTACATAACCAGCCGAGGCCGCATCGCCGGTAGAAACCAGCAGCGAGCCATCCTCCCCGAAAACAAGCGAACCCACTCCATGACCCATGTACAGGATTGGTATGCCCTGGGAGATGGACTCCCCGATCAGGATCTTGCGTGTGCTCAGGTCGGTGGTTTTGCGGTTGTCAGAAGAGCGGGCCGTGTAGCGGGTGAGGCGGCCAATGGTGGCACTATTGTACTCGTTGGCAGAGGCACTGTAACTGCCCGTGCCGTGGTAGAGCAAATGGTGCCTGTCTACCACATACAACAGGTAGAAATAACCGTTGGAGTCGAAATTCGGGTCTAACGCAAAGCCCAGCAGACCATGGTCTATCCAGTTGCCCACCTCTTCACTGAAGTCAATGAGCGGGGTAGGGAGCTTCTGGCCATTCTCCACGATCCATACCTTACCAGCCTTTTCCCACACATAGATGCGATTTCCGTCTTTGGAGAAGGTGAGACCTACGGCAGCATCCCAGTTACCCCCTATCTGTACATTGGTAAAGCCAGAGGGCTGCGCCTGCAGTGAGGTAGATGCCAAAAGCGAAAGAAGGAGGTATAGACAGAGGGTATTAAACTTAACATTCCTGACATTAGGGAAAATATGCGTGATGAGCAGGCGCAAACTGGTACAGCCTCGGCAGAGGCCGCTGAGCATGTAATCCTGAAGCATAAGAATAAAAATTAAAATAAGAAGAAAGGTGAAAGAGCAGGAGCAAGTAGATTACCAGCCACACGCAGGCAAAAATTTGCTATGATACTACCTGACTATGACAGCAGGAGAGGGGAAAATACAAACAGAGCACAATAAAACTGCTGATAGCTTCCACCAGCCAATATTATTTTATATCTGAATATTTATTTAAATAGTTAAAATTACTATTTGAATAACGATAATTTATACGGCTCAGAGCATTGCTTGTTTCGGCTGCAGCTGCAGCCTTTGATAGCGTATCAGGATATTATGGCTGAAGGGGCTTCAATTGACTTCAGGCACAGGCACAGAGAAAAACAAGCCCTCCCGCCAGCGGCTGAAGGGCTTGTTAACTAAAAGGTATGTGTTGAGACCGATGATAAACCAGGCCAGGGTCCGGGGTCCGGGAAGTACATGGCTTCCTTGTGCAACCAGTCGGCGCTCCAGTTTGGTGCTATGTAAGTTCCGTGACCTCAAACCGAGCCTAGCTGCTGACTGCCCATTGACTGCCATACGTTCTGTCCGTCTTTGATATCATCCCCCGGTGAAGATGACTTTTCCGGAGATGGTGACTACCTATGACAGCCATAGGTTTCTGTGTTTCATGAAGAGTAAAGGTTTGAGTGGGTTATGGTATTAAGATTATGATGGATTCTGAATGAAATGAATCCGGTAGCTGAAGCCTATTGCTTGCTGGCATCTTAGAACATGAAGGTCACATTGACCATGCTCCGACTGTTGCCCTCGGTGTGGTGGTGTGCCTCGGTGCTGCTAATAGGTAACTGCAGGGTACCACCCACCGCGATGTTTTTCACATACACGTTCAGTCCCAGGTTTGTGAAATAAGAGTCACCCCCTTTTTGTGCGTTAGAAACGCCCTGCAGGCGGTCGCCTGCCGCATGCTCATAATAGATACCGGCACTTGGTAACAGGGAGATGCCTTTCACATTCTGCCAGTAGAATAAGTTAGTAGAGGCACTTAGCCGATCCCCAAAGCGATAGCCGTTGCTGTTCTCTGTGTTGAAGCGGTAGGTGAAGTCGTTGCTCAGGCCCAGTTGCTTGTAGCGAACGGTGTAGATACCATTCACCAGGTAGTCGGTGCTGCCGGTGCCGGGCTGCATGTTGGCTGCCAGGGCTTCGCCATCTACCTGGTTGCGGTAAGCGCCGGTGGCCAGTTTTACACCGCCGCCCAGCTGCAGGGTATGCTTCAGGTTTCTACCCAGACTATCACCTGTGTTGATCAGGGAGTAATTCGCCATGAGGGTTATATCCCCTAGACCTTCACTCTTCAAAGTATGGTGGCCGCTGCTCTGCTCATTGAGCATATAAGGCACGAAGGCAAACACCTGCACATTCTTGACAGGTATAAAGCGGCCCCACAGTTCGGTGGTAGCAAAGTGTTCGTCGGTCACCTGCACGTGATGGCCGTGTGTGGCCGTGGTGGTATAGTCACGCGTTGAATAGCGCAGTCCTACAAAGTTTTTGTGAAACTGCGGCAGGATGCCCATGTAGCTGCCACCCATGGTGCAGCCTTTATCGCAGGCCTGGCTGCTGATGTTGATTGATAAAAGGGCAATGACGATTAATAATATCTTTTTCATGATTTAGGTTCTTTTTGAATTGATAATAAAAGAAGGGTTGCCGCAGGGCAACCGGTTTAGAAACTAAGCTTTGAACTGGGGAGGATGAAAGATGGAGCGGCTCAGCCTGATGGGATTGCCCGGCCTGTAAGAGGTAAAACCTGTCTGCTTGTCTATTAAAATTTCTACTGAGACCGGCTGGTCTGCTGTCTTATAAAGGAAAAGATCAGCCGACGCATGCTGCTGGCGTTGGGATTGCTGCTCCCGTTCCGTGTCTTTTTTAAGCTCTTTTCGGAGGTGGCACTTGCCCTGGCAATCTGATCCAGGTATAAGGCGCTGCTCACACAACTCATAAACTATATAGGCCTTGTTGAGCTGGTATATTAAGAAGATGCCCGGCTTGCTCAGTAACTGTACCAGCATACATAACAGACATAATATAATAGCAAGGCACTTCATGATCTCCTTTCTCTCTAGACTGTAACAAAGGTCATGCGATGGCTTAATTCAAAAAATGACATATATCACTAATAAAAGAGATTAAGGTCTTTTATTCAGGTCATGTCTTGCTCTACCTTTGAATTGTAAATGAAAGCCGAAACTGTCGAGAGACGTGAGATTGATAAAGTTTCCCAATGACAGTCATAGGAGATGCTTAATCATCTCATTACTAAACAGGTAAACATCATGAAAAGCAAAAACCAAAAACCAACAATCATGAAATCCCTTAAATCTACCGCATTTCTTTTCCTGGCCGCTATGGTGTTTTATAGCTGCTCATCTGACAACACCGCTGCAACAGAGGCGCATCAGGAATCAGGTCTGGCACATCAGGCACCTGCTGCTGCAGTGGAAGATGACGGAAAAGGAGTAGGGCCCATCAAGTCAGTGGAAGTAAGCGATAATGTAGACGAGGCGCTGGCCGCTGAAGGTAAGTCCATTTTTGAAGGCAAGTGCTCTGCCTGCCACCAATTGTCTGATCAGAAAGTAGTAGGTCCGGGTATGGCCGGCGTAACCGAGCGTCGCAAGCCGGAGTGGGTCATGAACATGATCATCAACCCAGAGGAGATGACCAAGAAAGACCCGACTGCCAAGAAACTGCTGGCTGAGCACTTAACCCAGATGACCAACCAGAACATCAACGAGGCGGACGCCAGAGCACTGCTCGAGTTCCTGCGTCAGAATGATAAGAACTCCTAATCACAGTCAACAAGCAAAACCAAAACATCATGAAATCTTTATTCAGAACTTTTAAGAAAGCGGCTCCTGCCGCGGCCTTCACGCTGGCACTGGCTGGCGGTGCCGTCCTGCAGGGCTGCAGCAGCAACCCGGGCGAAGGCAGTGCTACCGCTGCCGGTGTGTCTTCAGATGCTGCGCAGGCAGTGTATGTGGCGCCGGGCAAGCACGACGAATACTACTCTTTCCTGTCAGGCGGCTTTAATGGCCAGATGTCTGTGTACGGTCTGCCATCTGGCCGATTGCTCAAAATCATCCCTGTGTTCACGCAGCACGGTGAGAACGGGTACGGCTACAGCGAAGAGTCGAAGGCCATGCTGATGACATCACACGGTTTTGTGCCCTGGGACGACTTGCACCACCCGAAACTATCCCGTACGGACGGTATGACCGATGGTCGCTGGTTGTTTGCCAACGGTAACAACACGCCACGTGTGGCCCGTGTCGACCTGAGCACATTCGAAACAGTAGAGATCCTGGAGATTCCAAACTCAGCCGGTAACCACTGCTCGCCTTATCCAACTGATAACAACGAGTATGTGATTGCAGGTACACGTTTCTCTGTGCCACTGGACATGAAAGGCGGTACAGCCGACGTGAGCATGAACGAGTATGCCGACAAGTTCCGTGGCTCTATCTCATTTATCAAGGTAGACAAGGACAAAGGAGACATGGAGCTTGACTTCCAGATCCTGGTACCAGGCTTCGACTACGACCTGGCCAACGGTGGCAAAGGCCCGTCTTCTGACTGGGTATTCTTTACAACCTATAACACAGAGCGTTCTGGTACGCTGAAAGAGCTGGGTGCATCCCAGAACGACCGCGACTACCTGGCTGCTGTGAACTGGAAACTGGCTGCTAAATATGCCGCAGAAGGCAAGGCGAAGGAAATGCCAGCTTACTACTACCACAACAAAATGGACAAAGACTCGCACATGGCCAAGTCCACTATCAAGAAGACAGTGCGCTACCTGCTGCCGGAAGATTGCCCGGGCATGATGTACCTGATCCCTGCGCCTAAGTCTCCACACGGTATCGACGTGGACCCAAGCGGCGAGCACATGGTGGTGAGTGGCAAACTGGCTGCAACTATCCCGGTTTTCTCTTACTCTAAAATGCAGGAGGCAATCAAAAACAAGTCTTTTGACGGTGAAATCAACGGTATCCCTGTATTCAAATACGAGTCTGTGCTGAAAGCTGAAGTGCCAGAGCCAGGTCTTGGACCATTGCACACCGAGTTTGACGGAAAAGGCAACGCCTATACCTCTATGTTCGTGTCTTCTGAAGTGGTGAAATGGAAATTGAGCGACTTCACGGTAGTGGACAGAATGCCAGTTTACTACTCAGTTGGTCACTTGATGATCCCGGGTGGCGATACCAAAAACCCTGACGGCAAGTACCTGGTGGCCATGAACAAGATCACCAAAGACCGTTACCTGCCTACAGGTCCTGAGTTAGCGCACTCTGCCCAATTGATCGACATCAGCGGCGAGAAAATGCGGATGCTGCTTGACTTCCCGACCGTAGCTGAACCGCACTATGCCCAGGCCATCAAAGCCGACAAAGTAGCGCCGAACAGTGTGAAATTCTTTGACCTGGCCAAGAACACACACCCATACGCGGTGAAGAAAGAGTCTGACGCCAGCGTGACCCGCCAGGGCAACGTGGTTCGTGTGAAAATGACAGCTATTCGTAGCCACATGACACCGGACAACATCGAAGGCGTGCAGGTAGGTGACACCGTACTCTTCCACGTGACGAACCTTGAGCAGGACTGGGATGTACCGCACGGCTTTGCGGTGATGGGTGCCAACAACGCCGAGACCCTGATCATGCCGGGTGCTACACAGACGCTGCGCTGGGTACCGAAGAAAGCTGGTGTGTTCCCGTTCTATTGCACAGACTTCTGCTCTGCACTGCACCAGGAAATGCAAGGCTACATCAGAGTATCTCCTAAGGGCTCTAACGTACCGATCACGTTCTCTACAGGCAAGAAAAAGCCTTCCGCTTAACCAAACGGTATAAGCCGGGCAAAACAAAAGCGGAGGTTGCCCAAAGCAGCCTCCGCTTATTTTTAAATTTTCACCTTTAATCTACTAAGGATGAAAGCTTACCATAAAGTGCTGATGATCATAGCTTCGCTATCTCTCGGCTTGTTGTTTCTCTTCCCGATGTGGAAGATCTATTTAAAAGCTCCGCAATATCCGGAGGGTTTGGAAATGCACATCTGGATCAACAAGATTGCCGGTAACACGGATGGGGCTATTCAAAACTTTAACATTCTCAACCACTACATCGGGATGGAGCCTATCCACGCCGATTCGTTTGCCGAACTCAAGATCATGCCCTATATCGTCATCTTCTTTATGGTGGCAGGCATGCTGGTCGCTTTGCTGGGCAAGCGCAAACTGGTGCTGGGATGGACGGTGCTGCTGATGATAGCGGGAGCGGTAGGTATACTGGACTTTTACCTCTGGCTGAATAAATTTGGAACCAACCTCGACCCAACAGCTCCCATCAAAGTGCCGGGCATGACCTATGTGCCGCCCTTGCTGGGTAACAAGACACTGCTCAATTTCGATGCCTTGTCACTGCCTGCATGGGGGAGCCTCGGTATTTTTCTGGCCATCACACTCGCTGCATTGGTATACTTTCTTAGCCGTAATGCATCAAGAAAACACAACGCAAAAAAGGTACTGGTATGAAACGATTAATTCACAATCTGTTACTGGTAGCCATGATGCTCACGCTGCTAGTTGCCTGCCAGGTAGAGCCCAAGCCGATTGCCTATGGCGAAGTGAATTGCGCCCACTGCCACATGACTGTATCTGACAATAGGTATGGCGCCGAACTGGTGAATGACAAAGGCAAGCCGTTCTACTTCGACTCAGCCGAGTGCCTGGCGGCATACCTGCAGGAGAATCTGGAACAGGCCGAAAAAGCCGCTTATGTGCTGGTAACAGACTTCTCCCGACCAAACGAACTGCTAGACGCCCGCAGCGCCAGTTTTATACAAAGCAGGGAGCTTCCGAGCCCGATGGGCATGTACCTGACCGCTGTGTCGGACCAGGGAACAGCCACCAAAATGCAACAGGAAGTAGGCGGTCGCCTACTCAACTGGGAACAGGCCATGACAGCCGTTAAGAATAATGAAAAACCTGAGTAAACATATAGTAGTTTGGACAGCATGCACTTTGGTGTGGTTGCTGGGCAGCCCTGCAGCTCTCGGCGACACACTAAAGGTATGCAACACCTGCGAGTACCACTCCGTGAAAGAGGCCGTGCGCAAGGCGAAAGCCGGTGACGTGGTGCTCGTGGACGGAGGTGTGTATAGGGAGTCAGGTATAGACATTAACAAGCCCATCAGTCTGATCGGGCGCAACAACCCGGTGATCGATGGCAACAACAGTGGCCAGATTATCACCATCAAGTCCTCCAACGTGAAAGTGGAAGGGTTTACTGTGCAGAACGTGGCAGTGAGCTACATGCGAGACGATGCAGCCATCCGTGTGGCCGATCATGAAAACATACAGATACTGAACAATACCGTCCTGAACACTTATTTTGGGATATACATACAGAACGCCGACAACAGCGTGGTGAAAGGCAATGTGGTACGTGGCGTTAACACCGGCAAAATTGAATCGGCGCTGGGCAATGCCATACACGTGTGGCGCACCGACGGTGTGGAAGTAAGCAATAACAAAGTGGAAGGGCACCGCGACGGCATTTACTTCGAGTACGTGACCAATAGCCTGATTCATAACAATATCAGTGAGCGCAACAACCGCTACGGACTGCACTTTATGTTCTCGGACGGCAATGTGTATACCCGCAACATCTTTCGCAAAAACGGGGCGGGCGTTGCTGTGATGTATACCCGCAACATCCGGATGGAACAAAATACTTTTGAAGACAACTGGGGGTCGGCTGCTTATGGACTTTTATTGAAAGACATATCGCAGAGCACCATCCGTAACAATACATTTCGCAGAAACACCACCGGCATTTACATGGAAAGCTCCAGCCGGCTGCACATAGAAAGCAACGATTTTGACCGCAATGGCTGGGCCATACGCCTATTGGCCAGCTGCATTCAGGATACCTTCCGGCTGAACAACTTCACCAGCAACTCCTTTGATGTGAGCACCAACGGAAGCCCGACCATGAACCTGTTTGAGCATAACTACTGGGATAAATACAATGGCTACGACCTCGACAAAAACAGGGTTGGGGATGTGCCCTACAGACCGGTGAGTCTGTATTCCATGCTGGTAGAGCGGGTACCGCCTTCGGTGATGTTTATGCGCAGTTTTATGGTCGATCTGATGGATAGCATCGAACGTGTGATGCCGAGTTTTATACCTGAGAGTCTGGTCGATGAACGCCCTTTAATGAAGAAAGTAAATCATGATAGCGATAGAAAACTTGTCAAAAACCTACGGTAAGCTGCCGGTGCTGAAAGACCTGACCGTGCGCTTCGGAGGCGGCCGTGTGGTGTCCATCATAGGCCCGAACGGTTCAGGTAAAACCACCATGAGCAAGTGCATATTGGGGATGGTGCTGCCGGATAGCGGCGACATCAAAATAGATGGTAAAAGCGTGCTCAAGCAATACGCCTACCGCAGCCAGATCGGGTATATGCCGCAGATTGGTAAGTATCCGGAGAATATGAAAATCCGGCAGGTAATCGACATGATCCGCGACATCCGCAAAGACGCCACCGTGATTGACGAAGAACTGATAGGCCTCTATGGCCTCAAAGACATGTATGATAAAAGAATGGGGTCCCTGTCGGGCGGCACGAAACAAAAAGTGAGTGCGGCACTGGCTTTCATGTTCGACCCGCAGGTGCTCATTCTTGATGAACCAACCGCCGGCCTCGACCCTATTTCGGCGGAGATCCTGAAGTGCAAGATCCTAAAGGAAAAGAAAAAAGGCAAGCTAATCCTGATCACGTCGCACATCATGAGTGAGGTAGAGGAAGTGGCCGACGAAGTAGTATGCCTGGTGGACGGTGCCCTGAAATTCCACGAAACAATTGCCAGCATTAAAGCCCATACCAATGAGGAGCGCCTTAGCCGTGCCATTGCCAAAATTATGAACGAGGAGGACTAGACCATGAACAAGATCATCAAATACGTGCTCTACGACATCGTGCGCAACAAAATCGTGGTGGCCTATACCTTGTTTCTGTTGCTGCTCTCCATCGGCCTGTTCAACCTGGGCGGCAGTCCAGAAAAAGGCTTGTTGAGTTTGCTGAATCTGGTGCTGCTCACCGTACCGCTGATCAGCATTGTGTTCGGCACGACGCACTTCTACAACTCTTATGAGTTCATGGAGCTTTTAGTGTCGCAACCGATCAAGCGCAGCAAGATTTTCATGAGCGAATACTGGGGCGTGAGTCTGTCGCTGTCAGCTGCTTTTATGATGGGTGTAGGTATACCAGTGCTCTTGTTCGCACCGAGCGCCACAGGTTTATACCTGGTGCTGACGGGTGTGTTCATCACCTTCATCTTCGTAGCGCTGGCTTTTCTGGCCTCTGTCATCACCCGAGACAAAGCGAAGGGGATAGGTATAGCGCTCTTGCTCTGGTTCTACTTTGCGCTGATCTACGACGGCATTGTGTTATTTATCTTATACTCCTTTGCCGACTACCCACTGGAGTACGCTACGCTTGCTTTGACGGCGCTCAACCCCGTGGATCTGGGCCGCGTGATGGTGCTGCTCAACCTAGACGTTTCTGCCATGATGGGCTATACCGGTGCGCTGTACAAGAGCATTTTCGGCAGCATGTGGGGGATAGGTATAGCGTTGGTGGTGATGGTGCTCTGGGTGCTTGTGCCGGTGTTTGTGTCGAGGAGAGCGTTTCAGAAGCGGGATGTGTAACCTACCCCAAAGAACAGCAGGGGGAGTGGTGCACGATCAACATCCCCCTGCCCCCTTCAAAGAGGGACTTCTTTTCAGCACCGGATCAAACCACCCCTGCCCCTCCTTATCCAAGGAGGGGAGCCTGTAACTGCTATTTGACAGGTATAAGTGCTTTGTCCAAGTCTTTTAACAATCCCCCTAATTAACCCACCCCTCCCCCTCCCAAGAGGGGAATTAGTAACTGCCAGTTCGAAGACCGCGCATACCACTGGCACGCATTGGAAAGGTAACTTGCCCCTTGAGCTATGAAACAGATCACACCAGCCAAGTGCACTTTGCGGCGCTCCACTGTTCGAGCGTTCAGCGAGTGGGGGTAGGGGCCCTCGATTTGGAGCGTCTTGATTTTTTTGCTTACTGGGGGTAGGGGCCCTCGATTTTTTCATCAAGGAAAAAAGTGAGTGCCCGCCGCACAGGCGAAGCAATGAAACAAGTCAAGTAACTATACCTGCAATAGCAGCAGCAGTACTGAAACCAGGCCAGAGGCCCCACCATAGCCGTCACGAGCGAGGACGCTCGCGCCATACTTTACTGATTCCCCCGTCTTGGTGTCGTAACCGTATCAACATCAAACGCGGCGGTATCATCCTGCATATCCAGTTGGGGACTCACCTCCTCGCCAGAACCAATCTCTACACTTTCATCCATCGTTTCGGTGTCGCGGGTTTCAGTTTCAACGTCATGTGTGGTAGTGTCGGAGCTGCAGGAAAAGAAGAAAATGGCGATAAAAATAATAAGTATCTTTTTCATAGTCGTAATCATTGGTGATAACTCTTTAGAACGAGTTTGATACGGCTACGTTTCAAGGTATAGCACTGACAACCAGGGTATACCTGCAAGAAAGGTGTAGAAAAACCGCCCTGCTTATGACCAGAAAAAGCACAAGCAGGGCGGTTTTAAGTTAAATGTTATCTATTTACAAATTATCAGCAGCATACCACTCTGCAAACGACTTTTCCGTTTCCCAAAGCTTGAGGCTATGCAACTCCACATAAGCTGGTAGTAAGTGTCTGATCCGCTGCTTAAAGTCGATCAGCATATTCTCGCAAGTTGGTTGGAACGGAGTCAGCACCAGTTTGTGATTCAGGTGGCGCAGCGCCTCTACCAATTCCAGCGAAGCGTCCTGTCGCAGCAAAAGCGCATGGTCGATCGGATCAATGATGGTATCCTGCACCAGTTTTTTCAGGTCCTTAAAGTCCATCACCATACCGTCATTCGGGTGCGTTTCGCTCACGATGGGCGTGCCGATAATCGTGACTTCCAGCCTATAGGAATGCCCGTGAATGTTGCGGCAGCCGCCCTTATAGTTTTGCAGGGCATGCGCCGCTTCAAACGTGAACAGGCGGGTTAATCGTATTCTACTCATACCTCTTTATACCTTCTGATTCGCCAATTGCAACTGGTCTTCGGCTTCCAGTAATTCGTCCAACATCAACACACGCTTCTCCAGCTGGTCTTTGAAAATAGTCGGCAGCAGTTCTTTGTAATAGGCTATACCTTGCTGCAGGTTCTGCCAGAAACTCTGCAGGTATTTCTCCTGCTTGTCGGTCATGGTTTCCTGCAGCTCGGCTTTCTTGTTCTTCCAGTATTGTACGTACATATTGAGCTCGTTGACGAACACATGCGGGCGATAGGTGTTGTTAAGCACATTCACACGGCCATAGATGTGGTCGACCATCTCCTGCAGCTTGAAAATGTTGGAGAAGTATGCCAGGTTTGGACCCGGACAGATCGCAATCGGTCTGGACGCAACGGCTTTGCGGGCTATACCTAGTTTTACTAAAGCGGTGTTGGCCAATCCTTCGCAGAGGCATTCCTTTTCAAGTACTTTGGCTTCCTGGGCTTTGTATTCCGCTTCCGGCAAACCTAATCCTTGCAGCTGCACCAGCTTATTGCGCTGGTACTTGCGGGAGGCCGTACAGATCGGCTCTTTCGTGAAGTCAGAGTTCGATACCAGATGTTTCTTCTCGCACGGACTACCCGGTTTGCCACGCTCTATGCGGGATAATGTCAGCGCTTCTGAACTTGTGCCTCGCAACGAATTGAACGGTACACCGAGTGGGGAGATCGGACTCAGGTATAGGTCTTCTTTTTTTGCCCGCGCCAGTTTTTCCATGGTTTCCGCATCGACTGTCGTAGCTTCTGGTACCAACAGGAACGGCGTGCCCCAACCAGCGGCGTCCATACCGTAATGCTCCAGCAGGAAATTGTGCTCGTCCGATGTACCAATACCGCCTTGCACCGTGATGTGTGTTGTAGGCGCTTTTTCAGGTATAGCATAGCCTTTGGCAGCGAGCGCATTGCTGCACAAGGTATAAAGTTCGTCCTGCATCGCCTGTCGGTTTTGCTTGAACTCCTCCAGAATCGGGCCCAGCAAATGACCGTCGGTCGCGAAGGCGTGACCGCCGCAGTTCAAACCGGACTCGATGCGGAATTCAGAAACCCAAATGCCTTTCTTGGCGAGTATCTTGCCCTGCACAAAAGCTGAGCGGTAGTCGCTCACTTTGATCACGACCTGTTTCTCCAGATAACCATTTTCATCGGGGAAGAAGCACGGAAATTGTTCAAGATAGCTGTACAAACGCATGTTCATACCTGCTGAGAAAATCACCGAAGCATGCACCGTGCTTCTGGCAAAACCACGCAGCGCAGCCAGTGCATCGGAGTACTCCGATGGGAGGGGATTGCCGTCTTTATCATAATTGGTTTTGTCAAGCTTGGTCATGATGTTCACATCAATACTTCCCGGCACCACACCTTGCCTTAACTCTTCCTGCATGACTTTCTTCAGCTCCGGATTGCTGGTCTCCAGCATTTTCCTGTAGAGCGCTTTGAGAGGCGCATTGTCCGGTAGCAACAGGTAGTATTTGGTCAGTCGTGATTCGGAATCAAATGACTCCTCCTTTAACGCCTGGATCTGTTGCTTGACAATACGATCAGCCAGGTTCAGGTACTCTTCCACGCGGCGGGCCCGGTAGTCTTCCTTTTTCGTAGTGATGGGCGTGAAGCGCTCCTGATAGACATGGCTGTAATGCTCGCGCATTTGCTCCAGCAACGTGTCATCGCTTAGCGAAACAACCGATGAAATGCCATACTGCGCCACTTTCATAGGCGAGTCTATCGAAAAAGCCAACCCCATAACCGGGATGTGGAAGGTGTGCGGTGTGTTTTTAATCATAATTGAATATGCTGTATCAGTTTACTGATTGGTTACTTGTTATGTATTGTCATTTCGACCGGAGGGAGAAATCTGAATTATAGTTCAATTCGTCCCTCATCTCGGAAGAGATTTCTGCTATCCCTCCTCGCTCGCGGGACGCGAGCGAGGAGGGATAGTTATTTACAACCCCCGCCGCTTCATCTCCGCCTCCAACAAACTTAACTCCCTACCCATCTGCCCGGCAATAGAAGTATTCTCCTCTGCCCGCCTGATCATGTAGGGCAGGGTAGTGGCCACATCGCCATAAGGCAGGTATTTGGAAGCGTTGAAGCCGGCGCTGGCCAGGTTGTAGGTCAGGTTGTCGCTCATGCCGTAGAGTTGCGAGAAGTGTATGCGCTTGCGGTGATCGGCTATACCTTGTCGGTTGATCTGGTTGACGAGGTAGCGCGTGCTGGCTTCGTTGTGCGTGGCGGCGCAAAGCTCCACACGATAGAGATTTTGCAAACAGATGTCAATGGCTTTGTCAAAGCTATGGTCGGTATCGGCTTTGATATTGAAAACCGGGCTCGGATACCCATACTCGGCGGCTCGTTCCTGCTCTTTCTCGATATAGGCACCCCGCACGATTTTTATACCTAACACCACATCGTAGCCTTCACTTCTTTTGAGTAGATCAGTCAGGTAGGCGATGCGGTCGGTGCGATACATTTGCAGGGTGTTAAACACCACGGCGCGATGTTCGTTATAGCGCAGCATCATCTTTTCAGCCAGCTCGTCCATCGGTTGCTGGAGCCAGCTTTCCTCTGCGTCGATGTAGAGTGTGATGTTAGCTTCGTAGGCAGCTTTGCAGATCAGGTTCAAGCGATTTTCTGTTCGCTGAAAAGCGGCCTGTTCTTCTTGCGTGAGCGTCTCCCCATCCTGCAGTTTTTGGAAGATGTCGTGGGAGCCAAGACCTGTCAGTTTCACGCTGATGTAAGGTATATCGCCTGTCACTTTTGCCAGCCGGATGTTACGCATGATCTCGTCCAGCACGTGGTCAAAACCGGATTCATCTTCCCTGGCTTCAGCGGCGTAGTCGAGCACGGTGTATACCTGGGCGTTGGCCATACGACGGATAGCCCGCTGTGCTTGCTGGGCCGTTTCGCCTCCGCAGAAGTGACGGTAGATGGTGCTTTTGATCAAGCCTTTAATGGGGAGTCCTAGTTTGAGCGCCCAAATGGTGGCTACACCGCCCAGCTTTACGAATGTCGGGTTGCCCATTACCCGGAAAAGGAAGTGGGCCAGTTTGAGCTCTTCGTCGGTCTTGTTGCTGAAGGCTGTCTTCAGATCTTCCGGATCGAAGTGAGTAGTTGCTTGTATGGTAGTAGAAATCATGCGTGTCGAAGTTCTCGGGGAGGTTTTATTGCTGGTTGAGGTATAGTATTTCTATTGGAAAGCAAAGCGCAAACAAGCGTTTAATCAGCAACCTGAGCCTGTCACAGCAAAGGCCATTTTCAGCAATACCCGATGTAACTTTGCAGCTATATCAGAGGCTGATTGAATGCACAAGTTATGCCTATACCATGGTCCCGGAAATGAGCATAGTTACCTGAAATAATGACATAGATCATTTTCTGTTCTGAAGCTTTTACTTGCGGTTGAAGGTGGTTTTATTGTTGTGTATGAATGACTTAAGTCATTTTATAAACAGGCAAAGATGGCTACACTTGCATAAAATCTAACACACACGTTTTATGAACGCCCCTGATATATTGCCCCCAGAACTGATCAACCCGTTGACCTATCAGAGTTACAAACTATTGATAGATGAACTTGTAGCCAACAACCAGACTTCAGGCCCTGAGCAAACCGAAGAGCGCATTGCGTATACCAAGCTGAACCAGCAACGCATGAAGCGCGTCGAGAAACAGTTTGTCCTGAACGCTGACTTACTCGAGGCGCTGCAGCAACCACGGCCTGAGTGGCATTGGGTGGTGCTGGTGGAGTCGTGGTGCGGCGACGGAGCGCAGCAACTGCCTGCCCTTGCCGCCATCGCCGACGCCGTGCCGACCATCGAACTCACCGTGATCCTGCGCGACGAAAATCCCGCCTGGATGGATACCTGCCTGACGAACGGCAGCCGCGCTATACCTAAGCTGATCTGCCTGAATGCTGAAACGAACGAGCGACTCTTCACATGGGGACCGCGACCGTTGGCCATACTGGAACAAGTGCTGCAGTTTAAAGACCAAAACCCGGGTGCGGCCAAAGAGGAAGTCGGCACACTGGTGCATATTTTGTACGCCAAAGACCGCAGCCAATCGCTGCAGCAGGATTTGCTGCGCCTGGTGCAGGCCGCTATACCTGAACAACAAGAGGAAGGAGTTATAATATGAAGCTGATCATCATCACTATTTTTCTCGCCAGCATGACCTCCATGTGCGGACACGAGCGCGACCTAGAAACAGAGCACAAAGAGGTAATCCATGAAGAGAAAACCTTGGCCCTGAACGGTACCGAGCGCTGGCAGGCCGACGAGCCGACCAAGCACCACATCGCCCAATTGCAGGGTATGCTGAAAGAGTTTAGTCTGCAGGCTGAGAACAATTCTGCGGAGGCTTACAACGATCTTGGTTTGTCGATGAAGGCGGAGCTGCAGCAGCTTTACAAGGACTGCCGCATGCAAGGTCCCGCCCACGATATGCTGCACGTATACCTGGTGCCTTTGGTGGAGGACGTAAACCTGTTGGTGGAAAAAGACGAGCGCCAGTCTGAACAGGCGTTGCTGCGGGTGAGCACTCGATTGAAGGAGTATAATCAGTACTTTAACTAAGCAATGACAGAGGTTAGGGAGAGGCAGCAGCAACACACACAAACAGGACAGGATACCTTGGTGCGGGCACGGCTTGCGCTGGGGTATTTTGTGCTGGTGGCGGTGCTGGGCCTTTTTCTGCGCTGGCTGATGGTGTCGCCTGTAGATAGCGTCAACTACAAAAATTTCCTGCATGCGCACTCGCATGTGGCTTTGCTGGGCTGGCTCTACTGTGCTTTTTTTGCCGCCTTGCTTTACATTTTTCCAGCTGTGACAGGCGCGGCACGCAAGTCTTTCCGAAGGCAGTTTTTCCTGACGCAAGTATCGGTGCTGGGTATGCTGTTCACGTTCCCGGTACAGGGCTATGCGCTGTTTTCCATCATTTTCTCGACCATACACATCTTGCTTAGCTACTGGTTCGCCCGCAGCTACTGGCAGCATGTGCAGCTTAACGTTGACACCGGCACGCACGCCACTTCCCTGAAGTATATCGGGACGGCCTTGCTGTTTATGGTGGTGTCTTCCATCGGTCCCTGGGCCATGGGGCCGATTATGGCGAAGGGTACTATCGGCGGTGAGCTCTATTACTCGGCCATCTATTTCTACCTGCATTTCCAGTACAACGGCTGGTTTGCCTTTGCGGTGCTCGGGCTCTTGTTCTGGTTTCTGGAGCGCAACCAAATCACTTTCAACCGCAGCTGGGCCATTCGGGCGTTCTGGTTGCTGGCGCTGGCCTGTCTGCCTGCCTATGCGCTCTCGGTGCTCTGGACCAAACCTGCGGACTGGGTATACGCCATCGGCTATGTGTCCGTAGCCATGCAACTGGCGGGGCTATACTATTTGCTCAAAATTTCAAGGCAGGTATGGGCGGAGGTTGTCGCTTTGCTCAAACCCTGGGTGCGTGTTTTGGTAGGTATGGCGCTGGTGTTTTTCGTGCTGAAACTAGTGCTACAAACCGCTTCTGCTTTCCCGTATATGGCCGACCTTGCCTATAGACTGCGCTACTTCATTATCGGCTATTTGCACCTGTCGCTGCTCGGTTTTGTGTCGCTGTTCGTGCTCGGCTTCCTGTTGCAGCAAGGGCTCTACCGGCTCGGCAGGTATGGCAGTATCGGACTGTTGCTTTTTCTGGCTGGTTTCTTCGCCACGGAAATGCTTATGTTCGGGCAGGGCACTTTGCTCTGGCTCGGGCTAACGGCTTTGCCGAGTTTCAACTGGCTGATGTTTTGGGCGAGTGTGCCGATGCCGCTTGGGTTAGGGCTGTTCTTTTTGGGGCAGTGGGGAGTGAAAGTGAAAATTGTCTGAATCAGGATTTACAGGATTCTAGGATTGGCAGGATTCAGGAAATAACGGAGCTTTAGATTTTATAAAGCGTAAATACTCCAAGTAAATTGCAAATTAAGAATGTTACTGTTAGGATTGCTATACCTATACTGGCTCGTTGCTTGAATCTGGTTGGAGACTTTAGATTCCATATTAGAAATGCAATTGATAAAATACAGAAAATAGCAATGAAGAGATATTGAATTGCCCACTTTGTCATTAATTCATTTCTCAAAACTTCATCATCAATATTGATTGAAGTTGGCATATTGAGTATATAGTAGCCAAGGATAGGTATTGAAAAATAGATAATTCCTGTATGTGGTTTATGCATTTTTGTGTCTATTCCTTGTCATAACGCTAAAATTGGGCTATTGAGAGGGCTATCCAATATTTACAAAATCCATTATGAAATCGTATACATACATGATAATTTGAATTCCCCCTTTCACTCTTTTAGAAGTTAATCAATTTCTTCGAATCTATTGACCATTGCTTCCCATAATCTCATCTTCTCTAAAATTAACTTTCGTGCAAGAGATTGTACATTAAAAATATCATAGGGACTTATGTATTGAGTTAACCCATTGAATTTGTGAGAAGCAATGAAATTTCTTAGATAACTCGCATTATGTATAGCTTCTGGAAAGGTTAATGTTTTGTCTCTTATATCATTCCCAAGCGCTACCCATTTAGAATCTACTCCAAAATATGGTTTTATTTCTTTTTCAATTTGTGTAGGTATTCCTCTGTATATCCACTCAAAGGTCATATTAGGATTTATTCCCACGTTCATTAATCTATTATTAATATCTGAAAGGACCTCTGGGTTCCATTCACCAGCACTGCTATCGATGAATCTAGGTTTTTTGCTGCTCGACCGAATTTCAAGACCAAGCTCTTCAATAACAGAAAAGGCTGAAATTAAAGCAAAAGCTGCTCTTGTATGATAACTATGCTTGACATCATAGTGATTAAATATTTGCCCGTATTTAGGGTTGGCAGAATGGGGAGTGAAAGAACTTAATTCTAAGCTTACTTTATACTTTTCAATAGAGTAACAGAGTTGAGAATCTTTCACAGCTAAACTTGCAACCACACAACCGAAACCAACATCATCTAATCGCTTGAAATAGTCTCTAAATGGTTTCTCTTGATACAAATCGTCTTTATCTTCTTCATAAGGTGTTACATAAAAGTCCATAGACTTTGAGCTCAAATCTGGATAGGCCAAAAGCATTCCGCCATGAATTATTGATAAAAAATCTTCTGCTTTCTCTTCTGTTTCACATGTAATTAAAAGCTCATTTTGAGGGACCTCATCATCATTTCCATGAATTTTAGTAGAACCTTTACCACCTATATATAAAGATGTAGAATTTCCATCTTTTGATTCCCAAAAACGACTGGTAGGTTCAGGACTTGTTGATAGAAACACATCTTTTATAGATAAATTTTCTATAATTCTTGTGTCTTTAAGATTAACTAGAAGATGTGTTCTAAACTTATTCATTTATTTAAACGGTGTCTAATTACTGTGTAAAGGCAATATTAGATTTATTCGCTGTATGAGTGAAAGGGATTTAATCTAAATTATGGATTATTCCTAAACCTTACTAACTCCTAATATCTGCATTGAAAGAATCCAATACAATCCTTTCTCTATAATCCTCAACCACTCCCCCCAAACAAAAAAACAGGAGCGCCTATACCCAGACGCTCCTGTTTCATTTCCACTGAACTCAATCAACTACATCCCAAACTATTCCCACAGTTCAGGCACTTATAGCATGTGCCGGAGCGGATGGTGATGTGGCCGCAGACGTTGCAGATGGGGGCGTCGCCCATCATGCTGGCCAGCACTTGCTGGGTCTGTTCCATCAGCACGGTGCGACTCTGCGTCACCAAGGTATAGCCATTGGCTTTCACGTCGCTTGCCAGCTCGGGCTGGGCCGCCGGGGTGGCGACGGCTGGTATAGCCGGGGCGAGGGGCAGGGCCGGCTCTGGGTTCTTCTCACTCGGCACATGCACGAGGTCTTCGCGCTTCAGGTACTCGTAGCCGAGGAGGCGGAAGAGGTAGTCGAAGACCGAGGTGGCGGACTTGATGTTGGGGTGCTCCACGCGGCCCGCCGGCTCAAAACGGGTGAACGTAAAGCGACTCACAAACTCTTCCAGCGGCACCCCATACTGCAGGCCCAGCGACACCGCGATGGCGAAACAGTTGAGGATGGAGCGGAAAGAGGCGCCTTCCTTGTACATGTCGATGAACACTTCGCCAAGCTCGCCATTCGGGTACTCGCCCGTGCGGATGTACACGGTATGACCGTCAATCTTGGCTTTCTGGGTGAAACCGTTGCGCTTGTCCGGCAGCTTGCGGCGCTCCACCATGTGGGCCAGTTGCTTGCGGAACGGTTCGTTGGCGGCGTCTTCCAGAATGGCCTTGGCGGCCTGCAGCACCTGTTCGGCACTAATGCTGTTGTCGGTCTGCGGCGTTTCCGCGTCGAGTGCCGTGTCGGTTTCGGCTTTCTTGCTACTCGACGAGAGCGGTTGCGAAAGCTTGCTGCCATCGCGGTAAATCGAACAGGCCTTCAGGCCCAGTTCCCACGACAGGAGGTAGCAACGGGCGACTTCTTCGCGGGTGGTTTCGTTGGGCAGGTTGATGGTCTTGGAGATGGCCCCCGAAATGAACGGCTGCACGGCGGCCATCATCTGGATATGGCCTTCGGGCTTGATGAAACGCTTGCCTTTGTGCCCGCACTTGTTGGCGCAGTCAAACACCGGGTAATGTTCTTCGCGCAGGTAGGGCGCCCCTTCGGTGGTTATGGTGCCGCAGATGTAGTCGCTGGCTTCTTCTTGCTGGGCATAGGTATAGCCGAGCGCGGTTAACAGGTTGAAGTCCGGCTGGTGGTACTGTTCCGGTTTAAAGCCGATTCGCTGCAGTGTGGCGTCCCCCAAGGTATAGGCACTGAGGAGCGAGGCCACATCATAAGCCGTCGGCAGGGCCGCTTACAGTTTCTGTATTTCTTCGGGCGTGAATCCTTTGGCCGTGAGCGATTCTGCATTGATGTGCGGAGCGCCCTTGAACGTCGCGTGGCCTTTGGCGTAGTTCACGATGGCATGTATCTCGGCTTCGGTATAGCCCAGTTTGCGGAGCGCGGCAGGTATAGATTGGTTGATGATTTTGAAATAACCGCCACCGGCCAGTTTCTTATACTTCACCAGCGCAAAGTCAGGCTCCACGCCCGTCGTGTCGCAGTCCATCAGCAAACCGATGGTGCCCGTCGGGGCGATGACCGTGGCCTGTGCGTTGCGGTAGCCATGCTTTTGACCCAGTTCTAGGGCTTCGTCCCACGCAGTGCAGGCGGCTTGGTGCAGGTAATCGGGGCAAAGGGCAGGGTCGAGCGGCACGGCAGGTATAGACAAGCCTTCGTATGCTTCGGGTGTGTTGTGCGCGGCCGCCCGGTGGTTGCGGATGACGCGCAGCATGGCTTCTACGTTCAGTTTATACTTCGGAAAAGCACCCAGTTCGGCGGCCATCTCGGCAGAAGTCGCATAAGAAGTACCCGTCATAATCGCGGTGAGCGCTGCGGCTACCGTGCGGGCTTCGTCGCTGTCGTAGGCGAGGCCTTGCACCATCAGCAAAGCACCGAGGTTGGCGTAGCCCAGCCCGATAGTGCGGTAATCGTAAGAGCGCTGGGCCACTTCTTCGGAGGGGAACTGCGCCATCAGCACCGAAATCTCCAGGACCATGGTCCAGAGGCGGCAGGCGTGGCGGTAAGCGGCTACATCAAATGTCTGTTTGGAAGTATCGAAAAAGCGAATCAGGTTGAGGGAGGCGAGGTTGCAGGCCGTGTTATCGAGGAACATGTACTCCGAGCACGGGTTCGAGGCGCGGATAGGCCCTTCGGCGGGACAGGTATGCCACTCGTCAATAGTCGTGTCGAACTGCAGTCCGGGGTCGGCACAGGACCATGCCGCGTCGGCTATCTGGCTCCAGAGCTCGCGGGCAGGTATGGCCTTCACCACTTTGCCCGTTGAGCGGGCCCGGAGGTGCCACGGCTCGTCGTTTTGCAGCGCCTTAAAAAAGGTATTCGGCACGCGCACCGAGTTGTTCGAGTTCTGTCCCGACACGGTCTGGTACGCTTCGCCGTTATAGTCCGAAGAGTAGCCCGCCGCGATCAGGGCCGCCACTTTTTTCTCTTCTTCTTTTTTCCAGTTGATGAACTCCACAATCTCGGGGTGGTCAAGGTCGAGGCACACCATCTTGGCCGCCCGTCGTGTCGTACCGCCCGACTTGATAGCCCCCGCTGCACGGTCGCCAATCTTCAGGAAAGACATCAAGCCAGAGGAACTGCCACCACCGCCCAGCGCTTCGTCTTTGCCCCGGATGTTCGAGAAATTAGTGCCCACACCCGAGCCATACTTAAAGATGCGGGCTTCCTGTACCCAGAGGTCCATAATGCCACCTTTGTTTACGAGGTCGTCATCCACGGCCAGTATAAAACAGGCATGCGGCTGCGGCCGCTCGTATGCCGAAGTCGACTCCTGCAGCTTTTCGGTTTTGGGGTCTATATAATAGTGTCCCTGCGCCTTGCCCTTTAGTTTATAGGAGTTGTAGAGGCCAGTGTTGAACCACTGCGGCGAGTTGGGCGCGGCGTACTGCCCGAGGAGCATGTATACCAGTTCGTCGTAAAAAGCCTGCGCGTCTTCGGGCGTCTTAAAATAACCATGCCCTTCGCCCCATGTTTTCCAGCAATCCGCCAGACGGTGCACCACTTGTTTCACCGATTTTTCCGCGCTTTTGCTGCCATCTGGCTGCGGCACACCCGCCTTGCGCAGGTACTTCTGTGCTAATATATCGGTGGCGATTTGCGACCAGTTTTTGGGTACTTCCACGTCCTCTATTTCGGCCACAATACTGCCTGTGGGGTCACGGATAGTGGAGGACCGTTTTTCGAAGTCGAACAAGGCATACGGGCTCTCACCGTGACGGGTGAAGAAGCGGGAAACCGCCAGTCCGCTGGCTTTTGCTTTTCCTTTTTTCATAGGGTATTGTTTTCTTTCTGAGGTTAATTTAAAGCTATCAGGAAGCTTAAAAGTCGGGGAATGGTAGGGGGAAATAAATGACAAAGATCATTTTAATAAAAGACTTTTAACTCTTTTATTATGGATTGTCTGTACTACTTTTACATCGGCAATCATTTACAACCCATTATTCATTTAAAACAACACCATGGAAACCATAGAAAAATTAGACGTAACGGTACTGGAGCCTCGCATGAAGCACCCGACCATTTTTAATTGGTTCGACAACCTGGATGGCGGCGAAGCTTTTGTGATTCACAACGACCACGACCCGAAGCCGCTGTACTACCAGTTGCTGGGCGAGCGCGGCAATACCTTTACCTGGGAGTACCTGTTGCAGGGCCCGGAAATCTGGGAAGTGAAGATTTCGAAACTGACACCGGAAGAAGGGGAGACCGTAGGCGAACTGGTGGCCAAAGACTACCGCAAGGCGCAGGTGTTCAAAAAATACGGCATCGATTTTTGCTGCGGCGGCAAGAAATCGCTGAAGCAAGTGTGCGAGGAAAAAGGCATTAGCCCCGAAGTGGTAGAAAACGAACTGAAAGCCATGCCAGCCACAGGCAGCGCTGCCGCTCGTGGCAACGAGTACGAGAAGTGGGACCTGGGCTTCCTGGGCGACTACATTGTGAACATGCACCACAGCTACGTACGCGAGGCGATTCCTACGCTCTACGAATACACCACCAAAGTTGCCCGCGTGCACGGTGGCCGTCACCCGGAAGTGGTGGAAGTAGCCAAGCACTTCGTGAACATCGCCAATGAACTGGAGGCCCACATGCCGAAAGAAGAGCGCGTACTGTTCCCCTTCATTAAGCAGATGGTAGAAGCCAAGAAGAGCGGCGTGCAGTTGGACCGTCCGGCATTCGGCAGCATTCAGAACCCGATTAACATGATGGAGATGGAGCACGAGGCAGCCGGCGGCGAACTGGAAGCCATCCGCAACCTGACCAACGACTATACCCTGCCAGCCGATGCTTGCGCCACCTACCAGGTGATGTTCGCGAAACTGCAGGAGTTCGAAGAAGACCTGCACCGCCACATCCACCTTGAGAACAACGTGCTGTTCCCGAAAGCGGTGGAACTGGAGAAAGAGGTGTTGAAGTAAATTGTCTGAATCTTTATATAGGGCCCCTACCCCAAGGATTTTCAGGATTAGAGGATTGACAGGATTCTCGCATAGAGAGATACCCACCCCAAGGATTTTCAGGATACGAAGAGGGCCCCTACCCCCAGGATTAACAGGATTTGTTTAGGTGGATTTAAGTGCTGTTCCAATTGGAGAGAGCCTCCTTTCAAGGCCACTTAGATTTGATTGTCATTCTGTTAAGAAACTTGGTAGAAGGGAGGTTAAGCCTAAGCTACTTGTAACCAAGATCCTTTCAGGATGACAAAAAGTAGGGAGCAAGTCCCCCTTGGGGGTAGGGGCCCTCGATAAAGAAGGGGGTAGGGGGATGACAATCGTGCAAGAGCATTCCCCTCCTGGGAGGGGCAGGGGTGGGTTTACACCAGTGAGCAAACCCCTAATCCCACTCTTCTTCTGAAAACTGACACTATTAAAATTACAAACGGGCAAGGCCCACCACACCTATGACAACCGCTACCAAACCACTCAAAAGAGATAAAAGCCTGGTGCCGCTCTCACGGGAGCACCACTTCGGGCTGCTATTTTGCTGGAAACTGAAGCATGGCATGGCCAACGGCACTTCGCTGGACATCATGCGCCAGTATATCCAGTATTTCTGGAGGAACATCCTCAAAGCGCACTGCCGGGAAGAGGAAGTCATTCTGAAAAGACTATTGCCAAAAGATGATGTGATGTCGGCCAGGCTGCATGAAGAGCACCAGTTGATCGAGGCCATCATTGGACTGATCAACAAGCAGAAGAACCTGAACACCTCGCTGGTGGCTACGCTGCAACAGGACCTGACCGACCACATCCGCTGGGAAGAGCGCGAGCTGTTTCCATACCTGCAAACTGTGGCCGATCCGGAAGAGCTGGCTGATGTGGGAAGGTTGCTGGAGCATGACCTAAAAGAACCAGTAGATGAGTTCTTGCCTGCTTTCTGGGAGCACAAAAAGGTAGCGTAACCATGGAGCTTTCTGCCACCACCCGAATCTCGACTATTCTGCGGGAGAACCCTGCGGCGATAGAGGCCATTGTGTCGATCAACAAGCACTTTGAGAAGCTGCGAAATCCCGTGCTGCGCAAGGTGCTGGCTTCACGGGTCACCATCGCCGACGCCGCCCGCATTGGAAAGTGCAGGGTGGAGGATTTTTATGAAAAGCTGCAGCCCCTGGGCTTCAGCGTCGCGTCATCACCAACTTACAACAAAAGGGCTATCCCCATGGAAACGGATATTTTGGAAAGACCCGCCTTTATGGCAAACCTAAAGGCAAATGATACCATTGTGCTGGATGTGCGCGATACCATCGCCAAAGGCGACGACCCATTCCTGCAGATCATGGACGCGGTGAACAAGCTGACCCCCGAGCAGGTGCTTTGCATCGTGAACACCTTCGAACCGATTCCGCTCATCGCCATCGTGCGCCCCAAAGGCTTCGAGTACTATACCGAAACGCTGGGGCCGAATCTGGTGAAGACTTATTTTAAAAGGCAACGTGTTGGAGAGGAATTGGAGGTTACTAATTCCAAAACCGAAGAGAATTTCGATGACCTTTTGGCCAGGTATAGCGACAAACTGCAGCACATCGACGTGCGCCAGATGGAAATGCCGCAACCGATGGTGTCTATACTCAGTGCGTTGGAAACACTGCCTGAAAATAACGCACTGTATGTGCATCACCGCAAAGTACCGCAGTTTTTGCTACCACAATTGACAGAACGGGGATTTCAGGTGTGTTTAAAGGAGGTAGGGCCCAATGAGGTGTATTTGTTGCTTTACAGGTAAAGGCCCTCGCTCGCGTCCCGCGAGTGTGAGCTATCCAGTGGCGTCCCGCCACTAGTACCGATAGGTACAAACCATAGCGGCCAGAGTCCGCAAAATAGCTCACACTCGCGGGACGCGAGCGAGGGAGAAGATAGCCATAGACTTTATTTGGACCAATGCTGTCTTTTTGGATGACTTTTGTCATTTCGATTGGTGAGTGAAATCTGGAATTTTACAAATAAGAGAAAGGGAGATGGGAAACGATTAACCCACCCCTGCCCCTCCCAAGAGGGGAATTTTGGGAATGATTCGGACAGGTCGCGACCTGTCCCTACAACTGGAAAGTTCTTCGGCAGAGAGACCCCTTTGGGGGTAGGGGGTGATTAATCGTGTAAGAGCATTCCCCTCCTGGGAGGGGCAGGGGTGGGTTAACATTACACGAAAATCCTGTTAACCCAGGGGGTAGGGGCCCTCTTTAAAAATCCTGCAAATCCTGATTCAGACAATTATCAAACAACAGCCAAAACCATGAGCGCCGCAACTATATCCAATTCACCATCTAAATGGCTTGTACTGCCGCACTACGCCTTCGCAGCGTTGTCCTTTCTGGTGCTGTGCCTGCTGCTGGTCTTCTCCACCGATGCCTTTGGCGGACACTATTTCCATCCAAAGCTACTTACAATGACGCACGTAGCAGCATTGGGCTGGGCGACGATGATCATCTTCGGGTCAGTTTACCAATTGCTGCCAGTGGTGCTGGAAGTGCGGCTCTACAGTGATAAACTGGGTATAGTGGCATTTGCGATGCTGTCAACTGGTACGATCCTGCTTTCAATAACTTTCTGGAATTTTTGGGTGGGCACCATCATGCACATTGCGGCGTGCCTGCTCTTTATCGCCTTTCTGCTCTTTGCCTATAATGTGGTGCAAACCGCTTGGCAGGTAAAAAAATGGGGCATTGAGGCAGATTTCATGGTGACGTCAGTTGTGTGGCTGGTGGCTACGGGACTAGTGGGCGTATTGATGGTTTTTAACTTTCAGTATCCGTTTCTGCCGCAGGACCACGTGCATTATCTGCAACTGCATGCGCACCTGGGGATGGCGGGTTGGTTCCTGCTCCTGATCGTGGGCGTTGGATCCAAACTGATTCCGATGTTCCTGCTTTCACATCCTGAAGATACCCGAAGCCTGAACTGGAGCTATTACCTGATCAACGGTGGGTTGGTCCTCTTTGCGGCAGACCACTTGTTTGTACACACAGGCTACTATGCGCTGTATGCGACTTTGGTGGTATCCGGTATAGGCTGCTTCCTCTACTTTCTGTACCAGGCCAAGTGTCTCGCCAAACGACCTGATCTGGACATGGGTATGAAACAGACCTTTGTGGCACTGGCCCTATTGGTCCTACCTGTCGTGCTGGTATTTGTAGTAACGCTGCAGTTCGGCCTGCCACAACGCTTGTTGTCGTCACTATACCTGGTGTATGGGCTCTCGATCTTCTTTGGCTTTGTGTCGGCGCTTATACTGGGCCAGACCTTCAAGACGCTGCCATTCATTGTCTGGATGCACAGCTACGAAGACTATGTCGGCCGTTTCAAGACGCCGCTGCCCAAGGACCTTTATAGTGAAACGTTGCTGCGCTGGCAGAACAGCGCTTACATTGTCGGGTTGTTGGGTTTGTTTGGAGGCGTACTGCTGGCAGAGCAAATCGTGATCTTGCTGGGGGCGGTGCTACTGAGCATAGCGGCGGTGCTGTATGCGGGCAACGTGTTTAAGGTGCTGCTGCACAAGGTGAAATATTTAAAACCATTTGGATATGAAAACGCAGGAACAGGAGCTCGTCAACGAAGCGTATGATGCGCTTAAGTACATCATCGACCCTGAAATAGGTATAAACATTGTCGACCTGGGGCTTGTATATAAAGTGACGCTGAAGGAAGAAGAGGAGAAGCTGCACATAGAACTGACTCTCACCACGCCGGGCTGCCCCATGAGCGGCACTATCACCACGGCGGCAGAGCAAATGCTGCTCAAGTGTTTTCCGAATCTGGAGATAGAAGTCGAACTGGTATGGCTCCCGCAGTGGATACCCGACATGATAAGTGTAGAAGGCATGCGATTACTGGGAAATACCTGATAAATTTGCACGCCGGAGCAAGAAAATAAACGGACAAGGTTATGCTTTCGAAAACAACAGAATATGCCCTGCGGTCCATCGTGTACATTGCGATGGCTGATGAAGAAGGCAAGCGTGTAGGCATAAAGGAAATAGCGAACGAACTGGAACTGCCTGCCCACTTTATGGGCAAGATCCTGCAGGACATGGTGCGCAAAGGTGTCATTGCATCCATCAAAGGCCCGCATGGCGGATTCTTCCTGCACCGTCCTGCCAACGAAATCAATATACTTGAAGTAGTGCGCATCATCGATGGACTCGAGGCTTTCAAGAAATGCGGCATGGGCATGAAGCACTGCTCCGATAAACATCCTTGTCCGCTCCACGATGAAATAAAAGCATACCGCGACCACTTGCTCAAGGTGTTCCGCGACAAGACCATAAAGAGCTTGGTAGACGACGTGAAAACCGGAAAATATTTCATTAAAAACCAACCTGAAGAAGTGCTGGATGGCGGAGCCCAAGGTATAGCTTAAACAATCCTAAAACACACGGTGACAGCGACTCTGACTCGGGGCCCATCTCTGCAAATTTCAGAGCCATGCACCCCTTTGCTCAAACCCAGGAGATAGAGGCCTGCAGGAGGCGATGGAACGGTTTCAGCCCCTTCCTGCGGGCCTTTTGACATTAAGGCCCTAGTGCTTATATTTAGGAAAATTAATACGCGTGAGAGAACAAGACCATTCCGATAACCAGCATATAGACAGCGAGTCACGCTTAAAAACCATCATTGAAACGGCCATCGATGGTATCATTACAATCGATAGTCGTGGTACGGTAGAGACGGTGAACCCAGCGGCTGCCCATATTTTTGGTTACCAGCCCGAAGAGATAATCGGTAATAATGTGAGCATGCTGATGCCGGAACCTGACCATAGCCTGCACGATACGTACATTGAAAATTACCACCGAACAGGCGTGGGACAGATTATCGGAAAAGGGCGCGAAGTGCTGGGGAAAAAGAAAAATGGGACTGTTTTCCCCTTTCTGCTCAGCATCAGTGAAGTGAATTTGCAGGACAAGCAGATCTTTACGGGCGTAATACACGACATATCAGAACTCAAAAAAACGGAGGCAGCATTACGCGAGAGCGAGAGCCGCATCAACTCCATCATACAGACCGCTGTCGATGGCATCATTACCATCGACACTCGGGGAGTGATTGAAATGATCAATCCGTCGGCCTGCAAATTGTTTGGTTACGACGCCTCGGAAGTGCTCGGGAGAAAGATCAACATGCTGATGCCGGAGCCGGATAAGAGCTTGCATGACAATTACATGCACCACTACCACGAGACGGGCGAGCAACGCATAATCGGGATTGGCCGGGAAGTGTCAGGTCTTAAGAAGGACGGCACGATCTTCCCGCTATACCTGAGCATCAGCGAAGTGCAGCTGGTCGACCGCAAGGTATACACAGGCTTCATCCACGACATCACACGCCAGAAAGTAAGTGAAGAGCGGCTGCGACGATACGCTGCCGAATTGGAGCGTAGTAACCGTGAGTTGCAGGACTTCGCTTATGTGTCGTCACACGACTTACAGGAACCGCTGCGTAAGATCCAGGCTTTTGGGGATCGTCTCAAAATGAAAGAGTACGAAAACCTGAGTGAGCAGGGCAAGGACTATGTGGATCGCATGCTCAATGCGGCCAACCGTATGCAGAACCTGATCAACGACTTGCTCACTTTCTCCAGAGTGACGTCTCAGGCAAAGCCATTCTCCAAAACAGACCTGAACCAGATTGCCAGGGAAGTGGTCTCAGATCTGGAAATTGCCATAGAGCGCAACCATGCCAAAGTAGAAATAGGAGCACTGCACGTTATAGAGGCCGAGCCGACTCAGATGCGCCAATTGTTGCAGAACCTGATCAGCAATGCCATTAAGTTCCGCAAAGATGAAGTAGACCCGATCGTGAAGGTATACGCAAAGGAATTGCAGCTAAAAGCCCACATGACCTCTACACCGGGCGATGAACTGGTGGAGCTGCATGTGGAGGACAATGGGATAGGCTTTGAAGAAAAGTATCTGGACCGGATCTTCAACATCTTCCAGCGACTGGAAGGGCAGAAGTACGAAGGTTCAGGTATAGGACTGGCCATTTGCCGCAAAATTGCAATTCGTCATGGAGGCGATATTACAGCTAAAAGCAAACCGGGGGAGGGTACGCATTTTATTGTTACATTAGCTAAAACACATTTGAAGGAATAAATGCCGATGAAATCGAATAGATCAATCTTGATTCTGATAGCCGACGACGACGCTGAAGACCGCATGCTCATCAAAGAGGCACTGGATGAAAACAGGCTATCGAATGCTGTGCAGTTTGTAGAGAACGGGGAGGAACTGATGGACTACCTGCACAATCGCGGCAAGTATACCGACAAGGAAAAATACCAGACTCCGGGTCTTATTCTGCTCGACCTCAACATGCCTAAAAAAGACGGTCGCGAAGCGCTCAAGGAGATCAAGGCCGATGAGCACCTGCGTGTATTGCCTGTGGTCGTGCTGACTACTTCTAAGGCCGAAGAAGACATCCTGCGCACTTATGACCTGGGCGTCAGCTCCTTCATCACCAAGCCAGTCACCTTCAGCTCACTGGTAGACGTGATGCGCACCCTCAGCAAATACTGGTTTGAAATTGTAGAATTGCCAAAACCCTAGTAAGTTTAGGAGTTTAGGTGTTTGAGAGTTTAAGAAGTTAGAATTGAGAAGTTCGGGTAGATGAAGAGGAAAATTTCATTGACTTCAGCTCGAACTTAATTCCAACACTTTATTTCAAGCACCCCAAATTTATAAATCCTCAACTCCTAAACCCTCCAACTCCTAAACTTAAAATATGCCCGACAGAATACGTGTTTTGCTGGTGGATGATGATGAAGATGACTTTATTATCACGCGGGATATCATGGACGATATTCCGGGGCGAAACTATGTGCTGGAATGGGCATCTTCTTTTAGTGAGGCCATGCCCCTCATCCGGGAGCAGCAACACAATGTCTACCTGGTCGACTTTCGATTGGGAGCGCAGGATGGTTTGGAACTGATCACACAGGCTGTGAACGAAGGTATAAGCGCTCCATTTATCTTGCTTACCGGCCAGAGTGACCGCGAAACCGATGAAAAAGCCATGCGGGCCGGGGCGCAGGATTACCTCGTCAAAGGCACCTTCAACCCCTATGACCTGGAGCGCTCGATCAGGTATAGCATCGAACACGCCAAGAGTCTGGCCGAAATACAGAAACTGAATACGGAGCTGGAACAACGCGTCGAAGAGCGGACCCAGGAGCTGGCCACTGCCATCCATAACCTGGAGAAAGCGAACCGTACCTTGAAAAAGGCGCAGCAGGAAATTTACAAGGCGCTGCAAAAAGAAAAGGAACTCCACGAACTGAAGTCACGCTTTGTGACCATTGCTTCTCATGAATTCCGGACGCCACTCAGCACCGTGCTGTCGTCAGCATCGCTGATCACGAAGTATAAAACGGCCGAAGACGACGAAAAACGCCTGAAGCACGTCGGCCGCATCAAGTCGGCCGTGCACAACCTAACTAACATCCTGAATGACTTTCTGTCGATCAGCAGGATGGAGGAAGGCAAGATCCACAATGTACCGAGTTCATTTGACATGCAGAGTTTCGCAGCAGAGGTAGTCGACGAGATGCAGGGTTTCCTGAAAGAGGGGCAGCGGATAGACTATCAGCATGAAGGCACCCAACAGACCGTATACCTGGATAAGCAGCTCATGCGCAATGTTATGATCAACCTGCTTTCCAATGGCAGCAAGTACTCTGGTGAGGACAGCACAATCTGGTTTACAACCGACATCAAAGGCGACACAGTCAGGCTGGTCGTGCGTGATGAGGGTATCGGTATACCTGACGAAGACAAGACGCATTTGTTTACGCCTTTCTTCAGAGCTCAGAACGTGACCAATATACAAGGCACAGGCTTGGGACTTAACATTGTAAAAAAGTATGTAGAGATAATGGGTGGCGAGCTACGTTATGAAAGCGAACTGGACCGCGGCACCACCTTTACCATCACATTGCCCTATTCCGCACAGATATGAAAAAGATATTGCTGATTGAAGATAACCAGGAGATCCGGGAAAATACCGCTGAGATCCTCACACTAGCGAACTATCAGGTCATAGAAGCCCCCAATGGCAAGTTGGGTGTGGACCTGGCGAAGAAAGAGCACCCGGATCTGATCGTCTGCGACATCATGATGCCGCAGCTCGACGGCTATGGCGTGCTGCACATGCTCAGCAAGTTCCCGGAAACGGCCAGCATCCCATTCGTATTCCTAACGGCAAAATCTGAGAAGGATGACTTCCGCAAAGGCATGAACCTCGGTGCTGATGACTACCTGACCAAGCCTTTTGATGATGTGGAACTGCTCGACGTGGTAGAGATGCGTCTGAAGAAGAATGAGATCATGAAGGCGGAGTTTCAGCGCAACGTGCAGGGCATCGACAACTTTATACAGGAGGCGAAAGGCTACGAAGAGCTGAACAAGCTGATCTCTGAGAACCGTCGTGTGACGGTATTCCGTAAGAAGCAGCATTTGTTCTCAGAAGGCAATTACCCGAGCAACCTCTACTTCCTCAACAAAGGCAAGATCAAGACTTACAAGTCGAATGAAGAGGGACGCGAGTATATCACCAGCCTGTACAAAGACGGCGATTTCATTGGCTACCTCGACCTCCTGGAGGAGAAGACCTACCGTGAGTCTGCCATGGCGCTGGAAGATTCGGAGGTATACATCATCCCGCGTGAGGACTTCTATACCTTGCTCTACCAGAACCGCGACGTAGCAGGCAAGTTTATCAAGATCCTGTCAGACAACCTGGCCGACCGCGAAGAGCGTCTGCTAAAACTGGCCTATAACTCCGTGCGCAAGCGAGTAGCGGAAGCGCTGCTGTTCGTAGAAAAGCAATACAAGGAAGACCCGAACTACAAGTCGGAGGTATCGATTACCCGCGAGGATCTGGCCAGCATTGTGGGTGCTTCCAAAGAAACCGTGATCCGTACCCTGGCTGATTTCAAGGACGAAAACCTGATCGATACCCGTGGCAGCAAGATTATGATTCTGAACGCACAGAAACTGGAGCGAATGCGGAATTAAGGGTGACATTTCTCTTGCCTGAAAATGACCAATGTCATGTTTTGATAGGCTTAAATTAGAGACCTTTGCATTGTATCTGAGAGAAAGACCATGCAAAACCAGTTCAAAGCCCTTACTTTATCCTATAAGCAAGCACCTATTGCCGTTCGCGAAGCCGTGTCGCTCAACGAGATCGGTTGCCGTAACCTGCTTGATAAAATAAGCGAGTTTACCGACGCACAGGATGTACTGGTGCTTTCTACCTGCAACCGTACGGAGGTATATTACTCAGCTGACCAGGACCTTTCTAAAGCGATCATCAAACTGATCGCCATTGAGAAAGGCTTTATCGCGACAAAGGAAATCTCCGCCTATTTCCAGAACATCACCGACCACCAACAAGCGGTGCAGTACCTGTTTTACGTGTCGCTGGGGCTGGAGTCGCAGGTGGTGGGTGATATGCAGATACTCAATCAGGTAAAGAAAGCCTACCAGTGGTCCGCGGATGCCAGCATGGCGGGCCCTTTGCTGCATAGGCTGATGCATACCGTCTTCTATACTAACAAGCAGGTGTTTAACCAGACGTCCTTCTTCGACGGCGCTGCCTCTGTTTCTTATGCCACAGTAGAGCTCGTAGAGGAACTGACCAAAGGTATGACTGACCCGCGTGTGCTGATGATCGGGGTAGGAGAGATCGGGGCAAATGTTTGCGATAACTTCGGCAAGTCTAAGATCCATAACATTACCATCGCCAACCGCACACACCACAAGGCGCTCGAATTGGCCCAGAAAACCAACTCCCGTGCCATTTACTGGGAAAATGTATGGAAGGAAATGGCGCAAGCCGATGTGGTGATCTCTTCTGTACCGGGCGACTGTTTTTTTATCGGCAAGGATGCTGTTGAGCAGTTGGGTGACAATGCCCCTCAGTTCTTCGTAGACCTTTCGATGCCACGCAGCATTGACGCGGAGATCGAAACACTGACTAATGCGAAGGTATACAACGTAGACAATATCCGTAACCGTGCCACCGAAGCCCTGACCATGCGCATGGCCGCTATACCTGAGGTGAAAGAAATCATAGCTGAAGCGATGGCCGAGTTCAACACCTGGACCCGTGAAATGGCCATGTCACCGGCATTGCAGCAGTTCAAGAGCCGATTGGAGGAGATTCGTCAGCAGGAGCTGGCCCGCTATACCAAGAAGCTGGGTGATGATCAGAAAGAACTGGTAGAAGCCATTACTAAAAACATCCTCAACAAGATCGTGAAGCTGCCAGCCCTGGAGCTGAAAGCTGCTTGCCAGCGTGGTGAGTCTGAGGCTTTGCTAGAAGGCCTGAGCGCCCTCTTTAACCTGGAGAAGCAGGAGGCTTAGGCTATAGTAGCGACTTAAAATGCCTAAACTCAACGGATAGGCAATCCAATTTTGAAGATGTCCGGCACCTTGTAGCGACTTTCACGCTGTTGCTGCAGAACTTGTTGCCCATATCTGTAATTCTGCGATGCATCCATTGCGGGCATATCTTTTATTGATCTGTAAGTAACAGGCAAGGGTATAACAGGAAGTTGCTGAACTGGTTCTTCCGGTAGCTTCGTGTTCAAAACTGCCTGCTTAAAATCGTAATCCGTAGCCCAGGGCATCACATCCACAGTAGGCAGGGTATTGCGCTTTTCTTCTAACCGGATACTTAACGTTATGCTGCTTTCTTTGGTATTAGCAGGTATGGTCAGGTATAGCTTTTCGAAACCCAGCGCTGCGAACACGACGGTGTCTCCTGCCACCACAGGCATCGAAAAATAACCGCTCTTTCGGGTGTGCGTGCCGCGGGTAGTCCCCGGAACATACACAGCCACGCCTTCCAACCCTGTCAGGCTATCACCTGCCACGACCTGACCCGAGAATTGCAGGATTTGTTTGTCCGTCACAAGGCGTGACTGCGCCCCTGCCATCAGGAACTGCATCCAGCAAAGTGCTAACAGGAAGAGGATGCGAGCGGCTTGTTTTTTCATACAGGCGATGTGATGCTAAGTCCTATTGCCGTACTGTGACATAAGCAGCCAGTCTGCCGCCAACTCCTTTTTTCCAGTCTGCCAGACTGGCCATCCGCGAATAAAAATTGCCGCCTAGTGCACAGCCGTAGATAAAGATGTACTTCTCGTGATTGCTGTATTCAGGCAGGTACTCTATACCTAAAAAGAAATCCTCGTCCACCACAAGACCATACTGCTCGAGCGGAACCGTGACCCAGCCTTGCGTCAGTGGCAAACGTCTGATAATACTTTTCTCGATCAGACGCTCACCCGGCATACCCGCTTCGTTCTTATACAGGTTGATGCGAAAGGAAGCGGAGTCGCGCTTGATGCTGCGCAGGTATACCGTGGCCGAGAGAATCTCAGAAGCTTTATTGTTCAGGTTGATGTATTTGCCCAACTCAGATATATCATCTGAATGCACCGTTTCCGCTGAACCGTACAAAAAAGGATTGCGCGAAGTAGTCCCAAACTTCTTGATCTTGGGAGCCTTGTTGCTGATGACAACTTCCCGGAGGGCGGTGGTTTTTTCGGAGAGTTCAAAAGTAGTCAGACCACTGGATAGGATGGTTGCAATGGGCAGGGAAAGCTCGTTGTACCCAATGGCCGAAAAGGTAAGCGTGTCGTGCCGGTTTTCTGTCTGGAGCTTGAGTGTAAAGCTGCCATCCGGTCTGCTGGCAGTGCCCAGGTTCTTCTTCTTGATGCCGATGTTCACATAAGGTATAGCCTCCTGCTGCGCAGCGTTTGTGACCGTACCGCTGATCTGAAAACCCTGACCAAATGAGATACTGGCTATGAAGAGGAAAAAGAAAGTAAGGAGGAGGCGGCTTAGTTTGTTCTTGGGCATAGCTGGAATCTTCTGATAGTTTGGGTGAGGCTATACCTGGTATAGGTATAGTTACTATCAAGGAGATTCCATATTTATAACATAGGTTGCAAGGCCAACTTGAATTTTTGCAATTGCCAGGAGAACAGGTATAGCTTTAACTTGAAAGACAGGTTTTTAACTTAAGACTGGCGCGAAAATTAATTCAGTCTTCTTTTTGGCAAGTGCCGGTAGGGTTGTCTCTTCTGTCCATGATATCGATCAGCTTGAAGAGTGTTTTCTGCAAGTGCAGGATCTCCTCTGAGTTGATCGATTCATCACGGAACGAGTCAACAATTTGCTGCGGAATGGTGCTCGCTTTTTGCTTCAGGTTTAGGCCTTTATCAGTAAGTGATATTTCGACCACACGCTCGTCTGCCTCGGATCTTTTTCTGCGCACGATTTCTTTCTCCTCCAGTCGCTTGAGCAGGGGCGTAACCGTGTTGGACTCCAGCAGCAGCCGACTGCTGATTTCATTCACAGTTTGATTTCCGTGCTGCCACAACACCAGCAGCACCAGGTATTGCGGATAGGTAAGGTCAAGCTCCTTCAGGATAGGCGTGTAGAGCTTGGTGGTCAATCGGGATGCGGCGTAGAGTGGAAAACAAATCTGGTTTTCCAGGTATAGCAAGGTTCCGTCTGTGTTCATATCAAAGCAGTTTTTGGATGAAGGTCTCCATTCGTTCCGGTTTCGTGAGCGGAGCGAATCTTTTGACAGGCGTACCGTTCCTGTCGATCACAAATTTGGTGAAGTTCCACTTCACCTGGCTGCCGAAAGAGCCGCCCAGTCTTCCTTTCAGAAACCTGAAAAGTGGATGCGCTCTTTCACCGTTTACGTCAATTTTTGCGAAGATCGGAAAACTCACGCCATAATTGATCTGGCAAAATTCTTCGATCTCTTCAGAAGTGCCGGCCTCCTGGTTTGCAAACTGGTTGCAGGGAAAACCGAGAATGACCAGCCCTCTGTCTTTATACTTGTTATAGAGCGCTTCCAGTCCTTCGTATTGCGGCGTCAGGCCGCATTTGCTGGCTGTGTTTACGACTACCACTGTCTTACCCCGGAATGCCTCCATTTGCACGACCTGCCCCCGGATATCGGTCGCCTCAAACTGGTAGAAATGCTGGGATTTCGCTTCTTTTTTCTCTTTTCTGCCTCTGATCAGATACCCCAGCGCACCTGTTGACCAAAGCGCCCAAAGTATCAGGACAGGCTGAAAGAATAGCCTGATCAATCGCTTCTGGTCTGTGTCGAGTCCGAAAGCGTCGATGCCATTGGTGTATTGTGAGATGTTACCCGGGAAGATAAGGACATAAAACAGCGCCAGAGCCAAACCGACTTTCACTTTATGTTTCGTCAGAAATACCATGGACAAACCCAGCAATATCTCCACTACACCTGATGACAACACAATGAAATCCATGAATGCCGGATCGCTTGGCAACCACCTGGGCACCTGAGCCAAAAACTCCTGTCGCTGAAAAGTAAGGTGGCCTATACCGGCTAATACCATCAGAGAGCCTAATATGATTCTGAAGATGTTTTGTATGGTGGACGTTTTCATGTTTGTATCGCAAAAGATTAAATCGTGTGCGATGCAAATGTAGATATTATATTCAGTTTAAAAAAATTGCTCTGAAATTTGGGTGATGAATAGAGGCTACTGCAAACCGGCGCCGCCCAGCACTTCCAATACCTGTCCTTTTTCTGGTCTGCCAGCCAGCAGCGGCATGGCCTGGCCGATCAGCTCTTTCACGCCGGCCACTTGCAGGGAGTTGTCGTGGTCCTCTTTGCTGTCCCATACCTCCGTTACCCATATACCATCGGGCGTTTCCTGATCCAGGCTCACCAGGTATAAGAGGCAACCCTTGGCTGTGGAAACTAATTGAGCGGCTTCTAAAAGTATCGCAGCAAGCTTGTCGCCGTTTCCAGCTGTTGCCTGTAGTTTTCCGTGCAGACCGTATTTGTTCATGGAAGAAGAAATTTAGAGAGAGGTATAAATTCGTTTCATGCTATACCTGTGGTACCACACCATCGGCTTGCAGGTACAAGATAGAAATTCCCGATGTATTTGCCAGCTGATGGCTGAGTTAAAGCGTTGTCTACAGCATCAGGTGAGGCGAATCAGCTGAATTATACCTGAACTTATGATGGCAAAACGGGAAAAGCTGGTTAATTTGATCGCCGATATCCTTTCTGCCTGATATGAAAAAAACCTTTACTACCCCGATGCGCCAATTGGCGCTATACCTAAGTTTGGTCGGAAGTATCTCTCTGGCTTCCTGCGCTGGCAGTAAGCAGGGGGCAAGCAAACAAACACGCATGATCGAAAAAATACTCGCAGAACAGCCGGAACGGTTCAAAAGCATTCTCGATAATCCGGAATTGTACCGGTTACAGATCCTCTATACCCAGATCGACCGCGATGAACAGAACCAGCCGCACTTCACCTCTTATACCTACCGCGTCAATCCGCAGGAGTATTTTTATCCGGCGAGTACTGTGAAGCTGCTGGGTGCAGTAGCGGCGCTGGAGAAACTCAACGAGCTCAAGATAGAGGGTCTTGATAAGTATACGCCGTTGCAGGTAGACAGCGCCTATACCGGCCAGAGCACGGTGCAGGGCGACAGTACCTCAGCGGACGGGCAGGCGACCATTGCACACTACATCAAAAAGCTGTTCCTGGTGAGTGACAACGATGCCTACAATCGCCTCTACGAGTTTGTGGGACAACAGCGCTTGAATCAGACAATGCACGAAAAAGGCTTTAAGGATGTGCAGCTCGTGCACCGCCTCAGTATCTTTTTGAGTCCCGATGAAAACCGGCATACCAACCCGTTCCGGTTTTACAAAGACGGGCAGGTGATTTACGAACAGCCTTTGGTCAACAACCCAACGCCATTCAACCAGGCCAAGTTTGATGGCATGCTTGGCAATGGTTTCATTCAGGGCGACCAACTGATTGACGGGCCGATGGATTTCACGGCCAAAAACTACATCACGGTAGAAGCCTTGCAAGGTATACTTAAGACCGTGCTATTTCCGGAGGCCGTGCCGGCTGAGCAGCGCTTCAACCTGACCGATGAGGACTATACCTTCCTTTACAAGTACATGAGCATGCTGCCCCGAGAAAGCGACTACCCAAGTTATGACCCCAAAGAGTACCCGGACGGCTACGTGAAATTTCTGATGTATGGCAACTCCAAAGAGCGTATACCTGGCAACATCCGCATTTTCAACAAGATCGGTAACGCCTACGGTTTCCTGATCGACAACGCCTATATCGTGGATTTTGACAAGCAGGTGGAGTTCATGCTCACTGCCGTAATACTGGTAAATGAAGACGGGGTATTCAACGACGGCAAGTACGAATATGAAACCGTAGGCTATCCCTTTATGCAGAACCTTGGCCGCGCTTTCTACGAGCACGAAGTGAAGCGCAAAAAGCAGCACCTGCCCAAGCTCGACAGATTCAAACTCCAGTACTAACGGGCTATACCTGATTTTCAGTGTTAAGCATCGAGACTAATGAGTTTTTGACTAAGGACAGACTGGTAGAGGTTAATCTTTTAAACAAATACAGGTATAGCCATCAACAGCAAACTGACAATGGATTAGCTCTTATGCAAAAAAAACAGCAGCCGATCTGAGTGGTTCGGCTGCTGTTTTTTTGTCCTGTGTCTCAGAATTTAGTTCACCCTAAAATTCCTAAACTCTCAAACTCCTACTGGTCCCACCAAAGTGGTTCAGACAATGCAGGAGAGTCCGGCGTGTTCGGGTTTTTGCTGGCTTCGCCCTGCGGATAAGCTATCCTGCGGATAAAGGTTGTCAGTTCGGCGTTGGCAGGAAGGTCGAAATCAGCATATTGGTAATCGTAGCGTCGGGCATCAGTCCAGGCTTCGGCGTTGAGGTAAGTCACCACATACTTTTCCTTGAAGATCAGGTCCAGCGTCAGGTTAGCGGCGCCTACGCCTACTGCCGGGTTATTCAGGTAGGCATCCCGTTCTCCGGCTGGAATACCTAGCTTATTCATGTGCGCGCGAATACCTTCCAGGTAAGCGGTATAAGCCCGTTGTCTGTCACCAGCTCTGAAGGCGGCCTCAGCCTCTACAAATTTCATCTCGGCATAGGAGGCGATCGTGATTGGAGAGAGGTCTCCGGTTAAGGGAGAGTTGCGGGAGATGTATACCTCATCACGTACGGTATTATTAGCAGGCCCTACGTTGCCTACGCCATTGGGAGTTCCTACAAAGGTCCCGGTTACAGTAGGATCGGTGATGCGTGTCAGGCGCGGGTCAACAACACCATAAGTAGTACCGTTCAGGTGGTTTACGAATTGTTCTGACAGCCAGCCGCCGAGCACCAACTGGGTGTTGTTGAGCGCTATTTGGGCCCATGGGTTGCGTACTTCAAACACTTCCATCTCCGCATCGTCCGCATTAGACTGGTATGAATTCTCTACGGCGTTCAATACGGCTGTAGGGTCGTAGCTTGGGAGCTTGCTTACTTTGTTGAGCATGCGTGCTTTGAAAGCATAAGCTGTACGAATCCACTTGGTTTTGTCTCCACCATGGATCAGGTCATCTGCAGGTCTCAGGGCAATGCGCGAATCAGTCTTATTAAGCTCTGCAACACCTTCGTCGAGCAGGCGCAGCGCTTCAGTATACAGGTCCTGCGATGAATCAAAACCAGGCGTCAGGGTAGAGTTATCGAATGCTTGCGAATAAGGCCCATCGCCCCAGTGATCAATGATCAGGTTGAGGTGGTAGGCCATCATGATATTGGCCACCCCGACATAGTCCGTTGCGCCCTCCGCCATGCCTTTTTGCTTCATGTCGTAAATGTCAGCCATGGCCAGGTAGATGGCGTCCCATGCAGTGGTGAGGTCAGTTACCTGGTAGGTATCCGTGGCATTGCCAGCTACCGGACTGGCTACATACTGCACATAAAAAGCAGTGGTGGCAGCGATTCGCTGGCTGTTCAACCCTGTTTTATGGGTGGTAGTGGAAAGCATGGCATTGAGCGGCGGGTTCGACACCAAGTTTGGGTTCTCATTCAGGTCGAAGTAGTCCTCGCAGCTTTGCAGGCTGAGCGATGCCCCAATAAACATAAAGGCAATCGCAAATCTATATATCTTTCTCATGTTCATTCTTCGTTTTAGAATCCTACGTTCAGCGTAATCAGGTAGCTTCTCACAGCCGGGTAAGTGAAACCGGCAAATCCATTCACGTTGCTACCGCTCGGAGTAGAGCTGTTCTCGGGGTCGAAGCCAGAATAGTCCGTCCAAAGCAACAGGTTATTCCCTGTGAGCGACACAGAACTGTTTCGGATAAAAGTGTTTTCAAAAATACTGCTTGGTAGTGAATAGCTCAGGGTTAAAGAGCGAAGTCGTACCCAAGAGGCATCTTCCACGAAGTTCTCGGACACGCCACGATGGAAGCGGCGGTAGAAACCATCACCATAGTCTACTCCATCCGGTCCCACGCCCTGCCCCAGCCATACTGGCTTGGTGTTAGGCGTTCCATCAGCGAGCACACCTTCAAAAACCCTGGTATCGTTTCGGTCTTCGGTATATTCTGCAATGCCGAATGCAGAGAAGAAGTTACCCATCTGGTTGTACTTCTCGTGTCCCCACTGCGCATCAAACAAACTGGTTAGGCTCAGGCCTTTGTAAGTGAAGGTATTGGTCAGACCTCCGATCCAGTCAGGCATTGAGTTGCCCAGGATTTTTTGGCTGGTGAGTGGTGCCCGTACCGGGAAACCATTTTCACCGATCACAATTGGCCGGTCTTCGTCTATGAATAACGGATCCGGCTCCTCACCCGGGCCGTAGTAGCGCTGCCAATGCGAGCCATAGATGTTGCCGAATGGCTGGCCAGGTATCAGTTTCATAGTTACTGTGGAGCCCACATAGCCGAACTGTGAGGCGTACGGTATCTCTTCCAATCCTTCCCGTATGCTCAGAATTTTGTTTCGGTTAGCAGAGAAGATCAAACGTGTATCCCAGGTAAAGTTTTGTGACTTAACAGGCACTGCATTCAGGACAATCTCTACGCCTTTGTTGCGCATTTCGCCTGAGTTCACCGCTGCCCGCACATAGCCTGTCGAGGCTGCCACGTTAATTGGAATGATCTGGTCCTTACTCAGCGAGTAGTAGTAAGTGAAGTCAAAACCCAGGCGATCGTCAAGGAAGGACATTTCCAGACCGGCCTCATAGGTGTTTGTAAACTCAGGACGCAGATTGATATCACCTAGCAGTGCTGCACGCGTAAAGCCTGTAAAACCCGTCGGGAAATCTGAGTAAGGAGAAAAACCGAAGGAAGTAGCGTAACGGGGAGCGTCCTTAGCCGTCTGTGCATAGGAAAAGCGCAACTTACTCTGGTTAATGAAAGAAGGCAGTTCGAAGTGCTCTGAGAAAAGATAACTCAAACTAGCGGATGGATAAAAGAAAGAGTTATTGGCTTCTCTGAGAGTGGACGTAATATCATTTCGGCCGGTTAGGGTCAGAAACAGGAAATCATTGTAATCAATGGTGGCTTCTCCGAAAAAGCCCATGAGGCGGTATTCTGACTGTTCCTGCCGGGAAGTAAGCAAGCGGGCATTGCGCAGATCAAAGTAGTCGAACACTGTAAGTTCGTCGCCTTCCACACCAAAGCTCTTAACGGCTTCATCGTACAGTTCGTGCCCTAATCTAAACGTGGCGTTGAATTTATCTCCTATACCTGTGTTGGCGGTCGCCACAAAGGTGGAGTTGATACTTCTGAACTTAGTGGTGTACTCATACACGAAGCCCTGGCCGTTGTCCTCATACACGCGCTCATCAGCCAAACCGCGAGGGCCGGGTGCTGTGCGGGTTCTGTCGTCGTTATAAGTATCCAGTCCGATACGGTAGCTCAGGTCCAGCCATTTCAAAGGTGCGTATCCGAAGTGCACGTTTCCAATGAATCTGTTCACATCATCTTCCATTCGGTTAGTAGCCGCCCCGTAAATCGGGTTGTTGTTGCCATATGAGTTCATAGTACCGTCCTCCTTTCGGAAATCGGTCACATCCCATCGGGGAGACCAGTAGCTCAGGCTTTCGTTGAAGCGATCGGCGTTGTAGCGCTGCCCTCCGGATTTCGAGTAATTGAAGTTGGCCCCTGTTCTGAATTTTTCACTCAGCTTAACATCTGTGTTTAAGCGGGCAGAGAAATTCTCGAAGTCGGTAAATGGCAGTACACCCTCGTGTTTAAGATGTGATAAAGAAGAGAGGAAGGTGATGGTCTCGTTGCCGCCAGAAAAGGAAAGGGAATTTCTGAATTGATGACCGGTTTCGTAAGCGTCTTTAAAGTGGTTATACAGCTTGTCGGGATGTGTTGGGTCCAGTTGCCGGGCTTCCTGGACCGTGGGGCCCCATGACGGCCAGAAACTGTTTTGGTCATATACGCCCCGATAACCCTGGGTGTACGTATCCTGCACATCAGGGAATTTATTAACCTCTTCCAGACCTGCCGTACTGGTAAAGTTTACACTGAGCGCTCCTGACTGCCCTCTTTTGGTCGTGATTACTACTACGCCGTTAGCGCCCCGAAGTCCGTAAAGCGCTGTGGCCGCACCGCCCCGAAGTACATTTATACTGGCAATATCGTCCGGGTTAATGTCAGCCAGTCGGTTACTCATGCCTCTCAACTCGGCGCTTTGTCCGAAGGTAGAAGTAGAGTTGTCCATCAGCACACCGTCAATCACAAACAGTGGTTGGTTGTTGCGGGTCACATCAATGGAATTTATACCCCGGATTTGAATATTGGTGCCTTGTCCAGGGGCGCCGCCGGTGCTCGAAATTGTAGCTCCTGCCACCTTGCCCTGCAAGGCATTCAGCACATTGGGCTGGCGGTGCTGTGTTAGCTCCGCCGATTCAACAGATTGCGCCGCATAACCCAGCGCCTTTTTCTCACGCGTGATACCGAGTGCCGTTACCATTACTTCGCCGAGTTGCTGTGCGTCGGTGTTCAGTGTAACGTCGATTGTGGACTGGCTGCTGACTGTGATTTCCCTCGTTTGATAGCCCAGAAAGCGAAACACGAGGGTTGCGTTGTTGTCGGGCACCTGGATCTGATAGCTGCCATCGGTGTCGGTTGCTACACCGGTGGTGGTTCCTTTCACGGCTACACTGACGCCTGGCATGCCTTGGCCCGTATCGGCGGCGGTTACACGGCCACTGACTTGCCGCTGCTGTGCCCAGGCTCCTGTGGAGCCTAGCGCGAATAGCATTAATAAAATGAGTGTAAAGGTGTTCTTCATAGTGTTCTCATTTATTGCATCCTAAAATTTATTTAAAGCTTATTTCTGATCAAGTGTATTGGTTTACCAGGTAATCATATATCTGAAATTAGCGAAAGCTCGACTTGGTGATTTCGTATACCTGATGTTGTAAATGGATATCTACATCTAATCTTCATTCTGAGAATTAGTATAGTTGGATTACGCTATGTAATTTAAATATAAAAAATTTGTCTTTTATACGTTGAATACGCAAGAATAGGAGGTGAATACGAGGAAAATATGCTGCTAGATGCGAGATTTAAATTAAACCCGATAGAATTTGGCAGCATGGGAGCTCATTCTTAACACTAAATATCAGCTGTTATACCTATCCATACCTGGAATGTGCCCTATGGAAAGGTATAATAAGACAGGGCTGTCTTTTGTGTAGGTTTTACGTATAGAGGGGCATGGAAATCATTATTATAGCATCGGTACTCATCCTATATGCCGTTGGTTATTTTGTGTACTACATGTATGGCAAGGACAGGAAGAAAAAGGGCAGAAAGAAGTTTTACGATCACTTCTGGCCATAAAGCAAAACAGGCCGCCCCGTTTTGTGGAGCGGCCTGTTTTGCCGTATGCTTCTAAAAGTTTTTAGCTTATGCGTGTGCTCTTTTCTGTAGCGAAGCAACCTGCTCGTTGAGTTCTGCTACGAGGTTCATTTCAGTCTGAAGTTCACGCTTGATCTTGATCTCGCGCTCACGGGCATTCTTCTTGAACTCAGCAAACTCACGATCCATAGCATCAAACTCCTTCTTTTTCTGATCTGTTACCTTTTTGCTGCTCTTGAACTGTGTGTACACCACACCCAAGGCAATCAATAACAAGGCAATAATAGCCGTATTGATGATCACGTATACCTGCTTGTGAATCGGGATGCCCAGCACGTGCAGATTATTCACGGCGTCTTCACTCTGCTGTACAGCTGCTTCTTTTTGAGCGTTATCCAGCTTTAGCGCCTCAATCTCCTTTTCCTGCTCTGTGATGCGGGCTTGCGCCGTTTCCAGATCCTGACGGGTGGCACTCAGGTCTTTCACCTGCTTCTGCTCTACTTCTTTGATCGTGGTCTGCACACTTTGCCAGAACGAGTTAAGCAGGCCTACATTCACCACCTTATACTCTCGGTTACCTTCCATGTAGGAGTTGGACTTGCTCTTGAGATCATTAAACTGCCCGGTCAAAGCGGCGGCTGACTTGTTCTCATCTTTAGCCGTTCCCTGTGCCTGCACTGCTTGTGCCGCTGTGGTCAGCACGATCAATAAGGATAGAAAGAATGCTTTCATGTTGTTTTTAATATTGGTAAAAGTTGAATTGCGGTAAATATAAAAATAATATTTTTTTGAGAAAGTGGGACGGGTGATTTTGTGTTCTAAATCCAAAAACCTTTTTACACTAACTTCAAAAGTTTATCTTTTATTGCTAAAACTGACTCAAAAAGATCAGCTGCGTCGCATTGCCAATTCAGCAGACGCTCTGCCTTTACATTCCCGCTTAACACCTGCTGTTCAGGTAAAGTTCTGATTATTAGCGGTAAATAATCGTTTGGGCCGCTACCACACTACCGCCAGAGTGAACACCAGCACGATGGCCGGAAAGATATAGTGCTGGTAAACGCGTGCCAGAAGGCTTTCAGTGTTATATTTCTTGCGCTTTACAAATTGCAAAATAGAAGTGCCGATCAGGGAAGTGATCATCACATAAGTAAAGATAAAGATTTTGTCTGATACAGTAGCGTACTCCATCTCAGGTTTGTAAGCCGAGAAGTAGAGCGCAATAGATGCGAGCAGCGACGTTACCTGTATAGCTTCCAGTGTTTCGAAGCGGTGCAGTGGAATGAATACAGAGAAATATGTAATGGTCAGGATAACCAGGAGTGGGGTAAAAACCTTGAGAAAGAAATCAATACGCGCCCTGGCGAGCACGAAGGTATAGTTGAACTTATAGAACGGAATCGTATGACGAGAGGCCTCAAAGGTGTTCACGGAACTGATAATGTCGTGATCGAAGCCAACATAATGGCTATTGTAGTTCCAGCCTTTTACCTCAAATACTGTATCGCGGGAGGCAGGGTGGGAGGGCTGTACCAGAAAAGGCCTCAGAGCGCTGGCCGGCTGAAATGAAATGGGAAAACGCTGTGTGTCAAAAGGGTATTGGCGCAGGTCAGGCTCAAATACGAACTTGCCGGAAATTTTGTACAGGTAATTATACAGGGGTGTTGCTCCCTCCAGTTGGCGCTGTCGCACCAGCTTGATGTCCAGCAGGTAATTATGGCTGATTTCACTGCGGGCGGCATTCGTAAAATCGAGTTGATCTACCATGAAACGCCCCGCCGATGTCACCTCCAGGTAAAAAGTAGCATAAAAGCTCCCATCCGTATCGCTTACCCGGTTAATCTGCACCAGGTCCATGTGGGTATAGAGCACTGGCACACTGCGCAGGGTATCATCCAGGTGCATGTACTGCCGCGGGGCCAGTATATGCTGCGACGTGTTAGGCGGTTTCCAGGCAAGCATTACATCTCCGGCAATGGCTCTTTCAGGGGTGAAGTACCAGTCGTTGAACCAGCCTCTGTAAATGCGGCCTGCCCCGATATATTGTTGCATGCCCTGGTTGATACGTTCCCTGATGGGCAGATCGGCACTGTCTGCCTTACCTGATGAGCGTGCCGCCTCCGCCAGTATACCGATACTGTCCGCAAGGCGAGCACCGAAACTCAGCTGCAGCTCCAGTGTTTGCCCATACCTGATCTCCTTCTTAAAGGCCGGTACTTGCTCTTGTAGCCGCAGGTTGAAAGTGCCCGGTATACCTACCACGTTTAAGTCGTATAATTCGCCGGCTTCCTGTCCGTCAGCCTGTGAAGCTACAAAGCCCAGGTCGCCCAGGGCTGTATAGATGGGCATGGTCAGGCCAGCTTTCCGGAGCTCACGGACCAGGTACGAGGTAATGCCACTCTCAAAAGAGAGCACCAGAAAATCAGCAGCATTTGAACGCAGTACCTGGCTTAGGGAGTCAATATCGGCAGGGGTATAGCGGTGGTCTCCCGCAATCCACTTTTCATGGACAAGCTGCATACCTGGGTTTCTGTCCGCTGTTTCCTGCATTTCTCTGAATATAGCAATCGAGTAAAGGTCCTCTGCCTTGCCTACAAAAGCCGGGCGGCGGTAAGCTGCAAGCAGTTCACTGAAAACTGTGGCAAGGTCTACGATGCTGCGCTCAGCTGTGTACATGGTGGGGTAATCAGTGAAGAGCGGGGTAAGTGCATAGCCACCGACAAAAGGTATACGGGCAGGGCCCACCAACTCCGATATGGCTTTGGAACGGGTAGAACTCCAGCAGCCCACATAGCCGATCAGGCGCTTATCATGCATGGTTTCCTGTACTATTTCACGGGCTTTTTCAGAGCTGCCTTTGTCATCGAGGTACTTTACGCGCAATTCCCTTCCCTGCACCCCTCCCTGTCTGTTTATCTGCTCCAGTTTTTTGCTGATGATCAGCTTGACAACATCCGTATCACCGGGCGTAAGTTCGATCGTGTTGAGAATTACCCCGATCGTATAGTGACCTTGCAGCCGGTTAAAGCTTGTGAAATGTCGGAAGATGATATACAGGGCTAACAAGACTCCTGCCAGCAGCACGACTGTTTGTTTGGGGGATAGGACCTTTGTGCGCATGCACAGCAATAAGAGAACCGATACAGGTATAGCAGCAGGTATGGCATGGCCTAAGCCATTATCCGGAGTGTATGCTTTTATACGTAGTTCGGCGGCAGAATGCTAAAGGGGATGCTCTGCTGCAGGCCTTCTGGGTTGCCAGGGAAAACGGCCTTCCAGTTCTACCTGCAGGGAGAGGCTTAGAAAGGTCCTGATCAGTACGATCAGGCCGAGTGTGACCACCCGATCCATGGAGGGCTCCGTGACTACGGTCGCGATGATATCGGCGGCCACCAGTATCTCAAGACCCAGTAGAATGGCTTTGCCGAGCTCGTGCCGCAACACCTTGTAGGATCTGCGGGAGTTGTGCCGTAGCGGAAAAATGAAACGGAAAAGCGCAATGGCTGCCCCGCTCGCAATGATCAGGACGCCAATCGCTTCAATGATACGGGCAACGTATTCAATGTACAGCCTCGATTCGTGCATGTAGGGGGAGAGTCGTTTAAATTACTTTTTGTCTTTTTCAGGGTACCAGCTGCGCAGACGGACCTCAATGTTTTGGTCACCTTCGTTTACTTTACGCTTAAAGGCTTCTACATCACTCAGGCCATCCTGCCCCCGGTAGTGGTATGGGTATACGATGGTTGGCTTGAACTCGAGCACTGCAGAGGCGGCCTGGTCAATGTCCATGGTATAAGGCAGATTCATGCAAACGAAGGCGACATCGATGTTACGAAGGGCGCGCATCTCAGGTATGTCTTCGGTATCGCCTGACAGGTATACGGTCTTGTCTGCGAACTCCAGCACGTAGCCATTGCCGCGGCCTTTGGTGTGGCGGGAGTCCTCACTTTCGGGTAGATTGTACATGGGCATCGCTGCAATGGCAATGCCCAGTTGCTCAGTGTGCTGTCCGTTGCCAATCACTACGGCCTTTTTCTTCAAGTTTTCGGGTAGTTTGTCAGCCACTGCCTGCGGTACCACAAAGGTTGCCTTGTCTGTGTTGATGGCCTCCAGGGTTTTCATATCGAGGTGGTCCCCGTGTATGTCCGTGATCAGGATCAGGTCAGGGGCTGCTATACCTTTGAATACCTCGGCACCTCCATACGGATCGACGTAGATCGTTTTCCCGTCCCATGTCATAGCTAAGGTGCCATGCAGCACTGGCTGAATGGTCAGCGGACCTTTCTTAGTATCAATACGGTCGGCTTTGCTTGCTTGCTGGGCTTGTGCGGTTAGCGTCAATAGCAGGCCTGCCAGCATGAACATGGCTTTCAATTTCATAGGATTAAATTTTAAGTACTCAGATGATTTCAACGTGTCGGATTGCTAACAGGTTAAATGGTTTTTGGTTCTAACACCTTTTTAGTTCGTCTTCTCCAGTTTCTTCAGCTCTTGCCTGATATAAGTTTCAGGTAAATAGGTATGGCCGATCACGATACCTGCTATGCGTTGGGTTTGAGAAATATCGTTGAGCGGATTGCCGTGAAGCAGTAACAGGTCTGCTGCTGCGCCCACTTTCAGCACGCCTATATCATCACGATCGAAGTATTTGCCGACGTTGACTGTTCCGGTCCGGAGGGCTTCGTAAGGACTGAGCCCAGCCGCCACCAGGTATTCGAGCTCCTGGTGTGTGGAGATGCCCGGCACATTGAATACCTGCGGCGCATCGCAGCCCAGTAACAGCCCTACCTTGTTGTCGTTACAGGCTTTGATCAGTTTTCGGCGGAGGTCCACATAGCGGTTGATGGCCTCGGCATTGTAGCGCGGGTCTGCCATCAGCTTTTGTTTAGTAGCTACCCAGTTCTTCACCGTTTTAGGACTCATGTACTTCATCTCGGGCTTGTTGCCCAGGGTTTCAGGTGACTCTGCCGGAGACATCCAGCGCTCAGCGAGGGCCTGCGTGGGCACTACCCAAATGTTGTTTTCGCACAGGGCAGTCATTAGTTTAGGTATACGCGTCGTATCCGCTTGATCTGCGATGTACATGGCAAAGAGTCCGGCCTCCTGTTCAGGTATAGCCTCCAGTCCGGGGACCAGACTTTCAACAAAACCATCCATGTGGTCGATAGAAGCATAGCCTGCCTCAATGGCACGCCAAACCCCAACGTCATAGGATACGTGACCAGCAAAGGGCATTTTCTCCTGATTGGCTGTGCTGGCAATGGCAGTAAAGGTTTCATTGTTGAGACCCGGGTGAAGCTTGAGAAAATCATAGCCCGCCTGCTTTTGCTGCCTGACCATTTCGACGCCAGCCTCGGGCGTTTTGACACTGTTGCCATTCAGCGAAGGGCCTGAGGTGTAGAACCGTGGACCAACCAATTCACCGGATTGTAGTTTGCTGCGCAACTCCAAATGACGGGGGTGCCCCAGCATACCCCGTATGGTGGTGATGCCGTGAAGCGTGAACAATTGCAACACCTCTTTCATCGGCTCCAGGTCGTCGACAGGAGGGACGTGAGCATGCATCTCTGCCAGTCCAGGCATCAGGTATTTTCCTTTACCATCCACGATCAGCGCATTTTTGCTGTGTTTTACTTTCCCGGCACTACCGATGGCTATTATCTTTCCGTCTTTTACCACAACCGTCTGGTTCCCGATCACCTGCTTACTGTCCATCGGAATAAGACTCACGGAGCGGAACACGATTTCCCGTTCACGCGAATTAACAGGCTGCTGAGCTACGGCAGGATAAAGGCTAATCATCAGCAGGAGGATGACAAAGAACACTTTCATAGGATGGGATGATGATAGATAGTTATAAATAAAATAGGTTGAATTCTATTGTATGTAAGCTTAAACGTAATTCATTTGATAAGGTCGATTAGAGCCGACGTGGTATCCTGTAAAGCATAAAAGCCACCCGTTCAGGTAGCTTTTATGCTTTAGTCAGTCTTTGAACGTGCTATACCGTAAAGTAAGCCTCCAGCGCCTGCAAAGTGTTTTCAGTTGTTTGCATATCCTGCACGATCTGGCCCTTCTCCAGTATAACGATGCGTTTGCATACCTCAGTCACGTGGTTCAGGTCATGACTGGAGATCAGCATCGTCATACGGTGCTGCTCGTGCAAGAACCGAAGCAGGTTCTTCAGTCTGATCTGAGAGCTAGGGTCCAGGTTGGCAAACGGCTCGTCAAGGATCAGGATTTCCGGGTGGGACAGGGCCGCGGCTGCTACACCTATTTTCTTCTGGTTGCCCTTGGAGAAGTCACGGATGTACTTGCGCTGCTGTAGTATTTCGCCATTAAACAACTCCAGAAAGGGCTGCAGCCTTTCCTGAATATCGCCAGTCGATAAGCCATGCAGGTCGCCAATAAATTTAAAATACTCTTCGGGCGTCAGGTAATCTATCAGGAAGCCTTCGTCCAGATGTGAGCCGGTATAATATTTCCAGGCATCGGTGTGTGCCACAGGTATCCCTTTCGAGGTAACTACCCCATCTGTGGGGCGCACCAGGTCCAGAAGCATCCGGAACAGGGTGGTTTTGCCCGCGCCGTTGTTACCTACTAAGCCCATTGTTTCGCCGGGAGCTATGCTCAACGCAGGTATGTTCACGACAGTGGTGTTACTGTATGACTTTACGAGGTCTCTTACTTCAATCATAAAAATTTCTTTTCAGGTATAGCTGATGTGTTTTATCAATAGTAGTTAAACAGACTAGTGCTGTCTGAAGCCAGCGGCCAGGTTATACTTCCTGTCTTCAAGGCGATTGGCCATCATGCGGAGCAGCTGGCGGTGAAAAACAAGACCTACGGCACCAGTCAGGGCAATGGTGAAAATTCCCCACTGCGGAATATCCATAAAAGAGAAAGGCAGGAAGATGGCGATCGGTGCCAGTACCATGGGCAGCATCATGACAAACCTGGAGGCTCCCACACCTTGCCAGTTAAAGGCAGAGCCACTGCTCAGATCAAGCCTGTCTTTGTTAAGCGCCGCAAAGTAGAGGACCACGATGCTATTCACACCAATATTAAAGAGGCAGCTGGCCAGGTTGATCAGGAGCACTTTGGTGCCAAACAATGCATAAGGCAACGTGAGAACGGTAACCAGTAGCACCGAAGGCACAAACATGAGGTACTTGGCTCTCACGTACTGGTAGGTGGTGATGGGCCTGGTCAGCAGGGCATCGTAGTGCGCACTCTGCCAGGCCGGCACAAACTGACCATAGTTGAACATAGGGGAACCTGTCACAAATATGCCTACAAAGATGAGCATGCCCCATCCTTCCAGATAAACGTCGTTCGTGTAGAAAATAAGTCCATAAAACAGCAGAAACGTCGAGATCATGACCATGGACTTCGGTCGTTTGTGACGCCAGATCAGTTTTAATTCCAGTGCGATCAGCTTACCAGTGTCACCAAACTTGCTTAAGAAAGCCATGTCGTTGTCGCTCACGGTGGCCTCTTTCTTGATGAAGATCTCTTCCGGATACATATGCTGCATCAGGAACCGGTAATTGAGCAGGTATACACCGGTCAATCCCAACAGAGGAAGAGCGATCAGCCAGGGCTGCTGTAGCAAAGCGCCAAAGGCCGCCACAGAAACCTGGCGCAAAGAAAGCACCTGCAAGTAATCGAGCAGCATAAGCCCACCTACCAATAAGGCAAGCAGTAAGGTGAGCTTTGGGTTAGAAGTAAGCTGCCGCTTAAAGTAGATGAGAATGAAGTTGTTGATGAACGTGAGCAACATGAGGGAGGCCAGCCACACCAGCGCTATACCTGTGCCATGTTCCGGCACCACGGCACGCATCATGAAAGGCACGAATACCAGCAGCATCAATAGGTTAAACACACTCGGTATAGAGCGTAGCAGCACAAAGTGCACCAGTTTGTTTCGCTTCATAGGTAGGTGCAGGTAAGGCTGTATGGCCAGTACCGGCAGATCTTGCAGCATAAAACGCGAAACCAGGTCTATCAGAAAGTAAAAGAGCAGAAAGCTGTTAAATGACACCACGGGGCTCTGATCCGGATAAAGCTCGGCCAGTATCTTGTGGCCAAAAAAACCCATCGCTATAAATATGAGGGCAAAATACACAATGAAAAAGCCGAGTATGATATTAACAACGAGGCTTTTCTGATACGCCGGTGACCGACGGGTTTGCTTTACTTGCAGGTTGAAGAGAGCTCCAAACATAAGGGTATAAGATATATGGCTTTCTAAATATTATAATAAATAAGCTAAAAGCCAATATCATTATGCCCAAGCAGACAAAAAATTATTCGGTTGCTATAATGCTCACATTGATTTCGTCAATGGCGTTTTCCTCTTCCGGGTCATAGATTATCTTATCAATAATAATACTGTTTCCAGGTTCGGTGCTTATGAGGATGTCGATAAACTCACCTACTCCGAAACTGCCTAAGGCAGCACCGTTCATCCGGGCATAAATGATGGCATCCGGAGAGAAGTATTTTCGGATCGCTGTGCGCCAACGATCACGTACAGGAAGGGGTATGTCTTCATTTAGCAAGCCATTTAAGTAACCTTCCAAACTGGTTGGCTGCGGATAAGCAGGCTGAGCTGGTCTTGAAGGTGCAGGTTTCGAGGCAGGAGGTGTCTGTCGGGCTGGTGGGGTAGGCCTGGATTCCTGGCGGGTCTTCGCAGGGGCTGGGGTATCGGGCTTGGCCACTTGCTGAGCGCGATCAGCCAGAGAAGTATCCCGGATTACCGGCTGGGCAGGTACGTCGGTAGTTGCTGCAGTATCGGCAGCTAACTCCTCGTTTGGGGCTTGCCACACAAAGAAGTAGTAGGCGGCTCCCAGGGCACCAGCCAGCAACAAAAATAGCAGCAATGGCCATAGGCGGGATCTTTTCTTGTACACGATGGACTCCGCCGTAACATTGCCAAAGGTCCCGTATGATTTCCAGTTTCCGTATTCCAGGTAATAGTTTGCTTCATCAACAAGGACCTGTGCAGATGGTCTCTTCTCAGGGTCAGGATGCAGGCAGGCACGCACCAGATTGCTCAACATGCGGGAATAGGGAGCTGAAATAATCGGAATCTCTGCCCCTTGGCTCAGACTCAGTCCTCCATTGCCGAGCCATGGGGTTTCGCCCGTACATAGTTCGTATAAACTCACTCCGAGTGCAAATACATCACTGGCGCCCGAATGGACAGGGTGGGGACCAAACAACTCAGGAGCGGCATAAGCGGTACCTTGTGCCAGTGGAGTACCGGTAGCGCGGTGTAGGAGTGTGCGGAGTTGGCTACTCAGTGCTGGAACTGCCAGTAAGTAGTTACCCTTCGCATCCAGAATGATATTGTCCGGGTTGATCTGACGATGCGATACGGAGGGCCGCTGCGTGTGCAGGTATGCCAGGGCGCTTCCTACCTGAGCGATCAACCGGGCGATCTCTCTTTCTGAAAGTGGAATAGCCTGTGCCACGGTCTGCTCTGACTGAAGTGGCGCTACTTCATAAGGTATACCCTGGTGTACACCAAAATGAGACGGCGTCAGCAGGTGCGGGTGCCGCAGTAAAGTGCGCTGCTCCTGTTCCTGTTGCAACAGCTCCAGACTGTGATGATCGAGTCGTATCTGAGGCGCATACAGTCTCAAAGTTACCGGGGCCCCTTCTGCCGTCCAGTCTTCTGCTTTCCAGACTTCTTCAACCCTTCCTGAGCTAAGCTGCTCCTTCAATAAATAATGTGCTGCAAAAATGCCGTTTGTTTCCGGTATACTCATAAAACCCCTGTATTCACATGGGGTAATACGGGAATAAGGCAAAGAAGTGTTAAAATGAGGAATAGGGTAAGTTTGAACCGCCCTAAAGAGTTTATAGTAAGGTGAATAGCGGTAGCAGATTATAAGTTCTGTGCCTGACTTATAAGGCGGAAGGGGAGGATTTACCTACCCTTCCGCTTTGTTCAATCAGATTTATTTAGCGAGGATCAATTTTAGCGTTTTGGTAGAGCTTTTTGTCTGAAGTTTAATGAAATACATTCCTTTAGGGAGGTTGGTCCCATCTACTTCCAGCCTGTTCATCTGCCCTGCAAGTGTGTTGCCTTTCTGTAAAGTAGACACCAGCATACCCTTGGCGTCATATAAGCTGACGGCATAGTCACTCGCTTCCTGGAGAGAGAAATTCAGTGTGGCAGTATGTGTAAAGGGGTTAGGGAACACCTTGAGCTCGTCAGTCTGGAGCTCTACCTGCTCTAAGCTAGCTGAAGAGCTTGCCGTTAAACCGGATGAGATTATATTGAAAGTAATGATCAGCGGCGTTCCGGCTGCCCCAGTGCCATTGGCCTGGGCGTAGGGCGTTGCCTTGAGGGTGTAGGTGCCGTTTGCCGGCGGGTTCCAGTTGCCGTAGTAGTAGTTGCCCCTGCCGTCGTCGCCGTGCAGGGCGTAGGGGGCGGCGTTGTCGGTGTAGTTCCTGGACTGGGTGCCGCTGAGCTCAAACCTGACGCTGCCCACCGTGCCGGGCGAGGTGTTGGCCCGGATGTTGAGCTTGGCGCTCGAGAGCTGGGAGAGGTTGACGGTGGCCCCGTCGGTGAGCTGGAAGTGGTCCTGCTCGGTGTGGGAGTTGACGAGCGTGAAGCTGACCACCTGCGGCTGGCTCGTGGTGGCCGTGAAGGTGGCCGTCACGGCCCTGCTGCGGTCCATGGTCAGCGAGAGCGGGTTGGCCGCGCCCGAGGCGTCGCCGCTCCAGCCGGCGAACTGGAAGCCCGGGTCCGGGTTGGCCGTCAGGGTGACGGTGCTGCCGGCCGCGTAGGTGGCCTGGTCCGGGCTCTTGCTCACCGCGCCGCTGCCCGAGGCGCTGACCGTCAGGCTGTATTGCTCGCTCGGAGCTTCCTTATCTACAATATTAAAAGTAATGGTGAGCGGCGTGCCGGCTGCCCCAGTGCCATTGGCCTGGGCGTAGGGGGTCGCCTTGAGGGTGTAGGTGCCGTTTGCCGGCGGGTTCCAGTTGCCGTAGTAGTAGTTGCCCCTGCCGTCGTCGCCGTGCAGGGCGTAGGGGGCGGCGTTGTCGGTGTAGTTTCTGGACTGGGTGCCGCTGAGCTCAAACCTGACGCTGCCCACCGTGCCGGGCGAGGTGTTGGCCCGGATGTTGAGCTTGGCGCTCGAGAGCTGGGAGAGGTTGACGGTGGCCCCGTCGGTGAGCTGGAAGTGGTCCTGCTCGGTGTGGGAGTTGACGAGCGTGAAGCTGACCACCTGCGGCTGGCTCGTGGTGGCCGTGAAGGTGGCCGTCACGGCCCTGCTGCGGTCCATGGTCAGCGAGAGCGGGTTGGCCGCGCCCGAGGCGTCGCCGCTCCAGCCGGCGAACTGGAAGCCCGGGTCCGGGTTGGCCGTCAGGGCGACGGTGCTGCCGGCCGCGTAGGTGGCCTGGTCCGGGCTCTTGCTCACCGCGCCGCTTCCTGATGTGCTTATGGCTAATGTATACTGTGTAGTAGGCGCTTCAACCGTATTAAAACTCCAGACAGATGACCAGTTACTGTTCCCTGCTGCATTTGAAGCCCTTACTCTCCAGTAATAGGTCGTATTGTGGCTCAAACTGTTGATCGAAACGGAGGTACTCTGAATATTGGACTGGTTAAACACTGTGCTTGAAAAGCTGGAAGTAGTAGAAACCTGCGCCTGGTAAGAGCTTGCCCCTTCCGATGCACCCCAGCTTATACCTACTGGTAAATTCAAATCAGCCGCATTGTTAGCGGGTGAAGCCAGGATCGGAGTAGATGGTGGGGAAATTGTAAACTGATCGCTGGCCAGCACACCGACAACACTAGAGCTACTGGTTGCCATAACTACGACATCCGATGTGTAATTGTCTTTACTGCTGGTGGCATCATTGTAATTGCCACTCATCAGCGTCATCTGTGAACTGAAACTGATGTTGGAAGTTGAGGCTTCTTTGTACAGGATGTTACCACCATTGTTAGAGGAGGTATAGATGACCTTTACTTTGCCGATCGACTCGTTCAGGATTACGATAGGGCGTGTGCCTCTATCGGTTACGTTATACAAATTATCCCATGATCCATTAGGTCTGCGGACAAGGAGTGCTATTTCAGGGTAGCTCCTGTTTCCATACTCTGTTTTAACTGCGCAATAGAGAGTACCGTCACTGGCTATGGCCATATTCAGGTGATCATCAGCCATCCCACCGCCTACATTCTGAGCTGATTGCGAGGCTGGTACTTCGTCAGCAGACCAGTTTCCCGGAGAGTCGCCGTCCTGATGCGTTTTAAACCCAAACCTTTGTGTATTCTGGTTTGACCAAAGCACACCTATTTTTCCAGGCATGGCGATCACTGCACATATATCATCGTCAGTTACACCGGTGGCAATTGTAATAGGAGAGCTCCAGTTGGTATAAGGTGAATCACTCCATCGTACGTTTATATCACTCACACCAGCTGATGCCAGCCACATTCTGCCTGTACCGTCAATGTCAATAGTTGCTGTTTCCACTCCCTGGTCCATTGTGAGGCCAACCGTAGAAGTTCTTCTGGACCAAAGCCTGTAGGTATTCTGTGTGTAATCATATTCTACAGACGCCATTTGGGAGGAGGCGCCCTGGTAAAGCAGGATATGGGTTACATCTCCTGCTACTTTGCAATCGGCTTTAGAGGTAGTGCGTGTCGTGAGTCTGAGTATGTTAGTCCAGCTTGTGCCGTCTAATCGCCACAGGTGCGTACCGCTGGAGTTAGGGAACACGGCCCACCATTTACCGGCATGTTTCCATGGTTTAGACTGTGGCTTTTCGCCTGTGCTGGTAGTAGTTGACTGTGGGTTAAGATTTTGAATAGAACTAAAGCCCGCTGACTGCTGGGCAACAGCTTGAATGCTAAGGAAAGCTGAGAAAAACAGAAGGAAGGTAAACTTAATATTCATTTTCATAGGATAATGTAATGGGAAATAGAATTTAGAGAGTGATGGGCAGGGGAGTCGCAAAATCTGATAAAAGAGCATCTGTTATCTTCAATTATCAGATTAAGCCAGTGTAGGGCGTAGTATTAGTATGATTAAATCAAAATAAAGTTGTGTTTATTTGTCTGTTTTTAGTGAGGGAGGATCATTTTTAAGTATAAGTACTTGTATCACTATGGCGTCTAGTGAATTATACTTAAAACAGAATAACTTAAACTTAAGGGTAGTTCGTTGTATGACAGGGTTGAATAATCCTATCTCTCTTGGATTACTTTAAGTGCTCTGACGTTATTACTGGTTTGTAACCTGACCATATAAAGACCTCTGGCTACATCTTTCAAGTCAACGGTGTTCAGTTCACCTGCCTGTGCTTTGCCTTTGCTGAGCGTCGCTATTCTGGCTCCCTTACTGTCAAAAAGCAGGAGTTCATAGTCATCGTCTTCCTGGAGTGTGAAGTAGATGGTGGTTTTAGTAATAAAAGGATTAGGGTATACAACAAATGACCTGAAAGATGGCACCAGATCAGGACATTTGACTAATGAAGGTGCGCCATTCCCGATAAGTACACCATGGGCATGGGTCCTGGTAGAGGCCAGAATAGCGACCTCTGATTTAAACGCAGCTTTGCTACTGGTAACATTATCAAATTTACCGCTCATCAGCACCGTTTGAGCACTAAACTCGATATTGGTGAGGGAGGTAGCTCTGTACAAAATATCTCCCCCATCCTCTATGGATGAGTAGAAGACCATGAGTCTGTTGAGTGTTTCATCTAATAGTGCGATTGGGCGCGTGCCTTGTTCTGAAATCCCGTACAAGGGATCCCATTTGCCGGAAGGGCGACGTACTAATAGCGCAATAGTTGGGTAACCGGGTGTGTCATAGCTTGTTTTAACGGCACAGTATAAAGTACCGTCCCCTGCCACTGCAAAGTTGACATGGTCATCCGCGATACCTTTACCTACATCAAAAGACGAGTGAGAGGCAGGCGTTTCATCTGCGGACCATTGGGTAGGAGGGGCTCCATCCTGGTGTGTTCTGAAGCCAAATCTCTTGGCATTTTGATTCGACCAAAAAACCCCGATTTTGCCCGGTAAGGAAACTACAGCGGCAATGTCATCATTCTTCACGCCTGAAGCGAGCGTAATAGGTGAACTCCATGAGGTATAAGGGGCATTGCTCCAACGCACGTTTATTTTCTTTACTGCATCTGAAGCCAGCCACATTTTACCAGTGCCGTCTATATCAATGGAAGCAGTCTCCACACCGTTGTCAAGTTTGATCTCAACTGTTTCTGGTCTTTGGCTCCAGCGTTTATAAGTGTTTTGTGACTCATCATATTCGATGGACACCAGAAATGCTCTGTTATTCTGGGAGAGAGTAGAGTCCTCAGCTTCTGAAACGATGTTAGTAATGGGGGTTATTTCTTCGAAAAGCAGCACATGTACAACAGCGTTCTCTACTTTGCAATCTGCTTTGGTTACTGTGCTTGAGGAGAGTGTCATAACACGAGTCCAGCTATTGTCATCAAGCCGCCATAAATGGGTTCCGCTGGTGTCTGGAAGCACAGTCCACTGGGAGCAGGCATAACTCCATACTTTAGACTGGGGTTTCTCACCTGTGTTTTTTGTTACAGCAAGCCTATTCAGCCTTTCAACAGAGCTTATTCCTTGAATTTCCTGCGCAGACAAGGCTATTGAGAAGAAGGATGTAAATAAAAATAATACAGTAATAAATTTATTCATAAAATCCCTGATAAGCCCACAATCAGTAGAGGATAAGCGGTTTATATGAACTTACCCTGCCCCACAAGTTTATCTATATACCCATCTGCCTACAGTAAGTGCAGCTGTGACTCTGTTATCGATGAAATCAGCAAAGCTTCCTGGCCAGCGTGAATTCATCTAACTATTCTAGTATAGTATATATGTTAATTATGATAATAAGTTGTATTTAGAGGGTGCTAAATTTCTAATTCAGGATATTTTTATATAATGATGTTGTGAAGGCTGGGAGGGGAGTATTTTTTACAGGAGCTCAACCGACAGTTTGCATACCGACCAGTACATTTACAAGCTTATCTTTTCTGATTCTCTGGAGATTTTCCTGGCTGAACTTCAAAATTGTGATGAAGTTTTGCTCCATGTTTTTGTGATTCTTAAAACTGTATAGCTTTGTTTTAAGCGATACCAGTTTAATCGTGTTCAGTTTAGCTGCTTCTGAATCAGCTGGCAGGTATAGTTTAGCTGCGCAAAGGGGTAAGGACTTCACGATGTAAGATCCCACGATGCGCAAGCACATCAATTGAAAAGCAATCCTGGTTCTTGTGCCCATGTTCACATGGATTCGGTAAGGCATGATTACCTCGAAGCAACGGGCACCTTCTGATATGAAACGGATAAAGTAATTCCAGTCAAGTCGGGCTGTTGGCATGAAGTGCTTAAACTTAAGTTTTTCCTCATACCAAATAGTGTAGCCAGCCATGGCGATCGCATAACAAAGCTCATAATCGCCGCCTGCGGTAAGTGTGCCAGCCATGCGATCGGTCAGCAGTGGCTTGAAGCCTGCGTATAATAGCGTGTCATAGGCAGATTTTCGGATGACACAGCCTGCACCGTATACAAACTGCCTGCTCACCGGGCCAGACCTCTTCGCCTGAGGACCGTTTGCGAAGAAGCCATGGCCTATCGCCCATTTAGGGGGAGGAGACTCAAACACAAGTTCACCGTTGCCACCGAGCACACCTATTTCCGGATGCTTTGTCATAAGGTGGTACGCCAGATTCAGGTAATCCGGGCAGAGCCAGTTATCATCGTCACAGAAGAGGACGAATTCATATTTAGCATGATCCAATGCGAGTTCACGGGCGTATGTCAATCCTTGCTTCGGCTGGTGAAGCAGCCTTAGTTTGGTGGGCTGTCCCTGCTTTTCCCACTCCTCGAGTACAACTTCGGAAGTGTTGTCAGTAGAGGCGTTATCAATCACAAGTACCTCCCAGTTTATGTGTGGTTTTATACGCTGTTTTGCAATGTGACAGATTGTTTCAGGAAGAAGCGCCGCCCCATTGTAGGTGCAAACCACAATCGATATACCTAACCTCATATCTTACTGAATTTTAATGTAACGTAAAGTTTTGCTGCCATCAGATAGATAAGGGGACTGGAATGGAAATGCAGCGCATTTTTGATATGAGTCTCGACTAGCGGTTTGTTTCGCAGGCTTTGCCACAGACGAGCTGCAATGTTAAGCGCATAGGTAGCATAGTATTCTTTTGATCTGCGAAGTATGCGCTGCCGCTTATGCGCAGGAAGATGGTTTTGAATAAGCAGCATAACCTTGTTCAGATCCGCCAGATGCTCACCTTTCAAAAACTTACTATTTGTAATAGAAGTCGTGTGTTGTCTGTATTCCGCCAGTGTGAGCGGGGTATAAGCCACAGGGTAATGGCGTGCTATCCGAACCCACATTTCCCAGTCCTCTCCATAGTTTACACCATAAAATGCCCCTAGGTGTTCATAAACTTCTCTCCGCACGGTAATAGCGGCATATTGTATCAACTGTTTTTCTCCAATCCTTGTAAGCCAGTTTGGTAAAATACCATCCTGCCGCATTTCCTGCTTCTTTCGGGATATGACTTCTCCTTGCTCATTTATGCTGCAATACCCGCTAAATGCAGCACCTGCCTCTGGAAACCGCTCAAAGAGTTGCGCAATTCTGGAGTAATAGCCGATCCTGACTTTATCATCACCATGCAGCAGGTGAACCAGCTTTCCCTTTGAGCGGTTGATGCAGGTTTCGAAATTCCGGAGACTGCCTACATTATAAGGTTGCCTGAAATATCTGACGCGCCCTTTGCCTACTTCAAGAACCAGCTGTTGGATGTCTGCATCAGTACTGGCATCATCGATCACTTCTATCTGCATCTGATGTTCAGGTATACCTTGTGCCAATACACTATTGAGTGTATCAGCAAGATAAGAAGCACCATTGTAGACAGGTATCATCACAGACCATGTAGGTCTGTTATCTATACCTGAGAGGGGGGCAATAGAAGGAGGAGAGCTAGGTATGCTAAACATAAAGTAAACTGTCAGCTTATAAGTAATTCTTCTTCGTTGTATTATTAATACGGATTTTTATTTAATTTAATAAGATAAAATGTGATTATTTTAAAGTTAAATTAATGGTGAATTGAATCAAAGCACAGGGTCGCCAATAAGCTTTTTTTTCAGTAAGGATTTGAATCCTTTTGCCAGGTTGCTTAGTGGTTCCAGTTTTAACCGGAACAATAATTGGCTGTGCAAGGGAAGGTTTTTGGACAGGGCAGCGATTATAAATTCGCGCTTATACCGGGCTGCAAGTTTTACACTGTCTGCCTGCAGATTTAGATTATGCTTATTTAGGATGCATTCAGTTATATAGTCGAGCTCCCTGACGCAGCTAATGAACTTATTAAGGTCCTGCTCGGCGATCAGGGGCTCGAAGTTGTGCCGGTAGCATTCGATAAAACTGCTTGGTAAGGTATAGTGGTTGCCAGCAAAGTAGCGGAGATTGCGCAGCACTTGTTCCTGCTGTGCCCATTCGTACTCCTCCTTCTTGAGGACCTGGTGCAGGCTTTGGTCTGTGACTCTGTAATCCAGCAGAACCTCGGGCAGATTATAAAATTTATACCTTCGGGTAAGTTGCCAGAATAACTCGAAATCCTCTGAATATGTTGCCGTATACAGGTTGACGTGCTGCACGGCTTCCTTTCGATACATGACAGTCGGGTGGTAGATCCAGCAGATGAAAGTTAGGTTATAGTAAAAGTGCTCACTCCTGATCTTATCCTGTCTGATGAAACGGCCATCCTCGCCGATCACCCTTACCATAGACGACACCAGGGCACAGTCAGGGTTTGACTGCATGTAAGTATACTGTCTCTCCAATCTGTCAGGGTAACTGATGTCATCCGAGTCCATTCGGGCTATCAGACTGGTTTTAGCCAGGCTTATACCTTTGTTTAAAGTCGCAGAGATCCCCATATTCGTTTCGTTCAGGTATAGCCTGATGCGGGAATCGTCATAAGACTGAATAATAGAAACACTGTTATCAGAAGAGCCATCATCTATGATAATGAACTCAAACTCTTCGAAGGATTGCAGCAGTATACTGTCAATGGCTTCTGCCAGAAAATTCCCGGCATTGTATACCGGCATCAGGACCGTAAGCTTCGGCGGTGTCATCATTTCACGAACGATCTGAAACCTTTTTTGAGAATTCCTTTCACCTTGGATGGGATCGTGACTGCTGCAAAATAAAAGCGAGGATACCGGTAAGGTATAAGGGCTTTCTCCAGTAAATGTGCTGTGGTGGTGTCGTCAAGGTGTAACTCCTGCAAGTAGTGCTCCAGCCATTCTAGAAAATAGCGGCGCACCTCGTGGTAATGACCGTCTGATTTTACTTGCTGTACAATAGAACCTGTACGCTGGCGGTACTTATTCTGGCAGGCAGACGAGATGTATACCTTTTCGCGCAGGTATATTTTATGAAGGAACGCCTGATCTTCATACAACTGGTACTCCTTCGTAAAAGACTCTTCAAAGCCACCTGCGCGGTTAATGGCTTCTTTGGTTAGTATAAGGCCTGATGGGCAGGGGGCGGCGCCTGTGTGAAGCGGGTATAAGTACGAAGTCAACTCTCCCGGCGCATATGCCCTGTTCTGCGGTGCGCCTATAGGTATAGCGATATCCTGCTGGTCAGCGTGTTCCCAGCTATACCAGTATGAGGAAGCCTCTGCCACCATAGCAATGTCTGCCTCTGTTCTAAATAGAGCTACCTGCTGTGATAGCTTTTGAGGAAGCCAGATATCGTCCGCATCCAGGAAAGCTACCAGTTCGCCTCGTGCCTGGCTTATACCTGCATTACGGCTGGCGCTGAGGCCTTTATTTATATGACCAGCATGCTCATAGTAGTATATTTTGCCAGGGTAACGCAAGGCATACTCCTGTGCAATGGTGGTGCTATGGTCAGTTGAGCCGTCGTCAACGAGTAACAGCTCCCAATTCGGGTAGTCTTGCTGCAGGACACTCTCAATGGCTTCCTCCAGGAATCTCTCCTCATTGAGAAAGGCCGTGATGACTGAGACCAGGGGTGTAGGGTTTGTATGCATAGCGCTGTTAGGTTATGGCCCATTGCTTCAGGCTGGTGGCAAATGCTGCTCCTGTCACATCATGCACCTGAAACCTACCCATGCGGTGCTGATGTGTTCGCTTGGTCACAGGGTCGCTTTCTGTCGTAAATGCTGCATCAAAAGAAACGGCTTCCGCGGCATGCAAGGTGACTGTATTGTAATGGCCATAAGGGTAGGCTAACAGCGAAACACGGCAGCCTGTTATTTCCTGAAGCACATCTCTGTTGTCAGCTATTTCTTTTTTCTGGTAATCGAAGTCATGGTGCCCTAAAGCCGGGTGGGTCATGGTATGCGCTCCTATACTAAACAGGGATTGCTTAGCCATTTTCGTAAGCTGGCCGACAGTCATGCTTTTGTAGGCGGGGCGAGGCAGAACGTCCGATTTTGCCCAGTCCCGGACTTGCTGCATTACGTGCTGGATTTCGCTTTCAGTCATTACTTGTAATGTCGACCACAGGGCTAGGAAAAGCTCACTACGCTTGGTTGGAGGTGTATTAGAAGCAGCTTTCCAATGCATGTGTTGCTGTGTCAACGACTCAGTGAGTTCCTCTTCCTGACTCAGATCCTTTAGGATCTTTATTCCTTTCACCTCCAAGCTAAAGACAGCGGGTAAGTGCGGTGTGTGAAGTATGAGGCTCTCCAGCTCATCCCACCAGAACTCCTGCTCTTTGCCTATGTTGCAAGTCGTCACAAAGAAGGTAGCCGGTATCTGATACTTTTCCAACAGCGGTTTTGCTGTTTCATAATTATCGATGTAGCCGTCATCAAACGAAAGGGCGATGAGACGTTTCCTGCGTCCGCTTTCCCTTGATCTGGCGGCAAGTTCCTGAAGCGGCACCACTTCCCCCGTCTCTTTCAAGACCTGCAGCTGTTCTTCAAAATTTGCAGGGCTCACAGCAAGATCCCATATATCATCTTCCTGCGCCGCTATACGGTGGTACATCAGCACAAGCGCTTTCGGCTCCAGGTAGTTTTTGATAAATCGGCGAATCATAGATATGCGCTACTGCTTTTGGGCTTTTACTGTCACAATGACTTGGTAGTGGGGGTCATGAAAATTGAGTTTTGAGGGGGGGACCTCCTGTAAACCCATGCCATACAGAAAGGCGGCGGCCGTCAGCACATTGCCATAAGTGCCAACCGTGACCTGACTTTCCGGAAAAGTCTCCTCCATGACTTTGCGCATGGCCTTGTCTGTAAAAGACCAGTACCAGGTCGCCTTCCATTCTCCATGGTCAATCGGCGTTATACCTGGCACAGTAAGCAACAGTACCCCACCAGACTTCAGGATCCTATGGCAGGTTCTAAGCGCCGATTTAAAGTCATAGATCAGGTGTAGTGTCTGTGTGAGTATGATACAATCAAAGGTATTGTCAGGTAGGTGGGGAGCATCACTTATATCGCCGATGTAGGTGGCCGCTTTATTGGTTTCGTCCACGTGCAGTATATCGCTTTTGGTGACCTGCTTTCCTCCAAACTGCATCGTATAGGCATTGTCGCCGATTTCAAGCACATTGCCCCGAACATGCTGCGATGCATTGGTAAGGAAATCCTCAATATAATGGCGGTCCACAGGCCCTCCACGGTCATAGCCAAATTCTTTGCTAAATGGCGTGACTCTGTCGAAGTCCCCTAATGCCACTGTGCCTGGAGCAGGTATATGATTGTTGTACAAGCCCATGCTGTGCAGCATTCTGAGTGTGAAGGCTGGCGCGTACTGTTTGACTTTAGCTTTGAACATGGTTGTGTTTTTTTTCAGGATGTATTTATAGTAGAGTGGCGGTCTGTACTGCTTTAGTAGTTGCAAGCCTTCTGTAGAAGCAGGAGCTTTGTGTTGCTGCAGGCTTTTTATTAACTCCGAGCAGTAGTAATTTTTCCATACTTCCTGTCCTCTTTGATAAGCCTTGTGTTCATTCTGAGACGTTAGTTCTTTTTTCTGACGATCTAATACGCCCAGCACGCCACCCAGCATTGCCGGGATGTTGTTTGACATGTTGGCTGTATGGATTCGATAAGCCGCGATCCTGTCCTGGTGATGAAAAACCGGATACTTTCGGGCCACCTTAAGGTATAGGTCATAATCCTCACAGTTTCGGAGCATGGTATCGTACTGAAATTCAGAGAAAACCCATTTTCGGAAAAGCACAGTTGAGATCATGCCAATATAGTTGCCCTGGAGCAGGTGTAGGTAGTGGTCAGCACTAACTTGGATCGCCTCTTCTTTCACCAACCCTTCCTCTACATATACTTTGTGATGGGCTCCTGACACAAAAGCAAGTTCCTGCTGCTGCTGCAGGTAGGCTACATTGGTCGCGATAGCTCCCGGAAGTAGCCAGTCGTCCGCATCCAGAAAAAGCAGAAAGTCACCGGAAGCGTTTTTTATTCCTGTGTTCCTGGCTGATGAAAGGCCTTGGTTGGGCTGATATACATAGATAAGTCCGGTATAGGCAGCCGCTACTTCTTTGGTCTGGTCAGTAGAGCCATCGTCCACTACCACCACTTCTACTGCAGGGTAATTCTGTGAGAGCACACTCTCGACTGCCCCAGCCAAAAAGTGGCCCTGGTTGTAACACGGGATTACAACGGATACCAGAGGGCTCGACTGCGGGTTTGCCATGCTCATACCTGCTAATGCTATTATTTAGAATGCTGCTGTCTGTTTTTGAAGTAGTAAGTCAGACCGGATAAAACCCCGAGCATCTCTACAAACAAGGTTTTATGTCGATAGCGGTAGTGAGGGAAGCCTGATTTGAGAAGCTGCACGTATTGCTTAGGCAATCGCCAGAATAAATGTCTGATATAGCCCGCCTTTTGTTGGCGCTGCTGGATCATGGCTGCGGCGGCATGCCCCCGCATGTAGTAGAAGATTTGCTTTTTTAGACCTTCAATTTCCCGGCGGTGCTCATGAAAGGCGACAGCTCTTGGGTTATAGTGGATGGTGTGGCCGTTTATCAGAATCCGATACCACATTTCCGAATCACCACTGCAGCCGGCAGCCCCAACATCCAGGAGTTCATCAAAGTATCCCACTTGCTCAAATATTTCCTTCCGGAAGGCCATATTGGCGCCCGCCCCGATTACCCAGACCGGTGGGCCGTGCTGTAAAGTAGACTGTATAAATGCGGGTGTATAATATATATCGGTATAGCCCCGGTTAAAACTCCAGTGCTTCTCAAATATGTATTGGGCCTCTGTTTTCAGTTCGGAAGCAATCACCAACCCGGTCATGGCTGCTATACCTGGATCCTGGAATGTCTTCCATACCTGGTATGCCCATAGTGGATGGACAGCTACGTCATCGTCCACGTAAGCGACAACGGAAGTATCTGCTTGCTTTGCCCCTGTGTTTCTGGCAATATCAAGCCCCGTACGAGGCTCTCTTACATAAGTCACCCCTTCAAACTGCTGCACAACTGCTTTAGACGCCTCATCAGATGGTGCATTATCAATCACAATGATCTCTTGCGGACGGCAGGGCAGGTTCAAAAGCATTTGCAGACAATTTTGCAGATGATTTGGCCTGTCACGGGTGCAGATGATAGCGGATATTGCTACTTTTTGAGGTATTGCATCCTGGGAAACAGGAGTAAACATGTTGTTCATCCAGGCTTCCCATGCTTTGAAGTCCCTACTGTAGATCCATTCTTCCCAGGCCGTCATATTTGCCAGGCTACCATCTGCATAATAAGTTAAAGCAGGCTTGATCGCTTCTGTCAGACTTTTGAAGTAGGCAGGTTCCGATAGACTTCTATTAGGGGAAACGAAAAGATGACCAAGCGCTACATCACGCCACCAGAATACGAGATATTCACCCTGGTCATGCGTAGTCAGTGAAGGGACAGCTATGCCTTCGTTGAGGTAGATGTGACGAATATGGTAGGGTAGATGTCTGCTCATAGAGGTTAAATTTATAGTCCCACTTGCGGAATCATGACTTCGGCCTGTCTCAGTTGAATGGGAAACTGTGGACGTACTGCGCCCCACCATTTGCCATACCACTGAATGCTTTCGCGGTAATCCTCCAGTTCGAACCGAAGACACTCTTCGAAGTAATAAAGCGCCGTGGAAGTATCACGCACGATGATGACAGAGATGTAATATGAACCGTCATTAAGGAAATTGCCGGGGATCGTGCATTCGCCCTCTACCAGTCCTTTTTCGCAGGCGATGGCAGGGGAGGGGAGGTCAAAGATGCATTCTCCGCCAGCTGTGAACAAATGTACCCCAATACTCAGCACGGCCTCATCGAGCATGTTCCAGAACTGTATTCTGACCTTTAGCGGTGTGCGAATATCCAATGGCGTATCGGGAGACACAAGCTGTGGCTCAAGCGCTACGGAGCGTATTCGAACTGAGTCATTTCCGGGTGCTTCCTCAGGTGTAAGCCATACCTGTTGGAGGTGAGCATCCTGGGTGCTGGTCAGGTATTTATTTACAATGGCAGTTGAAGGTCCGAATGCCTGCATTTCTCCCTGGTTCAACCACACAGCTTTGTCGCACAGATTTTTGATAGCCTGCATGCTATGACTCACAAAAAGGATAGTTCTGCCATCAGCCTTTGAGACTTCCCGCATTTTACCCAAACACTTTTTTTGAAAATCGGCGTCACCAACGGCCAACACTTCATCTACGATCAGAATATCGGGTTCCAGATGGGCCGCTACAGCAAATGCCAGACGTACATACATACCTGAAGAGTAGCGTTTGACTGGAGTATCAATGAACTGCTCAACTCCTGAGAAAGCAACGATCTCGTCAAACTTACGCTTGATCTCAGGCTTGCTCATGCCTAGTATATAGCCACTGATGTAGATGTTCTCTCTGCCGGTGAGCTCCTGGTGGAAACCTGTGCCCACTTCCAGCAGACTGCTGACCTTCCCTCTGCCTCTGACTGTGCCATGTGTAGGGCGAACAATGCGTGAAATAATTTTAAGCAGTGTAGACTTCCCCGAGCCGTTTTTGCCAATGATGCCTATGGCTTCACCATGTTTCACTTCCAGATTGATGTTCTGCAGCGCCATGATTGTTTCGGCTGAGGCTTTGGGGGCAGCCCCATGATTAAGCTGGAAAAATGGATCTTCTTTGCGAAGGACGTTGGCGGTCCACCAGCGCTGTAAATCCTGCCTGAACGAGCCAGTGCCGATCACGCCAAGGCGATACATCTTATAAAGGTTTTCTATTTCAATTACGGTCTCAGACATAGCGCTCGGGTTTAAACTACATCGATTAATTTGTCACCCTGCTTATTAAACAGCAACATCGATCCGGTGAGTAGCACGAGTGTAAAACCCAGGCTATAGAGGAAGTGGGATACGGTGATGGTGCCCTCACCCAAAATAGATAGGCGGAAGAGTTCGAATACAGGGGTGATCGGGTTTAGCTCTACTAGCCAGCGTGTGTTCTCTGGCACCGCAGACAATGGGTAAATAACCGGCGTGACAAACATGAGCAGCCTGATGCCAAGCGATACGAGGTTAGACATATCGCGATACTTAGCGGTAAGGATAGAGAATAGCAACCCCATGCCCAGGCTGATAGCCGCTGTGAGCAGTATGGCTACCGGAAATGCCAGAAGCCAAGGGCCTGTTTGCAACGTTAGTTCGGTGGTGATGCTGTAATAAGCAACAATAGCTACCAGCATAAGGAACTGCATACCAAAGCGCAGTAGTTGCGTGCCGATGACCGATATAGGCATGATAATGCGGGGAAAGTATACTTTGCTGAAAACCTGAACATTCTCTTTGAACGTACTGGCTGTACCTGTAAAGCTGTCGCTTAAGAAGTTCCAGAGAACGATACCTGCTGCATAAAACAATACGGGTGGCAATGTGCCAGTAGAAATACCTGCAATCTTATGAAAGACTACTACAAAGGTGACTAGCGTCAATACAGGTTGAAACAGAATCCAGATCGGTCCTAGTACAGTCTGTTGGTAGTTCAGTATAAAGTTGCGCCTTACTAGACCAATAAGCAGGTGGCGGTAGGACCAAAGCTCTCTTAAGCTGTGATTCCAAACGCTTGTCTTGCTACTGATCTCCCATTCCCACACACTAGTAGCTATAGGCATATTTCAAAAATTTATAATAATATAACTATAATTACTCAAAATCGGCTAAAATGTTATGATCATTTGCTACTAAGTATCTCTCATTGTGCAAGTGCTCCAGCATGGATAGCATATGTTGCAGCCAACTCTAAGCGCCTGTTTACTTTTACCAATCCCCTTAATTTCTAATCTCATCTACACGAATTTTCAGGATTCAGAGAAATAGGCATCCTCCCACTTAAGTTGAATTTATTAAGGTCAATTATACCATAATGTGAGTGTTATGCGTTTTGTCCTAATTTGTCCTGTGTTATAGGTTTTAATTAAAATTGTATTCAAGGTTTAACCTATCTTTTGTGCTAGACTATATCTGAAAATCCTATATCCTAAATACTTTAAGGCTTTGATTTAGTTATTGATATAAGGTGATATTTATTTATGCAGGAAATTTTATAATTGAATAATTATAAATTAAAACGAGGTTAAAGAGGCAATTTTATATAGTGAATACTAAATGGTTACACTTTTTATAGTATTTTAATTATAATTAATAAGGAACTTAAGGTAAAATAGGCCTTTTTGAGAAACCGGGTTTTCATTTTTGGAATTAAGTCTTTTACATTTGCCAATCACTATTAATGAAAATATTCAAAAATAAGGAAGGGTGTTTTCGTTGAAAGTTCAGCCGAAAAGGATGTAAAACCTTAAAACTAATTTGTGTATGATTAGACTTTTAAGTTTCGGTAACTGACTATTACCGCTGTTAAAAATTTGTTCAACAAGCCAAAAACTCTGACTGCTAGTGTTTTATGGGCGAAATAAGTTAGCAGTAAAAGTGCAATATTATTTTTTATTTAATTTTTCAACTTTAGCCAAAACAAGATGAAATTGAGATTCCGTAACCTGGTGTTGCCAATGATGGCTGGCGCCCTAGCCTTTTCATGCGAGAAAAAAGAAATGGAGGAGCTTTCTCCTTCCGCAGCCCTGAGCGCCGAAGCCACCCAGAATGCAACTGCCAATCACATATTTGAGGAGACATTTGAGGGCAGCACCGCCTTCTCTGGTCGCCATACTCAGTTCGGCCCATCATACGCCTTCCAAATGGCTACCAACCCTGTGTTCCGAGGCGCCAAGTCTGGTCGTTTCGAACTGCGCAGTGGTGATGCTCAGGTAGCAAACGGCACCCGCGCTGAGGTGATCGTAGCAGACCCGGCTACCAACAAGGACCGCTGGTACAGCTTTGCTGTGTACTTCCCAGCCAAGGACTACGCCTCCGATTCTGGTAGCGAATTGATCAGCCAGTGGTGGCAGACCTCTGGTAGCACGCAGGCCACTTCACTGCGCGTTCGCCAAGACCGTTTGATTCTGCGCACGGGTAATAACGCCAGCTCTCTAAAGGAGATCGACCTGGGTCAAATTTCTAAGGATAACTGGCAGGAATATGTTTTCCACTTCGTGCACTCTTACGGCTCTGACGGCCTGATCGAGATCTGGCGCAACGGCACCAAGATCCTTACGCACAAGGGTGGTAACATGTATGACACAAAGATGCCAAACTGGAAAATAGGTATCTACAAGGCTTCCTGGAACAGTGGCTCGACTTCGACGACTAAGCGTGTGCTTTATTATGACAACATCCGCGTAGGCAACGAGAAAGCTTCTTTTAACGAGATGTCTTCTTCAAGTGGTAACACAACTGCACCGGTAGAAACTGCGCCAGCTCCAACTCCAACCGAGCCAGCTCCAGCGCCTGCGCCGTCACCATCACCTGAGACCAACCCAATTGGCAGTACGCCTGCTAACGGAGCACACAGCGTGATATTGGTTGATGCTGGTACTGAGAAAGATGTGATGACCGTGACAAACGGTGCTACGCTGAGCTTCAGCGAACTGCGCACTAAGAAGTTTAACTTCCGCTCAAACATTGACCCAGCTACTGTAGGTAGCGTTAAGTTTGAATTGAAAGGCGCTATGGGCCGTACCTATACTGATAATGCTGCGCCATATGCGCTGTTCGGTGACGATGGCAGAGGTAATTACTACTTTGGCAACCTGACCATGCCAATCGGTAGCTATACCTTAACTGTTACACCTTACTCAGGCACGAACGGTTCGGGTACTGCAGGTACTCCGGTAACAGTTAGTTTCAATATAGTTGAGACAGGTTCTGGAACCTCAGCCGAAACTTCTCCGGTAACAACTGTGCCTACTGCACCTGCTCCAACTCCTTCTGAATCGACTACCACTGCGCCAAGCACGTCAACGTCTTCACAGATCTCTGGTTTGACGCTAGTTGATGCTCACACAGAGAAAGATGTAATGAAACTGGCTAACGGTGCTACACTGAGCTTCAGCGCTTTGAATACAAAGAAGTTTAACTTCCGTGCTGATCTGAAGTCTGGAGTTGGAAGCGTGAAGTTTGAGTTGAAAGGTGCTATGAGCCGCACTTACACGGACAACGCTGCACCGCATGCTTTGTTCGGCGACGACGGAAGAGGTAACTACTACTATGGCAATCTGACTATGCCTGCTGGGACTTACACCCTGACTGCTACTCCTTATTCAGGAAGCAATGGCTCAGGCACTGCAGGTACTCCTGTAACTTACACTTTTACAGTTAAGAACTAGATCTCTCAAGCCTATACCTCGAGGGGTATACATATGAAAGCAGCTGGCCAATGGTCAGCTTCTTTTTTTGTAAGTACTTGATAGGTTGTATGTTATTATATAAGGTTACAGATTTTTTAATTAATACAATCCTGTAGTTCACTATATAGCTACACACATGCTCTGTTACCAGTATAGCTTAACACAGGGTGTGCCAATGTGCATGATAAATGCGGTATTTTCTTTATTTCAGAAAGCCTATTGTGAAAATTTCAATGAAGGGCAAATGAGTTTGTCTTTCTGTAACTGTGAAAAGTTTGTTGCATAAAATTCAATTTGCACTCTAAATAGTTGAGTTTAGCTATATATAAAGTTACAAGCAAAACAAGGTTATTTATATAACAAAAATTATTATAAATCAGAAATATGCAAGAATCAAGCATTTTTTGAGCATGACCTCTTTCAAAAGTTGATAAAAGTCAATTACATTTGTGACTGTCGATTGAGAAAAAATATCCAATAAACGGTTGGCCTTCTCCTTCGATTTATCATTGCTTTAAAATATTGATCATTAAATAAATAAGCAGATTAATAAGAATGATCAAAAGGGATTGGGAGTTAGGTTAAGTACTATTGCTTGATAGCTATAATTTCAAATAAGCTCTGAAATCAAAAGAATCGTGTAACAATTAATTTTATAAAGAAAGTACCAACATTAATTATTTTTTAGCCAATTAACTTTTCAACTTTAGCCAAAACAAGATGAAATTGAGATTCCGCAACATGGTGCTGCCAATGCTGGCCGGCGCCCTAGCCTTTTCATGCGAGAAAAAAGAAATGGAGGAGATCACTCCTTCCGCAGCCCTAAGCACTGAAGCTGCTCAGAACGCAACTGCCAACCACATATTCGAGGAGACATTCGAGGGCAGCACAGCCTTCGCCGGACGCCACAAGCAATTCGGTACTTCCTATGCTTTCCAAATGGTGAATAATCCAGTGTTCCGCGGCGCCAAGTCGGGTCGCTTTGAACTGCGCAGCACTGATGCCCTTGTAGCCAACGGTACCCGCGCCGAGGTAATCGTGGCCGACCCAGCTACCAACAAGGACCGCTGGTACAGCTTCGCGGCTTACTTTCCAGCCAAAGATTATGCCTCTGACTCGGGTGCTGAACTGATCAGCCAGTGGTGGCAGACTTCAAGCAGCACGCAGGCCACCTCACTGCGTGTTCGCCAGGACCGTTTGATCCTGCGCACAGGTAACAACTCAAGCTCGTTAAAAGATATTGACCTAGGTCAGATTACCAAAGACACCTGGCAGGAGTATGTATTCCACTTTGTTCACTCATACGGCACAGACGGCCTGATCGAGATCTGGCGCAACGGAACCAAGATCCTTACTCACAAGGGCGGTAACATGTACAACATGAAAATGCCAAACTGGAAGATCGGTATCTACAAGGCTTCCTGGAACAGTGGCTCAACCTCGACGACTAAGCGTGTGCTTTACTTTGATAACATCCGCGTGGGTAACGAGAGGGCTTCTTTCAACGAGATGTCCTCTTCAGGTAGCACTACTACTGTAGCAACACAGCCAACAACGACTTCTCCTACCACAACTACAACGGAGCCAACCACTACTACATCTTCTCAGATCGCAAGTATCACATTGGTTAATGCTGGCACAGAGAAGGACTTGATAAAATTGACAAACGGTGCTGCATTGAGCTTCAGTACTTTGGGTACAACTAAGTTGAATTTCCGTGCTGACTTGAAGTCAGGTGTGGGTAGTGTTAAGTTTGACCTGAAAGGTGCTAAATCACATTCTTACATCGACAACGCTGCACCACATGCACTGTTTGGTGATGATGGCAACGGAAACTACTACTTCGGTAATGCAACATTGCCAGCAGGTAGCTACACCCTGACTGCTATTCCTTACTCAGGAAGCAATGGCTCAGGCACTGCTGGTACTCCGGTTACTTATAGCTTTACAATTAAAAGCTAATAGCATGTAAAGGCTGCCCAAAACAGGCAGACATTCCTGACGCATAAAAAAAGCAGTCCGCCAATAAGGCGGGCTGCTTTTTTTATGCGTCAGATAGTGCTTGAGCTGTAAAGCCGGGCGACACTATACACAAAGTACTTAAGCTACATGCTCTGTTAAATCCCTGTTTCCAACTGTTGTAGTATTTTAAGAGCCTTCCTAATTATGTTCAGGCATCTTATAAATAAAGTATAGTAATATGGAAAGGAAAAGAATAAATCAAAAGTTGAAAAAAAATAATTGCTCTTTTTTATCTCCAAATTCCGTTTACCCTTAAAAAAGTGTCCTTCCCTAATAAAAACGAAAAGTTAGCACCCATTCTTATAAAATTAAGTATACAAAATATAGAATTCATATAAATACTGTCTCAATAAATTTATTCGTGCTGTAACAATTTTTCTAAAATTACTTATATACATAGAGAAAGCCGATAATTCTTACTGATTGATTTTCTGAGGGTTATTATTGTTTGAACTTTTACACTAATACGTCTATGAAAAATAACTATACCCATGCACATTACAAACACCTCAATCTAGGCTTTTTATCTAATGTAAAGCGAATAAGACATAATAAGGCTACATAATATCTTATAACTGGCGGATGCAGATAAATCGGTCGACGGGGAGCCTACACTTTACAAAGTGACCGACCCCAGACTCTATTTGAGATCAAAAGCATCGCGACATAGTCTACCCGAGTTATTATGGAGAAATCATTCTGCGTTTATGTTGCTCAATTGATTTTAGTTTAAAGTTATGATTAAATCGAAACAAAGACTTCCTATACTCTACCTTGGAGGGGATATGCTTACTATTGTTCTTATCTCGTGCATCGCATTCTACTTTATTAATGATAAGGAATATCAGCAGACAGCTTGGATAGTACTAATTGGCACGATCTTAACCTGGACGCTTATCAGTTACTGGATACGGTTACAGGAGTCTCAGCTTTATAACAGAATTAATTTGCGGGTAGTTAATTACATAAAGATCTACTTATTGCTAATCGGTTTTGTAACCGCCTTCTATACCTTTCTGCCTTTTTCAGTTGAAACGAAGAATGTTGTAGCAGGCATTGTGCTCGGTTTTCCAATCATCGGTATACCTATTAACTTTTTGATAGTGAACACAATTGAACATCTGCGGAGTAGCAATGGCCATCCTAGGTATACCTTAGTAGCAGGTGTGGGTGATCTGGCAGGTAATGTTGAGAGACACATGCAAGCACACAATGGGTCACATGTCAAACTGAAGGGCTTCATCAATTGCAGGAAGGAGGAGTGTGTTGTTTCACAGGATAGGGTAGTAGGTGATCTGGATCATATAAATGAGTATCTGCGAAATAATCCAGTGGATGAAATCGTCATTGCGATACCAGTTAAAGTTTCGAAAAAAGTTAAAAGTATCATCACTGCGGCCGATTATCATGGGGTGCGCGTGAAATATATACCTGACTATCGAGGCCTTTTTGGGGACAATTACAAAATGACCCGCTATGGCCAACTGGATGCGATTAACGTCCGACAACTTCCCCTGGATGAAACCTATGCATTCTTCTTAAAAAATACTTTCGATAAAATTTTCTCTGTCTTAGCACTTCTTGCGCTGTCTCCTCTGTTCGTAGCACTGGCTATTCTGATCAAACTGGATTCACCTGGTCCTGTGTTTTATTGTCCGGTTAGGATTGGCAAAGGCGGAAGACCTTTCAAAGTATTTAAGTTCAGAAGTATGTGTGAGAATGACGCTGTGACAGGAGGTACGATGTCAACCCTGAAGGATGATCCGAGGATAACCAAGCTTGGTAAGATCATTAGAAAGTACAGCCTTGATGAGTTGCCTCAGTTTATGAACGTGCTGTTAGGGGATATGAGTGTTGTGGGACCACGACCTCACCGAAGCTTCCTGAACCAGAAACTGCAGGAAAGCGTGGACAAGTATATGATCCGGCACTACTTTAAGCCCGGCATCACGGGGTGGGCACAGGTAAACGGATGGAGAGGCCCTACCGAAACCGACGAACAGCGCAAGCAAAGAACGATGCACGATCTCTGGTATATGGAAAAGTGGTCATTGTGGCTCGATATTAAGATCATTTACAAGACCATATTCGGTAACAAGACACATAAAAGTGCTTACTGACACCATGAGGGCTTAGGCTAAAGTACGGAGGCGAAACAGGAATATGATGAAGGGAAACGTGGTTGCGATTATTGCTTGTGTTTGCGTACTCGGGTGGACTGCGACACGCTTTGACAGCATCAAGCAGAAACCCCTGAATGAACACCTCATCTTTGAAGAGACATTTGAAGGGGACAATCCGCTCGCAGCGACAGTTAATTTACAGACCAGTACAGCACATGGCTTCAGTATAGTAAACAGCCCGGTATACGAGGGAGGCAAGGCTGCTCGATTTGAGCTTCGTGCCTCAGATCCAATGATTCACCGAGGAAAGCGCTCTGAGCTTTTCGTAATAGACAGGATAACGCAGAAAGAGAAATGGTATAGTTTTGCTGTGTATATTCCAGCGGAAGGTTATGCTCCGGACTCTGCCAATGAATTAATTAGTCAATGGCACCAGGAAGGGAGCCCCCCCATTTCGCTCAGAACCGTCGACAATACTTTTTATCTTAGAGTGTTACACAACACCAAAGATGATAAATGGAAAATCATAGAACTGGCCCCGCTAACGAAGGATGTTTGGCATCAGTTTGTATTCCATATCATCCACTCAGCAGACCAGGATGCATTAATTGAGGTCTGGCACAACGAACAGAAACTTGTAAACTATAAAGGGCGCAATCATTTCAGAGACAAAAAGATGCCTTATTGGAAGATAGGAGTCTATAAAGCGAAATGGAACCAGAACAAGACAGCATCCGATAGGAGGGTCATTTATTTTGATGACATAAGGGTAGGAAACGAGCTGGCAACTTATGATGATATGCTTCGCACCGATATGAAGGTGAAATTCAAATCTGACTTATAGATCAACATAAACTCCAATATCAGCATTAGCTGTGTAATGCTACTGATCACATTTAGAATTTACTAGCCGCATAATTAGCATAACTACTCTAGACTACTAAAACCAAAAGGTATTTCCCATGGAACTAAGCATCAGAAACGTATTTACATGGCTGTTGGCAAATCTTCTAATTGTTTGCGGCTTCGTAAGGAGAGCCAAAAAGAGAGCGATGAGAGGTGATCACATTTTATCCATGTACTTTCACGATCCATCAAAAAAAGAATTTGAAGCTTGTATAAAATGGCTCAAAAAGAATGGTTTCACGCTTATAAGCCCTGAAGATTTAGATAATATCATTCAGAAAGATTTGCCCTTACCAAAAGGTGCTGTACTGATGACTGCAGACGATGGATGGAGGGGAAATGAATCAAACCTGGTAGCCGTGGCAGAAAAATACCAGGTTCCTGTGACCATTTTTGTATCGACAGAGGCCGTTGAAGAGGGCGCTTACTGGTGGTCCTATCTTGAGAAAGCAAAAGAGCTTAACATCACAGTGCCTGACAAGTCCTCCTTGAAACTTATTATGAATGATAAACGGGCTGCGCTGATCAATGAGATTAAACGCCAGACAGCAATGGAGCGGGATGCCATGACGATCGAGCAGATCAAGCAGATATCCAAGTCGAAGTATGTGACGATAGGAGCACATACCCATACACACCCGATTCTGGTTAATTGTAGAAGAGAGCAACTCTATAATGAGCTCGAGATCTCAAAGCAAAAGCTAGAGGCCTGGACAGGAAAAGAAGTAAATTACTTTGCTTACCCGAATGGGGATTTTGGGGAGCGGGAAATGCGAGCTCTTATTGATCTTAACTACAAACTGGCCTTCACAAGTGAGCCCCGACAGATTACCGTCAATGAACTAAACAATACCTACTGTTTGCCTCGATTTGGGCTGTTAGAAGGAGCTTCCCTGGCGGAAAACATTTGCCGTATGACCGGAGTCTGGAAGCCATTGATGATGAAGTTCCGGCTCCCAATCTTTATCCGAAGGGAAGCTGCTATACCTGAAGTAAGATACCATGAGGAGCACCATCCTAGGGTGGCTTCTCCTGCTTAGGTATAAGTTCACATAAAAGAAAAAGCCAGCTTCGTGAAGCCGGCTTTTTTTTGCTGATGAAGTCCCGATTAGGCTTTTTATGATCATTGTATCGTTCCAAGTGGTTCAAGGGAGGCACATGAACTAAGTGCTAACTCATCTTGTAAGAATTTGAATGACTTCGCTCTTTCTTCAGCCAAAATATCATTGACTTTATCCCAGTCGATTTCTTCGAAAATGATATTCCTGTTTACAAGGTCAATGTCTGTAACCAGCCGCTCCTCTAACCCAAATAACTGTAGTAGCGACTCAAAGCGCGTAAGACCTCTTCTTGTATTTCCAATTGCTATAAAAGGCTTGTTAAATAAAATAGATAGGGCACAGCCATGAAAGGAGTCTGTTATAACAAATTCTGCATCTCTGATGCCTTTAAGCCATTTTGTTACAGAAGGATAAATGCAACTTTGTATTTCATTTCTATTGCCCACTGTTAAGGGTTTAGTTTCTAGCTCGCTTAAGAGCTTTAAATTCAGCTCTTGGGCAACACTCTTTATAAACTGTTCCTTTTTTGCATTCTTATCAAGTACATAAGTCATCAGAGTGCCTTCCAAAGGGGGCTCATTTTCACCTTGAATTAAAGTCGAGTATTCGTGTGGCTCCAGCAATAGGGTGGGATCCAAAACTTGTATTGCATTGACACCCAGATATTCATGACAAAGCCTTATACCCGATTGTTCTCTCACCGAAACGGCGTCAAATTTTCTGACTAAGCTTGAGCAACGGTCTGTATCCTGTTTCGTGAATTCCCACTCTGAAACTCCAAATGATGCAGCATAAGCAATTCTTTTAATCTTCTGCTTGTTTTCCAGAAAGTCCAGGAAGAAGTTCCTGATATTTGGTGAGTATTTGGGTCTCCATACCTGATCGCTTCCTACAACATACACATCAAATTTCTCTTTTAGTAGAGAGTGCATCCCATTGTTTGTGTCAATTAGTGGCGTAATGGGAGAGATGTATTTATTTTTAAAGTAAGTTGTGTGTTTACTTATCTTCTGTTGTTCCTGATCACTAGGGTGGCGTATGATATAATCCTTTTTGTTAAGTACATACCCATGAAAAAACACCTTTGCAAAAGATTTGAATATTTTAAAAAGTCCCCTTTGGTTATGTTTTCTGTTAATTATCCAGACATCATGGCCAAAGCTGCTTATGGTTTTCTGTAATGCGTAGGCTTGAAGCAATCCCCCATAATTATTATGTAGGGGCTGGGTTAAAATACCTACTTTCTTGTTGTGTTTCTGTTCCACCATTTTTAAGATAAGTATTTGCGAACTTTCTGATTTATCTTGGATACTATTTTCAGGATTAGTAAGTCTTTCTTCAGCTTGGAGTCAAAACTTACAGCGTGAGGGTGTTGCTGCCATAGTTCCAGGCTTTTTGCCCGAACTCGTAGCCTGATCGTTTGTACAAGTTTGCTGGGATACGAAATATTCCCTTCCACAAACCGTTTTGGGGGAATTAGGGATCCTTTAACTTTCTTCTTTTTGAAACGGAGTTAAACATATGTAAGTATTATTCTATAAATCTTATAATAGTGCATTGTCATCCTGATTGCTTTATGTTATATGGGAGTTTAATTAATGTAATCCATTGTAGTAAAGTTTTGCTTTTAAGAGCACCTTTCTGGCTGGGACTAAAAGAAGATCTCGTTCGTAATTGTTTAACCCTACCCACCAGATTGCATTCGCATAGAGGATACTGAATACAAGGATCTTAATAAATAAAGACAAAAACGAGTTATCATTGTTGACATTATTTAGAACAATTCCTACAGCAACCACAGCCAAAATTGGGAGTGACATCGAGCCTATCTCTTTCCAGAAGCGGGGAATATCTATGTTTACACGCTTGTAATAATAAATATTCATAATGATAATATTTCCCACGATCAGGGAAAAGGAGGTTCCAATAGCACAACCTATGCCACCATATACCTTGGCCAAAGGTATACTGATAAACAGACTCGTGGTAGCCACCAAAATGTAAACCAGAGACCGAAACTTATGCTGATTGCGTGCCTGTAGAATGGATATGCCTAGATTTTGAATTAAAGGTACAGTGAGGGGTATCATTAGCAGAACAGCTATCAGATAAGCATCCGCATAGTCGGCCCCAGCCCATAGTATAATAAAGGATTTCCCAAACAGAATAAAAACAGTTAGCACAAAAGCCATCACAATAAATTGTATCCTACCAGTCCGTATGAAAAGGTCTGATACTTCTTTGTCAGTAGTGTTTCGAGCAATCATGGCTGTTACTTTAGGCAAAAACACACCTGAAATGGCAGTTGAGAGTGTCATGTAGTACATCTGCAGCTGCACGGCAATGGCATACACCGCTACCACTGCGGTCCCTGCAACAACACCAAGCACAAACTGTCCGGTGCCCCAGTAAATCTTATCGACTACCACCCCAAGAAAGATAAAGAACGAGTAAGTGGAGATTTCTTTCAGCACGCCCCATTCCATTCTTCTGAAGTGGAGTTTGATTTTTAGTTTCGTGAAGCAATACCAACTGTTTACCAGCAAAGTGAGGATGTTCAGCAGCGTAATGACCAAAACTATACCTATGGATTTGTAACCCAGCAGAAGTAAAGGGATCATCATGCAGGGGCTAAGCAGCACCCGTACTATGTTGATTAACTTCTGGAACACATAATTTTCGTAAGCTACAATGATAGAGCCGAAAATGCTGAGAGGGAATGTGGCGGCAAGATTGAATATCAGCAGTACTACCATAATACGCGCTTTATCAAGCTCTGCAGCTGATAGCGAATTTCCGAACAGGGCCTCTACGTTGTAGTACAGTACCGTGCCAGCCATAATGACCAGTAAACTTATGCCACAGTACAGCGTCAGAAACATACCGAACAAGGAGTACTGCTCCTGTTGCATGTTCTGGGCTCTGTATTTTGCAGTATAGCGCACAACAGCATTCCCTAAGCCCAGGTCGAGCACAGTAAGGTAAGCGACAACGGAAGCTACTAGTGAGTAGAGTCCAAACTCGGACTTACCAAGCATCCGCAACATAAAAGGTGTGAAAAGCAGACCTACAGCATTGTTTATACCAATGGAGGCATACGACAGTAGAGCACCTGCTTTGAGTTGATTAACGGCCATAGTTTATGAAGGTATAAGATACCCTATATCTATTGCTATGCAGGCAATGGGGTGGTACGCTCTTCCAGTATGCCCTCCGGGAGTGGCGCATTCTCCTGAATGTTCTGGTCGATGAATGTTCTGAACCAAAGCTCCAGGTGTATCCATTTCCAGATCTCTTTTGCAATATTTGTTTTGCCCGAAAGGTGCTCCTTGTACTTTTGCATGGCTACCCCCGGGTTGATGAGGTTGCGGTTTCTGAAAGAGTCACTGGTCAAGATCCCTTCGACAATATTTTGCCAGGCAGGTTCTCTGAACCATTCATCCTGCGGTGTGCCGAAGCCGATCTTATCCTGCCGCATCCTGATCTTCTCCGGAAGTACACCCTTCATGGCTTCCCGGAGTATAAATTTGGTGATGCCATGTCGTATAGCCCAATTATCTGAACTGGCCAGGGTTTTCTCTACCAGGCGATAGTCCAGAAACGGCACTCTGGCTTCGAGAGAGAAATGCATAGAGTTGAGGTCTTCCCACTTAAGCAGGTGTTCCAGTTTATTTTCAAAATGATCCAACAGGGCGTCTTTAAGCGAATTGGAACCGTACAGATTGCCGGCTATGCCATTGGATTCGCTGTATTTCGTTACAAAATCCTCTTGCAGATACCCTTTTTCCCCAACTCTGACTTTTGTTCGCATACCCTCTGGCAGCAAAAAATATACAAACGACTTAAGACCATACAAACTGCGGTGGTTCTTCAGGTAATGCATCATTTCACTGGCAAGCTTCCCAATACGACCAGAGCGAAGCAGGTCTTTAAAGTAAAAACCAAAGAAGTAATGATAGCCTGCCAGTTCTTCGTCAGCGCCCTGTCCGTCAAGTGTTACCACAACATTGTCCTTCGCCAATTCCATCACTTTAAATTGAGCATAAGGTGAAGTGGAAGGTATAGGCTCTGCATGTGTCTTGATGAATTGCATCAGGTCATTCTCCAATGTTTCAGCATTCGGATAGATGTAATGCATATTGTTGAGCAACGGTTTGTACTCATCTATAAACCGCCTTTCATCACCCGTTTGACCTTGCTGGTAAACAGCTGAGAATGTGTTGAGATCCTGTTTATGATAGGTCTTGAGTAGGATAGAAGTGATACTGGATGAGTCAAGACCACCACTTAAGCACACACCTATAGGCACATCACTCCTGAGTCGCAGACCGACCGCTGATGTAAACAACTCCTTATATTCTTCTGGGCTCTCAAATTTTTCTGATTTTGCCACACGCTCTCTCAAGTCATACCAGCGTTTGATCTTTACGTTTTTGCCATGCACACTCAGCTGCATGCCATGCTGTAGTTTCTTAACTTCTTTGAAGAATGTCGCCTCAGACTGATCTGTTCTATTAAAGGCCAGGTAGTCAAAAATACTTTGGTAGTTTGGTGTCGGTTTCCCGTTTAGCAGACCCAGCAGAGGTGGGATCTCAGAGCAGAAAGCAAAATAGTCGGCCGTGTGAATGTAGTAAAAAGGCTTGATGCCATACCTGTCACGCGAGGCGAACACTGTCTTGGTTAAGCGGTCGTAAATTGCAAAGGCCCACATACCATTGAAGTGATGCATGCAGTCCTCACCCCAGTGTATGTAGGCGTTCAGCAAAACTTCTGTATCCGTTTTTGTTTTGAATACTACGCCCAGCTGCTGCAGCTCCTCCCGCAATTCCACATAATTGAAGATTTCTCCGTTGAACTCGAGCACAAAACGGCCGTCAGCAGATACCATGGGTTGGTGACCGTCAGGGGAGAGGTCAATGATACTGAGCCGTACAAATCCAAGACCGACTTCATCTTCTATAAATATACCATTATCATCAGGGCCTCTGTGTTTCATTTGTTGCATCATGCCACGTAATGCAGATTCCTTGGGTGTTTCCTGATTGAAATTGATAATACCAGCTATTCCACACATATCATTTAAGGGTTTGTTGTTGGAAACTTTATTCTATTTATTGCTCGGGGCGAGGTAAGAAGTATGCAATGATTCCAAAGCCTTACACACCGCTTTGTCAGTTGTATGAACAGTGGCAAAAAGTGGCAGACCGTTAGCATTTGCCTGGCTGGCCACAATGGCTTTGGTGAAAGCTGTTATTTGGGTTTCGTCTAAAAAAGGACAGAAAAAGCTGTGCAGAACATTTACTTTTTCTGGTAGTTCCAGTGCATCTAGAGATGCCGGTCTGGTGGCTTTAGGTTCACTGAGCCAGGCATAAGCTAGTAAGTGACCATTCTCTTGCCAGGTATACACGTGCTGTCCCGACTCCAGTCTGCGCATCGCATCGGACAGGAATTCCCATTTCGATGTAAGGTTTGTAGTGGGAGTATAGCAGAGCAAGTCCTGCAGTTCGTCCTTATTCACTGACACTGTATGCTGCTGCCCCGCTGTATGCTGGATATGGAAGGTTTGGAGGCTATCCTGTTTTCCAATTACATGAGTGAGATTCCGGAATAAGAGCGGAAGATTACGTCTGTTTACAAGCTTGACTTTTTCTTTGAGTACGTCTGCCTGATGGCTGAATTGTTTGATCTGACGGTGTTCTATACCTAGTTTGGGTAAAGCATCTTTAAGATATTCGGTCAGGTTGTACTTTAGCTTCCTGTTTAGGATGTTGGCCTTACTGCCAAAAACCAACTCGGTTGCGTAAGTAAAGTCTGTTGCAAGACTCTCTTTATACGGATCATTGCCCGGCGTCAAATCAAAGACTTCTATACCTTGCTCTGCCAGCATAACGCCGAGCATCAAAAAGTGCAGTATGCCTGGAGAGTGCTTGGCCTGTATAGGAGAATGGGTATTAATGCCCTGCAGATGTACCCAGTTTTGCCCGGTTACCCCAACATTAGAGGCTATAATGGTATTGTCTAGTTTTAGGAGCGTAACATGCAGGAGCCCTTCCTTAAACAACTCTTTCAAAAACTCTTTTCGGTAGCTGTCATCCTGAAAGGCGCATTTGTTGTACATAGCCCCTTTTCTAAAATCACTCTGTACGGCGAGCTCATCCAGTACAGAGGCGAACTCTTGTGCATCGGTCATGCTGACGAATGTAAGTTCACCCTGTCGTTTCAGTCGGTTGAGTTTCTCCCGCCTGTTCTTTTTCCGAAGCTCTTGTGAAAGATTTTCTTTATTAAGGTTTAAAAGAGGCTGTTTGGCTACTCTCTTAAGGCATATCTTTTGCCATTCGAGTTCTGTGTCAAGCCATTGCAAGGGCGTGTTGGCAGGAGCGAATTTGATACTGATCTCTGACTGTGGGTATCGCTCGAGCAGCTCGGCCAGCGTCTCTTTTATAAAGTTTGTACTATGCTGCTCACTCGCGAGCCACACCTGATACTCTGCCTGGCTGGCTCCGGCTCCTACCAGTTGACCACTGTCATCCTGTGCCAGCGTCATAAGTCCGGTAAGCTGTTCTCCTTGATAAGCCACTGCTACGATAGGCAAGTAAACGGCCAAGTAAGTCTGGTACCAGGTATACACAAATGCTCTGCTCTGAAAGACAGTTGACCAAGTACAGGAGGTGTAGAGTGTGTCCCACTGCATCTGGAATCCAGGCTCTGCAAGCAATGCCAAAGCTTCTTTTCCTGTCAGTATTTCTACAACATCTTTTTGCTGGTTTGTGACTTTCTGTAGCAGTGTATTCATAGGCGTCTAAGAGTTTTAGTTACTTATATTGACTAAGCCGTAGCGTAGTTAGCATGCTGCAGTTCCAGTGTTGCGGTACTTATTTTCATGCCGCAAGCTCTTGCTACAGCGGGACTGCCGATCAGGTATAGCGGTACATCAGCCTGATTGCTTAAAACCTCAGCAGAAACTGATTCCAAGAATTGAGGCAGTTTATTCTCAAACCCTGGCCGAAAGTAAAGTCCATCCAGCACCGCGATATCTGACGAATATTCGAGTCTGGCAGCATAGGGGCTTTTCTTTTTAGCGTTACTGCTAAGCCAGACACAGGCTTGCAGTATATTATTATCTGTATAGGTATAGGCCTGTTCCCCAAATTCGAGTCTGCACATGGCTTCTGACAGAAATTCCCATCGTGTTCTTAGCGACTGCCCCGCACTGAATTTAAGAATATCCTTTATGCTGTTTCTGCTTATACATACATACGTATCTTTTAAAATGATTTTGCCTTTATCTGTGTTTATTTTATATAATTTTTCTTTTTTTCGGGTTGGCGAAATTTTTAATGCTTGTTTCAGCCAGCTTGTAATGCCTTGCTCTTTGAAAAGATGCCATTTTGCTTTCAATAGCTTTTTCTGTTTTCTGAGTTTAGCTCTGGTTGCTTTATAATCAATCCCAACTTTTGATATGTTTTCAATGACTAGCTTCTTAACAGAGGGAGAAAGTCTTAGTATCGATTTTGCTTTGGCTCGGATAATGAGTCCATAGACCTGATCATATGAATTGGCCATCCGCTGTTTGTATGCCTGATCCCCGGTCGATAGGTCCAGCATCTTATAGCCAGCACCGGCTAGTTGCTCTGTTAACATGATGAAGCTTGTAAACCCAGGTGAGTAAGCGGCGAAAGTAGGGGCGTGGGTATTGATTCCTACTCCATGCACCCATTTATCTTTACCTATAGTAGCGATAAGTGACCCTACCATCTGGTCATTCATCTTGAGTACTGCCACATGAAGCATTTTCAACCTGAAAAGCTCCATCAAAAAGTCTTTTTTATGAGGGTCTGATCTGAATGGCAGTGTGTTGAGCGTTGCACCTTTCCTGAAATCAAACTGGTCCATCATCTCGTCAAACATGTCTGACAGTTGATCTATACTGGTGATATGCTCGAAGGTGACTTTCCCCAGTCGTTTTAGACGGTTCCGGTTTTCCTTAAACTGTTTCTTGGTATAGAGTTTTGGTAATTCAGGGTGCGTCAGGTCCACCAGTGGGCGTTCATACGATTTCAATACAGTCAGTGACTTCCAGTGTTTATCTGTTTCAAGCCAGTTAAGAGGCGTATGTTGAGGGAGCTGAAACAAACGAATGACATAACCAGGAAAATGCTGCTTTGCTTTATGGAGTGCCGATTTAATGAATGACTCTTTGTTGTACTCTTCTGCTAACCAAGTGTGGTAGTAGGCGTCGCTTGCGCCCGTACCTGTTATTTCAAGTTTTTGGAGACTCATACACAGGTTCAATATACCTGTAAGCTTGTCCCCATTGTATGAGGTGATGAGAATGGGTATGTATTGCTTTTTGTAAAGCTTATACCAGGTATTGGTGTAAGTAGGGCCTTGAAACACCGTTGCCCAGTAACATGTCTGGTAGAGTGTTTCCCACTCAGCCTGAAATTTTTCATCTGAAAGTATTTTCAGGGCCTCTTCTCCCGCACTTATCTCAATCTTATCTTCTACTCCTGGGTATAATACGTTACTTTCTTTGTTGGTATAAGAGCCTTTCATACTAAGAAGTTTTTAGGTTAAGATTTTAGTGGATTTTAGGCGAAATGATGAATGAAATATCAGGTTATTGGACGTATTGAAACCCCGCTCCAATAAGCAGTTTGCTATCCGGTTCGTGAACCGCATACAGATTGGTCTCAAGGGTCTCTCTGGCAATAAAAGCGGCTACATGATCCAGAAAAAGAGCAAACTTATCCGTAGCTTCTGGGTGACAGTAAAAGTGCATCAAGGCAGGTATATTCGTCAGGTCTGGCGCTACCATATCTGACTGGCCATACCAGGCGCAAGCCATAAGGCGACCACCTTCAGTCCAGGTATAAGACTGGTTACCTGTCTCAAAAAGTCGCATCGTGTTCTCCAAAAATTCCCAGCGGGTGAGTTCCGTATCTTTCTCGAAGTCCAGTATATCATTCAGGCTGTTCTTCTGAATACTCATGACTGGTAGTGGGAAGTCAGCTTCTACTTTTTTCATGTAGAGCTGAGCCGCGGAGCTTTGCTTATTGTTGGCAATAAGCTGAGTTATCACTTTAGCATAACCAGTTTTTTTAGCTAATCTGATTCGGTTCTTGAGTAGGTATAGCTGTTTCTTTATTTGTAGCTCTACGGTCATGGGGCGTCTGCCTGTCCTGACAAGGTAATCCTGCAGTTCTCTTTTGATCAGCCTTTTGAGTCTGAATCCTTTGATGCCGGTTATGAGCAGTCCAAATACCTGATCATGGCTGGTGGCCAACTTCTCTTTGTAGGTGTCACCGCCTGGGGTGAGGTCAAATACGTCCACTCCTTCCCTTGCTAGCAGCTGACCCAGATTTAGAAAGTGCAAGATGCCAGGTGAGTGTTTGGCATAAAATGGGGAATGGGTGTTGATACCTTGCAGGTATACCCAACCTCTGTCCGCTACGGCTACCATGGAGCCTATAATGTCATCGTCCACACTTAACAGCGTGACATGAAGAATGCCATTTCGAAACAGCTCCTTCATAAATTCAGCTTTTAGAGGTTTTTCTCTAAACTGGTTTTTATTGAAAAGCCCTCCCTGTCTGAAATCATATTGTAAGGTGAGCTCCGGTAACACGGCTTCAAATATTTCAGGATCTGTTATTCTTTCAAATTTTACGGTGCCTAACTTTCTAAGGCGATTAAGCTTTGTCTTGTATTGATTGTTGATGCGGAATGCTTTCTCAGCCATAGGGCTTTTTATCTCCAATAAAGGGCGTTTGAAGGCTTGCTTCACACTGAGGTTGCGCCACTTTGGGTTTTGGTCATGCCAGGCCAATGGTACACCTGGTGGCATAAAGCGAAACATAATCTTAGCTTTCGGAAAGCGCTGTAGTAGCATGGAAAGTGAAGTAGTGATGAAACTGTCATTATTAGATGGCTCAGCGATCCAGCAATGATACTCTGCTTCATACTCACCTGCCCCCACTATTCTTACACTGCCCTGATTAGTTTCGGCGCTTTGTTTGTCCCCAATGGGTATGGCCATGGCCAGTAGACCTGTTAGACGACCTTCCTGCTCCGATTTCAGTAGCACAGGGATGTATTCTGTTTTGAATACACGGTACCATGATGCAATAAATTCCCAACTTTGAAATGCCGTAGCCCAAGTACAGGAACTGTATAGGGTATGCCAGGCATCTTTAAAAGCAGCATCGTCGAGCAGGCTGTATACCGCATCACCCACCAGCAGTTCTACCTGGTTTTGGTGTTCAGTAACAGTAGGCGCAACGATTGCGCTAATTACATTTTCCATCATCTTGTTGCGTTATAAGGTGTGTAGCAAGCTGAGCTCGTTTAGCTCAAACGGGAGTATAAATTAGATGAAATGCTAAGGACGTGGGTCCTTGACAGACTCAAATCCAGCACGCCTCACTGTCTTTGAAAGCAGGTTGTCATGTTCCGATATAGCCAGGTATACCTGAGCCTTATCTAAATTTGAGTCGATAGCAGTAATAACTGAAGTCAGAAATGACTTAAGTAACGGTACACCCAAGGGATGCACATAGAAGTCATGTAGATTTATGTGATTACTTGTTGGCAGTGTCGGTTGAGTCTCGTCTGAACTGGCTACAGCTTGACTACACCAGGTGCTACAAAGCAGCTTACCTTGATCGGAAACGGTATAAACTTGGTCGCCCTGCTCTAAATTTCGCATGGCATCTTCCAGGAATTCCCAACGTGTGCGCATGCTGCCTTGCATCTCGTAATCGAGCAAGTCACTCAGACTGTTTTTACTGATCTTCAGATTGACTTCAGCATCTTTCAGGTCAAGTGTTGTTCTGAATAATTTATTCTGCTGCTTCGTCCACAGCTTTTTTACTCTTCGGCTCAACTCATGTACCAGGCCACGCTCATTGAAAAAGTAGAACTGTCTTTTTACATTCAGTTCAAACGACAGTGTCCGGATACCCATTTGTGTCATGCGTTGGTACACAAGTTTTCTTAACTGTCGTTTTAGAAAGTAGAATCTCGAATTAGTCGTGACAAGTATGTGCACCTGATCATGCTGGGTAGCAAGGCGATTTTTGTAAGGGTCACCTCCAGGTGTCAGGTCAAAAGAAGTAATGCCCTCGTGAACAAAAAGCTGTGAAAGCATGACAAAATGCACATACCCTGGGGAGTAACTGGCAAAAAGCGGCGAGTGAAAATTAATGCCCCCGAGATTTGCTTTGTTTTTGCTTAGTAAGGCAGCCACAGAGGCAACTATTTCGTTGCCAGCCTTTAGTACTGTAACATGGAGCAGGTTTTGCCTGAACAATGTAAGAAGAAACTCTTTGTTTGTCGGGTCGTCCCGGAAGGGGTTTTTGTTATACATGGCACCCTGCCGGAAATCATAAAAGACTGCTAGCTCATCCAGCATAACGCTGAAGGATGCTTCGTCTGTTATTTGACTGAACTCACCAATCTGCTTCATGCGGTTTACCCTTTTCCTGTCACGCCTGGACACAGCAAAGTCCGACATGACGATTAGTGGCCTGGTCAGCGGATAAAGGATGCATGAACTTTGCCAACGAGATTCTGATTTTGCCCAGTCAGTGGGCGTGTTTGGAGGAAGGTGCCGCAGCATCAGTTCTTTGGTTGGGTACTTCCGCATCAAGGCTTTCAGAGCAGCGCTTATAAATGTATTGCCATTGCTGTCGGAGGCCAGCCAGGTCTGGTAGTCGGCTTCGTAATGACCTGCCCCAACAATGAAAACTTTGCTGTTTGATCTTTTGGTTGGAAGCGCTAATGTAAGCAAGCCGGTCAGCTTACCATCTGTTCTCTCCTGTATCAGGATAGGGAGGTAGGACTTTTGGTAGAGACTGTACCAGGTGACTACAAATTCAGGACATTGAAAGACAGTAGCCCAATGGCAGGAATTATACAGCGACTCCCATTCAGATAAAAACGTGCTTTCTTCAATTAGGTGCAGTACTGCTTCACCGGCCAATAACTCAACTCTACTTTGGCTTTGGCCGATTTTTACATTCTCGTAGGTGATTTCTTCAATCATGATCTAGCTGGTCAAGGTCAGGGGATACTATATCATTGAAGTCGGTAGATCGGGCCACTGCCTGTTAGTACAGTAATTGCCCTATCTACCGTAGGCTGTTTATTTTTCGGTGAGCGATACGTTTGCAAAGCTCTGGGCTGGAACGGGCTCTACGTTCGGGTTATAGCGAAGTACCTGGTTAATCATAAAATCTGTTGTATCGATACACTCCGCTACAATTTGATTGCGCACCTGTTTGAATTTTTGCTGACTGGTTTCGTCCTTTAATATTTCAACTGCCTTGCGGATGGCACTTTGCTGATCACCTTCGCTTTCGCTGAAGTTGAACACAATGCCATACCTGCTCTCCTCTTCATCTGTATAGCCCCTGCCATCATTATCCATGAAAATGGAAGGGGTACCCAAAACCGCTGCCTCAGAGGCCATGGTGGCACTCTCTCCAAATAGCAGGCTGCTGTAATATATGGCGTCATGCATCTTGTCAACAGGTATGGAGATACGGTACTGCTCCAGGTCTTCCGGAAGCACCCCTTCGGATGTGATGAATACCCGAGCCAGCTTCGAAAGCTCCTGAACGGCTTTCCGTTTGTTGGCAAGTGACATACCTGTGTGGTCAAAGTCATGTGCGGCAGCCCAGGATACAAAGCGCACAATCACATATTTCTCACCCGCTGCAACCTGAAGTAATTCCAGTATGTCCGGGTTAGGGGTGAAGTAGGCAGGGTGTAGGTATGCCAACTCCATGTATCCCCTGAATCGCACTTGTTTTTCACCCAGGTCCGTGCGATAGCAAGCCGGTGTGAATACCCTGGTGGCAAATGGAACAGTTAGTTGGTGATGCAGGGTGGCGTGCTCGGTGTCACTGAATACCAGAGAGGGTTTACCCAATAATGCAGCTACCTGAGATGGGTACGGATGCAAAAAATTAAGAAATACATCGGGCTTAAATGATGCCGCAATTTGCAGCAGCCTATAGTCTGCATAGAGCAGGTATAGGAATTTACCGATTTTGCCATCCCTGCCTTTGCCTCTGTTGATGAATGGAATTTGATAGAGGTTCAACAGTTTCTGGGCCATTTCCTTGTCTCTCGAAACGAACAGTACAGCATGGCCATTTCCTTCCATGATCTTCGTGAAGTTTCGGAAATAATGCACGTGGGCAGGGTGGTTTATGTCGATTAGAACCTTCATATCAAGGGCGTTTTATCAAATGGATCGGGTGGATGTTACAGCCTGTGTATTGATGTTTCGGCTGATTGCAGGAGTAGGGTTGGTTAATGCTGCTTTGGGTAGTGGCACATGTTTTCTATAAATACTGATCACCTTCTGGGCGATTGTGTCTGCGTCAAGGCCTAATTCCTCAATGCGCTGTGCGCCAGCTGTTCTTCCTTTGTTCTGCGAAAATTCAAGAGCCAGACGAATTTTTTCTGCAAAGTCCTCCACTTCGAAGGAGGCCAGGAAGCAGCCTTCCGTATCGCCCATCACCCATTTTATATCTCCTACATCAGTAGCCACAATGGGGCAGTTACAGGCCATTGCCTCTTTGATCACGTTAGGCGAGCCTTCCATAAATGAGGGCACTACCAGCACGTCTGCTGAATTCATGTATTTAGGTATAGCATCGTGCGGAATAGGGAATGGGTTGATCAACTGAACATTTGGTAAGTTGAGTCGCTCCACGGCTTGTTGTGCCAGTGGAAAGTTCTTGCCAACTCTTTCCTGACTTCCCAGAAACAGGACCAGTTTTTTTGAAGTATCTAATCCAAGCTCTCTCCGGTAACCGTCGGGGTTATATGTGAAAGTACTGGTATCTATACCATTTGGTATGATGTAGGATTTGTGCTTTTGGTACACATACTTTTCAAGATTTGCAGATTTGGAAATAATGGCTTTGACGAAGGGTTGGATCAGAATAGAAGACAGAATAAAGAACCGACTGCTAAATCTGATCTTGTTCACACCTATGTAATCTCCCTGGGCGTCATCTCCCATGAGCGAAAGTATGACAGGTGTGTCACCGGCACCCAATACAGCGGACCATCCTGAAAGAGAGAAATGAGCGTGTATTAGATCGTAGCGGTTATGCTTCAGGTGCTGCCGTAACTGTCCACCAGCTTTTAAGTAACCACGCAGGCCTTTGCCCCGGATCGGGAAGTACTCTACGTTTATACCAGCTTTTTGCAATGACTCACCCTGCGCCTTTATAAAGGGCGCTATCTCAAAATTTTTAGAATTGCCGCTGCATACAAATAGTACTTTCATAAAATTGTAAGGAGGTAAAAAGAGCATTGGCATAATAGGCCATCACCCTTCTGGTTGAGTAATCAGTATAGTATTTCTGCCCGTCTGAGCTTAGGCGTTAAGTTCCAGCAGTGTCTCCTGCTCTACTGTTTCTTTTTCTTGAATTTCCGGTTCATCCGCGGGTCGGTAATACTTTATAGCGGAGAGCAGTAGCATCAGCAGCGGAGCATAAGTAAATGTGCCAATAAAGCGCCCTGGAATGAGCACCATGACAAACATGGCCAGGAGCGGATAATAGGCCTTCCGGTTTTCGGGTGTGATGCGGCCAATGCCTAGCAGGAAATAGCGAACAAAAAATAAGGTGAACAGCAGTAGCCCGAAAAAACCCGTGCTGTAAAATATCATATTGATGTCGCTGTGTATCGGTCGTTCCCTGCCAAAGTACTTAATGCCGAAGCTATGCGTGTCCCACAGCTTCACTCCAAATAGGAGTTCCAGTGCGTCCTCCCGCTTATCGTGATAATCTATGATGAAGAGGGTCTCCAGGTAGCGGCCTTCTTCTTCGTAGGTTTCCAGGTCCTGGATGCGTTCTCGCTTTTCGAGTTGTGCTGCTAATTTTGCCTCGTAAAGGGGATAGCTGAAAATGAGTGCGGCAACCAGGCAAAACACCAGAATCACCATTTTAAAAATCAACTGCCGGTTCAGCAGCATATAGACAAACAGCGCTCCGACTATCATGACAAGTGAAGTTCGTCTGGTAATCACGATCAGCAGCGCTATATTGAACAGGATCAAGCCAATATCAAATAGCTTGATCATAGCCCCTCTGTTCTTATTCGTGAATATGTAATGTACTCCCAAGAAAATCAGGATAGGAGCAATGTACATACGAGAAGTGCTTAGAAATCCTGTTGTAAAGGACTCCGCATAGGAGCGTCCAACGTTGAAAATGTTCGCATAAATAATATAGAGCGGAATCAGGATAAGCAGGTACCGGTTATACTTTTCAAACTCTTGCAAGAAATTTCTGTTTTCACCGATTTCTCTCCCGATTGGGATCATCAGTAAGGCGATAAGGATTGCCAGCGTTGTTTTGGCGGAAAGAATGATTTCACCCGGAATGTAGATAAGGAGTAACCCCAGGTATGCAATAAGTATGAGAAAAATACTGTCTGATTTGCGAAGGCCGCCATGCGCGAACAGATAGACGAGCATAAGCGAAAGCGGGATGAAATAGCGGATCGCAGCAAAGATCTGATCGTCTTTGTAAAAGCCATCAAACATATCAAACAAAAGAAAAAATACTGCCAGGCTAATAGGAAATAGCTTTTGGTTCACCAAAAAGACTAGTATCAGCAATATGCCCAGTGCGATCAGTATCATAATCAGATAGAAAAATAGCGTGGTCCAAAAAACCGGATAGTAACCAGCTTCTTATAGAGAAGCAGGATGTTCACGGCAAACTGAGGCGTTCTATTCAGGAAGAACAGGCGTATGAATCGCTTGTTGAAGTATTGGTCATTTAATCGCCTGGCAAAGTTCAGTTGACGCTCGATAAGCATGCTCTTACGCTTTTGTCCGGCCCAGGCATGGCGCAAACCGTTTTCTACGGCTTTATAGGCGATGAACTTATTCAGGTATGGGTCATGGTCACTGTACAGGTCCGACCAGGACTCTTTGCACGAATCAGGCTTTGCAATTCTGCTGTAGGCACCACTCATCATCATGTTATAAGTCGCCATGATCTTATGGGTATAAGCTACCGGATAGTGCATAGCGACCTTACACCACATAAACGAGTCCTCTCCACTGATCATGCCGACAGGGAACATGCCTGCAACTGCTGTGACCTCCTTCTTAATGATCGTGGCTGAAGTCCAGGAGATCATGTTGTCTAGCGTGAGCGTGGTTTTGAAATAATTCTGGATAACTCCATCAGGTATATTAGGACTCTCAATAATGATTCTGTCTCCTTTTACGCCTCTGTAGGCACAATTGTACATGCCGCATTCAGGGTATCGCTTGATGAGTTTGCTCATCTCTTCGAGGTAGTTACTGTCCCAGGCGTCATCTGCATCCAGAAAAGCGATGTATTCGTTGTTTGCTCTTTCAATACCATAATTGCGAGCATGGGATACCCCCCCGTTCTTCTTGGTGTATACTTTTATTCTGGTATCAGTGAAAGTCTGTACAATGGAAAGACTCCTGTCAGTTGAGCCGTCATCCACTACGATCACTTCAAAAGCCTTAAAGGTCTGAGCCAGCACAGTGTTCAACGTTTCAGCAACACTGGCCTCTTTATTATAGAGCGGTATGATGATGCTAAACATTTTGCTTGCTAGTAGTGACAAAGTGAGATAAAACAGCATTGTATTTTTCTATCTGCTGAACCGGTACCAAGGTTGTTTTGGTAAACTGTCTGGCCTCACCATAGATTCTATTGAGCGTGTAGATCATCCTGAGGAGGGTGGGTTCGGTATCCAGTCTTTCAGCCAGGGTGTAGAGATATTCCTGATCTCTGAGGATGGAAACTGTCCAACTTTCATTGTTCTTAATTGCTTCGGAAAAGTTGTGAAAATGGATGTAATCGGTGATGAAGCTACCATTACGATTATACATAGACCAGTCAATTATGTTGATCTGCTGATCGACCAGAATGATGTTCTCAATATGCAGGTCACCATGTGCACTGGTAATCGGCAACTTTAGGGGCCGCAACAGATCATGACACTGCTCAAGCAATCGCAGATCCAAGCCCTGTTTCCTAAGCTTTTGCAGCTTCATTAGTTTGTAGGTCATGTGGCACTGGTGCCGCTCCAATGTCAATGCCTCCTCCAGCTTGGAAGAAATATAATCTTCTACCAAGGCCAGGTTGGAGACAGGCACGGGTAAACCTTTCACCATCGCCAGACTAAGCGGATATGAATTCACCTGCATCACATTGCCAGACCAGAAGTTGGTCTTCAGGGCTTTTCGGTTGCCTTTTAGTTCCGCATTCTTTATAGTGCGGCCTAAAGGCGAGAAAAGTTTGTAGGTCGTGTCATTCCAGTGGAAAATGTAAGAGTAGCATCTCAATATCCGGGAAATTGAGTTCAAAGAGAATCGCATAGATTGTGTGGTTATAGAAGGAAGTTCTGATAGGAAGCCATACCAGTTCTGGCAGGTTCGTTGGATGTAGGAAAAGGCGAAGAATCCCCAATCCAATGAGTCGTTTATTCCCTCTTCCTGTTTCTTAAAGTTTGTCATTTAGTAAGGGTGAAATGTGTGGTCGGATCCTGCTTGTATAGCCTCCAGCTGGTAAGTGCCTCTGGATGTATGACACCTAGTTGGGCAGGTATACTGCTTAGCTGTAATACTTTGGCTATGGCCAGTCTGTGAATACCTCCTCCGCCGAATATTAATTGGTTTTGCCTTCCTATATGAATAAATATGCCACCCTCTTCATTGTAGCAGCGCGGGTTGAGCTCACGTTGGGTCTTCAGTTTGCCCGCTACCTTTGTGTCTTCAAACAGTTTGTCCAGTCGCTCATACCTCGCCAGAATATCGTCCAGCGTACTGCATTTGTCGACAGGTGCTTTGCGCTGCAGAATGAAGTCGAGCATAAACTCATATATGCCGGTTTCTGCCCAGGTCTTGTTCAGCTTCCAGCGCTCCATGCAGGCATTGTACTTGAAGCGAGAGTCTAGCAAGGTCAGATTCTCCTCTTGGTCCCAATCTCCTCCAACTATACGACCGGAGTCTCGCTGTTTCCAGGCAAACGAGTAATGGCTGACCTGCATAGGGTCGATATAGATCAGCTCTGCAAATGCCGGAGCGTCAGCTCCATACCTGATCTTGTTCAAAGCACTTCGTATGTATTTTTTCACCATGCTATAGGAGATAAGAACATATAGGTACTTTTCAGTACTTTTTGATCAGTTTTATGCCTTGCTTTAAATCATTTAAAAAGAAAAGTAAATAAACCAGCCCACCGATTATACCTGCCACAAGCAGCTCCACCAGCACGGCCATACCTGCCAGTGTGATCAGGTAAATGATAGCCAGCATGACGAGCGCTGCCAAGGTCGGATCTTTGAGCGCATAGAGCACTTCCCGGTCAGTTATATGAATATATTTTTTCATGAAGTGATGGAAGGCAATGCGGGAGGTAGTGTAATGTATACACACTGCGTATGCTACGCCTTCTATACCAAAGTACCTTTGGCCTATGTAAATGAGCGGTAAGGCTATCACGAAAGTATTGATGGTGTTGAGGTAAAAACTCACTGAAGGTTTCCCGATCCCTTTGAGTACTTCAGCAGGTGTACCGGAGATGGCAAAGATCATAGCAGCTACCGATAAAATACGCAGAGGAGCTGCCGCCTCCAGCCATTTGGCACCGAAAAAGAACAAAATGATTTCTTCAGCAAGCCCAATAAAAAGGACAGAAATTGGGAATGTGATGATCGCTGTCATACGCATGGTTTGCAGGTAATACATTTTTATCTTCTCTGGATCATCCTGGAGCTTGCTGTACACCGGAAAAAATACCTTGTTGAAGATCGAGTAAAGCTGCGACTTTAGCGTCAGGCTCAGCATAAAAGCCAAGGTATAGATACCAAGCAAATGGGGGCTTACCAGTTTACCAATGATCAGGTAATCCAGGTTTTTTCTCAAAAAATGAAGGATGTTGTTTAACTGTGTGTAGATGCTGTAGCCAGCAAGTTCCATCAGCACATCTTTGCGAAAAACCAATTTAGGTACCCAACCCACTTTCACCCAATAGGAAACCAGAATTACGCCGGAACCGGCAATGTATTTCGTAACCAGGCTCCACACTCCGAAACCCAGTAAAGCCATGATGGCTGCAGCCACTGAACTGAGGGCCGTACCCAGAAAGGTAATTGTAACCAGGGACTTGAAATTCAGTTTCCTTGTCAGAATGACCCGTGGTATGATCGATGAAATACTAAAGAACAGGTAGATGCTAAGTGCATTCAGTATGGGTACCAGTCGGGGTTCTTTGTAAAAAGCTGCTCCTGCCGGTGCAATGAATTGAAAAAAACAGAATACAAGTAATAGCGAAACAATAAAGAGGAACCACAGTGCGCTTGAATACCGAACATCTGTCAGTTCGTCTTCCTTTTTCTGGATAAGGGCATTATAGAGGCCCATATCCGATACCACCTCCAAAATACCAACCACTAACATAGCCATCCCTACAATGCCATACGCCTCGGGAACCAGGAGCCTGGCCAGGATCAGCATCACCAGAAAGTCAGTGCTCTTGGTTGCAATCACGCTAATCGTGTTCCACTTCAATCCGGATAGTACTTTCCCCCTCATGCCAGCAAATGCCATAGTCTAGTTGAATTGCGCTGTTAACAGATTGTCGTATACCTTGCGACTTTTATAAATTTCAGCAACGATCTTATCTGTCGCCTCACTGATAGAGAGCGTAGAGGTGTCGATGCCGATATACTGCCCTGCTGAAACGAGGTCAGCCACTTTTCTGAATTTTTCTATATCAATCCGACTTCTTTCCAGTGTGTTTTCAGTTGGTTTGCGCTGTACCAGTACCTCTGGTGAGGCATATAGAAAAAACACAAGGTCTGGTGTGGGTAGGATGGACCGGTAGAGCAGGTTTTTTCCGAATTTTTTGTCCATCAGAAAAGCCCCCGGCATTCGGTCTATCAGCACAATGCTATACCTGGATCTCAGTTTTACCGGTACCTGGCGCAGTATTAGTTCGGTAGGCATCACAACATAGGACTTCAGAAAGCTGAAAGCTTTATCAAGCACCTTGGGGCGTAGCCGCTGCTGGAAGATGGTCTTAACCCAGGGTGAACTCCAGCCGTTTTCACCCATCCCCAGGTATAGCTTGTTTGTTTTAAGGGTAAGTTTCTGCTCCACCGCTTCGATCAAAGTTGATTTACCTGCCCCATCTGTTCCCAGAAAAAGTACCTTCATGCCATATCCGTAGCGTCTGAATTTCACATCCCGCACCATTTTGTAACGCTGAGGTGTGAAAAAAGGCTTTATCAGCGCTTGGAGTTGATCCATGGCATCGGGGAATCTCTGATTTAGCCATTCCTGCAGAGCTGCTATTGTGTCTCTCTGCTGCTCCTGGAGCTCAACTTTGTATAAGCTTATGTACCGGCTCAGGTATACCTTATGCTTTGGTTCCAGCTTGCCTCTTTCTTTAAAAGCAAGATGAGCCGCATAGAGGACAATCGCGTTAATACCAGCTGGTCGATTAACTCCCTTTGCATTTAAGACAGCCTTTGCCTGCGCCTGGCTGGAATCAGAATAGGTATAGCACTGGTCGTGACCATCGGCAAAGGTTAAGGCATACTTTACATCCAGGTATAAATCAGATTGTGGGGAGAAGTAAAAATGGTGATTTGTGTGATAGCTCGGCTCCTTTCTTTTGAACCAGCCCAGTGTGCGCAATCTACTCTCAAAATCACTTTTGCTATCAGGCGCTACAAACAGATCGATATCACCTGATTCAAAGTCAGACTCAAAATCTGTAAGCAGAAAATAGCTGATGCCATCTTCGTGCAGCGTACGGAATAAAGTCTGTAAACTTGAGTTCATGGGATAAGAAGTGTTTTGAATAATTAAAATCGATTGATGTCAGACAAGTACTTTTGTGACGCTCGATTTTTCAAGGTCTGCATACATGACATAACCCAAAGAGGGGAGTGCCACACGCACTGTGTTGTTCTTGATAGCGACTACTGTGCCCTCTTTGTCCTGCAGAAAACCTTTGGAAACTTTTACAGCATCATTAATAGATAGCGATACTTTCTCAAGCTGGACGTTGCTATGGGCGTTTAGGAAGTCTCTGATGGCTTCTATTTCCGCATCCTTGATGATAGCAGGCTTCCCCAACCAGTGGACCAGGTTGATCACCCCGTCCAGTTTCTTCACTTCCCGAATCTGCTTGTCGGTAATATGTACAAAAACATAGGAGGTGAATAGTGGTTCGTGCAGCACTTTTTTTCTGTCGCTCCACTGACGTATCACTTTATTCAAAGGGCAGTAGCTCTGTATTTCGCGAAGCGTAAGCAATTCAGCTACTTTTTTCTCCCAACGAGGCTTGGTGTAAACAGCATACCATCTTTCTTCCATCGCAGCTTCTTCTTTTGAAATTTTCGATTTGGATACGGCTTCGCCTACCTCAGTCCCATTCGAGTGACCGGGAAAAATATTAAGCCATACTCTTATATCCAGGAGATGCTCTCCTTTATAAGATTGTTGTGCTTTAGATTATCAGTTTCCTGACAACCTTTATCGTTTTAGGCTTTAGTGCCGATAGATCTTGTTCTGTATACCTTGTCGCCGTACCTGTTTTCGTAGCCATAACCGTAGCCGTAGCCGTACTGGCCTTTCACGAATCCTCTGGCTTTCACTCCATTGAACACGATGGCGACATTGTGCAGTGTGCTTAGTTTGTTGTTCTGGGCCATACGCTGCACCAGGCTCTTAGGCGTATAGGCATGCCGCATTACCAGCAGTGTGATATCACAATACTGAGACAGCAGATAGGCATCTGAAACCAGGTCAACAGGCGGCGTGTCGATGATCACATAGTCGAATGCTTCTTCCAGATAAGAGAAAAAGAGCTCCAGTTTACCATTCAGCAAGTGCTCTGTGTGATCGCCCACATCTATACCTGCTGGCACGATGCTCAGGTTATCGATTGAAGTGCTTTTGATAATATCACCTGGCTTTAAGTCACTGATCAGATACTCAATGATGCCCGGATGCTTATAAGTGTCAAATAGCGCTGAAGTGGTGGGGTTTCTTAGGTCAAAGTCCAGGAGGGCTACCTTCTTGCCTGATGATGCCAGGCTGGAGGCCAGATTCGTACTCACAAAGCTTTTGCCTTCGCCCGGAATGCTGGACGTCACCATGATCTTTTTCTTAGTAAACGTTCTGCCGTAGAGCCCCATGGTAACCCGCATCTGACGGAATTGCTCTACATCGGCTGCTTCGGTAGGTTCGATGAACATCCCGTTGTGCTGCTGCTTCACACTTGACAGCTCAGCCACGATCGGTACACTGGTATATGCCTCGATCTCAGATCTGAATAATAGTTTGCTGTTGAGTATTTCTCTGCTGGCAACGATGCCGATTCCAATGATTAATGATAGCACAAAAGCCGACAGATAAGCTAATAATGGTCTGGGACTGATAGGGCCTCTGGAGGATTGTGCTAAGTCAACTATTCTGATATCTTCTGATGTAGGAGCGTAGGAGAGCACTGTTTCCTCGCGCTTTTGCAAGAGGAAACTATACGCATTATTCTTGATCAACTGCTGCCTGCTGATCTCAAGCAACTCCCTTTCCTGGTGTGGGATCGTCTGTAAAACCGAATTGTAGTTGTTATTGGTTGCCACCAGCCTCGCACGGCTTGTGATCAGGTTATCGCGCTGGTTGCGCAGGTTCTCCAGTATACCTGGTCTCAGGCTTGCTATTTCTTCCCTTACAGTAATGAGCATAGGGTTGTTTTCAGCGGTTGTTCTGCTAAGCTGCTGGTATTGAGTTTCCGCTACTTGCAATTTCTGAAGCAATTGTGACAGCACAGGATCGTTCACACCAAGTGTAGATGGTACAACTCCGGATATACCTTCCTTGGAAATCACGTATTGCTCAACCTTATCGAGTACTGCTAATTGTATGTTGATTTCGGAAATTCTCTTGTCATTATCGCCCACGCTTTGCAGAAACAGTCGTCCTTGCTCAGTCAGGTCAATGGCTCCTTTTGAGGAGCGGTACTTCACGATGCTGTTCTCCAGTTCTTCCAACTCACTTTCGATCAGACGGATCCTGTTTTCAACAAAATCAAGTGTTTGCGAAGCGAGCTTATTACGATCAGTCATAATGGCCTGCTGATAGGCATGGATAAGGGAGTTCAGAATGTCTTCTCCTCTTTCTGGGACTTCATCCTCAATGTAGAGCGTGATCACACTGGACATTTTGCCAGGAGTTTCAATGCTTACGGTTCTGAGCAGCTTGCTTACTTCTTTTTTGGGGCTTGTGATGGAGAAATAGAGCGGCGAACTTGCCACATCATTCTTTTTCTCATTCTCAGTGAAGAGCATCTCGCCATAAGGTGTTTTCACCCACTTATTGAGTGGATAGTCTACGTTTTCGATGTTCACCAGCGCTTTAGAATAGTCAAATGTGAAATATACAGCGGGCTGTTCGACTATATCATTTGGTGACTTAAGCTTGATAGTGATAGGGGAAGTAGTGTAAGCGGAAGTCGATTTAAATTTTCCCTCCTCATAAATAGAGGCATAGAGGTTCAGGTCTTTTACGACTTCATGCATCAACGCATGCGAGCTTAGGACGTTTATTTCGTTTTCAACAATTTTGTTGGTGGTAAAGGCATCGATAGATTCTGTCATCTTGGAGTCATTCACCCCTTTTTTCTCGTCCTTCACGATAACAGACGCAGATATTGCATAAGTAGGAACGGCATAGTAGCGCAGGTAAGCCCATGCCCCCAGAGAGCATACCACAAATAGCACCACGAATAATGGCCAGAATGGTAAGAACTTAAATACTAGGGCCGCCCCCAGGTTATCTTCATTATTTGACTTTTTATTCTCCATAAACAAGTTTTACAAATTACCTCGTTAAGCGATCGATACTCACTACTACAAAAGTCAGAGAACTAAGTACAAGCGGAAGCCACTGTCTGGTAGCGCTTGCACTCGCTATTTTTGCTCTGTTCGGCTCCACATAAATAATGTCGTTTGACCGGAGGTAATAGTAGGGGGACTTGAAGATTTCGTCTGATGTAAGGTCAAGCCTCACCAGTTTTTTTACACCCGCTTCTTCTCTGATCAACAGCACATTATGACGGCTCGCGAATATGGTTAGGTCACCGGCTAGACCGAGTGCCTCCAATAGTGTCAATTTCTCGTTTGGTACCGTAAGCACCGAAGGACGTGATACTTCTCCAAGGACTGATACCTTGTAGTTCAGGTACCTCACATCTACAATAGGGTCCTTCAGCAGTTTGCGGTCTTCTATCTCTTTTCTTATACCTTCCTGAAACTCCTTTTTTGTTAAGCCCGCAGCTTTGACCCTGCCTAGAAAGGGGAATTGTATATAACCCTCTGGATCTACCAGGTAGCCGGGTGACTGAGCAATGGTGTTTGTTGCGCTGGAAGCCCTGAAGTTATTTTCAGAAGAAGCATTGAATATTTCAGAAGCGGTCGGGTTGAGGCTACTGACAGAAATGTTAAGTAGGTCATTGGGCTGTAGAATGGGCTCCAAATTCTCTGCTTTACTTACGATCTCTGAAGTGGAAACATTATCAAAATACACAGCATGGTTTGTTCTGGCGCAGGATGAGAAAAACACACAGCATATCAAGATAAAAACAAATGCTTTTACTTTATAAGACTTCATAAGGGTTTATGGTGAAAAAGGGTGGTATTAAAGCTTCATGTACAGAAATATGTTTATTCTTTTGTTTTGATTGAAATAATTAAATTAAATAGTGTTCAATTACAATACGCAATCATTTAAACCAAGTTGCTAACTTGTGAAATTTGGTGAAAAAAATGTTTTTAATGGTTAACAGCCATATTTTGATGGTAATAATTATGGTTTATATTATATATTAAAATAATTATAATATTGAGTTTTGTATTACTTAAAATAATTTAAGTGATAATGTATATAGAATGTATTACGGTTAGCATTAGAAAAAAGCTATTTTATTTGCTTGATTTTAGTGAAAGTTTTTAATCGAAATTTAATATTGGGTTTGGTGTTAACCGATTGAAGCTTAAAGCACCCATAGTATGCTACAAGCTGTGGTCAAAGAAAAGCTAATTGACCCGGTGAGGGTGAGGCATGAAGTTTAGAAGCTAGCTGAAGGCTGAATATTCAATAGCCTGCCTGTTGGATACAGGTAGGCTATGTTCTGACGATGGTTTTTGTTTGATCATTTAGAAAGCATACGGCCCATACCTGATGCTGCTGCTTTTCCATTCTCTCGCACTACGTTCCCATTCACCAATATATACCTAAACCCGCTTGCCTCTTGGTGTGGATTTTCATAAGTAGCATTTTCACGGATTTCTTCAGGTCTGAAAAGCAGTAAGTCGGCTTTATAGCCTTGCTGTACAAATCCGCGGTCGCGAAGGCCAATAGTTTTGGCAGTCAGACCAGTCATTTTATGAACGGCTTGCTCAAAGGGCAATAATTGTTTCTGTACTACATAAGTCTCCAGTACGCGGGCAAAAGCACCATAGCTGCGGGGGTGCCGCATGGAGGGACTACCGTCTGTGCAAACCATAACATGGGGTGCTTTCAGGAAAGTCTCTTGCAGGGTTTCATCCATAATGAAATAAGCGCCATCTGCTCCGTAGGGACCAATGTCCTCCATCAATGCCAGTTCAAAAGGCTTATTGAGCTCCTCGGCTATCTGCTTCAGGTTTTTGCCTTTGTAAGGACCAGAACCCACTAGGGTCGCTTCCGGACCGTTGCGCTGAATGATCTTATTGCGCAGGAAAGTGGCAAGTTCCTGACGTCGGGTTTTCAACACTTCCTGATAGTCATAAGGCTTTTTGGCCCAGTCAGGAAACAGAATGGCGATGCCGGTATAGCTGGCAGTATAAGGATAAAAGTCGGCTGTCACCTGTATACCTTGCTGGCGGGCGGAGTCCAGCAGCTGCAGTACACGATTGGCCCGCTCTTCTCCTTTGCCATACACCACTTTAATGTGTGACACGTGTACCGGACAGTATTTGCCCTGCTCCAGTAGTTCCCTAATAGAGGCTTCTACAAAGGCATCGTCTTCGTTGCGCATGTGACTCATGATGATGCCTCCTTTTTTACCTACGATCTGAGCTAGTCTGTTTAGCTCGTCGCGGCGGGCATAATAACCTGGATTGTATTCAAGACCTGTAGTCATGCCAAAGCAGCCGGCATCGAGTGCGTCAGTAAGGAGTTGTTCCATGTTGGCCATACCCTGCGCAGATGGGATGGAGTCGTATTCTATACCGGAAAGCATGCGGACCGTATTGTGTCCGGCAAACATGGCCACGTTGACACCAAGCTCTTTCTGGCTCACTTCCTGCATCCATTGTTTCATATCCGCACGCTGCGGGCTAAAACCGTCCTGGCCCAGGCAGATCGTCGTGATGCCCATCGAAAGGAAATTGGAAAAAGCAGGCGTTTCCAGTGGATCACCGTGTGCGTGGGCGTCTATAAAGCCAGGAGTCAGGTATAAGCTGGAAGCATTTATTGTTCGATCTGCTGTATATGTTTTGGTGGTATCCCTATCGATCAATGCTATGGAGTCGCCGTTTATAAGGACCTGTGCTGCGTAGGCGGCGTCGCCTGTACCATCGACTACCATGGCATTGCGGATCAGTAGTTCGTATCGGGTCTGATCAGTAGCAACTTGTTGGCAAGAGGCGAATAAGATTAACGCAACTACAAACTTAGCAAGCAGGGCGGCGGGACGATACAGTTTTTCCATTCTTAAAGATAATTTATTAGCCCTAAAAAGCAATACAAGGTATTTTTACTTGCACCTTTTGCTCACCAAATGCCTACCATTTTAATTTTTTTTTAACACACCGATAATATTTTTTTGAAAGTTATCCTGTGATTGTATGTTATTGTATGTCAGTGTTTTGGATTTTGTGATACTTTTAGTTTTGAGTGGTTTTAATAGTTTTTATGTGAGCCAGTACGAATGAATTTTATTGCACTGGCACGCAACTTGTAAATAGTCCTGTCAAGAGTTTAATGTTTTTAACAAAACTGAAAGAGTTATGAAAAAGGTAAGCTATATCATGAGCCTGGCACTGATGGCATCAGTTGCTTTCGGTGGATCAGCTGAGGCGCAGGAAAAAAGAACAGGCTGGAGCCCTCAGGCGAAAGGCGCTGTAATCGGTGCCGGTACAGGTGCCGCAGCAGGTGCCATTATACATAAGCGTAACCGCGTAGTAGGCGGGGTAGTAGGTGGTGTTGCTGGTGGCGCAGTAGGTTACGGCGTAGGCAAGGTCATCGACAATAAGCAGAAGGAGCGCGAGGCCGAAGCGGCTCGTATTGCAGCTGCCGAGAGAGCAGCGGCGGCCCAGCGTGCAGCGGCAGCTGAGCGTGCGTCTGCTGCCAACAGAGCGACAGTCGCTAAAAACACACCGGCCCCAGCGCCAGCTAAGAGAGCATCTGCTCCACAGACAAGTCTTGTAGCAGCTACTCCGGCAGAAACTTCTGCAGCTAACTCATTGGCAATGATGTATGCCGCTGAAGATGGACCAACACCACAGATGGTATACGCTAACTTCCTGCCTAACCTTGATTATGGTGACCGCACGAAGCCTTACTATACTTCTGAGGTTCGCAGAAAAAGCTGGTAACACATTTACCCTTTACGCTCTCCTGGCCCGGTGCCGGGGAAGCGTATAAATCCAGCAGTGTTACTTTCACGTATTGCGACGTGATTTACTCACTAAATTTTAGAAATCATGAAAAACATACTTTATACCCTGTTTGCCCTGTTCTTCCTGGCTTCCTGTGCGAAGACGGAAGGTGAGTCAGTGGATGTGCGCGAATTAAACCAGGAGTTTATCAGTGCCTGGAACGCGCGGGATTCTGACAAAGCGATCGCTATGATGGCGGACGATGTGCAGTTTCTGCAGGGCGAAGTCATTTACAGAGGCAAGTCCGAAGTATCGGATAAGTGGGTACGCGAAACCATGGGTACCATCGCCGACCTGAAAACTTACCCTGTTAGCATCGGTACTGACACCCATATCGCCTACGAGGCCGGTACGTTTTCAGTAGATGTGTTACCAGTTAGTCCCGGTGAACCTCGTGGGCTTGGCGAAGGTAACTTTATGCTACTTTGGAAGAAGGACAGCGATGGTAACTGGAAGTTAAGTTATGCCCAGCTGGAAGGTCATCCAGTAGTTGCCCGCAACTAAACTATAATCAGATAAATGAAAAAAGCGGCTACTCTGGAAGGGGTAGCCGCTTTTTTGTATAGGTATGGCCAGTTCTAATGGAAGAACAGATAGGCAATAAAGATGGCGGCAATGGCTCCGGCTAAGTCAGCGAGCAGGCCGCAGGTAAGGGCATAGCGGGAACGCTTAATGCCGACAGAACCAAAGTATACCGCCAGAATGTAGAACGTCGTTTCAGTGGAGCCCTGGAAAGCGGAGGCCATGCGCCCTACAAAAGAGTCTACACCATAAGTGGTCATGGCTTCCACCATCAGACCGCGGGCACCGCTACCACTGAGCGGTTTCATAAAGGCTACTGGCAGGGCAGGAACAAAGTCTGTATTTACGCCGGTGAGAGCAATCAGGTAACCGATGCTATCTACGATCATATCCAAAGCACCCGAAGTACGAAACACGCCTATGGCCACCAGTATCGCTACCAAGTAAGGTATAATGGTAATAGCCACTGTAAAACCCTCTTTGGCACCTTCAATAAAAGCCTCGTACACATTCACTTTTCGGATGAGCGCCAGACCAACAAACGAAATGATGATCGAGAAAAGCATAACGTTACTAGCCACCTGTGAGATTACGCTGACCTGCTCCTGGGAAATGGTGCTGAAGTAGTAGATCAATCCGCCAATAAGCAACAGCAAAGTGCCTATATAAGCCATGATCACAGGGTTGAACAGGTTGATGCGCTGGTACAGGGCCACGGCGATCAGACCGACCATGGTTGAGAAGAATGTGGCCAGCAGGATAGGTATAAAAATGTCAGATGGATCAGCCGCACCCAGTTGCGCCCGGAATACCATGATGCTGATCGGGATGATGGTGAGGCCTGAGGTATTGAGAACCAGGAACATGATCTGTGCATTGGAAGCCCGGTCTTTGATCGGGTTGAGCTCCTGCATTTCTTTCATGGCTTTCAGTCCCAGCGGCGTAGCGGCATTGTCAAGTCCGAGCATGTTCGCCGAGAAGTTCATCAGAATCGATCCGAACACGGGGTGGTTTTTCGGAATCTCGGGGAAAAGCCGGTTAAAGAAAGGAGCCACTAATCGGGAAAAGATGGCGATGATACCGCCTCGTTCACCTACTTTCATCAAACCCAGCCAGAGTGTCATCACACCGGTCAGGCCGAGTGATATCTCAAAGCCGAGCTTGGCGTTGTCGAAGGTACTGGCTACTAGTTTCTGAAAAATCTCGACATCGCGAAAAACGATGAGTTGGAACAAGGCAATGGCAAAGGCGATCAGGAAGAAAGCCGCCCAAAGATAATTTAATACCATGAAGCTAAGGTTGGTCTGGAATCAGTCTGTAAGATACAAACTGATTCCAAAAGGGAGGACTTTGACAAATAAAATTATGCTCCCGCTTAATGCAGCAGCCCATGAAACAGTGTCGGTCGGTCACCATGAAGGTCGTATACGAAACCATTGAGTATAGCATACCTGGCTTGCCCCTGCTTATCTTTCAAAATGAAGTTAGCCGGCTCATCGAGCAGTAGCTGGTGATTGACGATGCTGGCTATACCTGTCACGTTGAGTGGGAGCGAAGTAGGGTCTGGCAGTACGCCAGGCAGGTGGCGCACCCGGATGGTGGTATAGCCCTGGCGCAGCAAGTCGGCTCCAAGTTGGTCAGTCAGTTCGTCCAGACTTTCGATGGAGGACTCGTATACCTTGCCCGGCATCAGGGTAAGGCCGTTAGCGTCGAGCTCTTCATAGCCATGGAACACACTCATGTCACCGATTTCCTCTACCGCACTGCTGTGGTAAAAGCCCAGGTGATTGGGGGCATCAACTTCCAGTCGGTTAATGCCGATATCCAGCATCGTGTTTCGGCCATTTTCGGTATAGCGTACGTTGCGCAGCACCAGATCAAATAGATGACGTTGGTTTTCAGGTATACGGTTATAGCCTTCCAATTCAAAAGCTTTGTAAGCTTCCTCTGCAATCAGGTATAGCCCCGAAAGAATCGCGGTGAAGTTGAGCTGGCGGATGTGCTGCTTTTCAGGATCTCCATGCTGTCCGCCTGACTCTAACAGAATCACACTGGTGCCCCATTTCTGGATGTTGTCGCCAAAAGCACGGGGCTCGTGTTCGTCGTTAAACTTGGCTACCTGCCCGGGTATAAACTGCTGCAGCACATGATCCATACCAGCGATGGTGCGCATGGCCCGCTCACGAACCGGGTTGATGTTGCGGTCAAAGTCATAGGCTGGGGCCAGAAAAGAAATAGTGGCTGGCCGTGCGGTATAGCCCGCCGTGTAGTAACGACTCTGGTCGTGCAGGTTGAAGCCAAAGGCAGGCTCCAACTGGTCACGCAGCTGTTTCAGCAACTCAGACTCCGGACTCTGCAGACGCAGCGCATCGCGGTTCATGTCTATACCTAGCGCATTGCGACGGGTATACATCTCGGCACCGTCCGGGTTGAGCATCGGCACCATGTAGAGTGTCAGGTGCTGGAGGATATGCTCCCGTATCGCATCCAGCTCGTCGGACTGGTTGAGAAAGTGCAGCAGGTCAAAAAGTGCCATGGTCGCAGTGGGCTCGTCGCCGTGCATCTGTGACCAGAGCATTACTTTTGTTTTGCCTGTACCTGCTTTTATCAAGTAGATGGAACGGCCCTGCACAGAATGGCCCGCCACCTGTACGTCAAATGAAGAGTGCTCCTGCAGCTTTTCGATAAGCGGCACAATGTCGCGGTGACGGAAACGCCGGTGCTGAAGGGCGGGTTCCTTATACCGGTTGTGACTGTTATAGAGTTGCCGGCCCAGTTCCTGCATAGCGGCGGCTGTGTCGCCGGTTGAATATGTCGTATCCATAATACTGATTTAAAAACTTCTCTAAAAAAAGTGCCTCCCGCTTCAGGGCTATACCTGAAAGGGGAGGCGCTGCCCGTTGCAGGGCTATACCTTGGTAGACTTAGTTACCAGGCCATGCACCCCACGGAATGCGAGCTAGCACCAGGATCAAAGCGATGGTATAGAAAATAGCAATGCTACTGAAACGCTTCTTGTTATCCTGCAGACGCTTGGCACGGGCATAACCCACCGTGATCAGTACAACAGCAATGATCATGGTAAGCGGATGCTCCAGCACATAAAGTCTGGAGGTCGAATCTTTCATGAAACCCTCCGTGGCCAGACTTAATCCCAGTGGTGATAAAAAGTAAAGTATCACACCGATCACCCACTGCAAGTGGGCAGGTATAAGACCCAGCAGACCCATCTTTCTGTCTTTGTCAGTAAATGGTTTGTTGCCAGACATGCCCATAAAGGCAAAAACGATACTGATAACAAGGCCTATTATTACCAGGTAGGCCATAAATGAATGAAGATGTTGTAATCCTGTATACATTTCAGAGATTGTGGTTAGTGTCAGCTGTAAATATAGGGATTTAATTATCAATCCAGATGCTGGAGCCCTATTTTAGGTGCTTAGGGAGCCCACAAAAGAAAACCCCGTACACACGAAGTGCACGGGGTTTTTTATCAGGTATAGAGGCAATTAGCGGCCTTTTCCTATTTTCTTATTTTCTGGAACAGTCCACAAATAGATTGTAGAACCATCAATTACTTGTGTCTCTTCCGGCTCCCAGTCGCCCATATCGAAGGCATGCGACACGATGCGTGTGCCAGGCTTTAACTGCTCCAGCAGCACCGGGCGAAGCTTCATGTTCACATTCGGCAGCAGGTATAGCGTCACCACAGAAGCTGGTCGGTAGTCCACTTTAAACAGATTCTGCTCAACAAACTTCACCTTATTAGTAACACCAGCCTCTTTTGCATTTTCATTGGCTTCTTTGATGCGCTCCGGGTTGATGTCAAAACCAGTACCAGTGGCTCCGTGTTCTTTCGCCGCTGTGATCACTATGCGACCATCGCCACATCCCAGATCATATACTACATCTCCATCCGACACATTGGCCAGCTTCAGCATGGCATCTACAACTTTCTGAGGAGTAGGAACATAAGGTACGTCCAGCTTAGGCGCAGTAGTGGTTTGGGCAAATGCTGCTGTTGCAACTAGTGTCAGTACGAGTGTACAAAGCGAATTTCTGATTGCTCTCATCTTGTTTTCATTAAGTTAGTAATCTGTTAAAGAAGGATATAAGGTATAAGGTGAGCAATGATGTAATGGCGTACCCGGATAAAGAGAGACGCGCACAGGCAGTATTTACGTGCAGTCAGGAGTAGTAGTTTTTATTTTTGGCATTATATAGATATTTTAGTAGGATTCATTTAAGTGTAGCGGTTTATTATGCCGCTCTTTCCTTTGGTTTGTGAATACGTGGCAATGCTAACAGTACCAACACCCCGATAACCAGCACTCCTATACCTACCAAGGCTCCCAGGCCGGTATACATCAGACTGGAGTAGAAAAGGTAAGCGCTTGTTAGACAGAATATCAGGGGTAGAACAGGGTATAGCGGCACTTTAAAAGGTCTTGGGCGCTCCGGCTCTTTGCGGCGGAGAACGAACAAGGCTATACCTACCAGTAACAGAAAAAACCAGAAAACCGGCGCTGTATACTCCACCATAGTCTCAAAACCACTTCGGGTGAACAGTGCCAATCCGACCAATGCCAGCGCAATGACTCCTTGCACTACATAGGCGTTGACTGGAGAGGATGACCTGGTATTCCACTGACCCAGGAAACTAAAGACCGGAAAGTCACGGCCGAGAGCATAATTGGTGCGGGCACCGGTAAGGATGGTAGCATTGGCAGAAGTAAGGGCGGCAAGTGTCACGATGATGCCAATCAGCACCATGCCCGTGTCCCCGAGTGTTACCCGCACGAGGTCGGCGGCTATTGCATCAGAGGCGGCCATACCCTCAAGTCCCAGCACACGCAGGTATGCCAGATTAATCAGCAGGTAGATCAGGGTGATGACGGCTATGCTGGCGATCAGGGCTGTGGCCATACCTCGACGCCCGCTCTTCAGCTCGGCCGAAATATAGGCAGCTTCGTTCCAGCCGCCAAAAGTGAGCAGCACAAACACCATGGCCAGTCCCATGGAAGTACCGTTGCCTGTACCTGCATTGCCTGCTGCTACTGCCTCATTCGGTGTGAACAAGAAGGCGGCTCCCAGCACGATCAGGATACCCAGCACTTCCAGAATGATTAGAAAGCGTTGCACACCTGTCCCGAAACTGACACCCACAATATTGATCATTGTCAGCAATGTGACGACCAGTGCGGCGTAGATGACAGAGGATAGTTCGCCGATGCTGTAAATCTGGGCCATGTAATCACCGATGATAAAAGAAAGCAAGGCGATCGAGCCTGTTTGGATAACACTCATGCGAGCCCAGGCAAACAGGAAAGCCAGCTTTTTGCCGAATGCTCTTGTCAGAAAGTGATAGTCGCCTCCGGCATGCGGAAAGGTGGTGGTAAGTTCTGCGTAGCAAAGAGCACCGATCAGCGATACCAATCCGCCCAGCACCCAGGTGGTCAGAAACATGGTGCCACTTTCGACGTTGGCAGCCACTAACGAAGGCGTTCTGAAAATACCGGCACCTACTACCACACCCACGATCACGGCGATGGCATCGAACATACTCAGGGCGGGCCTGGGCTCTGCCTTAAGTTTTTCTTCTGTTGGAACGGTGGTTTCGGTAGTAGCTAGGGTCGCATCTGTGGCAGGATAGTCTTCATTCAGGTTGCTCATAGTTTATTAGCTAGGTATAGGCTTAGAGGTCTTTGACCCACTGTTTACGTAAGGTGACAGGATTAAAGTCATAAACCATGTGCTTTTTTAAGGAGTATGGATAATTGAGAATGGCTTGATGCTATACCAGGTATAGCCTGACCATAAATGATTTACTCCCTTATTAAAAAAGCTATTATGGACTCAAATTCACCTTTCAGCCAACCCCATCGCATTTTTATCGGTAAAGCAAGTGATAAAGCAACTATATATATGGGAAAAGCTGTCGGCACCTTTTTGATCGCCCTTCTTTCCGCCGTGCTTGCCATTGTAGGGTATAGATTCTTCGAAAGCAGCCCGCAACAGCATGGGGACTCCAACAATCTCAATCAAGCGGCCGGACCGGTAGCCTCGTCAGTGGGCAACCCGGATTTTGTGCCGGCCTCTGCTAGCGTGACTCCAGCCGTCGTGCACATCAAAACGCTCTATAACGTCAACCAAGCCAGCCGCAACCCGATCTACGAGTTGTTCGGCATGCCGCAGCAATCCACGCCGGCAAGGGGATCGGGGTCGGGTGTATTGATTTCTAAAGACGGCTATATTGTGACCAATAACCACGTGATCGACCGTGCCTCAGGTATAGAGGTGGTGTTGCCTGACCGCCGTACCTTCGAGGCAAAGCTCATCGGGACGGACCCAAGCACGGATTTGGCGCTACTTAAAGTAGAGGCAAATAACCTGCCGATGGTGCCACTTGGTGACTCTGACAAGGTACAGGTAGGAGAATGGGTACTCGCTGTAGGTTATCCGCTTTCACTTAACTCAACTGTTACAGCCGGTATTGTCAGTGCCAAGGGCCGCAGCATCGGCATCCTCAACCGACCAGGGCAGGGTGGTTACGTTGATCCGGCACAGGTGGCCAATACCGCCATCGAATCTTTCATTCAGACGGATGCTGCCATCAACCCGGGTAACTCAGGTGGTGCCTTGGTGAACACCTCAGGACAATTGATCGGCATTAACACCGCCATCGCTTCACAAACGGGCAGCTATGCGGGCTATGGCTTTGCTATACCTGTCAACCTGATGCAGAAAGTGGTGGGTGATATACGGAAGTATGGCGAGGTGCGCCGTGGCTTTTTGGGGGTAAGCTTCCCGGTTCCGGCAGTGGAAGATCAGATGCTGCGGGCACGTGGTATTGATCCGGGGGAGGTGAGTGGTGTATATATTATGGGAGTACAGCCGGGTAGCGGGGCCGAAAAAGCCGGGCTAAAAGAAGGAGATATCATACAAGGTATAGACGGCATCGAAGTGAACACTTCTGCGGAACTCTCCGAACGCATTGCCCGCTATTACCCGGGTGATAAAGTTGAGCTGTCGCTGCTGCGGGATGGCAAACAACGTAAAGCTACCGTTACTTTGCAAGGCGAAGAAGAAGAGATGGTGACAGAAGGTGCTGCCAAAGGGTTGGAGGCCAGACTAGGTGCCACTTTTGCGCCGATCACCGACCGCATGAAGCAGCGGTACGGCCTGAGCGAGGGTGTATATGTCACCAAGATCCAGCCTGGCGGTTTCTTTGACTCAGCAGGTATACCGGAGGGCACTGTGATCGCGCGCGTGAATGGACGCCCTGTCAACAGTCTGGCCGACATCAGCAAATCGCTGGCCGCCTCCAGAAGTGGCATGGTGCGGTTGGATGGTATCACGCCGGATGGAACTGCCTTTGTGTTTAACTTCCCGCTGGGTGCCTGATCCGCTTTTATATCCGTACCAGGTCAGATGACACCTATTCCAAACTTATACATCGGCACGTCAGGGTGGAGCTACCGCTGGCGGGAAGTGCTGTATCCACCCGAGTTGAAATCGGCGGACTTTCTGCCCCACTATGCGACCCGTTTTAACTGCACGGAAATCAACAGTAGCTTTTACCATTTCACCATGGCCAAAACCATTGAGAAGTGGCTGGCACAGACGCCAGCCACTTTCCGGTTTGCCCCCAAACTGCACCAGGAAATTACCCACAAACGGAAGTTTCAGGATATAGAGGAACCATTGCAGAAGTTTATGTCACGCTATCAACTGATGGGGGAGCGGCTCGGCCCTGTGCTGGTGCAGATAGCCGGCAGCTTTCGTTTCGATAAAGGTATAGCCGGAGACTTTTACCATACCTTGCGGGAGCTATATCCGGAGCAACCCTTTGCGCTGGAGGCCCGCCATGTGTCCTGGTTTACAGAGGATTCCTTTGACTTGATGCGCGAGTTCAACATCACCACTGTTAATGCCAGTGCCGGCAAGCGCTTCCCTGGCACCGAAGTCACCACCACCGATATCGCCTACCTGCGGCTACACGGCGATGAAAAAATGTACTCCTCATCCTACTCTGACGAGAAGCTGGAGCGCTATGCCTATATGGTGAAAGACTGGCTGGAAGACGGCAAGGAGGTATGGGTGTTCTTTAATAATACCATTGTAGGCAATGCCGTGCTTAATGCAGACAGGCTGCGGGAGTTGGTGACCGAGCTGTAAGCCATATCAAAAGAAAATAAACCTAAGTGTTTAAACATCAATGAATTGGATTTGATGCTAACTCACTGAGAATGTATGCACTAAAAATATATAGTGATTTCAAAACATTTCAGATAAAAGAGTGTAATACTTGCGATATGATTTAGCCTTTCAACCATGCGCTTGCTCTTCTTTCTCTTATTGCTTTTGCCAACACTCAGCTTCGCTCAATCGGGTGTGATAACAGGTACCGTGCGTGATGCCAATACCAAGGAGGCCCTGATCGGGGTTTCGGTACAGGTAATGGGTGCGCAGTTGGGTACCGTCACCAACGAAAATGGGGCCTACCGGATCGATAACATTCCGCTGGGCAGCTATACCTTACAGAGTTCTTACATTGGCTATCAGCCCTTGAGTAAATTCAATGTGAACGTGACGTCGGGCAATGCCCAGATCATCAACTTTGAGCTGTTACCTGCTTCGAGTCAGTTAGGAGAGGTGGAAGTGGTGGCGAGGCGCCGGCAGAGCGCTGCCATCGCTGATATTGTGACGCCGCTATCGGTCCAGAGTTTGACTACAGAAGAGATTCGCAGCAACCCGGGAGGTAACTTCGACATCTCGAAAGTGGTGCAGGTGCTACCGGGGGTGGCTTCCAACGGCGGGGGTGGAGGAGGACGCAACGACCTGATCATACGGGGTGGGGCTCCGAGCGAAAACGTGTATTACCTTGATGGAATTGAGATTCCACTGATCAACCATTTCACCACACAGGGCAGTGCCGGAGGTGCGACAGGTATACTCAACGTGTCGTTTATCGAGGATCTGAAACTGAGCTCTTCTGCTTTCGACGCCCGTTATGACAATGCCCTGGCCTCGGTATTTGAATTCAGGCAGCGCTATGGCAATCCAGAGCGTTTTTCGGGCAACGTGCGCCTGAGCGGTTCAGAATTTGCCACCACACTGGAGGGGCCGCTTTCCTCTAAAACAACTTACCTTGTTTCAGCCCGTCGTAGTTATCTGCAGTTTCTGTTTAAACTGCTCGATCTGCCTATACGTCCTAATTACTGGGATTTCCAGTACAAAGTAGATCACAGGATCAACAGTAAAACGTCCCTTTCCTTTATCGGGGTAGGGGCCATTGATGAGTTTGCTTTTGGGGTGCCGCGTGAGAGCACGCCTGAAAGTGAGTACATCCTGCGCTCTATACCTTCCAATAACCAGTGGAACTACACGACCGGTGTAGCAATGAAACGACTGGTACAAGATGGCTATGTGAACCTGGCATTGAGCCGTAACGCTTTTAACATTGATCTGGAAAAGAAAGAGGCAGCACAGGAGGGGGGCGCTTCACAGCTTACGCTCAAATCGACTTCCCGTGAAACCGAAAACAAGCTGCGACTGGACGTGAACAAATACCAGAACGGTTTCAAGTATGCCTATGGTGTATCCGGCCAGTATGTCCAGTTCACGAACGACATCTTCAGCCTGATCCGAAGCGAGGTGCGCGACGGGAACGGCAATCTGGTGCAGCCTGCTATAACAGTTGACTATGATACCAACCTTGACTTTTTCAGGTATGGCGCCTTCGGGCAGGTGTCACGTACGGTGCTGAACAACCGGCTTGGTCTCTCGTTTGGCTTGCGCACCGACATGAATACCTTTACCGACGAAGGCCGAAATCCGCTCAAAACACTTTCTCCGCGCTTAGCTGCCTCTTACCTGCTCACCGACAAGTGGACGATCAACGGCTCGTGGGGTACTTATTATAAACTGCCTACCTATACCGTGCTGGGCTATCAGGAGAATAATAATTTCCTGAACCGCTCGGCTGACTACATTCAGTCCATCCATTATGTACTCGGTACTGAGTTTCTGCCACGTGAAGATCTGCGCTTTACGGTGGAGGGTTTCTACAAAGATTACAATAACTACCCGGTTTCCTTGCGTGACGGCATTTCCCTGGCCAATCAGGGAGGGGATTTCGGATCGATTGGCAACGAGGCTGTGAGTACCACTGGAAAGGGCAGAGCCTACGGAGCAGAGTTCTATGTGCAGAAAAAACTGACCGGAACGACCTTTGGCGTGCTTTCCTATACCTATGTGATCAGTGAGTTTGCAGGTACGGATGGTCGCTATGTGGCCAGTGCCTGGGACTACCGTCATCTGGCCTCAGGTTTGCTGGGCAAGAAGCTGCCCCGCAACTGGGAGTTTGGAGCCAAGTACCGCTTCGCCGGCGGAGCACCCACGACACCTTTCGATCTGGCGGCCTCACAACGCAACTATGCCTCGCTGGGCGTAGGTATACTGGACTTTAGCCGCCTCAACACAGAACGTCTGCAGCCGCTCAGCCAGTTGGATGTGCGCATCGACAAGAAATGGAATTTCAACCGTATCACACTTGATCTGTTTCTGGACATAGCCAATGTGCTGGCCAGTAAGACACCGGGCTTCGACCGCTATACCTTCCAGCGCAACGAGGATAATACTGGCTTTGCCACTACCGACGGTAACCCACTGCGCAACGATGGGGGCAATGCTATACCTGTCATTCTCAAAAACGACGATGGCAACCTGGTGCCTACCCTTGGGTTTATCGTGGAGTTCTAGTCAAGGAAATAAGACTTGCTGCTATGGCTTATCTCTAAAAAGCGTATCTTTGATATGTATGTCGTAACATCATAGCAAGAGCCAGCATGAGCCAGAAAAATTCCGCTTTATACAGCATCATCTTTAACAGGTGTCCGCGATGCCGCGAGGGCAAAATGTTTAAAAGTGGTCTCTATACCACTAAGTTTGCTGATATGCACCACAATTGCCCCTGCTGTGGTCAGGAGTTTGAGCCGGAACCCGGTTTTTACTACGGAGCCATGTATGTGAGTTTTGCTTTTAATGTGGCCATCTTCATAGTGTGCCTTTTTATCCTCTACCAGTTCGTGGAAGAGATTACCATGGCTATGATGATCGGCGTGGTGGCTGCCGTGGTGATTGGCTTGTTGCCTGTGATCTTCAGATGGTCTCGTTCACTTTACATCCACATATTTGTGCGCTACGAGGGGCCTTGCAGCCAGATACCGAAGAAGGTACGTTCCTAGCATTGCCAGTCTACCTTAGACGGCAACATTATCCTTGCTTATACCTTAAAATAACAAGAGCACCCTGGACGAACCAGGGTGCTCTTGTTGTCTACTGAATTGATGTCTTATCTGACAGAGAAGCCTTGCATGGTGTAGAGGATACCGAGGCCGAGTGACTGGTTGTACTGTACATCACTGTCCTGATCATAGTCATAAATGAAGTTGGCCATGATGTTCACATTAATATAGCGGTTTACTTTGGCTGACAGTGTCGAGTTAAGCATGTGGTCTATGCGCTTAGCAGTCAGTTCCTGGTAATTGATGTACGACATGTAGTTTAGCCTCAGGTTCACATTTGTGAAAATATCCCGGTTATAGCTTGCCTGCACCATGGCAGCTAGCCACTCTGTTCGCACACTTTTGCCTTCCGGCACACCGTATCGTTCATTAACTGCCACTGCATCATCCGCCAGAAATGTAAAACGAGGAGCAAAGGGGCTCAGGCGAAGTGAGAAATAGGGGTTCGGCTTATATTCCGCACCTAACGCAAAAGTCAGGAAGCCGGGCGACAGAAAGTTTGAGATCAGACGGTCATTGCCATCAGCGTCAATATCATATTCATAGCCCTTTGTGAACTGCGACAGAAAATTTGCCGACACAAAGGTGTTCCAGTCACTGGAGATCGCATACCCGTACTTGGAATCCAGGAAGATGCGGTCAATACTCTTTCGCTGCTCTTCGCCTTTGTTCTTTAGCAAACCATATTGCATTTGCATGGCATTGTCCCAGGACGTTTTTCCTGATTTATAGTCAGCACGTGCATCCAGGTGGGAATTAAAAGCGATCGAACTGACGCCACCCGCTTTCCAGTTGTCACTAAAGGCAGCCTGGTTTAAGTTAATGCCAGCCGAGAAAGTTCTTCGCCAGGTTGTGTCAGGTTCTACTTGTGCCGATGCGGTGGCTGCAGTCAGCAGCATGAGCAGGAGAGAAAGTAAAGTTTTTTGCATGGGTAAGCCTTGATTTACTAGATTGTCAGGTATAGCAAACACAGAAAAACATAGAATTATCGCTATGGTTCTGCGTTGCTATATAGTGCTTACGCAATTCTGCAGGTATAGGTATGGTTATTTACCATGTGGTCAATGTTGAGGTCTGGCCATTTATCTTCCAGGCAGGTATACGCTATCTCTGTCTCTCTCTTGTGAAGGGCACAAACACCACTGGCATCAGATTGCGGGTCACCGCTTTGCCTCGTTTCTTTTCAATAAGCTGGAGAGTTTGGGTCATATAAACCGGACCGACAGGAATGACCATACGGCCACCTTCTTTGAGCTGTTCAAGCAGGGGAGGGGGAACGGTTTCGGCACCGGCCGTTACCACAATGGCATCAAATGGAGTGTGTTCTTCCCAACCGGCATAGCCGTCCCCGATTTTAACTTCCACGTTGTCATAGCCTAATTTCTTCAGCTTTGCGGCGGCCATTTTCCCGTGCTCGGGAATGATCTCGATGGTGTATACTTTCTTTACGATTTCAGCCAGTACAGCAGCCTGATATCCAGAGCCAGTACCAATTTCCAGTACTTTCATAGTTGGCTTTGGCCTGATGACTTCAGTCATATAGGCAACCATGTAAGGCTGTGAGATTGTCTGTTTGAGTCCGATGGGGAGTGCGCTGTCATTATAAGCCCTGGAAGCGATAGCAGCAGGAACAAAGAGATGCCGCTGGACAGAGCGCATGGCATTGAGCACCGCCTCATCCCTTACACCACGGCCCTCGATCTGCCGTGTCACCATTTCTTCACGCTTTGCTTTGTAATGATCGTCCTGCACCGGTGAGATTAGCAGTAGCAATGAAAGCAATATGTAAACTGGCAAGACCATAACCTTTCGAATCTGGAGGAACGGGTTTACTTAATTATACTTCATGCTATAGATTATGTTATGGGACTTATGCCGGGTAAATACAAAATTCTTTAGGCAAGGGTGCTAGAAAAACCGATCACTTCTTTTATATTTAAAGCTCATTTCCCTTGTTGGTATATTTCAGGTATGGCTTTTAGTAACATTCATTTGCTTATCATCCGAAGCGTCGTAGCGTGCGCTTTGTTTCTGTCTTTCAGTGCCTGCTCTGGCTTCAAAAACGAAGAGCTTATTGTGGAGGAGGACTGTGAACTGCATGTGGAGGTGCCTGAAACCTTCACACCCGTTATTGCTACAAAACTAGGGAGACAGGTTGATTCCATTTTCACGTATTTGCACAAAAAAAAGGGTTTCAACGGGACAGTGCTTGTCACTAAATATGATCAGATCATTTACCGCGGTGCTTTTGGGTATGCTGATTTCAAAACAAAAGACACCTTGAGTACGCAATCCGTATTTCAGCTTGCCTCGGTGTCGAAGCAATTCACGGCCGTAGCTATTATGATGCTGAAGGAACAGGGCAAGCTCAACTACGACGACAGCCTGCAGGTATACATTCCCGACTTTCCTTACAAAGGCATCACAATAAAACAACTGCTTACGCATCGCTCTGGTCTGCCTAACTATACCTACTTCAGTGATGAACTCTGGGCTGACCGAAAAGTGGACCTGAGCAATGATGATGTGCTGAGCATGATGGCCGTGCACAAACCGAACATTTATTATCAGCCAGATCGTACCTTCAGTTACAGTAACACAGGCTATGCGCTGCTGGCGTCTGTAGTAGAAAAAGCCTCAGGGCAGTCCTTTGCTGAATTTATGCGCGAGCATATATTTGAGCCGCTTAAGATGCACAACACCTATACCTTCAACCACGAGTTAGTCGCCCAGACCGGTAAGGTTGCAGCAGGACACATCGGTGGACGTCGTAAGCGTTTGCCTGACTACCAGGATACCGTGTTAGGTGACAAAGGCCTGTACTCTACTGTAGATGATTTGTATAAGTGGGATCAGGCACTCTATACCCAAAAGCTGGTGAAGCGCGAGACGCTGGAAGAGGCTTTCTCACCGACTGGCAAAGTGAATAAGAGGGATGAATCCTACGGGTATGGCTGGCGCATCAAGCAGGTCGAAAGCGGTGACACAGTTGTGTACCACGGCGGACTGTGGCACGGCTACAATACCTACTTCCTCCGCAACCCCAATGACCACAGCTCCATCATTGTACTCAGCAACCTGACCAATGGAAGCCTGAACTACATGAAGGACGTGCGTAATTTCCTATACCCTGCCGGATCTAAGCATAAAAAGAAGCAAACACAGGTAGCGAGCGCCCGCTAATATACAGGTAAACCCTATGGAACAGCCCCAATTCCCCGCCGATTTTATTTCATATTTAGGATCTTCCACCTTAGCAGGTGTGAAAGGTGGCCTGGCACGTGAGACTTTCCTGAATATCTGGATGGTCGAAGTTGCGGGAAGAGTTTTTGCGCGAAGCTGGGCTAAAAGCAGCAAGAGCTGGTTTACGGCATTTGTAGACGAGGGAGTCGGCCAAATCCAGTATGGACAAAGTGTATTGAATGTAAGAGGGGTGCAGGTAACAGAAACTGACTTAAATCTATTAATCGACAAAGCCTACAAAGCCAAATACACGCAAGAACACAACTTGCCCTATGTAGCAGGCATTACGCAGCCTGAATATCATCAGTATACTATGGAGTTCCTTCTCAATGGTTAGTCGAGCCGGCTAATGTTGTTTTTCTCACAAACAGCTTATTTACAGCAATAGAAAGGGCTTTAGCAGTTTTGCCATAAACATTGTTAGATCATCCTCTAAAGTGCTGAGGCATCAACAGCACGCTCAGCTGAACCTTTATTGCCTCATCAAGGCTTCAGCTATTTTTATACATCTACCTGTAACTTGTTACGTAGTTAAAGGCACCCTCAAACGGTCCTGATACTTATGATTACAGCAATAGTTAGTTTTTTGGTGATGCTTAACCCTTTTGCACTCTTCCTATACCTGAAGCCCATTATGAAAGACCTGTCGGATGAAGACTTCCGATCTGTTTTCATCAAAGCCAGTGGTATTTCGTTTGGCATATACCTGGGTTTTCTGCTGTTGGGAGATCTGGTGTTTCAAAAAGTTTTTCGCATCAATTTTGAGTCGTTCCGCATATTCGGGGGCGTCGTGCTGTTCTCTTTCGCTTACATGTTTATCGTGCAGGGCAAGAAAGCATTCATCCAGATTAAGGGAGACCTGCATGATCTGGCCTCAGAGATTGCCTTACCGTTTATGGTGGGCGCAGGCACCATTTCACTGACTGTGCTGATGTCAGAGCAACTGGTTTTATGGCAGGGAGTTGTTTCATTGGTCAGCATCCTGCTGATCAATTTTGCTATCATCATGGGTTTGAAAAGCATACGCCGGGGAATGCGTTCCAAAAAAGTACAAGTCGCTTTCGATAAGAACATGGAACTGTTGCTGCGCATCAACGGCTTCTTCCTGGGCGCTATTGGCATCGATATGATCGTCTCAGGTATAAGGAACCTGGTAGTAACCGAAATGATGTAAAACATACCCACTGTAGGAATCCCACTTCCCGCGAACCGTATACCTGATATGTTTGGAGTTAACGATCTGCCTAAATTCTTTCTGGCTTTCTTTCTGGTGTTGCCTGTTATTTCTTTTGTGCACGAGGCCGGGCATGTATTCTTTGCCTGGTTAATGGGAGGCAAGAATATAAAAGTATCGATAGGCGCTGGTAAAGTGCTTTTTAGAATTGGAATGCTGGAAGTGCGAAAGTACTACTTTTGGTATGGCCTTTGCACTTTTGAAAACCTAAAGCGAAACGAGCGATTTGCCAACATCCTTATATTTTCGGGGGGAGCATTATTTAATACACTTGCAGCGCTTGTGGTAATTTACCTCATAGAAAACAAGATGCTGGAGCCAGGTATAATCACCTACCAATTCACTTACTTCTCGCTTTACTATGTATTCTTTGCGCTGCTCCCCATGCCATACCCAGATGGCAACGAGAGCGACGGTAAAGTGATACTTGACCTGATTCGAAACAAGGCGCAGTTTAAAACATACCGGGTGGAATGGAATGATGAGAAGAAGCAATGGTGCATAATGGATGATAACAAGGAACTGATACAATCCTTTGAAGATGAAGAACAGGCGCTGACGAAGGCACACGAAGTAGCGCAGTATAATCGCCCTAGTCGCCTCATGAGTAGCCAAAACGGTCAGGAGACAGAAGTAAAGAACTATCCGAAAATTCCACTATAAATAGTATTGCTTATTTTTGGTTTTTGCTGCACGGCACCAATGGCCATCAGAAGATGCTCAAGTTGCTCACTAACATCATTGGGCTCACAGACGAGCTAAACGAGATGTTGGGCAAGACCATACACATACCGGACACGCTGCTGTCCGAATACCCCCGCATATGTGACTACAAAAGCTCTTCAGAATTAACTGAAGAGTTTTTGTAGTCCTTACTTTTTTGTTCTTGAGTTTTAAGAGAGCTCTGCGCAAACTGAGTAAAGGCAGTTTATTTTTACTTAAATCCTTAGTAAGAATTTGGCAAAGTGTTAGACGGAGAGTACCACATCTATTAAACAAATAGCCATAATAGTTAGAATAGCCTTATGCACTTAGCTAGTTATACTTAGAGCAGCTTCTGCTATTGTTCAAGCTTTGTTTTTCAGGGTTCATCTATCAAATATCAGTGTTCATGCATGTTCTGTTGCTTTGGAGGTCTAATTGAAACCACCTTTGTACCATCAAAAGCGAAACAAAATAAAACCATGAAAAACTTATTAATTGGTCTGGCACTATCAGGCCTTGCAATACCAGGAGTTGCTTCAGGAATTAGAGCATCGTCCGGCTCAGGTATCCGTTGTCCCAGGCATCGGCACAAACGGCATTAAATCGAGTAATTACTACAATACTTTTTCTTTCAACTTGTTAGGCGGCTACAATGGCGGCGTGCAAGGCGTAGAGTTTGGTGGAATACTTAATATATCTTATTATTGAACCTTATACACAGGGATTTAGCTATTCTAGAAGCTTATCTGATAAAGAGGAGGGGTTGAATAACACATAGTTGCCGCTATCCTTAAATTATTTTAGCTTTCTCCTCTGGTTGATTTTTTCCAGGTTGCTTTTGCTGTTTCTAAGTGTAGAGGTGTCATTGGCAGCAGTGGCGAGTTCGATGGCCTTCCGGAACTGTTCTTCAGCCTGCTTCAGCTTTCCTTGCTTCAGCAATGCCTCTCCGTAGCTATCAAATGCATTGGCCGAGCTAGCATATGTAACCGTGTTATACCTGAAGATTAGCAGGGACACAGGCGCGTTGGCCGGGTTGTTGAGCTGCTGGTAGGCGATGGTGTTAATGGTGCGCTCGCCGAAGCCGGAATTCCTCAACCCATCAAACACCACTGCTTCAGCCTTCGGCTCTTTCTGCTGTTTCAGATAGTCTGCCGCCTGCACAAATCTACCGCCTAAGGCCGTCATTTTGGCTTCGTACTCCTGCCGCGCCTTTTCCTTCTCTGCCGCTTGCACCACCTGACTGATGGCGCTAATCACAAGTTCCGGTTCCTCTCTATGGATGTTATGGCCACTACTGGCTGTTATAACATGGGCGCCGCTGGTGAACTGAGTAAAAAACTCGCTATGCAGCGCTCGCCATACTTCCACACCTGTTGGCTCGTGTAGAAACAATTCTGGGTTTGCTCTTTTCTGCACCGAGGTAAGCACCACAGCCGGCACTTGCGGCAGCTTCCCGAAATCAGGCAAAGCAGCTTTTTCAAAGATGAGGTTTATCGCATCGTTCTCCTGCTTGAATTTATCCGGCACAAAGCTGTTTTGTAGTTCAATGTCCTTTGCCGCCTTGGCATGATCCGCCTTTTTCAGTTCCTGCATCATTTTCTCATGCGCCGGATCAACAAATACCAAGCCTTTTACTTTATCCGGGTGCTGCGCCGCATAAGCCCGGATGATGAAGGCGCCGTACGAATGGCCTACTAAAATGAACGGAGCTTTCAGGTTGGACAGTTCAATAAGGATATTTAAATCCTGTACAGCTGCCTCTAACGTTTGAGGTTTCAGGTTTGATTCTGATTTTCCTGTTCCGGCTCTAGAGTACAGCATGACCTGATTCGATTTTATCACTTCTGCAGCTACATTACCCCACACTTTGTAATCCGTCCCGAAGCCTGATTCAAAGATAATGGTGTAGGGTCCTGCGCCTACCTGTATCATCTCAAGGGAGTGATCCCCAACATTCACCATTTTCGTTGGCTGCGCGGCTGTCAGGGCCACGTTCATGAAGAAGGAAAGCAGCAATAAGATTGTTTTGATCGTCATAGTTTTAATTGTTTATAAAAGATGGATATTCACTGTGATTGTTATTTTGCTGCCAGGATACTGTAGTGAAGCAGGGATTCAAAGTTATGCATAGTACTTTGTTATGCAAGGTACTGATTAAAAAATTCTGTTTTTTTAGACCAACTGGCATATTCTGTCTTTCAACACTGGCTGGCTTAGGTTAATTGAAGCCTGATAGATGTAGATAATAAGGAGTTGCTGGACTTGTCGCTAACGTATTCTCAATTAGCGATGGCTTTATATGCTTCCTGAAGCGCTATGATAGGAGTGAGACTGCTTTGGTGTCAGAAGGGTATAAAAAAAGCCTCTCAGTGTTCACTGAGAGGCTTTTTAAGTAGTCCGTAGGGGAATCGAACCCCTGTTGCCAGAATGAAAATCTGGAGTCCTAACCCCTAGACGAACGGACCGTTCTACTGTATTGCGGGTGCAAATATACAAGCCGGATTTTAGGAAGCAAAATTATTTTTAAAAAATTTCTATGATCCTCTTCGGACGAAGCTTATCAAGCTTTCTGGCATACAGAGCAGGAGTTGGCTTGCCGGTTTTTATAAACTTCATCTTATCTTGTGTCGTTATACCTTCATCAATAAAAAATAGATAAATACTATGTCAAAAAGAGCATTATACTCTGGCGTAACGCCAGAAGCATACAACGAATTAAAAAGCAAACTGCAGACTTACGGCATGAACTTGCAGGGTAATAGCGGCCGCATCAATGAGAAGGGCGTCAATGCCAATTTCAATTATAACCCTGAGGCAAAGTCCCTCGAGATCAGCGACCTTTCGGTGGGATTCCCAGCTAGCATGATGATTAGCGAAGACAGCCTGATGCAACGCATGAGCGAGATGATAACCAAGTACGGAGGCCGTACAGAGGGCTAAGTCATATCCTGATACGGATAATGCCGTATAAGAAAATCACTTGAACTTAATACCTAAACGAAACCGAAAATAACTATGGAAAACGATAACAAGAGCAACCAGAATGCCGGTAATGGCGGTCAAAGCCAGGGCAAGAAGGAACAGAGCGCTCTCAAACTTTTGCAGCCACACGACATGTCGAAGACAGTGGAATCAGCGATGCATGTATTTCAAGGTAAGCACGATAAACTACCTGAACTGCTGCACGATGTAGGGAAACTGGTGCTACAGGGCGCTCGTCGCATGAGCACTACGCAGCTTATTCTGACAGCAGGTGCTGTAACGCTGGGTGCTGTACTGGTTGCTAAGTATGTAGCCGATCAGGATTTCGAGATGGAAGCCTAGTCATCGACTAACAGCAAGAGAAGCCCTTCACCTTAAATGTGAAGGGTTTTTTTATGCAGGTTCATTTCTGGTACGGCCTTTGTAATTGGTTCTATATAGTAAGTAGCTATATTTACCTGAGTGTTTCTAACCTTTTTTAATCAGAATTATGAAAAAAGTATCTTTTGTCGCCCTGCTGTTTTTGCTGGCTGGCTTGTTTCCGGCAATGGCGCAGCAACAGATTATGCCTCCGCTCATTAGTGTGAACGGAATAGGGGAAGTGAAGCTGGAACCGAACGAAGTTGTGGTAACGCTGGGGGTGGAAACACGTGAAAAGACCCTGGAGCAGGCACGAAAGCAAACCGATAAGCAGGCTGCCGCTATCATCGCCTATTTGCGTAAGCAGGGGGTGGATGCCAAGGACATACAGACCTCTTTTGTGAACCTGCAGCCCATTTACTCAGGTAACGAGTTCGGAAAAGCTCAACCCGAGTTTTACATGGCCCAGAAAACCATGACCATCGTAATTAAAAAAATAAACAGGTTCGATGAGCTGCTTTCCGGTTTGTATGACAATGGGGTGAATCGAATTGACAACATTTACTTCAGGGTGTCAGATATTGAAAAGCACCGGGCAGAGGCGCGTAAAAAAGCCGTAGCCGACGCAAAGCAGAAAGCCAATGCCTTGACAGCAGAGCTGGGAGCCAGAGTTGGTAAGGTATATTCCATCAACGAACATACTTCGAATGGCTCTCCGCGAGCAGGTTACGCTAAAATGTCTATGGACATGGAAATGGCGCAAAGTGGTGGCCCGTCCATTGCCGGTGGTGAAGTAGTTGTGACTTCTAATGTCAACGTTAGCTTTGTCATAGAACAATAAGCCAATAAGGTATACAAAAAGAGCTCCCTGGCCTCTGCCAGGGAGCTCTTTTCATTTAGTATCAGGTATAAAGGATGGCTACCTAATTCAGTTTTTGATAGCGTTCCATCGAATTAAAATTATTCTGAGCATCCAGTAGAAAGCTAAGCGGTCTACTTGGATCAGCCAGTATCTCTTTTTCACGGATGTTCCAAGGCTTCAGCATTTCCTCGAGCATGTGGGCATAGGCAGTCATTTCCCACGGGTTGAAGACTTCGTTCGTTACATCATCTATAATAGAGTCGAAAGTAATATGGGTGTCTTCAGGCTTAACAGGTCGCTCAAAATACTCCGGTACCACGTTGAAAATATAGGCAGCATAAAATACCCGCGCTTTAAACTCTGCTACCTGGATGGGGTGTAACTGTTGCCCTTGTGTGAGGCGGTATAACTTGCCGAGGGCTTTACCTATGATGCCATTGTCGAGCAAGGTGCTAACAAGCACAACCGGTCCGAGTTTGATGCTGAAAGCCATAGTTGTCAGCTCGTCCTGGTATTCGAACGGCAGATCGTCCTCTGTTGGGCTTACTTCCAGCATAAAAAGAGAAGAGGGAAGAAAATCAGAAAACTCGATAGGCACTCGAATGGACTGCAGCACTTTGAAGAACTCACGGAACTTACCCAGCATTTTCGGGTTTTCGCTTACCGGATTCTGCGGCATGATAAGAGGATCAGCTTCCTTGATAAGCTCAGTGATCAGTGTCCCGTAGTACATCTTGCCGATCCACTGAAACAATTTTTTAGGAGGCAGGGCCTGCAGACCAGCTATACCCTGCGCTGCCGCGGCAGCTATCTCTTCTTCCAGCGGAATGACATGCTGGGTATGGCAATGATCACAGCAGGGGATGGTCAGGTCGCCGTATGTGCTGACACTCTTATCGAGCATAAGCAGTTCTTTGTCACGTAACGTATATTTGTCCTGCAGCCATGTAGCAAAAACAGGAGTTCGGTTTTCGGGTTCGGTATGTGCCCCGCACAGAAAGCAGTAATTGTCACTGAACTGCATCCTTGGAAACGGGTCGTATAATTTCAACTCTGTCATCATCGGGTAGTTTGCGGCTGCAAAGATACAAAGAAGAGCTTGTCCGAATCAGGATTTTCAGGATTAAAGGATTCACAGGATTTCCGTAGACAATAATTTGCTCTTTCTCCTAGTAAGGATGAAATTATCAGTTGCTATACCTGCGACAGCAGCTACTTAAGCAAAAGGCCTATACAAAAAGCGGAATCTTTAGAAGAAAAGGAAAAAGGTTAACAGCAAGCCTATAAGCCGGGTTCTGTCGTCAGGCCAAAGCCCAACGTCTTATCATTTATCTAGGCCTGCACTCGCGCGCAGGCTCCATCGACCTACCCACTGACATCGGACGAGCAGCCCTTAGCCCCGCCGAAACGGGACGCTGTCAGCCTATTTGGTCTTTCAACTCCTAAGGTTTACCCAGCCGGACTGGTCACCCAGCCGCTGGTGCGCTCTTACCGCACCTTTTCACCCTTACCAGTTTTGCAACTGGCGGTAATTTTCTGTGGCACTGGCTGTAGCCTTTCCGTCTCCCGAAAGGCCCCTTCCCGTTAGGAAGTAGGATGCTCTGTGTTGCCCGGACTTTCCTCCCCTCCAAGCGGAGCGGCGATAAGACGGCTTGCTGTTAAGCTTTCTATACCTGCAAAGGTATGGTAAATTGTTGGATTGCTTAACTGTTAATTGTTATAAGCAGGTATAAGTTCCCTTCAAAATAGGCGGCTAAGTCGCGACTTGAACCTACAGGCTATACCTTGCTAACTCCTCATCTCAGTCTCACTAAGGTAGCACCATACCCAAACTTCTCTTTCTTGGCGTCTTCAAAGAAGCGAATGCCTGGGGTGCGGCTCAGGATCTTTTGTATCTCTTTGCGGAGCACACCATTGCCAGCACCGTGGATGAAGACAATTTCGTGCATGTTGGCTGCCATGGCGCGATCGAGCGCATCCTGAAAGCGGTCAAGCTGTAGCTTCAGCATGGCACTGTTGCTCATGCCGCTGTGGTCTTCCACCAGTTTTTCGATGTGCAGGTCTACTTCGTGCTCGGGTGCCTGCACCTTTGCGTTCTCTTGCGTAGCGGGCTTTTCAGAGAGCTGTTCTTTTATTTTGTCTGTATCAACTGCAACTGGCTTGGTATCAAGCTGGAAAAGATATGCCTCTTTGTTCAGTACCGGTGCCGTTTTCTTGCTCTTATAAAAGGAGTTGGCTCTGAACTGCACCTTCTTTGTCACTGGCTCAAACAAGCTCGGACTGCCGTTGCGATGCTGAAGGAACTGCACGATCAGGACAGGCCATTTCTCGAAGTCCTTCATGTGGTAATGGCTCACGACACGGGTTGCCTTCGGTGCCAGCTTGTCATTCTGAAGTCCGCGGTACTGGCTGTTGCGCTCTTCACCACTTGTAAAAAGCACGTCGTAATCTGTGTTATTCACAACAGTGGCGGCAAGCAGCTCGTCGGACTGGTGGACCATGGCCAGGTAAATACCTTTTTCGGCCAGCACGGGGGCAGGCGGCTCTTTGCGGGCAGCGGGTTTGGAATAGGCTTCAGGCTCGGTGTTGCGGAAAGCCTTGGCTTCTTCGGGTGCAATCAACACGATCTCCCGGCGTGAAACAGGTATCGTGAAGTCATTGTCAATGGCGACTTCCACAATGTTATTATCCATTATCCGGGTGATGATGCCCTCTTCCCGGCCTGACATCAGGCGCACGCGATCTCCTACGTTCATAGTCTTATTATTTTATACCCAAGGTATAGCGCTGCTGCCAGCAATACCCTGGTAATTGAGTACAGATTTATTTTACACAAAGATACGATATGTACGGCGGATTAATCGCCCCGACTTAGAAGTATACCGGATGGAAGCGCAGTCCATCCTTCGTGTTGTACTCCAGTGCAGGAGCGGGAATTTTGATGATGCTAAGCAGGTATAGCGTTGTGTTCAGCGCTTTGCTGCGGCCCTTGAAGTGCATGAGATTAAGGTCGGGGCTGAGGTAAAACTGACGACGTGCACTAAACCCACGGGCATTGTTCAATTCGGGGTCGTTGAAAACCATGCCTTCTGCACCGTAGCCTACCGCGATGCTTAGCCATTTGGGGTACTTGCTTTCCTCTTTGAGAAAACTCCCCACATTGACGGAGAGCCAATAAGTTTGTCCGTTGTAATCTTTTAGAACCTGTTCCGCCAGCGTGCTACCCAGTACGTTTGGTCGCTCTGCGGCATAGCGCGTCGTCTGGAACGAGAACTTGGGCATGATACGTACCTCCCGCCAGGCTAACTCCTGTGCTATAACTGCGGCAGAGCCCACTGTGTTGGCAATCGCATCCCCAACCGAGGCGCCATAGTCAGACTGAAAGCCATCGAAGATCTCAATAGGGGTTTGCAGGACAATGCCGGTCAGCCCACCGTATAGAATCGCTTTTTTGTCAGCAACTCCTGCCCAGCGCAGCAGATCTATACCTGCGCGGCTTTGGTGAAAGGCTCCCCAGAAGTGACCGGCCTTGTCCATCTGTTTCCATTGCCGGTTGTCGTTGAAGAAATGGAAGTTTGTACGCTCCTGATCTTTATACCATGCTTTGTTCAGCGAGACCAGCATGGCGGTATAGCCAACCGCGAAGCCAGTGCCGAGCAGTAGGAGTCTGTCTTTATTGATAGTCGTTGAATCCGAAGCGGTAGCCATGCCCTGCAACGGTTGAAGCAGGAGCAACAGGCAAAGCCAGAAGAGGAGCAGATAGCGGTACATCAGCCCAAATATACAGATACCTACCAAAAACAGCTTGTTCGATACCTCAGATTTAACGCTTTAATCTATTTCTAATCTACTTTTAATCTGTCTTTAATAGAGCTGCCCTACTTTCGTCCATATTTTGGTTTACCCTTTTATGAAACGGACTTTATTTCTCACAACCTTCATCTTTACACTATCACTTACAGGTTTCGCGCAGGAGAGTACCACAGCGGATTCCACCTATTATCAATCTAAAAAACCCCTGAAGCTTAACCACGCAGAGCCCCTGTACATTGACCTGATCCGGGATTTGGGTGCACACAAAGGAGAAAAGGAGTGGAACATCGGCGCAGGTATGACCGATAACCTCGGTTACGACCGCTACGAATTTCTGGTAGAGTACGAGTGGGCACCAATCGATCGGCTGGGTCTGGAGATCGAAGTGCCGGTTTCGGTTTACACGACTAACAGCAAAGACCGGCGTCCGGAGGTAAACCGCCCTTCCGATCGCATCGAGTCCCTGAAGCTGGCCGCACAGTATACCTTTTTGGTGAATGATCGCTTTAAAACTTCTATGGCCCTGGGTGGGATCACAGAGTTTGAATTGACGGACCTTAATCGTATTAGGCGCGATGATATGTTTCAGGGGATTCTGTTCAATCCCTTTTTAGTAGCAGCCAAAAAGTGGGGAAGTAATTTTCACTCACTGATCTATACAGGTCCGAGGATGTTCAATCACTTTGGTCACAGCGGACTCGAGACCAGTTACGAGATCAATACCAGTGCGCATTACATGATACCGAACAGCCGCAACTTCGTAGGCCTCGAAGTGAATAAAGAAATGCAGAGTGGTCACATGGATATGGTGCTGCGACCGCAAATGCGACTGGTGATCAACGAAGGCCTGATGATCGGCATTGTGACAGGTATACCAGTTACCAAAGAGCGGGAACGCATGAGTACCTTTTTCAGACTGATCTACGAGCCCGGGCATCGCAAGCACTAAGCAGTTACAGTTTCAGCGATTGACTTTTTGAAAGCTGTCACGGCACGGTCCCGGGCCATCGCATGATCAACCATGGGTTTAGGATAGTCAGGCGTGCCGTATTCAGGCACCCATTGCCGGATGTAGGCTTCATCTTTGTCGAATTTGGTTGCCTGGCTATCAGGGTTGAACACACGGAAGTAAGGTTGGGCGTCAGCTCCGGTTCCGGCGGCCCATTGCCAGTTTCCGACATTGCTTGCCATTTCATAGTCGAACAGCTTTTCGGCAAAGTAGGCCTCACCCCAGCGCCAATCGATCAGCAGGTCTTTTACCAGGAAGCTGGCTACGACCATGCGCACCCGGTTGTGCATAAAGCCAGTGGCATTTAATTGCCGCATGCCTGCATCTACGAGCGCAAAGCCCGTCTTCCCTTTGCACCATTTCTGAAATTCGGCCTCATTGTTGCGCCATCGGATATGCCTGAATTTGGGAGCATAACTTTCTATGGCCGATTCCGGGAAGTGATAAAGTAACTGCATGAAAAACTCACGCCAAATAAGCTCCTGAAGCCAGACTTTGCTGTGATCCAGTGCTTTGGCAACGGCCGCACGCACACTTATTAGACCAAAGCGCAGGTATGGACTGATGTGACTGGTGGCATCGAGCGCAGGTAAGTCGCGCCTGGCAGCATAGTTTTCCAGCAGGTCTGGGCTAAGAACGTGCTTTGGCACTTCTAACTCAGACTTCTCAAAGCCCATTTCTTCCAGAGTAGGTATAGCCGGGGTTTTGATTTTGGCTAATTTATCAAGGTGCCGTTTAGTGGGATAGGGGCTGATCCGATCTTTCTCAAACTTCTTGAGCCAGGCATTTTTGTAAGGCGTGTATACCTTATAAGGAGTGCCTGAACCAGTCATCAGGTCGTCACGCTCAAAAATCACCTGATCCTTGTAGGTATGGAAAGCGACATCCTGCTCCTGAAGGAAAGTAGCCACAGCGCGGTCGCGTTCCTGCGCATAGGGCTCATAATCGTGGTTGGTATAGACAGTAGCAATTTCATTAGCTTTCACCAACGCTTGAAACACCTGTAGCGGTTCGCCATATACTACGTGCAGGCTTCCGCCATTCGCTTCCAGTTCTTCTCTGAGCTGACTGACCGTTTCATAAAGGAAGGTTAGCCGTGCATCCTGCCTGTCATTGAGTTTGTCCAGTATCAATTTATCGAAAATGAAAACAGGCAATACCGGCTGTCCGCTGCGGAGGGCTTCATACAAACCAGCATTGTCCTCCAGGCGAAGATCGCGGCGGAACCAGAAAATGGAAAGCATTTGAATGAATTAAGAGTGGAGTTTTAAAGTAGTTTGATGGTGCTCATGCCACCATCTAAATGGAGCACTTGTCCGGTCACCCAGCTGGCATCGTCGCTGAGGAGGTAAGCGGCTGCCTTGGCCATGTCTTCGGGTTGGCCCACGCGACCAAGCGGATGGCGCTTGCCGGCAGCTTCGATTTTTTCCGGGGTGCTTAACAGGGATTGAGACAGGGGCGTGGCGGTGAGGGAGGGGGCTATGGCGTTAACCCGTATACCTGTGCTGGCAAATTCTGCCGCCAGTGAAACCGCCAACCCCTCGAGAGCCGCTTTGCTGGAAGCGATAGACGCATGAAAGGGCATGCCCAATCGGGCAGCCACGGTGCTGAAGAGGACAATGCTGGCGCTAGCTGATTTCTTGAGCAAAGGGAGCACCGCTTTTATACTCTGTATGGCACCCAGCACATTCAGCTCGTATTCCTGCCGGAAATCTTCTACTGCCATCCGTTCAAAAGGTCTGAGTTTAATGGAGCCCGGACAGTAAACCAGACCATGCAATTCGTTGGGCAAGCCTTTGGTGAAAGTTGAGTCAAAAGCCAGCACATCCAGTTCCAGATGTTCTATACCAAGCTCTTCTATTGCCTCAGAGGTTTTGCGGGAAGCCACAGTCACGTGTGCACCTTCCGCTTGCAACTGCCTGGCGATGGCCAATCCTATACCGGATGTGCCGCCTACGAGTAAAATATTCTTTTTGTCAAATCGCATGTCAATGTATACCTATCGCTTGCTGTAACAACTGGCAGAGTACCGCAATGTTCAGGAGGCTTTGCATTTTAAAGAATTATAGATTGTAAGAGGTTGATAATTAATAAGGTATAGGGTTTCGTTTATTCACTGAATTGCAATATAACCTTATCAGGCAAAAGCCTGTATTAAGGGGTGTTTTCTAAGAGGCAGGCACTTTCAATTCTCGCCTGCCGCCTTCTATACCTATTTTATCTTATGGCTTATACCTATGGCGCAACAGTGATCTCCTGTTAGCCTTTAATCGATAAAAACTATAGTGCAGCTATACCTTACATCTCACCTAATATGAAAATAAAAAAAGTACTCGTTGCTAACCGCGGCGAAATCGCTATCCGTGTGCTCCGGGCCTGTACCGAGCTTAACATCCAGACGGTGGCCATCTATACCTACGAAGACCGTTATTCCTTGCACCGCTACAAAGCCGACGAGGCCTACCAGATCGGCAAAGACAATCAGCCGCTGCAGCCCTACCTCGACATCGATGGCATTATCCGCATAGCCAAGGAAAACGGTGTAGACGCCATCCACCCGGGTTACGGTTTCCTGTCTGAAAACCAGCACTTCTCCCGCAAATGCGCTGAAAACGGCATCATCTTCATTGGTCCACGGCCAGAGGTAATGGGCTCGTTGGGCGACAAAGTATCAGCGAAGAAAGTGGCGGTAAGCTGCGATGTACCGATCATCCAGAGCAATGACCTCGACCTGAATACCTTTGACACCGCCTTGGAAGAGGCGCATCGCATTGGCTATCCGCTGATGCTGAAGGCAGCTGCCGGCGGCGGCGGTCGCGGCATGCGTGTGATCCGGGACGACGAGCAATTGGAGAAAGGCTTTTTTGAGGCGAAGAACGAGGCCCTGAAAGCCTTCGGTGACGACACACTTTTCCTGGAGAAATATGTCGAGAATCCGAAGCACATCGAGGTGCAGATCGTGGCCGACAACTACGGCAACATCACGCACCTGTTCGAGCGCGACTGTTCTGTGCAGCGCCGTTTCCAAAAGGTAGTGGAGGTGGCCCCGGCCATCAGCCTGACCGAGGAAACACGCCAGCAACTTTATGACTACGCCATTCGCATTTGCAAGGCCGTGAACTACAACAACGTGGGCACAGTGGAGTTTTTGGTGGAGCCGCATAATAATAACATCTACTTCATAGAGGTGAATCCGCGCATACAGGTGGAGCACACGGTGACGGAGATGATTACCGGCATCGACCTGATCAAAACGCAGATCTTTATCGCCGACGGCTATACCTTGGACCACGAGGAAGTGCTCCTCGGGCCACAGCATACTGTGCGGGCCAATGGCGTGGCCATCCAGTGCCGCATCACAACTGAAGACCCGGAAAACGATTTCAAACCAGACTATGGCACCATCATCGCCTACCGCAGCGCGGGTGGTTTCGGTATTCGTCTGGACCAAGGCAGTGTGTACCAAGGCGCCAAGATTAGTCCGTTCTTCGACTCACTTCTGGTAAAAGTATCAGCACAGGCACCGACCTTGCGTCATGCCGCCATGAAGATGTCGCGCACGCTGGACGAGTTCCGAATCCGTGGGGTGAAGCAGAACATCCAGTTTCTGCAAAACATCATCACCCACCCGGTTTTTGTTTCGGGAGATGCCACGGTGGATTTTGTGAAGAACCACTCCGAGCTTTTTGTTTTCCGCAAGAGCAAAGACCGCGCAACCAAACTCCTCAGCTTCCTGGCTGATGTAATTGTGAACGGCCACCCGGACGTGAAGAAACCCGATCCGGACAAAGTGCTCTCCAAACCGGATTTCACAGGCTTCAACCTGAATAAACCATACGAACGTGGTACCAAAGACCTCTTGACAGAACTCGGTCCGGAGGAGTTCTCGAAATGGCTGCGCAACGACAAACAGATCCACTATACCGACACCACGTTCCGCGATGCGCATCAGTCGCTATTGGCGACCCGCATGCGCTCTTTTGACATGCTCAAAATAGCCGAGGCATACGCCAAGGATCATCCGCAGACCTTCAGTATGGAGGTATGGGGCGGTGCGACCTTCGACGTGTGCCTGCGCTTCCTGCACGAAGACCCGTGGCGACGACTGGCCGAGATCCGGGAGGCTGTGCCGAATATCTTGCTGCAAATGCTCATCCGCGGCTCAAACGGGGTAGGGTACAAGGCCTATCCGGACAACCTGATCGAATCTTTTGTGGAGAAGTCTTGGGAGACGGGCGTGGACATTTTCCGCATTTTCGACTCGCTCAACTGGATGAAGAGCATGGAGCCCTGCATCAACTTCGTGCGTAAGCGCACCGGCGGTCTGGCAGAGGGTACGCTTTGTTATACCGGCGACATCCTAAATCCGAAGAAAACCAAGTATAACCTGGAGTACTATCTGCAACTGGCCAAGCAACTCGAAGATGCCGGGGCGCACATTCTGGCCATCAAAGACATGGCCGGTTTGCTCAAACCATACGCTGCTACGGTGTTGGTGGAAGCGCTTCGCGATACCGTGAAGCTGCCGATCCACCTGCATACGCACGACACCTCAGGTATACAATCCGCTACTTACCTCAAGGCGATTGAGTCTGGGGTAGATGTGGTGGACGTGGCCTTGGGTTCTATGTCGGGACTCACCTCACAGCCGAACTTTAATAGTATGGTAGAGGCGATGCGCTTCCAGGAGCGCCACCGTGAGTTCGACCAGAAGAGCCTCAACCGCCATTCCAACTACTGGGAAACGGTGCGTGAGTACTATTATCCGTTTGAGTCTGGTTTGAAAGCAGGCACGGCCGAGGTATACCACCACGAGATTCCGGGTGGGCAGTATTCTAACCTGCGTCCGCAGGCCAATGCACTGGGCTTGGGCGACAAGTGGGAGCTGATCAAGGAGACTTATGCGGAAGTGAATCAGCTCTTCGGTGACCTCGTGAAAGTAACGCCAAGCTCCAAAGTTGTGGGCGACATGGCGCTATACCTTGTCTCCAATGGTCTGACTACGGTAGATGTACTCGAGCGCGGCGACCAGATCTCATTCCCTGAGTCGGTGCAGTCGCTGTTTCGCGGCGACCTTGGTCAGCCGGCAGGCGGCTTCCCGAAAAAGTTGCAGGCCATCGTGCTCAAAGACGAACAGCCTTACGACGGACGTCCGAACGAGCACTTGGAGCCGATCAATCTGGATCAGGAGTTTAGGGAGTTTCAGAAGAAATTCGGGGAGCACACCAAGTATACCGACTTTCTGTCGTACCAGCTTTACCCGAAGGTATACGAGGCCTACCACAAGCACTACGAACAATATGGCAATGTCTCTAAAATCCCGACGCGCCTGTTCTTCTACGGCATGAAACAAGGCGAGGAGGCCATCATTGACATTGCCCGTGGCAAATCCATTGTAATCAAATACCAGTCGCTGGGACACGTGGACGAAGACGGCATGCGCACCGTGTTCTTCAAACTCAATGGCCAGACGCGAAACATCGAAGTACGTGACAAATCCGTAAAAGTGGAGCGGGTGCAGCACCAGAAAGTAGACAAAGGCAATCCAAAACACATCGGGGCGCCGCTGCAGGGCTTGCTGTCAAAGATTCTGGTGGAGAAAGATCAGGAAGTGAAGAAAAATACGCCGCTGTTTGTGATCGAGGCCATGAAAATGGAGACCACCATTACCGCCTCGGAAGCAAGCAAGGTAGGCGATCTGCACTTGCCTGAAGGCTCACTGGTGAATACCGACGATCTGGTGTTGAGTTTATCATAATTTTATACCATATTTAAATTTTTTAAAGCCACCGTACTGGGTAACAGCGGTGGCTTTATTCATACTCACGCTACCTTAATTATGCTCAATTACCAACACCACAAGGTTGATCTCTCCAACTGCGACAATGAACCAATACACCATATAGGCCGAATCCAGGCCCACGGTTTCCTCCTGATCATCCATGCGGATTCTTTTGAAATTGAGCAGTCAAGCGCGAACATAGGTGAGTTTTTGAAAATGCCGGTCAGCGCCTTGGAAGGTATAAGCTGGCAGGACTTTAATGATGAAAAGGTACTGGAGCAGCTTCGGCCTTACCTTGCCAAAGAGTTAAAAGAGCCCGAAGTGTTTTTGCTTGAGCTGCAGCAACGTCAGTTTCTGAGCTTTCTGCATCGGGCCGAGGGAAAGTTGGTGCTGGAATGTGAACCCTACGAGCACATCACGGATGAACAGGAACATCTGAACCTGTCGCTTGGCCTGATCCGCTTTACAAAAGAGCTGGAGCAGCAAGTCACCCTATCTGAAAAAGCAGACCTGACCGTGCGCTTTGTGCGGCAGCTACTGGCCTACGATCATGTGATGCTGTATCGTTTTGACGAGGACTGGCATGGCGAAGTGATCGGGGAAGATACGCAGTCAGGTGAGCAGGTATACTTGCACCACCATTTTCCGGCCTCTGACATACCTGCGCAGGCACGTCAGTTGCTTGTAGAAAAGCCCATCCGGCAGATTGCCAACGTAGGGGCCGAAGCCGTGAACATCAGGCCATACTTAAACCCTGGCACCGGGCAGCCAACTTTTCTACTAAGATCCGAACTGCGCAACCCTTCCGAGATCCACCTCGAGTACCTGCAAAACATGGGCGTACAAGCTTCGTTATCAGTGTCGTTGGTGGTAAAAGGCAAACTGTGGGGGATTATCGCCTGCCATCACAAAAGCCCGATCTGGATCAATTATTGGAAAAGGCAGGTGTGTTTGCATGTGGCGCAGGTCTTCAGCAGCAGTATCATTGCCATGGAGGAGCAGCGTGACCTGCAGGAACTGGCCGAATTGCGGAAGCGGGAGAAAACTTTGGCAAAGCAACTGTTGAGCAGCGAGCACCTGTACAACGAATTGCAAAATCAGAGCGAAGCACTGTTAAAGCTAACGGGTGCCACAGGGATGGCGCTACAGCTCGGAGGTAAGCTGTATCTTGCCGGCACCACACCGGACGAGCAGGCAATAAGAGAATTGGCCGGCTGGTTGCGCTCTAATGTCAAAGAGCCCCAGTTCCAAACCCGAGAGCTCTCCAAGGTATACCCGGCTGCCGAAGCGATACGCCCTATCGCCAGCGGCTTGTTGGCGACCGAAATCTCTAAGCGGGACAATGAGTACTTGCTTTTCTTTAAACCTGAAATTTCAGAAAAGCGCATTTGGGCGGGCAATCCGGATAAGCCCATGAAACAGGGGCAATTTCACATACACCCCCGGGAGTCCTTTGAGCATTGGGCCGAGCAGATCAGGGGGAAGTCCTTGCCTTGGTCGCTCAATGAACAGGATATCGCCCAAACGGTTGTTAAGTCGCTTATTTCCGTGGTACTCAGCCTTCAGAAAAGCGATTTGCTGGCCCTGAACAACAAGCTGCAGCAGACCTCAGAGCTCCTGCAATCCAAAAACGACCGGCTCGAAGATTTCACCCAGATCATCGCCCACAACCTGCGCTCACCGCTGTCTAACATGCAGGGCCTTGCCCAAATGTATGTCGATGAACCAGAACTGGGTGCACAGCTGATGGATATGATGGGCACAGTGATCCAGAACATGAAAACCACATTGGACGAGTTGAACATGATTTTGGAGTCGGAGTTAAAGCTGCCAGTGAGCGAGCCAGTATACCTGCCTGCGGTGGTGGAGAAAGAGCTGCAGAACCTGCAGGCAGTTCTACTCGAGAGTGGGGCGCAGGTAGAGTTAGATCTGGAGGTGGAGACCCTGCAGGTGCCGCGGGTATACCTTGAAAGTATTGCCCATAATTTAATGTCGAACGCGTTGAAATACCGATCGTCGCTGAGGCAGCCGCGCATTCTTATCCGGTCCTGGCAAGAAAAGGAAGGCGTTTGTTTCTCAGTGACCGACAACGGCTTAGGTTTGGATATGGCCAAGTACGGCAACAAGCTTTTCAGCCTCTACAAGACCTTCCATGGCAACAAAGACGCCAAAGGCCTCGGGCTATACCTGACCAAAATTCAGGCCGAGGCACTGGGAGGCTTCGTGCAGGTGGAGAGCAAGCCTGATGAATACACCACATTTAAAGTCTGCTTCGGAATGGCTTTCCGGCAAACAAACGATTAAGGCAACTGTTTTAATTCAAAACAGGTATACTTGCAAATGTGCTGCATGCATACTATTTTTGAAGCAGTACCCTGAGGGGGATCGACAGCTGGTTAATCGTCCTCGTAATCCAGACCCATGAATTTGTTGTAAGCCTGTTGCAGTTCGGCGAAGGCGTGCATATTACCTTCCTGGCGGCTCACGAGCATACCTTTCTTGTAAGTTTGTTCGGCCATATCGTTTTGTCCAAGTTCTGCGTACAGACTGGCAGCATGGTAGTAAGTACCAACGTAGCGCTCATGGTCGGCCAACAGCTTCTCGTAATATTCCATGGCTTTTTGCGGCTCCGTGTTACGCAATTCAGTCGCAATGGCGTATAGCGTGAACGGATCATTCGGGTCTTCTTCCAGAAACTTATAGAGTTGTTCTAATCTGTTTTGAGACATTTCTATTTGGCTATATTTTAACTAACTTCGCACAAATCTAATTTTAAATAAGCTAACATTTCTAATCATGAAAATATTAGTTTGCATCAGTAACGTTCCGGATACCACATCCAAGATCAACTTTACTGGAGATAACAAAGAGTTCGACAAGAACGGGGTGCAGTACGTAATCAACCCTTGGGATGAATACGCCCTGACCCGCGCCATTGAGCTGAAAGAGGCCAAAGGCGGCAGCGTAACCGTACTGAACGTAGGTGAGGCTGACGCTGAACCGAACATCCGCAAGGCACTGGCCATTGGTGCCGATGATGCCATCCGCGTGAACGCACACCCGAAAGACGCTTTCTTCGTGGCGCAGCAGATTACTGCTATCGCCAAGGAGGGCGGTTACGATATGATCCTGATGGGCAAGGAGTCCATCGACTACAACGGCTTCCAGGTACACAACATGGTGGGCGAGATGATGGGCATTCCATCTGTAACGCCAGCCTTTAAACTGGACATGGTAGACGATAGCACGGCCCGTCTGGAGCGTGAGATCGAGGGCGGCAAAGAAGTGGTGGAAGTGAAACTGCCTTTCGTAGCCAGTGCCCAGCAGCCGATGTGCGAGCCCCGCATCCCGAACATGCGCGGCATTATGACAGCCCGCACCAAGCCACTCAAAGTAGTGGAGCCAACGGATGGCGCAGCCAAGTCGGAGTACGTGAACTACAGCAAGCCCGAGAAAAAGAGCGGCGTGAAGCTGATCGACGCGGACAATGCCGGCGAATTGATTAAACTATTGAGAAACGAAGCTAAAGTACTGTAATATGTCTGTATTAGTATTTGTAGAAGGTCTGAACGGAGAGATCAAGAAGTCCTCACTCGAGGCAGCATCATACGGCAGCCAGGTGGCACAGGCCATGGGCACAACCGCCACGGCGGTAGCCATCGGTGAGGTACACGAGGATGCGCTTGCCAGACTAGGCGAGCAGGGTATTAGCAAAGTATTGTACGACGCGGATGACCGTCTGAAGCAATTCGTAGCTGACGCGTACGTGAAAGTGATCGCAACAGCGGCCCAGCAGGAAAGCGCCAAAGTACTGGTGTTCTCCAACTCTAACATCGGTGCAGCGGTAGGTTCTAAGCTGGCTGTTCGTCTGAACGGCTCACTGGCTACCAACGTAACTGAACTGCCTAAAACGGACGGCGGTAACTTCACTGTGACACGTGGTGTGTTCTCAGGTAAAGCGTTTGCGCAGGTAAACCTGACCTCTGACGTGAAGATCATTGCCGTGAAGAAAAACAGCACGGATATCATCAGCAACGCTGGTAACACAGCTACGGTAGAGAAGTTGTCTGCTGATCTGGCTGAGTCTGATTTTGCTGCGGCTCCTAAAGAAACCGTGATGCAGGAAACAGACGGTGGCGTATTGCTGCCGGAAGCTGAGATCGTGGTATCTGGTGGTCGTGGTATGAAAGGCCCTGAAAACTGGCACCTGATAGAAGGACTTGCAAAAGAATTGGGTGCGGCTACAGCTTGTTCCAAGCCTGTTTCTGATATCGGCTGGCGCCCTCACCATGAGCACGTTGGCCAGACGGGTATCACCGTAAGCCCTAACCTGTACATCGCAGCTGGTATTTCTGGTGCAATTCAGCACCTGGCAGGGGTTAACTCTTCTAAAGTGATTGTCGTTATTAATAAGGATCCGGAAGCGCCGTTCTTCAAAGCCGCTGATTATGGCATAGTTGGCGATGCGCTCGAGGTACTTCCTAAATTAATAGAAGCTGCAAAAGCTTTAGACAAATAGAACAAGAAGCGCTTAATTGTGAAAAAAATACAGCTAGAGATACTCGGGCTCTCCTCCAGCCAATCGCAGACGGGATCGTTTGCGCTGGTGTTGGGCGAGCGTGATGGAAACCGCAGGCTGCCGATCATCATCGGTATGTTCGAGGCACAGTCCATCGCCATACAGATAGAAAAAATCAATCCAAACCGTCCGCTCACGCACGATCTTTTCAAGACCTTTGCTGAGCAGATGAGCGTGAACATCACTGAGATCCTGATCTCTGACCTGAAGGAGGGCGTGTTCTATTCCAAGATCATGTGCACCGACGGCGAGAAGGAGTTCGAGTTGGATGCGCGTCCGTCCGACGCCATTGCGATCGGTCTGCGGTTCGGGGTGCCTATCTACACAGTGGAAAGTGTGCTCTCGGAGGCTGGCATTATTTTGAGTGATCTGGAAGAAGAGGAGGATGAAAGCGAAGAAATGACTGTGAAAAGTAGTTCATCGACGACAGCCTCCAGCTCCAAAGAGCCGCTCAATCAGACATCGGTTGATGACCTGAACAAGATGCTCAACGAGGCCCTCGAAAAGGAGGACTACGAGCGTGCAGCCAAGATCCGGGACGAGTTGAACAAGCGAAACTAGCATAACATACGCTATACTTTAAAAGTCCTGCGCCTATATGGTGCAGGACTTTTTGTTTTAACAGATATTCGGCTTACTTTTGGCCAAATTTTGTCCCATAGCATGTTCGATATTTTCAGAGGGCTTCTTGGCCTCCTCGCCATTATTGCCATTGCCTTTGCGTTCTCTAAAAGCCGTAAAAACATAGATTGGAGACTCGTCGGCTACGGCGTTTGCCTCCAGATTCTATTTGGCGTATTGGTTACCCAGGTACCCGTCGTGGCAAAGGGCTTTGCCTATGTGAGCGAAGGCTTCGTTACCTTTCTGGATTTCTCTCAGGCGGGTGCGCAGTTTCTTTTCGGCAACCTGGCTGACCCATCCAAGAACAGCGGACTGGGCTTTATTTTCGCCTTCTCGGTTCTTCCAACTATTATCTTCTTCTCCACGGTATCGGCTGGCCTGTATTACCTCGGTGTGCTTCAGAAGATCGTGTACGGCATTGCCTGGGTGATGTCGAAGGTGATGCGCCTGTCAGGTCCTGAGAGCTTGTCTGCCGCTGGCAACATCTTTTTAGGGCAGACGGAAGCGCCCTTGCTCGTGCGCCCCTTCATTGCCCGCATGACGCGCTCCGAACTGATGTGCTTGATGACAGGCGGTATGGCGACGCTGGCCGGTGGTGTACTGGCGGCCTACGTGTCCTTCTTGGGCGGTACCGACCCAGCCCAGAAAGCCATCTTTGCAGCTCACCTCCTCACGGCCTCCATCATGAATGCGCCGGCAGGAATCGTACTGGCTAAAATACTTGTGCCTGAAACAGAGCACGAGGAGATATCCAACAAGCTGGAAGTAAACGAAGAGCAGTTGGGTGTAAACTTGATTGATGCTCTCTCAAGAGGAGCGGGGGATGGTCTGCGCCTTGCCGCTAACGTGGGTGGTATGTTGCTTGCCTTTATTGCTGTAATCGCTTTGGTTAACTATATCCTGACCGATATGATCGGTGTTTGGACCGGTCTGAATGAAATGGTGGTTGCCAGTACAAATGGTCAGTTCAACGGTTTCTCTCTGCAGTATATTCTGGGGCAGATCTTCCGCATCTTTGCTTTTATCATGGGCGTGCCTTGGGCGGATACCTTGCAGGTAGGTAGCTTGCTCGGCCAGAAAACTGCCATCAACGAGTTTGTGGCTTACCTCGACCTGGCTAATATGAAAGATGCTGGTACGCTTGGCCCCAAGGCCCTGGTGATGTCAACCTATGCCCTGGCTGGTTTCTCTAACTTCAGCTCCATCGCCATCCAGATCGGTGGTATCGGCAGTATGGCACCTAATCAGCAGGGGCAGCTGTCTAAACTTGGCTTTATTGCCTTGCTGGGTGCCTCCCTGGCCTGTATGATGACGGCTACGGTAGCAGGTATGCTGTTCGGATTGAATTTCTAAATTAAATCAAATCAATAGTCATAAAAAAAGGCTCCCGCTAAGGTATAGCGGGAGCCTTTTTTAGATCTAAGCGGTATGGCTATACCTTGTCCTTGCCAGTTTGAGTAGTTGCTGTTGGGCCTTCCGGATTCCCGGGTCGGGGTTCGTCGCGTGTTACAACGGCCTCTTCAGCAGGGGCCTTAGCATTGCCACCCTGGGCAGCGACTTGCTGTTCATCATGCAGACGTTCTTCCTCTTCCTCACGCTCCTCTTCTTCCACTTTCTTCGCATCACGCATCAGGCGGTTAGAGAAAATGAATTCGTTGAGCTCTTTGATGTCCGTATCCATGATCTCGTCGCGGGTACCTTCCCATAGTTTTTTACCCTCGTACAGGAAAAAGATCTTATCACCGATCTCGATCACAGAGTTCATGTCGTGTGTTACGATGATGGTGGTGATGTTATACTCCTCTGTTATTTCTTTGATCAGTTCGTCGATCTTAAGTGCCGTTTGTGGGTCAAGACCCGAGTTGGGTTCGTCACAGAAAAGGTAGGTACAGTGTGGGGCGATGGCACGGGCTATACCTACACGTTTCTTCATACCACCACTGATCTCAGACGGCATTTTTTTGTTAGCCCCTTCCAGTCCTACACGCTTCAAACAGAAATTCACGCGTTCCATGCGTTCTTCCTTGTTCATGTCGGTTAGCATTTTGAGCGGAAACTCTACGTTCTTCTCCACTGTCATGGAGTCGAACAAGGCTGACCCCTGAAAGAGCATACCGATCTTGCGACGGATTTCCTGACGGATATCCAGTTTGTTGTTGGTGAAATAAGTGCCATCGAAGGTTACGCTGCCCAGGTCAGGTTTAATAAGTCCCACAATGCACTTGAGGAGCACGCTTTTGCCGGTACCGCTGGCGCCAAGCAAGAGGTTTGTCTTACCAGTCTCGAAGACGCCGCTCACCCCGTCCAGCACTTTCTTGCCGTCAAAAGCTTTATGTATGTTGTGTATTTCAATCATTTTCGTTCAGTGATTTTGGTCGCAGGTATACTGAGCGACCAACTTAAAGTAGTAAGTAGGCCAGCAAAAAGTCGCCGATCAGGATCGCGATCACGCTGTTGGTAACGGCAGCTGTACTCGCGGCACCTACCTCCAATGCACCACCAGCGGTATGGTAGCCGCGGAAAGAGGAAATAGAGGAGATCAGGAACGCAAATACCACCGATTTGATAAGCGCAAAAGTGATGTTGTAAGGGATGAACTGATCCCGTATACCTGTGATATACTCCTGTGCCGTCACTTCACCTGACAGCGTACCTGCAAAGTAACCGCCGAGTATAGAAAGAAACATGGCCAGGATGACCAGCATCGGGAATACGATAATGGCTGCCACCACTTTAGGCAGCACCAGGTAGGAGGCTGAGTTGATGCCCATTACTTCGAGTGCATCTACCTGCTCTGTGATCTGCATCGTGCCTAGTCCGCCCGCGATGCTGGAGCCCACTTTGCCGGCAAGTACAATGGAGGTGATGGTCGGTGCCAACTCCAGGATGGTCATTTCGCGTACCATAAAACCAATGGTAGAGCGCGGGATGAACGCATTGTCAAGGTTATAGGCCACCTGCACACAGGTTACCGCTCCGATAAACGTAGAGACGATAGCAACAATGAGGATAGAGTTAATTCCGATAAGAATAGCCTCGTCTATGGTACGACCAAAAAGAATTTTTGCGGACTCCTTTCGGGTGAAAAGGCTCAGCATAAAAAGTATGTATTTCCCTAGGGACTGTAGCATAAAGGCTTTGCGTGTTAAACCAAGGTATTAAACGTGAATCAGAACAAAAATACTGTTTAAATGCCTATATTACGGTTAAATTTTGAAAACGTATTATCTTATATCTATATAGAAGCAAATGCAACGATACATTTTGGTAACAGGCGGTACAAAAGGAATCGGAAGAGCCGTAATTGAACAATTCGCAAAAGAAGGTTTCCACATCATTACCTGTTCCCGAAACGAGAAAGACCTGAAGAAGTTGAAACTGGAGATAGAAGAGCGCTATACTTTCTCTAAAGTATTCTTCCAGGAGGCTGACCTGAGTGAGTTGGACTCTGTTAAAAACTTCATCAAGTACGTGAATGGCCTTCAGGTAAAAGTGGAGGTGCTCGTGAACAACAGTGGTCTTTTCATACCGGGTATGATACACGAAGAGGATGACAACGCCCTTCCTTTCATGATCAATACGAACCTATACAGTGCTTACTACCTGACCAAGGCTGTGTTGCCTGGTATGATGAAGCGCAAAAACGGCCATATCTTCAACATGTGCTCCACGGCCAGCATTACCCCTTATACCAATGGTGGCTCCTACTGCATTTCAAAATATGCGCTTTATGGGATGACCAAAGTGCTGCGTGAAGAAATGAAAACCCATAACGTGCGTGTTACGGCCATTCTCCCGGGAGCTACCCTTACGGCCAGTTGGGAAGGAGTAGACCTCCCGCCCGAACGCTTCATGCGTTCCGAAGACATAGCCATGGCTATTTACGGAGCTTATACCATGTCTCCGAACAGTGTGGTAGAAGAGATTCTTATCCGTCCGCAGCTGGGAGATATCTAAGTTCGCAAGTTTAGAAGTTAGAAAGTAACAAAGTAGGGGAGGGTTGTGAAGTAGGAGCAGATTACGAAACAAACTTATACCTATATGAAAAAAGTATACCTCTTACTACTCACGCTAGGAAGCGCGACGCTGTCTTTTTGACAGAAAATGGAGTATAGCGCACAGCTGAATTCTGGACTGTCTAGTTTTACGGGCGAATCGGCAACACGCAACACTGTAATCATGGTTCATGGCCCTTTGCAGGAATTTGCACATACGGCCAACCCTTACGGCAGCAGGTATAACACAACCTTTGGAGCCAGTTTGCAAAGCCAGTATGTGACTGATGGCGGTTTCCTGCTAGGGACACAGGTTGGCTATGAATTACTGCGCAGCCAAGCTGAAATCAAGAGTGTATACGGGTACCGGTCATATAGCTCGTCCACGCATTATCCTGCCGATGGGAAAGCGGTGATAGTGGCGAACAACATCAACCTGCAGCCTTACATCGGTTGGCGGGTTTTGCGAGCTGCAGTGGATCTGGACCTGACACTTGGCTCGGATATAGCACTTAATCATCGTTTAAAGGAGAAATCGAAAGCGACAATTGAGGATGGGAGTGAGTTTAAGGTTAATCAAGAGTATGGCGTCCTTTACACCGACTTCAGACCGCGACTGGGCCTGACTGGCTACCGCGGTCATGTTGGAGCATCGCTCAGCTATGCGCACGGTATAAGAAACCAACGGGCTAACATGGATGGCGCCAACATGGAATTATATACCCGGTTATTCCGGATTGGTCTGCTTTACAGATTATAAACTCCACATAAACAGAAACTATGGAACTAGAAGGAAAGATAGCGGTGGTTACCGGCGTAAGCCGAGGTATAGGACTGGCAACAATCAACGCATTGCTGGAACAGGGGGCAAAAGTAGCCGGTTGGGGCAGAACAGCACCTGAGGTGGAGCACGAGCACTTTGAATTTGTGGAATGCGATGTACGCAGTGCTGATGCTGTGCAAATGGCCTACCAACATACAGTAGATCACTTTAGAGGCCAAATCAGCGTGCTCGTTAACAATGCCGGTTTAGGACGCTCTGCGAATCTGGAAGATCAGAGCCTGGAAGACTGGCACCTGATGTTCGACACTAACGTGCATGGTCTCTTCTATTGCACCCGGCTGGTGGTGCCGGGGATGAAAGAGATGGGAGAGGGGCACATCATCAACATCTCTTCTATTGCAGGCACCACAGGTATAGAGCAAATGTCGGCTTACTGTGCCACTAAGCATGCAGTACGCGGCATTTCGCACTCGCTTTACAAAGAAGTGCGTGACTATGGCGTGAAGGTAACTTGTATCTACCCTGGTTCCGTGCAAACTAACTTTTTCGACAACATCGACAGCGTCACTGTGAATGATAACATGATGCGTCCGGAGGATATTGCCTCCACCATTTTACATTGCTTGAAATCTCATGCCAATTACCATCACGTAGATATTGAGGTACGCCCGCTTATGCCAAAAGGCCGAAAACAGGTATAGTCATAATATGGAACAGCTTTTGTAGCTTTGCATACCTAATTAATGACGAGTTAATAATGGTGCATGCATCATGAGCAGGCCGATGGCTACTATTCATGGTGCATGATTCATTAATTATTATAAATAATGTCTGTCGAAGTTAAAAATCTTACCAAGTTATTCGGGTCACAGCGGGCAGTCGATAATATTTCATTTTCGGTTGCGCAAGGGCAGATACTTGGCTTTCTGGGCCCCAACGGTGCTGGCAAGTCTACGACCATGAAGATTGCCACCTGCTACCTGCCCCCAAGTGCAGGCACTGTGCAGGTAGCCGGCTATGATGTCGTACAAGATCCGATCGCTGTACGCCGCCATGTGGGGTATCTGCCTGAACACAACCCGCTGTACCTGGACATGTATGTGCATGAGTACCTGCAGTTTGTGGCCTCGGTCTATGGTCTGAAAGGGCGCCGGGCGAAGGAGCGCGTGCAGGAGATGGTGGAGCTTTGCGGACTTACATTGGAGCAAGGCAAGAAGATCGGGGCGCTCTCCAAAGGGTATCGGCAGCGGGTTGGTCTGGCGCAGGCGCTGGTGCACGACCCGCAGGTGCTGATACTCGACGAACCAACAACCGGTCTTGATCCCAACCAGATCGTAGAGATACGATCGCTGATCAAACGCATCGGGCAGGACAAAACCGTGATCTTCTCGACACACATTATGCAGGAGGTAACCGCTATTTGCGACCGCGTGGTGATCATCAACCGGGGCAAACTGGTAGCCGATAGTGATGTGGCGAGTCTGCAAGCGGGGGCACGCAATGAAAAGACAACCCTGGTGGAGTTTGAACAGGCTATACCGGTTGAGGCTTTGGAGCAAGTGCCTGGCGTACTGAACGTGACATTGGCCGAGGGTACAACTTACCGAATTGTTTCCCGCAAGGATACCGACATCCGCGCTACACTTTTCCGGGTGGCGGCTGAGCGCAATTGGCCGTTGGTTGGTCTGCGCCACGAAGAGAACTCGCTCGAAAAAATATTCCAACAATTGACGAAATAGTTAGAGAGAAAAAATGCTCGCTATACTTAAAAAAGAATTTAACGGCTTCCTGAACTCCCTGATCGCTTATATCGTGATCACTGTTTTCCTGGTAGCCATTGGCATGTTCATGTGGGTGTTCCCTGAGAGCAACGTGCTCGACTACGGTTTTGCCGACATGCAGACGCTCTTCAACATGGCGCCCTGGCTGTTTTTGTTCCTGATCCCGGCCATCACGATGCGCACCTTCGCTGAGGAGAAGCGTGAAGGTACCATTGAGCTCCTGCTCACCAAGCCGATATCAGACTTACAACTGATCCTGGGTAAATACTTCGCTGCACTCTTACTGGCATTGTTTGCGCTTATACCTACCCTGATCTACTACTATACCGTGTATGAACTTGGCAACCCGCAGGGCAACGTGGACTCTGCCGCTGTAGTGGGTTCATACCTGGGCCTAGTGTTCTTGGCGGGCGTGTTTACGGCAATCGGGGTGTTCGCCTCCTCTGTTTCTGACAACCAGATCATCTCTTTTGTGATCGCTATTTTCCTGTGCTACATTATTTATGCCGGCTTCGAGCTGATCGCCTCTATACCTGTTTGGGGCGGGTATGGCTACTTCATCAGCCAGCTAGGTATAGCGTATCATTATACCGCCATTAGCAAAGGGCTGATCGATTCACGCGATGTGCTCTACTTCCTGAGCGTGATTGCGATCATGATCTTATCCACCAAACTTGTATTGAGCAGCAGAAAATGGTAACCGAGCAGGCAACGACACATAAAAGCAAGCGCAGCCGCGACCTGACCCGCTTTCTGATCGCGATAGCAGCCGTTATACTACTCAATGTACTGGCGGCCAATTTCTTTTTTCGCCTCGACCTGACCGAGGATAAACGTTATACTATCTCGCCTGTCACGAAGCAGCTGCTGGCTGATTTGCCTGAGCCGGTGTTTGTAGAGGTATACCTGGAAGGTGAATTTCCAGCCGGGTTCAAACGTCTGCAACAATCTGTGCGGGAGACGCTCGACGAGTTCCGCATCTATTCCGGGGGCAATGTGCGCTACGAGTTTATCGATCCGAACGAGATATCGGACGAGCAGCAACGGGCAGAATTCTTCCAAAAGCTGGCTGCCTCAGGTATACAGCCGACTAACCTGCGGGCCAATGAAGGCGGCAAGCAGGTGGAGCGCCTGGTGTTCCCTGGTGCAAGAGTAATGTACAAAGGTAAGGAGACTGGCGTGATGCTACTGAAAGGTAATCTGGCGGCTTCAGCTGATGAGCGTCTGAACCAATCCGTGGAAGGGGTGGAATACGAACTGGCCACCGCAATCCGCAAAATGGCATTGCCGGGCTCTAAGACTATTGGCTACATCAGTGGACAGGGGCAACTAGAGACACAGAACGTAACAGATCTATTGGGTTCGCTGCAGGAGTTTTATCGGGTAGCACGTGGCGAGTTGCGCGATATACCATCTTTGCAGGGGCTGGATTTGATCATTATTGCCAAACCTACAGAGCCTTTCACGGAAGCCGATAAGTATAAGATCGACCAGTTTATCATGAACGGAGGGAAAGCCGTGTTCTTTGTAGACGCTCTTAACGCCAATATGGACAGCATTGGAGCGGGCGGGATGTTTGCTATGCCGTATAACCTGAACCTCGATGACCTGTTCTTCCGTTACGGTGTGCGCCTCAATCCAACCATGATCATGGACCTGAACTCCGGTTTTATACCGATCGTGACGGGTTATACCGGCGAGCGCCCTCAAACGGAAATGATCAACTGGCGCTTCTATCCGCTAATCAACACATTCAGTAAACACCCGATCACCCGAAACATTGACGCGGTCTACTCTAAATTCATTGGAACGATGGATACCGTAAGGGCCGATGGCATACGCAAAACGCCGCTGGCCTATACCTCGGTATATTCCCGTGTGTTGCAACCGCCTGTGCCGCTTACGCTCGAAGAAGCCCGTATGGAGGTGAAGCCAGAGCAATACCAGGCTGGTCCTCAGCCGGTGGCTTACCTTCTGGAAGGTGCCTTTACTTCGCTTTTCCGTAACAGGAGAGCACCGGAGGGTGCCGCGAACCCGCAAGTAAAAGAAACCGGCGAGCCAACCAAAATAGCAGTTTTCTCGGATGGCGACCTTGTGCGCAATGATGTAAACCCGCGTACCGGGCAGGCTTACGAACTGGGTTTTGACAGGTATAACAATGTCACATTCGCCAATCGTGAACTGGCGATGAACACAATTCACTACCTGCTAGACTCCGAAGGCCTGATTAACGTACGTAGTAAAGAAATACAACTCAGACCGCTGGATAGAGTACGGGTGAAGGAGGAACGTACCTACTGGCAACTACTCAACATTGTGGCCCCGATTGTTTTGCTCGCGTTGTTTGGGGTGGTTCGCTACTACCTGCGCAAGCGCCGCTACGAGCGCTTCTAATTTTTTTGCGCTGTATGTAAAGAAATTGTGAAATTGCTGGCCCGATCTGGTTAGCATAAATGCGAAAAATTTTTAACTTTGTCCAAATAACATTATAGCTATACATAATGAAATTTATCGTCTCTTCTTCTGCTCTTTTGAAGCAGCTAGCCAGCATAAACGGCGTAGTGACCAACAACCCGGTGGTTCCTATCCTCGAAAACTTCCTGTTCGAAATCAGCGACAGCACCCTGACCATCACAGCCAGTGACCTGGAGACTTCCATGATCACCGAACTACAGGTAGAGGCGAAGGAGAACGGCCGCATTGCTGCCCCAGCCAAGATCTTGATCGAGACGCTTAAAAACCTGCCAGACCAGCCGGTTACCTTCACGATCGACGAAGAGACATATACCATCGAGATCAGCTCAGCGAACGGACGCTACAAACTATCTGGTGAGAACGCAACTGACTTCCCGCGTGTACCTGTAGTGAAGGGAGGTAGCGCCATCGAAATTCCGTCTAACGTACTGGCTCGTGCTATTAACAAGACCATATTTGCAGTAAGCAACGACGAGCTTCGCCCAGCTATGACAGGTATCTTCGTGCAGCTGCGTTCTGATAACGTAACGTTCGTAGCCACAGACGGTCACCGTCTGCTGCGTTTCCGTCGTACGGACATTGCTACCAGCCAGGAGGCTTCGTTGATCATTCCTCGCAAGGCCTTTACGCTGTTGAAGTCCACGCTTCCTTCAGAGGCTACTGCCGTGCGCATGGAGTTCAATCAGTCCAATGCTTTCTTTAGCTTCGACAACATCCGTATGATCTGCCGTCTGATCGACGAGCGCTACCCAGACTACGAGAACGTGATTCCGGTGCAGAACCCGAACAAACTGGTGATCGACCGTGCTGCTTTGCTGAGCTCTGTGCGTCGTATCTCTATTTACTCAAACAAAACTACACACCAGATTCGTCTGAAGTTGTCCGGTTCTGAACTGCAGGTATCTGCCGAGGACCTGGATTTCTCTAACGAAGCAAATGAGCGTCTGACCTGCCAGTATGATGGTGAGGACATGGAAATCGGTTTCAATGCGAAGTTTTTGATCGAAATGCTCAATAACATCGATGCCGAAGAAATCTCGTTTGAGCTGTCTACACCAAACCGGGCTGGTCTGTTGATGCCGCTTGCCAATGAAGATAATGAAAATGTTCTGATGCTGGTGATGCCTGTAATGCTGAACAATTACGTATAAGAAGATAATTTCTCCTAATGCAGAAAGGCGGACCGTTTTGGTTCGCCTTTCCTGTTTTAGTGAGGTTTCTAACAGATTGCCTAGGGTTGCAGCTTGATGAACACGGGAAAGTGGTCACTGTAGCCTCCAATATACAGCGTTCCTGACCAAGTCTGTTTGGGTGTGTCCTTATACCTGCCAAAGGTAAATTTTGCGAACTCCGGGTCATGAATCTGGGCGGAGCCATGCACATAATGCAGGCCCGAGCGTGTATTCACCAATGATTTGGAAACCAGGATTTGGTCTCGCATTTTGTTATCGTTACGGGTATGGTAGCTTCCAAGGCCCTGTACAAACCATAGATAGAAGGTATTGAACAATTCTTCCTCGTAAGCGGGATTGGGACGCCCAGAAGCTTTTAAAATGTTCTCCATGGTGGCTGATTTAGGTTCATCAACAAAATCCCCTAGAACGATGATCTTCGCATTCTTATCAGCCTTTAGCTGTAGGTCAATCTGGCGGCGAAGCTCTGTTGCTGCATCCCTTCTACGAACTGATCCCAAAGAGCTGCTGCCCCGGTCTTCCGGCCAGTGGTTGACATATATTGTTACAGGCTCGCCCGCGAGTGTGCCTGTAACTTGCAGGATGTCCCGGGAGGTAAAGCCTTTCTCAGAGAATTTCACAGGTATACTGGTGTTCGCCGAAGGTTTGAAAACTCTCGGATTATAGAGTAAAGCAACATCCAGACCTTCCGGGTCAGGAGAGTTGTGATGGATGATGCTATAGCGCCGTTTGCGAAGAGGAGAGGAAGCTATCAGGTCTTCGAGTACTTTTCGATTCTCCACTTCGCAGAGGCCGATCACAGCTGCTCCTTCCTTGCCACCTATCGTTTCGATGACCGAGGCGATGTTCTTTATTTTGGTTTTATACCTTTCCTGATCCCATTTCATGATCCCAGTGGGGGTGAAACCATCGTCGTCTATTTTAGGGTCGTTCTCTGTGTCATAGAGCTTCTCTGTATTATAAAAGGCAACTGTATGTAACTTAGGTTTCTTAGTAGATGTGGATAAGCTGGCGCATCCCGAGAGGATGGTCAGGCTAAAAAGAAAAAAGAAGGTTTTTATTCCGTAGCGCATCGCGTAACTTTGTACTTGGTTTGAGTATTCAAGCATAGTACGAGATATATATAGCCCAAAGTTTAAAAAGAAAAGAAAATGAAGAAGTCTGAGATATACTTTAGCATAGCCCTGGACGAGCAACGCGTGCCGGAGGCCATCAGTTGGAGAGCTACTGATGCAGGTGAGAAAATTCATTTTGCCAAAGCCATCAACATCTCCTTATGGGATCGTGACGAAGCAGGCACCATGAAAATTGACCTGTGGACGAAGGATATGCCGATAGATGAAATGAAGTACTTCTACATCGACACAATTGGAGCCATGGCCCAAAGTATAGCCACTGCTACCAGCGATAAGGTGATGGCTGATAAAATGCGCGCCCTGTGCGAAGACCTGATGAAGCATGTTGAAGAGGAGCGTAAGAAAGAGAATAACTAAACGCCCATAAACAATGAAAGCCACCTGAAGAGGTGGCTTTTATGCTTTTATAATGTATGTTCAATTAGTTTAAGTTTGAGGCAGTCGTGTTTTCAGCGGCTTTCTCGTTCGTGGCCAGGTTCTGAGAACCCTGATTGTTTAAGTTAGCCATAAACTCACGGTCAACTTTAGAGTACATCTTACGGTCACCGAAGTAATCGTTATACTGAATAGTGCTCAGTACATCTTCAAACTCCAGATCACGTGAGGCAAGTACTTCATTGCACTTCTCAGCGATCAGTTGCTCGTTACCTTCGTGCTTCTGCTCAATTTCAGTAATTTGAGCAGCTACTGCCAGGTTAATTTCTCTAACTTTATTAGCCTGGTAGTTATTCAGACGAAGTTCACGAATCATCTGGTCAGAAAGGTTGTTGGCACGCTTCTCAGCAATCACTGTTACATTGTTACCTGTAGCAAATGCGCCGAATACAGTTCCGAATACCATTAATGTTATTACCAGTAGCTTTTTCATAATCTTAGTGTTTTTGGTGTTTTCAATGCTTTAAATTCTCCGCTAAGGCATTGTAGTTTTACAACGCAGGCTGTCGTGAAATGATTCCGACATTTAAAAATTTTCCTGCTTGCCTGCTAGCGTCAAATACATGTAATATAGTGCAGAAATAATGCCAAAAAAGGCCAAATAACCAAATATTTGACCTTTTTTAATGAATTTTTTAACAGACTTCTACCATTCATTTCGCCACATCATAGACTCGACAGGCTTGGTCGTACGGTTGTTATATTTAGCGTTTTCCTTACTATTATAGTAGTTCTCTATACCGCCTTTTACTTCAAAATAGATCAGCTGGCCAATCGGCATGCCATGGTATACACGTACCTGCTGCGTCACCGAAATCTCCAGAGTCCAGGTGTTGCAGAAGCCCACATCGCCCTTGCCAGCAGTGGCATGAATGTCTATACCCAGACGGCCAACGCTTGATTTACCCTCTAAAAATGGCACGTGTGCATGTGTTTCGGTGTATTCCAGGGTTACGCCCAGGTATAGCGTATTAGGCTGTAATACAAATCCCTCTTCCGGAATCTCAAAGACATCGATTTCGTTGTGGTGACGGGCATCGAGTACTTCGTTGCGGTAAGTTGCCAGGTAACGGCCCAGGTGTACGTCGTAAGAGTTGGTGCCAAGACCTGAACGTTTAAAAGGTTCAATCAGGATGGTGCCTTTCTCTATCTCTGCTAAAATCTGCTTATCTGTAAGAATCATGGGGGTGCAATGTTGTGACCGTAAAAGTAAGCAAAATGGTTGATTGTTGAATTGTCAAATACCTGAATTGTTAAGCACTAGCTATGAATTGTCGGTAAGGTAGCACTATAAAAAGAAGCGGCAGCCCATTGCTGAACTGCCGCCTTTGACTATTTATTAAGGTATAGCTTACTGCTTTACAGCTTCCTCCAAGGACGCCCGGCTGGCTTTGATGTATTCTTCTACCAACTCGTCTGTAATGGCTGTAGACACAAACAGTGACTCGTATTGCGAAGGGGCCAGGTATACGCCACGTTGCAGCATGCTGTTGAAGTAACGTCCGAACATGGCTGTATCAGATGACTTGGCACTTTCAAAATCAGTAACAGGCTGCTCTGTAAAGAAAATGCTGAACATAGAGCCGACGTGATTAATCGTAAAATTCATGCCCAGTTCCTGCATGTTCTGCTTCATGCCGTTGACCATGTTGGATGTCGTCTGCTCCAGATTAGTATATACCTCCGGATGGCTTTGCAGGTACTTCAGCATGGCCATACCTGCCGACATGGCAATAGGATTACCCGAAAGGGTACCAGCCTGGTATACCGGGCCGGCTGGCGCTACAAAGTTCATGATCTCCTTTTTGCCACCGTAAGCGCCCACTGGCATACCGCCACCTATTATTTTACCGAGTGTGGTCATATCTGGCGTTACACCGAACAACTGCTGCGCTCCACCAGGAGCCAAACGGAAGCCAGTCATCACTTCATCAAATATCAGCACAATGCCCTCTTTGGTACAGAGGTCGCGTAAGCCCTGCAGGAATCCTGCCTCAGGCAGTACTAATCCCATATTACCAGCTACTGGCTCCAATATAATAGCCGCTACCTGATTTTTGTTAGCCTCCACCAGTGTCTTCACAGCCTCCAGATCATTGAAAGGAGCGGTGAGGGTATCGGCGGCTACACCCTGCGTTACACCCGGGCTATCCGGCACGCCTAAAGTAATGGCACCGCTACCTGCAGCGATCAGGAAAGAATCGCCATGGCCATGGTAACAGCCTTCGAACTTGATCATTTTGTTACGGCCGGTATAGCCTCTGGCCACACGTACCGCTGACATGGTCGCTTCTGTACCAGAGTTCACCATGCGCACCTTCTCAATTGAAGGCACCATGTCCACGATCAGCTCAGCGATCTCAATTTCCTTGCGGGTAGGGGCACCAAAGGAGAGTGAGTTAGGTATAGCCTGCTGCACAGCTTCCTGTACTATTTCAGCGGCATGACCCAGGATCATAGGTCCCCAGGAGTTGATGAACTCCAAGTAACGGTTTCCGTCCTCGTCATACATATAAGGACCCTTTGCAGATACCATAAAACGCGGATTGCCACCCACGGCTCTGAAGGCACGGACAGGAGAGTTCACTCCGCCAGGTATGGAGTGCTGGGCACGCTGGAAAAGTTCTTCGCTGATTGGCGCTATTTTCATAATTCTGTTTCTTAGATAGTTAATGAGTTAATATAAACAGGTAGCTATACCCTGCTATAGAATGATGAGAGCCTTAAAAGACCGGATTCACAACGGTCAGCTGCAGGTTCTCCAGCTTGGTGATCGGTATGAACTGGTTGTCGCGGCGTACCTCATTAAGAGCTGTACGGTCGGTATACCCAATACCTTTATAGAAAACACCCGGTCTGAGCCCCTCTGAGCCCATTGCCAAGTTAAAGCGTGGACCATAGTTCTGTAGAAGTGTGCCGAAGTAATACATCATTTCAAAACCTGCATAAGCGTACTGTGACGGAGGCATGTTATACCTGGCTGCGTACCTTTTGCGGAAATGACGCGCTGCGGAGCTCATCTGGTCAATGTATTTCGGGTTCACAAAATATATTTCCAGATCATCCAACTGGCGAAGTGTGAGTTGACCTATACCCAGCCAGTTTTCGAATGTAACAATTGGCAGCGTGGCTGCTCTGGACTGTAATGTACTAACTGTGTTTGCGGCAGCTGTCATCTGATCAGAGAAAACAGCCATGTGGCCTACATTCTCCAGTTTCAGGTCCTTAAAAATAGTGGCGGTAGCTGAGCTCTGCGCAGAGTTTATTTTTTTATAAACTGCTACTTTACCTCCTAACTTGAGGAACTGCTCACGGTAGTGTTGACTAAAAGCGATGTCGTCTTTGCTGTCTTCATACAGGATAACAGCCGTTTTAGGCTCGAAGGTGTTAAAAGCATAAGTAGCAGCCTGACGCGCCTGTGTCGCTACTGATGACTCAAACAAAAAGACGTTCGGATTCTCAGATGCTGCCTCTAAATCCTGCGAAAGCGGATTAACCACATTTACATTGTTCTGAGTAGCAAAACGAGCAGCTATTTTGGCAGTTGATCTGTAAACGGGACCAATGACCAGGTCCATCCCTTTAAGCTCTGATGTTTCCAGCAGGCGTTTGACAGCAGTTGTATCAGTGCCTGCATCGTACGCATACAAATTGATGTTAATGCCCTGACGCTTAAGAGAGTCTTGCGCCATCTTCATGCCAGCATAGAGATCCGTAGCGAACTGGTTTTTGCGAGCTGCCTGGCCAAGGTCCTGGTCTAACTGAAATGGCATAAGGGCAGCTACATTGTAAGCTTGCTTGCGCATGGCATTAGTACTCAGGTAACGGTTGCGGTCCAAGCGGTGCTTTGCTACAATGCTTTCAAGGGTGCTTTTGTCTTCGGGACGATACCATCCGGCCAGCAGTTTATCTGCATAGGTCTGCGCTACTGCTTTGTCATCAGGAAAACGTTGCAGCAACTGCTCGAAAATGGCGCGGTCCGTGATACGGATTAAGTAGTGGCGCTTTAGGTTCTCGGCATCGCTTTGCAGCTTAGCGGACGGCAGGCTGCTCAGTTCGGCGAGTGCCTGCTCGTATTCGCCTTGCTCAAACAGCACGTTGCCAAGCAAGTAACTCGCTTCAGGTTGATTAGGCCAGTTCGGGTGCTGACCCTGTAGCTGCTGCAGCATCCGACGGGCTTCCGGCAGTTTATTAGCTTTAAGCGCCGCTACGGCATAGAGGTAAGAAGCTTCCGGAGCATATTGATTTTTAGGACCAGCTTGCGTTATAGGTAGCAGCTCGGCCATGGCCTTGTCGTAACGCTCCTGCTCAATTAGTACCTTGCCATTACTATAGGTAGTGCTGTAATCCTGCTGAGCCTGTGCCGGCAGCGCAAGCGCAGCCATTAGCAGCACACCAGCTGCATGCTTCAATAAGCTTCTCTTCATCTTGTCTATTTTTGATTGAGAGATTTTAAATGAGTAAATAAGTGATCTAGCGAATGAGTGAATTGATAGAAACAGTATCTGAATGACTCATTTACTATTTAAAAAACAACTCGATTCATTACTACTCACTCAATCACTCATTCACTCATTCAAAATTCACTCACTAATACTATTCCCACTCGATAGTAGCCGGTGGTTTTGAGCTGATGTCATACACCACTCTGTTTACACCTTTTACCTTGTTGATGATCTCGTTGGATACATCAGCCAGGAACTCATACGGCAACCGGCTCCAGTCCGCTGTCATGCCGTCGATGGATGTCACAGCGCGAAGTGCAACCACATTCTCATAGGTACGTTCGTCACCCATCACACCTACTGACTGCAACGGTGTCAGGATAGCACCTGCCTGCCATACTTCGTCATACAATCCTGATTTTTTCAGGTTGCTGATGAAAATATGGTCAACTTGCTGTAACACATGTACTTTTTCTGGTGTGATATCGCCCAATATACGGATAGCAAGGCCAGGACCAGGGAAAGGATGACGGCCAAGGATGTTATCGTCGATTTTAAGGGTTTTACCTACCAAACGCACCTCATCTTTGAAAAGTGTTTTGAGAGGCTCTACCACTTTCAGTTTCATAAAGTCAGGCAGACCGCCCACGTTGTGGTGCGATTTGATAGTAGCCGAAGGGCCTTTCACGCTCAGCGACTCAATTACGTCCGGGTAAATAGTGCCTTGTGCCAGCCACTTTACATCTTCAATCTGATGCGCTTCGTCATCGAACACCTCGATAAACACGCGGCCGATCGCCTTGCGCTTGCCTTCCGGATCAGAGATGCCGGCCAGTGCTGCGTAGAAGCGGTCTTTGGCGTCCACACCTTTTACGTTCAGGCCCATGTGCTTGTATGAATCAAGCACTGACTCAAACTCGTCTTTGCGCAGCAGTCCGTTATCTACGAAGATACAGTACAGGTTTTTGCCAATAGCCTGGTGAATCAGCATGGCCGCCACGCTGGAGTCAACACCGCCTGATAGACCAAGAACTACCTTGTCATTGCCGATCTGCTCTTTCAGTTCAGCCACTGTGGCATCCACAAACTGCTCTGATGTCCAGTCTTGCTGGCAATCGCAGATGTGCACCACGAAGTTGCGGAGCAGGGTCTTGCCTTCGTCAGAGTGCGTTACTTCCGGGTGGAACTGAATGCCGTAGGTCTCCTGGTCACGCAGCTTGTAAGCGGCTACGCGCACGGTTTCCGTACTGGCTATTACTTCAAAATTATCTGGAATTTCTTTGATGGTATCACCATGCGACATCCACACGATAGAACCTGGGGTAAGTTCTTTCATCAGGCGGTTAGCCGTGTGCAGCTCCGTAAGTCTGGCACGACCGTATTCGCGGATGGTGGATGGAGTTACTTCGCCCTGATGCTCGTAAGCGATCAGCTGTGCGCCGTAGCATACACCTAGCAATGGGAGCTTGCCCATATACTGGCTCAAATCGATGGTCGGGTGTTCTTGGTCGCGCACCGAGCAGGGGCTGCCCGATAGAATAACGCCTTTGACATCTTCCGTAAGTTCCGGAACATTATTGTAAGGGTAAATCTCACAATATACATTTAGCTCGCGTACCCGTCTTGCGATCAACTGGGTGTACTGGGAGCCGAAGTCGAGAATCAGTATTTTTTCTGGCATGCGCAAAGGTAAGGTGCTTTAGGCTTTTTTGCCAAAAATAGGGGAGATATGTTTTAAAACGCTTATCAGATGGGGTAGCCGATGCATTCTATCGTTGCATTAGCCAAATAAGAGGTACACTGTAGAAATTCTTTCATCACTCAAATAGCCTGACTGTGAGAAGTATGTGCTTATAGCAATGCGTATTCAATATTATTATGCAGAATAAATTTGGACTGCAAGATAATTTGCGTACTTTTGTAACGGCAAATCGGCACGGCCAGCTCCCGTCGAACTCCCCCAGGGCCGGAAGGCAGCAAGGGTAGATGGTTGAAGCGGCGCGATGTTGGTTTGCCACTTTTTTTTGCCCATACTTTTCTGACCGGCCCCCAGCTGGTCTTTTTTATTTCGGTCCCATACCTGTTCGCACTTTCCTTTTGACACTGATAAGCAGTGTGTTTGCCCAGCCTTCCTCCGCTATTCCTTATTTGTCCTGCATCTTTTATACAATGTCTTTTGACTTAGGGCATATTGCGTTAGATTTGTAGTATAATCTACATCCTCAGCATTATGAAATTCTTTGTTGATACTGCAAACCTGCAGGAAATTCAGGAAGCGCACGACCTCGGTGTGCTCGACGGTGTAACCACCAATCCATCACTGATGGCCAAAGAAGGTATCTTCGGCCACGACAATGTGATGGCGCATTACAAGCAGATTTGTGAAATTGTGGATGGCGACATCAGCGCTGAAGTTATCGCAACAGACTTCGACGGTATGGTACGCGAAGGCGAACTGCTGGCTGAGCTGCATCCAAACATCGTGGTGAAAGTGCCAATGACACGTGAAGGTGTAAAGGCGATCCGTCACTTCAGCGAGCGTGGCATTAAAACAAACTGTACGCTGGTATTCTCTGCCGGTCAGGCGATTCTGGCTGCTAAGGCAGGTGCTACCTATGTGTCTCCGTTCGTAGGTCGTCTGGATGATGTGTCAACAGATGGTTTGCAATTGATCGAGCAGATCGTGCATATCTATGGAAACTATGGTTACCAAACGCAGGTACTGGCTGCTTCCGTTCGTCACGTGATGCACCTGGTGCAGTGCGCTGAGCTTGGAGCTGATGTAGTAACGTGCCCACTGTCTGTAATCACAGGTCTGTTAAACCACCCACTGACTGACATCGGTCTGCAGAAATTCCTGGCGGATCACGCCAAAGGAAACAAGTAATATAGCATGACTAATGAGTAATGATGAAGGAATCAGAGTGTCTGAGGTGTGAATCTTAAACATTTTGACTTCTTCATCATTATCCATTCTAAACTATTGTTTTTAATCATTAGTCACGCTACATTCAAATAAGATGTATATCATCAAAGTAAAAGGCAAAGCCAAAATTCCGGATTATATTCAGCTGCGCGACGATAACTTCGTGCTGATTGCCTACTTTAGGGCAGACCGTCCCCTTAAAAACCTGGACCGCTATGGTTTGGAGGGAAAAGAGGATGCTTTGGCTGCGCTGATTGAGTCCCTCGAATTTGGTAAACTGCAGCAATTAGACATTTAATCATTATATGAGCTTTTCTTCATCTACCCCTGTAGTGTCGCTGCGCGACGTCGCTATTTATCAGGATGTGAACACCGTGTTGAGCAGTGTCAACTTTGACATTGACAAAGGGGAGTTTGTGTACCTGGTAGGGCGCACGGGCAGTGGGAAAAGCTCATTGCTTAAAACCCTTTACGGTGACCTGCCATTACAGACAGGTGTAGGCCATATTGCCGATTTCAAGCTGAGTAAGCTTCCACGTAAGCAAGTGCCCTACCTGCGCCGTAAGATCGGTATTGTGTTTCAGGACTTTCAACTTCTTTTTGACCGCACCGTGGCCGAGAACCTGGCCTTTGTGCTAAAAGCCACGGGCTGGAAAGACAAGTCGAAGCGCAAGCAGCGGATCACGGAAGTACTCATGCGGGTAGGACTTGATGCCGCAGCCAACAAGCTTCCGCACCAACTATCCGGGGGAGAGCAGCAGCGTATTGTCGTAGCACGCGCCCTCCTTAACGAACCGGTTATCCTGCTGGCCGACGAACCAACCGGTAACCTCGACCCGATTGTGGCCGACGGGATCATGCAGCTCTTCAACGAGATCAATAACAGTGGCACCGCCATCCTGATGGCAACGCACAACTACGAGATCATCAACCGCTACCCACACCGTGTATTGAAGTGTGAAAACGGAAAAGTACTTGACTCCAAGGTTGAAACCTTCAACCTGACTACAGGCTATTAGAGTACAAGAGTTAGTTCTGCTAAACTGATTGCCTGATCTGTAAGTACCGCTTCTCTGATTCTGCAATGGCAGATCTGTCAACAGGGGTAAGCCCCTGTACGAGTTCTTTAGCTCTGTTTTGGAGGGCGTTCCACCAGCCTTCTATCATTTCCCAGTCGCGGCCTGAGTATTGCGCTTTATTTTGATCCAGGGTGTTGACAAAATGCTGATAAGTTGCTGCCAGATTACCTGTTGTGATCTCACTCAGATCATCTGACTCCACATCAATACCCAGCAACTCCTGCCGGAGCTGGTAACGTCTGCTGACATCTTCGTGCCGCTCTTGTAATTTCTGTATTGCTACATCATACCGTCTTTGCAATTGATTGATCTCCTCCCGGCGTTCCGGCCTGTATTCATCTGAGTATTTCATTACCTGACTTTGATAAGTGAGGTATGATTCTTTAAGCTCGCTGACCTCACCATCCCACTCTTGCAGGTTTGACTGGTCATCTGAATTAGCTTGCTGCTCTGTAGCGATCACAAACTCTTTGTATTCTTGATAAGCGCTTTCTTTACCTGTATCAGATTGGTTTTGCTCTTTATCTGTACATGAAATAACAGATAGAAAGAATGTTATCAATAAGGAAATAATGGTTCGTTGCATGCCTGTTGATTTATTTTATAAGTTAATATTTTCAACGAGCTGCCTACCTGTTAGTTACAGTGGCGTGCTTTCCGCAAGAAACAGGCAGGTTAATACTTACTTCGTATTTCTAAACTTTTTCAGTGAGTTAGCCAGCCACTGGTTCATATCCGGGTATACCCGCAAGCCAAGCATCAGACCCATGTAGATAGCGGTGATCAGCAGGGAGCGAACCAGGATATCCAGGTATAGATTGCCTAGGTATGGCACTAGATAGGAAGCTCCCAGCGCCAAAGCTGCAATAGCTGTCACACCCAATGAATTCCAGGCAAAAGGCTGCATTTTGTAAAGATACTGCACAAAGAAGAGGCGCAGCAGGTTGATGGTGACATAGGAGATCATGGAAGCGAGGGCAGCTCCATTTATACCATACAGTGGAATGAAAACGTAATTGGTCCAGATGGTAAGACCGGCCAGCACCACGTTAAAAAGCAGGTCCCAGCGGTACTTCTCAGAAGTAGCCAGTATGATGCCGTTTATACCTGTGGCCAGGTCGATAATTCGGGCCATGGACAGGAACAGCACTACGTATTTACCGGCCCGGTAGGTCTCCGGCATGAAAGAAAAAAGGTTGTCGATATTAGCCCAAATGCCGATAAAGAGCAGCAAACCCACAATCAGGTTGATCAACGTGATCTGCTTATAAAGCCGCTCCATACCTGCCATATCCTTGTCTTTCCAGTACTCGGCCACCTGCGGAAAAGCGATCTTGAAAATAGACCGTGCCGGCACCATAATAGCACTTGTAATGAAAAAGGCCGTAGTGTAAATACCGTTGTCGCCCAGACTGTAAGAACTGATCATGATCTGGTCGACGGTGGTGATGATGGTGACCGAGATATTGCCCAGGAAGGTGAAAAAGCCGAAATACAGCATTTCCCGTAGTGGTACAATGCTCAGAGCCGCTAGGCGTGGGCGCAGGAAAAGTTGCTTTAACCACAGCGCATATACTACCAGCGAAAGCGTGATTACCGCATTAATGACAATGTAGAGCAGCACGAATTGCCTGAATTCAATCCAGTCAAATGCATAAAGACCTATTAGTGCCGTTGTGAGGATGCGCAGCAGAAAATCCTGGGCGAAAGACGAAATGATGGTCTTGAACAGGGAACGCAGGTAGGCTGTGAGCAGATTGAACAGCAGCGTGAAAAAGGCCAGCGGGATCACAAAGTAATAGTAATCGAGCAGGAGGGGAGAGTTCTCGATGTAATAGTCGATCACGACCGGCCTGAATAGCAGGAAGAGTCCAGTAATGGCGCCAAAACCCAGTACAGGTATAGCCAGCATCAGAAATAGAAAGCCGTGGTGCTCCTTGCTCTTGTCCCGGAAGTAAGGGAAATAGCGGACGCTCATGTTCACAAAACCGAGCGCTGAGAACTGTGCAAACATCACCGAGATCTGAATCAGCAGGCGGGTAAGGCCCACTTCTTCCTCCTCCAGAAAGTTCGGAAACAGCAGAATGGTATTCACATAGCCGATGGCGATGCCGGCGTATGAAATCACGGTGTTCCAAATTCCCTCGCGCTGGAGATGTTTGCTCATGTTTTTAATTCAGGCCACAAAGGTAGCCGATTCAGGCAGAGTTGCCAGTATTACTGTACTACTTCCACCCACCCTTTGTAAACCTTTTGTGTCTGTCCGCTTTTGATATGGTAATAGTACATACCTCCTGAAGCACCTGACCACATGTTGTCGTAGGAATTGCGCTTGTACACACTTTGGCCCCAGCGGTTGAAGATTTCAATTTCAATTAAATCGATATTGATTCCCTGCAGCACAAACGTATCGTTCTTGCCATCACCATTTGGTGTAATGATGTTAGGGACAACAGGACATTCGTCGCTGGTGACGTTCACCTCGCGAGTATAGGTACAGCCGTTTACTGTGATGGCAACACTTAGTTTGGCGGGAGCCGTTACAACGACCGTCGGAGTGGTCTGTCCTGTGCTCCACAGGTATGTGGCGTTTGGCGTCAGGGCGTCCACGCTAATCCGCTCTCCATAACAGGCGTTAAGTTCCAGAGGCAGGGTGAAGTCTGGCTGTGGCTTTACTTCAACAGTTACTTCATCTTTGGTAGTGCAGCCGTTGGTGTTCGTCACCTCCACCCAGTATTTGCCGGAGGTTTTTGCCTCTATAACTCCTGAAGTTGCGCCCGTGCTCCACCTGTAAGTATAGTTTCCTGCAGGTGCCTCCAGCATGGTCTGTTCACCACTACAAAGTGTGCGATCGGGACCTAAGTCTACAACAGGATTGGGAAACTCACTTATAACAACACGATCCGTGAATGTACAGCCATTGACATTAAAGGTGACACTATATTCGCCGGGTTCGCTTACTGTAATGGATTTGCTCTTTTCGCCGGTACTCCATAGCACATTTTCATCTGTACTGACACTCAGTGTGGTGCTGAAACCTGTGCAGAAATTACCTGTAGTTTGTATGCTAGGCTGGTCTGTATTGTCTACCCGCACAGAAACGTTATGAGTGTATGAACAGTCGTATAAGGTTACTGTCACACTCAATTCTGCAGGTGCAGTTACCAGCACCGAAGAGCTTTTCTGTCCATTACTCCACAGATAACTTGCTCCAGGTATGTTAATGTTAGCATCTAACAGCACTTCGCTGTTAGGGCAAGCAACGATTTGCGAGGGGAGCGGGATGTTTGGCACAGGCAGTACCGTGAGGTTAATTTCATCTCTAACGCGGCAGCCCTGGCTATTAGTGATTTCCAACCAATATGTACCAGATTTGCTTACCTCAATTGTTCTAGTAGTAGCTCCTGTGTTCCATAGGTAACTATAGCCCGAAGGGGCGCTGAATGTCTTTTTTTGGCCTGAGCAAATTGTCAGGTCAGGCCCCAGGTCTAGTGTTGGTAGTGATGCTGATTCAACAACCACAGTCTCGACCAGCGTGCATCCAGCAACGACCGAGGTAGCAGTATAGGCACCAGCGGCATTTACTGTAATGGATTTACTGGTTTCTCCTGTACTCCACAAAACTGTGCCTTCAGTAAGAGCTGTAAGGATTGTACTACTGCCTGGGCATATGTTTAAGTTTCCCTCTATTTTGAGTTTTCCGTTGGCTACTCCAATTCTGTACTCTCCACGATAGCTCTCACTGGTTGACACAATATAGGGACTTTGTTCTGTAAGGACCAAAGGTGACCATACGGCGTTGTTGTATTGTAGCCGCTCGTCAATGTCAACGCTACAAGAGGTAAGCGGTAGGTAGCGCAATTTGGCCTGGGTCTTAGGGGCCAGAGGAGTGAAAAAGCCAAAATATGCGGCCCTATCCGTTACAGCGTGTCCGTTACTGTCATTAGTATCAGCTTTCACCAAGTACATTTGAAGCCCTTCCGGATGTTCTCCTAACCAGCCATCCACAAACAGACGTCCAACAGTGTCTTCTACTTGCAAAGGGTGTAGACCTTCCCAATTCTTCGTGTAAATGTGTAAGCTTTCGTCCCCAATTGGAGCCCCAGACTTTACCCAGGAAGTATTTGGGTTCAAGTTTTGCAACTGCCCATGCAAGCGCAAGGGACTGTGGTCAGTAACGGTATTGCTTTGCTGCTGATCAAAATTGAAGTGGGCTACCAGCGCATCTGGCATTCTGTTAAATTTGGTACACATCTGATCTCGGATTTCGCCCACACTTAGCGCTGTGTTCCAGATGCGGACTTCATCTATCTGCCCGACGAAATACTCATTGTCCACTAAAAGGTCTTTACCGATGGCAAGAGGGGCGTTGTTTATGAGACTAGTTAGGTTATAACCTGAGTAAAAGCTGTTCTGCAGCACCCCATCTACATAGATCAGCCAGCTGCTGCCATCGCACACGCCAGTCAAGTGATGCCACTTCCCATCATTGACGTTTACGCTTGAATAGCCTGAATTCCTATAGAATCCTGAGCCGTCTCTTCCAGCAAAGGCAGCCTTGCCATCCTTAATAATCAAGTGGAAGCCACGTTCAGCGCCATATCGGTCATATTTTCCAACGACCCACATGTATTTATTTGAAGATGTATTTACCCAGGCAGAAACAGTAATGTGACTCGATACATTCCGATTTGAGTTGCTGGTGACTACATAGCCGTTTTGGCCGTGGTATTGCAAAGCATTGCCAGGGCCTTGAGCAGCTAAACCGATCGGAAAGTACAGGAGGGTCAAAAAAATAAGAAAGCGTAAACTTGTCTTCAAATGCAACGTGTTTTAAATAACATTCAGAATGCTGAATATAAGCATTATTCGTTAGGATAAGCCAGCATCGCCTTTACAAAATTGCTTGCAAGTGCACTGCTCTCACCGTCATAAGGCGTACCTACTGTCGCATTGTAGTATTGAGCCCGCAGGTATACTTCCGGCTTTTGCTGTATACCCTGCTCCAACATTGGCTTAAGTGCTGCATAAGAGGCTGCCTCTTCCACAAGGCCGTGCGCTACATAACCGTAATAGTCGTGCAGCTCTTCCCGGGGATTGAAATTAAAATAAACAGACCACACATTCAGTAGCACTGCTTCTAGGTGGATGCCGGAGTTGCCACTCACCAGCATATCTATACCTTGCAAATACTCAAAAACGGACTGCTGTCGTGCATTAGAAAGGCTAATGTTAGAATTGATGCCCGTGGCAAAGGCATAGCTGCGCTTGTCACGGGGGTGGGGGCGCAATAGGATGAGCAGCTGCGGGAAATCATGGCAGATATGGCGAATCAATTGCTCGACTTCCTCCACCCGGTCCATCAGGTTACAGGCTATACCCAGTGTTTGCACCTGTTGGTTCTTATTACGAAGCGGCACAAACTTATCGGCTTTGGGCATGCCAATAAATTCCACCTGACCATGCACTGGTCCGCACTGCCTGTACTTGTCCAGCGAATCCTGGCCTTCCAGTAGGTTGAGATCAAAAGCCAGCGGCGGAAATAAGTTACTCACGCTGGAGTGCTGCACATAAACAGTCTTAATGCCCAGTTTTTTTGCTGCAAGCAACATTGCCCGGGCATCTGCATTATGGTCGTTGGCAAAGACGATGGCCTGCGGGCGGTATTTTTTCAGCTTTTGCAGGTATACCTCGTAAAAGCCAATGGCATCGTATAGCAGGTCCACGAAGCGGAGGGTGCTGTGCTTACGATGGGAGAGAAACTGAAAGAAAAGCGGCAGAAACTTATAGTAGTAGAGCAATTTCTTGCGAAGTGAGAGCCTTGCCACCTCTTGGTTATACCTGCCAATGGCTTTGCTCTGGCCTGCTACCATTACAGCGTCAGGTATAGCTGATTCTAAAAAATGCAGGCTGTCGTAGTTGTTTTGACTCACTACATAGAGCCATACCTTTCCTTGTAATTTTTCCGGCTGCTCTACTGAGCGAATCAAATTGCAAAACAGCCGCACCAAGGTATAGCCTACCATTCGTAAGATTCGCATGAGCGTATTAGAAGGGGAGGCTGCGTTTTTTGCGCTTTCCGGCAAGTTGTAGAAACCTTCCGAAAAATGCAGGTATAGTATATTGCGGTAAAGCGAATACCAGTCTTTCATGCGCTAAACCATGTCCCAGCTAAGCGGTGTGCCTGCTTTGATGTCCTGCGCAGCGTTTTTGCCCAGCAGGTTGTCGTAGTGTTTCGGCGGGAGTCCCAAACCAGGTCTGATCACACGGATATTCTCTTTGGTAAAGGCTTCACCTGCCTGAATGTCTTTAGAAGCATAGACAGAGCGCTTGAAGAGGCGGCTCTTTTCCTCTGCCCGCTGCACACCATACTGTACATGCCCCAGCGCCAGCCAGGCTCTTTCCGACTCCACTACCAGCGACTGCAGTTCTGCAGGCTCCAGCGAGAAGGCTGAATCCACGCCACCGTCGGCGCGACTAAGGGTAAAGTGTTTCTCGATCACGGTCGCACCGAGTGCCACAGCGGCTACCGAAGCCCCTACGCCCATGGTGTGGTCAGAGAGGCCAACCTGTACGTCATAAAGCGCATTCAGGTGCGGAATGGTACGCAAGTTGGTATTCTCTGGTGTGGCCGGGTAAGTGGAGGTGCACTTGAGCAGAATCAGTTCCAGACAGCCTTCTTCACGAAGTACCTGCACCGCTTCAGCCACCTCCTGTACGGTCGCAGCACCGGTGCTCATAATCACGGGCTTGCCGGTAGCTGCCACTTTGCGTAGCAACGGATGGTCTGTGTTTTCGAATGAGGCGATCTTGTAGGCAGGCGCATCCAGGCTCTCCAAAAAGTCCACGGCCGATTCATCGAAAGGAGAGGAGAAGGCGATAATACCCCGCTCCCTTGCCCGCTCAAAAATAGGCTGGTGCCACTCCCAAGGGGTATAAGCCTCCTTGTAGAGGTCATACAGCTCACGGCCTTTCCAGAGCGAACCCTCGTCCTCAATAGTGAGGGCACCGGGCAGAGTCATGGTGTCGGCGGTGTAGGTCTGCAGTTTGATAGCATCTGCACCAGCCTCGGCAGCGGCGTCCACGATGGCAAGCGCCCGCTCCAGTGACTGGTTGTGGTTGCCCGACATCTCGGCGATGATAAAAGGCTTATGGGAAGGGCCGATCAGGCGGCCAGCGATACTGATATCGTTAATCATGGTATTTGTTTCTAAACTATGCGCTGGTCTTTGGCTGCCAGACAAAACGAAATGCCTTCGGGTGAGCCGGGTCAGGATCACCGTAAGTAAAACCGGCTTTCTCAAAAGATCGCACAGAGGCTTTGTGCTCCTGCTGCACCAAACCTTCTACTAGCTGTACATCCGGCCGGGCCTGCAGTAACTGCTTTACACCTTTCAACAATACCGTATGCCCCAGGCCCTTGCCCCGGTAGTCGGCCGAGATCAGGTAACTGATGGTGGCTATGCTGCCAGTAAGGTCGAAGCGGGTGTGAGCGGCTGGTTTTCCGTCTGCTTCAGCAATATAAAGGATGGCGTTGGGGTTGTCAAGTTTGGCCTTAAACCAGCGGGTATGGTCTTCCAGCGGAATGGGTTCTGGATTGAAAGAGTGCCGGCGAACCTCCGGGTCATTGGCCCAGTCGAAAAGCAACTGCAGGTCCTCTAATGTAACCTCGCGGATTTTAAGGTCCGCCGCCAGTCCCAGGCGATGGAAAATCTCCTGTAATCGTTCTTCGCTTTTTCCATCGAAAAACTGACGTTGGCTAGTTACCTGCGCATTGAACATCTCCTGGTTTATACCTGACTGCAGTACTTGAGACAGGGTGCGGTAGTCATGGGCTATACCTTCAGTGGTCAGAAATTGGTGTATCCCTTCCTGGTTATCAGCGGTCTGCTTCACAAACAAAACGCCTCCCACAGCAGCATATTCATAAGAGATGCCGCTGGCAGAGGTGATCGCTGCCTGGCATTTGGTCATCAACCGGCGCAGGCTTTCAGCAGAGAGGTCACGATGCAGGCTGGCTTGGGGCAGGTCTTTCAGGTGCTGCTTGAGTGCGTGCAAATGGCTATAAGCACTGCCTATAACAACTTCCAGCTGTATTGCAGCAGGTATAGCGTGCAATTCTTTCAAGGCCTGTAAGGTATGGTTGTCGGGGTCGGCTCCTCCCATGCAGACCAGCACACGTAGTTCACCTTCGGGCATTGTCCGGGTGGCTTTGGATGCTCTTAGGAATGCGGGCCGCAGCAGCGCATAGTGCGGACCGAGCAGTAGTCGGGTAAAGGGAGCGGTCTGGTATAATTCCGGCTTTACCCCACCAGCCTGGTTAATCACTACATCGGCTACAAAGGGATAGGCGTGGATATCGTCGATGCAAACCAGAGCCGCACCACGGGACTTTATATTCTGCTGATAAGCCGTGTTGAAGGTATAGCCGTCCAGTACTACGATCTCTTCTTCAGAAACATAAGCATCCAGTTCGTGTACAAAGCGAGCAGCGTCTTTATCAGCAGGGGGAAGTACGATGATGCCATCACATACCTCCTTTATCCGCTCCTGCAATGCCAGGTCGGGCGATTGTATCGCAAACACGCATTCAAAGTCCTTGCGCAGCATCTGCACTAGTGCCAGCGAACGTGTCACATGGCCTAGTCCGATGCGGCTATTCCCGTCTGCCCTGAAAATGATGCGTGTCTTCCTGTTCATCCTATGGTAGTTTTTGCAGCGTTCTGGTAAATCCTCCGGCCTGCAGCAGTTTTTTGGCTGCGGCTATTTCCTCTTCTTCCGAGACAAACACTTGCCGCTGCGAATTAGCGGCGTTCACCTCCTGCAGCCAGGGCTGCTCATGCAGCAGTTTACTAATCGCGCTGTGCGAGATGGGCTTACCCGGTTTCCAGAGCCGCTCAAAAAGCAGCCCGGCCAGCGCGTAGTCTACGGTAAGGCGCAGCTGATTGATGGGTGAATCAAAGGACAGCGTTTGCGTGCTGTAGCCGGTTTCTCTTCTGATGAAAGGCGTCACATGTTCCCTATCGGCGGCTGTCGTAGCTTGTGCTGCGGCTGTTTCCAATGCCTGACGGGTAAACACCTCCACGTTGGTACCCAAGGGCAGACCCGTGGTGATCAGATAATCTGAATTGGTCGCTTGAAGCTGAGAGACAGCCTGGTCAATCGTTTCCGGCATCACAAAGGGGTTATCACCAGTGAGCCGTACGATCACATCCAGTTTACAGGTATGAGCAGTCTGCTGGAAGCGCTCCAGCACATCATCGGCTGAGCCGCGCAGGCAGGGTAGTTCTTTCGCCTTGCAGAAAGCTTCGATGGCATCGTCTGCGGGGCGTGTCGTAGTGGCTACGATCGTTTCTTGCAAAGCTTTCGCAGAGCGGGCATTTATCACCACATGCTCCAGCAGGGAGGGGCCGCCGCTGAATGGCAGCGGAAGCAAGGCCTTTCCGGGGAGTCGCTCCGAGCCCAAGCGCACCTGTATGATGGCGCCGACCTTTACCATGCCGTCCAGCCTCCGTCCAGCACCATGTTCTGTCCCGTCATATAAGCCGAGGCGTCCGAAGCCAGGTATACAAAGGCTCCTTTCAGATCCTCAGGCTTGCCAATACGACCCAGTGGGTTCTTCTTTTTCAACTGCTCCACAAACACTTCGTTCTGCTGCACCTGCTCACTGGGGAAAGGCCCCGGCGTGACGGCGTTGACCGTGATATTGTGCTTGCCCAGATAGCAGGCAAAGTAACGGGTAAGCTGTAGCACACCCGCCTTGGCCGCGCCATAATGCGGCGGATTCAGGAAAGCCGGGTTTTCGTCGTAGATGCTGAAATTCGGAGAAACCATGCCGTACATGGAAGACACATTGATGATCCGTCCGCCATTCTGTTTAAGGTAGGGGATCACTTCCCGGATGCAGCGGTACACGCTATTGAGGTTACCGTCGATGCCATAGCTCCATTCTTCATCAGTGAGCTGTTCTGGCTGCTGGCCTTTGGAATAAAAGGCATTGTTCACCAACACATCAACACGACCCTGTTCACGCTGCACCTGTTCAAAGGCGGCTGCAACGGTTTGGGTATCGGAAATGTCGCAGTAGATGAAAGCCAGGCTTAGGTCAGTGTGTTCACTGAAAGCCTGTTTGAATTTGGTTTCGCTGCGGCCCAGCACATAGACGGTAGCCCCAGCCTCGGCCAGACCTAAGCTGATGGCGGTGCCCAAGTGCCCGTAACCGCCCGTGACGAGGGCCACCTTGCCAGAGAGGGAAAATAATTCAGTCAGATTACTGCTCATCGTGCGGGCCACTTGTAGGGTAAGAGTATATTTTCGTTTTCTTCTTTTAGTTCGAGTAGTTCGTTATGAAGCGATTCGGGCAGTTCCATGTTGCTGAAGCTGATGTTCTCCTGCAGGGTATGCAAGCTCTCCATACCGATCACCACACTGGAAATATAGGGATTTGCCAGCGCAAAACCCAGACAAACCGCCCCGATCAGGAGTTGATGTGTTTTAGCCAGTTGCTGCAGCCGCTCCAGTTTGGGGGCTGCCTCCTGCAAGAAGGACGGCAAACTATCTGGCTGCATAAAATATAGTCCTTGCAGGTATACCGAGCGGATATGCGTTTCAATGCCCCGACCATGAAGTTCTGGGAGCAGCTCCTCAAAACGCCTGTCGAAAATGCTGTAGGGAAACTGCACAAGATCGATTGGCGTATCTTGTTCGAGCAGCTGCTCCGCCTCCGACGGATGGTAGAGTGATACGCCAATTCTTTCGACCTGGCCGGAAGACTTGAGCTCCTGCAGTTCGTCCAGTATACTTGGATTGTTGCTATAACTCGCGTAGCTGTGCAGCAGGTAGCCATACAGTTTATCTACTTTCAGGCGCTCTAGTGAGCCACGTAATGCCTGCGCCACACTTATGTCAGGAGTGTTGGGCGGATACTTGGAGATGATGCGGAATTGGGTTGGCAGGGTGTTGAGAGAATTGCCCAAACACTGCTCGCTGCTGCCGTAAGCTGCAGCCGTGTCCAGCGTGTCTATACCTGCTTTTGCTGATACGGCCAGTATGGCCGCCACTTCTGCTTCTGGAATCTGCCCCCGTTGGTTGCTGATTCCGTAGGGTAGTCCGAACTGCGCCGTACCCAGAATCAGCCGCTGTGTCGGTGTCTGGTTGCTCACAATCAAGCCTTGCAAAACTCCTTTACCTTCTCAATCACGTATTGCTGCTCCTCCTCCGTCAGGGTCGGGTACATGGGCAGACTCAGGCAAGCCTCGTAGTAACGCTCGGCCATCGGGAAGTCGCCTTTTTTGTAACCCAGACTGCGGTAGTAGGGCATGGTATGGGCCGGTATGTAGTGCACCTGCGCAAAGATCTGGTGCTCCCGCAGGAAGTCATACAGCCCCTTGCGGTCAGCCACCTGGATCACGTAAAGGTGGTAGGCGTGACCTGTCTCACCCGTCTCGGTCAGGGCAGCCGGATTGGTGCCTAGTACTTCTATTCCTGCTGCTCCGGCGAATGCCTCGTCGTAAACCCTGGCGATCTGTCTTCTGCGGACCATTCCCTCGTCGGCGCGGCTCAGCTGCGTGATGCCCAGGGCGCAGAGCATATCGGGAATGCGGTAGTTATAGCCCAAGTCCTGCATCTCCATGTACCAGCCGCCGTGGTTTTCCTCTAAAAGCCCCGGATCGCGGGTGATGCCATGAGTGCGGTAAAGCAATAGTTTCTTGTAAAGCTCCTCGTCGTTGGTGGTCACCATGCCGCCCTCGCTCGTGGCGATGTGCTTGACGGGGTGGAAGGAGAAGATGGCCAACTCGGCAAAGCGCCCGTTGCCGCAGAATTGCTTCTCGCCTTTACTGTCTATATAGAAGCCGCCGGGCGAATGGGCTGCGTCCTCGATGATCCAAAGCCCGTGTTCGTCAGCCAGTTTACGGAGCTGCTCCAGGTTCACGGGGTTGCCTGCAAAATCCACCGGAATAATGCCGCTATAATAGCCCTTCGGTTTGCTCTCCAGCATCTGACGCACCTGCGCGATGTCAATCAGGGCCGTGGCTGGATCGATGTCGCAGAACTCGACGGTGCCGCCGCAGTAGCGCACGCAATTGGCCGAGGCCACAAAGGTAATTGGGGTAGTGATCACCCGAGACTGTTCGTTCACACCCAGCGCCATAGCGCAAAGGTGCAGAGCCGCCGTGCCGTTGCTCACCGCCACAGCATACTTGGCACCCACGTATTTTGCAAATGCCTGCTCAAACTCCGCTACTTTCGGTCCCTGCGTCAGGTAATCCGACTGCAGTGTCTCCACCACTGCCCGTATGTCGGCCTCAGTGATGTGCTGGCGTCCGTAAGGTATAGGGCGCATTTGCTTTTCATTTTGCATAGCTGTGGAGGAAATTCACTTAATCACACACTAAAATTCGGATCCACGTGCTGGCGGATCTGGTCGCGGAGTTGCTCTACGCTGAGCCAGTCACTGTTGGTGCCGGAATTATACTTGAAGCCTAACTCTACCATCTTGCCATTATGGGCCTTGATGAAATCCTCCACTGTCCACAGCGGGGTAGAAGGAACGATAACGTAGTACTTGTCCAACTCCACAGTACTGAGCGAGTCGGTTTCGGTGATCATCTCTTCGTGTAGTTTTTCGCCTGGCCGTATACCTACCACTTCCTGCTTGCAGTTCGGTCCAATGGCTTCAGCCAGATCCGTAATTACATAAGAAGGAATCTTTGGAACAAAGATCTCTCCGCCCCAATGGTGCTCCAGCGCATGGAATACCAACTCAACACCTTCTTCCAACGAAATGTTGAAACGGGTCATCTCCGGATGTGTGATTGGCAGGACACCTTCTTCGCGCTTCTTCAAAAAGAAAGGCACCACAGAACCTCGGGAGCCGATCACGTTGCCGTAACGCACGACTGAGAACTTGATGTCACGCTTGCCTTTCATGTTGTTGGCAGCCACAAACAGCTTGTCAGAGCAAAGTTTGGTAGCACCATACAGGTTGATCGGAGCAGCGGCTTTATCGGTAGAAAGTGCCACCACATGCTTCACGCCTGTGTCGAGGGCTGCGTTGATGATGTTCTCAGCACCAAGTACATTCGTTTTGATGCATTCCATCGGATTGTACTCAGCGGCTGGCACCTGTTTCATGGCAGCGGCGTGCACAATAATGTCGATGCCCTCACAGGCACGCTTGAAGCGGTCACCATCACGTACATCGCCTATGAAGTAACGAACAGAATTATACTTGCTGTGCGGGAACACCTGCGACATTTCGAATTGCTTGAGCTCGTCACGGGAGTAGATCACTACACGTTTTACGTCCGGAAAACGGGCGTACACCATCTCCACGAATTTCTTTCCAAACGAGCCCGTACCGCCCGTTACGAGTATAGCTTTATTATTTAGGTCTAATGCCATGCTAATTTTTTGCTTAATACTAAGGCGCAGCATCAGTAACCCACGCCAAGCTGCAAGTTAAATATTTAATTGCTCAATCTTAATTGATAAATTGTTGGATGGTTAAATTGTTGCTGGCTAATATTGGAATGAAGTTCTTAATTTGCATGAATTGAGGGAAGCAGATTATAGACTACCGGGTGCGGATACTTCGCTTATTTAATTCAAAATCCAAAACTTCTCCATGTTAAAAAAGGCTTTTTTCGGCGTGCTCCATGCCTTAGGTTACTACTCCCGCTATACCTCGGTGCTGCACCACCCCAGTAAGAAGGTGCTATCGCCTAGCTACGTGCTACCCTTTAATGAAGTGGAGACCGGGTTTCTGGAAGATTCTGCCCGCAGCTTTAACTATGCTATTGATTATAGCTTAGGCTACCGGCAGAAAGAGCAGTACCTGATCCGGCTACCGGATGTAGAGGTGCTGGGCAACTCCGGTGCCGTGGTGCTGGATGGGAAAGTAGTAGTGGAATCGGTGGGGGAGGTGAGTCGGTTGGCCAAATCAGATGCTTTTAAGGAAGTGTCGCTGCTGTTGCCGAAGAAAAAGAAAGGTCGCTATACCTCTGTGCTGCACCTGCCTTGGTCTGACCAGAATAACTACCACTGGTTTTTTGACTGTCTGCCACGGTTATACCTTGTGCTCGAACATACAAAGGAGCCCATAAAAGTGATCATGCGCAGCGACATGGCACCTTACCAACTCGAAACACTTGCTTTTATGCTGAAGGACTACCCTCAGGCAGAAGTGGTATACATCGGCAAACACGAAAAATGGCAGGTAAAGGAGTTCATGCTTCCTTCTTTTGTGGCTAACGCGCAAAGTGGCTATCTGCCTCGGGAGGTGGCTGACTGGCTGCGACACAAGGTATGGCAGGGATACGGCGTGCAGCAAGGCAACCGCAAAAGACGCATTTATATTAGTCGCGACAAAGCCAAAACCCGTCGTGTACTGAACGAGCAGGAGCTTTTGCCACTTCTTGAGAGGTACGGCTTTGAAGTGGTTCGAGCAGAGGAGCTAAGCTACCAGCAGCAAGTGCAGTTATTCTATGAAGCGGAAGTGGTAGTGGCACCACATGGCGCTGGCCTGACTAATCTGCTTTTCTCGGAGCATTGTCAAGTGCTGGAGTTTCATCCGGCCAATTTGATCAAAACCCACTACTTCCTGCTCTGCAAAGCCCTTGGTTTTAGATATAATGCTGTAGTCGGATCTACGGGAGATAGACTGGAAAACTACACCGTATCTATTCGGGAAGTAGAGGATTGGTTAGGAGGTATAGGGAATTGAGAATATTTAGTTAAATTAAAGTTTGGTGTAGTAATTCAGGTATAAACCAAATTCTTACATAGGGCAGATAGTGGGAGTAGGAACTCCTGCTAGCTGGTAGTTGGGCAAAATTGTAATCATGAAGAAAAAGTTGATTTTCCTTTTAAGTATCTCTTTCGCTTCACTTGCTTCGTGTGTTGAACCAGAAGCCCAGCAAGAAGAAAAGGCAAATGGTAATATTGGGCTCGCTGGACCCGTCACGAATGGAAAGTCAGAAATTGTTGATACAAGATGGGTGAATACGATAACAAGCCCTATCGGAAGTTGCAGCGATTCGCTTCACTTCTTAAGCAATAGAGAAGTGGTGTTTTATGACTGTGAAATGGACTGGCACTTCGATGCGAACTACTCTATTTCAGGGGATACAATTAACATTGCAATTGTTGAAGCACAATTTGAAGTAGACAACTATAAAGAATTTGAGCCTTCTTCGGTTTGGAAACTAAGAAAGACTGATGGGCAATTAGTAGTCTCTTCTATCGTGCTTCTAAGAAACAATAATTGGGAAGAAATATCAGCTGAAGATTACAAAAGAATTGGTGATTTCGAGAAGATAAAATAACTCTGCCCAACCCAGTTCAGCCTTAACCCTCGCTATGCTTCGGGCTTCGGCTGCACAAAGCCGTTAGGCTCCATACTAAGCTCCATACTAAATAAATTTAATATGAATATAGAACCATTTGGAAACCTTAGTTACCGTCGCAAGGACAAAGAATGGTTCGGAAATGTTGACAATATTTCACCAGAAAATAAAGTCGAACTAGGCATATTGGTTGACGATAACCAACAAGACATCTCTGATAAAATAATTCTTATCGAACAGCTTGCGCGTGATTATGGAGAAGTTGTATCAATTAGCTTGCCTCAAGTATAAAGATACAAAATGGGAGAAACCATTGAATGAAATAAAGAAAACGTACTTCTTAACAGGAGTAGAAATACAAAGCGATAACAAAACTTGGAGGTTAGTGTTAGAGCCTAATTTTAATGTTGAATCTATATATGACCAATTTCTGCGGTTTACAATGGTTGACCGTGAAATTGTGTGGGCAAACTTTGATATCAATACAACAGCCTAACAAAATATATACTTCATGCTTCGGCTAAAGTCTCGCAAGTAGCTTATACGAGAACCGTTAAGTCTGATCACAAAAATGAAGAAGTGTTCTGCTTGACTTGCGACAAAATATTGTGCTATCGAAAAGCGTCCTAAGGGTCCACTCTATGAAATACTATAACTTCAAAAGAAGAAGTCTTTTCTCAGGCCCGCATTTGTTAGGACTCTTGTTTATAGCTGCAGGTATATTTTCAATAATTAGTCCTGCTATTTTTAATAGCGGTAGTTCCTTAGAAAGGGCTTTTTATGTTGGACTTGCTGCTATAGTACTTGGAGCCTTGATAGTGTCATCCTATAGCGGTACAGTGATAGATTTCAACAAAAAAAGGGTGAAGGAGTACTTCTCAGTTTTAGGTTATCGATTCGGAGAATGGGAGGCTTTGCCCAATATTGAGAGAATAGCTGTTGTTTCCTCCAATCATAAAGCTTCAAATACGCCTAATGGTATCAGCCCCACATGGTCAGGAACTGTGACTGATTACAGGGTATTTCTGTATTCAGAGAGCCCCAAACCTATATTCTCATTCTCGTTTTCGGATAAAGAACGAGCAGTAAAGACAGCCAAACTTTTATCTGCAAATCTGGATGCACACTGTGAATTAAGAAGTGTGTAGCAAGTTAATTTCTGTTTTGATCCCTCTCATTAAAATCGAATCATAAAAGAAAAGTGGGTATGGTTGCAGCAAAGAAGAAACCAGACTTAACCACATCTTTATCGCACCATAGAAGACCGATTGCTCATGAAACAACTTTACCTTTCTATTTTCATCATCCTGTGCCTCTTCTCTGGCTGTACCACCTCAGCCCCAAATTTTCAGAATATTTACATCACTGATCTGGCGCACAATCCGGCCGAGTACCTTGCTAATTTTAAGGAGATTCATACTGTTGTTGAGAGTAAGCACCATTACTTGACAAGCAAGGGAATTCACAAGGATTCACTGTTTGCAAAGTACTCGGCGTTAATTTCAAAAGCCGAGGATAACGCTACATATGGCAAATTAATACTCCAGTATTTCAGTGAATTACAGAACGGACATTCGAGCGTGTATTTCAGGCGAGACTTTGTTAACTGCGATGCGGCTCTCATTGAAAACCGACTATTCTTCACGAGCGTCCGTGAAAAGCTTTTCATAAAAGCAGGTATAAAAGAACGAGATGAGATCATCGAAATTGATGGTATGCCGGTAATTGAATGGCTGGAACGGGAGAAAACTTATGTATCTGCTTCAACAGCACAGGGCAGAAAGGCTTTTGCAGTCGATAACAACCTCTTTAGGAGTTATTTCAAAAACACCCGCCACTATTTGATCCAAACGGCAGATGGCTTAAAGGAGGTCTCCGTGCATTTTGATAGAAGCACTTATATACCTGTGCCAGGCTATACCTTGGCAGCAGGAAAGAGCCTGACAGACCGGGTTGGGTATATTGCAATCAACGGAATGAAAGGCAATGTAACTGAGCAGTTTCTGCAGCATTACCTCAGCCTGAAAGATAAGCCATATCTGATCATTGACCTCAGGTATAACGGCGGCGGAAATTCAGCTTTGGGTGAAAAGATGGCGGCCTATCTGGTCAAGAAGAAACATATCGCCAGTGTGTCAACCAATCCGATCAGCCCGGTAAAAGACAGCTACAAGGGAAAGCTGTTTGTGCTGACAGGCGGCTATACCTTCTCTTCCGCTGAGAGCTTTGCCATTGACCTGAGGGAAGGGGGAGAAGCAACGCTTATCGGAACACCAACCCATGGCGATACCGGCAATGGGGCCACAAACTTTGTCACCAGCCAGGGAATGGCCTTCCGCATACCTACCCGAAAACCTAGGGTTTCCTCCGGCGGCTTTCCAATGGAGGGGAACTCAATACCACCTGATTATTTGGTTGAGGCTACAGCAGAAGATTTCCTGAAAGGAGAAGATAGCGTCCTCAATTATACCTTGCAATTGATCAACCAGCTCTCTGAGTTAAAAGCAGAGAAATAGGAGTTATATACCCTGAAATTCATGAGCGATATTGATTAAGCATTTGCCTTAACCACCAACCGTTTTACCACCTTGGCCAGCTTCTCCGTCAGCGCTCTTCTCGAAAACTGAGAATGGTTGATGTAGGGCAGGTCGAGGTTTGGGTTGATGGTCCAGGCTTTGCTTGTCAGCATCATATGATCGAGCATAAGGTCATAAGCTGTGTAGTGAAACAGGCGACCGGCACCGCATTCGTCAATGATACGGTCCGTGTCGGAGTGTACAGGGCCCAGGCAAAATATCGGTTTGTTCGAGGCCAGGTACTCAAACAGCTTACCCGGCACATTAGAGTACACGGCCGGAACATCGGCGATGGCCATGAGCAACATCGTACTTTCCATCAGGTACTTAATGGCTTCGTTGTGCGGCACATGCGGCACAAATTCCGCTATACCTTCCAGTCCCGCTTTGCTGATGCGCTGCTTCACACCCTCCGATACCTTACCTACAAAGCGCAATCTATACCTGATGTCAGTGTTTACAGACCTCAGTTGAGCTACCACCTTTAAGAACACATCAATGTTGTAGTTCTCTGTGATCGTACCGGTATAGGTGATCAGAAACTCGTCCTGCGGTGGGGTAGAAGGGTAAATGAAGTCATCCTCATCGTAGCCGTTCGGGATCACATGGATCTTATCCGGATTGATCTTGGCCGGTTTGTTGAGGAAGAGTCGTTTTGTGTCTTCGCTCGTCACAATCACAGCATCGGCCTGCTCCAGCACCTGCAACTCATACTTCTTGTCAATGCGCTTGGCAATCGGGGTATGGTAAAGCTGGTCGTAGTAATGAATGTTCGTCCAGGGGTCGCGAAGGTCCGCGATCCAGGGCAAGCCATACTTTTCTTTCAGTTTCAAGCCGATCAACTGGGTGGAGTGCGGTGGGCTGGTCGTCAGGATAGCCTGAAACTTACCTGCCTGCAGTAACTCGTCCGCCTTTTTGAGTGCGTGTTTGTTCCAGCCTACCCGGGCATCAGGTATAAACAGGTTGCCGCGCAAAAATTTGAATACCTTGTCCATCAAGCCGGTTTTGGCTTCTTCATTGGCAAAGCCACTGTAAGGTATTTCTTTCTTGCCAGAAAGCTTTTTGTAATACTCAAATGGCTCGGACGTGGCAGTACGGTATACAGCTATACCTTCAGGTACTTCCCTTGCAAATGTATGGTCGAGCACCGGATAAGAGGCTTGTCGTTCATCTACCGTCAGTACGCTTGGCCACACACCTGAATGTGGCAGGTGCTTGCAAAATTTCAGCCCACGCTGCACGCCTGGCCCACCTGAAGGAGGCCAGTAATAGGAGATATATAGTAAATTGATTAGGTCTGTTTTTTCCAAAGCAATCTGTAAAATAACTTCTTTCCCAAAGATAATGAATACGTACTTAGGAAAGAATTATGATGAATACACGAATTCACAATTAAATCACCAGCTTGCCAATCTATGCAAACTTACGTGAAGGTATAGCGCACCCAGTAGCCTGAGCTTTCACAGACTACTCGCTGCCTTTACCTAATGTTTCATTTGGTATTCATCATTATTATAGCAACTATTCCTGATATTCCTTAGTTTTGTAGGTAAATCCAGAATTAGAGAGATGTTTGATAATTTAAGTAACAAACTAGACCGCGCCTTTAAAACCCTCAAAGGCCAGGGAAGCATCACCGAGATCAACGTAGCGGCCACCATCAAAGAGGTACGCCGTGCCTTGGTGGATGCTGACGTGAACTATAAAGTAGCTAAAACAGTAACCGACAAGATCAAAGACGAGGCCATGGGCCGCGATGTATTGATCTCCGTATCACCGGGCCAGTTGATGGTGAAGATCGTGTACGAGGAGCTGACCGAACTGATGGGCGGCCAAAAGCAGGATATCAACCTGAAAGGCGAGCCGGCCATCATTCTGATCGCTGGTCTGCAGGGTTCTGGTAAAACAACCTTTACAGGCAAGCTGGCTAACTACCTCAAGAAACAGGGGCGTGGTGTGCTGGTGGCCGCCTGCGACGTGTACCGTCCGGCTGCGATCAACCAGCTGCAGGTGCTGGCTGAGCAGGTGGGTGTAGAGGCCTATACCGAACTGGAAAACAAAAATCCGGTTCAGATCGCCCTCAACGCGGTTGCGCATGCCAAAAAGACAAACAAGAAAGTAGTCATCATCGATACCGCCGGTCGTTTAGCCGTGGATGAGGCGATGATGAAAGAAATAGCCGAAATCAAGGCAGCCGTTAAGCCAACCGAAACCCTGTTCGTAGTGGACTCCATGACGGGCCAGGATGCAGTGAACACAGCCAAGACATTCAACGACCGCATCGACTTCGATGGCGTGGTATTGACGAAGCTTGACGGTGACTCACGCGGTGGTGCGGCCCTTTCGATTCGTGCGGTAGTAGAGAAGCCGATCAAGTTCATCTCAACAGGTGAGAAAATGGAGGCGCTTGATCTGTTCTACCCGGATCGTATGGCCCAGCGTATCCTCGGCATGGGTGACGTGATCTCCCTTGTAGAGCGTGCCCAGCAGGCTTTTGACGAGGATGAGGCCAAGCGTATTAACAAGAAGATCCGCAAGAACCAGTTTAACTTTGATGACTTCCTGACGCAGCTAGAGCAAATCAAGAAGATGGGTGATATCAAGGACTTGGTAGGCATGATCCCTGGTGTTGGCAAAGCGCTGAAGGATGTAGAGATCGATGAAGGTGCTTTCAAGCCGATCGAAGCGATCATCAAGTCGATGACACCACAGGAGCGTGAGAATCCGGACATGATCAGCGGCAGCCGTCGTGCCCGTATCGCGAAGGGTTCCGGTACGGATATTACACAGGTGAACAACCTGATGAAGCAGTTCAACGACATGCGCAAAATGATGCGCTCCATGAACAAGATGGCAGGTACCAAAGGCGGTATGGCCAACCTTGCCAAAATGATGGGTGGTCGTAAATAAGCAATTCTGGAGATAACAGCAAAAGGGCTGAGCTTTCAACGGCTCAGCCCTTTTTATTTTGAGGTTCTATACCTGATGGATTATTTCAGTATACCTGCTTGTTTTCTTTTTTTGCCCAGCGTTTGAAAGCCTCCTGCGCTTCTTCCTGTAGCATCTGCTCCATAGGTATAAAGCGGTCTGGTGCGTCCTTCTCTATCTCGTTGTAGATAAACTGATCGTCAAAGCCAACAGCTGCCGCATCGGACTTCGAGTTACCATAGTATACCTTGCGTGGGCGGGCCCAGTAGATGGCACCGAGGCACATAGGGCAAGGCTCACAGCTAGTGTATAATTCGCAGTCTGTTAGCTGAAATGTGCCGAGAGCCTGGCAGGCTTTACGAATGGCGTCGACTTCGGCATGGGCAGTAGGGTCATTAGTGGCCAGCACGTTGTTATACCCACGGGCAATGATCTCGCCATCGCGCACGACAACTGCTCCGAAAGGGCCACCAAACCCGGCCTCCATTTTTTCAACAGAAAGCCTGATCGCTTCCCGCATGTAGTTTTTCTGTTCGTTTGTCATATAATTTGCTTCACTTTGCAGCATACGTAATCCCGGTAGTATCCGGTTAGGGATATACCTGAGATGAACACTGTCGATTAAAGCGGGAAAAGACCGGAATAGTTAGTTAGATGCTTATCCAAATTTCTATTAGATAAGTATATATACAAAGCAATAGCTTACACTACACTTGTGCCTTTTAACGCATACTCGTAGTGCAAGCTATTCTAGCTAGAGCCGTTTGCCTGAACACAAACTGGCGGTATTTTGAGAGGTATAGTATTTACTTATGTAAGTATATGATTTATTAATTGTATTTTAATAACCTTTCAAAACTTAATACGAACCATATGTAGTATTGGTTTAAAACAGCTTAAATACGTAAGTATATTTTTTTGCTGTTTCAATATTGATTAGAATTGCCTGATTGTAAATGAATAAGAGATTTATGGTGACAAAACCTTATAAGCCCATTGTACGGATTTTTGGAAGTAGATCGCAGCGTCTCAATTGGGGTGTTATTGCACTTTTTGTTGTAATGCTGATGAGTGCCTGTACGGCTACACGCGAACAGGAGATAGAAGGGGATGTGAATGAGTTCCGTTCATGGGTTAATTCACAGACCAACAAGCTAGAAGAGCGAACAGAGGAGGATTGGAAGCGAACAAAAGAAGACTTTAGACGCAGAACCCAGGAGCTCGATCGCAAGCAGGAACAGTTTTCTGAGAAGCTGCGGGCCGACTATCAGCAAATCAAAGAAGACTTTAAAACCCGTGAGAAAGAGCGGGACAACATGGCCAGCAACCAGGCACGGCTTAGTAAGTGGGAGCGTGACCTGTTAGGGCAGTATGCCAATGGCACCTCCCTGAGTGCTGAAAATGTAGAGCTGGCCTATAAAAATTTTATGAGCAATGTGCGCGCCAGGCACAAGACCTGGGAGCAGCAGGACTGGGAAATGGCAGCGGCAGTGCTGGAGGAGTTGAATCAGCGCAAAGAAGCATTTGATGAATTATTAGACGAGACAGAAGTACGTATTAAGGCTCTCCAAATGGAGTTTGCCACACTTAAAGAGAGTGAAACAGCCAACAACTAACACCCACTAATTAGCACACACCCTATGGCCAATTTTGAAACCTTACTGCCTGAGCTATACCTAGTCAAGGCGTTTACTGAGCATCCCAATGGTGGCAACACTGCCGGCGTCGTCCTTTTTGCGGATAGGCTTCCGCGTGAGAGGCGCCAGAAGATAGCGGCTATGCTTGGTCTTTCTGAGACAGCTTTTGTGTCTGCTTCTGAAATTGGGGATGTGAAAGTGGAGTTTTATACACCCCTGAAACAAATCCCGCATTGCGGCCATGCGACTGTAGCCGCCTTTAGCCTGTTATGGAAGAAAGGTCTGCTGTTAAACGGCAGCGCTGTAAAAGAGTCGATTGAGGGTCCTCGACAAATCAGTTTTGATGAAGGGAAGGTATACCAGGCACAGCTCCCGCCACAGTATACGAGTCTCGAAGCAGCAGATCTCAACACGCACCTGATTACCACAGCGCTTGGACTGCCCGAAGGATTTGTATATCCATCAGTTCCGATTATCGCCAGCACAGGTGTTCCTTTCCTGCTAGTGCCTGTACCTGACGAGAGCACCCTGCATCACCTGCAACCTGATCAGGATCTGGTGCGCGCGATTTCAGACAAAGCGGGTTTGGTTGGTTTTTATGCGTTTACTACCGAGACGGCACAGGCCGATGCAAGCGCCCGTATGTTTGCCCCAAGCTACGGTATACCTGAAGAGTCAGCCACCGGTATGGCGGCAGGCCCACTTGCCTGTTACCTGCACGATCACCTGCAGTACGAGAAAGCCAGCTTTGTCATACACCAGGGCTACCACATGCGTCACCCCTCACCAAGCCAGATTGAGGTGCTGTTGCAACTCGACGGAGAGGGGCAAATCACAGGCCTGCGCGCCGGAGGGCACGGCCTGGTCATCAGACAAATGGAGCTGGGCGACTTTTAGATCCGGCTACTGCAGCCACTGCTTTCGCAGGTTGGTAATCTGACGGGCATGATGATCAAAGTGGTCCTGTAGAAATACCAGGGTCTGGGAGATCGTGAGCATACCTGCGTACGGATGCCGAAACACGCACTTATCCAGTAGGTGATGAGGGAGCTCGGTCAGTGTGTCCTCAAGTTGATAGCGTGCTGCATCCCATTGTATGTGCAGCGAATTGAGATTCGACTGAGCAGGCACCTTTGATACCACAGCAGGCGCCTTGAACTTCATACCAGAATGAAGTGCGACACGAAGCAGGAAGGATCGGAAGCTGTGAGCCAGGGAGGCTGATTCCAGTTCTTCTTCCTGAATTTTACGCTGTATGTAGCTATTTGTCAGTTGCTCTACCTGAATCAGGTGGGCCACAATCTGGTTGATAGACCATTTGTCAGGGGCGGCAGGTCGGTTTAGAAGTTCTTCGTCCAGCCCTTCCAGCTCGTCGATTAGTCGGTTACGCGACTCCTGCAGTTTTAAATAACGGCTTTCAAGCAATGGATTCATCAATTGAATGTGGCTAAATAGTGCTGTGCTCATAGGTATACGTAGGTATAGGTCGGTTATTGCTTGCTAAGCTACATAAATTTCTGATTAGTGCAACAGGTAATGCTGTATTTTTACTTCTAATTGTCTGATAATAAGGCCGGTGATTTAATATGAAGTAAAATATATAATTGGATAAGTTCAACTTTTGTAAAAGAAAGGCTGATAATCATTTACTTTGTAAAAATATTCAAGATACCATGAAGATTACCAATGACCCTGTAGGCGCTGCTATTCAGGACTATATGGCAGGAAGCCGGGAAGCAACCATTGTGGTGGAGAGTAACTTGGCTGAGGATGATGAGATAGCGGTAGCCTACCTGTTTCGGACAACCGAAGAGATGCCGGAACTCGAGTTGCTGGCGTTGGAGCAGTGCCAAGGGCGGGTACTTGACGTAGGCGCTGGTGCTGGTTGCCACAGCTTAGCACTGCAGGAACGCGGTGTAAATGTGACAGCACTCGATTTATCAGCTGGAGCGGTGCAGGCGATGCGGGAGCAAGGTGTACAGCAGGTAGTGCAGCAGGATATTTTCAAACTGGAAGGTGAACGATATGATACGCTGCTGCTGCTAATGAATGGCATAGGTATAGCAGGTGATCTGGAAGGATTGGAGCGGTTCCTGGAACACGCTAAATCGCTGCTTATCCCCGGTGGGCAGCTCCTGCTTGAGTCGTCTGATATCCTGTACATGTTTGAAGAAGAAGACGGGTCGGTGCTGCTTGACCTGAATGCGGGCTACTATGGCGAAGTGTTATACAACATGCGCTACAAATCCCACCAGACAGGCGAGTTTAAATGGCTGTTCATAGATCCTGCGATACTTGAAGATTACGCCACAGCGCACGGCTATACCTTTGAGCAGCTTTACGAGGGTGAATACGGCAACTACCTGGCCCGATTGGTACTGCAGCCTGACTAGCATGACACTGCTTTCTTAAATCCTGTAATAGGCTTTGCCGTATGGGATTACTTAAGAGACACAGAAAGCAGGTATGCAAAAGAAGCTTAAAACAACATGGGAGCTAACCAAGCGGACTTTTAAAAAATTCTTCGACGACAATCCGCTGGATTACGCCGCCATTATCGGCTTTTATACCATCTTCTCATTGCCAGCTGTCCTCATTATCACCATCCGCATTGCGGGTGCTGCTTTTGGGCAGGATGCAGTGCGGGGGGAAGTCGTAAATCAGGTTGGCGGCATTGTGGGACGCAACAGCGCATCCCAGATCCAGAGCATTATTGAAAATGCCAGCCAGTCGGAGTCGAGCGCGATTGGAACAATCGTGGGGGTGCTGGTGATGGCATTTAGCGCTACTACTGTTTTTGTGGCGCTGCAGGACTCACTCAATGCCATGTGGAAGGTGAAAGCAAAGCCAGATAAAGGCATTATGAAGCTGGTACTCGGCCGTATCCTGTCACTGGCGCTGGTAGTCAGTTTTGGGTTTCTGCTGCTCGTCTCGCTTTCCGTTGATGTGGTGCTGGGACTAGTGTATGATTACCTGCGTCAGGAACTATCAGGTATAGCGGTATACCTGGTTACTATTGGAAACATACTGGTCTCTATTGCCATTGCCTCCGTTATTTTTGCAGCCATCTTCAAAGTGCTGCCTGATGCTAAAATTCGATGGCCCAATGTGTGGGTTGGTGCTATCGTGACGGCCATTTTATTCACACTTGGCAAATACATCCTCAACATTTACTTTCAGCACGATCCGCTGGCCGACACTTACGGCGCAGCGGGTTCGCTCGTGCTTATTTTGGTTTGGGTATACTATACCTCGATTATCTTTCTGCTTGGAGCAGAATTTACGCAGGTATATTCCGAAGAGCATGACCAGGGCATAAGACCATCCGATACAGCCGTGAAGGTAGAGAAGCAGGAGGTAGAAGAAGATCAGGACACTGGCAAAGTAGAGGTAAAGCGGAAGTCAGGGCTAAACTAAAGGGATCTCAATTGGCTCTGAACAAACAATTTTTGGCTGAAGCGTATAAAACAGGCAGTTGTAAATGAAACAAGAGATATAGTATTAGAAAATTAAAAAACCAAAACTATGAAAAACCTTAAATCAGTATTCGCAGCCTTTGCGCTATTCTCCCTATTTCTATTCAGTTGCCAGGATGGCGGTACCGATACCACAGATAGCACCACAGCTACAATGGAGTCACAGCATGATGGCTCAAATGAAATGGAATCACAGCATGGCGAAGCCAGTTCCGTAGCATCTGGCACGTATCAAGGCAGAGTGAAAAAAGTAGAACCTGAAAGGACTGAGATCTATGTGGAAACTGACGATAACCAAACACTCGAACTTTATTTTAGAGAGACGACTACGCTGACCAGAAACGGTGAAACAGTTACATTCGACCAACTGAAGGAAGGCAGTAGAGTAGAGGTACAGGTCGAAAATGAAGGCGAACACCTAAATCCTATCGCTGTAAGAATACTGGATTAGAAACAGGAAAGATCTGCTCATTCGATGTAGGCAGTTACTTTCAATTTAATTATTAAAGACTTTAGGAGGACCTTGTATATTTTCCTCACCAGTGACTTCACATTAGCAGTAGCAAATCCTATCAAGAAAGTTTCTATCAAGAAAAAACGCCCCCTGACTCAGAAGCCAGGGGGCGTTTTTAAATTTATGTGAAAAAGCGGGTTAAGCTTTCTTATACATTACTTGCTTCACTGCTTCAATCGTACGCTCCACGTTTGGAAGGGAAGCTTCGATCAGAGTAGGAGCATAAGGAAGTGGCACGTCGCGGCAGGTTACACGCTTCACTGGCGCATCCATGTAATCGAACGCGTTGCTCTGAATGTGGTAAGCCAGCTCAGCAGAGATAGAGGCCAGTGGCCATGCTTCTTCCACTACCACCATGCGGTTGGTCTTCTTTACAGACTCGATCAGTGTTTTGTAATCGATCGGACGTACAGTGCGCAGGTCAATCACTTCAGCGTTGATACCGTCTTTTGCCAGTTCTTCAGCAGCAGCCAAGACAACTTTCATCATTTTGCCAAACGAAACGATGGTTACGTCAGAGCCTTCGCGTTTGATGTCAGCTACACCGATCGGAATCAGGTATTCTTCTTCAGGCACCTCGCCTTTGTCGCCGTACATCTGCTCCGACTCCATGAAAATCACAGGGTCATTGTCGCGGATAGAAGACTTCAGCAGACCTTTAGCGTCATAAGGGTTTGAAGGAACTACTACTTTCAGACCAGGGGTGTTGGCATACCAGTTTTCGAAGTTCTGTGAGTGCTGAGAAGACAGCATACCTGCGCTACCAGTCGGGCCGCGGAATACCATCGGGCAAGAGTACTGACCACCTGACATAGACATCATTTTGGCGGCAGAGTTGATCACCTGGTCAATAGCCACCAACGAGAAGTTGAAGGTCATGAATTCCACGATCGGGCGCAAGCCATTCATTGAGGCACCTACACCAATACCGGCAAAGCCAAGCTCAGCAATAGGAGTGTCAATTATGCGCTCCGGACCAAATTCGTCCAGCATGCCCTGGCTCACTTTGTAAGCACCATTGTATTCGGCTACTTCTTCACCCATCAGGAATACGCTCTCATCGCGGCGCATTTCTTCTGACATGGCTTCACGAAGGGCTTCTCTAAACTGTATACTTCGCATATAAATGTTATAATCTCGGTTCTGTGGGTAAAATTAAGATAAGTCTGTCAATTTGCAATGTATAGCGCACAACTTATCGTATCATCGCTTCCCGAAACGTCTGTTTGCCATGGTAAGCGGCAAACTCCGGGTCATCAAAAGCACGCTCCATGTAGCTGCGGTCCAGTCGGATGGCCCGTCGCAGGTGAATGTTCATCATTCCTTCGTTCTGCTGGCGGGCACCTACAATAGCCAGGGAATAGTGTGCCAGCGCATCATCGGGTTTCAGTTCCAGTGCCTTTTCGTAATAGCCACGGGCTCCGTCGTAGTTTTCCTTCAGCAGATAACTTAGCCCCAGGTTCATGTTGGTCTGATAATCGTCGCCAGAATAGGTCAGGCTGCGGATAGCCTCGTCGTAGCGCCCCATCTCCATCTCCAGTGCGGCCTTGTCAGTGAAGATACGGTGCAAAAGTTCCTGCTCACCACCCAGCCGGATGGCGTAGTCGTAGATCTGCAGCGCTTTCTCGCGCTCACCACGCAGATGATAAGCACTGGCCAAGGCGTAATTTACGTCAGCAGTTGGGTTGCGGAAACCGGCAAAATTCAGATTGTGAATCGCTTTGTCGAGCAGTGCTTCCCGGGCCTTGGTTCGGTAGTCTTTGCGGGCCATCTCGGTATAAACCACGCCTAGGTTGTAGTAAGCGGGCCATTTGTCTGTGGTTTTCACGGCTGCTTCATACAGCTTGCGACGCTCAGTCAGCAGGGGAGTCAGAGTAGCAGCATACTGCAACTCTTCGGCAGTGAGCACATCGGCGCTGGCAGATTCGTCGGCAATGCGGCGGGCCAGCAGGTATAGCTCGTAGTCTGACTTGCGGGCGCGGTTATAGTCCACCTCCACACGTGCAAAGCGCATGGTAGGGTAAACGTAGCGTCGGATATAATCAAAGGCAGCGCTCTGCTGCAGGGCATCCGCTTTCTGCTTATCGGACCCTGCATCCTGAAAGATTCGGGCCACTTCCTGCTTCTGTGCTTTCGGGAGTGCTGACTTATTCACACGTTCCAGCAGTGTACTCCAATCGGTTGGTTCCGTTTCTGTACTGATCTCTACCTTTTTGCCTGAGTAGTCGAGTGCACTAACCTTACTGCGATAGTAGTCGGCCAGGGCTTTGGCTCGCTTCTGAGCCAGATCAGTGCCGTTTTCGTTCGGCGCCTGGCTTCCTTTGATCTTAATGGTTTGCTGTTTTACCGTATCCATGGCGTACTGGTCCAGCACGGGCAGGTTCTCACCGAGGTAGTTCTTCGTGGCAAACTGATTATCGTCAAAGTAAAACAGAATGCTCGCAGGACCTTCGGCTATGGTTTTATAATTGTCAGGCACGTAGGTATAGTCATTGCTGCGCACCATCAGCAGGGCGGTGGTGTTCAGTCCTGTTGCCACCTGTTCTTCCGGGGTATAGGCTACGCGGTCACGCTTGCGCTTGTCAATCGCAGTGCCCTGTACCAGGAGGCGGCCTTTGTTTTTGTGCGGGGCGTATGGGAAGGAAAATTCCTGTGTGATGGTCGGGCGGCGGTTCTCGTACAGATAATTGCCAATATCGAAGTTGAATGCACCCAGGTGTTCGCGCTGCTGGCCATCGGCTTCGTATACTACATCGATCTTGTAGCGGTAGTCCTGGTTGTTTTTGAGCATCTTCTCAGGCAGGGTTGCCTTCATCTCAAAAACTACCTCTTCACCGTTGGCTGCAAGAGGATTAGGGGTGACTTCTATTTCCTGCTTTTCAGCCTGCTTTACCATGCGCTGCAGTGTACAACCAGTATTGGTTGCGAACATCACCACGGCGAGTGGCAGGAACAAAGCGGCGTTTTTTTTGTTGTGTTTCATACCAGATTAGGGTAACCAACGTAAGATATAGCTGGGGGCATGCGTTTATACCATGCAATGCCACGATTTTTGTCAATATTTTTGATGGAAATCTAATAATTTCCTACTTTTAAAATTAAATCAAACGAAAGTGAAAAGGCTACAATACTTTATCGAATCTCAGGCTTTTGGTGTCTGCGCCATGTTGGGAGAGAAGCTTGGAATAGCCTCTAGCAGCATACGCCTATCCTTTATCTACATTTCGTTTTTCACACTGGGCTCGCCGATTATCCTTTATTTCATTATGGCCTTCTGGATGAACGTCAGCAAGCACCTGCGCCGTGAACGCAGCACTGTTTGGGATCTATAAATCCCGCACTGTGCGTCGCTGGCGCACAAAGTACTGCCACACAATACTTCCTTTGTAAATGCCCGTCATCGCTGGAAAAGTACCTTTCAGCTGCTGTTCCTTCCTGCGATTTCGCCAGTACTTACTTTTGCGCAGCAAGTCAGCATGCGCTTGAAGCACTGCTTTCGCGTCGGCAGTTTGTCCTGCCAGCAACATGCGCAGGGCCGCTACCCAGTCCAGCAGAATGCGGATAACAACAGTTGAAAACAGCTCGCCTGCCGGCAGGTTTTTGTACAATAGCGCCATGCCATTGCGAAAGTTCAGGTATGTTTTGCGTGGGTTCGACTTATGCAGCGTGCCGCCTCCCACATGGTATACCTGGCTGTTCCCATTATACATTACCTTATAGCCCACGTTCTTGGCCCGCCAGCAGAAGTCAATCTCCTCCATGTGCGCAAAAAAGGCAGGCTCTAATCCGCCCAATCCATGATAGACATTGGCCCGAACGAACATGCAGGCACCCGTTGCCCAAAATACCTCTAGCACATCGTTGTACTGCCCTCTGTCTTCTTCCAAAGTCTCAAAAAGTCGTCCCCGACAAAAAGGGTATCCTAAGGCATCCAACATACCTCCGGCAGCACCGGCGTACTCAAAGAAATCAGGGTGCTGCTGTGAAACGATCTTAGGCTGGCAGACGGCAATGTTTTCGTCAGCTTCCATTAAACCGATGATCGGCTCAGTCCAGCCCGGGGGCACATGCACATCCGAGTTGAGCAGCACATAGTACTTGGCCTCTACCTGGCGCAGGGCAATGTTATACCCTGCGCAAAAACCGTAGTTATCGTCGTTTTGGATGATACGCACCTCCGGGAAGTGCGCTTTCAGAAAGGGAATGGAGCCATCGGTCGAGTTGTTGTCGGCCACGATAACTGCACAGCCCGGACTGTTTTCCACCACCGATGGCAGGAACTCCTGCAAATAGCGGAGCCCGTTCCAGTTAAGTATAACAATAGCCGTGAGGCTGGGATTAGAGACCAAAGTTTCCTAAATCTAAACCAGGGATGTTAGGTAAAAGGCCTTCTGTGCTCTTCTTCATTTCTTCCTGCGCACGCTCGCCCGCTGTCAGCATGGCATTGTTCACGGCTGCTACCACGAGGTCGTTCACCATGTCGCGGTCGTTGGTGTTCAGAATGGAGTCGTCGATCTCTATTTTAAGGAGTTTGCGCTGCCCATTCACGGTCGCCTTCACAAGGCCCGCGCCCGACTCGGCTGTAACGGTAATATGTTGCAGGTTGTCCTGCGCTTCTTTCATTTTGGCCTGGACTTCTTTCATCTTGCCCATCATGCCCATCATATCAAACATAGTCTATCTTCTTTTTGGTGTACTACAGGTATAAACGTCCCTTCGGTGCCGAGGGGTATACAAATATACAAGCATATATTTTAATCGGGAAATTATGGGCCAGCACGGCTGTTAACCGAGCCCGATAGTTGAATTGAAACGAAGCTATGCCCGGAATTCGGATGGGTATACTAAATAAGTACTCAAACTATAATATGACATCTCCTTTATATTTGGACTCAATTTACCATTTGTATTTGCTTTAAGAGTAGTCGGCTATCCGACGTCATGTGAGATGCTTCATTTGCAAGTGTATCTTTGTATTATCAGCAGAGGATAGATGCAAAATTCACCCAATCGGTACCAGAATATTTTCGTATTATAATACAGGTTATTCTTTGCTCTGCCTGATTTTGGGGCTTTAAGGTAGCGTATACCTGCGTCCTGTTGATTCATTCACCCTCCTTACTTCTTGTTTCCGGAATAACATTGCTCCGGCGTGTGGTTGGTACTCCGTGCTATGAATTAAATTTTACCCAATGTTTATGTCAGTTTCTTTACGCATGCCCGGAAGGGGCTATGAAATTCTTTTTGCTGTTATATTTCTTTTTGCGCTGAATGCGCCTGCTGCGGCACAACAGGTTACGGAAGAGTGGGAGAAGCGCTACAACAATGACTTTCCTACCTTTGAGTCAGGAGCCCTTATTGCCACCGATGCAGCCGGTAACACTTATGTGGCCGGCAACAGCAAGAGCACTTCTATGGATGCTCCTTCCAATTTTGATGCTTTTGTAGCGGCTAAGTTTAGTCCCACTGGCGAACTGCTTTGGCAGCACCGTTTGCCTCTTTACCAGTATCCGTATACCTTGGTGGATGTCACGCTAGACGAAACGGGTTTTTACGTAGCAGCGTCCACAGTTGACGTGGGCTCCAGAACAGCCGTGTATTTGGTGAAATATAATCTGTCAGATGGCCAAATGCTTTGGCAGGAATTGGAGACCCCTTTTAATACCATAACAGGTATACAAATATTGGCAGACATGAGGGGAGGCTTGTTTATGGTGGGCTCTGTTTATTTTGAAGCTCCCGGCGATTTCTCCACGCTTTATAAATATGATGCCTCGAGTGGCGAAAGGCTTTGGCGGGAAAGCTTATCTGGCAGCACTAACCCAGCTGACTATCAACACCTGGCAGGTATAGCACTCGATAGCCGAGGGGACATTTACCTGACCGGAAGCATAGGTGTCAAGGAGAATGCCAGTCGCTCCCTTACAACAAAGCGAAGCGGCGCAGATGGTTCTTTGGTTTGGCAGCAGCAGCATGACACTGCCCTGCAGAACCGTGCTATGCAACTTGCCCTGGATGATGCAGGAGGCGTCTTTATAGCAGGAATACAGTATGCGGCCGAACCCAATAGTCCGGAAGGCAGTTTCCTGATCAGGTATGACGCAGCGAACGGCAGCCAGGTATGGCTGCAGCAACTAGCAAGCTCGGGAATACCTGAGCAGTTGCTGGCTGACGAGGCTGGCGGTCTATACCTAAGGGGCACTGTGGCAGAAGGAAATGAAATATCAAGGTATAGCGCATCACGTGGTAATCTGAACTGGTCAAACCTGTTGCAGGAGACTGTCGTCGACATGGACTCTGACAGGGCAGGCAACCTATACCTGGGAGGCAATTTTACCGGCAATAGGTATGTAGTGCGCAGGTACAGCGGAAATAGCGGAGAGCAAGATTGGGAATATACCTCTCCAGACGAAACCAATGCCATGCTGGAAGACCTGTCTATTTCTAAAGCAGGTACCTTGCACCTGGGCGGCACTACAGGCGCCGGAGAATCCCATCTATTTGCATCCAGCATCCAAGCGGCCCGTGGAGAACCTATCTTCTATACTCCTTTCATCAACACAACTCCGGGCACTGACCGACCTGCCGGTTTGACCACAGATAATGCAGGTAATGTATATATCACCGGCGTATCTGAGCGGAGTGACTTACCAGGAGGAAGCAAGTTCGTTATCATACTCAAGTATTCACCTGAAGGAGAGCTTCTTTGGACACAGCAACATGATGACAACCTGGCTACCGAAGGCCAGCATTTAGTGGTAGATGCCATGGGCAGCGTGTACGTGATGCTGGAAGAGCGTAATAGTAGTGATTCAGGTGCTGCTATTGCGTTGCTCAAACTGGACAGTGCAACTGGGGAGCTTATCTGGAAATCAACCCATCGCCCTGCCGCCTCCAATGCGGGCCAAGAATTGCGTTTGGATAACCAGGGGAACCTCTACATTATGGGAATGGTCCGTTATACGCCCAATGTGCCTATTGAGCATTTCATTAGCAAGGTTGATGCAGTAACAGGAGAAGGCATCTGGACAAAGAGGTATAGTCCTTATCTGGGTGATACGGAGTTTCTGGAGTTGGCTGCCTTTACGCTGGATAAGGTAGGTGATGTGTATGTGACGGGCAGTATGCCAGCACCGGGAGTTGCCAACAATCTGGTGTTGGCCAAATACGCCGGTACAGATGGAAGCCTTGTCTGGCTCAAAGAGTACAATAGTCAGAACCGACAAACGGTCCACCGTGCATCCGGTGTAGCTGTGGACACTACAGGTGGTGTATATGTAGCTGCCTTTGATGACCTGAACACAGATGAACGTGTATCTTATATGCTCAAGTTCAGTGCTGAAAGTGGCGCATTCGTGTGGCGACAGCCCACCATCGACCAAGGCACAACACCAGGCCGCTTAGACAACTTGCAGGTCGATAATGCAGGAGGAGCGTATGTGACTGGCTTCATAAATGGCGTGCCGCATGTGATAAAATTCAGTGCAGAAGAGCCAGGAGTTGTGTGGACAGCACCTTTTCAAGGTGTGCTATCAGGAATTGAGCTTGATCAGGAAGGAGGCATCTATGTCACGGCCAGGAACACAGACGGGGTACACACCACCAAATATCGTAAGTCGGATGGGGCCAGGATATGGGAGGTGGTAAAGTCTGAATTATCGGACTACGGACTTTTGGCCCTGGACAATGAGCGAAACGTGATTGTCACAGGCGCCACGTTATCACTTGCCACAAACCTCGACATCCTGACTGTGAAGTATAGCCAAGGAGAAGTACCCACCTGTGCTATACCTGTAAACGTGCAGCTATACCTGGCGCCTTATGCCATAAGGGCCGGTTGGGAGGCACGCACTACCGCCGATTTTTCTCCTTACATTCTGCACGAAGATACTGGTGTGCGCTGGACCTGGGGCGACGGTTCTGAGCCGACAATGTCCTATACCGCTTTTGGGACATCCCGCATTACAGGCAAACATACTTATACTCAGGCTGGCATCTATCAGGTGGGACTCGACTTTACAGAAAGTTGCCTGGAGGCAGCCAACGATGACTACAACCAGTGGCACATTATTTACGACCCCGAGGCGGGCCATGTGAAAGGTACAGGTAGCATTGCGTTGGCCCATTTCGGACTGGGAGGCATCCCCCAAAACCATAAGCTAGAAGCGGAGTTTTCCTTCTCCGTGCGGTATCAGAACAAACAGGCCACTAAGCCACAGGGCACTGTGCAGCTTACTGTGAACAAGCAGAAATTCTCCCAAAGTGGCGCACTCGACTGGCTTGTGATTACAGGAAACCAAGCCATCTGGAAAGGCACTGCCCAGTTGCAGGGTATCGGGCGCTACGGATACATCGTATCGGTGCGTGATGCGGGCGGCAAAGGCAAAAACGATCCCAACGACCAATTCCGTATCCGCATCTGGGACATGGACCGCGGCAATGCTCTTGTATTCGATAACTTTGAGGCAGGAGGCGACATTTACGACCTGCGCAATGAAACGGGGCCTCGTATCGGCTGGGGTAACATCGTCATCAACGGGAAAGATAAGCAGGACGACCTTATTGCGGGCCGAAGAGATGGTGCGGAAGGTATGGTAGCCAGCTTACAGGTATATCCGAACCCCGCTGTTTCCGAGGCAACCTTGCGCTTCGCGCTCGAACAGGAAAGTGACTACGCTATCTCGCTCTACGACCTGAAAGGGGCGCTTGTGCAAGAGGTAAAACAGGGCAGAGCCCTTGCAGATGAACAAACAGAAATACACGTTAATGTAGCTAATTTGCCGAAAGGCATATACCTACTGCGCCTCAGCAGTGACAATCATCATGAATCGGTCAGACTTGTATTGACCCAATAAACATAGCCGCGCGATGTCTGTACAGGTACCATTTAACGCAACAGTGTAATGGTGCCCGTGCGGCGCTGCGTCTGTCCGTTGAGAGCTGTCACGTTTAGTTCGTAGGCATAGGCCCCGGCGGGTTGTGGCTTACCCTGGTATGTGCCGTCCCAGCTGTTTTGCTGGGAGTCGGAGCTGAATACGACCTGCCCCATGTTATTGTATACCTTGATGTTGTAGGAAGTGATAAATCGGCCTTTTACCTCCAGCACATCGTTGAGTCCGTCGCCGTTTGGCGTGAATGCATTCGGGATATGCAGCTGCAATGGCTGCTGAATGACTATTATATTGGAATAGGAAGTGGCACTGCCACTTCCTGAAGTTACCCGAACACGGTAACGCAACTCCTGCAAATCGTTGCTTGGGTTGCGTTCGATGTAAGTATTTCCTGTAACAGGTATACTGCTGACAATGCGATTATCAGTGTCCAGAAGCTCAATGGTATACTGACCTACCCCATCCGGAAAACCAACATAGCCGGTCCAGCCCAACGTAATGACCGGACTATTTTCCTGTGGCAATGCAATCAGGAATACAGGGCAAGTAGTGTTACTTAGACTTGAGCTCCGCTCACAGGGATTGGTATAGCTAGCGCGGTAGCAAACCGGACTCAGTGGTTGCAATGCATCAACATGCTTCGTTTGCTGACTGATGATCAGGTCAGAAAATGGCTCGCCGTCGACGCTGCGCAGATAGCGAATCTGCTGTGCTGTCTGGCCATTTGGTACATTTAGCGAGAGTTGTATTTGGTTGGTCTGGTCATAGGTACTGTACAGGTAACCGGTGGGTGGCGTAGCTGTGGAAGTGGCCTGAACACAGCGAGACGCTGAGATCGACCGGCTCTGTCCATTATTCAGAATAGAGTTGACCTGGTAACAATAGTTCTGTCCGCAGCTCAGATTTCGGTCAGTGTATGTGGTGGTCGAGCTGTTCAGTTCCGCGATCAGATTACCATCGCGGTTTATGGTGTAGCGTTGTATAGCACCTGCTATACCTGACCAACTTAAGTTGGCCAATTCATTGCCTGTTTGCACGCCCAATACCAGGCTACTGACCGGGGCTGAAAATACTGAAAGCTGATTACCGCAATTATCTGTAGGGCGAAGTCTGAACTGTATGGGCTGCCGGGTATCTACATTGCCTATTCTGAAGTCAGGCCACCTGTTCTGGCTGAGTGGTGCGCTGGTATAAATGGCTTCAAAATTTCCAGTTGCAGTTATACGGCGCTCCAGCACGTAGCGATAGCCTGGCTGTAAATTTTCCAGTGTAAACAGTATCTCCCCGTCAACCGCTTCACGCAATACTTCCAGCTGTGCGATCACGGGCGTGGGAGGAGTAGGCAAAAGCGTTACCATATTCGAACTGCTCATTCCGCAAGCGCCTCCTGAATACTTGCCCCGTACGCTGATGGTATACGAGGGAGCCGTACCCTGATAGGTATAGAAAGCCTGCTCCCCGGCCTTTACATCTCTTACCACCGTATTGTCACCGTAATCGATATCATAAAGATCATACCCTACGTCAGCAATAGTCACTTGCACAGAGCGACTGGCACAGGCTTGTATTGTGAATTGAGGGGCAGGAGTGGCTACCACTTCAAATTCCAATGGTTCTATGGTCGTGCTGTTGCCGCCACCCCGGTTGATGATCTGCGTGATGATGTATTTGCCGGGATCCGTGTAGGTATACTGGAATCGGCCATCAGCACCACGATTTACCAATTCATCCTGATTAAAATTCTGAGGGTCAAATGCCTTCGGACCTGGATCATAAAAAGTCGTATACCGCACGTTTTGGTCGGTGCTACAATCCTCAAAAAAAACAGGTATACCTGCGCAGATTACCGTTACTGGTTGCCCATTCTGGAAAGCCCTAAAACAGCCTTCCTGCCCCAAAACAGGTATAGCAGCCAACAGGAACAATATGAAAAGCAGTAATCTCAAGCGATAGGTATAGGGTGTGCTACGAATATAGTCAAGCAAGTGATAGGAGAAAAGCCTATACTTAAATTTCAGGTATATGAAAACGCGTTGAGCAATCAGTTACCCGGGCCGTGAAAGACTGAATGAAGACGAGTGTCTAATTAATTTGATCTATCTGGTCAGTATGTATAAAAGAGAAATCCGCAGCAACTCAATGAGCTATTGCGGATTTCTGATAAATAACGAGAAAGGCCTACGCCATAAAAGCGGGTAAATGGCAGGCTCTGATAAAGTCCACACTGCGCTCCATATCCGGATGCATTATACGGTCAGTACTTACAAATGGAATTTGTTCACGGAAATCAGCCACAAGTTGTTCCAGTTGCACTGAGGTACGTAGCGGACGTCTGAATTCCATGGCCTGAGCGGCGTTCATGAGTTCAATAGCCAGCACACGTTCCACATTCTGCACCACTTTATACAGCTTTGTAGCGGCATTAGAGCCCATGCTAACGTGGTCTTCCTGACCATTTGATGACGGGATGGTGTCAATCGAGGCTGGTGTGCAAAGCTGTTTGGTCTGGCTCACAATGGAAGCAGCCGTATACTGCGTTATCATAAAACCGGAGTTCAAACCAGGTTCCGCCACAAGAAAGTCCGGTAAACCACGGCTGCCTGAGATTAGCTGATAAGTACGACGCTCGGATATGCTGCCCAGTTCGGCCAATGCGATTGCCAGGAAATCCAGTGCCAACGCCAAGGGTTGCCCATGGAAGTTACCCCCCGAAATGATTTCGTCTTCGTCCGGGAAGATGTTTGGATTGTCAGTTACAGAGTTGACTTCAGTCAAAATCACTTTCTCAGCATAGCGGATAGCGTCTTTAGAGGCTCCGTGTACCTGTGGGATGCATCGGAAGGAATAAGGATCCTGCACATGCTGCTTATACTGGCTGATCAACTCACTGCCCTGTAGCAGTTGTCGGAACGTAGCGGCCGTTTCGAGCTGACCCGGATGTGGACGGGCCTGATGGATGAGGTGGTTAAACGGCTCGATCCGGCCATCAAAGGCATCCAGTGAAAGAGCGCCCACCACATCAGCCATGCGCGATAAGCGGCGGCCTTGCAAAATGCAATGTATCCCATAAGCACCCATGAACTGGGTGCCGTTCAGCAAAGCGAGTCCCTCTTTTGCCTGTAGAGCAATCGGCTCCCAACTGAACATTTCCAGCACGTGGCGACTTTCCAGGCGGTAGCCCTGGTAATAAACCTCTCCTAAGCCGATCAGCGGTAGGCAAAGGTGTGCTAACGGAGCCAGGTCACCGCTTGCGCCAAGTGAACCCTGCTGGTACACGATCGGGTAAATATCGCGGTTATAGAAATCGATCAGGCGCTTTACGGTCTGCAACTGCACACCACTGTTACCATAGGCCAGCGACTGAATTTTGAGCAACAGCATTAGTTTCACCACTTCTGCCGGCACTTCGTCCCCCATACCACAGGCATGCGACATCATCAGGTTACGCTGGAGTTGTTCGAGGTTATCGTGGGAAATCTGTTTCTTGTAAAGTGAGCCGAAGCCGGTATTAATGCCATAGATACTGGCATCGGTGTTGGCGATCTTACGGTGCAGGTAGTTATAACAGTGTAATATGCGCTCCTCCGCTTCCTGTGACAAAGCTAGGGTATACCTGCGGCTAATGATTTCCTCAATTCGCTCCAGGCTAAGATGCTGGCTGGAGATATGGTGAACGTCGCTCATAGTTTGTTTTAATTTGCTTCAGATTTCAGCTGGGCAATGATGTCGTCGATGTAAAGCTCGTCTTGTTCGCCTGTCTGCATGTCACGCAGCTTCAGTTTGCCAGAAGCCATTTCTTCAGATCCAATTAGCAGCACAAACGGAATCTTCTTCTGGTCGGCGTAGCTCATCTGCTTTTTCAACTTGGCGGTTTCCGGATAAAGTTCCGAGGCTATACCTGCATTGCGCAGTTTCTGTAGCAATGGTAAAGCGTAGCGCTCAGATTCTTTGTCGAATTGCACGATCAGTACCTTAGTGCCCACCTCGCTGCTAGCCGGGAAGAGTTGCAATTCCTCGAGCACATCGTAAATGCGATCCACACCGAAAGAGAAGCCCACACCCGACACGCCTGGCATACCGAACATCCCCGTCAGGTTGTCATAACGGCCGCCTCCGCTGATGCTGCCCATGTTTGCATTGTTTACCTTCACCTCAAAGATACAGCCGGTATAGTAGGAGAGACCCCGAGCCAGTGTCACATCCAACTGCAGACGTGGCTGACCAGACAGATTTTGCGTTGTAAGGGCATCGCTGCCGAGATTATCCAGATATTCCCACACTTCCAGTAGGTCTTTCAAGCCACGTTGGCCTTCTTCTGTGCCGCCCAGCAGTGTTTGGAGTTGATCCAGTATCTCTTTGTTAGATCCTTTCAAATCATAAAGGGGTTCCAGCTTGTCAACAGCACTTTCGGCTATACCTCGCTCAAGCAATTCTTTACGCACCCCTTCCGCACCAATTTTGTCAAGCTTGTCGATGGCCACACAAATATCGCCCTCACGACCTTTTTCACCGATGGCCTCCGCTATACCTGCCAGTATACCACGGTGGTTGATCTTGATGGTGAAGTCTGTCATTCCTAAGCTTCCCAGCACCTCATCAATCATCTGCACAATCTCGGCTTCGCAAAGCAGGGAGTTGGTGCCTACCACGTCGGCATCGCACTGGTAAAACTCACGGTAACGGCCACGCTGCGGACGATCGGCACGCCATACTGGCTGAATCTGGTATCGCTTGAACGGGAAGCTGATCTCGTTGCGGTTCATCACCACAAACCGGGCAAAGGGCACGGTCAGGTCGTAACGGAGGGCCTTTTCAGATATCTTACGGGTCAGGTGTTTGGAACCCTGCTCGATGTCAGCGGCAGATGTCTTGGACAGAAAATCACCGGAGTTCAGAATCTTGAAGATGAGCTGGTCGCCCTCGTCGCCGTACTTACCGGTGAGTACGGAGAGCTGCTCCATGGCAGGTGTTTCGAGGGGCAGGTAGCCGAATTTCTCAAAGGTGCGCTTGATCACGCCAAATATATAGTTGCGCTTGACCACTACGGCGGGGCCAAAGTCACGGGTTCCTTTCGGTATAGATGGTTTTTCCTTGCTCATGTTTTCAACTTTGCAGGCGAAGTTACTAAAACAGGAGCAAATGAGTAGGTTGATTTTTAAAATGCATTGTCTTCACCGCGCAGCATGTTGTACACGGTATAAAAGACAATCTTCAGATCAAGGAAGAAAGACCAGTTCTCCAGGTAGAAAATGTCGAGTTTCACACGGCCACGCATCTGGTGTATCTCGCTTGTGTCGCCTCGGAAGCCACGCACCTGTGACAGGCCGGTTATACCTGGTTTAATGAAATGCCGCACCATGAACTTATCCACCAACGTGGAGTAGTACATGGTGTGGCTCAGCATGTGCGGTCTTGGCCCTACAATAGACATTTGCCCCATAAGTACATTAAAAAACTGAGGTAGTTCGTCCAAACTAGTTTTGCGAAGAATAGCACCAATAGGTGTAATGCGGGAGTCGCCTCTTTGTGCCTGCCTCGAATTAGCCTCACTGTTCACATACATCGTCCGGAGTTTCCAGCATTTGAATTTCTGGTTGTCAAGCCCAGAGCGCTCCTGCTTAAAGAAAATCGGTCCCTTAGAGTCAAGTCGGATCAGTATGGCCAGGACAGGAAGCACCCAGGACAGAATGAAAAGGATGACAAGCGATGAAAATAATATGTCGAAGGCACGCTTCAAGAACTTATTGATCGAATCGTCCAGCGGGATTGAGCGAAAGATTAGTACCGGTAGCATGTCATAGAAGTCTACCTGTAACTTTTGATAAGGCAGTCCACCTGGTTCAGGCAAGAATTTCAGGCGAATCAGGTTATTGTCAACAAAGCTCAGCAGCTGAACGATCTGGTGCTTCTGCAGTTCGAAGGGGCTGCAGTAAATCTCATCTACGTCATTTTGGGACACAAACTCCTCTATATCATCAATCTTACCAACCACACCAGGCTCCTGCGCATGCTTGTCATCAAAGAAGCCAAGAAAACGGTAGCCATGTTCTGGATGGTTTTTAAAGAAGCGACGCAACTCTTTGCCTGGAGTTGTATAGCCTATGATGATGACTTTGCGGTAATTGTAGCCTTTCTTTCTGTATAACCGGAGTGATGTAATAACGACAATACGCCACAGGATGACCAGGCTGGCCAGCATTAAATAATGATGTAGCAAAAAACTGCGGCTGTAGATAGGAGTATCCAGTATATTAAGGATCGCCTCTATCAAGATCAGATAAAGCAGCGTTACCTTCAGGACATTCGCGACTATTTTGAGAAGCCGTGTTACCCTATAAAACTTATAGATACCCAGTAAGCTCGTGCATATGAACCAGGCTAGAATACCATAAAGCAAGAAGCTTGCATAAGGCCGGGTAAAAAAGCCAATAAACGTCCCCTGTGTCAGCCAATAAGCACCTGCAGCCGAAATAGTTATGGCTACACCATCGCCTAACGCATGGATGGGTTTGATATATCGGGAGTACAGGCCGGGCATTTTTAATGTAGATTATAGTCCGAATGGGGAATATACAAAGATAACTATAAGCCAGTTTATTTTTAAACTAGTTTCAATCTTTAGAAAATTTCAGCATTTGATTAACCAAAGGCATTTTTTTCTGTCCTCTTTTTGGTATCTGCATATGCTAAGGCAATATTAAAGAGTGCGAAGAACGCAACTCCTTTGTTTCTACTTAGTGTAGATTCAGTCAGGCTTGTAAAACCAAAAAGGATAAGGAAACTAAAGTATAGGAGCTTATTTGTTCTAAGTGAGTGCTTTATACAAATAAAATACAACCCTATCATAATAAGGAGACCTACTACTCCTACCGATAACCAAATATCGAGGTAGGCATTATGTAAATCGTAATTGTTTTGGTATAGTACTTCGCTGTAATTTTTATCCTGATAGCATTTGTTCATTTGCGGTTGTACACTACCGGTGCCATAGCCAAAGACCCATTTTTCTTCCAAAAGCGCAGAGGCGCATGTTATGATGGCAACTCTGATATTAGTTGAATTATGGTGAATACCAATTGGCGGTGCTAAAGCAGTTGTTCGTATCTCCTCAAAACGACTATTTAACAGGGGGCTCTTAATAAGAACATAAACAGCCGAGAATATTAAACTCAAGCTTATTGCTAAAGTATAATAGCGCTTTGTTCTAAGTAAATAGCCAATTGACAACAAGGTAGAGATCAGGAAAAATGCGATCAGGGGGGAGCGAGCTGAGAGTAATAAGTTGAGGCTTATCAGGTATAATACAGTAATTGTTGCAGATACTATAGTGAGCCAATTGACTTTAGCTCTAAATTCATACAACAGATGCAAAATACTGAAAACAGCAAAAAAAATGTAGATGCTCAGGTAGGTGGGGTGAATATCAGAATATAGAGTAAAGCTATCTCTAAAAGACCCTTGTGTGACAAGAGTCAACAAGTCACTTTTTTGCAGATAGTTTATATATAAAAAGAACCAGGATTTAAAAGATAGCAGCAAAAGACCTGTAATAAATGCGAGAAGTATTTTGTGTAATACTTCTCTTGAAATACTGCTTGTAGCTATTATAACAGGGAGAATTAGCAGCGACAGTTTGATTTCTATGATTTTAACACCTGCCATAACATACTGCGAATACAGCAATGCAGCAGTATAAACCAAAAATATCGCTATAGTTGCTACAGAAATTTTCTGTGAAGTAAGCTCTTTAAATTTATCTTTTAGACCACCTTCCAGTAGCCAATTGGCTAATAATAGGAAAGTGAGGAGGTTGGTAATGAGGAAGTGAAAGGAAAGAAAAAAACCAAAACCTATCAATCCAACAACGAAAACTCTATGATGAACAGCAGACCTATCCAAACTTTTCAGCATATCTTGTCTCTACAAAGTTTCGGAAAGACGTGGTGAACTCAGTTCTGCTAAATCTTTCTGCATTTTTACGAATTTGAACAGGATCGAAAGAAGTTTTTCCCTGCTCAAATTCATGTATCGTGTTAATCAGACTATCCGGAGTTTGGTCTTTGAAAAACAGGCCAGTCTGGTGAGCTACTACTGTTTCCATCGCTCCTCCTTTGGCTAATGCTATGACCGGTGTACCACATGCCTGCGCTTCAACAGGAGTTATTCCAAAATCTTCGTCTGCAGCGAAAATAAAGGCTTTCGCCTTTTGCATATGTTTTTTTAACACAGCGAAAGGCTGAAACCCAAGCATTTCAATATTTGGGCCAGCCATATCCTTAATTTTTTTATACTCTGGACCGTCGCCTAACACTACCAGTTTCTTGTCAGGCATGCTATTAAACGCTGCGACTATAAGATCAACCTTTTTATAAGGAACTAACCTGGAGGCTGTAAAGTAATAATCACCTTTGTGAATTTCAAGATCAAAGTTATCTACATCTACTGGAGGGTAAATAACTGTTGCCTCTCGGTTATATAACTTTTTAATGCGATTAGCTATGTAATGTGAATTTGCTATGAAATGATCTACCCTATTAAGCGATGTTATTTCCCAAATTCTTAAATAATGAAGTACTAGTTTTGCAAAAACGCCTTTCAAACCACTTTTAAGATTAGAATCCCTTAAATACTGGTGGTATAGGTCCCAGGCATATCGCATAGGGGAATGGCAGTAGCATATATGCAATTGATTCGCATTAGTTATTGCACCCTTAGCTACTGCATATGACGAAGATATTACCAAATCGTATTCTGACAGGTCAAACTGCTCAACTGCCATCGGAAAAAGAGGCAAGTAGTTTCTATATTTCTTAGGTGAAAATGGAAGACGTTGGATGAAAGACGTTTTGATCTTTGCATTTTCCAAAGCAGAGCCTTTTAAGACTCCGTCGTTATAGATTAAAGTATGAATTGGACTAGGATACGTTTCGTAAATAGCTTCCAATACTTTTTCAGCACCCCCCACTAAAGGGATCCAATCATGCACAAGAGCAGTTTTCAATCTATTTATTTTTTAAAAGCTTGTTAATCAGAAGAGAGAGTTGGTGCGCTGATTTTTCCCATGAATAAGTACTGCTCTGCTCTTTACCTAAGATTGCCATTTCAGTTTTTAATTTGCTATTAGTCCAAACACGTCTGATGCTATTAGCAATATCTTCTGTGCTATAGGGATCTACATAAACTGCAGCTTCACCACACACTTCACGGCAGGATGCAATATCTGAAGTAATCACCGGACATCCAAAATACATCGCTTCGATATTTGGTAACCCGAAGCCCTCATAAAGCGAAGGATAAATGAAAGCTTCAGCATTTTTATAGAATGCTGCAAGTTGGGAATCAGTAACATATCCTAGTCTGAAGATTCTGCTATCTGGTGAATCTAACAGCTGAGAATTGTTCTCGGCAAAGTTTCTATTCTGACCACCAACTAGCAAAAGGTTTAGTTTTTCATCCTTCAATTGTTGGAACGCTGCTACTAGTCTATCAAAGTTCTTTCGAGGATCTTGAGAGGCTACAGCCAAAATATAGGGTTGATAGGCCTCAGTAATCTCGGCTCCGGATTCAGTCTTTATGTTTGCTGATACAGCATTATAAATAACTGTTATTTGATCCTCATCAAGCTTAAAGGCTTTCTGCAAGTCCTTTTTCGAGCTCTCGCTCACAGTTAAAACATGGACTGCATTGTTAATTATTTGGGGAATCAAAAAGTTATAAAAAGCACTAAAGCTTTTTGAGAACCATTGTGGATTCAGTTTGAATGCTATATCGTGTACAGTGACTATTTGATTTGAGTAAAGAAGCGGTGCCGTATTAGCTAAATTGAGTAGTAGGGGAGACCCTTTCGCTTTCAGGTAAAGTGGGAGCTCAAGTTGTTCCCATACATGTCCCTTCGATTTGCCTAAAGTTAATACTTCAAGCTTCATTGCAAGTTCAGTATGCAGTATATTTTTGGGAGCAACGAATTGTATAAAAGGGTATAGCTCCTTCAGTTGTAAGCATATCTCTAAAGCAAAACGCTGCACACCTGTTATGGGCTGTGTCAGAAAACGAGCATTGACAACTAACTTCACAGAATATTTAGGTTGATTCCCACGAAACTACGCATGAATGGGGAGGTTATACTATAAATTAGTTAAGTTTCGGTATATTTCTGAGAGAGGCAATCAAACCAAAGTAAAACCAGATAAAGAGTAAGGTAAAAGTAGGGAAAGCAATGAAGTAGACCAAAATTACAAGAAGCCCGTGCTTTAGGATTCCGGAATCATCAAGTGATGATTTCCTGAATAGAGAATAGATGAAAATACAAAATAACAGGAGCCCAATAAAACCTGTTTCGGATAGTAATTCAGCGTATATATTATTGGGAATCACTTTAAATCCATCGTTATCAAACCTCTTATCGACGCTATACTGTTTGTAATGAAGCGCGAAATTTGACATACCTACACCAAAAATAGGATTTGACTTACTGATGTTTACTGAGGTATAGAGCGTATTTAGCCTGTCTGCTTTCGAATAGGAAGTTTGATCAATCTGCTTTGTGTTCGCAAATACTTTGTCTACTGTAATAGCACGGAAGGCTTGAAATTGAAGAAGTAAAATCAATGTAACTAATCCGAAGGCTAACACCAATACTAATTTTGGTAGGTTCTTACGATCAAAGTAAGTACTAAAATAATGTAATGTGAGAAACAAGATTAGGCATAGAATTGAAATGGTAGATACAGTTGTGATGAGGGACACAAAGAAAAATAAAGCAGATTTATAATGTGCAGTGTAAAGCGCTATTATACCTGCGACCAATAAAAAGAGCCCCATGTAATTGCCTTCTTTGAAGGTCCCACTTCTAATAACCACATGTCCAAAAAAGTCAACGACTTGAGGGAATTCATCCATGCCGGGTAGCTTCAATACCGGCAAATTTAAGAAGCTAGATAAAAATAGATACCAGGCATAGACTGATGCTATAATTGCACCATACCGGAAAGCTTTTAGAAATCTGTAAGGGTTGTTGGTAAGGGCATTTGATGATATGATAAACGCCAGATACGCTAATAATATATAGGCTAGCTTAAGAAGACTATCAAACTTATATCCAAATCTACTTTCGTAATTATTGAGTGGATAGTCATACGTCCAAAATAAGTTAATAAATGTAGAAGCGACAACAAATAGAATAAAGACAAGCAGATATACGTGGTTACTCTGATTAAGAGTATAAATTCTTAGCTTGCCTTTAATGAGTATCAGTAAAAAAATGACACCTAGAGCAATCTCTGAAATTTTGAGTGGAAAACCTATCGAGAAGGTTAGCGCATAGCTGAAAGCAAGGAAAAAGAAGAATATAGAAATTAGACTATTATCGTATAAGTGTAATTTGGACGACTTCATTTAAACCCTCCTTCCTTATTAAGAATTATGTCAACAAGCATTCTTAATCTCCCAAACTGTTTTCTCCTTATTCTATTAATGGCCACACCCAAAAAAGATGCATAAACTAACGGCAGTGCTACCGGAAAAAAACGCTTAGTGAATAACAATCTGTTTCTTAATGAATAATAGTCTGCAAGCTTACTTTTTTCTGTTTTATTAGAGGTGCTTATACTGGCGCCTTCTTTATGGTATACTTTTGAAGCAGTGCATACATCTATTGACCAACCTTTCTTTTTGCCCCGATAGCTCCAATCCAATTCTTCAAAATAGAGGAAGTAGTCATCCTGCATGTTGCCAACATCCAATAAAAATTGCTTACTGATAAACATGGAAGCCCCTACTATGTAATCTGCATCAGGAATACGCTTTAAGTCATATTGACCATTATCCAAAGTGTTTCCGCCAATGTGACCTGTTGTACATAGCCAAGGATTATACTGCCCTGCAACAGCCTGAATCACTGAAGGGTTATGGTAATAAAGCAATTTAGACCCGAGTATTCCGATTTTGGAAGTAGCTGATTCAAAGTGTTTAACTAAATGAGACAAAGCTGCTCTGTCAACAACCGTGTCATTGTTTAGTAGCCACACATAATCAGCATCGGCACGCAACAAAGCGAAATCGATCCCTACATTATTGCCAGCTGCAAAGCCTCCATTTTCACCAGCTTGGATGAATACTACTTGGGGTAAGTCAGTTACATGCTGGGCAGCATAAGTAGCCTTCTGTTTGTCATAAAGTACATAAGAAATTGGTTTGTCTACAATGGGGTATACCAATGATTGGATGACGCTATTGTCAGATGTATCTGCATGGCGGTCCCCGTTTGCCCATTCTTCTATAAAGTTCAGTGAATTATTGGGAGAGCTGTTATCTACAACTATTACCTGATAATTATTGTAGTTTAGCTTTAATACACTTTCAAGGCATTCGATCGTGTCATGCCATCCATTGTAATTAACTAAGATGATGTATGCTTTAGGGAAAAAATTATTTTTTGTATTTTCCAAACCTATTATTTTTATAGTCTAGGTATCCCTCGATTACACTTTTAATTTTCTTGAGTTTACTGTTTTCAAATAGTAAAAGCTTTACAAATTCTTTTATATTATTACGCTTCTCACTTTTATAAAAACTAGGGAAAATATCCTTATACTCTTTAAGTAATGTTAAACGGTTACGGGTAATGTAATACCTTCTAACAGGATTGTGATGCGAGGCAGTAAAATCTAAACCTAAAAAATTATGCTTTTTTAGATTACCTAGAATATGTTCTAAATGAATATCATTATTGATAATGATCTTATAATTTTTTAGCCTTAGTCTAAGGCAATATTCATAATCAACGTAATCAATAAAAAAATCTTCTCTAAATGGCCCTGTGTTCTTGTAAGCATTAAGATTCAGTAGGTTGCCTGATGTTATTACAGATTCAACTTCTTCGATACTTTGAGGAAGATCATTAAGAGTTATGCCGGGCAATTTATATCTAGGGGCAATGATTCCGATCTGATCTTTTTCTACCAGATTAGTAGTTACTAGAAGTTTTTCTACCATCCTATCACTTCCCTGGCTATCCTGATCCATTGTTAGTAGCCATTCATACCCTTCTTCAAGTGCTTTAGAAGCAGCAACATTAAGAGCATGGGCTATACCCTGGTTTTGATAAAGCGGTATGTACTCTATATTGTATTCAGAGTTTATAATATTACTGATTAGATGAGAAGAAGTAGTTTCAGAATTGTCAACTATGTACAATTTTGCAAGACTACTAATATATGAATGTATATTCTTGACAACTTCAATTGTCGGATTGAACAGTACAACAACTCCAGCTATTTTCATTCTTTAATTTATTTCGCTGCTTGTTTTCTCCCCCTGATTTTTTTTATGATTTGATATGTATGCTTAGGGCTTGGAGAATATACAAGTGGTATCAAAACAGCTGCTGTTGCTAAGTCAAAATTCAATAAAAGTGATTTTTTTGCATGAGCAATAGCAGCCTTTCTATCATTGTTTTGAATGTGAATGATAGATATGCGCTGATAGATTTTGCTTATTAGCTTATTTATTTGTTTGCTATATTTAAAATTAAAGTGGCTATTAATGGATTCAAATGTACTAATATCTCTTAAATAAGCTTGTTCAAGTTTTTTTGAAGTTGATACAGCATTATAAATCGTACCTCCTTCATGAATTCTGTAAACAGCCATTACTTCATCAATAAAAGCGATTTTACCGTGTGCCGCATTCAGTATGTGTAATACCCAGTCGCCTGCACCAGTCTTTAAGAAGAACTCTGGAAAATTAGGAAACAGCCGATTACGAAAAATGCATGATGCGGTACAAATAAAGTTCTCAATAAATAAGTCTTCTATTGTAGAAACAGGTTTTTGATTTATGTTAGATTTTCTTGTTTCACCAGTTGTTTCATTGTTGATTGATGCAGCATGAAACGCTATACTGAAATCGCTTCTTTTGTCTAAAAAATCTACTTGACGTTGTAGTTTGTTCTTATTTGTCCAATAGTCATCGCCCTCACATAAAGCAATGTACTCCCCTTGACAAGCATTTAAAGTCTCATGGAAGTTCGTCATCATACCAAGATTCGCTTTTGGTAGTAATAACTTGATCTTATCTGGGAATCGACTTTTATATTCTAAAAGAATATCTCGTGTATTATCAGTTGAGCAATCCTCTCCAATGACTAGCTCAAAATCAAAATTTGTCTCCTGCATCATTACACTTTCTATTGCTTGAGCAATAAAAGGTTCATGATTATAGGTAATCATACAAACACTTACTTTCACTGATATTTTAAAATTTTATAAGGCTCAAATTAGTTTGCGTGCTGGCACTCCCACTACAGTAGTGTTATCTGGAACATCCTTTGTAACTACAGCTCCAGCCCCAACAATTGAATTCCTACCTATTCTGATTTTAGGTAAAATAGTGGCGCTAGCCCCGATGCTACTGAATTCCTCTATTATAGCTCCACCTGTAATAATCGCCCCAGGAGAAATTTCAGCATACTGACCAATGTATACATCATGATGAATTAATACACCAGCATTTATCAAAGCACCTTCTCCAATGGAAACGCTGTTGGTAATAACAACTCGCGACATAATATTAATACCTTCACCTAAATATACTTCACATTTTCCGATACTTGCTTCAGTAGATATTACTGATTTTAAAACCCCACCTATATTCTGGAATCTTTGAGAGAGCATGTGCCTTAATTTTGGATTTCCTAGCCCTATTGCAAACTCGTTCTGTCTTTGAAATAACTCTTCAACCTGTTTTTGAGTTCTTAAAATAGGATATTTATTATAAAGGGTGGGAGGTGTATTTACAGTTACATCATCGAAGAAATAGACCTCATGGTGATGATCGTTGTGTTCTATTACACTTAAAATATCTTTGGCATGTCCCTTCGCTCCAATGATTAGCATATAGTTACATTTAATAATTTTGAGCTCTTAATAGGGCTCTTGAAATCATATCTATTTCTTCGATAGACAGATCATGATACAGAGGAAGGCACAATACTCTTGTAGAAATATCACTAGAAACCTTAATGTTATGCTCAGAATGTATATAAGGAAGAGTTTCTAATGAAGGGTAAAAATACCTTCGAGGATATACGTAGACTCCATGTAATGCTTCTATTGCTTTTAGCAAGTCCAATTCACTTTCAAACACAACTGCATAATAAGCATGATTGAAATCCGCATTTGGTTGTATAAAAGGTTTTGCTACTCTCAAATTTCGAAGCATGGAATCATACCTTTCTGATAATGCTTTCCTTTTTTGAAGTATGGAAGGAACATACTTTAAGTTGCATAGGCCCATTGCAGCATGGAATTCACTGTTCTTCCCATTGATTCCAACACCATAGAACTTTTCAGGTCCGTTATGACCAAAGTTGCGCATATAAGCTATTTCCCTTGCAACATTAGCATCATGAGTTATAATAGCTCCGCCCTCAGTTGTGTGAAATAATTTCGTAGCATGGAAGCTTAAAGTACTTACATCGCCAAAGTTGAAAACTGACTTGTTGTTGATATTCGTGCCAAATGCATGAGCACCATCATATATTACTCGCAGGTTATGCTTGGCAGCTATCAATGAGATGGCCTCAACATCGCATGGGTTTCCATAAACATGCGTTGCTAATATAGCTGTTGTTTGAGGTGTGATAGCTGCTTCAATTAGGCTAAAATCAATATTTAAAGTTTTCGGGTGAATGTCAACGAATACTGGTTTGCAACCCTCCCAAACTATACTACTTGTAGTAGCGACATATGAAAAAGGTGTTGTTATAATTTCGCCAGTAAGCCCTAAAGCTTTAATAGCTATTTGTAAAGCTATAGTCCCATTGCTAACGAAAAACAGATGAGGAACTTCAAAGTATTCCTTCAACTTTAATTCTAACTCATTAACAAGCGGTCCATTATTTGTTAACCATTCTCTACTCCAAATTCCGTTTAGATATTCGTTAAATTCTTCTCGGGGAGGAAGAAAGGGTTTAGTAACATTAATCATCTTTATTTCGAAACTATATATAATACTGAGTGGATATCTATACCATTGGAAGTGAATTCCTGAATACTGAAATCTTCTACTGTTAATTCTTTTACCTTAAACCCGGCTTCATGCAATCGGTTTTTATAGTCTACTTTGGCATAAAGACGGATATGATCATTCTGGCCAAATCTTCGCCATTTCTCACTCAGTCTATTTTCTGAGGGATCTTCATCTGTGATATTTACGGATTTGAAGATTGGTACCATAGCTATTCCCCAACCCTCAGGCTTGAGTACCCTATAGAGTTCATTCATGGCTTTTTTGTCATCAGGGACATGCTCTAAGACATGGGAGCAAATAAAAATGTCGTAGGTATTGTCAGCATAAATATCCATGTTAGTTAAATCTACTTTGTCATCTACATTTCTCATAAATAAATCAGCAGAGCGATAATTTATGTTTTTGTAACTTCTGATGAAAGATGCTAAACTAGCTGAAGGTGCTATGTCTAATAATTTGTAAGATTGACTTGGAATCAAAATTTTGTTAAGGTAGAGTGCGTATAATCTTTCTCTATCTGAACCGCCACAGTGAGGACAACTATACTGGCTTATATTTAGTGTCTCAGCATCAGATAAAGAATAGGGAAACCCATATTTCTTTATCTGATGCTCATATATGTGTGAGATTGGTTTAAAACGTTTTAATTTATTCTTGCATAGTATACAACTATAATTTGGGCTTACTATACCTTCCAATCTATGTTTAATTTTAATAAGTTTGTTTAAAACCATAGTCGTTTAAAGAAGACAGTAATGGACTCTTTTAAGCCAAGTAGATATTGGAACAAAGATTGTGTGACTTATAGAAACTTTTTAACTTAATAACATAAATCAAAATTAATGGCTTAAGCTTTACTGAACTTGAAAGTTGATATTTTATTTCTTAAAATTTTTAACGCCTGCGAACTTATAATATAGTTTATTACAAGATAACTTACTGTTACTACGGTAGTCTCTATTATGAGTCTGGCAAATAGTGGTAATGAAAGCGAGCTATTTAGTATAAGACCTATTGTGCAAGCAACAAATGCGGCAAAAAAATAAGGTGTAACTAATTTTACCTGATCTATTAATGAAATTTTGATTTCTTTGCTTACAAAGTGCATGTTAATTAAGACAGCAAGCGTAGAGAAAATCAGAAGACCGTAAAGGAAAGCCATGATTCCAATTTGAAAGCCAATAATAAACACGGCTAAGAGAATGAATTTTTTAATTAAATCAAGTCTTAAGTAGGCTTTAGATTTGCCTAATCCACTAATAACATTGACCATTACGGAACTTAAAGGGTAGGCAAATCCACCCAAAACAAGTATTTTAAAGTAATCTACTGATTGTAACCATTTATTTCCAAAAAGGATTACAATGATGCTTTCAGAACTAACAAATAGAATACTTAGTAGACCTAATGCTGCGAAAGACACAATGGCAAGTACTATTAGGTACATTTCTTTAACTTTAGTTGGATTATGTTGATTCCTGCTAATAGCAGGAAAAAACACTTTCATAATACTACCAGCACTATAGTGGATAATTAAACTATTCAAAGATTGCGCTCTTGTATAATAACCTAATGAAGCTGGTGTAAAAAGTTTACCAATAATCATAACATCGAGCCTCGAGAAAATTACTTCGAGTACATTTGGTAGAAATATTCTGGAGCCATAACTCCATAATTCTTTTATACTGTTCAAATTAAAGCATAATATAGGTCTCCAATTAGATCCTAACCATATCAGAACAGTAAAAACTAAGGCATTCATAATGCTCTGTACAATCAAGCTCCAAACCCCATAATCATTGTAGGCCATTAGAATTCCAATGATACCAGAAATAACAACTGCTATCAATCTGAATATAGCTAGAGGTTTGAGATTGATAGCTTTTAAATACTTCGTATTTTGAATTATCGAGAACGAATTGATCAAGAATAGAAAAGAGGCTCCTTTAACCAAATCTGAAATCAATTCATTCTCATAGAATATAGCGATAAGATCAGATAAAAAATAAAATAGGCAGGTAAGTGCAAAACCGAAGATGATGTTTAAAAAGAACACTGTCGAAAATTGTTCTTCAGTAACTTCTTGTTTTTGAATTAAAGCTGTACTAAATCCAATATCCATAAATACTTGTGAAAAGCTCACAAACACCATAACCATACCTACTAATCCAAAATCTTCAGGTGCAAGGATACGGGCAAGAAATATTGATACTATGAAGGTGATGCCTTGGTTTAAAAACTTATCAGTTAAATCCCAAAAAATGCCTTTTATCAGCATTATTAATACAGCTTGGTTAAAATTTTATAATTCAAATAATGCTGATAAAAGCTTATTAAGTAAGAGTAATTCTCTTTTGAGTGTATCAAATATAGTGAATCTATTACCCAAATTCAAAGACAAGAATAGTAGTGAAAGATGTTAGCTTCTATTAAGTTATTTTAGTTTCCATTATGCTTTAAAAGATTAAAACATTAATGCTTTAAATGTATTCTATGAAGATCGCTAATAGTAACCTTTATAGGCTTGATAATTAATAATATGTTTAAATAGATCTCTACCATCGAAATTCATTGAATCACCTTGTGTTCTCTTAAGTTTGGCAAATTATATTGGTTGAATAAATGTTATATATACTTTTTATTTATGGCTTATATTTGTGAAAGTTTGTCAACATGTATAATAAAGTAGAAAAAGAAAATAGCATGCAACCTGCTAATAATAAAAGTGATGAGATTGACTTAAATTTGATCTTTAGTAAGATTGGTAATCTTTTTAATACAATAGCTTCTAAGTTTGAGTATACAGTTCAGGTAGTTAGAAAAAAGTTTCTATTCATTACGCTTTGGGTATTGGTCGGATTAATGTTGAGTTATGGAGCTTATTACATCACTAAGCCGTATTATACTTCCTCCATGACCCTGGTGCTTGCCAATATCCGAAATGAATTCATTGAAGATCAGTTGAACAAACTCTCAGAAATGATTAATGACGATAACTTTGAAGCTGTGGCAGATAGGATGGATATATCACCCGCTGCTGCAAAGGAGATCAAAGAAATGAAATTTATTAACCTGGATCAGGACAGAGTTGACGAAGACAGTGTGTTGACAGGTTCTCCTTTCCGTATTGAACTGACAATTTACGATCCTCAGCTTTTCGAAAATCTTGAGCCTGCGATAACGAATTACCTGGAAAACAACAGGTATTTTGCCCGTCAAAAGAGAATAAAGCAAAGACAGGTGGAAAATATGATCTCCAAGCTCAGGGGAGAGATATCATCTATTGATAGCATGAAAACCAATGTGAGTGAGCCAAGGGGGCCTGTCAATGGCTTTATCTATGGTCAGCCAATAGATCCTACTAATCTGTACCGGGAGAGCATATCAATGTACAAAGAGCAAGTCAATCTGGAAGCAGACCTAGAGAAGCTAGCCAACGTAGAGATTGTTACTGGATTTGTACCTAGACTGAAACCTACGGGGCCAAGATTAAGAAATTTCTTAGCTATAGGCGGTTTAATTGGCCTATTAATCGGAGTAATTGTTGCTTTAAATCTAGAATCAAAAGCGCGAAGAAGAGCAGGTATAGTTTAGCAATTGTTTGACCAGTTTATATAAAAAAGGAGCGGTTTGCCAATTTATTGGCAAACCGCTCCTTTTTTATGTCCAAGGCTTTATGCTCAAAGCTTACTCCTCCTGCCTCAACACCCAACTCAGGTTGTAGAGGTCCTTTCTTCGATCCTTAAGATTCCGTACGCTGCCGGCTGTATTCAGGTCCTTGAGCAGGTCCAGGTCCAGGTCGGCAATCAGGGTCATCTCTGTGTTCGGAGTTGCTTCGGCTACCACGGCATCGTGCGGGAAGGCGAAGTCGGAAGGGGAGAATACAGCAGATTGTGAATACTGGATGTCCATGTTCTCAACTTTCGGTAAGTTGCCCACGCTACCAGTGATGGCGACATAGCATTCATTCTCAATGGCACGAGCCTGGGCGCAGAGACGTACCCGCAGGTAGGCGTTCTTAGTGTCAGTCCAGAAAGGAACAAAGAGAATTTTCATGTCCATGTCAGACAGCATACGAGCCAGTTCCGGGAACTCCACATCATAGCAGATCAGGATGCCTATCTTGCCTATATCGGTGTCGAATATTTTGAGCTTGTGGCCACCGCGCATACCCCAATAATGCGATTCGTCGGGCGTCACATGCAGCTTATACTGCTTATCATATGTGCCGTCTCTTCGACAAAGGTAGCTTACGTTGTACAGCTTGTTGTCATAGTACTCTGGCATGCTGCCCGCAATGATGTTGATGTTGTAAGAGAGAGCCATGTGTATCATGCGCTCACGTATTTCATCTGTGTACTCGGCCATGCTACGGATGGCCTCAGACGGTGACTCCTCGTTTGTGAGGGCCATTAGGGGAGCATTGAAGAACTCCGGGAAAACCACCATGTCTGACTTATAAGAACTAACAGTGTCGACAAAGAACTCCACTTGCTGCATAAAGTCGTCCAGGTCTTTTACGGCACGCATCTGCCATTGCACAATGCCAATGCGCACGACAGTCTTCTTGCCACCCAGTAGCTTTTCCTTTTCTTCATAGTACACGTTGATCCATTCCAGTAGCGTAGCATAAGCCCTTGATTCAGTATCGTCTGGCAAATAGCCTTTGAGGATCTTACGCACGTGAAAGTCATTGCTGAGCTGGAAAGACAGCACTGGATCCGACAACTCTTTGTTACGCACCATTTCAATGTACTTGGCAGGGGTCAGCTTATCTGCATAGTCCTTGTAGCCAGGTATACGTCCGCCGGCGATGATACCGCGCAGGTTCAGGTTCTCGCAGATTTCCTTACGGGCGTCATACAGACGACGTCCAAGACGCAGATTGCGATGCTCCGGGTCTACGAACACATCGATACCGTAAAGTGTATCACCCTCCGGGTCGTGCGACTTGAAGGTGCCGTTGTCAATGATTTGGTCGTAGGTATGCTTGTCGCCATAGGCAGCGTAGTCCACAATGAGGCTGAGTGCCACGGCCACCACCTGACCTTTGTCTTCTATACAGATCTGACCTTCCGGGAATTTTTTGAGGAGGTTGGAGAACTCTTTACGGGTCCAGGCGCCGTCAATGTTAGAGTACACCTTATTCATGATCTCCTGTACTTCTTTGTAATCCTTGAGCTCCAGCTGGCGCAATAACAGCCGGTGTTCAGAGTTTGCTTCTATTTTTTCACTCATATATTAGTTTTGGGATTGCTTGCTACAGGTATACGTGAAGCAAGTATCGTTTTGATATGATATTTTATTTTAGAGCGTCAAAAAGCGCTTTCAGGCAAATTTAAAAAGAAAAAGCGCAGTGTAAAGCTGCGCTTCTGCTAAGGTTAGTATAGGTCTTAAAGCTGCACTTCGGGAATATCACCCTCCACAATCAATCGTCCTTCAGTTGCCTGTTGGATCTCTTCTACACTCACACCCGGAGCACGCTCCAGCAACCTGAAACCTTCTCCAGTTACTTCAAGCACGGCCAGGTCAGTTACGATCTTCTTGATGCACTTAACACCTGTAATAGGCAAGGTACATTCTTTCAGAAGTTTAGAGGAACCATCGCGAGCTGTGTGCTGCATCGCTACAATGATGTTTTTGGCAGAGGCCACCAGGTCCATGGCGCCGCCCATACCTTTCACCATCTTACCCGGAATCTTCCAGTTGGCAATGTCACCCTGTTCCGAAACCTCCATGGCACCCAGGATAGTCAGGTCCACGTGCTCCCCCCGGATCATACCGAAGCTCTCAGCCGAGCTGAAAATAGAGGAGCCCGGCAGAGTCGTGATCGTCTGCTTGCCAGCATTGATCATGTCGGCATCCACCTTGTCTTCGGTAGGGAAGGGGCCCATGCCCAGCAGTCCGTTTTCTGACTGTAGCACCACTTCTATACCTTCAGGTATATAATTGGCCACCAGTGTAGGTATACCGATGCCCAGGTTCACATACATTCCGCTTTTTACTTCTTTTGCGATTCTTTTCGCTATTTGGTTTTTGTCAAGTCCCATGTTGCTGTTGTTTAAGCAGTTCTCACTGTTCGTTGTTCAATGCGCTTCTCGTACTTCTCTCCTTCAAAAATGCGCTGCACGTAGATACCTGGCGTATGAATCATGTTCGGATCCAACTCACCGGCTGGTACCAGTTCTTCTACCTCCGCCACGGTGATCTTGCCGGCTGCTGCCATCATTGGATTAAAATTGCGGGCTGTGCCTTTGAAAATCAGGTTGCCGGCCGTGTCGCCTTTCCAGGCTTTCACAAACGAAAAGTCCGCCTTCAGCCATTCTTCCATCAGGTACATTTTGCCGTTGAACTCACGACTTTCCTTGCCTTCGCCCACTTCGGTGCCGTAGCCGGCAGGGGTGAAGAAGGCAGGTATACCTGCGCCACCTGCACGGATACGCTCTGCCAGCGTGCCTTGTGGAATCAATTCAACTTCCAGCTCACCACTCAGCAGTTGGCGCTCAAATTCGGCGTTCTCACCAACATAGCTGGAGATCATCTTTTTGACCTGGCGTTTCTGCAGGAGTAAGCCGATGCCAAAGTCATCCACACCGGCATTGTTCGAAATGCAGGTCAGATCTTTCACGCCCAGACGCAGGAGTTCCTGTATGGCGTTCTCTGGGATGCCACACAAACCGAAGCCACCCAACATCAGGGTCATGCCATCCTGCACACCCTGGAGGGCTTCCTGTGCATTCTTTACAGTTTTATTTATCATCGTTAGAAGGTATGCTTATGTGCCAATGCAGCAGGTATAGCCGTAACGGCAGCAATTGAACTTAGATTTTATCCGATAGAAAGTTAGATAGAAAAAAGGCCATATACAAAGTCAGCATCAGCGTTTTTAGGTGAAATCCACTCTTGGACAGGTGAGGAGTTATTTTTTCACCACGATCAATGCCTCTAACTGTGTGTCAACTCCTATTTCCTTGGATATGGCTGCTTTCACCCGATCCAGGTCTTCGTTATTGATCGGTTTCTCGGAAACAAGGGTCACACTCAACGTCATAGGATTGCCTCTGACAACTGAAACCTGCTTGACTGTGATATCGTCCACGGTGAAATTACTGAGTGATCGGATCACATTGTGGTCGCGAACCATGGTGAATGAACCGTAGCCCAGCGGCAAACTCACAATCACAACTACCAGCAGAGACACCAGTAATCCTTTCTTGGCCAGATGAAGCGGACTAAAGCCCAACAGCATAAATGTAAAAGAGCCTGCCAACACGATGCCAGCCAGGTTGGTCATGAGCAATAGGAGCGCCCCAAAAAATGCGTCCCAGTCAGCCCAGCCGAGGCCGATGCCTGATACTGCAAGCGGAGGAACCAATGCTACTGCAATGGCTACACCTGCCAGGGTCTTGGCCACTTCCTCACGGGCATGCGCATAAGCACCTGCTATACCTGACACGATGGCCACACCCAGGTCCAGGAGGTTAGGACGTATGCGGGCGGTGATCTCGTCGTTCATGGCCTGCAAAGGACTAAGCCAGGTAAGCAGGATGGCAGCGATATAACCGAGCATAAGACCATACCCAATTGTTTTCATACTCTTGAGTGTCAACTGCCGGTCCTGCCGCAGCACTCCCATAGAGAGTGATATGATCGGGGACATAAGGGGAGCCAGGATCATGGCACCGATGATCACAGGGGTAGAGTTGGCAAATAAGCCAAAGGTCGCCAGCATCGTAGACAGCACCATCAAAGTCAGATAAGCACTGGAGGGACGGGCATTTTCACGCAGCACCGTGAAGAGTCCCTTGAACTCGTGCGTAGAGGCATGGTATACCCATGGCAATGATTCCTGGACAAACTCGTTCAAGAAAGTCTCCCCTTGTGGCAGTGTACCCACTTTAAACTTCTCTTCAGCATCACTTTTAGTCTTGTCCAGTGCCAGGTAGCGGCCCGGAATGATTGTCAGCTTATCAGCGCTAACGCGAAGTTCTATCTCTTTCGAGCTCATCAGGCGGTTGTCCTGCGAGAAGTCCATGGCGATCTCGCTGCTGATCACCACAGATCGCGTTTTGATGTGCCCGACGAACGAAGGTATACGCTGACTACCATTCTGGCCGAAAGCGGATGATATGGAAAACCTAACCAGTTCCATGATGCTGCGCGGCGCTAGTATAAGCACATGCAGCCGCCCATCGTTGATAAAAGAGTCCTTCAGCAAAATGCGTGAAACCAGGGAGCTTTTGCCGTGCAGCACAGATATGATGCCCAAAGCCGCCGTTTTGATGGGGGGCTTATTGCCGGTGGTAATGGTAAAAGGCCGGGGTTTGAGCAACTCTGGATGGCGGAAGATACTCTTCACCTTGTCCATGCGCGATAGAATGGGATTGCGGGAGACATTGGCTGACAACAGGCTCAGGCTGTTGCCAATCACCACCGTGTTGAACACCGGTTTGTCGTTACAGATCAGCAGGTCGGCACTTATTCCTTTGTCTCTTTGCCGTATGTCGACAATCGCTTCCATCAGGTCATCTGAAACGCCATAGCCTTGGCGGGCTTCCTTCATGTCAGGGTGGGGCAGAAAACCAAGTGTCCATTTTTCCCGCAGGGCAACCGGCACTACCTCGGTCAGTTGCTCATCATTCAGGTAGGTGACCACGCAGCAAGCATGCGCAATGGCTAGCTGACTGACTTCATTGTGCTGAAAAGGCTGAATTTGAGAGATTTGATCCCCGAAAACAGGGATGATATATTCCTGGACTACACTTTCCTGCGCCGGGTCATAAAGAAGGGTAATGTGCTCCATCCAACGGTATACCTAAAAGCTTTCTAAATTCCGGGCCTATACCTGTAATTTTAAGGTATGAGGCTGGAAATCGTTTAGATTACTCTTTTATGGGATGGTTTGTTTAGCTGAAATGTGATTTGCTATACCTTACTGGGCCTGGAGTACACGCATCGCCGCTTCTTTGTCTTTGGCTAGCTGTGACTTAAGCGCTTCAAGGCCCTCAAATTTCTTTTCCTGGCGCAGCATTTCCACAAATTCAACCGTCAGGCTTTGTCCGTAGAGGTTGCCTTCAAAATTGATAAGGTGCACTTCCAGGGTAAGGTGAGTTCCCTCTACAGTTGGGCGTACGCCGATGTTCATCATGCCTGGAAGGAGCTGTTCCTGGTGCTTAACCCAAACGGCATACACGCCATGGCCCGGTATAAGCTTGTGCGGAGCAGGCAGCGCCAAATTAGCAGTAGGGAACCCAATGGTACGACCCAACTTATTTCCTTCCACAACAGGGGAGGTGAGGCTATAGGTATGGCCCAGGTAACGGTTGGCGGTGGGGATGTCGCCTGACTCGATGGCCTTGCGTATTTTGGTAGAGCTGACACCGATGTCATCTACATCCTGACGAGGTATTTCCTCTACCTCAAAACCATACTGGGCAGAGCGGGCTTTCAAATGCTCAAAACTACCCTCACGGTTCTTACCGAAACGATGATCGTAGCCGATGACAAGTACCTTGGTATGAATCGCCTTGACCAGTACATCCGATATGAAAGCACGTGAGCTGAGGCGGGAAAAGTCTTTTGTAAATGGGATGATCAGTAGGTAGTCAATACCGAAACTGCGCAATTGCTCAATCCGCTCCTCGATAGTAGCGAGCAGTTTGAGGTCATTGTCCTCAGGGAAGAGCACCAGACGCGGGTGGGGCCAGTAGGTGATGACCACACTCTGTCCGTTGGTTTGGCGGGCACGCTCCTTTACACGTTGCAGGATTTTCTGATGCCCTACATGCACGCCGTCAAACGTGCCGCTGGTCACCACAGGAAAACTTAGTTTCGGAAAATCAGCTATATCACGAATTACTTCCATCCGCTTCGAGTTGGGCTCTTCTGATCTGCTGTATGTCTTCTATGGTAAGGGCATTTTCCAACTTGTACTCCCCAATACGAGTGCGCACGAGGGCGGAAAGGTGCGCGCCTACCGCTAGCTTCTGTCCCAAGTCGTGGGCCAGGCTGCGGATGTAGGTGCCTTTGCTGCAAATCACCTTGAAAGAGATGACAGCTCCTTCGATATTCGTAATATCAAAGGCTTTAATGGTAACAGTGCGGGGTTTCATCTCAGCCTCCTTGCCTTTGCGTGCCAGGTCATAGGCACGCTTGCCGTCTATCATCACCGCCGAGTAAATAGGAGGTATCTGCTCGATGGTGCCTACAAAGCTGTTGGCAGCAGCCTGAATGTCTTCTGGTGTAAGGTGGCTGATGTCCTTGCTTTCGCTTACGGGTGTTTCCAGGTCGTAGGAGGGAGTGGTCTGTCCAAGCGTAATTTTGCCGGTATATTCTTTCTCCTGTGCCTGTATCTCGTCAATGCGCTTTGTGAATTTGCCAGTGCACAGGATCAGCAAACCCGAAGCCAGGGGATCAAGCGTGCCGGCATGACCGATTTTTTTCACACGAAGCGTATTGCGCACTTTCTTCACCACGTCAAACGAGGTCCAGGTAAGCGGTTTATTGAGCAGCAGGATCTCGCCTGCTTCAAAGTTGTAATTCATATTATACTCTTAAGTCGACGCCCATGGCCAGCAGCGCCAGCAAAGCTATACCTAGTGCAATGCGGTAATACCCAAACATCTTGAAGCCATACTTGGTCAGGAAGTTGATGAAGAACCTAATGGCGATCATGGCGACGATAAATGCGACTACGTTGCCAATAAGGAGCAGGCGCAGGTCATCGGCCGTAATCACGTCGAAGCTGTTTCTGATTTTTATGAGGTCAAAGGTAACGAGGTCCGATATCTCGAGCTTCAACAAGTCCTTTACCAATTTATAACCAGCCGCGGCCAGCATCGTGGGTACCGCCAGGAAAAAGGAAAACTCAGCGGCCGCTTTGCGGTTGATGCCCTGGGTAAGGCCGCCAATGATAGAAGCCGCAGAACGGGAAACGCCCGGAATCATGGCAATACACTGGAAGAAGCCGATAACAAGCGCATTCTTATAGGTAATCTTGTTTTCCTGGGCATGGGCAAACCATTTGTCCACGAAAAGCAGCACCACACCGCCAGCTACCAGCATCACAGCCGTGATAAACACACTGCCTAGCATCGCGTCGATTACGTCGTTGAGCAGGAAACCGATGACTGCCGCAGGTATAAAGGCAAAAATCAGCTTCTGGTAAAACTCAAAACTGTTGAGAAAGCGCTTCCAATAAAGCACCACCACCGACAGGATAGCCCCAAACTGAATGTTTACAGCAAATATTTTGGTGATCGGAAGCTCATTTATACCCATCAGGGCCGAAGCAATGATCATGTGACCTGTAGAAGATACAGGCAAAAATTCGGTAAGTCCTTCAACTATGGCTAATATGATAGCCTGCCATTCACTCATTTAGCTACTCCTGTGTGTTTTCGTGTGTTCTATCTTTCACCATGATCGCAAACAACTCGATCACAAAGCCGGCCATGACCACAATCGGGCCTAGGGTGATACCCAGAAAGCCCAGTCCATATTGTTCGTCATCGAGCGTCATGATGATAAAACCTACAGCCAGCACGGCAATGCCTACCAGCATCAGGATGTAGTTCTTTCTGCCAAAGGCAAGCTTGTTCTTGTTTTCCATATTAATATAGTTCGTCTAGTGAAAGGCGCAGGTACTTACGTACAGCGCGGTAAGAGCTCAGGAAACCGATCACGGCACCCAGTACGATCAAGGCGATCATCAGCATGTACATCTGCTCTTCGTCCTTAAGCAAACTCAGTTCTGTGATCTCACGGTAAGCATACTGCATCAGCGCAAAAAGCAGAACAGAAGCAACAATGCCGCTTATAATGCCTTGAAAAGCGGCGCGGTTGAGAAAAGGACGCTGAATAAAGAACGAGGTAGCTCCCACCAATTGCATACTCCGGATCAGGAATCGCTGTGAGTACAAGGCCAGTTTAATGGTGTTATTGATCAAAATAATCACCACCAGCACCAATATCCCTGCAAAGGCAATGAGCAGGATGCTGATTTTCTGAATGTTGCTGTTAATGGACTCGATCAGGCTCTCCACATATTGCACTTCATACACACCTTCTATACCTTCGATGTCGTTTTTTATACCTTTGAGCTGGGCTGAGCTAGAGCTTTCAGCGTTGATACGGAGCACATAGGTATCACGGAGAGGGTTGTCTCCCAGAAAGGCCATGAAGTCTTCGCCGGTCTCTTCCAGAAAGGCTTTGGCACCTTCTTCTTTTGAAAGAAACCGTACCTGGGCTGTATCACCTTTATATGCCACGTACTCTTTGGCGGATAATGTCTTCTGCAAACGGTCCAACTGTACCTGCGTTAGATTCCGGTCCAGGTATACCTGCATCTCAATGCTTTCTTTCACAATGTCGGATAGCTTGCCAGCATGAATCAGCAGCATGCCGAACAGGCCAATTACAAACAGAGCCAGGGAGATGGAGAACACCACCATGGCATGCGGGTAATTACCGAGCTTCTTCTTCTTGACTGTCTTAGGGGTAGTTGTTGCCATACGATACGCTTCCGTGCAAAAATAGAAATATTATTTAAATATGAGGTGCTTCCGGCCAGCTAATGCAAAAAGCCCGGCTGCTGTTCCGGGCTTTATAGATTCATGCGTGGGTCGGAGTCAAGGATAATGGGTGTTTCCCGCTGCTCGCGTCGGCGCTCGCGGCGTGCTTCCCGATCCCGGCCGAAGAGTTCCCGCAGATTGTCGAAGCGCTTTGTGTGCAGTAAGCTCAGTCGTTGCGTATTCGAAACCCGGGTACGATAGTTTTCCGGCAGGGTGTTATACTCCAGTCGGGCTCTCAACTCACCGCTTTGTGTGATGTAGTACTCAATGGACCAGTTACCCTGATAGGAGCTCCGGTTGGTACCTCCAGCCTGCTCCGACTGTGCAGCTGCGCCTATACCTGTCTGACTGCTTACCCGCAGTCGCCCCTGGAAGAAGGTGTAGCTCAGGCGCAGCTGTAAAGTAGAGAGCGCATCCTGACTCACATCGCCCAGACCAATATCTACTTCCAGGTTACTGTCTATGGAGTTAAGGAAGCCGCTGAGTTGCCCTGTGAGCAAGCTCCCTAAACTACCGCCCACCGCTGATACGCCTGCGTTGTCTAGCGAACCAAACATACCGATAGGGGCCAGGCGGCGAAGCACAAGTAAGCTAAACACCTGCCTGTTCAATTCATTTTCATCGTTGCGGATAGCTGCTATAATCGGGTCTAGCTGAAGCCGGGCGTTTGCGGGCATACTCTCAAAGTCCAGGCCCAGCTGAATTTCGGGTGTCAGTATAGGCCCTTTCAAATCAACAATCGCCGTTACAGGGTAGCGGCCCTGTGGAGCAGAAGTTATGTCACTCTGGCTTCGGTTGCTCATAATATCGGCCAAGGATGCGCTTTGGGTATAAGTAGCCCGGATGTCCATAATACCATCCAGCGGATCACCGTTCCAGGAGAGGGTGCCGCCTGGCGTTACCCTGAACTCGCGCGATACGACGCCTTCTAGCAGGTTGAGGTTATATGCACCGTTAGCAATCTCAAAGTTGCCATACATGTTAAACTCACCCCGGGTATCGATCGTCATCTGTATCTGACCGCTGCCTGAACCGCGAATTACGTCACCTGTCTGCCGGTCGATGATGATCTCGAAATAAGCGTCATCCGTAATGTCGAGGTCAAAGTTCATGTTAATGCCTGAAAGATCGACCTTTTGCTCTTCCACGGCCACAGCTACACCGGTTGAGTCGCTTACGTTGCGGTTTACGAAGCGAATAAAGTCTTTGCGTGCCAGGTCGGTCTGATTGTCAAGCGGCACTACAATACGGGTATTCGCGTCGCTTCGGGCATTCACGTCTATTTTGAGGTTATCCACCGGACCGAGTACACTGGCCGTACCGGTGCCGAAGGCGGTTCCATAGTACAGTTCGTTCTGCTCGTAGGTCGTGTTCAGGATCATCAGGTTCCGGAAGCGGGCGTTCAGGTCGAGCACCATGTTCTGGAATCCATCATGCGCGATGCCACCCGTCACATACCCCACGTTGCCATAAAGGTCACGCAGTTGGGCATTACGGAAGCTGATGCTGTTGGCCCCGAAGTACACCCGATCAGAGAATCGGTAGGTGGTGCCGAGGTAGTCGAACCGGAACTGGCCGCCGGTCACCATCACTGACCCCGTCAGGATAGGTGCCGAGAGTTTGCCGAGTACCCGTATGCGTCCATCCATGGTACCTTCCAACTCCGACATGATGGGTTTCAGGATAGGCTCCACAATCTTAAGCTGGGTTTCGTCCAGCACGGCCAGCATATCCAGCTGCTCTTCTTCAGCGCGGGGGTAGTAATTGCCCGTCAGTGTCAGAACCTTTTTATTATTACGGTCGATGTCCACATCGACCACCATCTGCTGCTGGGCGTTGTTCCAGTCGCCTTTGCCATGAATGTTGCCGATCAGCACATTGTCGAGGTAGAAGGAGTCAACACGCATGCCGGCGTTCAATATGGCGTTGTTATAAATATCCTGTGCCCTTAGCTCAGCATTCAGGGTACCTCTGATCTGCTCTGGCATGAGTGGGTTAAGGTTGCGGAGGTCAAAGTTCTTGATGCTGGCCACCAGCGTACTGCCAGGGTCCTGGCCAACCGCACCGTCTACCCGGATGATCTGGTCCTGGTTTGAAAGGATCAACTCTTCAAAATCAAAACGTTTGCCGCTTTCGCTGATATACACCATACTGCCAGGCTGGAATGCCCATGGTGTTTCGCGGAGCGTGATGTTGGACCGGCCAAATACAACCTGCAGACGGTCCTGGAGGAAGTTGATATCGCCCACCACTGTTGCCTGGTTGTTATAGGCTGGCTGCAGCAGGTTGGTATAAAAGCCGATCGTGCGCTCACTCCAGATGGCCTCCAGCAAGAGACGTTCTGTTTCTCCCACCGAAGGCAGTATCTGCTTGTCAGAGGTGAACTGGGCACTGGCAAGCACATCCGGACTGCTTTGCAACTTAGAAGTACTAATTTCCAAATCGTTGTTGTAGAGCGTGACGTCGTCGTACAGGATCGTGTCTATCCGGGCATAAGAGGTCAGGATGACCGTGTTGCCATGCCGGAACGTGCCTTCCATTTTAGAAAAGTCAGAAATGGTGAGTTCCGGCACGAATAACTGGATAAGCGGATTAACCCGCCGCAGGTATAGGTCATAGTCTAGACTGTACTCGGGCTGGGTAGAAGGACGCTTCCGGCTATAATAAGCGGCCGTGGCAGCATCGTTACTCTCAAAGTTCAGTTCATACTCCTGCACCAGTTGCTTCAGGTCGTCAATCAACACCGAGTAGTCAAAGTCACCGCTCACCCGCAGGGCTAGTGGCGTAGAGCGAAGCGTCAGACTGCGGATGCCCTCTCCGATGCGGGACTGTACACGAATCGTATCCAGTGCAATGCGTTGGCCTTCGTAGATTACGGCGGCACTGTCAAAAAAAGCGGTACCCTCAAAGTCATCGAGGCGCAAGCCGCGGAAGTTAAGGTCGGCGTTGGCCTGCACGGTAACAGCTTTGTCCGTAATGCGAAGTGCCTGAAGGTCGGCTTTCTCCAGGTCGGCACGCAGGTTAAAGGCTTGGTTCTGCCTGTCCAAACTGACTTCCCCATTGGCCGTAAACACCAGGTTTGGATCAGCGATCGCAAATTGTCCCTCAAATTGTTGTCGGCTCAGGGTACCATCAGTGCGGATGTTACGGTAGTTGTAATCCAGCACGTGCAGCTGGGCAATATCTGCGTGAATTTCTAGACGGGCATCCTCCAGCGTAAAACCGGATCCCACCACACTGCCATCCATTGTGATCGTTTTGATCACCTCAGTATTATCAATGAGGCGACCTATGTTGAAATTCTGTGTTTTAAGGCGACCGCGGTAAGAAGAGGAGTTCGTGCCTCTGTTGATCTTCATGTTGATGTCAGACTGTACACTGCCCAGTGCAGTGACAAAGCTGCCGTTGGCTACAAAGTCATTGTAGAATCCAAGAAAACGACCGTCAATTTTTACGGTCCCCAGTCTGGAGGCAATGGTATAGGCTTCTGCCGGAAGAAACTGCCTGATATCTTCGGCATTCAATGTGGATGGTCGCAGGCGGATGTTGGCAAAGGTCTCGTCCCAGTTCGGTAAGCCGTCTACGTTCATCGTTCCCACAATGTGGGTGTTCTGCCCATACTTGATGTCCAGGTTAGTCGCAATGAACTCAGCCACGCGGCCCTCTACTTCGGCAGAGGCGATGTAAGCATTCTCATCGTACTCTTTGAGAGGCGGAGCAAACAGGGCAATATCGCGGGAATATACCTGTGAGTCTTTGATCCGGCCGGTAACGGTCACACTATCCATAAAGTCAGAGAAGTTGCCGAATCGGTTATAGTCAAAGCGGATGTATTCCTGCAGATTGCTTTCGTTCACCTGTAGGTCGAGCTCGTCCCACTCCCAGAATGTGGAGGCATAGGTCATCAACACATCAAGGTTATGCAGCCGTATACCTGATGGACGTTCGTGAGCAGTCAGGTCTGTTACTCGCACCATGAGCGTGTCGCCGGGGGCAAACTCAGTAAAGCGTGCCGAGATGCTGTCGATGGCCAGGTGAAAGTAATCGATACCGTAATCGGTACGGGGGCGGTTGAAATCGTCGTAGGTGAAAGCTCCGTTCTTGATGATGAGTTCATCAATTGAAAACTCGAAAGGCTGGGAAGCTTTAGTCGTGTCTTTGGTGATCAGGTCGCTGAGGGCAGTGATAAAGGTAGAGAGGTTGAGGGAGTCGGTGCCTTCGTACTGTACCAGATTGGCCCGTGGCTCCTGCAGCTCCAGTGTGGCTATACCCAGGGTGTTTGGCCTAAAGATAGAGAACAGACTGATGTCGGCCTCAGCCCGACCTACATAGAAGAGCTCCTCCCCCCGGTAGTCGAGCACTTTCACCTGCTCCAGGATCACATTGCTGAAGAACTCAATGTCGACCCTGCCGATGGTGACCTCGTGATCAATGGTGCGGGAGATATACTCGGCCGCTTTCTGGGCAACCTTGGTTTGCACACCCGGGTAGCGAATAGCCACAAAAACAACCGTAAATACCACCAAAAGCAACAGGATTAAGGCCAAAACTATTTTTAGAATGGCTTTTCCTATAACTTTGAAGTAATTTATGGACTGTTCTTTTTCCAAAAGATGATTGAACCTACAATATTAGCGATTGAATCTTCGTGCGACGAAACGTCTGCAGCGGTTATACGTGGCGGCAAAGTTTTGTCAAATGTTATTGCTACTCAGGCTGTTCACGAAAAATACGGCGGTGTTGTGCCGGAGCTTGCGTCGCGAGCGCACCAACAGAACATTATTCCGGTAGTGGAGCAGGCCTTGAATACAGCAAATGTAATCAAAACTGACTTAAATGCAGTGGCTTTTACCCGTGGCCCGGGCTTGCTAGGTGCATTGCTGGTAGGCAGTTCCTTTGCCAAGTCTTTTGCACTGGGCCTCAATATCCCGCTGATTGACGTCAATCACATGCAGGCGCATATTCTGGCGCACTTCATTGACGATCCCAGGCCTGATTTTCCCTTCCTGTGCCTGACCGTAAGCGGCGGCCATACCCAGGTTGTACTCGTAAGAGACCATCTGGATATGGAGATCATCGGCCAGACGACCGATGATGCCGTAGGGGAGGCCTTTGACAAGACGGCTAAAATGCTCGGTCTGCCATACCCCGGCGGCCCTATGCTGGACAAGACAGCAGCGCAAGGCAACCCGAAAGCATTTGCTTTTCCGGTTGGCAATATGCCGGGTTACGACTTTTCGTTCAGTGGTATCAAGACTTCGGTGCTTTACTTCCTTAAAGATAAAACGAAAGATAACCCGAACTTCGTACAGGAGAATCTGGCCGATATTTGCGCTAGTGTGCAGTATACCCTGATCAAGACCCTGCTAAAGAAAGTGGTGCTGGCAGCAAAAGACCTGGGCATTAAAGAAGTGGCCATAGCCGGCGGCGTATCTGCTAACTCAGGGCTGCGACAGGCGCTACAGGATTATGCCAAAAAGTACGATTGGAACGTATATATCCCGGCTTTCCAGTATTGCACCGATAATGCAGGTATGATTGCCATAACAGCTCATTACCAATATCTTAAAGGCGACTTCGCTGACCAGTATGTAAGTCCGGAGCCGAGGATGAAGTTTTAGGAGTTTGGGAGTTTAAGAGTTAGAGAGTTGAGGAGTTGAAAAGGTATAAATGTTGGGACAGGTCACGAACGGTCCAATTATACCTCGGCAATCATGCACCAATTGCCCTCTTGAGAGGGGCGGGGTGTGTAAATCGTGCACGAACAACATTAACCATTTTGCCAATCACTAACTCGCTAAACCACTCAATGATCACATGAAGAACCCCTTCCACACAGGCGACACCAAGGTATACCGCAAGATGGTGACGGCTGCGGACTTTGCCCGCTTTGATGATGGGTTAGTGCACGCGGTATGCAGCACCTTTTCGCTGGCACAAGCAGCTGAATGGGCTGGTCGTTTGTTTGTGCTGGAGATGAAAGAAGAGGATGAAGAGGGTATAGGTACTTTTCTGACTATCAATCATAAAAGTCCAGCCTTTGAGGGTGAAGTGATCGAGATTACGGCTTGTCTGAAATTGCAGGAAGGCAACCGTGTAATCTGCGGCTTTGAAGCCCGTGTGGGAGATCGACTTGTGGCAGACGGGGAGACCGGGCAGAAAATTTTAAAAAAAGAAAAACTGGCCAGCATACTGGCTCCAACAAAATAGCATGACGAAAGCAAAAGATAAAGACAGAATCAAGAAGCACGTCAATATTCAGAACCGCAGGGCTTCTTTTGAGTACCAGTTCCTGGATAAATATACGGCAGGCATCATGCTCAAGGGCACCGAGATCAAATCGATCCGGGAAGGCCAGGTAAACCTGCAGGACGGTTACTGTGTGCTGCACAACGGCGAGCTATACCTGCACAACGTGCATATCTCCACCTATACAGAAGGCACGCACTTTAACCATGAACCAATGCGTGTGCGCAAACTCCTCGTAAACAAAAGTGAACTCAGGAAACTAGAGAAAGGAGTGCAGGAGCAGGGTGTGACGATGATACCAACCCGTATATTTATCAGCGAACGTGGATTTGCTAAAGTAGAGGTTGCACTGGCACGGGGTAAGAAGCTGCATGACAAGCGAGAAGACATTAAAGCAAAGGATATAAAACGCGAGCTGGATAGAAGCGGATATTAATTGATTTAGTGAGTTAATGTTTGAGTGAATGGTTAATTTACTGATCGCACATGATTACCTGTACACGATTGGACAGGTCGCGACCTGTACCTACATTCATCCCCTTTTAACTCACCCATTAACTTATTCAGAATTTTCTAAATCACTCCATCACTAACTCATAACTCACTCAATCATAATGGACTACGGAATTTGCATGCTCAGTCTGGTGCCGATGCGCGCCGAGCCATCTGATAAAGCGGAAATGGTGACCCAAGTGCTATTTGGGGAGTGTTTAGAGGTGCTGAGTAAGCAGGGGAACTGGGCGCAGGTGCAGTTAGCCTCTGATGGGTATACCGGTTGGATTGATTTTAAGCAGTATGTACCTGTGTCAGTTGCCTATTACCAGGAGTGGAAAGCAGTACAGCACCCACGTGCGCTGGACATTGTGCAGGTTGTGAGTAATGCTGAGATGCGCATTCCGGTGGGCATAGGGGCTTGTTTGCCGTTTTTTGATGGCATGAGCCTGCGCATTGATGGTCAGAGTTATCAGTATAGCGGACGTGCCACGAACCCTGCTGTGTCGGTTACAACGGCTCAGCTTGCTAAATTAGCGCTGGGCTTCCTGAAAGCACCTTATCTGTGGGGTGGTAAGTCTATGTTCGGAATTGACTGTTCTGGCTTTACACAGCAAGTTTATTGCCTGTGCGGCTACCAATTGCCCCGTGATGCAAGCCAGCAGGTGGCAGTAGGCGACGAAGTACACTTTGCTACTCAGACTCAGCCGGGCGATCTGGCTTATTTTGCCAACGAAGAAGGGCGTATTACACATGTAGGCATTATGCTGGAGGGGCAGCAAATCATGCATGCCCACGGCGAGATCCGCATTGACACGCTCGACCACAACGGCATCTATAATGCCGAGCGCAAGCGTTACTCCCATAAACTACGTATTATCAAGCGCATTTTTTCCTGATTCTCAGCGTTTTTCTTTGAACTTCGGCTATAACGAGTTGGTTAATTCTCGTAGAAGCTATAGCATTAGTTCAAAGCAAGGCTATGAGAGACAAAGTACTGATCTTAAACCAGGACTTCAGCGCAATTGCCGTCTGCACGGTGACCAGGGCCTTTTTGCTTGTCTATCTCGAAAAAGCTGAACTCATCTCCAAGGCCAATGGTGCAGTTTTGCGCACGATCAGCACCTCTTATCCTGTTCCGTCTGTTATCCGGCTACAACGCTACGTCAAGGTGCCCTACTATGGAATATCCCTCAGCAGGCATAATGTGCTGCGTCGCGATAACTTCCTTTGCCAGTATTGTGGCACCTCCCGCAATCTGACCCTGGATCACCTGTTGCCTCGATCCAGGGGAGGGGAGACCAGTTGGCAAAACATAGTCACGGCCTGTTCCAGGTGCAATTCCCGTAAAGGCGACCGTACCCCTGAAGAGGCTGGTTTGAAGCTTCAGCAACACCCATCCCGACCCTCACTCTATACCTTCCTGCAACAGCACCTGAACGACTCCAATGAGGATTGGCAGATGTACCTGAATGCAGCTAAAAAGTAGGAATATATAGTTGCTAATATATTTAGTTGGATTGTAACAGTATGCTGTTCATCAGTGGGTAACAGCTTGTGATGTGCATGATAAGTAGAAGCTTTCATATTGAATTTTCAGTTTGGCTACTGATGCATGCTTTTTTGCTGTTTCAGGTATAAATTCCGTTGATGTACAATTCCAAAGGGACGTTTCAAAAAGGCTTCATCGGTAGGTGTATACCTCGTTCTCTAGCGGAAGGTAATCCTGGTTTTGTGAAATTGATAGAAGCAGGGTATGAAAAGCTTTGGAAAGAGCCAGGACTAGACCTGCTATTCATTTCGACTATTTATTGCTGGTGAAATCTGCTATATGCCTTCTGCTTCAGGTAGTTATACCTGTAGTATCTTTTGCAAAATCTATACTAAATACTAGCATTGTTTCTAAGTATTCCTTACTTTTGCCCCTTCATTCGAGTGAATGGCCCCGACTGTATGTTCGGGGAAATGTAAAACCAAACCAAACCGGCCTATTGCTCTAAGTCGGTGGCTTCTCCAGAGCAGTAAAACATTATGAGTAATTCTCCAGAAAATTTCGATTGGGACAAGTTTGAGTCTCAAGGTTTCGGTGGCGGCTACAGCAAAGAAGAGCGCGCTGAAATGGAAAAAATGTATGACGACACCCTGACTACGGTACAGGAGCAGGAGGTTGTTAAAGGAATCGTGGTAGGTATCACTGATCGTGACGTGATCCTGAACATCGGTTTCAAATCTGACGGCCTGGTGCCAGTTTCAGAATTCAGAGATCTTCCTGAGCTGAAAGTTGGTGACGAGGTTGAAGTATTCATCGAAGACCAGGAAGACCCGAACGGTCAGCTGATCCTTTCTCGCAAGAAAGCGAAGATTGTTTCTGCCTGGGCTAAGATCTATGACGCGCTTGAGAACGACAACGTTCTGGAGGGTGTAGTGAAGAGAAGAACCAAAGGTGGTCTTATCATGGACCTCTACGGTGTTGAAGCCTTCTTACCAGGTTCTCAGATCGACGTGAAGCCGATCCGTGACTTCGACGTGTTCGTTGGTAAGAAGATGGAAGTGAAAGTTGTGAAAATCAACGCCGCTTTCGACAACGTGGTTGTATCTCACAAAGTACTTATCGAGAAAGACCTGGAGCAGCAGCGTGCCGCTATCCTGAACAACCTGGAAAAAGGTCAGGTTCTGGAAGGCGTTATCAAGAACATGACAAACTTCGGTGTGTTCATCGACCTTGGTGGCGTAGACGGTCTGCTTCACATCACAGATATCTCTTGGGGACGTATTAATCACCCAGAAGAAGTATTGAACCTTGACCAGAAGGTGAACGTGGTAGTGCTTGACTTCGATGATGACAAGAAGCGTATCTCTCTTGGCATGAAGCAGCTTACTCCACACCCTTGGGATGCTCTGCCAGCTGAAATTGAAGTTGGTTCAAGAGTGAAAGGTAAGATCGTTAACGTAGCTGACTACGGCGCATTCCTTGAGCTGATGCCAGGCGTTGAAGGTCTGATCCACGTTTCTGAAATGTCATGGTCACAGCACCTGCGCAACCCACAAGACTTCATTAAGCAAGGCGACGAGGTTGAGGCAGTTGTATTGACACTTGACCGCGAAGAGCGCAAAATGTCTCTTGGTATCAAGCAGCTTACTGAAGATCCTTGGACGAAAGAAGATGTTATCACGAAGTATGCAGTTGGCACGAAGCACACTGGCGTAGTTCGTAACCTGACAAACTTCGGTCTGTTCCTGGAGCTTGAAGAAGGTGTTGACGGTCTGGTACACGTATCTGACCTGTCTTGGACTAAGAAGATCAAGCACCCATCTGAGTTCGTGAAAGTTGGTGAAAACCTTGACGTTGTTGTTCTGGAGCTTGACGTAGCTAACAGAAGACTTGCTCTTGGTCACAAGCAACTGGAGGAGAACCCATGGGATACATTCGAGTCTGTATTCAACGTAGGTTCAGTGCACAAAGCTGCTGTACTTGAGAAATCAGACAGAGGCGCTACACTGGAGTTGCCATACGGTATCGAAGGTTTCGCATTCCCGAAAGGTCTTACTAAAGAAGACGGTTCTCAGGTAGAAGCTGGTGACAGCCTTGATTTCAGAGTAACTGAATTCTCTAAGGACGACCGTAAGATCATCCTTTCACACACTGCTACTTACTCAGAGGCTGACAACGCACGTATCGCGAAGGCCACTAAGAAAGCCGCTCCTGCAGCTGGTGGTGAGAAGAAAGAGAAAGCTCCAAAAGTTCAGAAAGAAGTTGAGAACAAGTCTACCCTAGGTGACCTGGACGCACTTTCTGCCCTGAAAGAGCAGATGCTGGAGAATGAGAAAGAAGCTGGCGTGAAAAAGTTGGAAGCTGCTGCCGCTAAAAAGGCAAAAGGTTCTGATGAAGCTTCTGAAGAAGAGAACAACGCTTAGTACTAAGCTTGTCCTATAATGAAAGGCCCCGGAGCAATCCGGGGCCTTTTTTGTTTTATGGCAGTTTCTTATACCCTCAAAAGTTTAGAGCTTACTGAATATATAGTTACGAAAAGCAGTATATTAGCTAGGCGCTATACCTTAAGGGAAGTTTTAAACAGCAGTATACTCAGTCCAGACATAGTGCAGCTAGTAGGAGTAAATACTCCTGCTATACACAAGTTGTGTGTCATTATAAGCATGAAGAAACCACTTAAAGATTATAGAGCTTTAACTTCACCGTCATACAATGTGAAGGTTTATGATTATTGGGGTGATTGTTATGAAACAGTATTCCTGATGTTTAAACCATTCTTTAGGTTCAAGCCAAACTCTGAATACAACCTTGATAGAATCAATGAAGAGAGAAGTAAATGGCATGAACTCATACAGAACGAATGTGAGCCAGTCAAATGGCAGGAAGTGAAAGAAAAAGGTGGCTTTGCTGAATACTGGGAAATTGACGACGGCTTGACCCTGAAACCTGACTTCATAGAAAACAAGATAAAGCTTGAAGCAATCACGGATGAACTGGAGCTTCTACATCCCTATGAAGACTTCTTTTCTCCCTTTCAGGTAGACACTATAAAAAGCTCTCTGAAACACTTTGGGTATAACGAACTTAAAAATGGTGCAGAATTTCCTGAGTTTGATGAAGAAGAAGTATATGACATACATACAGATAGTAGTAACTTATGGAACACCAGCAATATCTATCCAACAGATAGGAAAATTTTGTTTACTTCTCCATTTGACTTGCGCGTTTCATTTATCTGTTCGGGAAGAGAAGTTATAGAAGAGTTAAAAGAGAGATTTCAAATTGAAGGCTTTTTCTGTGACGCTGATACAACTACCTGGTGGTCCAGAAAAACAGAAGAAATAGAGAAATTTGAAGAATAAAGTCACACAACAAAGTTCAGCCTTAACCCTCGCTTAGCTTCGGGCTTCGGCTGCACAAGCACGTTCTGCGTTATTTTCAATGTAGGGCGCTCTTGCTCTGATAGGTGCATACCATTTGTTTAAGATAGATCCCATACTATAAATTAGCTCCCCCATGCGAAAAGTAATCCTTGACCTGGCCATAACCCTTGATGGCTACATTGAAGGCCCAAATGGAGAAGTAGATTGGTGCATTCTAGACGATGACATGGACTTCCAGGGTTTCCTCGCAGGTATAGACATGATACTGTATGGTCGGGTGAGTTATGAGATGTGGGGAAACTACCAACCAGATTCTACTGCAAGCGATTCCGAAAAAGCTATATGGACGGCTGTACATTCTAAAGAGAAAGTCGTCTTCACTGGCCAAGAACTGCAGGACAACAAAGCTACTTTTATCACCTCTGGCATACCAGATAAAATTGCGGAAATCAAAAAGCAGGACGGCAAAGACATCTGGCTGTATGGAGGCGCCAAGCTTATCACGACTTTTATACAGCATGGGTTGATCGATATTTACCGGATTTCCGTGCATCCTACCGTTTTAGGAGCAGGCAAGCCCCTTTTTCAAGACTTGAAAGAAAGAATAAACCTTGATCTGAAAGAGGTAAATAGGTTTCGATCTGGGGTGGTACAGCTTATTTATGAACATAAAAGATAAACTTAAAAGCGTAATTTCCCACTCTTCGGCAAACACAGCAAATGAAACCTAACTCATAATGAACCCATACCTTCAAATACACCCCGACGTGCAGCAGGCCTTGGCGCAAGGCAGGCCAATTGTAGCGCTGGAGTCCACCATCATCGCCCACGGCATGCCGTACCCACAGAATGTGCAGACGGCCCTGGAGGTTGAAGCAGTGGTTAGAGAGACAGGCGCTATACCTGCCACTATCGCTATACTGAAGGGCAAATGCTGTGTGGGATTAACCAAAGAACAGATAGAGCAGCTCGGCCAGGCTAATGATGTCTGGAAGGTGAGTCTGGTGGATATGCCTTATGTCATTAGCCAGCAACTGAATGGCGCGACTACGGTGGCTGCTACTATGCGTATTGCATCCATGGCAGGTATAAGGGTGTTTGTAACCGGTGGGATAGGAGGCGTGCATCGGGGTGCCGAGACAACCATGGACATTTCAGCCGACTTGACTGAGATGGGGCATACCTCGGTAGCGGTCGTATCAGCGGGCGTTAAGTCAATCCTGGATATCGGGCTAACGCTGGAGTACCTCGAAACGAAGGGTATACCGGTCGTAACTTTCGGACAGGATGCGTTCCCAAGCTTTTATTCCCGGCAGAGTGGCTTTGACACCCCTTTGCGACTGGATAATGCGCAGGAGATTGCCAATCTGTTGCGCACAAAGTGGGATTTGGGTTTAGAAGGGGCAGTCTTAATAGCTAATCCTATACCTGAAAAGTTTGAGGTGCCGGCCCCAGAAATGGAATGGTATATCACACAAGCTCTGCATGCCGCCGCGCAGCAGCATATAAAAGGCAAAGCCGTCACACCATTTCTCTTAAAGTACATCGCTGAGCATAGCCATGGGGACAGTCTTGAAGCCAACATTGCCCTGATCAAGCATAATGCGAAACTGGGAGCCGAGATAGCAATGGCCTATACGAAGCTAGCCCTGACCTGATTAACTCTATTTGCCGGGAGCAGCCGCTTCTGGCTTGGCAAAACCGCTGACAGGTACTTTCTTTTCTGACTGTATAGGGGCGCCGTTGCGCTGTTTGTACCAGGTTTTGAGCCTGTTCACGACCGGCTTTTCAACATAAGTTGTGATCAGCCAGGCAGCTGTAAGTGAAATAACCAGCGGCGGAACAATCACCAGTAAACTATCGCCGAACAGGTGCCGGGTTTCATTGATGATCACATAGCCGACAAACTGGTGGATCAGGTATAGCGCATAGGAAATACTCCCCAAGAACAAAAGTGCCTTATTTACCAGGAAATCCATCTTTCCGATCAAGCCCAGGTAAAAGACAGCAAAGAAGGAAATTACCACCAGGGTATGCGGTAGTCCCTCTGGCAGGTATAGGGCTACGATCATCGCGATACAGAAAAGTAGATGGCCGAAGATAATATTTCTCTTTTCGGGCTGCTTCATGAGCAGATAAAAGAGGATGCCCGCATAGAAGAATACGCCGTGGTATAGGTTCAGGATGGCACCGACAGGACCAAAGCTAACGCCATACTTGTGCACCAGGCTCAGTAGCACCCATACCGGACCCACCCACAAAATACGCTTCAGGTTATTGGTCAGGAACAGACCGAGCATCATCAAATAAAACATCCATTCCGAAAAAAGCGACCAGTACACCCCATCCACATCCGGTACACGGGCCAACTTCTGGAACATGGTCAGGTTCACGAGCATATCTGTGAAGGTAGTCTCAAAGCCTGGCAGACCAAATGACTGTACGACTACAAATGTTGTGAGCATGCAAAACCAGTAGGTAGGGTATAGCCGGATACCACGGTTAAACAGAAACTCACTCCCGCTCTTGATCCTGTCGAAGCTGAAGAAGATTACAAAGCCGCTGATCATAAAGAAAAGCTCTACACCAAACAAGCCGTAGTCGAAGTCGAAGACAGGGGAGAAGCGGTGCCCGTAAAGGCTGCGGTACACGGAAGTATAATGGAAAAGGGCCACAGAGAGTGCGGCAATGCCCCTTAATGCATCAAGGAATAGAAGTCTGTTCATATTGATAATCAAAAACAGAACAGAAGGTATAGGCGAATGCCTGCTTCCCTCTGCACCGCTGCCTGGCTGATACAGCCAGGATTTATAATGTGTTATTGTAAAGGGTAATGACTATGCAAACTGTCTAAACAAGCTTGGGTACGACAGCATAGCTACGAAGTTTCGGATGTAGCCGGAGGTGCATAGCGGTTTTCCTGAATATACCCTGAAAGGAGTGATAAAGTTATAGCTGGTGGGATGAGTTTTTGAACAAGCGGAACCGGGCGTTTGTCGGAAGGATTTTGGTTTTGCGGCACCTTTTTGGTAGCTTGTCGGTTGTAAAAAAAGCGCCCTGGTCTGCCAAGAGGATGGTAGGGTCAGAAGGCCGCACACCTTATCAAATCATTGCATGAAAACTACCGTTAACATACTGCTGGCTGCTGCCCTGATTGGTTTTAGCGCTTGCTCAGAAGACAATAAGAAAGCCAACACGGCAACTGGTCAGTCGACGACTGCGCCAACTGGCAGTAACGCTGCTGCGGCCGCACCAGCGGGCACTGTGGCGTTGAACCCCGAGCATGGCCAGCCAGGTCACCGCTGCGACATCGAAGTAGGCGCACCGCTTGATTTGCCTGCACAGCCTAGACTGACTGCACCGCAACCTGCTTTCCAACCACCAGTATCCGGATCTGTGGCAGCTGGCACTAACCCGCCGCATGGCCAACCAGGTCACGACTGCGCTATACCTGTAGGAGCTCCGCTTCCTAAATAGAATTGACGATAGTCTGCCGAAAAATAAGAGGCTTATTATGAACGCTATACCTGTAGGCGTTTAAAAAATATGGCCTGATTGTTTGACAAGCATACTTCTCTGCTTATATTTGCACTCCAATCAGGGTAACGTGGCCGAGTGGCTAGGCTCAGCTCTGCAAAAGCTGCTACAGCGGTTCGAATCCGCTCGTTACCTCTTCTTAATCGCCCGGTCTATATACCTGACCGGGCGATTTTTTTTTGCCCTTTTACTTCTTAAGTCAGTTTATTGCTGGTGTTGAGGTGTCTAGGTATAGCAAACTGACTTGTTTCATAGCTTCGCCTGTGCGGCGGGCATGTAGTACTATAGCTGCAGCTGTTGCAGATATAGCAAATGATACTATTTCATAGCTTGCCCTGGCCGGGCGGGCCCTACTTTTTGTCTTGACACAAAAAGTAGGCAAAAAAGTCAAGACCCTCCAAATCGAGGGCCCCTACCCCCACTCGCTGACCGCTCAAACAGTGGAGTGTCATTTCAGTGCACCTGGCTAAGGTGATCTGTTTCATTGCTCAAGGGCAAGGATGTCTTGTTTTACCTGTCTGGACTGTAACATAAGCGACGATGCCTATACCTGTGAGCTGGTAATGACTCAAGTCCCCCTTGGCGGTAGGGGCCCTCGACAAAGAAGGGGATAAGAGGATGACAATCGTTTCCAGAGCCTCCAACTAAACTTCCCAACCTCGCTTAAGCACCTTCCTATGCCTAAGTAGCTAATTCCGAATAGCTTCCATTAAAGCACACTAATTTTTCAAAAGCCGCTATATCCTTTGTCAGAGTATGACGTATTGCAAGCAAGCAATTTTATGGTTGCTATAACTTTCAACACCTACATTTTATCTGACAGGCAATACAAGCTGCTTACCCATTCCCATGAAGATTACAGACTTGCGCATCATGCGCGGACCAAACTACTGGTCTGTTGAGCATCCTAAAATCATAGTTCTGAAGCTGGACCTGGAAGAACTGGCTGATACCCTCACACATGAAGTTTCAGGCTTTGCTGACCGACTTAAGCGCCTTTTCCCCGACATGTATAAACACCGCGCTACCGAAGGTGTAGCAGGCGGTTTTTTCAAGACCGTGGAAGAGGGTACTACTTTTGGACACGTGCTGCAGCACATCGCTTTGGAATTGCAAACAATGGCAGGTATGGAGAGCGGCTACGGCCGTTGCTACATGGCCCACGAGCAGGGGACACACTTTGTCATCTTCTCTTATCAGGAAGAGCGTGCCGGAGAGTACGCCGCACACGCTGCCCTTCGCATCACAGAAGCGCTGATCAAAGGAGAGAAATACAACCTCGATGAAGATATTGAACGGCTGCACCAGATTCGTGAAGACGAATACTTTGGACCTAGCACGTATTCCATCGTGTCGGAGGCGCAGAGCCGCGGTATACCTTATATCCGCCTTAACCGACACTCGCTCATACAACTGGGATACGGTGTAAACCAGAAGCGCATACAGGCTACTATGACCTGCGGTACGGCCTGCTTCGCAGTAGAGATAGCCGGCGACAAAAACGCTACCAAGGAGCTACTCGACGAAGCCGGTATACCTGTGCCTAAAGGCACTACCGTGTATGATCAGGAAGAACTGAAGCGCGCCGTTGAACGACTGGGTTACCCATTGGTGCTTAAACCGCTCGACGGAAACCATGGCAAAGGCGCCACCATTAACATCACCAACTGGAGGGACGCCCTTAAAGGGCTGGCTTCTGCCCAGAAATACTCGGAGGGGGTGATCGTAGAACGCTACATCCAGGGCTTCGACTTCAGACTACTGGTGATCAACAAGAAATTTGTAGCCGCCGCCATGCGCACGCCGGCCATGGTGACCGGTGATGGTGTCTCCACGATTAAGCAGCTGGTGGACCGTGAGAATAAAGACCCGAGAAGAGGAGTGGGCCATGAGAAAGCCCTGACCCGCATTAAAATTGATCAGCACACCAAAAATATTTTAAAGGCCAAAGAGCTTACTAGTCAGTCGGTTCTGCCTGAAGGGGAGGTGCTATACCTAAAAAGTACGGCTAACATAAGTACTGGAGGCACTGCAACTGACGTTACTGATCTAGTAGATCCTTACAACATCCTGATGGCTGAGCGCATTGCTGGTCTGGTAGGCCTGGATATCTGCGGCATTGACGTCATGACAACCGACATCGCCATTCCGCTCAACGAAGCTGGTGGCGCTGTGCTGGAAGTAAATGCAGCGCCTGGCTTCAGGATGCACATTTCGCCAACCTACGGATTGCCGCGCAACGTAGCCGAACCGGTCGTGGACATGCTTTTCCCGCATACCAAGCCGGCCCGCATCCCGATTGTGGCTGTGTCAGGTACTAACGGGAAGACGACTACAACGCGCCTGATCGCGCATATGGTCAAGAGCAAAGGTTATCAGGTAGGGTATACGACCACCGAAGGTATCTACATACAGGACAAACTGCTCGAGAAAGGCGACACAACGGGATCATACAGTGCACAGTTTGTGCTTAAAGATCCGACTGTGAACTTTGCAGTGCTGGAGTGCGCCCGTGGCGGTTTGTTACGCTCCGGACTTGGCTTTGATCAGTGCGACATCGGCATTGTGACCAATGTGAGCTCTGACCACCTGGGCCTGCGTGATATTCACACGCTGGAAGACCTGGCTAATGTGAAGTCCGTGATCCCTAAAAGTGTGAGCAAGGACGGGTACGCCATTCTGAACGCGGATGATGACCTGGTGTACGCCATGGCCGATGGACTGAAGTGTAAGGTGGCTTTCTTTAGTATGGACGAGAACAACCCGCGCATACTCAAGCACATTGCCAAAGGCGGATTGGCCGCTGTTTTTGAGAATGGGTATATCTCGATCTTTAAGAACAGCTATAAGATTCGGATAGATCGTGTGGCGGATGTACCGCTGACCTTTGGAGGAAGAGCCAAGTTTAACATAGAGAACATACTGGCTGCCGCATTAGCCGGCTATGTATCGCACTTTGACATAGAAGACATTAAACGTGCCCTGCGCACCTTTATACCTTCACCTGATAAGACACCGGGTCGCATGAACCTGTTTCAGTTCCCGAACTTTGAGGTGCTGGTGGACTACGCACACAATGTAGGCGGGCTGAAGGCCATCGGCGGCTTTATGGAAGACCTGGATGTGACGCGCAAGATTGGCATTATAGCTGGTGTTGGCGACCGCAGAACTCAGGATTTTTATGAAATGGGTCGTGTGGCAGGGGAGATTTTTGACGAGATCATCATCCGTTTGGATAATGACCTGCGTGGCAAGACGCCTGAAGAGATCACCTTACCGATGATGCAAGGTATAGAAGACGTAGCGCCGCACAAGCAGGTGAAAGTGATACCCGAGGAAATGCGAGCTATTGCATATGCGCTGGAAAATGCAGAACAGGGCTCTTTCGTGGCTATTTTCACAGAGGACGTACACGAGTCCGTGAAGATGGTGGAGAGTTTTAAAGTAATACAACACCGCAGCAGCATGCTAGTGGAGTAAATATTTTTCTTGTTGATTAAATTCTAACGCCTGCGTTAGAGAATTTCATGTGAACGATGGACTAAAACCCTTTCCTCAGGATAGGGTTTTTTTTATGGCTATACCTATACCTGGCAGATAGATGAGCACAAAAAAAGCCCCATCCTGTAGGACGGGGCTCTCAGACTTTAGGGTTATGCTATTTCAACACGAAGTTAGTTGATCCGATCAGGAAGCCATCGGCATACAGCTCGATCGTATGCTGACCTTTCTTATACTCTGCGTTCTTGTTGTACACAAAGCTTACCTGCTGCTGCGTGTTATCAAACACAATGTCACGCTTGGCAGTGTAGTACATGTCCTGGCCATCGATCTCGAAAGAACCTGAGCCAGTAGACAGGTTATACAAGGCAGCGCCATCCGGCTCGATCAGACGCATATAAATCGTCTTTGGCTCACGTGGTGCTACGTCGTTTTTGCCCAGGTTAAAGGACACGCGGATCTTTTCCACGTTTCTTATTCTGAACTCGTTGTTTTTATCATCCAGCTCTTTGCCACGCTTGTTAACCGCAAAAACATTCATGCGCTGTGCTTCAAGTCTGGAAGCCACCTTTACCTTCTCCGCCAGGTTTTCGTTGGTGGTTTTCATGGTAGTGAGACTGTCGCTCAGGCGGTTTTGAGTCGTTTTAAGGGTTGTGTTCTCTGTGAAGAGCACTTCATTATCCTGCTTGAGCGTAGCGATTTCCTGGTCTTTCTGTTTCAGTTGCTGCTCAAAAGCTTGTGCACGATCACGGAAGCGGCGCTGGTCGGCCAGGCTGTAGCTGCTTTTACGGAAGCCACGTAGTTCGTTCAGGTCAGAAGAAATAGAAGCGATCTGTGCCTCCAGCGAGTCATTTTCGAGACCCATCGCCTGTAGCTCCTGGCTCTGTCGCTCAAAATCAGCTTTCAGGGCTTCGTAAACTTTTATCTGGTTCTCCAGTTCCTTATCTTTCACACGGATCACCTCGGCCTGCTCCTCATTTTTCTCTTTTTTCTGATAATTCATGTAAAGCAGGATGCCGTTAATGCTGATCAGGATGACAAGGAGGCCACTAATCAGGAGTTTGCGGTTGCTTCTCTTTTCAGAAGGGTTCATGGGCTGATGTTCTTTTTGGGTGTCGTTATTTTCCAGGGTACTCATATTTTAAGCTTTTGCTGCCTGGAATGGTGCGTATGCAAGTTTCAAATTTAAGACTTTTGCGCTATTATCATACAAGATGAAACAAGAATTTAATGCCGACTACTGGCAAAACCGCTACCAACTGGGTCAGACGGGTTGGGATGTCGGGGCTATAACGCCGCCGCTCCGCGATTATTTTGATCAGATGCCTAACACGGGCCAACGTATACTGGTTCCAGGCTGCGGCAATGCCTATGAGGCAGAATATCTGTACCGGAAGGGCTTTGAGCATACTTTTGTAGCCGATGTTGCCGAAGCCCCCTTGCGGCGCTTTTCGGTGCGTGTACCTGACTTTCCTAAGGACCAACTGTTGCTTGAAGACTTTTTTGAACACGATAGCAAGTACGGCCTGATCGTGGAACAAACTTTCTTCTGCGCGATCGATCCAGCCTTGCGCCCAGACTATGCACGGCAATGCGCCAATCTGCTTGTACCAGGAGGGAAACTTGTCGGCCTGCTTTTCGATACCACATTCGAGCACACGGGTCCACCGTTTGGCGGCAGCCGTGAAGAGTACCGCCGCTATTTCGAACCCTACTTCGATTTTCTGCACTTTGAGACTGCCTACAATTCCATCCCACCAAGGCAGGGGAGGGAGCTGTTTATGGAGTTGAGGAAGTTAGAAAGTTAAAAAATTAGAGACTAAAAAAATCAGGCAGGTTTAAAGTCTAGGGGTGAGAATATAGTGACGAAACGCTGCTTGTTCTATCCTGCACAGGTGTACGTTGTCTGAATCAATAAATCGGGCCACTATCCCAAAAATTTGCAGGATTTTAAAATTTCAGGACTGATTTAGTAGAGCAATAGATATTGAGAATCCTGTTAATCCTTTAATCCTGTAAATCCTGATTCAGACAATCACCAATTCACTCAATCACTCACTCATTTCCTAATTCCCCTGTATCTGACTAAATTTGCAGACCGAAAGGTATAAATTAAGCAATTAATCATGTTCGAAATACCGAAACTAAAACATACTGGCGCTGACAACTTCTTTCTGATGGCTGGACCTTGCGCTATTGAAGGCGAGGAGATGGCCCTGCAGATTGCGGAGCGACTGGTATCCATTACAAATAAACTGGAGATTCCTCTGATCTTCAAGGGTTCTTACCGCAAAGCCAATCGCTCCCGCCTGGATTCATTTACAGGTATAGGCGATGAAAAAGCGCTTCGCATACTCCAGAAAGTTAGCCAGACATTTGATATACCTACCGTTACCGACATTCACGAGAGTGATGAGGCAGCCATGGCTGCTGAATATGTGGACGTGCTGCAGATTCCGGCTTTCCTGTGCCGTCAGACAGACCTGTTAGTAGCGGCTGCCAATACAGGCAAAGTGGTAAATATCAAAAAAGGACAGTTTTTGTCAGGTGAGGCGATGCGCTTTGCAGTGGATAAAGTACGCGAGTCCGGTAACGACAAAGTAATTTTGACTGACCGTGGCAACAGCTTTGGCTACTCTGATATGGTAGTTGATTTCCGTAACCTGCCTGAAATGCAAACGACCGGTGCTCCGGTGGTGATGGACGTGACGCACTCGCTGCAGCAGCCGAATCAAAGCTCTGGTGTTACAGGCGGTAAACCAGCCCTGATTGAGACCATTGCCAAAGCCGCTATTGCTGTTGGGGCAGACGGCTTGTTCATCGAAACGCATCCACAACCATCGATAGCGAAATCGGATGGAGCCAACATGCTGCCGCTTGACCAACTGGAAGACCTGCTTCAGAAGCTGGTTCGTATTCGCCAGGCTATTCGCTAAGTAACCGTTCAACGTATGAAAGGAGAGCATTGACCACGGTTGGTGCTCTCCTTATTTCTTTCAAATTATACCTATGACCATACCTGCCCATACCCCTGAGTGGGAAGTTTATTTTTGCGACATCAACGAGCGCCCCGCCTGCGTGAGTGTTGATCTGGCTTTTGAAGAAATGGCCCCTATACCTGACAAGCACCGGGCATTTGAACTGGTAGTGGCGTTGCAGCAACCTGATGCCGACGGTTTCCCCGCCGATGAGGCAGAATGGGAGCAGCTCGAGGCGATAGAGGAAGCACTAGTGCAGGAATTTCAGAACTCGTTGCAGGCAGTATTTGTAGGTAAGCTGTTGCACGAAGGTAAGCGCAGCTTTTACTTTTATAGCGGACAGGAAGCTTTGCCAGAGGTGATTGCGACGAATGTGATGCAGCAATTTCCTGACTATACCTTTGCTACCAACAATCTCGAGGATGCTGGCTGGGGTCTATACCTGGATTTCCTCTTTCCGGAGCCAGCTGATATGCAAAGCATCAAGAATAGCCGAATTCTGCGCATGATGGAGGAGCAGGGTGATGAACACCACATTCCACGCCCGGTATCGCATTTTATTAGCTTCTCAAAGGAAACTGATCGTGCGGCATTTAAAAGCGCAATAGAGGAGACTGGCTATACCTTGGTGCAGGAAGGGACTAGCCAACATGAATCTGAAGTTCATTACAGCATTATCATAGCGAAAGTGCAGGTCGTAACAGAAGAAGAAATCCATACGACGACGCTTGGATTATGGCAGCTGGCAGATGAGTTTAACGGGGTATATGGTGGCTGGCAGGCGCAAGTCGTGCAAGAGAATGCTTAGTAGAGTAGGGTAAAATGCTCTTTTGGCTGGGTTTTGCGAAAGAACACCAGACCAACATAAAACAAGTCGAGTGTTTGGCATACCTGCGGGTGCTGTTTGATTTCCTGCCAGGCACGTTTCATGCCGGCTGACCAATACAGATCATCCACAACAAATACACTGTGCTCGTGATGCTTGCTCAGGCAGGCTTCAAAATAGCGCATGGTAGGTTCATACCGGTGATTCCCATCAAAGAATACAAAGTCTAACCGATCGATCTGCTGCAGTTGCTCCTGAAGCGTATCATCCAGGTTACCGATGACCTGCTGTACGTGCTGCAGGCTCAGCTTTTCGAAATTGGCTCTGGCTTCTGCTGCTATAGTGGGGCATCCTTCGAAGGAATACACATCAGCTTTCTTGTTCCCCATGGCCAGGTACGAAGTTGTGATGCCAAGAGAGGTTCCCAAATCGAAGATGGTTTGTGGCTGTAAATGTGCTACCAGCCGGAAAAGCAGTTGGGCGTATTTAGTGGGCTTCGCCGAGGTACGCGCAATGTAACTGATCTGGCGGTTTTTTTTAAGACCCGCTTTAGGACCCGCTCCAAAGTCAGTGACAGGTATAGTTCGTTCCTCAAGTAGCAGGGAATCGCGCAATTCCTCTATAAGCGGGTAAGCATAAAAGTTGCCGTCATGCAGAATGACGCTTTGATAGAGATCAAATACGAAAGGGGAGTGGACTCCATGCAGCTTAAAAGCCCTGAGGCGGTAAAGCAGGTAATTGGCCGCAAGGTGAAAGGGGAGCAATGGTTGAATTGTTAAATTGTTGGTGGTTAAATTCTTGTTTCTGTATGTGAGCAATCTTGTAGTGATGACCACTGATTGACAGAAACTACAAATTTAAAGGTATAGCCGAATTAACAATGAAACAAATTAATTCAGGTATAGAAGAAGCAACAATTTAATAATTCGAAATAGCGACTGGCAATTAATTTAACTTATAAGGCACGATCAGCGAAAATTCAGGGATGGTCACATGGAATTGCTTGCCGTCAACCATGCGTTCCATGAGGTAAGTACCGCGCATTTTGCCCATACCTGTCTTCAGGTTACAGCCTGACACGTATTCATGCGACTCGCCTGGCTCCAGTACGGGCTGCTGTCCTACCACACCTTCGCCCTCTACTTCACGCATCGTACCTGTTGCGTCGTGGATGTACCAGTGGCGCCGCAAAAGCTTCACCGTAAACTCACTGTTATTCTCTATGCTGATCTTATAAGCAAATACGAAGTGCTGCTGTACCGGGCTGGAGTAGTCAGGAAGGTAATTGGTCGTAACCGTTACTTTTACACCTTCTGTAGTTTTTGTATCCATGTTACAGAGTTTTTTGTATAATTATAATCTGTTTCAGGTATAGCCCCCGGCCCCTGATACCTATTACCAAGCAAACCCGATACCCTACAGACTATCATGAATGTAAAGATAGAAGAAAGCTGGCAAAAAATCCTGCAAGAAGAATTTGAAAAACCATATTTCAAAAACCTCGTGTCTTTTGTTAAAGACGAGTACACCTCTCAAAAAGTTTACCCGCCCGGTAACCAGATTTTCAATGCTTTCGAGCGATGCCCCTTTGATCAGGTAAAGGTAGTTATTTTAGGTCAGGACCCTTACCACGGTCCTGATCAGGCAAACGGATTGGCTTTTTCTGTGAAAGACGGGATTCGGATACCTCCTTCATTGGTCAACATCTTCAAGGAAATTAAAAGCGATCTCGGCAAAGACTTACCGACTACCGGAAATCTTGAGCGCTGGGCTGAGCAGGGTGTTTTATTGCTAAATGCCACCTTGACTGTGCGTGCCAGTGATGCAGGTTCTCACCAAAAGAAGGGATGGGAGGAGTTTACAGATGCAGTTGTAAGTAAAGTAAATGATCTAAAGGAGGGAGTTGTGTTTATGCTGTGGGGTGCCTATGCGCAGAAAAAGGGAGCTTTTATTGACGAACGCAAACATCTGGTGCTCAAAGCAGCCCACCCGTCACCCTTCGCTGCCGACCGCGGCTTCTTCGGCAGCCGCCACTTCAGCAAAGCTAACGAATACCTGAAGGCGCAGGGGAAAGAACCGATTGATTGGTAAACCACACATTGTCATCTCGACGATAGGAGAGATCTGGGTGGACTTTAATGCTCATACTCCAGATTTCTCCCTAGAGTCGAAATGACATTAAGGTATAAATAAAATAGGGGCCTAAAGCCCCTACTTACTTGATTGCGAACAATGACGCCCCATATCTTCGGTTCACGTTATATAATCTATTGTTTCCAGTTCGCAGTCATGAATTGCGCCGGATCAAACCAGCTAGGGTCTACTTTTTCAGGAAAGGAAATGTTAAAATACTCTTCACGCAGAAACAGCTGACCGTTATTTTTGAAGACAATTTCGGTTGCCACCATATTTCCATCGATTTCCTGGTAGTTGTTCATCTCCACATCGCGAGCAACACCTTTGCTGTTCGTTAAGATGCGCACGACGTAGAGGTTCTCTTTGTCTACCCAAAACTGGTTGCGGCTTTGATCATTCGGATCGGTTGTGCCTACCACATAAGCATCGCGACCCTGCCAGGAGGCTTCCGTAAACTGGCTCAGGTCAAAATTCAACTCCTGTGCCTTGATGATGGTCGTGGCAGGGTCGTAGAAGTACACATCGAAGCTGAGCAACACAAGTGGGTGAATAGAGTATTGCTTGTTCACCAGCTGCCCCCCCTTGAAGGTATACACGGTGTCCTGGTTATAGATCACACCATTGCCGGTCTCAAAACCATCGAAGCGGATGTGCAGATTGGCTGGGTAACTGTAGATTTCCTGCCAAATCTCTTCACGACTCACCTGGTCGTCTTTATAGAAGATCGCTCGCTGATCAAAGGCGAAGTTGGGATACCACTTGTTTTCCCAGTGGCGGTACATGGCTTCAATAACCTGCTGTCCGGTTTGGGGTTTGCTGGCGTTGGTCGTCATCTTTTGAGTACAGGCTAAAGTGAGAAAGGGAAGGATGAAGTGAAGCAGATAGGGTAACAGGCTTTTTTTCATGGTTTCATTTAGATTGTAAAGGTTGGGTTGAGCAATGACGTGCGATTTAAACAAAATTTACTTTTTCTTCAAAATTTTAACACTTCCAAGCACCTCTGAGTAATCTATCTGACCGTGCTAGTCATATTATGCAGAGTCGCCATGCTTCATCTTCTGTCGTAATGACCACTTGCCACCGCTGTTTGATTTTTCCTCTAACAGGATCTCCAACTTCTATTTTACACTCAATAGGCGACAGACAGAACCGTGTTATACCTGTATACTTTCTCCAATGTGACTTTTAGCTATCGCAATGGCTGTTTCAGATATCTCAATACCCGTTACATCCATGCATTGGCCTGTAAATACCTTGGCGTTTCTACCGTAACCGAATCCAGGAGTTAAGATATTCTTTAAGTTGTGCTGCTGAAAATATGTAAGAGCAGAAATGGCAGAGTCTGTAGGCTCAAATCCCCACATGGCTTGTTTGTCCCAAAAACTTGATTCCCAGAATTCTTCCATACTAGTAAAGTAGATGGAATAAGCTGCTGATGAGTTGGACTTGCTGTAATTGCCTGCTAGTAGGCGTACTTAATCCTTTTATCTGTCCAATTTGTAGAGTTGGTCAGGCCTAAAGTCTAAAGCATCATTATACCAAATATACAATATTTGCGTCCTCTCACTATACCCTAAAACAAAAAACCGCCAGCTCTTCTCAGAACTGGCGGTTTCATCTTGCATACCTATACCTTACTCGATCGTCTTAAACAGTCGGTTCCATCTGATCTTGCTGAGAAAGCTGCCGTAAGGGTCGGTAGACATCCAGATCATAACAGCTTTGCCAACAATGTGATCGGCCGGAACAAAACCCCAGTAGCGGGAGTCCAGAGAGTTATGACGGTTGTCGCCCATCATGAAATAATAGTCCTGCTTGAAGGTATAGGAAGTCGCCTCCGTACCGTCAATGAACAGCTTGCCGTCACGAACCTCAGCGTTCTCGTTGCGCTCGTAACTGGTGATCACTTTTTCATAGAAAGGGAGTGTCTCCGGTGTAATAGCTACAGTAACGCCTTCTTTAGGGATGTAAAGGGGACCGAAGTTATCCTTGTTCCACTCGTACTTGCTCGGCACATGCGGGAATACTTCTGCATCGCCTTTACCGGCTTCGTCCATTAACAAAGTAGCTTCTTTGATGAAATCAAGCTGGGCAAGGGCTTCTGCTTTCTCAGGAGAAGTATCTACAATGTAACCTCCCTGCCATTGGATTACGTCCGTAATGTCACGCTCCAGAAAGAACTTCTCGGCAAGGCGCTGATCTGTAGAAAGAAAGTACTTATACTGCATTTTACCCGGGTTCTCAGCTGCTTTTCCATTGATGAAAACTTGCATGTTACGGATCTCAATAGAGTCACCAGCAATGGCGATGCAACGCTTGATGTAGTTGGTGCGCAAGTCAGCCGGGTGATGCTCTTCTGGAGGGTAGTTGAATACGACCACGTCATTGCGCTGCACTTCCGAGAAGCCAGGCAAGCGGTATGAGTTCAACTGAATGGCGTCGGAGTAGGAGGGGATGTTCGTTCCCCAGATAGTTTGGTGCGTAAGCGGCACCTGCAGTGGCGTGATTGGGGTTCGCGGGCCGTAGTGCAGCTTGCTCACAAACAGGAAGTCTCCTACCAGCAGCGACTTCTCCATAGAAGGAGTCGGGATGGTATAGGCCTCAAAAGTAGCCCAGCGGATCAAACTGGCCGCCACCACAGCAAACAGAATGGCATCGCCCCATTCACGAGCAAAGCTCTTTTTCTTTTTAGGGGCCTTGTTAGCGGGCTTCTTTTCCCAAAACTTTACTTTCATCTATAAAGTGTTTTGTTTCTACAGGTTGAGCATGTCTTTCATGCCGTACACACCTTCACGGTCTTTGAGCCACTCCGCTGCCATCAAGGCGCCTTCGGCAAAGCCGGCACGGCTATGGGCAATGTGGCCCAGTTCTATTTTGTCTACCTCCGACTCGTAAGTTACAATGTGGGTACCTACCACATCCGGCTCACGCTCTGAAATAATATTCAGCTTTGACTTATCTGAATCATCGTCAGCAGCCCAGCCTTGCAGGTCAGGGAAGCTGGCCAGTATGCCTTCGGCGGTGGTGATACCTGTACCGCTCGGCTTGTCGACCTTCTGAAGGTGGTGTATCTCCCGAATAGAGACACTGTACTCCTGATAAGCCTGCATTTTACTGGCAATATATTCGTTAAAATGGAAAAACAAATTAACACCCACGCTATAATTAGAGGCATAGAAGAAAGCGCCGTTGTTTTCCTGGCACAATTGCACGGCTTCGCTATACCTGTCCAGCCAGCCTGTGGAACCAGACACCACAGGAATACCGTGTGATAGGCAGTAAGAGATGTTGCCAAAAGCGGCTTCTGGATGTGTAAACTCAATGGCTACGTCCGTGTTCTCAGGGGTGTAACTGCTCAGTGTTTCAGCGTTGGTATGGTCAATGGTACCAGCTATCTGGTGACCTTTGGCAAGGGCCATCTGCTCAATGGTTTTACCCATCTTGCCATAGCCTATCAATAGGATTCTCATTTAGTTCGGGTATATAATGTAAGGGTAAGTCCGGGCGTAAAGCCATTGGTGGCAGGTGTACGGAAAACATCTGGCTGCACGCGCATACTCAAATTGTCGCTCACGTCGAACTCGCGTAAATGCCCGTGCACATAAGCTTCCGCAATTTGCATGCCGTAAGCCAGTACTGAGACAATAATGGATAAGTCACGGTTGCGGCGGTGATAGTCGCGGCTGTATCGCAGGTTCTGTGTGCCTCTTTGATTGCCTACACCATAAGCTGTATGGAAATAATAGGCATCGTATACCTCAATAAAATTGTCACTCCGGCTGGTGCGTATGTTCAGCGCTGTACGGAAATCCTGATACTTGTTATTGTTGTCAACGATTAAAAAGCCTAGTACTCCGCCGGTGGCATAAATAATGGGTACTTTCCACCAGGCACCGTTGTATACCTGACCTGCTCCGGGTAGGATGGCCGAGAAAACAGCAGCGCGTCCAGGATGTCCCAGGTTTTTGAAGCCACTCAGGAAAAACTGCTTTTGCTGGGTTGTGTCAGCTTCGGAAGTTAGCACCAAAACCGAGTCTGGTCCGGATGTGACAACTTGCGCACTAGCATGTGATGGCAGCAAATGAGTAACAAGTAATACCACAAATAAAGCTAATCCAGGCGCTAACCTCATGCTGTTTGCTTAATAGTTCAGAATCTCTAAAATACGGTTTAGTTCGTCAACGGATACAAATGGGATCTTAATCTCGCCTTTGCCCTCGTTGTTGGCCTTCACCAGAATTTTCGTGCCAAATTGTGAAGAAAGCTTTTTCTCCACTCCCTTCAGCTCGTCTTCATACTTACTGAAAACCAACTTTTGTTGCGGATCGGGTTTCTTGCTGGCATTCTGCACATTACGCACAAGTTCTTCCACCTTTCGTACTGACAATTCATCAGCTACAACCTTACGGAAGATCTCCAATTGCTTGTCAATCGTGTCGATGTTGATCAGGGCTCTTGCGTGGCCCATGCTGATCACATTGTCGCGCAGGGCGATCTGAATATCGGGCGGTAACTTAAGCAGACGCAGGTAGTTAGTAACGGTCGTACGTTTCTTGCCCACACGGTCACCTAGCTCTTCCTGCTTCAGGCTGCACTCCGTGAGCAGTCGCTGATAGGAGAGGGCAATCTCGATCGCATTCAGGTTTTCACGCTGAATGTTCTCAATCAGGGCCATCTCCAGCATCTGCTGGTCGTCTGCCTTTCGGATGTAAGCAGGTATAGTCGTCAGGCCAGCCATTTTGGCGGCCTGATAACGACGCTCACCAGATATCAGCTGGTAGCTTTGCTGGTCAAGCTGACGAACTGTGATGGGCTGAATGATGCCCTGTATGCGGATAGACTCAGCCAGTTCCTCCAGCGCCGTCTGATCAAAATGCGTGCGGGGCTGGTAAGGGTTCGTCTGGATGTATTCAATAGCTATATCTGCGATGGTATTGACTTCGTTAATGGTGGTAGATTCGGCTGTTTTACCGGTGTATTTGTTACCCTCCAGAAGAGAGCCAAGGCCCCGGCCGAGACCGCCTTTGCGTACTGCTGCTTGTTTCTTGTTATCGGACATGTAATCGTAATGTTATTTCGCCAGCGTAACGCTGTTCTTCTCTGCAATCTCACGGGCGAGGTTCAGATAGCTCATAGCACCCTTGCTCTCCGCATCGTGCAGCAGGGCAGGTATACCAAAGCTCGGAGACTCGCTCAACTTCACATTTCTAGGTATGATCGTATCGAACACCATCTGCTGGAAGTGGGTTTTCACTTCTTCCACCACCTGGTTACTCAGACGCAGGCGCACATCATACATGGTCAGTAGGATGCCTTCAATAGCCAGTTCCGTATTCAGTCGAGACTGAATGATCTTGATCGTGTTCAGGAGTTTGCCCAAACCTTCCAAAGCGAAATACTCACACTGCACCGGTATAATCACCGAGTCTGCCGCAGTGAGCGAGTTTACGGTGATCAAGCCCAGCGATGGAGAGCAGTCGATGATGATGAAATCGTATACCTCTTTCAGTGGAGCCAGTGCTTCGCGCATCTTCTCCTCCCGATTCGGTACGTTGATCATCTCCACCTCAGCGCCCACCAGGTCGATGTGCGACGGGATCAGGTCCAGGAACTCGATGTTTGGTGAATTCAGGATGATGTCCTGAATGGTAACGTCCTCCACCATGCATTCATAAATGCTGGTGGTAATACTGGCCGGATCGAAACCGAGTCCCGAAGTGGCGTTAGCCTGCGGATCAGCATCAACCAGCAATGTCTTATACTCGAGGGCTGCCAGGCTCGCAGCCAGATTAATGGCTGTGGTGGTCTTGCCTACTCCACCTTTTTGGTTTGCAACCGCTATTATTTTTCCCATCTAAAAATTATAGGTTTATTGTCTGACCTATCTCCATCAATATTAGTTCTTTGCCGGCCATCTGGGCCACTTCCTTCACTTCCTCATGATCGATCTGGATATAAGGGAAGGTATCGTAATGCATGCCGATCACCTTGTCTACCTGCACAAAGTCAGCTGCTACCAGGGCATCGTGGATGTCCATGGTGAAGTTGTCGCCGATCGGCAACAGCGCAAAATCCAGGTCAAACTGCTCCGGGATCAGCTTCATGTCGTAAGTAAGGGCCGTATCGCCGGCAAAATAAAATGTCTGATTCTCTGTTTCTACTACAAATCCCGCAGCTAAGCCAGCATACGTGCCATCAGGCAGGGAACTGGAATGCACGGCATTCACCATTTTCACGGTTCCGAATGGCAGGGTTACTTTGCCACCTGTATTCATCGGGTGTGATTTCTCTATACCTTTCTCACCATACCAGCTTGCAATCTCAAATGTAGCTATAATCGTAGCATCGTTGTTCTTGGCAATGCGTTCCGCATCATGCACATGGTCCTGATGACCGTGCGACAACAGAATGTAATCTGCCTTAATGCTATCCACGTCAATATCCTTGGCTAGCTCGTTAGGAGAGATGAACGGATCGAAAAGTATGCGGTGCTCACCGATTTTGAAAAGAAAGCAGGATTGTCCGTAATACGTTATTTCCATAGTGTGCCGATTTTAATCTGTTAGCCCGTTTGGGGTATAGAACTTTTACAAAGATACTGATTTTTGACAAGAACCTATGATGTTCCACGGGGGAAGAGCCTATATTTTTATCCACGATTCTGGGGGTTATCCACATTCAGATAATGCGATATAGAAGGCGGGTAGAAGCGGCAATTCGCCGTTTTTGGTGGCTTATAATGCAGCGGCCCGACTACCTTCAGGTTGGTCGGGCCGCTGCTATAAAATGGGTTCGCTTGTAATAGAACAAAGCGTGGAACTATTTATTTTGTATTAGAATGCAGTATCATCTTGCAACTCTAAACGCTACGCGGGCCACGTGGCTCGTTGTTTTGTTTGCGCTCCACACGAATTTCCTCTCGACGCAGCTCTACCTGCTGATTGGTGTGCTCTTCTGTTCGATGCTTCGTAATGTGGAGTTCTTCTACTACCAGTATCCGCTTTTCTACCACAAGCACTTCCTTCAGTACAGGGATGATCATCTTATCACCTTCGTAGCGAACAGGCGGGGGAGGTGTATCAACGTACTGGTTTATTTCGACCCGCTCAATTTCTGCTTCCTCATGTATAATGGGCAAGTCCAGCGATACGTCTTCCCGGTGCACGTCCTTTGAGATGCGCACCTGGCCGGTTTCTCTCACTTCCTTGTCAATGTGTACTTGCTCTTCAATAACAGGTATGGTCTTGGCATAGGCTATGTCAACATCCAGACTTTCGCGCTCATCTCGGCCATATTCATCCTGGATATCCTGTTCCTCCTGAGGACTGGTTGCGTGACTGTCGCGCAGCTTCTCATCAAATTCGGATTTAAGTTTGTCTGATTTCTTGCTCATCTTTAAGGCTATAGTGGTTATAAGCAGGGATGCAATTTCCCTTGTCAACTTCAAATATTACGCGTGTGGTAGGGGATAGTTGATTGTTAAATGACAAGAGGCAGCCACATCATGGCTGCCTCTTGCATTATCTACAAAGCTTCTTCCTATATATTTCTAGGATTTCCAGGTTTGTTGCCTGGGTTACGAAGGTCATTGTCTTTATCTTTATCAAGTTTATCAATATCCACATCCGTTTTACGGACAGTACCTCTCACGGTCTCGTCGCGTTGTTCAGTGTGTTTGTTGATCTTAACTTCTTCTACTACACGAGCCTCTTTATTTACCACCGGCACTTCGGCGCGCTCTGTGATATTGATTTCACCTTCCTTAAAGTTCTGGAAGTCGCGATCTGTGGCTGGGCGGTTTACTTTATTGCGTTCCACATCTACGTGCTCTTCACGCAAGCGCAGGTGCTCTTCCACCGGGCGTTCCACGATGCGGCTTCTCATGCGCACACCGCCACGCTCCACTTCGCGTTTTCCTACGTTCATGCGCTCTTCCATGATCGGAATAGTCTGGTCACTACGACCGGTTTGGGCTGTTCCTTGTGGCGTTCTACCGGCACCGGCTTGTGTATTACCTTGCATCGCATGCTCGTCTACATCTACTGCACCACATGAATCCAGCAACTCCGCAGCTTTCTCTGCTTGCTGTCTGGAATCGGCATGTACAGTCACTACCCATCCTTTACGAGCAGCCTGTGTATGTTTGTTGGCATCATCGTTATCACCAAACAGTGATCCGAAGAAACCGCCTACATTATCATTGTCTTTATCTCTTGCCGTACTACCTGTTTGTCTGGCAGATAGGTTAGAGGGATTCGCTATATCTATCTTATCACGGCCGATGTGGGTTGTGCTTTCAAGCTTTTGAACAGCGGTCTGTGCGTCTATACCTTCTTTAAAAATACCTATTACTGTTTGTCGTTCCATAGTTTTTGTGTGTGTTAAGTTGTACATCGGAGTTCTTTTGCCATTTGCAAGGCGGGGCGTCTCCACTACCCGGATTTATCTTTTTGGAGAATGCTCTCCCTTATTCTTCGATTAAAACAGCCTCCTGCCATCATATTATTCTGAATGGACAACAGAAGATAGCCTGATCAAATCAGTTGTTGCTTATTATTTAATATAGTTCAAAATGAATTAATAAAAAATGAAGCAAATAATTTGATTTTTTATTGTAGGACTATATATAAATATTACTTTTCAAATACCGTTCTCTTCGAAGCCTCTATATATTTTTACGGTCGTATGGACACTTAGTTATAAATTACTTAAGATAGCACACTTTCATAAGCTATATAATAACCTAGCGTTTTTACAATACAGCAGGCTAATAATGGGTATAAAGAGGAGAGACGGCAATTAATATGAAATGCCAGATGGATAAAGTCAGATGAAAAGAAATGTGTATTAATTTTTGCAGAAGCTAAGTGCCAGCTTGCCGAGGAATGAATTTATCGCACAGGTAGTCGCCTTTTAGCTTCTTCCTCAGCTAAGTTCATAATGAGTGTATGCACCTTCTCCTGGAAGTTGAGTAAGGACTGCGGTCCACCTTCCTGATGTTTAACACGCTTTACTTCTTTGTCTTTTTCGTAAAAAGTGGTAATCGTAGACGGCATATCACTCCAATTGGTCAGGTAAGTGTCTGGGAGTTGACTGTAGGAGAGCCCGGCAATATCCTGCTTGATGTCGGAAAGTTTTTGGTCTGGCAACTCAAAGTAAACTGTGTCTACAACAGGCACATGTTCATAGCCAATGTATCGGATACGCCCGCTTGCATAAAGGAGGGCTTCGTAGGAAGGGCAAATACCAAGACAGGGCGTTTTTTGAAAATGCAGGATGGGCAACTCCTGCGCTTGAGGTTTGCTACTTTGCGCAGCGCTGCAGCCGGCCAGTAAAAAGAGCCCGCAAAAGCAAGCCAATCCAAATAACATCACCTTCTTCATTTTGACCACCGCTAATAAAATTACTGCCCTTTGGGGAGCTTTCTTAATTTCCCCTGCTCTATGATATACGCTTCCGGCTCACAATAAGGGCAGTCCATGTAATTCAGAGAAGAGTCCGGAGGATTCACTACGAAGATGCGGCTGTCTGGCTGATATTGTGCTCCGGTGCTGCTTTGTACTTTATCGAGCACTTTTCCGTCCTGGCGATCCACCACGTAATGTTCCTGGCAAGTGGTGCCGCAGCCAACCGTCACCACAGTATACCTGCCGGCGAAGTTTATACCTTGTTTCAAGCCTTCCTGCAGTGCGGAACGGTATTGCTGTGCATCGGCATGACTTGTTACGTCCAGTGGGGCCAGGCGGCCCTGATAAGTATCCTGTACCCGAAACGCCTCATCGCTCTGGTAGGCTTCCATACGGAGGCGGTAGCGCTGGTAAAGTTCCGGGTTCTCTTCTGATGTGATAGGCATGCGCACGGTGTCGCGCTGCAGGTGCTCTTCCAGTTTCGGGTGTGTGCTGGCAATGGTCTTTTCCTCGTCGGTCTGTTGCTGACAAGCTGCTCCCATGATGGCTACCAAAGATAGCGGTAATAGGAGGTAGGGTAGTGTATTCTTTCGCATGTTTTTAATATAGGTATAGGGCTATACGTAAAGCAGCGATTATGGTCAAACAAAAAGGCCCTGAATTGATTCAGGGCCTTCTGTTAGGTATGGCACTCAGGTGCTTATTTCTTGAGTTTCGGATTGTTTTTGCGCTGCTGCTCTTTGTCGGCTGCGGCACGCATGGCCTCTTGCATACGCTCCGTAAATGACGGACCACCTGTTTTCTTCTTCTCTTTACGCTTGTCTCTGTTCTCCTCCAGTTTTCTTCTGATCTTAGTTTCATCAACGAACTTACGAATAACCGCCTGCTGACCGAAGGTCACCATGTTAGACATAAAGTAGTAGAAGGAAAGACCAGCCGGGAACGAGTTTAGCACGAACATAAAGATGATCGGCATCAGATAGGTGTACATCTTCATCGGTCCTTGCATGGTGTTCATCTGGTTGTTGGACCAAGTATAGAGGATCGTGGAAGCGGTCATCAAAAGCGTAAACATACTCACGTGGCTGCCATAGAACGGAATCTCAAACGGCAGACGGGCGAACACGTCATAGGTAGAAAGGTCATCTGCCCAAAGGAATGCCTCCTGGCGCAATTCGATCGAGTTCGGGAAGAAGTTAAACATCGCAAACAGGATCGGAATCTGCAATAGCATCGGAATACAGCCACTCAGCGGATTTACGCCCATTTCGCCGTACAGCTTCATGGTTTCCATTTGAGTCTTCTGCATGTCACCATCATTACTCTCTTTTATAGCGTCGATCTCTGGCTTCAATACCTTCATTTTCGCCATCGATACATACGATTTGTAAGTAAGCGGCAACAGAATCATTTTGATATAAAGCACCAGCAACATGATGATGATACCGTAGTTGCCAATGTAGTTCTCCAGGAAGTCGAAGGCAGGGATGATGATCCACTTGTTCACGTAAGAGAAGATACCCCAGCCCAGGTCAAGGTTCTTGTTGAACTCGTTGCCCATGTGCTTCAGGATCTTGTAGTCGTTTGGACCAAAGTAGTAAGTGAATTCACCCTTACCGCTCAGCAGGTCAGCTGTCGGGATCAGGATCTGAGAGCTCAGCGTCTTCACTACCACTGTGTCTGACGGGTTAGTTACAGCCTCTAGTTTAGCACCAGAGAAAGTGTTCGCAGCGATAATGCCGGCTGTAAAGAAGTTCTGCTTGTTGGCCACCCACTTCATCGGCTCAGAGATCGTCTCTGTCTCAGTGCCTTCCGAAATAGACAGATAATCGAAGCTTTCGTCTGCTGTATAGTAATTGATTGTAGACTTAGCACGGTTCTGCTTGATGTCTTTTTCCAGCTGCTTCAGGTTGTCGTTCCAGATCATGGTCACATTGTCACCGCTGATCTGATTGTTCAATCCTTTGAAATCCAGCTTATAACCTACCTGAAAGCTATTGTCAAACAAGGTATAGGTCTGGTCAATGGTTTGGCCATTGCCCAGGTCAGCACGGTACGTGATCGTCTTGGCAGGCACTTCACCCACCGTAACTGTCTGTACATCAGACGGCGTGAAATACAGGTCAGACAGACGGATGCTCTTTCCGTCATTAGTCGTGAACTGCACATCGGTTTGGCTGCTTTCGCGGTCGAACAGCACCAACGTGTTGCCTCTGTAGTCTTTGTAATTCTTCAGGACTACTTCCTCTACCTGGCCGCCTTTGCTGTTAAAGCTAACGGTCATGTTTTGGTTTTCGAGGGTTGTAGAACTGGCCTCACCTGTACCTGCTGCACTGAACGTGCCCAGGGTGGCGGCACGGCGCACTTGTGCCAGTGAGTCATCTTCTACTACAGGAGCGGGGCCCGTCTGTACCTGCTCTACCTTGGCTGTCTGGTCAAAGGCCGGTGTGTTGGCTTCATCTCCCGTTCCAGAGAAGAAGAAGGAGTAAGCCAGCAGTAGCACGGCAATCAATCCAAAGCCAATAGCTTGATTTCTATCCATTTAATAAAAATAATAATGTGTGTTGGTTACTTACTTCGATTTAGTGTAATTCATAGCCGCTTTCACAAACTTCACGAAAAGCGGGTGCGGGTTAAGAACGGTACTCTTTAGCTCCGGATGGTACTGCGCCGCCACAAACCACGGATGGTTCTGTAACTCGATCACCTCCACCAGGCCCGTATTCGGATTTATGCCAGAGGCGATCATACCCGCCTGTTCGTAATCAGCTAAGTACTTATTATTGAACTCATAACGGTGACGATGGCGCTCCGATATTTTGGACTTGCCATAAATAGAAAATGCTTTTGAGCCCTTTTTTAGTTCACAGGTATAGGCACCCAGTCGCATGGTACCGCCTTTCTGCGTGATCTCTTTCTGGTCTTCCATCATGTCGATCACCGGGTAAGGCGTGTTCGGGTCCATTTCGGTAGAAGCGGCACCTTCCAGCCCCAGCACATTGCGGGCAAACTCCACGGCAGCACACTGCATACCCAGGCAGATGCCCAGGAACGGTATACCTGCTTCGCGCACAAAGCGGATCGCTTCCAGTTTGCCTTTGAAGCCACGCTCACCAAAACCAGGCGCTACCAGCACACCGTCCATACCTTGCAGCAGACTGACTACGTTCTCGTCATTGATGTTCTCTGACTGGAACCACTTGATGTTTACCTTGCACTCGTTGGCTGCACCGGCATGCACAAACGACTCTACAATTGACTTGTAGGCATCCGGCAACTCCACATACTTGCCCACCAGGCCAATGGTAACTTCTGCCGTCGGGTTCTTAAGACGGCCCAGGAATTCTTTCCATGTTTCCAGTTCCGGCTCACCGCGCTGCGGCAGTTTCAACTTCGCGATCACCCGCTCATCCAATTTCTCCTTGCGCATGAGCAGTGGCACGTCATATATTGTTTCCGCATCGATTGACTCGATCACAGAGTTTTGCTTCACGTTACAGAACAGGGCAATCTTTTTGCGCAGGTCCGTCGGTATATGGTGCTCAGAGCGGCAAACCAATATGTCGGGCTGCACACCAGCCTCCGACAGGTCACGCACCGAATGCTGTGTTGGCTTTGTCTTCAGCTCACCGGCTGCTTTCAGGTAAGGTACCAGTGTCAGGTGGATCACACAGGTTTCGTTCACACCCAGTTCCCAGCGCAACTGACGCAATGCTTCAATGAATGGCAAGGATTCAATATCGCCCACGCATCCACCAATTTCGGTGATTACGATGTCATATTCACCTGACTCACCCAAAAGCAGCATGCGGCGCTTGATCTCATCTGTGATGTGGGGGATAACCTGTACAGTTTTACCTAAGTAGGCACCTTCACGCTCCTGTGTGATCACATTGTAATAAATGCGGCCAGTGGTCACATTATTTGCTTGCGAAGTAGGCACATTCAGGAAACGCTCATAGTGGCCCAGGTCCAGGTCAGTCTCGGCGCCGTCTTCGGTCACGAAGCATTCGCCATGCTCATAGGGGTTGAGCGTGCCTGGGTCGATGTTGATATAAGGGTCGAATTTTTGGATTGTTACAGAGAAGCCCCTTGCCTGCAGCAACTTAGCAAGAGAAGCGGAGATGATACCTTTACCGAGTGAGGAGGTAACGCCCCCTGTAACAAAAATATATTTAGCAGCCATAAGTTAGGTTAAACTTTATGGGCTACAAAGGTACAAGATATATTTGATTTTGCGGTACGATGTCCCATTGTTCTGTTTTTTGCATAGGATATCTTTCTTAATATTCAACTGATACTATAAATAAAAAGCCCCAATCTAGGTGATTGGGGCTTTCTCAATTTTATTCTATCCGAAAATTAACTTTTCGGATTCAGGATGTTATCGATGCGCACCAGTGCGTCCTGCAGGTGGTACTTCGTCATGCTATCCTTTGTCTTCGGCAGAGAGGCCTTGATCTGGTTGCGTAAGGCAGTCAGTTCGCCACGTACCATCGGACGGATATCAGACTGCGACACGTTTACCTGCGTGAAGCCCATAAAGGCGCGGGCGCCGCTAGGAACCGAACGCTGCTCTTCCTTCATCAGATGTTCCATGCGGTCAAGGTAGCCGCGCTGCAGGTTACGACGGTACATATCCACCGTTTTGCCGCTTCCGATCTCAGACCATAAGCCATTGCGCAAATCAGCCATCATCTCCGGCAAGGTATAGGTACTGCTACCCAGAGAAGCCTGTGACTCCATCAAGCGCTGCATACGGCCCGGCTCCAACACATTGTTCAGGATGTTCACCTGTGCCGTGCGTACACGCTCCACAGCACCAGCTGACTCGATCTTACGGAGGATGTTCTGATCCAGCATCCAGGTAGGAGTAGAGAAGCCCTGCTCGTTAAGGAACTTCATCGCACGCTGCTGCTTTTCTTTTGGCACGGCAGCGTACACATCGCCTTTCTGGTCGTAGGTTTTGTAGTTTTCGTACACACCACCAATGTTAGCCGTTACGTGGCCCATGTAGCGGTTCCACTGGCCCAGCACCTGGGTATACATCTCCTGCAAGTCGTCATAGTTTTTGTTCTCCTCTTTCGTCCACTCCATCAGGTTCGGCATGATGCGCTTCAGGTTCAGTATACCGTAGTGGCTGGCCAGCATGGCATCGTCACCTAAGTCTTCAGTCTGTGAAGAAGGATCTACCGGGTTACCCTGCTGACGGCCAAAGCGGTACATCGGGTCGTCACCTTTATCCAGAATCCACTGGGATAGCTTAGCTACGTTATCGTATCCGTTCATCTCCGGGAAGTACGAGTAACCCCACTTCACAGAGTGCTTGTCATACACGCCTATACCTGGCATGAGCGCCACACCTTTGTCCTCTGGCTGCGCCACGTAGTTGAAACGGGCATAGTCCATGATAGAAGGGGCGGTACCCATTTCCTTGGTAAACTTGGCATCACGCAGTTTTTCCACAGGGAAGGCGGCACTAGAGCCCATGTTATGTGGCAGACCCAAGGTATGGCCTACTTCGTGTGCCGATACGAAACGGATCAATTCCCCCATCACTTCATCTTTGAACTTAATGCCACGTGCATCCGGGTTCACGGCTGCTGTCTGCACAAAGTACCAGTTACGAAGCAGGTTCATCACGTTGTGATACCAGCCGATGTGGCTTTCCAGGATCTCGCCTGAGCGCGGATCGTGCACATTTGGTCCGTAGGCGTTCTGCGTTTCGGAAGAGAAATAGCGGATCACAGAGTAACGGGCGTCTTCGGTGCTGAACTCCGGATCCTCTTCCGGGGTAGGGGCGTCTTTTGCGATGATGGCATTCTTGAAGCCGGCAGCCTCAAATGCTTTGTTCCAGTCTTCCACACCTTGCTTCAGGTAGGGGCGCCACTTCATCGGCGTAGCCGGGTCAATGTAGTAAACAATCGGCTTGATAGGCTCTACCAGTTCGCCACGGGCATAAGCCTCCTTGTCTTTTGGCTCGAGTCTCCAGCGCACGATGTAGCGACGCTTGGCAGCACGCTGCTCGTCGGTGCCATAGTCTGTCTGTGATAGTGTAAAGTAACCTACACGCTCGTCAAATCGACGGGCCGGCATTGGTACTTTAGGCAGCAGGAGCATAGAGTGGTTGAGCTCTACAGTGATGGTTCCAGCATTGGAGTTGGCGGGCGGATCAGTCGCCTCGTAGGTCATGAGTGAGCGTGCCTCAATGTTGAGCGGGAAGCTTTTGATACTCTCCACGAAAGAGCGCTTATCGTCCAGTTTCTTCACTTTATGTTCCTCACGCTGGCGCTTGTTCAAGCCAAGTGCCTGCACGTCTTTTGAGAAGAAGTCAGTTACTTCCACTACCGAAGCACCGTTGTTGAAGGCCTTGATGTCGAAAGCCTGGATCACAGGTGCCAGGTTGGAGTTCTGTACGGAATGGTAGATTTCCAGTGTGTCGCTCGCTACGTTTTGATAAGAGATCAGGCGCAGCAGCATGCGGTTGCCCTTTTTCTCCCAGCGCAGCATCTGGCGGTTCAGCTCTTCACCCCCATAACCGAGGTTGGTAGCGGTCTTGGCGATACGGCTCACCATGAGCATGTCACGGTTCAGGAGCGTGTCCGGAATTTCGTAGAAGTACTTTTCGTCGATGCGGTGCACCTTGAAAAGGCCTTCGTCTGTTACGGCACTCGGGGTAATGACGCTGGCATAAGGTTTTACACCGTTGTCGTCTTTTTTAGGAGTGGCCGGGGTAGCCTGTGTGGTGGTTACTTCCTGCTTAGCTTTTTTCTTCTTCTTCTTTTCCTTGCTTTGGGCAAAGGCGGGAGGTGCTACTAGAGCACCAGCCAGAAGCAGTGTAGCCAGCCGGGCGTAGCGTACATTTTTGCTCATAATGGGGTGAAAGATTAGGTTGTTTTTGGATTAGTGTTTTACAATATACCGGTTTAGGGTAACTGATAAAAGACTAAGCCCGAAAAGAATGGTTTAATGTGAGATGCCTGCTTATTTTTTTATACCTGCTAGGGGATTATTAAAGCTCTGAAAATAAACAATTCCCAGCAGAATGAGTAAAAAATTAGATGAGGCTATACCTTGTTAAAACCTCTAGTTGACTCCCTCTCAGTTAAGCATTTAGTGACTTAACTATCGGCGTGTATCGTCTTTGCTCCTGGAACGCACTCTATTCTTCTATTATCCCGAAAAGCATGCGAATATCATTTGTTATAGCACTCGCCTTATGCTTATGTTTTGTCTCTCCGGTTAATGAATTAACTGCGCAAGGACATGAGACCAAACACGGTACCGTCAACCTGCAAACTTCTTGTGGTGAGGAAGCACAGAAGCATTTTGATACTGGTCTGGCACTCATGCATCACATGATGTATGAACAGGCAGAGCAGGAGTTTTCTGCCGCCGCACAAGTTGCGCCGGATTGTGGAATGGCTCAGTGGGGCATTGCCATGAGCTACATCCACCCACTTTGGGGTGAGCGGCCTTCTGATGATCATCTCCGGAAGGGGCAAGCGGCGGTAGAGGAGGCGATGCAGCAAAAGAACCTGACTGCTCTGGAGAAAACTTATATTAAAGCGGTATCGCGGTTTTATGAAAACTGGGAAAATACGAGCTATGCAGATCAATTAAAAGCTTTTGAGGCAGGGTATAAGGAAGCCTACGCAGCTCATCCGGAGGAAGTAGAGGCAGCGGCTTTTTATGCCTTAGGGCAGCTGGGTACCGCTCCGAAGACAGATAAAACTTTTGCAAAACAGAAAGAAGCTGGTGAACTGCTTGAACAGCTGCATGCCAGGCATCCCGACCATCCGGGACTGTTTCATTATATCATCCACGCCTACGACAACCCTCTGCTGGCGAACAAAGCTGTGAAAGTATCGCGGGAGTACGAGCGCATTGCGCCGGATGTGCCGCATGCCCTGCACATGCCAAGTCATATCTTCATCCGTCTCGGCCAGTGGACTGACGCCGTGGACTGGAACATACGTTCCGCCGATGCCGCATTACGGCATTCATCCAAGGAGGCTGTTTCTATGCACTACCCGCATGCTTTGGATTACATGGCATACGGTTACCTGCAACAGGGGCGAGACAAAAAAGCGCAGGAGGTATTAGAGAAATTGCAGGGTGTTGCGGGCTACGCTCCCAGTTTTGCAACGGCCTACGCGCTTGCGGCTATACCTGCCCGCCATGCACTGGAACGAGGGAAATGGGCGGAAGCTGCCGCCCTACCAGTACGTTCACCCGAAAACTTCACGTGGTACAATTATCCGGGAGCAGAGGCCATTACGCATTTTGCCAAAGGTATTGGAGGTGCCCGATCTGGTAACACCAAAGTGGCCGAAGAAGCCATTGTGGCGCTAGACAAATTGCGGACGCAATTGAGCGGCGCTGGAGATACATACTGGGCGGCTCAAGCAGAGGCCCAGCAGATGGCGGTACAAGCCTGGCTGGAATATCAAAGAGGAGATAAAACCAAAGCGCTGGCCATGATGCGGGAGGCGGCTGACAAAGAAGATGCGTTGGATAAACATCCTGTAACGCCAGGGGCTGTTTTACCGGCCCGAGAGCTGCTAGGTGATATGCTTTTAATGAGCAAAAAGCCTGCTGAAGCCATGCTGGCCTATGAAGCAAGCCTAAAGGTGTCGCCTAAACGCTATAATAGTCTGTATGGTGCGGCCCTCTCTGCTGAAAAAGCCAAAGACAAACAAAAGGCAAAGAGTTACTATACAGAGTTACTGGAAATCAGCCCGGAAGCCGATGGAGACCGTGAGACATGGGTACTTGCCAAAAAACACGCCAGCAAAAAGTAAGCTAAAACTCAATTGTGAGTTGGTAACCCTCCATTTTGTCATGCTGGTAGAGGAGGGAAGAGGCGGTTATACCCAGTAGTCGCACCGGATAGGCTGGCAACTGAGGCGTGCGCAACAGGTCGCGGGCGATGGTGAAAATGGCGTCCACTGACTTGATCTCACCCAGAAAGGTCTTGCTACGGGTGGTCTGGTTGAAATCAAAATATTTGATCTTGACCGTGATGGTTTTGGCCGTAGCCTGCAGTCGCTCCATGTCATGCGCTACTTCCTTGGCCAGCCTGTCGAGTTCGGCCAGCATCACCTCTTCTTCTGTCAGGTCTACCTCAAAGGTGCGCTCCGAGCCGATGGACTTGCGGATGCGGTGCGGCTGCACCTCCCGTTCGTCCTGTGCGCGGGCAATGCGGTAGTAATAACGCCCCGTTTTGCCAAAGTGCCGCACCAGTTCTTCTTCGCTACGCTCCCGCAAGTCGGCACCGGTCAGTATACCCATGCTCTGCAACTTGGCAGCGGTCACTTTCCCAATGCCATAGAATTTCTCGATGGCCAGTGCAGCTACTATTTCCTCGGCCTTGTCTGGCGTGATCAGTGTAAAGCCGTTGGGCTTGTTCATGTCCGAGGCGATCTTGGCCAGAAACTTATTGAAAGACACACCAGCCGAGGCGGTCAGGCCGGTCTCCTCCTGAATTTTGGCTCTGATCTCGTTAGCAATAATGGTAGCGGAGGGCATCCCGATCTTGTTTTCGGTCACGTCCAGGTAAGCCTCGTCCAAGGAAAGCGGCTCCACCAGATCAGTATAGGAATAAAAAATCTCCCGGATCTGACGCGACACGGCACTGTATACCTCAAACCGTGGTTTCACAAAAATCAGCTGCGGACAGCGCTGCGCCGCGATCTTGGATGCAAGCGCAGAGTGTACGCCATACCTGCGAGCCTCATAACTGGCTGCGGCCACCACGCCCCTAGCCCGCGAACCACCCACCGCCACAGGCTTACCACGCAACTCAGGGTTGTCGCGCTGCTCCACAGAAGCGAAAAAGGCGTCCATGTCGATGTGGATGATCTTACGAATAGGCGTATGCATGGCTACAAAGATACGGAGAATTAGAGTTCAGGAAGTTAGAAAGGTATAGCCAGCCTTCACTTGTCTAGTCGCTTATGCGCTATACCTTCTAGTATCATCAACAATCAGCCGGTGACGATCGTTAATCTATTATTGTCAATCATCAATTTGACCATCCAACAATTTAAATATCAAAAAGAACTATGAAAGTATTATTTGTATTGACCTCACACGATCAACTCGGCGACACGGGCAAGAAAACCGGTTTTTGGGTAGAGGAGTTTGCCGCTCCCTATTATACTATGGCCGATGCCGGGGTGAAAGTGGAGCTCGCCTCCCCAAAAGGAGGACAACCACCAATCGACCCGAAAAGCACTGAGAAGGATGCGCAGACAGAGGCGACAAGGCGATTCTATGAAGACGATGACCTGCAGCACAAGCTCTCCCAGACCATAAAACTGAGTGAGGTAAGCGCCAAAGATTATGATGCCGTATTTTTCCCGGGAGGTCACGGACCGCTATGGGATCTAGCCACCGACAAGGACTCAACCCGTCTGATCGAAGAATTTGCAAAACAGCAGAAACCAGTGGCGGCCGTTTGCCATGGACCAGCTGCCCTGATGCAGGCCAAAGGTGCGGATGGTGAGCCGCTCGTGAAAGGTAAAAAGGTAGCAGGCTTTACCAACACTGAGGAGGAGGCTGTGCAGTTAACGGACGTGGTACCTTTTCTAATTGAGGACCGCTATCAGGAGCTAGGCGGTATATACTCTAAAGGAGATGACTGGCAGCCTTATGTGGTCACAGATGGCTTGCTGATCACAGGGCAGAACCCGGCCTCGTCAGAGCCAGCGGCAGAAGCCTTGCTGAAAATGCTTAAAAAGGAGAAGGCGGCTTAATCAAACGGTTTTCCGTATACCTTACTATCAGTGTAGCGTGAAAATCCCACCTATCTCCTAACTGGGAGCGGTGGGATTTTTATGTTAAGTTGATAGGTCTGCGTGGCTTCACAGAGGTTTAACATCAAATCTCTCAATTCCAAGTCTGTTGTTTGGGGTGATGGAAGTTGAATTGAATATAGCCATAACCTGACTGCCCTTTAACTTTAATACCTTTTGATCTAAAAGATGAAAGGTATTCCTATGATTGTCATTTTGTTAAGAATCCAGGTTAAAGAGTATTTAAACCTTTGCTTCTTGTGGGGGCAGGGACCCTTCAGAACCAAGACCCTTACAAGAGACAAAAAGAACTGAGCCAAGAGACAAAAAGAACTGAGCGCATCTATCCTCAAAGGGATAGTTGTACCTGGAACCAAGCTTTCTATGCATTACAGTACAGCACAATATGCCCTACACCTGAAACAATCAGGTAGGTGTTAGGGTAATTGATGTATATACATTATTTTGCGGTAAAGAAATTTAAGCCTTATGCGAAAGATAAAGAAATTACATAAAGCAGTATATGCGCCCATGGATGACTTGGTTACCTACCGGGCTTTACCCACGCGTGAAGTAGAGTACATCGATCCCTTCTTGTTCCTGAACCACCACGGTCCGCAGGTATATAAGGCCGGCAACAGGGGGCTACCTTTTGGTCCGCACCCGCACCGCGGCTTCGAAACACTGACCTTCATTCTGGACGGCGACATTATGCACCAGGACACGGGCGGAGGGAAGGATGTCATTGAAGCAGGTGGGGTGCAGTGGATGACAGCCGGTAGTGGTTTGATCCATGCAGAGGTATCGTCTGACAAGTTCAAGAAGGAAGGTGGCCCGCTGGAGATCTTGCAGCTTTGGTTCAACCTGCCCGCCGAGCATAAAATGACCGCTCCAAAGTACATCGGCCTGCAAAAAGACAAAATTCCGGTAGTGGAACTCGACAATGGCAAGGTGCGTGTAAACGTGATTTCCGGTAGCTGGGGTGAGGCGCAGGCGCCTATCCAGAACCTGAGCGATATTCACATGGTGAGCATAGAAATGCAAAAGGGCAGTGAGTTCGTCTACAACATCCCTTCGGAGCGCAACATTTTCTTCTACGTAGTGCGCGGTGCTGTCAAGGTCAACGGCGAGACGGCTGAAAAACTAACGCTGGTGGAGTTTGCAAACGAGGGAAAGGAAGTGAAAGTGGAAGCAACGGAGGATGCTTACATTCTCTTCGGCCATGCCCACCCATTCAACGAGCCAGTCGTATCGCATGGACCATTCGTGATGAATACCGAAGAGGAGATCCGTGAGGCTTTCCGCGACTACCAAATGGGTAAAATGGGTACTTGGAGTTAGGATGTTAAAAAATTAGAAAGTTTAAAAATTTAACGGTAGGCTTGTAGGGACAGGTCGCGACTTGTCCAATCGTGCACCAAATTTAGACCGGTCACGGCACAGCATAAAAAAGCCCTCTTTCCCGACCGGGGAAGAGGGCTTTTAATTATAGCATCAGCTAATTACTTAGCTTTCAATCATTATCTGCCGCGCTTTGGACCACCACCTTTTGGGGCATCACCGCGTTTACCGCCACTTTTCGGAGTTGCGCTCCTGCCGGGTGCAGATTTAGGGGAGCCTTTAAAGCTACCGCTTCGTGTGCTCTTGCCCGGACTACCAGCGCCGTCTCTGGAAGTGCTTGTTCTTTTAAAACCATCTCTCGAATCGTCTGTTCTTCTGGTGCCGTCGCTTCCTTTGGCTGAAGATCCGGGTCTGCCACCTTTTGCAGGGCCTTGACCCGCACCGCCTCTGGAAGGCGCACCCGAGGCACCACTTCTGGATGAAGCGCTTCTAGCGCCGCCTCTTGCCCCGGAACGTTCACCTCGTGCCGGTCTGTCATAGCTACTTTCTGAAGTCTTTCGGCTGCTCGCTCCCTTACCGCCGGGTACAAGGCTGGTCAGACTGTTGACTTCCTGTGGCGTTAGTACGCGCCAATGGCCTGTTGGCAATTTAGCCAATGAAAACTCACCGAAGCGTACACGCTGCAAGTGCACCACCTTATACCCAAGGCTTTCGCACATGCGCTTCAGGTAGTGATCCGTGCCCGGCTTTAAGGTGATTCGGAATCTTGTCTGATTTTCTTTAGACACGGAATTGTTGACGCGTTCTTCTCCGGGTATTGGTTCTCCGCCACCGCTCATTTTGTGCAGGAAATCAGCCGTGATCGTTTTATCGACCGACACCACATACTCCTTCTCGAACTTATTGTCCGCACGCTTCACGCCGCGCACAAAGTCGCCGTCGTTGCTCAGGAAAATGATACCTTCCGCCTCACGTTCCAGCATGGCGGTTGGCTCCAGCGTAGCCGGAAAATTGATGGCCCGTACCACATTGTCGCGCACGGCCATGTCGGAAGTGGCCGACATGTTGGCCGGTTTGTTAAAGATCAGGTATACCGGTTTCTCCTGCTTCACACGCAGCATCTCATCGTCGATGCGTACTTTGTCCTTCGGTGTCACTTTCATGCCCGGGTCAGTCGGTATCTTCCCGTTCACCGTCACGCGGCCCTGTTCTATCAGCTCGTCAGCATCGCGACGGGAGCAAAAGCCCGAGTCGCTGATGAATTTATTTAGTCTTTTTGGTTCCATGATGTTCGAGGCGTTCGTGTAAACTCTAATCGACACACGTTTCTACGCCAATTCTTTAAGAAGAAGCAAAATTACGGGAAAATATAGGTTTACCTACTTCTTTGCGGCAACTGATATATTTGAGAGAGCTAAATATAGAATCGCCTATTCGTTTTCGAGCGCATAGGAAGTCTGCCGCATAGAAACTGCGAACCCTATGAGACAACCTACAAGTGCCGGTACAATCCAGCCCATGCCGAGGCTGAACAGTGGCAGGTACCTGGCGAACACTTCGCTGATGCCCAACTCAAATCCTGCTGCGCCCAGGCCTTCCACCACACTCACAATACCCGTTAGCAGCACCGACCAGGTATAGATCGCATTTCTGTTACGAAGCAGGGAGCCAAACAAGGTCAGGGTAATCAGGACGATCACGATCGGGTATATTGCCACCAGCACAGGTATAGAGAAAGAGATGATCTGCGTCAGACCCACGTTTGAGATCAGGGCACTCACCAGTGTCAGACCTAATACATATTTCTTATAGGAGATAGAGGGGCGTAGTTTGTTGAAGTAGCTGGAGCAGGCCACAATAAGCCCTATACTAGTGGTGAGGCAGGCAAAGATAATAGCCACACTGAGAATCAGGCTTCCAAAGGTGCCAAACTGCAGTTGCGATATCTGGCTGATGATAAGTCCACCATTCTCCAAGTGGCCGATCGCCTCTACGCTCGTCGCTCCCGAGTAAGCCAGTCCTACATATACTAAACCAAGTCCGGCTGCCGCCACCAGGCCCGCTGTGGTGCAGACTTTGGCGATTTGCTTCGGACTGTCTACCCCCTTTGCTCGGATGGCGTTAATTACAATCAGGCCAAAAATAAAAGAGCCGATGGTATCCATGGTCAGGTAGCCTTCCTGAAAGCCTTTGAAGAAAGGAGCTGCTTCGTACGCTGCCAGTGGTTCGGTTACAGATCCCAGCGGCGATATTATATTCTGCACCAGCAAAGCAGTCAGGATGATCAGCAGCACGGGTGTCAGCATCTTGCCAATGCGGTCTACCACCTTGCCTGGGTTTAATGCCAAGAAGTAGGTCACCGTAAAGAACACCACCGAATACAGCAGCATACCCCAGCCGGATGTTTTCAGTCCCTCAGACAGGAAAGGGGCAATTCCGATTTCGTATGACACAGTGCCGGTCCGAGGAACTGCAAACAGCGGTCCGATAGTCAGGTAAATTATAACCGGAAACAATAATCCAAACAGGGGATGTACCTTGGCTGAGATAGACTGCACATCTTCGTTTTTGGACATACCAATAGCAATGACGCCTAACAAGGGAAGGCCCACACCTGTCATCAAAAATCCAATGATAGCCGGAGTGAGCTCAGTGCCAGCAGCCTGACCCAAGGATAATGGAAAAATAAGGTTACCAGCGCCAAAGAAGATAGCGAACAGCATTAAACCTATAAAAAATGTTTCTTTAAAAGAGATGCTTCTTACTTTCACAATATTTGGTACTCAGTGAGAGGATGTAATGAATCTAACTGCAAGTAAATATCCAACTCACCAAAAACCTACATTTATCTTGTGTTTAGTAAGAGCCGGCTAATTTGAGACCTATTTTCAAGTCTGAATAGAACTTGATTATAGGTGTCTAAGAAAAAATGAAGTTACTAGAGATGATGGGAGAATCTGTTACAGGAAGTGGTTACTTGATCTTACGCAGCATGCGGGCAGGTACAACTACCAAATCTCCGTCCTCAAACTCAACGAGCATATTGGCGTTGCGCCCCCTGATGCACTTCTCCTGGTACCTGACAGCCTTACACCTTTTGCCGACATAGCGGCTCTGCAGCAACCGGGAAAGCTTATCGCCGAGATAAGTATATTCCATACTACTATCAACCTACTTTCAGCCACTGCAGGGCCATACCTGCGTCTTCAAAGTTTCTGAAAGCAAAAGTGGGTTTCAATTCATCTATCAGTTTACTTGCATGCTGCTTTGCCTTCTCTTCTCGCTCCCTATTCAGGGAACCGAGGCGTGCTGTCATCTCCAGGCGGGTATTGCGGAGACTGTAGTACAGTTGTCTGATCAGCTTAGAGTAGGTTTCTTCTTCTACCTTCACCTGGTTGAAACGGGAGTCTATCAGTAGCTTCTTGATGTCATAAAACGTAATCACCTCCTTGAGCTTCTCGAAAGCATACGTGAGTTGGGAACTGGTATAGCTGTCAATGTCGGGCCAACTGACTGAGAGGATGTCTGTGGCGGCATCATAGTTAAGCTCGATTAAGCCGTCGCGGTGTAAAAGCATACAGTGATATTAGAAATGGCTGTACCAAATCTACAAATATTTTTTCAGAGATACGATTTGGTAGATTATCTTTAAGTAAAGAACTGGTTGATTATGTGGGGCTTAATTTTAGATGGGACGCTCAGGGTTAGCTGAGCACTTCAAGTTTGAAACCATTTTAGCCCGGCCAGCCTTATATAGGCATTACTCCGATCGCAAGATTATATTATGTTGGAATACTCCATGTTCGAAAGGCTCCCTTACCGGAGCCAGCGGGAAGCCCTAAAAAAAGAAGGCACGCTCATCGCGAGACGCCAGGTAAACGGGTATACTATACTGTTGTATACCTGGGGGCATACCTTTGTTGAGGTATGGACAGGTGCTGAGGCCGAGGTCGTGAGTACATTCAAGCGAACGGTCGATGCACTAGCGGTGCTAGAGCCTTATGCTAATGATGTCGATATCCGGCAGTTGATCGACCGTTTATAGCCAGAGAAGCCTACAAACACAAATCCCATCTGTAGCAGGTATAGCCTTGCAACAGATGGGATTTCTTATGTCAGAATAGAGCGTCTATTTTTTGAGGGAATACTGTCTGAGCCATTCTTCAGCAGAACTCTTATCTTCAAACACTTTGGCTGTAAATGCCTTTAGCTTGCTATAAAAATTAGAGGCGGTTGACTCGGCAAACGTCTCAGGAGTCGTGATCATGGCAAAGTACTGAATTCCTGCTTTGGCTGCTCGTGGGCTCCAGTCGTTGAGCACCCAATTGAGCGAATGATCCCATCCACCTATTATCAGACGGGTGTCGTTGAGCACACAGTTAAAACCTGCCTCAGCTACCGCTTCGGTATAAGCTTGTGCTCCTGTTTTAATGTTCTCCTCGGTTAGATAGCCCATCCAGTTCACATGTACCCACCTGTTTTGAGAGTCCACTTCTATGGTGAGGTATACACGGCCAAATGGGTTTCTTAGTTCACGCTTCATCGATCGCTTAAGTATTTGTTATCACTTGATCAGGCTTCAAAATTATCATCACTCGCTCAATTCTCAAAAAACAAAAAACCTTATCATATACGGACAGCGAAATTAGTCACAGCCGAACAGGCCATTACCGATAGGCGCACCAGGAGGGAGGTTGATCACTTTGGTTGGTTTCACTTCCTCAGGCTTCTCCATACGTGCCAGGGCAAAATCCAGATGTGCTTTGTAACCTGTATCGCGTGTGCGCTTGGCCTGGCTGTTCGCATGTTGTTTGATAGCAGCCAGTGCGCTGGTGGCTACAGCACGTGCCTGGTAAGAAGCGCTTTGGTCCTGTGCCAAAGCCATCAGATGCGTCAATACCTGTTGCTCAGTTTGTAGCTGTACCTGTGCTGCAAGGCCATTTAGTCGTCTGCTTTTCCAGGTCTGCTCAATCAATTGGTTCGTGACATCCTGCAGACTGAGTGTATTATGACGTGCGCCAAACTCCACTAATCGGGAAGCCCGCTCGGGGTGCAGCAAAAAAGACAGAGAAAATCCTGCGGATGCCTCGGCGGCGGACAGTGGATCGAAGGTGAGACCAGTTCTTTTGGAGAACAGCTCCCGGTTGTTGCCAAGACCAGGCGCACGTGGTGGTATCAGGTTAATGATGTTTTCTGGCAATGTAAGCACCTCCGGTGAAATAGTACGAAGCATGGCGTCGAGGGCTTTCTGCTGCTCCCTCTTGTCTACAACTTCTGTCACTACCTGCTTATCACCGCGCATCGCATAGGTATAGCGCATGCCGCCGATCAGTTTAGCAGCTGCCTCGGTCTGGTAGCGGTGGAAATTGTAAATAGGTACCAGTACATCCTCCAGGGTACTCATCGGCGCATTGGACTTTATGTTCTTTTCAGAGAAATTTTGAAGGGCCTTACGACGCACATCAAGTACCCGCATTAGTTCGTCCGAAGCATTGGTGCCGTTGTCCCATAGGTGAGCAGTGGGATGAGCTCCTCCGGGAGCACGGGCGTCTGAATCTGTGATAAAAGTCAGACCCTTTGCGCGGCCTTGTGCCAGCAGTTCATCCAGCGCCTTCTTTTCATCCGTTCCTTTCGCGAAGTCCTGGTAGCCATAGGTCACGGCTAATTTATCCCATTCCCCTATACCTGTGCCGTAGGCCTTGCTGATGTCGATGTTGCCGGCTCTATCCAGCTGCACCTGCGGGTGGGGGTAGTCCATGACGGAGGCATTGTTATTGGCGTCATAATTATGCATAATGCCTAGCGTATGACCCAGTTCATGGGCTGATAATTGCCGGATGCGTGCCAGTGCCATATCCATCAAAGCCTTGTTCTCAGGCTTACCAGTTTCATAAGGAGTTAACAAACCTTCAGCGATCAGGTAATCCTGCCGCACACGCAAAGAACCCAGTGACACATGACCTTTGATGATCTCGCCGGTACGCGGATCGATGACAGATGCACCGTATGACCAGCCGCGGGTACTGCGGTGCACCCACTGGATCATGTTATAGCGCACGTCCATCGGATCGGCAGTGTCAGGAAGTACCTCTACCCGGAATGCATTTTGATACCCGGCAGCCTCAAATGCCTGGTTCCACCAGCGGGCTCCGTCCAACAGGGCAGAGCGGATTGGCTCCGGTGCGCCATTATCCACATAATACACAATCGGTTTTACTGCTTCAGATACTTTAGCCGAAGGATTTTTCTTCTGCAAACGGTGGCGGGCGATGTAGCGCTTTTCAATGTTCTCGTTTACTGGTGTGGCATAATCAAAATAAGAGATGCCAAAATAACCGGCTCGCGGATCAGCTTCACGCGGGTTATAGTTATTGTCTGGCAGTTCGATAAACGAATGGTGTTGGCGCAGGGTAACTGCCTGTTCATCGGGAGCGACGCTGCGCACGATATTGCCTCCGTTTTCGCTCGTGAAGGTAAGGGTCGACTCAAACTCCGTGTTCTTTGGGAAGTTTTTGGTGCGCGGCAGGTAGAGCGCTGAGCGGCTGGCATCGAGGCGATAAGTGCCCTGATTGGAGCGCCGGAAGCTGCCGATCACATCATGGGCATCGCGCAATAGAAAATCAGTGGCGTCTACCAGCACCCGCTGTCCATCGGCAGCTTCGGCTTTGAATCCCCAGATCACAGACTGGGCAAAAGACTCCTCCACGGCACGCGCTTCGTTTTTATTATCAGTAATGGCTCTATAACGCAGGTTAGGCTGAACGAGCATGACCTTAGGGCCGACTCTTTTGAATGCTACTATGCGCTGGCCACCCAGTTGACCGCGATCGAGTCCGATGTCGTTGGAGCCGAGTCCGCCCGGAAGGGAGTTCACATACAGAAAGTCATGTTCAAACTTGTCGATCTCCAGCCATATCTTTCCGTTTTGCTCGTCCCAGTAATAGGTGAAAAAACCAGTGTGTTTTTTCATGCCGGACGTTTTGGAAGAGATGCCAGGTAGCGTTTGGGCAACGGCACTCCCAAGAGCTAGTAAAGGTAGAAGCAAGCACAGCAGCAACAGGTTTCTAAAAGTCAATGTCATAGTATCAGGTATAGGGTGATGTGGTGTATACACGCTTAAGTTACACATTTCAAGAATAGAAACCCGAAAATATAGTAGGGACTGCATAGAGAGATACACAGTTTTGAAACGTAAAACTTTAAGTGCTCAGGTCAGTACATACTTTCTGGGTGCTCTCAGAGCACGAACAAGAACAAACAAAAACTATTACTATGAAAAAGATACTGATAGCCATCTCAGCCTTCGCGCTCCTTTCAGCCTGTGGCAATGAACAAAAATCCGAATATGAACGCTACTACGAAAGTGACTATCAACCCGACACCACGGCAGTAGCATCACGTGCGCAACCGCCACGTCCGGCCACTACGCCACCTGACAACGCTGCCACAGAGGAGGTACAGACTACTCTGGCCGGCACACCAACAGGTCCGGGAACCACGGATGGTACTGCTCCACAGCAGGAGGCCCTTGCTGGACAGTATGCCAAAGGCGAGAAGCTGATTGCAGGATCTGACTGCCTGGCCTGTCACAAAGTAGATCAGAAAGTAGTCGGCCCTTCTTATGAAGATGTGGCGCAGAAGTATGAGTTCAATGATAAGAACGTAAGCTATTTGGCTGGCAAGATCATAAAGGGTGGAGCCGGTGTTTGGGGACAGATCCCGATGCCTCCGCACCCGAACCATAGCGAAGCAGAAGCAAAAGAGATGTCACGCTACATCCTTTCACTCCGCAAATAACTGAATTATTAGAGCTGTCTTGAGTACCTGTACAGGTATGGGGACAGCTTATTTTTTACCTCAACCTGAGCAAGTCACAACACTATGAGCAGAGCCAAAAATTACAGTGAACTGGATGCGGAACTGGTGCTCGACGCCAAAGCTACATTGGGGGAGGGCGCCATCTGGCATCCGGCCGAAAAGCGCCTGTACTGGGTGGACATAGAGGGCCGCGAACTACACTTATTTGACCCCACTACTGATGAGGACACCGCTTGGCCGGTTGGTGAGCGGGTAGGCACGGTAGTACCGATCGTAAATGGCGGTGCCTTGGTTGCTCTGCAGAATGGCGTGCATTTCATCAACACTGAGACAGGTGACTTGACGGCTGTTGCCAATCCGATCAAGCAGGACGATATCCGGTTCAATGATGGAAAATGTGATCCGGCTGGCAGGTTCTGGGTGGGGACGATGGCACTGGACTCTCGGGAGGGGGCTGCGGCGCTCTACTGCATGGAGCATGACGGGCAGATGGCGCAGGTGCTGGACAACCTGAGCGTTTCCAATGGCCTGGTCTGGACGGCAGACAAGGAGCATATGTATTTTGTCGACACGCCTACCCGTAAGGTGCAGCTTTTTGCTTACGACCACGAAGCTGGAACTATCCGGAAAGAGCGGGATGTGATCGCTATACCTGAGCACGAAGGCAAGCCTGATGGAATGACCATAGATGAAAAAGGAAGACTCTGGATCGCGCTCTATGGCGGGGGCGGAGTTGGCTGCTGGGATCCGGAAACAGGGGAGATGCTGATGAAAGTGAAAGTGCCGGCCCCGCATACTACTTCCTGCGCCTTTGGCGGTGAACGCCTTGATACGCTCTATATCACTACCGCCCGCGATGGCCTCGATAATGACCAGTTGCACGAGTATCCGCTGAGCGGAGGTGTATTTGCCATAAAGCCCGATGCGAAAGGCGTACCTGCGAACTTTTTCTTAAGTCGTTTGTAGAGTTTAAGTTGATCCAGAACTTGCTTGTGTTAGCCTTTAAAAAAGAGGTACTACCGCTTAAGGTATAGCCATTCAAGCAAGATCCTATCCTTGCACCTATACCTGATGATGCAACTTTGAAAAGCATTTCTTTAATTAGAGATGCAGCACTTTTTTTTAAATTAACTTTAATTATAGATTATGATTCCAGCAAAAGCATATGCCGCATTCGATCCTACCAATCCGCTTGGGCCCTTCAATCTGGACCGCCGCGAAGTAGGAGAGCATGACGTGCTGATCGATATAAAATACTGTGGTGTATGCCACTCTGACCTGCACCAGATCCGCGACGAGTGGGGCGGTGCCATGTACCCGATGGTGCCCGGCCACGAAATTGTGGGCGTAGTGAGCAAAGTCGGTTCTAAAGTAAAGAAGTTTAAAGAGGGAGACCTTGCCGGGGTAGGCTGTTTTGTGGACTCCTGCCGCACCTGTGACAGCTGCAAAGAGGGGCTGGAGCAGTACTGCGAAGTGCACAACGTAGGCACTTACAATAGCTACGAACTGGATAAGAAAACAATCACCTACGGCGGCTACTCCAGCCAGATCGTAGTGGATGAAAACTATACCTTGAAGGTGCCGGAGAAGCTGGACCTGGCCAAATCGGCTCCCTTGCTTTGCGCTGGCATCACTACTTATTCGCCTATCATGCAGTGGAAGATCGGGAAGGGGCACCGCGTCGGTATAGTCGGCCTTGGCGGACTGGGCCACATGGCTGTGAAGATCGCTGCCGCTAGAGGTGCTGACGTGACCGTGCTGAGTACATCGCCTAGCAAAAAGCAGGATGCACTGGACCTTGGCGCTCACAATTTTGCCGTGACAAAAGACGAAGCTACCCTCAAGCAATTGCGCAACTCGTTCGACTTTATCATCGACACAGTTTCTGCCCCGCATGACTATAACCTATACCTGTCGATGCTCAAGCGAGATGGCACGATGATTCTGCTGGGAGCGCCGCCGGAGCCTTCGACAGTGGCCGGTTTCAGTCTGATCGCCCGCCGCAAGCGACTGGTGGGTTCTATGATTGGTGGTATACCTGAAACACAGGAAATGCTGGACTTTTGCGCTGAGCACGATATCACAGCAGATATTGAGTTGATCAAGATGGAAGACATCAATGAAGCCTATGAACGTATGCTCCGCAGTGATGTGAAGTACCGCTTTGTGATCGATATGGCGACGTTGTAAAATCCTGAACCAATAGTTTATGTCATTTTGACGATAGGAGAAATCTGAAATATTGCTCAGGCATTAGATTAATCCAGATCTCTCCTAACGTCGAGATGACACCTTAGCGAGACAGTTGTTTCAATTTACGCTATAGTCCTCAACTCCCTCAGCAAATTGGCTCTGGCATTGCCCTCGAATGCCTCTTGAAAAGCTGGTGTTTTGTAGATATGTGGTTGCGCTAAAAAATGCTCCAGCACCTTGCGTCTGCCCGGCTTATAGAGCAGGTCAGGATAGATGCTGTACTCTTTCCGCACTCCTTCTCTATACCTGTCATAGTGTCCTTTGTCTGCTCCCAGTATGGCAAGGTCTAAGTCGATCAGCAAGTTGATCATATTTTCAGCATGAGCCTGATGTGACTTGGTCGCAAGGATCATGCTTTTCACTGTATTTAAGTCATCTTCTGTAAGACCCAGATTGAGCAACCGTTCTATGGCGAGAGCTGCACTTTGCTCTTCGTTATCAGAACGTGTTGCTTTATACACGATGTCGTGGTAAAAAATGGCGAAAAGCAGGAGGTCGTGCTGCTCCTGACTTTGCTTATACCTGTTTGCCAACTCCAGCATGTAGGCGATGTGTTCGAGGTTATGGTAATGCCTGTCCTTCGCTGTATAGCCTTTTTCCAGTTCATGCCAAAGCTGCTCCACCAGCTGCTTATCTGCGGTATAGCGTTGGCAGAGGTCCTCCCACGCTGATCTTACAGTGGTTTTCATCGTTTCTCTGGTCTGAAGCGTACGACAATCCTTACTTTCTGCTCGACCTTAAGGCCATTTTGTGTGGCTGGTTGCCATTTCGGGCCTTGTGAGACGAGTCGCATGGCTTCGCCGTCGCAGCTCTCGCAAAGTCCCCGCAGCACTTCCAGATTTTCCAGTGCGCCACTAGTCGTCACCGTTGCCCGGATCACCACACGTCCTTTCGGCATATCGGAGGTATAGCGCAGGTGCTCGGCAAGGTATTGTCGGTATGCTTTATAGCCTGCAGCAGGTATAGCCGCGACAACAGGAGCAGAGTTCGAAGTACTTGTGCCATAGCCCGTCACCACCACTTCACTCAAAGCACGGTTATCCGCCTGCAAATCCATGGAGATAGGACTTGCGCCCGCATAAACACCTTTTTCTTTTGTCTCATATCCGATATAGCGGAAAACCAGTGTCGCCTTTTCATCTGGCAAGGTCAGCACGAAATTGCCTTGCGCATCGGTCGCTACGCCCTGGGTAGTACCTTTCACAACTACTGAAACCCCCGGCAGCGGAGTACCATCCTGATCTATCACTTGGCCCTGCACCTGATTTGGGCCGAGCTGCTTATTGCGTTGCACCTGCACACCTGCCACTTTTCCTTGCAAGGCCTTGGCTATAGAGGTGCTTTCCGGCTGGAACGTGTTGCGCTGCGGAGTAGGTGGTACTGTGACCTCGGCTAGCTTCTGAGGCTGTGCTGTCACGATTTGCTCAGGTATAGACTCTGTCAGATCAGCTAGATCTATTTCAACTTCCACCTCTTCTGCTAATAAACCTTCTTCTGCCCGAACAGGCTGACCCGTTCGAGCACGTGGGCTACGTAGCCTTCTTGGTTTTGTAACAGCCACGATGGTGCTTTGGCGAACTGTGTCCGGTTTGGCATCCGCTACGCTTTCAGGTACAGCCGGAGCGGAATTTTCAACCTTGTTCATCGCTTCCTGAATCGCTTTTTCCTGCCGGGTGGTTATACCTTGCTGTTCGCTCACTTGTTGGTAGTTGTAATAGAATACCACGATCGTAGAGAGCAGTACCATGGCCAAAGCAGCGGCGACTTTCCAGTCGGTCAGGTATAAAGGCACCGGCTTGCGCTTCTGGCGGCGACTTTTGGCTGCAATGCGGCGGTTGATGTCCCGCACATGACTTTCAGTCTGGGAAGCGTCCGACACAGCCAGTCCTTCCAGCACATCCGAGCATAGGTCACAGTCCAGCAAGTGGCGCTCCAGCTGGTGGTGCAAGGCTTCGGGCAAAGTGCCTTCCTGGTACTGCTCCAGCAGTTCCACGGAAGGGTGATCGCCCCGTTCCCAAAGTATATGTCGATTATCTGGCTGCATGGTTTTTCTCCATGATGATTTTCAGGTTTCGCTTTCCGTTCTGGATGTAGCTTTTCACTTTATTCAGTTCGCAGCCTGTCAGGGCGCTGATCTCTTTGTAACTTTTTTGCTGCAGGTAAAACAGCTCGACGCACTCCCGCTGCTGCGATGGTAGCTCCTTCAGAGCCGCGTGCAAAGCCTGTTCCATTTTCTCTGATTCCTCTGCGTCAGTAGGATGCAGGGGCTCTGCCGTTTCCATAAAAGGCGGGACATTATCTGAGAGCGGTACCGCGTTTTTGTGCTTGTTGGCCCGCAGCTGCATCAGGCAGAAGTTGCGGGTGGTCACGTGCAGCCAACTCTTGAAATTGCTGACCTCGTGCTGCAGTAGCGCTTTCGAAACGTGTTCAAAGAGCTGCATGGTGGCGTCTTTACTTTCTTCGGGGTCCTGCAGGTATTTCTGGCAGACAAGGTATACCAGCTTGGAGTGCCGCTGAAATAGTTCTCCCAAATGCTCCAGATCGCCCGTCTCCTTGTAGAGGCGCACCAACTCCTGATCGTCAGGAGGCGGCTTGGCGTTGGTGAAGAGCTTGATGAAGAATGGGAGCATGTGGCGGACTTGAGATTCTAAAGAAAAGAAAAATATTCTGAAATTTTTATGGAAAGCCTGTGGAGGTGGCATCATGTCAGAAACCAAAACATAAAAGCCATGAAAAAGAATCTCTTCCTGCTACTCGCCCTGCTACTGTTCGGGCTGACTGCAACCGCGCAAAGCCGCACCATCACAGGCACCGTAACTGACGCCAATGCTGGCAATCCGCTACCCGGCGTGAGCATTACGGTAAAAGGTACTACCACAGGAGCCGCCACTGACCAACATGGCAAGTATAGTCTGTCTATACCTGACAATAACGCCGTGCTGGTGTTTCGCTTCATCGGCTATATGACACAGGAGGTAAAAGTAGGCAAGCGCATTGTGCTGGACGTCAAATTGCAAGTAGATAGCCGACAGTTGACTGAAGTGGTCGTAATAGGGTATGGTACACAGAGAAGTTTGGCTGGAAAAGTAGCTGGTGTTTTTTCAGGCAGAAGAGCCACGGAAAACATGGGATATGTCCCTGCGCCGGTTTTCGATGCTGCTCCGATGGTTCACAATACCGAAAACTATGACTTCATCAAGGAGAACTCCTTTTTAGACGCGCAGAAAAATCCGCTTTCCACTTTTTCCATTGACGTCGATAATGCCTCTTACAGTAATGTGCGCCGCTTCCTGAATCAGGGCCAGCGACCACCAGCCGATGCTGTACGCATCGAGGAAATGGTCAACTATTTCAACTATGATTATCCTCAGCCAAGCGGTGATGTACCGTTCTCTGTAACGACGGAACTGTCAGCCTGCCCTTGGAACAAAGACAACCAATTGCTGCACATCGGTCTGCAGGGTAAACGTGTACCTACCGACCAGCTCCCGCCTTCCAATCTGGTTTTCCTGATCGACGTGTCGGGTTCGATGTTCTCACCTGATAAACTGCCACTCGTGAAAGCAGGTCTGAAGTTACTGGTGGAGGAACTTCGTCCGCAGGATCAGGTGTCGATGGTGGTATATGCCGGCGCGGCAGGGCTGGTATTGCCATCCACTTCCGGTAAAGAAAAGAAGAAGATCATTGCGGCTTTGGATCAGCTTGAGGCAGGCGGTTCTACGGCCGGTGGTGCCGGTATTAATCTGGCTTACAAAGTAGCTGAAGAGAACTTTATGAAAGGCGGCAACAACCGCGTGATCCTTGCATCTGACGGTGACTTCAATGTGGGGGTGAGCAGCGACAGCGAACTGCAACGGCTGATCGAGAAAAAGCGCGAGACGGGTGTTTCCCTGACAGTATTGGGGTTTGGTACCGGCAATCTGAAAGACTCTCGCATGGAGCAACTTGCCAATAAAGGAAATGGCAACTACGCCTACATCGACAACATCCGGGAAGCGCAGAAAGTGTTTGTAAATGAATTCGGCGGCACGCTCTTTACCATCGCCAAAGACGTAAAACTGCAATTGGAGTTTAATCCGGCCAAAGTAAAAGCCTACCGTCTGATCGGTTATGAAAACCGCGCACTGGCTAACGAGGAGTTTAACGACGACAAGAAAGACGCCGGCGACATGGGCTCCGGCCATACCGTCACCGCGCTTTACGAAATTGTGCCGGTAGGGACTTCGTCTGAATCGCAGGCAGGAATTGTAGATGATCTCAAGTACCAGAAGACAAGCATCGATCCGAAAGCCAATCGAACGGACGAAATGCTCACAATGAAGCTGCGCTACAAAGAACCGGATGGTGAAACAAGCAGGTTAATGACCACAACGGTTAGCAGTCAGGCTATACCTGCTGCCCAAACCTCCGACAACTTCCGTTTCTCAGCCGCCGTGGCTGCCTGTGGCATGCTGCTTCGTGACTCTGAGTTCAAAGGCAATGCCTCATACCCGATGGTGTTGGAACTTGCCAAGAATGCCCGTGGGAAAGATGAAGAGGGGTATCGGATTGAGTTTGTCAATCTGGTGAAGTCGATGGGGTTGTTGAGTGATGGGAGGTAGTTAGTAATTTTGGTTATGGAAGAGGGGAGGAGTCATTGCTCTTCCCCCTTTATTATTGTGGCAGATAAGAATTAGTAACATTCTTCACCTTATTTTTATCGATCTCTTGAGATCTGTTTCAAGGGATTAATTTAATTAAACAGTATAAAAATTTCAAAAAAAACAATTAAATAAAGAATATAGTATATTCACATATCCACTCACTTAACCCGCACCTATGAAACGCTTGGCTCTTCTTCTGATAGGTACAGTTGCATTAACTGCCTGTGAACCGATTGAGTGTTGCAACCCCGGTCCTGAACCTTTTTTAACAGTCGTCAATACACAGGATGGGAGTAGTTACCTTCAAGTAAACGGGGAGGATTCAGTTGCCTTTTATTATATCGAAAACGGCAAGAAAGTCCCGTTGGAACGATATATTTCAAAGTATGATGATTCAGACGTTCTGTTAGAGGTTATCAATGTAGTGCCTAAAAGTTTAAAGGGTATAAACGACTTTTACCTACAAGTAGGAGAAGATGTGGATACACTGCATGTAGTGCTAGGATCTAAAAGAAATGGTTGGCGGCAGGTAGAGTCGGTCAGTTACAATGGGGTTCCAGGGAAAAAAGTAACTCCTAAATTAGCAGCTGCCCGATGGGAGCTTACTAAGCGTTAGAGCGCGACACTACCCACGTCGTCATCGCCCGTGCTTGCTCTACCAGTACCGTTTTTAATGGCTCTAATCTTTCCATACCTAACCCTTCCTCCACTTCAAACACCAGTTCTTCATCCGCCAGAAACCAAACCGGACCGTGCGGCATCCGATAAAACCGGCCCTCCACCTGCTGCAACTTCCCTTCCAGCCCGATGGTAGTACTAAAACGAGCGAAGAGCATGCCGCCGGGTTTAAGTACTCGCCATAACTCCCGCACGATGCCTTTGAAATGTTCCTCGCTTCGGGCAAAATGCAGCACGGCACTGCAAATCACCACGTCAAACTTGCCAGCCTCAAAAGGCAGTGCATCCAGATCAGAAACAACGAAATTCCTGGCTGGTAGGGTAGGAGCCAGCACTGACGCCAGCCTTCGTGTTTTTTCAATCGCTTCCGCCGAAATATCAGCACCGTATACCTGGACGCCCGCTTGCATCAGGTAAGCGATGTTTCGACCTATACCACAACCGGCGTCCAGCAATTGCATGTCTTTATGGATGCGACCTTTCAGCAATTGGTCGAAAAGGTAGATGTCGATGTCGCCGAACTGGGCGCGGAGAGAAGTGAGGGGAATATGAAACATAGCTACTGTTGTTCAGACAAGGGTGCAACAAGGTGTGAAAGGCTGAAATTAAGCATGATTTTTCTATCCTTTTTGCTCTTTTTTTAAGAATATTGAACAGCAATAATCGACTATAGCCCCCATGAATAACGCAACTACAACTGAAACTGTGAAACGCTCTGGTCTGTCTGTGAGCGAGTTTATCCAGAAATACGCCAACCATCCGACTTATATTCCGCCAACCGGTCCTGAGTTGAATGCCAAAAACTGGCAGTGTGAGGCAGCCCTGCGCATGTTCCTTAACAACCTGACAGACGAAGTGGCCGAGGACCCGAGCCGACTGGTGGTATACGGTGGTATCGGGCAGGCCGCCCGTACCGTGGCCGATGCCCAGAAGATCATCGAAGTGCTGCTCAATCTGGAGGTAGACGAAAGTTTGCTGGTTCAGTCGGGTAAGCCGGTGGGCAAAGTGCGCACGCATGCCGAGGCGCCGCGTGTGCTGATCGCCAACTCCAACCTCGTGCCCCATTGGGCGACGTGGGAGCACTTTAACGAACTGCGTGCCCGTGGCCTGATGATGTACGGGCAGATGACGGCCGGCAGCTGGATCTATATCGGTACACAAGGCATTTTGCAGGGTACCTACGAGACCTTCGCAGCCTGCGGCAGAATCCACTTTAATGATGACCTGCGCCACAAACTGCTCGTTACGGGCGGACTCGGCGGTATGGGCGGTGCGCAGCCACTGGCCGCTACCATTGCCGGTGCTACGTTTCTGGGTGTGGATATAGACCCGGAGCGCATCAAAAAGCGCCTCGATACCCGCTATATCGACAAGATGACCTACGACTACGAAGAGGCCAAGCGCTGGGCGCTCGAAGCCAAAGAAAAGGGCGAGGCCATCTCTATTGGCTTGGTGGGCGACATAGGCGACGTGCTGGAGAAATTGATTCAAGATAACATTACTCCGGAAATCCTCACCGACCAGACTTCTGCCCACGACCCAATCAACGGCTATGTGCCGAACGGATTGACGCTGGAAGAGGCCAAGGCCTTGCGCGAAAGTAACCCGCAGGAGTACAAAGCCCGCTCGCTCAAGAGTATGGCCCGTCACGTGGGCTTTATGCTGGAGCTGCAGCGTCGCGGCAGCCGTACCTTTGACTATGGCAACAACCTGCGCGAGTTTGCGCAGCAGGGTGGTGAACCGAATGCTTTCAACATACCGGGTTTTGTGCCGGAATATATGCGTCCGCTTTTTTGCGAGGGCAAAGGACCTTTCCGCTGGGCCGCTCTTTCAGGCGATCCGGAGGATATCAAGGTGACTGATGCTGCTCTCAAAGAACTCTTCCCGGATAACACGCACATGATCAAGTGGCTGGATGAAGCTGAGGAAAAAGTAGCTTTCCAGGGACTGCCGTGCCGTATATGCTGGCTGGGTATGGGCGAGCGCGAAAAAGCCGGACTCATGTTCAACCAACTCGTGCGCGACGGCAAAGTGAAAGCACCGATTGTGATCGGACGCGACCACCTCGACTGCGGCTCTGTGGCTTCGCCATACCGTGAAACGGAAGGTATGCTGGACGGTTCTGATGCCGTGTCTGACTGGCCGTTGCTCAACCTGATGTCCAACACAGCTGGCGGTGCTACGTGGGTGTCGTTCCACCACGGCGGCGGTGTAGGTATAGGCTACTCGCAGCATGCCGGTATGGTGATACTGGCAGACGGCACCGAGCGTGCCGAACGTTGCCTGAGCCGCGTGCTGCACAACGACCCGGCCATGGGCATCTTCCGCCACGCCGACGCCGGTTACGAAACCGCTCAGGCCAACGCTGAGAAGTTTGGCTTGAACTTGTAACACTATTCCTGCCCTCTCCTAATTACAGGGGAGGGCATTTTTTCGTATCATTTCCTATACCTGGGAAGCAAGCTTTATTGAGCATCAATTACGATTTCACCTTTTAAAAATCGTTTTTATAACGTTTGAAATAGAGGCTTGAGCAGGTATAACAGACAACAGTTTAAAACTATGAGACAGGATCATAACCATACCCTAATTGGGCCTTTTAAACAGGTCGTGACCATGGCCGGACTACCGGAAGCGGGGCCAATTGCTGATGAAGAATTGGTGGTGCTCGAAAATGCAGGGGTGCTGGTGTATGATGGGTATATTGTACTGGTAGAGCAATACGACAAGCTTTTGAAAATTGCGCAGGAGAAGGACTATACCTTGCAGAAAATAGCTGAGCCCATGGTACTATTGCCCGGCCTGATCGACTCCCATACCCACATCTGTTTTGCAGGTTCCCGCGCCAATGACTATGCCATGCGCGTTGCCGGAAAAACCTACTTGGAGATAGCCCGCAACGGTGGCGGTATACTGGACAGTGTGCGCAAAACCCGCGAAGCCAGTTTAGTAGAGCTCGTGGATTTGCTTAAAAAGCGCTGCAACCGTCATTTAGCGGAAGGCGTGACCACTTGCGAAGTAAAAAGCGGCTATGGGCTGTGCACGGAAGATGAACTGAAAATGCTGGAGGCGATTCAACTCGTGAACAAACACCATGCGCTGGAACTCATACCTACCTGTCTGGCCGCGCACATGCGCCCACCCGAGCACACCGACTCGCGGCTATACTTGCAGGAAGTTGTGACCGAACTGCTGCCCCAGATAAAGGAACAGGGACTCGCTAATCGGGTGGACATTTTCATTGAAGACACGGCTTTTAACGAGGAGGATTCGCTGGAGTACTTACAGGCTGCCAAAGAGATGGGTTTTGATATTACGGTGCACGCCGATCAGTTCAGCACGGGTGGCAGCCGGATCGCCGCTGAAGCCGGTGCGATCAGCGCAGACCATCTGGAGGCCAGCGGCGAAGAGGAAATAGCTTTGATGCGGGCAGCCGGTGTGGTGGCAACTGTATTGCCGGGCGCATCACTTGGCCTAGGTATGCACTATGCTCCCGCCCGCAAAATGCTCGACGGAGGCCTTTGCCTCGCCATCGCAACCGACTGGAATCCCGGTTCTGCACCAATGGGTGATTTATTGCTGCAAGCCGCTTTGCTCGGAGCGGCCGAAAAACTTACCACCGCCGAAACGCTGGCCGGCATCACGACCCGTGCCGCCAAGGCCCTCAACCTGAATGACCGGGGTACAATCGAGAAAGGCAAGCTAGCCGACATGATTGCTTTTCCAATTGATAATTATAGAGAAATCCTCTACCAGCAAGGTAAGCTTAAGCCAACGCAGGTATGGAAGCAGGGCAAGGAGGTGTAATCATAATACAGACTACTACTTTTAAGAGTGATTCTTGTGTAGACCGAGTCTCTTTCAAAGGCTAGTGCGTTAAGTTCTTTTAAGACAGACTCAAAACTTTTTGTCTTTTTGTATAAAACTTGGTTGAAAAAGAGGACTTCTACCCCCGTAGGTTAGGCTGATGCTACCCGCTACCAAGATCCTAGCAGGATGACAAAAAAAGTAAGAAGTGAGTATGTAAGAGTCCTGTCCCCAAAGACAGATTAGAGGATGCCATCGTTCCTAAACTAACAATTTAACAATTCCACCATCAACAATAAAACCCATGTATAAACCCACAGAACCCGGCACCTGGAAAGGCAGAGTAGACGCTTCGGACGGTGAGGAAGGAAAGCGCTGGCACCAAGGTATACAATTCCTCAATCTGAGTGATGAGGTGGAGTCTGCAGCGGCAGAACAGGCCATTGCGTTACTGGGTTTTTCCTGCGACGAAGGCGTGCGCCGCAACCAGGGAAGAGAAGGGGCTGTAGCGGGTCCGGCCGCTTTGCGGCAGGCCATGGCCTCGTTTGCATGGCATCTGGAAGATGATACGGCTCTGTTTGATGCAGGGGATGTGTACTGTACCAACCAGAACCTGGAGGAAGCGCAGAAACAGCTGGGCAAAAAGGTGCACGCTCTGCTTGCACATACCTATAAAACCATTGTGCTGGGCGGTGGGCACGAAACAGCCTATGGACATTACCTAGGTATAAAACAGTTGCTGCCGCAGGATAAGCAGCTTGGGGTCATCAACTTTGACGCCCACTTTGACCTGCGCAGCTATGAAAAACAACCTAGCTCGGGTTCTCCTTTCCTGCAGATAGCCGATGACCTGTTGGCCGATAACCGGGAATTCAATTACCTGTGCCTCGGTATACAGCAGTATGGCAATACCCAAAAGCTCTTCAATACGGCCAAGGACTATGGCGCTGATTACGTATTTGCACCCGCCATGCAGGTATACAACTATGAAGCCCTTCGAGAAAAACTGCAGCAGTTTATGGCACTGGTGGACGTGCTTTACGTGAGCATAGACCTGGATGTATTTGCCGCTGCCTACGCGCCGGGTGTAAGTGCACCGGCTGCACTGGGTATACATCCGGAAATTGCGCTGATATTACTGCAGGAGATCATCGGCAGTGGCAAAATGCTGGCATTAGATGTAGTAGAGCTGAACCCGGCACTTGATATCGATAACCGGACGGCAAAACTAGGTGCTTCACTGCTATACCATGTGGTGCAGCAATGGAGCCAGGTATAAGATGCCCTCATTTCATACCGTAAGCAAAAGCGCCCCGCCACAGAATCTGTAGCGGGGCGCTTTTGTTAGAAAATAATGTATTACCGACCGATTTTGAACTTCGTCCAATAGGTCGTGTCGGGGGTTATGACTTCTACCTGGTACGTATCCGGTCTTAATTTGCCCAGATCAAAGCGCCAGGCGGTTTCTTTCTTGGCTACGCTGACTGGCTTCTTGTAGACTATTTTACCAGCCTTGTTTTTTACTTCCAGCCGTGCGTTTTCAGTTAGCACCTGGTTGAAGTCCAGCACAAAGGTGCCTTTCTTAGTGGGGTTCAGAAAAATACCCGATAGTGTTTCCATGCGGGTAAGGGAGTCCGTTTTGGCTATTTCAAGTTGCTTTTGCTCTGCAGGTGGAAGCTGTGTTGAGCTTCTCTGCGCAGAAACACTGAAACCGGCCAATAACAGTGCACCAGCCAGCAGGTATGTTTGTTTCATCTTCATAATTTATCTCCAGTACGATACGTGTACGGAGTATATGCATAATCTGAGCCAGATTTTGTCAGATGGATGATGATTTTAAAAAAATCAGTGCAATTTTTTTAAAATGCGACCCGGTAAGCCACTACGCGGTTGTCATAAAAAGTCGGTATATAGAGCAGTCCTTGTTCTTCAGAATAGAAGATATCGGCTGTGTTCATTTTTCTGTTCTTCGTATCAAGTATCTTCCAGTTACGGCCATTGATATCTACATAGTAAATCTCCCCGTTCCAGTTCGATACCAAGGTACCATCTGTGCCAACCCGTGTTATTCCATCTGCTGATGGAATCTTATCAGTCCAGTCTGTGAAATCCTGTCTTTCAATATCCAGCAAGCGCACTTTGCCGGTATTGTTGGAAGCTACAATCAGGCGGTTGTTGTCATAGAGCAAACCGTTTGGTCGCTCACGCTTGGTATCCAGCCAATGGCTTACGCGGCCATTCCGGAACAGATATATAGCACCTCGCTGTGAATCTGATACATAAACGTTACCAGCATTGTCAACTGTCACGTCGTTGAGCATCTGTGCCTTATCAGCCTTGTGGCGGGCCAGCACGGCTCCTGTTTGAGTGGCGATGGCTACAATCTCGTCCATGTCCGCCACGTAAAGCACATTATTGTGCAAAGCCAATCCTTTAGGGTCATTTAGTCCTGAAACCCAGTACAGCTGTTCTATCTCGCCATTGGGGCTAAGGCGTGAAATAAAGCCGTCCCCGTCTTTACGGTCTTTGCTTACCTGATTGATATTGGAAACGTAGAGCACGTTGCGCTCACGGTCAAATATGACAGACTCTGGAGTGCGTAGAGAATTGTCAGTGGCCCAGGCTTCGGTAAGTGAAACAGGTGCTTTAGAAGAGAAAAGTCCGCCGCTACAGCTCTGAAGGGAGAAAGCTGTTAATAGGATCAAACTGAGGTAGGATAATGGTCGCATAGTAAATTGTTTTGTTTTACCCTACTACGCGATACAGCCATACCTGTTTTAGTCTGTCTCCAATCCCAGCTTTTGCATGGTGCGCAAACGGGACAGTTTGCCGGTAGCTGTTTCAGAGAAAGCCGGGCTGTAGTAAATGTCTTTGGGCATTTCGAATTTGCGCAGCAGGCCACGCATTTTATCCATAAGCTCTTGTTCTGTCGCTTCGGGAAGTTGATCACCTTCCAATATCAGAATCACTTTTTCACCCAACAGCTCGTCTGGTTGCGATGCTACAAAAAAGCGCGGAGGTGTCTCGAGATCTGCAAGGGCTTCTGAAACGGCCACTTCCACAACCTCTGTCTGAACTTTCACACCACCGGTGTTGATGGTGTTATCGGCACGGCCTATCCAGCGGAACCGGGTAGGCGTGAGGATCTCAACGATGTCATTGGTCACCAGCGTTTCGCTGTCGGTGATATCAGCCGTGATGGTAAGGCAGCCCCGATTATCCTGTCCTATCGTTACGCCATCAAGGGTTTCGTAGTAGTCAGCTGCGTCAGGACCATTGAGCAGGCGCAGGGCGATGTGCGAAGCTGTTTCGGTCATGCCATAGGTATGGTATACCGGCACCTGTAGTCCTTGTAGCTCACGCTGCAGCGTAAAACTAACCGGAGCACCACCGACTAAGATCGCCTTCATTTTATCCAGACGCTCGACGGCACCACCGTTTTCCTGCAAAATAGTTTGTAACTGCATGGGCACAAATGATGCGAAATGGTAGGTCTCATCCGCAGGCGTAAGCGTGAGCGGATTCCCCACCGGCTCCACAATTGTTATTTGCATATCGGTCAAGAGCCCGCGAACCAGCATCATCATGCCGGCAATATACTCCGTGTTAAGACACACCAGCATATGTTGCTGTGCTTTTAATCCCAGTAGCTTGACGGTGCGTCGTGCACTGATCTCCATCTGCTGGCGAGTCAGTGTGATCAACTTAGGAGTACCGGTAGAGCCGGACGTTTGAATTGGAAACTCCTGTACTCCGTTGAGCCAGTCACGGCAGAACTCGAGGGTTTTCGCCTCATAGCCGTTGAGGGGTATACTATTGCGGAAAGAGTAAGCTGCTATTTCGTCATAATAGAACTTATTGCCGTTCAGGGTCAGGAACCTTTGCGTCATGGGGTGTCTCTATGTTTGAAGCGAGAACAGCTTTAATACTGCCTCGCTACCTATTCATCATAATACTTTCCGGAGCCTGACGGGTATAGCCTTCAGCTCGTTTCATTGTTTGTCCTATACGCAGCTTGCAGGCTGCCCGGCCATAGCTTATGGGGTATGCATGGGTATAGCCGCCGTAAGTTTTGCTCAAAATTACGAGAATCAGGTATAAGACCTAAATAAGAGTAGGTATAATTTCAACGGAGGGGCACTGACACTATTCATTTTCTTAGCAGGCTCTTACAATTGACATGATCAGCTTCCAGACTTACTTGCTTGTCAGCCAATGTAATCTAGCTGAAAGCTAAACATTAAGGCTATAGATTGCCTGTTTTCCTTCTCTTGAAGTGAAGGAGATAACAAGGGGTTAGCAGCTTACCTGAAGCGTATGTCACGCGCTAATAAAGTATGTCTCTTTCTGGCCTACGGATCAGGTTGTCTACAGATAGACGACCAGAGCCTAGAATCAGAAATACTATCAGCAGAATCAGGACAATAACAGATGACCAGAGTTCGGTGTTCTCTGAGTAAAAACCCCGTTGCGGATTAATGAAAAACACGGCACCCAACAAAATGGGGATTTGAAAGAGGATAGCAATTCGTGTGATCAGGCCCATCGCGATAAGCAGACCACCTACCAGGTGTGCGAACGCCACATAATGCGCCATACCAAACGACACCCATTGAAACTGGCTGTTACGCATGATGCTCTGCAGAGCTGCCGTATCCTGGATAAACATGACACCTTTCACGAATAAAAAGATACCCAGCGCCATGCGCAAAAAGTCTACCCAAACCGGATGGTGTGCATCAGCCCAATGCTCGATCCGGTGCATGTCTTGCGTTAAGTTCATGGCTGTAAGATTTAAGGTTTAAAAAATTGGTATACAATTATTTAAACGAATTATCCAGTGTAATGGATGATAAAGTGGGGGATATGTGGTAGGTGTAGGGAGGTTTTCGCGTAGCAAGCAGATAAAGCACACCTGAGGTAAATTGCCCTTTAAATAGAAGGGCCCTCAACCTGAACTTCAACGCTATACCTTACAAAGCCTTCAGGAGGGCCTGCTTGTAGGCCGCAAACTCGGCTGCGTTACTTTTACTGTTTGTAAAGATTTCGAGTATTCCTGCGCCGGCAGTAGGAGCGAAGAAAGCAGCTAGGGCTTGCTCTAATTCTTCCAGCGACTGACAGGCGGTATATCTCAGGCCGAAGTCAAGGGCGGTATTGCGTGCGTCGAGTTGCTGGCGGGTTTCGAAGAATTCTTCTAATTCGGGCTGGCGTCGCGGGCCGTCAATTAATCGGAAAATGCCACCCGCGTGATTGTTGATGATGACAATACGCAGATTGGCGGGCAGGTAATTGTGCCAAAGACCGTTGCGATCGTAGAAGAAGGCCATATCACCGGTGAGCAGGGTGGTGATGCGTTTGCTGCTTAAGGCACAACCAACAGCGGTGCTGTTGCTGCCATCGATGCCGCTGGTGCCGCGGTTTGCGTATACCTGCACATCCTGTTCCGGCTGTAGGGACAATATATTGGCATAGCGCACAGCCATGCTATTGGCGAGGTGCAAATTGCTTTGCTGTGGCAAACTGTTTAGCACACGGCTGATAGCGGTCAATTCGCTGTAGGGAGCTGTGGAGGTGAAGTCCTTTAAGAATTGAGAAGCCTTGATCTCTATACCTGCCCAAGCCTTAATATAGCCAGAGTCTTCGCGGGTACTGCCAGCCATGCTGCGGAAAAAGCTAGCCGGGGAGCAGCGGATTATTTTGGTTAAAGATTGGAATGTGTCGGCTACGTGACCAGCAGGTTGTATGTGCCAGTGCGCCTTCGGTTTGTACTGACGCAGGTATAACTTTATACTTTTTGAGATAACCGATTTGCCAAAAGTGATCAGCAGATCCGGCTGTAAGGACAGCATCTTCTCTGGCTCCGGACAGGCCAGTATGGCATCGTGGTGACGTACCACACCACTTAGCTGCAATGTGTTACTGATGATGTCACCAACGGCCACAGCCCCTGTAGAGCCCATAAAAGTTTGAAGGGCTTGTAAGAGCTTAGGTTCATGATTTCCCTGCCCGGCCACGATCAATACCCGCTTATAATAGAGCATTTCCTGCTCCAATTTCAGGGCATGCATCGAATTTAAATCATATGCACTGTGGTCTTCGTCAATCACCTTCACATGGGAGTCAAACTGCAGTTTCTCGCCTTCGGCAGGGTAGAAGGGCTCCCGCAGCGGTATGTTTATGTGCACCGGTCCGGCGGGGTAAGCTATCGTTTCATTCAGCGCTTCAGACATCAGTCGCTCCGTGTGCCACACGGCATCTGGATGCTCCAATGCCACCGGAAAGTCAAAACTACGCTTGATGTGCTGTCCGTATACCTGTTGCTGTCTGATCGTCTGGCCATCCAGCTGGTCAATCCACTCTGGCGGTCGGTCGGCGGTGAGTACCAGCAAGGGCACCTGTAGAAAATAAGCTTCTGCCACAGCTGGTGCATAATTAAGCGCTGCCGTACCTGAAGTGCAAACCAGCACGGTCGGGTTCCCTGTTGTCTGGGCTATGCCGAGGGCAATGAAGGCCGCAGCCCGCTCATCACTCACGGTGCGTACTGTCAGCTTCGGATGCCGGGCAAAAGCAATGGTCAGTGGCGCACAACGTGACCCTGGAGACAAAACCACATTTTTCACTCCCTTACGGGCACAAATCTCGGCGATATTGACAACAGGCTGGAGAATCATAATGAGAGCTTTAGTGTATTGATGAATGAGAGATTAGTTGAATGATTGACTCAACTTGAATAAGGCTTCTGGTGAGGGTCAAGTAAATCTGACTGATGATTGTTTTTTTAATCCTCCATTTCTTGATTCACTCCAGCACGCATTCAAAAATTAAAAATCCGATAGAATTTTTCCCATCGTTTGCATTTTGTGCTGTGTTTCCTGCCATTCCTTTTCAGGGGAGGATTCGCCCGTGATGCCGGCTCCCGCATATAGTACGGCTTCTTTTTGCAATAGCTGCATGCAGCGTAGGTTAACAAACAAGTGTGTGCCGGCTTCGCTATTCACAGGACCTAAAAAGCCACTGTAATAGCTGCGTTCATACCCTTCGTGATCAAGTATAAAGCGCAGCGCTGGCTCTTTTGGCAAACCGCAAACGGCAGAGGTTGGGTGTAGTAGACGCAACATATCAGTACCCAAAGTCGGGAAGTCCACTTCCTTTAAATCCACCTTGAAGTCGGTGCGAAGATGCATCAGGTTGCCCGCTATCACAGTGCGTGGGCCCACTTCAGAGTACTCACGGAGACGCAGTTTTTTAAAACAGCTCAGGATATATCGCTCTACCATCCCTTGCTCTTCAATTTCTTTTTGTCGCCAAATGGCATTAGCCGTAGATCCGTCTTCGCAAAGCGGTTGCGTCCCTGCTAATGCGACCGTCTTAAATACTTGCTGCTGGTCCACACTTACCAATATCTCAGGAGAAGCCCCAAGCCAGGTACCTACATCAGGTATGGCTACCATTGAGACAAAGGCATTGGGATAGGCCGAAAGCATTTTCTCAAAGGCCTTGTGTAGACTGAAGGCATCAGAAAGGGGGGAAGAACTGCTTCGGGACAGCACAACCTTTTCCATAGATTCCGCCCGGATCATGTCCACGGCCAAACTTACGGCAGCTATAAAGGTCTCTTCATTGCGTTCGGAGTTGCGTGCTACGTTGGCAGGTATAGGCCAGGTAACTCTGGCTCCGTCCTCAAGCTGTGTTAATACCTCATTGAAAAGCTTGACCTGTTCAGTAGATGCATCAGGTGCGGTGCTAAGCTGCTTGCTAAGGGAGCTATAGGTTATATCAGCTTTCAGGAAGATATGGCCTTCAGATCCTTCCGTTACAAAAGGACAGAACAGGAATCCTGCCGGGCTGGGCTCCAACTCAGGTATAGCGGAGGTGGTCTGCGGAGCAAAGGAGATGCAGGCCTGTACTTCGGTTTGCAGCGGTAGTCGCCAAACAGCGATGGCCTGCTGTTGGCGCAATGCCACCGACAGCACTCGTTCTAAGGTATAGCCTTGTGTATTTGCTTCTGCCATGCCAGCTGCCTCCATCCCTTATTTCTTATCGATTATAGCCACGGTCATGCGGCTCAGGCAGATCAAATCGCCAGACTCGGAGGTGATTTTAATTTCCCATACCTGGGTGCTGCGGCCCTGGTGCAAAGCGCTGGCCTCACCATATACCCACCCTTCGCGCACGCTCCGGATGTGGTTGGCGTTGATCTCCAGCCCCACACATGCCTTCTGGCTCAGGTCTACTGAAAGTGCTGCACCAATGCTGCCCAGCGTTTCGGCCAGGGCGACAGAGGCACCACCATGCAGTAGGCCCATGGGCTGGTGGGTGCGGTGGTCCACTGGCATTTTAGCAATCAGTACGCCCTCTCTGTATGAGGTTAACTCGATGCCGAGGTGCTCCACCATCGTATTTTTACTCCACTCCTGCAGCTTTTCTAACGTAGAATCCATGTTGTATAGGCTTTGAATGCTAACTTCGCATTCTGGTATTAGTAAAGAGGCAAAAGTAGAAGAATTTTGAGTATTAAGAAAATATACCTGATCCGCCACGGACAGACCGATTTTAACCTGCAGGGCATCGTGCAGGGCAGCGGCGTGGACGCGTCGCTCAATGACCTGGGCCGCAGACAGGCAGCCGCATTCCTAAAGAAATATCAGGACATTCCCTTCGATAAGGTATACACCTCCACACTGCAGCGCAGCATACAGTCGGTGCAGGGCTTTATTGACAAAGGTATACCCCACGAGCGCCATGCCGGGCTGAACGAGATAAACTGGGGCACCAGGGAAGGCACCCGCATTACGCCCGAGGAAGATGCCTACTATCACCGCATGCTGCAGACCTGGAACGAGGGCGAGACCAGTCTGTGCATAGAAGGAGGGGAAAGCCCCGATCTGGTGGCGGCCCGGCAGAAACCTGTAGTGGATCTGATCTTAAGTCGGCCGGAAGAAGAAACGGTGCTGATCTGCATGCATGGCCGTGCGATGCGTATTTTGCTGAGTCAGCTGCTGCGCTACCCGCTGCGTTGCATGGATCAGTTTGAGCACCAGAATCTGTGCCTCTACCAGCTGGATTACACGGGTAGTATGTTTACCGTGAAGAAGTACTGTGACGTGGCCCATTTGCAGGATGTAGCGGTATAATTTAGCCTCCTGAACAAAATAGAAAGTATAGTTTGAATAAAATATTTTTAGGTCTAATTTTGGGCCTTATAGATTAGACGAAATAGGCGAACAAACAAGACGATAAATTATGGCTGAAGTGATACGAATGCCTAAGATGAGCGACACGATGACGGAGGGGGTGATTGCATCTTGGCTTAAAAAGGTAGGTGACAAGGTAAGCGCCGGCGATATTCTGGCCGAAGTGGAAACCGACAAGGCGACCATGGAGCTGGAATCCTACGAAGATGGTACCCTGTTGCACATTGGTCCGAAAAAGGGCGATTCTGTACCAGTAGATGCTGTAATAGCGATCATTGGCAAAGAAGGAGAGGATTTTTCTGATCTGTTGGACGGTGCCGGAAACGGTGAGAAGTCCGCAGCAAAAGAGGAGCCTAAAGAAGAGCCAAAGGCCGAGAAAAAAGAAGAAAAGAAAGAAGCGGCTCCCGCTAAAGCTGATGCTCCTGCCGCTAAAACTTCAGTGGATACATCTAACATCAAGGCCAATGTGATTCGCATGCCAAAGATGAGCGATACCATGACAGAAGGTGTGCTGGTAGCCTGGCTGAAAAAAGTAGGCGATAAGGTTAGCGCCGGTGACGTGCTGGCTGAAGTGGAGACCGACAAGGCTACCATGGAACTGGAGTCTTATGAAGACGGTACGCTGCTCTATACAGGTGTAAATGAAGGCGATTCTGTTCCGATTGATGCGGTTATTGCGATTATCGGTGAGGAAGGTGCTGACTATAAGACACTGTTAGAAGTTGAAGGTTCTGATAAGCAGGAACGCCAAGAAAACGCGCAGACGGATGAGGCGATTGAAGCCGGAGTTGACGAGGTAACTTCTGACAAAGTAGAGTCAGAGAAAGTGCCTGCCGGGGAGACCGAACAAGTTTCAGCCGATGGGAACGGCCGTATCAAGGCTTCTCCGCTTGCGAAGAAAGTAGCTAAAGATAAAGGCTTCAACCTGAGCCAGATCAAGGGTTCAGGTGAAGGTGGCCGTATCGTGCTGCGCGACGTGGAGAACTTTAAACCATCTGAAGCCGCACCACAGAAAGAAGCTGCCAAGGCTCCTGCCGCTGCTCCGGCTGCACAGGCTATACCTGGTGCACCGGCTGATTCATACGAAGAAGTGAACGTGTCGCAGATGCGCAAAGTGATTGCCCGCCGTTTGGCTGAGAGCAAGTTCACAGCACCGCACTTCTACCTGACCATGGAAATCGACATGGACAAGGCCATGGAAGCCCGTGTGTCCATTAATGAAGTGTCTCCGGTGAAGGTATCGTTTAACGACCTGGTGATCAAGGCGGCCGCTGCGGCGCTTCGTCAGCACCCTGCCGTGAACTCTTCGTGGCTGGGCGACAAGATCCGCTACAACAAGCACATCAATATCGGTGTGGCTGTGGCGGTAGAGGAAGGCCTGCTGGTACCAGTGGTACGCAACGCCGATTACAAGTCGCTGTCTGCCATCGCTGCTGAAGTGAAAGACCTGGGTGGCAAAGCCAAGAGCAAGAAACTGCAGCCGTCTGACTGGGAAGGCAATACCTTCACCATCTCTAACCTGGGTATGTTCGGCATCGAAGAGTTTACTGCCATCATCAACCCGCCTGATGCCTGCATCATGGCCGTTGGTGGCATCAAGCAGACACCAGTGGTGCGTGACGGTCAGATCAGGATCGGAAATGTCATGAAAGTGACGCTTAGCTGTGACCACCGCGTTGTGGACGGTGCTGTTGGTTCTGCTTTCCTGCAGACCTTCAAAAACCTGCTCGAGAACCCGGTGAGAATACTGGTATAAGCTTAGCTTAAACAATAACAGAGAAGCCTCTTCGGAAACGGAGAGGCTTTCTTATTTATAGGCCGCTGGTGTTATTTAGGATATTTTTATATATACCTGTTTTAAATAGCTACTTCGGCTTTAAGGAGTTACCTTGTGGAAGGTAAGAAAGTGCTATTCAGCAAATCATCAGGATTTAGGTGAAGATGCCATTTTTGTTTGCCATCACCAGTTCCAGATTTTCATTATATGAAATTCATTTATTTATTGAGTGCACTTGCACTGACATTCACTTTTGGCTGTAATAACCCACCACAAGAGGAGCAGGTAAAAGTTGTAGAAACTGAAACAGTCAAAGTTGTGGAAGTGGAAAAGCCTGCAGCAGCTCCGGTTACGAAAGTAGCTATCGAGAAAGAAAAGGGAACTTCTATTGAATTGGGCCCTGAAGGCGGTTCACTTAAAACGAAAAAAGTTGACATTAAAATAAACAACTAGTTTCAAGCAGTTGAGAAACAGAAGAAGCCAGACGATACGTCTGGCTTCTTCTGTTTAGTTGCTTTTGTATTTAGAACTTAGCGCCATCAAAGACTTTATCTGCTGCACTTTCAGTCAATAATCCAAATAATAGGTTTTAATCGTTACCTAATTCCCGGATTACCCTACAGGGATTGCCCGCTGCAAACACACCGGCAGGTATGTCCTTGGTAACCACACTTCCAGCCCCGATCACGCTGCGGTCGCCTATACTGACACCGGGGCAAATGACAGCGCTTCCACCTATCCATACGTCCTCTCCAATCGTGATTGGTTTAGCGAACTCCAGCCCGGAGGCTCGTTCCTGATGGTTCATCGGGTGTGTGGCGGTGTATACCTGCACGTTGGGGCCAAATAGGGTTCGGCTGCCGATGCGCACTTCTGCCACATCGAGCACCACACAGTTGAAATTGAAGAATACTTTATCGCCTACAACCATGTTATAGCCATAGTCGCAGTAGAAAGGAGGCTGCAGCCACAGGCCTTCCCCTGCGTTCGGGATCAGAGCTTTCAGGATACTATGGCGCTCTTCCTTCTGGTCTTCACGGCTATCGTTGAGTGCTTTGATCAGTAGCCGTGCCTGCAGACGTTCATCAGATAATTCCTTATCGAGTGGGTTGTACTGTTCCCCCGCCAGCATTTTCTCTTTCTCGGTTTTCATAGGCGGTTATACGGCAGCCACCGGTTTTGGCTAAACCGACGCCGCTTTGAACCACTCCCTTAGCAGGTCTTTGTTTATGTCCTGCAGGCTTTTGATTTTGATATGGCGCATGTCTTTACCGGTTCCTTCCAGTAGGCCAGCTTGATCATCCAGTTTGTCAAACTGAAAGAAACCCAGTGTGACATAAGCCTTAGCCGTTTTGAGGTAGGCAAAGTCCTTATCAGAACGAAACACAGGTCGGCTCCATTTAAACTCTTCTGTCACATGTGGCACAGTGTCGTGCACGAGTTGGCGCAGTGCTTCAAGGGTTTCCTTGTGCTTATCGGAGGTGTTGATGTAGTCGGTTACTTGTGGATGCATGGAATTTTGGGGTTTAGTGGAATTAGCCATAAAGTGGCGTAGCTGACTTATGGGTATGGTTAGCCACAGGTTTTCTTTAAATTTTATAAGCTACTTTTAGAGATGAATTGATTCTGTCTTCAAGCATTTCTATCAGTTCAGGCTCAAGATACTCGTATTCATCTTCTATGTGAAGTACTTCTATGGGAGGTAAATCCAAATTTCGATATGTTCCTGCAATTCTTGCACCCTGTCCTTGTTCCATTACATATATAATGTCAGCCCATAGTATATCCTTTTCTTTTATTTGCCTCTCACTTTTTGGGCTAAGCCCGACTGACCTGATCTTAAAGCGCATGTCATTTTTGAAGATGTACTCTGCTGTTCTGCTTCTTCTCTTGTTGCGTCCACAAACTACTAGTATATTAGGCTTTTCAGTCACAAAGGTTATTTTATTGTCTATTTATAGATTAACTAATGGCTAACGGTTCTGCTATAAGGTGGCGTAGCTAACTTATAGATCTTGTTGTGGTTTCGTTTTTATTTGGTATCTGACCTTATCCCCTTCGACATAAACGCCTTCAATATACCAGGTCAACAAGTCTCTGAAGGTCATATCTGTGACTTCTCTTTTTTCTGGAAATAAGGCTGGTTTAGCTATTTTGATTTTGTTTAATGTAAGTAGTTCTATCGTCTTCAATGGTAGCCAAACTGACAGGTTCAGTAAATTGACAAGGGCGGCACCAGATCCAAACAGTTCACCCTCAGAATAGAAGTGCTTGTCATATTCAAAGTTGTTGTGGTCCAGCTCAAATTTCTTTATAAACTTCACTAGCAAATCATAGTTGTCATCCCCATAAAGCCCAAGATCTTCAGCCACTTTCGTGTCAAGAGATCTTACTTTTTCCCAGGATTCTGACTCCAAAAAGCTCTTAATTGTGATGTAGGCGTGCCTAAGCTTCGAGAAATCTACTTGTTTGATTTGCCTTTCTTCCATAATTTAAATGTACCACAACTGTTGTATATACGGAAGCCTATACCGTATATCGGCACTATATTTAGAGCTTCTACTCTCCACTTAAACCGCTTTATTTTGACAGAAAGCAGCTTTTAAATGCTTTTGAGTAGAAATATTCCATTTAATCAATATAGCAAGTTATTCTGTAAGTGCCTTATTATTTGACAGAATATTTAACGTAATGGTTTATTAATATGCTTATAGTTTCTATTTTAATTTTAGGGTATATGGTGAGGCTTACTAATATGTTTAATTGTATGTTTCTAATGCAGAGTTTTAGCAATAGTCATAATTTATAAGCCTAAAACTCGTTTTTATGCGTTTATAAAAAACATTTATAAACGCATTACTCGTTTGTGTGAGGTTAATAGCATTGGCTATCTGATACTTATGTTCATTTAATTATAGCGAGTTATAATTTAACAGCTCACTGCCCACGTTAATTGTATTTATCCAAAGCTAACATCAATTAAAATCAACAAAAAAGCCGCTCTACTAATAGAGCGGCTTTCCTATTTTACGCCTAAAGGCTATACCTTACGGAATCCACTTGATGTCCGAAAAGTCTGGCTTGCGCTTTTCCAGAAAAGCATTGCGACCTTCTTTGGCCTCCTCGGTCATATAAGCAAGACGAGTCGCTTCCCCTGCAAATACCTGCTGGCCTACCATGCCGTCGTCGGTCAGGTTAAAGGCAAACTTAAGCATCTTGATAGAGGTAGGGGACTTGGCCAGGATCTCCTGCGCCCACTCGTAAGCCGTGTCTTCCAACTCATCGTGTGGGATCACGGCGTTCACCATACCCATATCATAAGCATCCTGTGCAGAATAGTTGCGACCCAGGAAGAAGATCTCACGGGCACGCTTCTGACCTACCATCTTCGCCAAGTAGGCGGAGCCGTAACCACCGTCGAAGCTGGTCACGTCGGCATCTGTTTGCTTGAAGATCGCGTGTTCCTTGCTGGCCAGCGTGAGGTCGCACACCACATGGAGGGAGTGACCACCACCTACGGCCCAACCCGGTACTACGGCAATTACTACTTTCGGCATAAAGCGGATCAGGCGCTGCACTTCCAGGATGTTGAGACGCGGCATACCGGCCTCGTCTACATAACCTTGATGGCCGCGAGCGTTCTGGTCACCGCCACTGCAGAAAGAATATACACCGTCCTTTGTAGAAGGCCCTTCGGCTGAGAACAGCACCACGCCAATTGAGGTATCTTCACGGGCATCCAGGAAAGCCTCGAAAAGCTCCGCCACGGTCTTTGGCCGGAAGGCGTTGCGCACGTTTGGCCGGTTGAAGGCGATGCGGGCCACACCGTTTGATTTTTTATAGGTGATGTCTTCGTATTCTTTTACGGTCACCCAATTTGCTTTGCTCATATCGTATGTTTTTTGAAGCTGAGTATCTATTCGTCAGGCAAAGATAGCAAAAGGCACTCACTTGGACTCTTTTGTCACCGTGGGCTTCTTACTAAAGTTTACCACATGAGGGTAACCCACCGTGTATTGGTCGCTTGCAGATTTGTGCTCGTACACTGTGTCAAAGTAGCTGAGCAATCTGTTATATTTTTGCTCCATCTCTTCGCTGCTGGCATGCAGTTCGATGACGAGTTGTCTGATTGCTTCAAGGGCTCCTTTTTCGTATAAATCAGCTACCACATCAAACTCTGCTCCCTCAATATCAATCTTTAAGAAATCAACAAAGCGCCCTATAGGTAACAAGGAGGAAAGCCGATAAGCCTTCATTCGTAGCCTGGTACCTTTGGCAATCAAAGGGTTAAGTGACCCGTTCAGACCTGCTGCGGCTTTTGGAATGTAGAAATCAACTTCATGGTCTGTGTTCGAGAGCACGTAGTTAAACAGATGAACTCCCGTGAGCTGATTGGTGGCCACGTTATGCTGCAGGAGCGCAAAGGCTTCGGGGTTTGCTTCGTAAGCCCATACTTCACTTTGGGGGTACAGCTTTTTGAAATATAAAACAGACATGCCGATGTTAGCTCCACAATCTATAATCAGTGGCTGGGTATGGGAAGCCTCGAAGCGGTAGACCTGCTTGATAAAAATATCAATGTAAAGCTCGTTGATCGTCACATAGTTGTAAGCTGATACCGAATACCCCTCTACATTCACCACAATGGGGCCGCCAGATTGCTTTTTAACCTTAGCGAGGGCATGGATGCGCAGGAGCGTCACGAAGGTACGGAAGCGACCTGCCAGAGAGGTGTTCTGTCGGATGAAGGCAAGTTTCCATAACCTGAATAATGTCAGCATAGCTCTTGAGTTTGGAATGTGTCAGGTGGTAACTATACCTGACACAAGTGCTCCTGTAAGACGAAGGTAAGGTTTCTTCTGCAAATGACAGGTACAGGAATCTCTCAGCCAACCGACAATTTGTCGGCTGCTATACCTTTGGCTTTTTGTTTGCAATTGCCGTAGCTTTAGCAATAGATATAAACCACACACAGAGATGGCAAAAATAAGATCGACTACAGTAGTAGGTATATACCATAACGGGGAAGTATGCGTGGGCGCTGACGGACAGGCCACCATGGACAAGCACATAGCCAAGAGCAACGTCAAAAAGATTCGCAAGCTGCTTGATGGCAAAATCGTAACAGGCTTTGCAGGCTCTACAGCTGATGCCTTTACACTGCTGGAGCGTTTTGAGGAGAAACTGAACGCTTACCAGAGCAACATGAAGCGTGCCGCCATTGAACTGGCCAAAGACTGGCGCAAAGACCAGTACCTGCGCAAGCTTGAAGCGATGATGGTCGTAGCTAACAAAGAAGAGCTGCTGATCATCTCTGGCACCGGCGACGTGCTGGAACCCGATAACCAGATCGCGGCCATCGGCTCCGGCAGTATGTTTGCGCACGCAGCGGCACTTGCCCTTAAGAAGCATGCTCCACACCTCACAGCAGAAGAAATGGTGCGCGAAAGCCTGACCATTGCAGCTGACATCTGCATCTATACCAATCACAACCTTGTGATCGAGAAACCGGCGAAGTAAGCGCAAAACAGCAAAAGGTGCAGACCATCGAACAAGCCATCCGGCAACTATACCCTATTTCGGATACGTCTTTTGGGCAGCTCACAGCGCTGATGCAGCGGCAGGAGCTGCCCAAAGGGCATATTCTCTTCCGGGAGGGACAGGTCAGTCATCGGGTGTATTTTATTGAACAGGGCATTGCGCGTGCCTTCTGTTACCGCAACGACCAGGAGGTAACTTTCTGGTTTGGTGCCGAAAACGAGATGCTGCTTTCTTACAACAGCTATGTGGCCAACAAGCCCGGCTACGAAACCGTGGAGCTACTCGAAAACGCGGTAGTACACGCCATGGATCTGGCACGTCTGCAGGACCTATACCTGAACAACATTGAACTGGCTAACTGGGGCCGCAAACTTGCCGAGTACGAGCTCATCAAGACAGAGGAGCGGTTCATGGCTTTCCAGTTTCAGTCAGCTACGGAGCGCTATAAAGCGCTGCTACAGCAAAACCCCGCCCTTATACAGCGCGTGCCTCTCAACCAGATCGCCTCATACCTGGGCGTTACACAGGTTACCCTGAGCCGCATCAGGGCGCAAGTCCGCTGATTTTTTAACATTTGTTAAATTTCTTCTGCCTCGGCATTCCGACTTTTGGGTAAAATAAAGGGAAGAATGGGCTGGATCTATTTAATCATGGCAGGGATGTTTGAGATCGGGTTTACTACCTGTCTCAAGCTATCGAACAACTTCAGTGTCATGAAGTGGTCTGCCGGATTTTTTGTCTGCACAATTATAAGCTTCCTTTTGCTCAATAAAGCAATCCAGACCATCCCGATGGGCACTGCCTACGCGGTCTGGACAGGTATAGGCGCGGTAGGTACGGTCATTGTTGGTATGTTGCTTTATAGAGAGTCAGCGGACATCTGGCGGCTGTTTTTCATCTTGCTGCTTATCGGCTCCATCATTGGTTTAAAGCTGGTATCTAAGTAAGCGGAAAGGCATAATAGATTAAAGCCTATATTTGCGGGAGAAGATCTTTTTTTAACTCATATCGGGTTACAGGAGTATAAAAACGAATTAGTACAAAGTATAAACACAAGGAAAATGGAAGTATCTAATTTTTTAAAAAAGCACTACAAGCACTTCAACGCTGCCTCGCTCATCGATGCTGCCGAAGGATATAAGACACACCTCAACAACGGAGGTAAAATGCTCGTGACACTGGCTGGTGCCATGTCTACAGCTGAGCTAGGCATTATCCTGGCAGAGATGATCCGCCAGGACAAGATCCACGCGATCTCCTGTACAGGTGCCAATTTGGAAGAAGATATCTTCAACCTGGTAGCGCATGATTTCTACGAGCGTGTGCCACATTACCGCGAACTGTCAGCTGCTGATGAAGAGGAACTGCTGAGCCGCCACCTCAACCGTGTAACCGATACCTGTATACCTGAAGAAGAGGCCATGCGTCGTCTGGAGCATGTGGTATTGAAGTACTGGGAAAAAGCGGACAAGGCGGGCGAAGCTTATTTCCCGCACGAGTTTTTCTATCAGATTCTATTGAGTGGCGAGTTGGAGCAATACTACCAGATAGACCCGAAAAACAGCTGGATGCTGGAAGCTGCTAAAAAGAACCTGCCGATCATCTGCCCGGGCTGGGAAGATTCTACCTTGGGTAACATCTACGCCGGTCACGTGATCAGCGGCGACATCAAAAATGTACATACCATGAAAACAGGTATACAGTACATGATCGAGCTGGCGGATTGGTATACGAACACTGCGAAGGAAGAGTCTACCATCGGTTTCTTCCAGATAGGTGGCGGTATAGCCGGTGACTTCCCGATCTGCGTGGTGCCAATGCTGCACCAGGACTTGCAGCGCGACGGTGTTCCACTGTGGGGCTACTTCGCACAGATCTCGGACTCTACCACCAGCTACGGCTCTTACTCCGGCGCTGTGCCAAACGAGAAAATTACCTGGGGTAAACTTGGCAAAGAAACACCAAAGTATATGATCGAGTCGGACGCCACTATTGTAGCGCCGCTAATCTTCGCATTGGTGCTGGATATGTAATTTTTGAATAGAATATCGAATTTTGATATTCCCTGTAATAAAGAAGCCCGCTGCATAAGTAGCGGGCTTCTCGTTTTTTGTCTGAATCAGGATTTACAGGATTTATAGATTTTCAGGATTCTAACTTTCTAACTTCCCAAACTCATCTCGCCAGTTTATCGGCTCTAAACACATGATCCGCGGCTTGCAAAATTTTACCTTTTAGCTTCGGGTTGTAGTCCGGATGGGCTGCCAGGAACTCGCGAATGGTGGCAGCGGCTGTCGGTGTCTGATAATTGCTGAAGGTGGACTGCAGCCAGTTGGTTGGAAAGAAGATATCGCCGGTCAGCTGAATCTCTTCCACCAGCTCCAGACTTTCACGCAAATACTTCTCCGAAGAGGCGGCACGCAGCGGGTGATGCAGGTAGGAGAGGGCGGAACCTACCCAGGCCTCCTTGTCGCGGTTGCTTCGACTCTTCAGCGAGGCAAAAAACTGGTCACGTACCTGCTCCTCACCTGACAGGGCTGGCATCAGGAACTGCAGGCGTTTCTGGCGGTCCGGGTTCTTGATGCGGCCCAGTTGCTGGTTCAGTATACCTTCAGAATTTTGGTAGTCGCGCACGGCCAGCGAAAGCGCCAGGGAGGTATAGTCGTCTTCGGTCAGCGTCACACCTGCCGGTGCTTTCTGAGACTGCCATACCTGGTGTAGTCTGTCCTGTGCTTCTTTGGTCAGTGCAATGCTCTGGTAAGTTTTAAACAGGAGCTTTTTGGCATTGCCGGACTTCTGCTTTTCCATGGCTTCCCACAGGTTCTTTTCAACTCCTGGTGCTATCATTGCACGTCTTTCTGGCGTCGTGAATTTCCAAAAGATATCACTCAGGTAGCCGGTCAATAGTTTTAGGTTGAGTTCATCAGTCTCCATACCTGACTCCATCAAGGCCATCGGAAGCATAAAGCCGGGTTCTACTTTTCTGCCATTGAGCATATTCTCATAGAAGTTGATATAAGTAGTAGCCCTATGCACGGGGTTTTTAATGTTAACGCTTATCCCTCCTGTGTAACGCAGGTCTACTGGAAATACACCGTAGCCTTGGCCCGAAGAATTGAAAAGCACAGTGAGTGGGGCTTTTTTGCCGATGGCGTCTTGTAGCTCTACTGCTGCTTTGTCCATATTCACGGTCAGTTCCTGCACACTGTCTGCATAAACCAATGCCACTTCAAACAATTGAGGCCAAAGGCGGTCCGATCCGTCTTCAGCTTTTTGGTTGATAGTGAAATGGCTGATCTTGCCATCAGCTACCTCCAACTTGTAATCGAACACTGGCCGTCCGGTTTCATTCACCCATACCTGGTTCCAGGCTTGCAAATCTACCTGCGTGCGGGCATCCAGTATTTCGATCAGCTGCGGCCAGGTGGCGTTACTGTTGGCGTAAGTTTTCAGGTATACCTGCAGGCCCTCCTGAAAAGCTTGCTCACCCATCAGTCGCTCCAGCTGCCGCATCATGATCGGGGATTTGTGGTAAATGATGTGCCCGTAAAGCGTGCCGGCATCCTGCAGGTTAGCAAGGTCCTGACGAATCGGGTTGGCACCTGCTGTGCGGTCCACGCTATAGGCCGCCGGGAAGTGATCGATCAGAAACTTAAGGTCGTAATTGCTGTCTTTTACTGTCGTCTTGGATATCTTATCGGCCATGAAATTGGCGAAGACTTCTTTCATCCACACATCGTTGAACCAGCGCATGGTCACGAGGTCACCGAACCACATATGAGCCGTTTCGTGCGCGATCAGGTTCGAGCGTGACACCAATTGGTCTTTGGTTGCGCCTTCGTCAAGGAAGAGGGTAGAGGCCTTGTAATCGATTGCTCCGACATGCTCCATGCCACCATACTGAAAATCAGGTATAGCCACGAAATCAAATTTCTGGAAGGGGTAGGGGATCTGGGTATAATCCTCCATAAAAGCCAGCGCATCACGATGTATGCTAAAGATCGGGTCGATGCTTAATCTGAGCTTATCCGGATCTGTTTCGCGGTGGTAGAAGTGCATGGTACGGCCCCGGTCGCTGTTGCTCACTTTATTGAAGTCACCAGCCACAAAAGAGAACAGGTAGGTCGGGATCGTATCGGAAGGTAGATAGGTATAGGTTTTGGTTGCACCTGTCAGTACTGAGTCTTGCAGCGGGGCATTGGCCAGCGCTTTCCAATCCTGGGGCAGCGTGAGCGTGAGTTTGAAAACAGCTTTCAGGTCCGGCTGATCGAAGCACGGAAATACCGTGCGGGCGCGGTCAGGCACCAGCAAGGTATAGAGGAAGTCTTCGTTGCGGTTGAGGGACAGGTTGCCGGCTGTGAAGTCGATCTGCACTGCGTTCTGACCAGCCTTCAGGTGCTTTGGGGCTATCACGATGTGTTCCTTTTCAAAGAGCAGCGGGATCTCTCTGCCATTTACTTTTACCAGCTGCAGGTTCTCCTGTTTTTCCTTAAAATCAATCTGCAAGGGCTGACTCACATCGGTTAAGTCAAAAGAGATGATCTCGGAAGCAGGTATAGGTGCGTTTTTCCCTTCTGGAATTTGGAGCCTGATGTCATACTGTACATTACGCAAGGCCTGGTTGCGGTACTCAGCCAGTTGGCGTGACACGCCGGTTTCGACAGGTAAGGTATAAGCGCTGATTGCAGGTCCTCGGCTGCAACCGCTTATTAGAGCCAGAGACAAAGCCAGGGTTGTGGCTTTGAGGGTATAGCTGGGTTTTGACATAGTTTGTGTTGAGGGTGTTTGTAAAGATAATGGATTTTGGGGTAACGTTGTGGTGCCATCCCGCTAGGGCGTGAGCTAAGCCATTGGGGCGTCTGGATGCAGGTATAAAGGTATACAGCAAGTTTAGTGAAGCGTAAACTGTGTTTGTGAATGGAGGCGGTTTGTAACAGGCGTAGCGGCTGTCTAGGTATAACAACTGTTACGTTCTGTAGCTTCGCCAGTGCGGCGGGCCCCTCTATTTTTCCTTTATGAAAAATAGAGGGGCCCTTCCCCCACTCGCTGAACGCACTCGACAGGGGGACCCCTTCACCCCCAATAGTGGAGCGCCGCAAAGTGCACCGGGCTAAGGCGATCTGTTTCATGGCTCAAGGGGCAAGTTTGTCTTGCTATACCTGCCAGTGGTGTGCTGCAATCACTACAAGGCTTATACCTGAGGACCGCCAATTACTTGCTCCCCTCCTTGGATAAGGACGGGCAGGGGTGGGTTATAGCAGCTGCCTCACCTCCCTTCAACCAAGATCCTTTCAGGATGACAGAATGAAAAGCAAAAGCTCTAAGTCCCCCTCTGAAGGGGGCAGGGGATGACAATCGTAAACTTGAAACATTCAGCTACCAGGCTTACACCTACATAACTCAAACCAGCATAAAAAGCAAAAGCCGTGAAAATCACGGCTCTTGCTCCAAACAAACAATCAATAACAAACATTAAATAACTTATGCGGGCGTCATGGATTTTTCACGGTCCCAGTGACGGTGCTTTTTGATGGCATCTATGAATTTGCTGGCAAACTCACCGGCATCGGCGTCGGCGCCTGCTGTGATAACGCCGGTGTGTGATACAACTTTGCTGGACTCCTTGTCCGCGAAATTCACACCAACTACAAAAGCTCTCTCAAACAGATTGATACCAAAGCCAGACGTAGCGATAGGTTTGCAGTGCTTGAAAGCTTCGCTTACAAAATGAAGCGCATCTCCCAGGCCCATCATCTTGCGCACGCTCTTCTCTCCATCCGGAATGTATACCGCATCAAACATGATAGATCCGGCCGAAACATGGTGCTTGTCCACTTCAATTTCCTGCCCGGTGCTGGAGATGCGTTTCCCAAGCAGCTTTGAGATGATCTTGGCATGTGCACCGGCTGCCTCTATGGCTTCCTTCACCTGCATTACTTCATTATAGTCAAAACCGTCCTCCAGGAGAATAGCCACTTTTCTTGACTTGGCAGTTTCCACCTTGTTTTTCTCCATGCTGTTTGCCGCCGACTCTTTCACAGATTTGCCTTTGCTTATTTTCTCAGAAGCGGCATCTGCTACGAAATTTCCGGTAGGTACTGAGTCCTGGTCTATTGGCATTTCCACACCAACACCTGCTGCTACAAGCGCAGCAAACTGTGGGTCTACTTTATAGAAATTGGCAATTTGTCTTCTGCGGATCTCCTTGTTCTCTACCTTGCCTAACTCAAAATGCGCGGCAGATACCAGGTGTTCTTTTTCAGCCTCCGTCAGTGAGTTCCAGAACATGGTAGCCTGGCTATAATGGTCATTGAAGCTATCACTTCGTGCACGTATTTTATGACCTTCCACCTTCTCCATGTGGTGCACGAAGCCACCCATGTTTTCCGGGGCCATCATCGGGCAACCATTCCCGATCGAGTTAGGCCAATAGTTTGCCTTGCCTTTGCCGATTGTCATTTTCATAAAGCCGGCACCATGGTGGTTATGAACAGGAGCTACCGGCTTGTTGATAGGCACTTCAGTGAAGTTTATACTGCTAAAGCGGTTGATCTGTGTGTCCAAATATGAGAACAGGCGGCCTTGCAATAGAGGGTCATTCGTTACATCGATGCCCGGCACTAGGTTACCCGGGTGGAAAGCCACCTGCTCAGTTTCCGCAAAGAAGTTGTCGGGGTTACGGTTGAGGACCATCTTGCCCACCGGACGCCGCGGAACCAGTTCTTCGGGAATGATCTTGGTCGCATCAAGCAAATCGAAGTCATATTTAAACTCATCTTCCTCAGGCACCAACTGTACCGATAGCTCAAACTCAGGGTAGTCACCCATTTCTATTGATTCCCAAAGATCGCGTCGCAGCCAATCCGGGTCTTTGCCGGCAAGCTTTTGAGCTTCGTCCCATACCAGCGAGTGGGCACCATAGGTAGGTCTCCAGTGGAATTTGACAAAAGTAGACTTGCCTGCTTCATTTATAAATCGGAAGGTATGCACGCCAAATCCATCCATCATGCGGAAACTGCGTGGGATAGCCCGGTCAGAAAGTACCCACATCAACATGTGCGTCGACTCTGGCATAAGTGAGGCAAAATCCCAGAAGGTGTCGTGCGCAGCGGATGCCTGTGGCATCTCGTTGTCTGCTTCCGGTTTAATGGAGTGCACCAGGTCTGGAAACTTGATGCCATCCTGTATAAAGAACACAGGTATGTTATTGCCTACCAGGTCGTAATTACCCTCCTCTGTATAAAACTTGGTGGCAAAACCACGCACGTCACGCACGGTATCGGCAGAGCCTCTGGAACCTACCACGGTAGAGAAACGCACGAATACGGGCGTTTTGGAGCCAGGGTCAGTCAGGAATTTCGCTTTGGTAAACTCTTTTAACGAACTGTCATATGGTTGAAAGTAACCATGAGCACCGGAGCCACGGGCATGTACTACCCGCTCAGGTATAGATTCATGATCCAGGTGGGTCATTTTTTCGCGGAAGTGAAAGTCCTCCATCAAGGTCGGCCCACGCTGTCCTGCTTTCAGGGAATCATCCGTATGGTTGATCCGGAGACCTTGGTCGGTGGTCATATACTCGCCCTGCCCGTCTTCCCGATAATGCTCTAGTTGCTCGTTTTTGCTGTTTTCATTAACCTGGGTCGGCTTGGGCTGTTTGTTTTCTTTCTCTTCCATGATCGTGTTTGTTTTTAAAATTCAGTGAGATTGGATCTGCTTTGATTTGTGTGTGTAAATCAATCCAAGAATACGGGGATGAATTTTAAGGGGTTAAGAAAAAGTGAAACAAAAGGTGATTAAAATTAAATTAAAATAAGATTATAACCGTGCGTAATGACGACATGAAAGCTTTATGTAGTCAGTTGACCAATTTTGGATAAGACGTGCTTGTATAATTTGGAGAAGAGACTGCGGCGTAAAAGTTTAATCCAGACTAGAGTGAAAGCTCTTTTCGTCCGAAGGTATACTCATCTTCCTTCAGATAATAGTCTCCGCACTTCTGCAGAATGGTGAGGTTATCTATTTTGATCTCCCAGTTGAAGTTATAGCTAAAAAGAAAGGTAAGCACCGGTCCGAGTACATCGGGGCTCGTGTCACCCAAAGCAAGTGAGATGTGAGGGAGCCACATGTTAGGGTTGTAGTAGACGCCCATTTCGCTGCTCATCTCAGAGATATCGCGGTGCAGGCGAGCGTGTAACTGGTTAAGTGGCGCAGTGCGGAGTACAGGTATGTAGATAACGGGTTTCTCGCCCGGGAATACCCCAAGTCCTGTCGTGCGGATGGTAAAGGGCTCCGTTTCACGGCTGGTCTCTTCCAGATACTGCTGTATTTCTTCCATATCCGGTATCTCTGCCGTGAGCAGGGTCAGATGGGGGTAAGGTGTCATCTTCACCTCATTCAGTCCGAATCTCGTGTCAAGTAACTCAGTGAGTTCGGTTACACGTGCAGAATGGGATTGGTCGAGCAGGGATGTAACTGCGATCATAAAAGGTCATATTTTATTGCTGTTCTCAACTTCTCGCACACACATTTTTCAAAAGCATAAAGCTATTGAACGCGGCATATAGCATAATGTTTAGCTGGCAAGGGCTTTTTGCTGCAGGTATATTTTATATCTACGTATGGGGCGGTTTTTGGTCGGTGGGCCTTTGTGCTGGGGATGTTTCCCAAAATAAGTACCTTTGTGGCTCAGCTTTCCGAATCTATGATCTCTATCAACAACCTTAGCTTTCATTTTGGCAGCCGCCCCATGTACGAGGATGCCAACCTGCACATCAAACCCAAAGACAAGATTGGCCTGATCGGGCTTAACGGTACCGGCAAATCAACACTGCTGCGCATCATTGTGGGCGAGTACAAGCCTGACGGTGGCAGCATACAGATGAGCAAGGAAACCACCATCGGTTTCCTGAACCAGGACCTTCTCAGCTACGAAACGCACGAGAGCATTCTGTCCGTAGCGATGCAGGCCTTTGAGGAAGCTATCTCGCTGCAACAGGAGATCGATCAGATACTGGTGGAGTTTGAGAACAACTTTCATGACAAGCTGGTCGATAAGCTGGCAGCACTGCAGGAGCGCTTTGAGGCTTTGGGTGGCTATACCATGCAAGCCGAGGCAGAGTCGATCCTGGAGGGACTTGGCTTCACAACTGAAGAGCTGAAGCAACCACTGGCCTCTTTCTCGGGTGGCTGGCGCATGCGCGTGATGCTCGCCAAGATCCTCCTGCAGAAACCTTCGCTGCTGCTGCTCGACGAACCGACCAACCACCTTGACTTACCTTCTATCAAGTGGCTCGAGTCATACCTGGACCGCTTTGAGGGAGCCGTTGTGATCGTGTCGCACGACAGGGAGTTTCTGGACAAAACCACCAACATCACGGTGGAGGTGTCGGGGGCTAAGCTAAACCTGTACCCGGGTAATTATAGCTTCTATGTAGAAGAGAAAGCGCTGCGTAACGAGATACAGAAAGGAGCTTACGAAAACCAGCAGGCCCAGATCCGGCAGACGGAGCGTTTTATCGAGCGCTTCAAAGCCAAAGCGACCAAGGCCAAGCAAGCGCAGAGCCGCATGAAACAGCTCGAGCGCATGGATCGCATCGAGGAGGTGGCACCGGAGGCGGCAAAGGTAAACTTCAGCTTCCGCTTCAACGTGCAACCGGGCCGGCACATTTTCCGCCTGGAGCACATGAGCAAGAGCTTCGGCAACAAGCTGATTTTCCGCGACACAAACGTGCACATTGAGCGGGGCGACAAGATTGCGCTCATCGGTGCCAACGGTAAAGGTAAGTCTACGCTGTTGCGCATCATTGCGGGCACGGAGCCGATCCAGGGCAAGCGCGAAATGGGGCACAATGTGATCATGTCCTTTTATGCGCAGCACCAGCTGGAGGCCCTGAACGTGGAAAACGAAATACTGCAGGAACTGCAGCAGGCCGGCTCCGGCAAAACAGAGGTAGAGCTGCGCACGCTGCTGGGCTCATTTCTCTTTACCGGCGACGATGTGTTCAAGAAGATCAAAGTGCTGTCAGGAGGGGAGAAGAGCCGTGTGGCATTGGCCAAGACCCTGATCTCGGAGGCCAATTTTCTGATGCTCGACGAACCAACCAACCACCTGGACATGATGTCGGTGAATATCCTGATCCAGGCGCTGGAGCAGTATGAGGGTACCTTTATCGTGATCTCGCACGACCGCTACTTTGTGGAGAATGTCGCGACCAAGATCTGGTATATCGAAGACTATCAACTGAAAGAGTATCCGGGTACCTATCATGAGTTTGAGGTATTCCAGGAGAAGCGCGAGAAAGAAAATAAACGGGATGCCGCCGCTTCGCCAGCCCCTAAGAAAGAGGAGCCTAAGCAGAAGCGCGACAACAGCGAATTCAATGCCCTGAATAATCAGTTAAAACAGGTAAACCGCCAGATCAGCGAAGTTGAAAAACAGGTGCAGATTCTGGAGCAGGAACTGGCCAAATACGAAACCGAACTCGCAGACCCGAAGGTATACGGCAATCCGAATGTGCTGCAGGAGACTTCCCAAAAGTTTGAGTCAGTGCAGAAAGAGCTCGATGCTACTAACCAAAAGTGGGAAAGCCTGATGTTGGATGCCGAAGCACTGGAAGAAAAGCTGGCGAACTAGCGTGGTGCCAGCTTAATTAAATGGCGTTGAAACTAGCACTGGATAATAGTCTGGTGCTCTATAGACGATATGATTAAAATTTGAAGCAGTAAGCCTTTGGTTTACTGCTTTTTTTTGTGTCTACAAATTGTAAGTGTTTGTTTTTCAAGTATTGTTATAAAGGTCTGTGCTATACTTAAGTACAAAATTTCACGTATATTAAAATTGTACTTTGAGATAAAGTGCCATTTTACTATTTTGTTCGAGATACACACACCTTATACCTATGAAAACTTACTTATTGCTACTGTTGCTTATTTTGAGCAGCATGTATAACCGATCTTTCGCTCAGGCTGATGATGAAATAATTGTACAGAAAAGAGGGCTGGGATTTGCCTATTACCAATATGGCAAACAAATCAGTAAAAAACAGCTTTTGCATATTTTAGAGCAACATCCGGAAGCGAGGAAAGAACTTGTTAAAGGTCACCGTAATACACTCCCGGCTTCCGTGCTCACATATGCTGGCGGACTCCTGATCAGCTATCCTATGAGCAGGCAGCTAGCCGGCAATCAGCCTAACTGGCTGGTCTCGGGTGCAGGCGCAAGTTTGCTCACTTTCAGTATTCCGTTTGTGGGCGCCAGAATGAAACGAGAACACCAGGCCATACATGTATACAATGAGGGGTTGCGTTATGCCGCAAAACTCAAACCGGATCTGCGCATCGGGTATGCCTTTAACCGGGCAACTGTCGTGTTTACTTTTTAATCAATAAGTACAACCTACAGCATCACAGTTCTGTGTCCTGCTTTCGCCAGTCGATGGTATGGAATAGCCAGAATACGAGCGTATGGTTGCTGGTGAAGCGCCCTGGCGTCGCTATTTGCACATAGCGGTTCATATAGCCTGCCTGTAGCATCAATCCTTTGTAGCGGGCTGCTGCCATCAGGGAGATGCGGTTCTGATCAAATGGAACCGTGGCTTCTCCGCCCAGGTTCATCAGTAATTCATTTGCCACCACCAGGCTAGGTAACACGCCCGCTATTGTGAGGCTCGGGAAGTTACGGCGCAGCACGGCCTGAACACGCGCCCGGTGGTTGAAGGTATAACCCTCGGCTATTTCACCCGCCATGGTCCGCTGGCGGTAGCGCAAGTCCCAACGAAGCCGATGCTGCAAAGCGAAGTTTCCTCCCAGTGGAGTCGGAATGACAACCTGTGCCCAAGGCCTGTGCTCATGCCGGCGCAGTGCGTCACCTAATGGAAGCCACACATGGGCATAGCCTGCCGTCAGGTCGATGCGGTGGGAAAAATGGGCGGTCAGACCAGTGCGTGCCACACCAAATCCCTCGGGGATGTAATGAAAGTCGTTCCAGATTGAAAGGCGCTCCGACACCCGCGATGAGGTCATATAGCCAAGCCAAAGCTGCTGCCCCTGCTGTACCTCCTTCTGCTGAGCTGCTAACTTCAGAGGCATTAACTGCAGGGTAAGAAGCATGCAGATCAGGAGATAAGTTCCTCGCTTCAGGCCCTTTAGGAAGGCTAATCTACAAAGGTGTTGCATAGCACGAAGATAGAAGAAAATTGAGAAAACGGTGCTCCTCTTAACATCCGGTCCGGTGCCTCGTATCTACAACAGAGTAAATACCACCTTATAATGGATGATTCAAACATAATTCAACAGATAAGTCAGCAGAGTTCCAAAGTTATATTTCACTATAACTTACAGCAAAGCAGATTTGAGCTTCTGTCACCTGCCTTTCATGATATTTGGGACATAGATGAGCAACAGCTAAGCCAAACACCTGAGGTCTTGATCAACTCAGTGGTCGATGACGATCGCCCGGCCGTGATGCGTTGCTGGCATAAACTATTGCAGGGCGACCATGTGGATGAGATTGTGCGGGTAGAGCAACGGGGACAATTGCGGTATATACGTTACCTGATCTACCCAATCTGCAATGCCGCTCAGGAGGTGATAGCCGTGGCAGGTATGGCTGAAAATGTAACCCAGCAGCAAGACTTTATCAATTATCTGGCTGAGTTCGGGCAACGCAAAGACAGTGCACTCGAGATGGTTGCACATGATTTGCGAGGTCCTCTGTCTGTGGCAAAAAGCGTGGCTGCCCTGCTCCGTAAAGAGGTGCACGAAAACACGAAACAGGAAGTAGAGCAATACACCGACATCATAGAAAAGGCTTGCTCCCAATGCACTGATCTGATACAGGATTTGCTAAGTGAAGAGCACCTTCGCTCACCAGAGGTATATGTTCACAAAACAAGGGTGGACTTAAATGATCAGATTCGTAACGTGGCAGAGTTTTACCAAAAAGGAAAGATGGTACAGCAGACATTCTTGCTGCATCTGCCAGCTGAACCGCTTATGGTTGAACTGGATCAGATCAAGTTTTCCCAAGTGCTGAATAACCTGATCTCTAACTCAATTAAATTCACGCCCTACTCTGGGAGTATTATGATCCGGGCTTACCGGGAAGGAGACGAGGCGGTCGTAGAACACAGCGATACAGGTATAGGTATACCTGAGCACTTGTTGTCAAAAGTATTTGAGCCCCGGGGTGTGGCTTGCAGGAGGGGGCTAAATGGAGAAGAGTCCCGCGGGTTGGGACTATCGATCGCCTATAAACTGATCCAGCTACAAGGAGGGAAGATCAGTGTGCAGAGTCAGGAACATGAGGGCACCAGCTTTACGATCAGGCTTCCGATCTATGCGGCTTAGTGTTGTTCTTCCCGTAAGCGCTTGATGGAGCTCAGGCTTTCTTCGTCGAGTGGCTTGTGTAGGAAACCACGTACAAGCGGATAATTTAGCGAAAGGTCCTTATCACTGGCTGCAATAGAAGAAGTAAGGATAAACACATCCAGCTTACCTTTGAGTTTGGCTTCATAAGGGCGAAGGACGTCCAGAAAGTCCCAGCCGCTTTTGCCAGGCATGTTCAGATCCAGCAGGATGAGGTCAGGCATAGGAGCAGTGTCCGATAAAGGCAAATTTGTGAGCGCATCATCTGCTGATGTATAGGCGTGAATCTCTTCAGCAAAGCCTGCGTCTTCCAACACGAGAGTAGTCAGGTATATGCTGATGTCATCATCATCTATTATGTATACCTTGCTGGCCATAGGCTGATTGCTCAAAATGTAATTTGAAGGTTGTACCTACTTCGGGTTCGCTGTCTACTTCTATTTTGCCTCCTAAGGCGTTCATTTGCATTTTCACCAGGTATAACCCTATCCCTTTGCCATCCGGACCAGTATGAAAGCGCTTGTATAACTGAAACAGGCGAGGCCTTACTAATTCCATGTCCATACCGCTGCCATTGTCTTTTACGCATAGCTGCAGGCCACTTTCATTCCTTACGCTATTTACTTCAACAAGTAAGTCGCGCTGCGAAGATTTATACTTTATTGCGTTTGATAGCAGATTGTGCAGGATGCTGTATATATAGGCACGGTTTGCCCATATCAGATCCTCCTTCGCCAGGTGTAGCACGATGCGGCCGCTAGCCAGACTGAGCATGTGCTGGAGACTTTGTACAACCTCGGCTGCCACTTCCGGCAAACTGACCATTTCGTGGGCAGCCTGGAGGTCGGAGGAGCGCACAGCCAGTATTTTATTCAGGTCGCTGATCACATCATCAAGCCGACGGGCAGACTTTTCAAGGTTTTGCAAGCCCTGCTCAAATCGGCCGCTGCTGGGGTCAAGCTTCTGCAGGATAGCCGAGAGGCCCACCAGGTTAGCAACAGGCGCACGCAGGTTGTGCGATACAATATAATTGAACTGCTGTAAGTCCTGATTCTGATGGTATAAGTGCTCTGTCGTTTTCAGTAACTGTTCCTGATCGAGTTTGCGATCAGTGATGTCGGTATGAATGTACACATGGTTAATGACCTGGCCTTGCTCATTAGCAATAGGGGAGATGGTGACATCCGCCCAAATCAGCTCACCGTTCTTCTTGTAACTACGCAACTCCTTTCGCATCGGAATACCCTTTGCTAACTGTTGCCTTATCCAGTTGATTTCACGCGGATCAGTATCAGCAGAAGTAAGGATGTCACTCGGGCGCTTGCCGGCCACTTCTTCTAATTTATAGCCTGTTACATTTGTGAAGGCTTCATTCACCCACTCTATTTCAAGTTGGCTATTGGTAATGATAACGCCATTGGTGGTTTTGCTGGCTACCAGTGAAAGTTTGCGCAACTCTTCCTGAGCGGCAATTTGCTTCGTGATATCTACAAACGATACCAGGACGCCATCCGCGAAAGGGCTCAGGGTGAATCGCAGTACTGCACCCAGTTCACAAAACTGCTCATCGAACTGGGCAGGCTTCTGGGTGTTCGCCACCTCAAAGCACTTTTGCTGAAACTGAGAACCCACCAGGAAGGGGTACTCCTTCCAGATGCAGCGATTCATCAGATCGTCAAGTTCGCGGTTCAGAAAATTAGCGAAAACGGTATTGCCGAAACTGTATCGCCATACCTTATCCAAGGCAAAGAAGCCCTCAGTAATTCCCTCCAATATGTTGTGCAGCTTTTGTGCCTGAGCTTTGACAAGCAGGTTGGCCTCCTTTTCGTTTGTGCTGTCTTTGGCAATACATTGAATGGCCAGCACACGGCCTTCCAGCACAATTGGTACCAGGGTAGCGGATAAGTAACGTTTTGAGCCGTCGAAGTGCCTGATGCACGTTTCAAAAGTACAGGAGTGACCTGCAAGGGCCTTGTAAAACGCGTTAAATGTTTCTTCACGCTGTTCCGGAAGCACAAAATCAGTAAAGTGGCTTTCTGGAAAATCTTCACGCTTGTAGCCCGATAACGCTACAACGGCATCGTTACAGGCTAATACTTTCCCTGAAGTGTTGAGAGTAAAAACAAGGTCGGGGTTATTGAAGAACAGTGCTTTATAATAGGCCTGGCTTTCTTTTTTCTGGCGAAGAGCCTCCATTTGTGAGGTGATATCCCTTGAGTTAGTGACAATGCCACGCACATGCGGGTTATCCAGCATATTGGTAGATACACAGCTTAGCCAGTGCCAGTTGCCATTTTTAGCTTTGCAGCGGAAAGGAGGAAGACTTACCTGTTTTGCACCACCCTGTGTTAGGTTATAGAGTTCTACTTCTAGAGATGCCACATCATCTGGATGAATAACGTTCATCACATAGGTGCTCAAAAGCTCCTCAGGGTTATAGCCAAGCACGGTGCCGATAGAATCAGAGATATATTGGTAACAACCATCAGCGTTAAGTACCGTGATGAGTTCGGATCCGTGTCGTACAATAGAACTGTAGAAATCTGGTGAAAGCACCAGCTCTTCAGTTGGCGTATAATTTACCTTCATAAAGGTGTATTGGCTAAAAACTTCCTGAATGTAATTGTAATTAGGCAATATGGGTTCCTTTGTTAGTTAAAATTTGTGAGAATGTTCTTAATGTTGAAAAAAGGCTTAATAATGTCCAAGATATAACTTTATATAGCGTTTTGAGATACTTTATTTGTTACTGTACTTCATTGGTTTATAATCCTTTAAATAGAATAATTAAAATAAATCGCTGTGTTAAAATTGGATTAAAATCAATCCGAACAAATAAAAAAGCCGGACTGCTGAAAAGCAGTCCGGCTTCTGTTATGAGGGTTTTCAATACCTATTCTGTTACGGCACGGAAGGCGTTTACGCGGCCATAACCATAGTAAGGGTCATGACCAGGTTTGCCCAGATCGTCAGAAGTGGCGCGTAGTTTGGCTAGTACTTGAGCCGGGTTCATCTTGCCACCATTACGGCCGATAAGAAGCGCCGCTACGCCCGCTGCGTGAGGACCTGCCATACTCGTACCAACTGACCAGTAATACTGAGCAACTCCGGGAGTCAGGCTGCTACCCGTGCTGAAAACGTAGTCGAAGACGTAGGCAGGCTGGGTTGTAGGGCCTACTTTAACTAACTTAAAACCATTAGCTTCATAAGCAAACATATAGTCGCCGCCTGGAGCTGCAAAATGCACATCCGAGGTACCATAGTTAGAGTAAGAGGCGAAGTCATCCATAAAAGTACCGAAAGGATTTAGTGCCCAACCGCGCGGAGCCGTAGCCGAGATGGAGATCACGCCGGTAGAAGAAGAAGGTATGTGTACCAGCGACTTGTCTGCGTTTCCGTTGTTGGCGTCATTGCCAGCAGAGGCTATAACGGTTACACCGTTTTTGGTGGCATAGCTGGTGGCGCGGTTAATAGCGATCAGCAACTCCTGCACGGCTTTGGTATCGCTTTCGATAAAGTCGTCAGACGGATCGTTTGGTGTGCCATTGTCGTTCAGGAACTTGCCATTGCGTGGAAGGGCCGCTCCAAGACTCATGTTGATCACATTGGCGCCTTGCTGTGTCGCATGAACAATGCCATTCATCATCCAGGAGAAAGAACCGGAGCCGGAGTCACGCAGCACTTTTACCAGAATCAGTTTCGCCTCAGGCGCAACACCTATAATGCCAATCCCGTTGTCGGCGGCCGCAATGGTGCCGGCTGTATGGGTGCCGTGGCTACCTACACCTGGTAGTGCATAACCCAGTCCTTCGCCTGGAACAAAGTTTTTGCTGGCAGCAAGGTCGATGTTAGGTGCCAGGTCCGGGTGGTCCAAGTCAAAGCCGCTATCCAACACGGCAACACGAACACCATTGCCACGGTGGCCGGCATTCCAGGCTTGAGGTGCTTTTATGGCAGCATGTCCCCACTGCAGGTCAAAGAAGCGGTCGTTATCGCCACTTGCCGGCGGTGTGCCCACATCGCCCAGTTCTACAATCTTCATGTCATCCGGATTATACCACTGCACCTCCAGGTCGCGCACCACAGAGCGTACACCCTTGATTTTAGAAGCGTTGGCAACGAAATTCGGGTCATCAGAATAGACGGTGGCCACACCAGCCTGCTCCATCAAACTGATTACTTTGCCATTGGCTGCGTTCAGTTGGGCAGCTATATCAGCTGACATGGTTTCGCTGCTCGAGAGAACCACATACTGGTTATTATGCAGCTTTACATTTGATTTTGGGTTAATTCCCTGCGCCATTTGCGTGGCTTCCTGGCTCAATTCGCCAGTCGGGTTCATGTCTTCTTCGGGGTTACATCCCATCAGGCCCACAAAGGCGAAGAGAGCCGGATAAAGTAAAGTTTTAGTAGTAAAAAATTTGTTGCGCATAGTTTATAGTTTAAATAATTAATTGGTTTAGGTATAGTTTTAAGGTTTCAAGACGCAAACAGGCCCGGCAGCTTTTTAAATTAAAACAAGTTTCAAAGCTTGGTTTTGGCTTTGAGCAGATTTTATAAAAGCTGGTAAGCATGAAAATAAATAAGGTAAACAGACTACCAGAAGCGGTGAGTATACCTAAAGGTATGTGTAGGTGATGTTATGGCTATATAAAAATACCATAACAGGCTATTCTGAAATTAAGTTATGATTATTTTATTGATTTTAAAAATTAAAATATTGATATTTTTTTATCTGCTCTCCTTTTTGATAGGAGTTCAGGTATATGGAAGTCCTGAGAAAGCTACTAGAGATAGTTCAGACGGCATTTTGTAACGACTATAGGATATTACTTATATTTAATACCTCTGTGAATCATAAGCTTTATTTTTAGGTATCTTGCTTTTGTAAATTTCAGCCATACAGCAAAACAACGTATGCCCCCTCCAGGCCCTGAACAGAACTTATCTCCGCCTCAAGACAGCCCGCACCGATATGGAAGCTTTCTAATTGGCGCTTCGTGCGCTGCTCGACAGCATCAGCCCTAGCGAAAACTAACTTTATGACATGCAGAAAAATCTACTTTACCTATTAGCCATACTGCTTTTATTGGGATGCAAGAAAAACGAGCCCAAGCCTGAAATTAACTGCTACCCGCAAACGTATAGTTACCTCACCCAACATGGCTATAGAGAAAATGAACGCTTTGTATACAATGAGCGAATGCAACTGGTATCATTAGAGGATATTGACCGTGGCATAATCAAAAACCGCTTCTCTTATAACGAAGATGGTACCCTGAAGTCTAATCAGGAACCTCACTACCCTGAAGGGGTATATAGAACGGTGCTTTATTTCTACGACACAAAAAAGCGCCTTATTAAAGCCGATGAATTCATGGGAGAACCCAGCGAAAAAGGCCCGGCCAATTACTACATATTTACTTACAGTCCTGATAATAGCTTTATCAGAAAACAAAAGTTCAGCAGAACAAGCACAGGTGAATTCCATCTATTCGAAAACAGCCTGCATACCTATATAAGCGAAAAGCAGATGAAGCTTGATTACAGCTATACGCTAGCTTCAGGCGAGGGACATGCATTTGAATTTCTGTATACCTTCGATGATCAAAAGTCTTTCTTTTGGTCCTTACCTGCCTATCGGACTATGATGATGGTGTATAGTTTTGTGTTGTCTCACAAAAACAACGTAAAAAGCTACACGGTTTTACCTGAAGAAAAAAACAAACAGCATCATTTTACAAACGAGATGGTCTTTAACTCCGAAGGTTTTCCTGTAACGCAATACCGTACTTATAACTATACTGTAAGAAAGCAAAGCGAAGTCACGTATACCTGCATGTAAGAAGTGGGGTTCATAACTTTATGCTTGTATTATTAAACAGACGGCGAAGCAGCGCAGATAAACTGCCTCTGCCATCTCACCTGCAACAAATTGTTGCTCCTGGACCCGGGCTTCGCCATGCCGGGGCTTACAAATTGTAATAGATCGCCAGGGTACAGCAGGCGAAGGCCTGCTTACATACCTGACAAACGGGCTTTTTCAGCTTGGTCTGTAGCCTTTTGGCGGGATTTTTGAGCTTTTTTCTCCATGCTGAGTGACTTCTTTGCCTGTTTAACAGCATCGGCAGATTCCTTGTCGCGGCGCTTTGCTTCCCGGTAGTGCTGCTGAGCATCTTTCAGATCCTTCTCCGCTGCTTTCAGATCGCTTTTGGTAACTGCCCTTTGGGCACTGTGAAACTGATAAACCGAGTCAGCATTATGAATCCGCTGCTCATTTTGGACTTGTTGTGAAGCTTGGCTTTGCTGATTCGCTGTTTGTGCTTCTGCCTGCTCCGTGTATAGCGTTAGTACCAGGGCTATACCTACATATATAAATAACTTTTTCATATTTATATATACGTGTTGTGTTACATTGCAGGCATGTAAGTTTCAGTAATTCAATAAGTTAATGAATGATGTGCCTTTTTGGGCTGATGGTTCAGGAATAACCCTATGCGCAAAGTAAGCTTAATTGGCAGACAACTTATACCTAGGCCGCTTCTCTGGTATTGGAGAAACAAGGGGCAATAACGAAGGGCAATGTAAACTCTTAGGTTCGGTGGAATCAGATAGGGGGAGGGCTTCTACTATTATGAAAATGAACCAAAAATAATTTAAAAAAGATAACAACTTTCTAATATAGGCGACCGTATATATAGTCAGCTTAACAAAAGCTCATTTTGTGAACGTTAGAAGCGGCTCCGGGGGTGAACGACCGGGGCCGCTTTTTTTGTGCCTGGAATTTTAAGCTTTAAGCCAGACAAGGGCTTCTTCCCTGGTTGTAAAAGTGGTAACCTCATAGGTAAGGGTTCCGGCCTTGCGGGCGGCCTCAATGTTGCGTTGGGCACGGGCTTCATTTTCGGGGTCGAAGGGCTGGATGCGGGCCACCTTGATCAGGCGCGTCTTGGCCAGCATGGCTGCGAGTTCCATCGTAAGCTGCCTGTTCTCCTCTTCCTCTATTTCGATGGATGTAGTGCGGGCGTCAAGCAGAAGTTTGCGCACGTCATAGTTTCGTATCGTCTCCACCATAATCTGCAGGCTGTGCTTGATCTCTGATAAATGAAAGCGTTGCAGATCAGGGTAGCGCACCTGTAATATGTCGGTGGCTGGGTCGTACTCCAGTCGCAGTATGCTGTTTTGCAAAAGAATCATGGGCTGTGAGTCGGTATAAGAAGTCGCTGTAATGAAACAGCGCAAGTTACAAAGCTGGACCTGACCGATCAAGCTAAATGACGAGCAGTTCAATAATTTATACTAAAATCCAACAGAGGTTTTGATTTTAAAACTGGAAACTGTTTATTGCATACCTCAGTCGAAATAGTTAGGTAGGAATGTCCTGGCCATGTAAATGTGGAAACGATTTTATCGTTGCTATATGCGCTAAGACCTGCTAAATAGACCAAGATGCAATGATAATATACAAAAAAAACTATATAAGCATTGCCTATTACGAGGCGCAGCAGCTACTGGAAATTACCTGGTTAGCTTATGCGGGCAGTGCAGAATACCGGGAAGCCATGTTGCAGTACATCGAAGCCCTCAAAAATCATGAGGTCAAGCGCTGGCTCGGAGACTACCGTCAGGCGCGGGTGGTTCGCCTGTCAGACCAGCAGTGGACTACAGAAGAATGGGCACCTCTCTTTTTCTCGCAAACAGTTCAGCTGGATAAAATGGCACGTGTCAGGTCTACTGATATTTCGGCCCGCATCAGTTACGAAAACATGTTCAAACAATTGGGTCAGAATGGGCTGGCCTATGGCTTCAGGGAATTTGAGGAATATGGAGCAGCCCGGAAATGGTTAATGGAAGATCAGACAAAAGCTATATATTTGTGATGGACCTCGCCAATAATTGCGCTGTACCTGAGCAAAAAACATGATCATACCCAACAAGTTTCTTAAATTAGATTACAACCCCACCACTGATATACTGTATATTGAGTGGCCCAACATGCATGATTATACCTTACCGGAGGTGACGTATATCATTAACGAGGTAGTGGAGGCAGTGCGTAGTTACGACATCAAGCGTATCCTGACCGACACCCGCCAGTCAAAAGTTACGTTGCCAATGGAAGAGTACGCCCAGATCATCAATGGCCTGGCGCTGCAACTGGCTACTACCAGACTGCAGAAGTTTGCAAAGCTGCAAACGGGCGACCCTGACCGCGAAACCGTGTCCAACAATGCCGCTGCCCTCGTGATCGGCTCTATCGCCTACCGCAGCTTTGAAAGCCTGGACGAGGCGGTTGAGTGGTTGATCTCCTGATGGTTAAATTGTCGGATAGGTAGCTTGGGGAAATTATTAACATCCTGCTCCTTTAACTTCCCAAACTCTATAACTCCTAGTCCTAAACTCCCCATGCGTCCCTACATACTTGCCGAATCAAACTGGAAAGCCATCAAAGACCAGCAGGTCGAGGTAGCTGTATTACCCTGGGGCGCCACGGAAGCGCACAACTATCATATGCCCTATGGCACTGATAACTACGAAGCGGAGGCGGTGGCTGCGGAAGCGGCACGGCTGGCTTGGGAGGATGGGGTAAAAGTGACGGTCTTGCCGGTTATACCTTATGGGGTGAACACCGGGCAAGCCGACATCACCCTCGACATCAACCTAAACCCAAGCACGCAGCTGGCCATCCTACGGGATATTGTAGAAGTTCTCAATCGTCAGGGTATACGCAAACTGCTGTTACTCAACAGCCACGGAGGAAACGATTTCAAACCTATGCTGCGGGAGCTCGGCCTGAAATTCCCGGATATGTTTTTGCTCACCTGTAACTGGTTTCTGGCTGCAGACCGCAAGGCATTTTTCGATAGCCCCGGCGACCACGCCGACGAGATGGAAACCAGCATCATGCAGCACCTGCGCCCTGACCTGGTGTTGCCGCTCAGCGAAGCGGGGGAGGGGAAAGAGTACAAGTCACGATTAACAGGTATACGCGAAGGCTGGGCCTGGTCAGAGCGACTGTGGTCCCAGGTAAGTGACGACACAGGTATAGGCAACCCAGCGGCAGCCACGCCTGCCAAAGGCAAAGCCTTCTTTGAAGCCACCACCCGTAATATTGCGCAGTTGCTGAAAGAACTCTCTCAAGTAGATCCGAAAGACAGGTATACCAGAGTTTAGGAAGTTAGATAGCTAAGGGTGGGTGCACGATCGGACAGGTCGTGCACCTTCAATCATTCAACAATCAAGAAACTATTTTGCCGCAATGGTACGCAGTGCGTCACGCATTTCGGTGAGAAGTACCTGTTCTTTAGTAGGAGCCGGAGGCACCGCTGGGGAGGCAGCTTTTTTGCGCATCATGCGGTTCATGCCTTTCACGATCAGGAAGATGATGAAGGCCAGGATGATGAAGTTGATCAGTACCGTTACAAAGTTACCCCAGGCAAACACGGCTCCCAGCTTGCGGGCTTCTTCTAAAGCTAAACCATGCGGCACAGCTTCAGAGAGCGGTACATAGAGATTCGAAAAGTCCATGTCACCTATAGCCTTGCCTACCAGTGGCATGATCAAATCGTTTACAACGGAATTAACCAATCCACTGAAAGCCGCACCAATGATGATACCAATGGCCAGGTCCATTACATTGCCACGCATGGCAAACTCCTTGAATTCTTTCATCATACCCATATGCTCTGATTATTTAGGTGAATAACACTACGTATAATTTCGGATATGTAAATATATTCATTTGTAGGTATAATGCAACCCCCTTTGCACAAGAAAAGCCACTGGCTGCGATATCGTTAATACCGGCAGTCAGTGGCTCCTTTTATACGAGATACGGGCAGTGATAACCCCTTATCTCCTTAATCCTTTACTTTATAGCTGCAGTTTTGCTGTGTGCTATACTCGATCTTCTCGTCAGACATCAGGCTCTCAATCAGCTCGTCTGTGTACTGCTTACTGAAGCCCAGGCTCTCGCCTAATGCTCTTTCGTCCAGCTCACCGTTGTTCTTTCGGAGTGCATCCAGAAACTTCTTTTTGTCTTCTTCCATAGTATTGCTATAATCACGGCTTCGTAGAGGCCTGCTTTATTTACGTACCTGCTGTTTAGTCTGTTGATTTGGCTGTAACTGTTGTTTATTCTTCTTCTCGGCCCGGATCAGGTTGACGAGTTCGGAGAGTTCCACTATTAAGTTCTCGTGTTGCCCTTGTCCTGCATTTTTTACCAGGCTGTCGCTCTTGCAGATGATGTAACTGTAGTCCATCCCCATTTTAGAGGCAATGTCATAGAAAGGCTCGATCACAAAACCCTCATGAAACAGTTCGATCACCTTGGTGCCCGGCTTACAGAACATCATACTAACCAAACCCGCCCCAGTGGATGATATCACGGAGCTGGCCTTTGAAAATAGCTTGATACGCTCCATAATAGAGAGCTGGCTTAGCACAACCGGCCGATAACCAAATGGCTTTATCGCTTCGATCAGCTCCGCCTCGTTTTCTACCTGTCTCAACCTGGAGTCGCTTCGGCTGATGTAGAGTTTAACGTTTTGCTCGGTTTCATCGGTATTGTCAGCAAGTGGCACAAAGGCGCTTTGGATATAGTCGCACAGCCAATGTGGTACCAGCGTGTGATTGCCACGGGGTGCTGTAGAGGCTATAACACAGTCAGCCATAATGTGCGGATGCTTGTCGGAAGCGATTATTTTATCGTCCGGTATACCCAGCAGGCGCAGCGTTTCAACCTGGTAGTCATAGCGCAGGCTGGGCACCATAAACCAATCTACCTTGTCATACAGCCCACTTTCTTTGAGCAAGTGCAAGCGGGGCAGCACATCCACAAACCAGTGGCAGATATTGTTAAGCCCGGCACCGCCTGTCAGCATGGAAAACACAGTGCCGTCAAATTTGACAGGACTCGAGAAGTACCGCTGCTCAAAGATATTGCTATACCCGGATTCGGTTACTTTTCCGTCTTTCAGGCTCAAAGACACATTCTCAATCAGGTGATTGTATTTGCTGATGATCGCTACGCAGCTTTCATTATCTGTGTATATTCTTCCGTTCGGAGCTTCCACTACCACATAATCCGTAGTGACCTGTCGCTGTGGTTTCCAATAGTCAGAGCAGGCTTCAAACAACTCCTCTGAAATATCCAGTGTAGTTTGAAGAGCCGGGTAGACAGGGTATAGGATCACCTCGTTCTGACTCTGTGCTTTCGCAAAGTCAGAGTCTATTTTATAAATGCTCTGCGGCCTGTATCTGACTTTGTGGGATATAAATCTACCTGCGATTTTGCCCAGGCGTTTCTTTAGCTTTTGATAGAATAGCTTCATGGTATTGGGTTTAGAGTAAGCAGTAAGCAGGTATAGCCATAAGCGATGGCTAAGTCTTGAAGCAGCTTCTTGCTTTTATAATGGTAGAATAAGGTAATGATTGGTCTGTGTGGTCCTTACATGGCTGATTTTTGCACTGATTAGGAGAAAAATATGCGAATAAAAAACTCCTACTCCTCTTGAGCAGCAAGCGCTGTGAGTCAAGGGGGAGTAGGAGTAGAGTATTTCGGTGTGCAAGCTGTCATCAGTATAGTAAATCAATCTGAATCTATATACTGACTCTGGTATTGGATTGTTCTCTAAAAATTGTATTTAAATTAAGCCAATTTACGCTGCTCGTAAAACTTGTCAAGCCCAATTTGTTCTATACGTATATTCTTGTAAGCTGCCGTCGCCTTAAATTCTTCTAAAATCTCCAGCACATCGTCATCAATGTTCACTGAACGGCTGGCGTCGATCACAACAGTAGAATTTGGTGCCACGTGGTCAAGCGTCAGCATGATGCTGGCCTTGTTCAGGAAAGTAACCTCTTCCGAAAGCACAAGCTCTACGCGTTCGCCCTCATGATGGGCTTTTTTGTCGATAAAGAACGGCGTACGGTAGTTGTCGCGCAGGATCATGAACACCGACACGGCACCACCGATCATAATACCAGTGATCAGGTCGGTCAGCATCACCGCTACGATGGTTACGAAGAAGGGCACGAACTGGCGCTTGCCGGCTTTCCACATGCGACGGAACAGTGCCACCGAAGTCAGTTTGTAACCCACTACAAACAGCACGGCCGATAGCGAAGCAAGCGGTATCATGTTCAGGATAAGAGGAATCGCCATCACACAAATCAGCATCACCGTACCGTGGGTAATGGTTGACAGTGGCGTACGGCCACCAGACGATACGTTGGCGGATGTACGCACAATCACAGCAGTTACCGGCAAACCACCGATGAAGCCTGATACGATATTGCCTATACCTTGGGCTTTCAGCTCGCGGTTCGTAGACGACTTGCGCTTGTATGGATCCAGCTTGTCGCCAGCCTCCGTGCTAAGCAAGGACTCCAGCGAAGCGATAAAGGCAATGCTCATGGCCACTGTATACAGCTCTGGATTCGTGATCTGAGAGAAATCGGGGAAAGTAAAGAAAGAGAAGAACTCACCGATGCTGCCTGCAGCAGGAAGTTGTACCAAGCGACCGCCGCTTAGGGCCAGTTCCGGGAAGTACGCCACAAAGACCTGGTTCAATAGCACGCTCACGATCACTGCGATCAGGGCGGAGGGCACGAACTTAAAGAAGGCATAGCGCTTGAGAGCCGGCTGGTCCCAGGCAAAAATAATGATCAGGGACACGATGGTGATGATCGTTGCACCAAGGCTTATGTAGTTGAATACTTCCAGGATGTCGCTGAAAATATTGGCACTGAGGCCGTCTTCCATACTGCCAAAGATCTCTTTGCCAGAATACCCGAAGGCATGCGGTATCTGGTTGATGATCAGAATCAGACCGATGGAGGCTAGGATACCCTTGATCATGGACGAAGGGAAGAAGTACGCAATGGTACCTGCCCGCAGGAAGCCCAGTATTATCTGGAATATACCGGCGATGATGGTTGCCACCATGACTGCCTGAAAAGAGCCCAGCGACTGAATAGCCATCAGCACCACAAGAGCCACAGAAGCCGCCGGACCACTTACGTTTACTTTAGAGCCGCTTAGCAATCCCACTACAATACCGCCTACTATACCTGCAATGATACCTGAGAAGAGGGGGGCGCCGGAAGCGAGGGAAATACCAAGGCAAAGTGGAAGTGCAATAAGGAAAACCACCAGACCGGCAGGTAAATCGGTCTTCACATGCGAGAAAAAACCGTCGTTAATTCTTTTCTGATCGGGTAAGGAATTCTGATTCATAAATGTGTTCTGGTGTTGACAAATAGAATGAGGTATATAAAGATGTATATTGAAATGGATAGCTGGATTTACAGTGATCTAATGCGACACAGGTGCCGGTATCCTCTATTTTTTCAATTTTTTTAGAATGATCACGCTTCTATCATCTCTGTAAATTATAGCATAACCATAATGCGCTGCGATCCAGTCAAAGGTACCCGGATGGTAAAAGACAACGTGCGTCGGGTCTTTGGCATAGTACCAAGACTGCAAGACACTTAAATCCTGCCATTGCTGTGTCATCACGATCAGGAAGCCGCCTGTACGTAGCAGTTGGCTGAGTCGCTGCATTTCAGTGGCTGGTTCAAAAAAATGCTCAAAGCACTCCGTCGCGAAAATGAAGTCATATACCTGGTCCTCATTCAGCTCCGGATAGAAAAACGGATCATAGTCGTCCATGACAAAGCCCCTATTCCGCAGCAACACCGACAGGGTAGGACCAGGGCCGCAGCCGTAATCTAACCCACGCCAGCCTGCCTGTAGATAGGGGAGCGCCGGAGTGATGGCTTTGTTTAGAAATTGCACATAGCCTTCATTCCGCACTGTGTTCTCGTGCCTGATATAATGCGCCTTTTCCGATTCTGCTGAGGGCAGATCCTCTTTGGCAGAAAAGATGAGCTGGCAGTGCTGACACAGGTATAGCTTCCGGTTGTCTGGCCCCTGCAACTCCTCTGCCTGTTGCCATTCGCAGCACAACGGACAAACCAAACTGCTTTTATCGTGGGAGCCAACCGGCATATCCTGACTGTTCTAACCCTGTCTTGCCGCTTCGAATTTGAAGTCGGAGGTAAAGTGGAAATTCAGCTTCGGATAATGTTCCTGTACTGAGCGCAGTACCCACGACGTGTCAGCGAAAAATACCGGGTTATCGTCTTTGTCATAGGCAATGTGACTACCCTTGATCGCAATGAAACGGGCCAGTGCGTCCTTGTCCTCGGAGGTCACCCAGCAGGCTTTGTAGTAGTTGAGGTGGTAGAGGTCGCAGGTGGCGCCATACTCTTGCTTCAGGCGGAACTTGATCACGTCAAACTGCAGTTCGCCCACCGTGCCGATGATCTTGCGGCTACCGGGCTGCTGCACAAACAGCTGTGCCACCCCTTCATCTGTCAGCTGGCGTATCCCTTTCTCTAACTGCTTTGTCTTGAATGGATCCTTGTTCACCACTTCCTTGAAGATCTCAGGGGAGAAACTCGGTATACCTTTGTACTGCAACAGCTCGCCTTCAGTGAGTGTGTCACCGATCTTGAAAGAGCCGGTATCATAGAGACCTACCACATCGCCAGGCCAGGCTTCTTCGAGCAGGCTTTTTTCGTTGGCCATAAAACTGGTAGGGCTGGAGAAGCGGATACGCTTGTCAAGGCGGGTATGATAATAGAGTTTGTTGCGCTCGAACTTACCAGAGCACACACGACAGAAAGCGATCCTGTCACGATGATTTGGGTCGAGGTTGGCGTGTATTTTAAAGATAAAGCCTGTAAAAGCATTTTCCTCTGGGCGTACTTCCCGCTGTGAGGCGGCCACTACCTGCGGCGACGGTGCGATCTTGACGAAAGTGTCGAGCAGTTCACCCACCCCAAAATTAAAGATAGCGCTACCAAAAAATACGGGAGCCAGATAACCTTCTTTGTATAGATCAAGATCGAAGTTCTCGTAGAACTCTTCCAGAAAATTGGCATCAGAACGCAGTGTGTCGGCAGGCTTCTTCCCGATGATCTCGTCGAGCTGCGAACCGTTGATGTCCTCAATAGAAATCACATCTTTGGTGAGCTGCTGTTTGTTGGCCGTGAAAAGATTCAGTTGCTTGTCATACAGGTTGTACACGCCTTTGAAGGTGGAGCCGATGCCGATCGGCCAGCTCAGTGGTCGCACGTGTATGTTGAGCTCGCGCTCCAGTTCATCGAGCAACTCATAAGGGTCGCGCCCTTCGCGGTCCATCTTGTTGATGAACACGATCACAGGAGTGTTGCGCATGCGGCATACCTGCATCAGGTTGCGGGTCTGTTCTTCCACCCCTTTCACGCAGTCCACAACCAGGATCACACTGTCCACGGCAGAGAGCGTACGGTAGGTGTCCTCGGCAAAGTCCTTGTGACCGGGCGTGTCCAGGATGTTGATCTTGTGGCCCGCATAGTCAAAGCCCATCACCGACGTGGCAACGGATATACCACGCTGTTTCTCTATCTCAAGAAAGTCGGAAGTGGCGGATTTAGTGATCTTGTTGCTTTTGACTGCACCTGCCGTGTTGATGGCACCCCCAAACAGGAGTAGTTTTTCGGTAAGAGTCGTCTTACCGGCATCGGGATGACTGATAATGGCAAACGTACGTCTGCGCAGGATTTCCTCTGAAACCATGTAGCTTAGAATAAGGTCGACCCAACTGGATCTTTATTGAAAAAATGATGATAGTATGGCTGTTTACCCCGGGTAGGGTAAAGTAATGATCAAGGGGGAGTAGGGACGCTATGTGAATGTATTGCGTGCATTTCAGGATGCAAAAGTACTAATAATCCGCTGAATCGCAAAACCTTGTGAATATATGTCTACGCCAGCCATTTTGCAGTATAACTACAGTAGGGCTGCTAAGCAAAGGCTAGAGCTGAAATTATTAACCACTCACATAAATTAACCTAAAACTATGGCGAAGATAAAAGTTGCAATCAATGGCTTCGGTCGTATCGGCAGACTCACATTCAAAGCCCTCCTCCGGAAAGAAAATGTGGAGGTTGTGGCCATCAACGACCTCACTGATACTAAAACGCTGGCACACTTGCTGAAGTATGATTCCGTGCATGGCCGCTTTAACGGCATTGTGGAAGCAACGGAAAACGGTTTGATCGTGGATGGGCAGGAGATCAGTGTGACGGCGGAACGGGAGCCCAGGAACCTGCCGTGGGAAAAGTTGGGTGTGGATGTCGTACTCGAATCCACTGGTCGTTTTGTGGACGAAGCCGGTGCCTCCCAGCACCTGGAGGCCGGTGCGAGGAAAGTAGTGATCTCAGCTCCTGCAAAAGGCAATATTCCAACGGTGGTGCTGGGAGTGAACGAGAATATCCTGACAGGTGACGAAAGGATTATTTCAAATGCTTCCTGCACTTCAAACTGTCTGGCACCGATGGCCAAAGTGCTCGACGATACCTTTGGGATTGAGAAAGGGTTTATGACCACCGTGCATGCTTACACGGCGGACCAAAACCTGCAGGACGCCCCGCACAAGGATCTGCGCAGGGCCCGGGCTGCCGCTTACTCCATTATACCCACCACCACAGGAGCTGCCAAAGCGATTGGGCTGGTCATGCCTCAACTGAAAGGCAAACTGGACGGTGTTGCGATCCGGGTACCTATACCTGCCGGCTCCCTGACGGACCTAACCTGTGTTCTGAAAAAGCCTGCCACCAAAGAGGAGATCAACGCCGCCATGAAAGATGCCGCCGACAGTTCCATGAAGGGAATACTGGAGTATACAGAAGACCCGATCGTGTCCATTGACATAGTGGGTAATAAGCATTCCTGTATTTTCGACGCAGAGATGACCTCGGCGAACGAAACGCTGGTGAAAGTGGTCGGCTGGTACGACAATGAAGTAGGTTATTCCAATAGGTCAGCCGATTTGATTTCTAAAATCGGTTAATTAAATAAGCCGGAGCAGGATGCCCTTAGGCTACATGCTCCGGCTTATTTAATTAATATTTGATGATGAGTGTTCGAGTTAGTCGGGTCGTTGAAAAGGATGCTGCTATACCTTATACCTCATACAAGAAGAAGGGCTGTTCGTAACCCGCCTTTTGCAGCACTGGCTTTGATACATTGTATACCTTTACGCCGGTAGACGTTTCACCTTCCAATGTACCTACGTGTGCGTGCCCGTGAAATGCGACCAGTACACTACGTCGGTTAAGCGGCTCTTCCAGGCGGGAGCATCCCAGGAAAGGGTGGATGGCTTCGGGCTCTCCTTCTACGGTAGCCTTGATCGGGGCATAATGCAGGAGCACGATCTTTTTCATGTCATTCTGTTCGCTGTCGAGTTGGGCCAATGCGGCATCCAGTTTCAGCGCTTCTGTTACGGTTTCCTGCACAAAGTCCTTGTTCAGTTTTTCGCCGAACATCCCCAGCATGTAGTTATCAAAACCGCCACCGTAACCTTTCACACCGGCAAAGCCTACATTCTCTATTACCGTGAAGTCACCGTCAAGCAGTTTGAGATTGGTTTGGGCAAATATTTTGCGCAGTTTTTTTACCTGGTCGTGGTCATAATCATGGTTCCCAAGCACAGCCAATACAGGTATAGAACAGGCTCTCAGCTCCTCGGCCAGCACCTCGGCTTCGCTTTCACGTCCGGTATCGGTCAGGTCACCGCAGAGCAGCAGCACGTCTGCCTCTTCTGAAACCTGCTTAAAGAAATCAACCCACTTTCCTGCATCCTGCTCATGTACATGGATGTCGCCTACGGCTGCTATGCGTAGCTTTTTATGTTCTGTAGTTGCGTCTTGCATCGTGTTTCCTTTGATTGAAAGTAATACTACGTGCCAAGTCCGCCTCAGGATAGGGGAGACGCGCTATACCTACTATAAACTAAACAGCCCCCACACAGGAAGTGCGGGGGCTGAGTAAGCTAACAAATACTATTTATCTAATTTCCAGTTCTGTTGATCTCGTCCAGGTTGATGTTTCGCTTCTTGGCTTCAAAGTCTTTGCCTTTCGCAAAGTTGTAGCGGAGGTTGATGCGGATGCTCTGGGCGCCCTGGTACTGGTCAATGGCGTTCAGGTTACCGTCTAGCAAGGTGCTCACCTTCAACATGCGGGTTCTGAAGATGTCTGTGGCATTTATAGCCAATGACAGGCGGTCATCCATGAACGTGCGCTTCAGGCCGGCATCCAGCCACCACTGGCTTTTGATTTCGTACAGGCCATACACAGCCGGTCCCTGGAAGCCCGCGTTCAACTCCATGCGGATGTTCTGTGGTAGCTGTATGTTTTGGTTAGACTGTACATAAAGCAGTACCTGATCATTAATAACATTCTGGGCATTCACCTCCTTGCTGTAGCGCTGGTAAGCTAGCGTAGCCGTGTTGCTCATCTCCCACTTGCCCGAAATCTGAACAGGCGCTACCAGGGTAGTATACAGGTTCTTATAGTTCTCGATATTGCGCTGGCTGAACACAGTGGTGTTGTCTTCGCTGTTGTAAGTCGGTATCTCACCAATAAAGTCAGTTGTAACAGAGTAGCCGGCCATCAGGTTGTAGCGCTGCTTGAGAGTCTGCGTGATCTCAAACGAATTGGTATACTGCGGCTTCAGGTTCGGATAGCCCTGTGACCAGGTATAAGGGTCGAGGTAGAAGATGAACGGATTCAGCTGACCGTAGTAAGGACGGTTGATGCGGCGGCTGAACTTATAGCTCACCTCGTAGTCATCACTCACTTTTTGCTGCAGAAACACGCTGGGGAATAAATCCAGGTAATTGCGTTTGGTGATATCTTTTAGTGTGATCGAGTTACCTTCTGAACTGGTTTGCTCTGCACGAAGCCCGGCCATTATTTTCCAGGTATCGCTCAGTTTGCCGGAGTAGTTGGCGTAGCCCGCAAAAATATTCTCGGTATAAACAAAGTGGCTGGTGCGGCGTGGGTCCAGGATCTGACGACCATCTGTTACTTCATAAAACAGCAGCTCGTTGTCTGATACCACATGGCTGGCTTTGGCACCAAGCTCTAGCTTGCCGTTCTTACCCAGTTTCTTGCCAAAGTCTACTTTAGCGGCCAGAATGTCGTAACCGGTTGGGTTATAACTGGTCAGGTGCTCTTCGCTTACCAGTTCATTCGTGCCCAGTACGTACTGTCTGTTTTTGAATACAAAGTCAGTCTCGTCTTTGATGCGGGCATAATCTACATCTGCTGAAAGGGTAGTGCCTACTGTGTCGAGCTTGCCATTGTAGTGCAGGTTAAACGTGCCGTTGCGGTAAGTGCTCTGGTGCTCGTTGGTGGCGGAGATGCGCCGGCTGTCAGCAGCTACCGGACGTCGCAAGTCAGATTCAGTGTTGAAAATACCTTCATTTGTATTATAGAACAGGTTGCTCATGAAACCTACGCTATGGCGGTCGTTTATTTCATAGTCAGTACCCAGGCGCAAGGTAGGGCTGATACGCTCACGCTCTTCTATACCTTCCTGGTCAAAGAAACTGCGGCCAGCGGGGTCGTTGAAGATACGCTCCATCTCCATGTCACGGTAGTTCATGCGACGGGCAAAGTCAAGACCGGCGGTCGTGTTCCATTTACCGCTTTTGTGGTTCAGATCGAAGCCCGCGTTATAAGAGCTCAGGCGGTTGAACTGGTAGCCAGCGTATACGTTGCCGTTCATGCCGAAGGCTTCGTTCTTCTTCAGGTTGATGTTGATGATACCGGACGCGCCTTCCGCATCGTAGCGGGCAGACGGGTTGGTAATGATTTCCAGGTCCTTCAGATTTTCAGCAGACATGCCCTGCAGTAGGTTCTGCAGTTGCTTACCGGAGAGGAAAGATTGCTTGCCATTGATCATGACCTGCACGCCTGGCTTACCGTTCAACGTGATATTGCCATCCTGGTCAATCCACACTCCAGGTGACTTCTCCAGCACTTCGTAAGCTGTGCTGCCCTGTGCCAGTCCGGTGCCCTCTACGCTCACTACCATTTTTTCGGCGTCGTTGGTTACGGTAGGGCGCATGGTCTGAATCGTGACTTCCTTCAGCGTTTTTACATCCGGCTTCACCTGCAGTTTGCCGAAGTCACGGCTGAAATCAGACCCGGTTACTTCGAACACCTCCGTGGTCAGGGGCAAATAGCCCAGGCCGCTTAGCCTGAGCTTGTAGTTTCCTTTTGCCGGAGTTTTGATGCGGAAGGAACCATCCATCTCAGCAATGGCTCCTGTCACCACCGCATCAGTATAGGAGGAGAGTACCGCGACGTTCACAAACCCCAGGCCTTCGCCCTTCTCGTCCAGCACTTTACCAGTTATCCAGCCTTCGTTTTGAGCTAATGCACTGTGTGCCAATGCTGTCAAGATAAGCAGGAAGAAAAATTGTAATGACTTTTTCATAGTATTATTTTGTTAGCGTGTATTGTAATGGGATGATGCAAAGCTAGTCTATAGTACTTTGTAATGCAAGGTACTGTTTGCTTTATTATATGAACCGCCTCAAATTCTCCGTTAACAGCTTCAAAAATCCGACGAACGAAAAGTCGGTTATAGGAATTTCGATGAACTCTGATGACGGTGCTGGGCTTTAGGTCATTACAGGAAGCCCGGCATATGAGGAGGGTTGCCTTGGCTATTCCTTCTTAATCGCACAGCTATAAATAGAAAATCCTGTTTACCGGGAATGGTAAACAGGAGAGGAGGGTATGGTAACAAGTTTTGTCTTTTGACTTAATTCGTCAAAGGGCAAAGGCGATGATACTGCTTTGGATGTTTTCTTTTGATCAGCCGTAGCATATAGCGAAAAACGAAATAGCGTTCCCGCTTGCGCTCCTCGTGGTCGAGTGAGGTGCGGTATTCCAATGTTTCGAGTAGGCTGGCGGTATCCTGGTATAGGAGGTAACTGTATACTTTAAAAAAGCATTTTTTCACATTCCCTTTTTTTACGTCTGTTCCGGTAACCTCTACCAAGGCTTTTCTCAAATGATCCATTTTTAAGGCCTGTAATTTTGTAGTGTTGAGCTTTATCGCCGCATATTTTCATATCAAAGCTTAAAGCTAACACATGCACGATTGCTATAAAATGACAGATATCACTTTTATGATCAATGTGTTACGAAAACCGATTGCGTACAGATTGAAATGGAAAACGGGACTTACTAGTTCCGTTCACATTAAAATTCAGCAAGTTCGGGCACTCATATGATGTTTTTTACATAATTCGCACAACAGCCTACGTATTTGTACGTTATATGATTATAGCAGTAAATAATATACTGTTATTAAGATATGAAATCACCTCCTTACCTTCAGGTTCATTACTGTCCGGAGTATGGCCTGATCTCTAGTCAATGGTTGCGCGTTGTGAACAGTGCCGAATACCGAAAGGCACTTGTTAAAGTGTGCCAGCAACTGCAATCAAGTAATGCCAGGCGCTGGCTGATCGACCTCAGTCATTCGGCCAGTCCTAACATGAGCGACCAAAACTGGACGGTTGAACTGTTAGGGCATCGGCTGCCACAAACAAAACTTCGAAAGCTAGCACTGGTACTGCCTGACGATCTTTTTTTTGAAGTAGTAGTGGAAAGAGTGAGTTACAATTTGCTCAGTATGTCTGATTATAAGTTTCAAATCGCCCAATTCTCTGATCTGGAAACAGCCCAGCAGTGGCTTATATCCTTTAATGACCCTGAAGAAGGCCTGTTTCGTAACATCTCCAAATCTTACTCCACACAAGTTCTGAATAGTGGTGATCAGGCTGCTTAATCCCGTACAGTGCCTGATTATAGGGGATAAAATGGAATGAGTAGGTGAGATTTTTACAAATACTTGAAACAATTCTCGAAAATCCTGAAATAATCATGAACTTTTTGTGAATTGTTCATGTAATAATCTTGCTATTAACTTGTAATTCTTTGTACACACGCATGACTATGAAAGAGCTTGAGAGAATCCAGAAAGCGCTTCGGCACAGTAACACTCTTGTATTGAAAGATTGTGAAAAGAAGGTAGAATGTTCTTTTATAAAAGAGGGACTGGTATACGACAATTTCCAAATTGAAAATAACGTATTGGCCTCTGCCTTGCAGGAAGCGAGTCTGAACGGGATTGTTGAAGGATTTAATTTTGAGCGCCTGAAAAACACTTATGAGTGGTTTGCACTGCGTGTGAAATCAAGAATGTTACTGGATACTTTGAAATAGTTTATTCCCATAACTATAGAAAAAGCCCTTCGCTCTTTTAGAGCGAAGGGCTTTTTTATGTGTGCCTGGCAGGGTATAACCTATACAGTACGATTGCAGTAACCTGCTTTATGACGCTATCCCTTTCATTTGCCATCCACATGATCCTGCACTTCACAGTGCCGTTGGCGGTGGCTGCAGTGTTTTACAGGAAACAGTTTTCAAAGGCCTCTCTTATTATGTTGGCCGGCCTTGCCATCGATGCTGACCATTTACTCGTCAGGCCAATCTTGGACCCCTGGCGCTGCAGTGTCGGCTTCCATTTGCTGCATCAATACTGGCTTATACCTGTGTATGTAGCCCTGGCCATTATCCCTAAAACCAGGTTGATCGGCCTGGGCCTTGTCATCCACATCTTCCTGGATTGGACAGATTGTTATTTTTAGTTAAACACTTCCTCGTTGCTACCACACTTAAGCATGCTGTCGCCAAAGTAAGGGTTGCGAATCTCAGCGTTGGTGCTTACCCAGTAGGCGCCCTGGTTGTTGTTCACCATCGGGCAATGCTGGTAGTATACTTTTTTGTCAGTTGCACCAAATGCTTTGGTCAATGAAAACACAGCTTCTGACAGATCTTCCAATTGATTGCGCTGCTCGCCCAGGTCATTGGTAGCGGCGATGGCTGCTGCAGATTTACGTGCTTTTTCAACTTGCTGCTCTGCAAAATCTTTTTGCTCAGGTACCGTGATGGTAGCCACAGGCATTGCATTAGCAGAAGTGAGTACGGCATTGGCCGCTTCCTTGGCAGTTTCCGGATCTGAATTAACCATAGCATCCTTCAGTGCAATGTACTCGTCCAGCATCTGCGACACGTTGCGTTTCATAGGCTCCGCTACCGAATCAAAGGTCGGGGTTTCTACTACCACTGTACCAGCAGCTGGTACGTTGTCGCCGTGTGCCATGCCATCGTGGTGCTCGTGGTCATGCGCTTCAGTTGTGTCTGCATGCTCCTGGGTGCTGTCAGATGAGCAGGATGCGAAAGCAAACATAGCCACAAGCGCTGCAAATATTGTTGTCTTTTTCATAATGATTAAATAGAAAATAGTACGGTTGGTTTCGATAATTTAAGACTCAGACCTGCCCATGCAGAACAGGAATCTGTGCAAAGTTAAGCTTTTTGACGAAAAGCCGGCATAGGGGCTAACATAGCCTGTTGTTTGCTTTTACGTATCTTTGCACAAATAATGGTTAAGCTATGGTGACGATCTATCACAATAACAGATGCAGTAAAAGCCGTCAGACACTGGAGTTACTCCGAGAAAAAGGGGAGAACCTTGAAGTAGTGGAATATCTCAAAGACGCTCCCTCTGCTTCAGAATTGAAAGGGATACTCCAGAAGTTGGGCTTGAAGCCGGAACAGGTGCTTCGCAAAGGTGAGCAAGTATACAAAGAACAGTTTGCAGGCAAAAGCTATACAGACGAGGAATGGCTGCAGATCATGGCCGAAAACCCCATCCTGATCGAACGCCCGATTGTAGTGATAGGAGACAAGGCTGTAATCGGACGTCCGCCGGAAAAAGTACTCCAGATTCTATAAATCAGGTATAGCCAGGTATGCCTGCTATACCTGGCTATACTTATGTTTAGAAGGGGTAACCAATAGCGATGTTGAGTACCATGCCCTGTTGGCCTGGTTCGGGCGTGAACCTGAATTTAAAATCGTTGAGAACAAAACGTTCTCCTTCGGGCAGGTAGGGCACCCGTACAGGTATACCCAGGTCAAACCGAATCACGAAGAATTCAATGTCAACCCGTAGGCCAAATCCCGTACCTACTGCCAGTTCATTGAAGAGGTTGCTTGCTTTGAACTTTGGCTTATCCAGCTCGCCATTTTGATTGTAGGTTTCATTGATAAGCCAGATGTTACCGGCATCCACAAAAACAGCTCCTCTGAAAAACCCGAAGATCGGGAAGCGGTATTCCGCATTCGCCTCCAGTTTGATATCACCTACCTGGTCAAAAAAGGAGAAGGCAATGGTATCTGGTACGTTGTAGGTACCTGGCCCGATACTGCGTGCCCGAAATGCCCGGATACTGTTCGGTCCCCCGATGGAGAATTGCTTTACATAGGGCATGGTCATGGAGTTGCCATAAGGGTAACCGACACCAGCTACAAACCGGGTCGCCAGCTGGCTCATCTCCGTAAAGTTTAAATAATACCGGAAGTCATTGTCAATGCGGGTGTACTGCGAGTACGGCTGATTGAAAATAGTACGCGGTGGCACAGGCGGGTCCGAGGCATCATCGCGTTTCTCATTGCCTAGCAGCGACTGCACGGCGCTCACCATATTACCTGATACGTCGAGGGTAGTCGAGTTAAAAAACTGATGTTTTTTCCTCTCAAGGCCCAGCATGCTGAAGGTATGCTGGTAGATAGAGCCTATAATGAACTGCTCTTCAAAACTGCTCCTCAAAAAAGGGTTCTGCTCTAGCAAATCACTGAACTCCTGCGTTTGACTACCCAAGCGCACATATTGAAGATTGATCGGAGTGAAGTCGTGTGTGGTCGTCTGCTTCGGCCGCCAGTTATACCCATAAGAAGCATTGAATGAGTTCATTTGAAAGAACTGCACCCTGTTCAGAAAGTTATAGCCCAAGGCAATGCGCGTCTTTGGTACAAATGCGGAGCGAAGATTAGGCAGGTTAAACGGGGCAACCAATCGCGGAAAAGTCAGGCTGGTCTGCACGCCGAGCTCATAGGAGTTCAACCCGACCGGATTCTCTGACTGTGATTCGCCACTGCTCACCGTACGTTGACCTCCCACCTGATTCTCAAAGCGACCTGTCAGGTCCACAGTCAAAACTTCAGACCCTCTGAACGCATTACGGTTGCGGAACGAGACCGAAACACCCGGGCCGGCCAGGTTATTGGATTTACTTACCATCTGCGCCTCCGCCCGCAAGGATTTCTTTAGGGCGGGAGTCATGTAGATGAAGGCATCCAGGCGATCTTCTTTCAGCGTATCCCGCTCATACTGCAGGTTCACAAACTTGTAAGCGCTCAGTCCTGAAAGCCTGCTTACCGTAAGCAGGTGGTTGCGACGGCTGTAAACGCTATCCTGCGCTACGAACAGACCCGGCACAATATGCTTTGCCCGAACGTAGTTCTCGTTCGGAATATAGCTATAGGCATCAAAGCGCAGCGTATCACTCACCGAAAGACTGTCATTCAGTATATAGTTGGCATTGATAAAGATGTCATCAATTTTATAAGGCCGCAGGGCATGGGCGGGCATGTCGTTTTTCAGTCGCAGGAGTACATCAACCTGCTTGTTGCCTACCGTCGTGTCAGCGCTAAATATGAGCATGTTGGGGGCAAAGTAGAAGTAGCCCCTGTTTTTGAGCGCCTGGTCTATTCGGGCCCGCTCTGCTATCATCTTGTCCAGGTCATAAGGCTCTCCTTTTTTGAGAAGAGAGTTAGGCTGCATCTTCCGGATTTCCGCATGTATGGGCAGAGAGTCGTTGGCGATATAGGAAACTTCACGTATGCGATAGGGCTCGTGCACGGTAGCGGTCCAGCTGATGGTGCCTTTTTTCTTTTTGATCGTAGTATCGCTCTGGACTGTGTTGTAGAAGTAGCCGCGGTTGTGCAGGCGGGAGTGCATCACTTCATTGATGCTGGATGTGTCCACTTCTGAGAGCAGCACAGGCGGCTCGCCCAGCTTGTGCTGGATCCAGTTCTTGATGCCTTTCTCTTTTTCAGTATAAAAGGCATTGTAGATCCAGAGCTTGGGGCGCATGCCAAGTATAGTGGTGTTGGGTTCGGGGCGGACTGTATTGCTCAACTCGGTCTCCAGTTCGGGGCCACGGTTGCTGCTGTCTTTTTCATCATTTACCTTCACGTCAAAACCTGCAAATAAAGCATCGCCCTCCGGTACGGTTTTGGTACTGCTGCAACCGGGCAGAACCCAGCACAGCGCCAGACATAAAGCAAACAGGGTATAGCGTAAAGCTGCGGTCATAGGTGGCTTATTCTTGATCTTCTGTAACGATTTCTTGTACTTTCTCTTCGGCTTCCTGCTCTTCTCTTCGTTTCTCCCGCTGATTGAACTTAATGGCTTCCTCCATGCGGCGCTCTTCTTTGCGGGCTTCACGAGACTCCAGGCTGCGGAACAGATCGGAGAAGTTGTCATAGTCGCGCACAAAGATCAGCGCAATGCCGGTTGCCCGCACATCCCCCTCCAGGAAGCCTTCGTACTGGTTGCGCTGGAACCCGCGCACCCGCAGTCTGCCGTCTTTTGTGATGGAGTACTCAACGGACACATCCCCGCCAAAGCCGCTCATATTTCTTTGCTGTTCACTTTGTCCTTCCAGCCCAATGTCTGTACCCACCCGCACGGTCAGGCGATCATCTAGGAACTGCTGGCGCATGGCCACATTGAGGTCAGTACGGCCTTCTGCTGATCCTGAGGAGTAGTCTTCATAAGAGCTCACACCCAGTTCCAGTCCAAGCCCACCGGCATAGCGGTTGGTTAGCTGGTTTAGCTGATCTGTCATCACCTGGCTTAAGCTGTTACGGGCTGTGGAGCCCAATCCGCCGCCAGAACTGGCTGTTGGATCCTGCGCCAGGAAGCGCCCCAATACCAGCAAGGCAAATACCTGCTTATTGAGTTCTGAATCGTTTTGGCGCAATGCGGCAAGGCGGCTTTCAACTGTTCCGTCCAGGGCCCCGCGGCGCTCCTCTTCAAGCTGAATGTCAAACCCGATCTCTGGCTCCAGCATCTCGCCGCTCAAATTCACAAATACTTCAAAAGGTAGCTGCGTACGATAACGGTTCAGCGCTGCCTGTTCCATATCCACCTGATCAACAACTAGCTCCATTGGGGCTGTTTGCAATCTGTAAATGGCTGATATCTGCATGTTCGCCTGCAAGGGGTCGCCGGTCCAGTTAATGTAACTGCCTTCAGTGATTTCGAGTTGTCGTGATACCAGGTCATAGAAGTCCATGCTATACCTGCCTTCTGTGATTTCGTAGCGCCCGCTCATGCTGATTTGTCCGCTTGGTGTGATGCCGATGAAAAGGGGAGAGGCTTCACCGCGTACAACCAGGTTATCGCCAGTTGTCGGGTCAATGATGATGGTGATGGTCGTGGCATCTGTTACCGTAATCTGCGCGTCGATATTGGCACCTACGAATCCAGCGTTTGTACTTTCCTCGATGGCCCTGCCAATGACGGCATTAAGGGAATCGTTAAGCGTCACAAACTCGACCACCCCTTCACGCTCAGCCGCTGCCACGTCATCAGCCGGGATTACGGCTGTGAAAGTGGAACCGTCAAGCACTGTGACAAACACCTCGATGTTGGGCTCCAGCATACTGCCTGTGATGTTGGCCTTCAGGGCCATCTGCACATTGCCATAAAAGAGGTCGTTGTCGTCGGCTGTGGAGTTCATGGCCAGGAAGCGGTCTGTTGTGGCACGCAGGTCGAAGGTATAGTCCGTATAGTTTTGAGTCAGGATGTTGCCGTTGATATCGAGTGTATTGCCCAATGTGTCCGTCAGCGTGAATTCGCGCATGCTGATACCCTTTTCAGTGAATTCCAGACGTTCGTTTTGCAAGGTATAGAGCGAGTTGAGCATGGTCAGATTGAACTGCGCCTGATTGAAGTTCAGACCACCCCTGATCGCAGGCTGTTCCAGTGAACCCGTAATGCGTAGTTTGCCATTGGCGCTGCCGGCCAGATCATCCACCATGCCTTGCGTAAAGCCTCCAAATGAGGCCAGGTTGAGGTTAGCGATGTTAGCGTCCAGGTTTAGTAAGCTCGTTTCAGGCTGCATTTCATAAAAGCCATTAACCAATACTTCGTTTCCATTGCCGGTGAGGGCCATGTCAAGATTATAGCGGTTTGCGCCTGCGGTGTTGGCTTTCAGGGCGATGTCCCCAATCGGTATACCTGTGTAGGCAAAGTCAGTTAAAGTAAGGTCCGCTGTGAAAGCCGGACTGCCAGTCATGATATCCGTCACATTAGCGGTTCCGTTCAATACGCCCGTCATCACACTGTCCTGCTGTTGAAAAGACTCCATGATGTAGCCTATTTCAAAATTTCCGAACTCCACCTGTAGCGGTGCGTTGGGACTAACCGGCCCAGTGCTGTTGAGCAGTATATAATTGCCGTTGCGTTCTAAGCGTATGTTCTGAGCATAGAGCAGGTCCGTGTCAAACTGCAGGTAGTTATCCTGAGGAACTGTCCAGCGCTCTCCGTTAATCACGAGTTGCTCCGGGTTGAAAGCAAATCGATAACCAGGCCCCAGGCTGTTCAGCACGCCGCCTATTACAAACTGTTCCACGCTGTCAGTGCCCGCCAAGGCCAGTCGTGCAATCAGGTCATTGTCACGGGCTGCTCCGTTCAGGCTCAGATTGTTGAGCAGCAGGGAAGGGGAGCGAATCTCACGAACACCCAGTGAATAAGCCATTTGTTCCCGGTCGCCGCGTAACTCCAGCGCTACATTCTGTACCTTGTATTCAGCATAGGTCAACTGGCCTACATTCGCATCCATCGCAAATACCTGTGTTTCACCATTGTAAGAAGCTGTGATTGGCCCGTTTATCTGCAGCTGATTCAGGTCAGGCACAAATGAGGCAATGATATCCGGACGGTGTACCTGCAGCTTTACCTCAAAGTCTCCCAGGTTCAGGTTAGCCGGGAAAGGCGGATCGGGTTGCAGATCAAAGTAGGATGAGAAATGTTTGGTAAGGGCAGTCGGAAGCTCGGCAAGGTCATTCATAAAGCGCATATCGGCATCCAGTATGCTGGAGTTGAGCGCTATGGCAGTGCCAGGCATGTTCTGCTTCAGGACCAACTGAAGTGAGTCGATTGGGTAAGAGACACCCTGCAAACGCACCCGCACATTGTCACCCTCCAGCGTACCGCTGATATCACTGGCATCATTACCTGCAAAACGACCGCGCAATTGTCCTCTGATGCCCAATTCTTCCTCGTAGAAATTAAGAGCCTTCAAATCAACTCCTCTCAGGTCGAGGTCAAACACATATTCTCCACGCTCCGCATCGCGCAGATTGAAATCGCCTTTCAGGTCAAAGTTGAGATTCTCGTCACGGGCTTGCGCTGTCACCTGGTATAGGTTGCGGTCGATGCGGGCATCTACATTTACATTGTTGTAAGCATAGTTATTATAATTTGCTTCTTTGATGCGGGCCTGTATATCAGCACGCATGGTTTCAGGGCTTAGGCCTGTACCTCGGGCTGTAGCTTCCAAAGCCACACGGCCTATGCCGTAATCTTCTGTAAATAGTTGCCCCAGATCTAAACCAGAGGTTCTGACTGTTGCCCGGAAAGGCTCCGCACCGGCTGGTCCTTCGTCCATGTCAACCACGGCATTCAGGTTGCCGAAAGAACTGCTGATTGCAGCATTTAAATCAAAGTTGGTGAGCGTACCGCTATACCTGCCCGTCATGCTCAGGTTATTAGGGATTCTGATCTCAGGTGGTATGGTGCCGGGAGGAGCCAGTGCCAGTATGTCGGTGCGGGTAGTGGCCAAACGGTTAATGTCGATATCCATTGCCAGCCGGTCCGGGTCCATGGCGTTGCGTACATTCCCTGATACGTTAACAGTAGTGCCCTGCAAGCCTGCTACCTGCAGTTGCTGAATGTTGATGTTGTCCAGCCTGCCCTGCGCACGACCGTCGAGACGCACGGTAGAATTGGCAATTTTGCGGAACGAAGGATTATCAGCTAAATCGGGCGCAAAGTACAATACATCCTGCATGCCAATGCGGGAATTGTCAATATCGAGGGCCAGCCGAACAGCGTCCAGGTTATCGGTGAGGTCATCCCAGGAGGTATAGCGCAGTGCCAGGTCTTTGCTGATGCGGCTGTGTCCGGTTTGAAGATCCAGGTCAGCCAGTCTGGCATGGGTGGAGTCCAGTGTAATAGCCGAATTAAAATTGTTGATCTCGAATCCGCTTTGCTCTTTGAGCTTGAGTTGATTGAGTTGCATGCCCATGCGGTTCAGGCTATACCTGATGTCTTCGGCATCCATCTCGATATTTGAGAAGCGCAGGTGGTTGTAGTCCATACCCCGTGCCTGACGCGGTGCGTCCGCATTATCCATGCCTGCCTCGAGTCCACTAACGTTTAGCTTGTCTAGGTTTATCACCCATTTAACAGGTTGCCCCTGTGTCTTTTCAACAGATTCATCCAGCTTCTGGACTGTTTTTGCCGGGTTCACCGCCAGGGAGTCTGTCGGTTTCATCTTCTCCTGCACATACAGCACCTTGGAGTCGTGCAGGTCGAAGCTTCGCAGGTCGATGCGGGCGTTTGGCAGGTCGATGTCCTCTACGGTCAGTTCTGAGTTGCCTAGTTTCAGTTCAATGCGCTGGTCAGCAGGTATACTCACGTAGTTCAAGGCAACATTCTCTACGACCACGCCATTCATGCCAAAGTCAAAGGTAATAGGCTCTGACTCTGTTTCGGGCGGAAGCTTCGACTGCACGTATTTTATACCGGCATTCCGAAGCTCTATTTTATCTAACCTATAGATTTCCTCTTCCAGGTTTAGCTTTTCCATGGTGGTGGTCAACTGGCCCACCCTGGCCTTAATGTGGTTACCACCTGCCTCATCGTTGAAGTTGACATACACATTTTCCAGGTTGATCAGACCCAGGTCAATCTGCATGGCAGCAGAGGTGTCGGCAGGTTGAGCTGCCGTGGTATCAGTTGCAAAGGCCTCGGCCAGGAAATCGAAATTGGAAGTAGAGTCGGGTCGTATGTGCAGGTTGACAGTGGCCTGCTGCAAGTCAATTTTGCTGATGTTCAATTCGCCACTCAGCAGTGACCATAATTTGATGTCAAGGCCGAGTCGCTGGCTATACCAGAGTGTGTCCTGCTGCTGGTCCTCAAGGTATACGTCCTCCAGTACAATGGCATTGCGCCAATCTGTTTTGAAACGTCCGATCTCCACCCGTGTATCCAGCATACCCGCCAGGTATGAGGCGCCTTTCTGGGCGGCGAAGTTCTGCACTTTGGGAATCTGTAAGGCGATGATGATGAGCAATAGCAGGCCCACTACGATGGCAAGGAACCATAGTATCACCTTGGCAATGGTCTTTCCGATATGTTTAGCTGATGCGATAGAGCAATAGGTTTTACTGTTTGGCTTTACGAAAGATTGCTAACAAGGATAGAATTTTTTACTAACGTGAATCGTACCCTGCATGAATCTCAGTAGATAGACGACAAAGCTGCTCCTGTTTTGTTCTGTTGGCGGGTATACAGTCGTCGCTATTATTTGGTGAATGGCTGGGGTTAACCTATTAACAGACAAACAACTACGTGAGATAGGAGTAAAAAGTAGAAGGTGTCTGTTTATTTAAAATTTCTACCATATGGCAGCGTCAGCTATACCTCCGGGTTTTCAGGAAATGTTGGGTTTTGGGTTAGTGGAAGCCTTACTGGGTCGCAGATCACGCCGTTTTTTTATGGGAGCGGAAATCCCCGATGGGGTGTTTGCTTACAAATCGAAGCATGAACCCGTACCCCTATCGGAGTTAGAGAAACTACTTGTGGTGACCGCCTGCGCCGGTAATACAGGCTGGCATAACATGATCTACCGGGCACAACGCTATGCACCGCATCTCTCAAATTATGCTGCCGCTGCCGGTGGCCGTACCTTCCCGTCTGCTGCAGGCTTCCATACCTCCATGACATTCTTTACAGATGACACGGGTGTGTATGGGCTCAACAACCGGGATGCGCCAGCTTCAGCTGATAGGGCAGCGGATGGCACCATGGACCTGCAGGCGGTAGTGGAAGCTATGCAGCGCCACGTCACAAAACTGCAGGACGGGCGCTTGAAACTGCCGGCTGAGGTGCCTTTTGTGGAAGCACACAATACGTGGGTAAGCAACAAGCCCGGAACGCTGCTGGTAATTCCGGTGTCGGATCTGGCCCAACATGTGTTACTGGCACTCTGTTACATGCTGCAGAACGGACTTGTGCTCTATGATGATATCAATAAGCAGGCAATACCAGGTATAGAGCGCTTTTCGGATTTGGTGGACCCACATAATACATGGCCCATCACTTTTGTGGAGCAGCTGTCACTGGCAGAGGTGACCGTGGAGATGTCGACTTCCTGTTATGCTGGTGCGCTGATGTTGCAGGCAATGGGGCTGGGAGGATGGTTGTATGATGGCATAGACCCTTTCAGTGTATTGGGTGCCAGTGGGGTTGCCGGCGTAGAGGGGCTAGGTTTTCGGTATGATACTGATGAACGCTGGCCATATCCAAACCCAACCGGATTGGCAGGAGTGCTGGAAGCTTACTGTCCGCCGCACTATGCGGATATGCGTGCTGCCGTGGATGCGGTGTGTGACAGGAAGTTTGGGGAGGGAGGACCTTTTCACCCGGCAACGCCAGGCCCCTGGAAAGACGCAGGACGAGTAAGGGGAGCCGCCCAGGTGCATGACGCAGCATTCCGGGAGTGTGTGGCCCTGCAAGCGCAATACGTGTTCGATACCTTTGGCAAGTTTCCAGGCACGGTACCTTCTGTCTTCATCTGCACCTACCTGCAGGCGCATCACCTGGATATGGATTTTTATGATCAGTTTTATCAACCGGGAGCCTATTTGCATACCCATGCGCATCACATGAAGCAGTGGCATCCGGAGTACAAGCAATCAGAATAGAAAGGAGTTTTACGCCATCATGACATTATAGCGGCTGTACACGCCCATCAATTCGCCCATGGCGAGTACATGCGGCCCCATCACACGAAGCAGTGCCTGCCGGCCAGTACCTTCTTTGATATGGAGCATCACATCCAGGGCGTATACCCTGAAATAGTAATGATGCAAGCCCTGAGGCGGACAGGGGCCTCCATAATGCAGCTTTCCAAAGTCGTTGGTGCCCTGTATACCTGGCACTACCCCTTCTTCAATCAGGTTTGTCGGGTTTACATTCCAGACCAGCCAGTGCGTCCAGATACCACGTGGCGCATCGGGGTCCTCTATGATCAGCACCAGGCTTTCTGTGTACTTCGGCAGGTTTCTGATTTCAAGCGGTGGACTGATGTTTTCCCCATCACAGGTATAGCGAATAGGGATCCGCTCCCCCTGCGAGAAGGCGGGACTTGTCAGGTATAGCTTTCCTTGGGCTCTCGGCTGCATAAAGTTTCAGTTCCTCTTTAGTATGAATGTGACCGCAGTAAGTAAGGGTATGAATAAGTGTGCAGGTTTAATGGTTTTATGTATATTTATATTATAACTTTGTTTCTTTATAAAGGTTTAGATTTTGAATAAATAAAAGGCTATTTTAACTAATTATATTATTAGAAAGGCTTGATTTGGTATTTTAAAGCCTGTTAGCGGACCAAAAATCAAGTTTCAGGAGCGATATATTAGAAGGATTATCTATAAAATATTGATAATTAGCCACAACCTGCTAACTTTCGTATATAAGGCAACTCGGAAAAAAGCATATAGGGTTATGGAGAAATTTATCATCTTAACAGTTTTGGCAATCTATGCAGTGGGCTATTTGTTGTATTACATGTATGGCAAAGAAGACCGAAAGAACCGAAAGTACGATCGTTATCAGTTGTAATTATAATCAATGGATGTGATCTTGGTCTTGAACTAAGCACGCGACTGATACAGCATAAAAAAGGTGCAGGATAGAGTCCTGCACCTTTTTGGTATAAATCAAATGGGAAATTCCGTGTTCTAGCTTGCTTTGCTTAGCTGAAGATAGTTAACCAGATCGTCTATAGAATACACTGGAACCTCATCCGGTATCACGACGTTAAACTTCTTCTCCACTGCCAAAATAATATCTACAACGTCAACTATATCCATTCCATTCTCCCAAAGTCCTTTGGGGCCGGAAAGCTTGTGGGGGGCAATTGCTTTTAATCTGCTTACCAGATTAATTACCTCTTTGTATAAGGTAGTTCTAGGATCTGCCATATGTCTAGTAATAAAGGGTAGTATTGCAGTTAGCATTTCCCCGCCGGAACTCCCACTGCCAGCAGCTGCCGACAGCAGGAGTGGGGGATTAGCCAAATTGATTGCTTAGTGCGCAAACTCGTGCGCCATTTTCTTTTCTTCGAGTTCTTTGGTTTCGTACTCGAGTTCTTTGAGTGACTTCTCTTCCAGGTGTATAACCGTCTTTTTATCCAATCCGAACTTAGCCAGTATGCGGTCAAAACCATAGTAGATGATCGGCACCACGATCAGCGTCAGGAACATGGAAGAGCTTAATCCACCGATCAAAGCCCAGGCCAGACCGTTCTTGGTAGCGGCCACTGATCCGCCCGCTAATGCGATCGGCAACATACCGATTACCATGGCCAGCGTTGTCATCAGGATTGGACGGAAACGGATGCGAACGGCTTCAATCAAGGCTTCTTTTACTTCCACGCCTTCATCTTTCAGCTTGTTCGTAAAGTCAACCACCATAATGGCGTTCTTCGCTACCAGACCGATCATCATAATGATACCCAGGATCGAGAAGATACTTAGTGCCTGTTGCGCCAGCGCCAGGGCCAGCAAGGCGCCGATGATTGCCAAAGGTATAGAGAACAGTACCACCAGCGGGTATACATACGAGTCGTAAAGGGCCACCATGATCAGGTACACGAAGATGATCGATGCAAGCAAAGCTATACCCAGTGTACCGAAACCTTCGCTTTGATTTTTCAAGTCGCCACCATACTCGATGCTCACCCCAGCCGGCATGTTTACGTCCTCCATTAGTGCCTGAATTTCAGCACCTACTGAACCTGATGGACGACCAATTACCTGTGAGTTCACGTTCACAGAAGTTACGCGGTTGTAACGCTCTAACTGTGACGGACCCGTAGACTGGCGGATGTCAGCAAACTGACCCAAGCTTACCAGTTGCCCCGTGTTGTTCACAAAAGACAGGTTAGCAATGTCGGTCACGCTGCGACGATCGAATTCATCTAGACGAATATTAATATCGTAGTCTTCGGTGCCGGAACGGAAGGTTAAGTCGGAGTTGCCATTGAAGGCAAGCTGCATACTTGCACCCACGTTTTCCAGCGACAGACCTACGTTGGCCATCTTGTCACGATCCACTACTACTTCAATCTCAGGGTTACCGCCTTCTACTGAAATCTCCACGTCAGCCGTACCTGGCACACCTTCTACTACACGCATTACCTGCTGCGAGAAAGCCATGACACTGTCCAGGTTAGAACCTGAGATGATCAGCTGTATAGGAGCCTGTGCGTTACCTACCAGACCTACTGGCACTGGCGTTACTTCCACGTTTGGCAGTTTGCTCTCTATGTCGGCTTTGGCCTGACGGCTAAACTGCTCGGTGCTGAAGGTACGCTCCATCACGTCAACCAGCGTTACTGATACCTCGGCTTTGTAAGCCGTGTTCTGGCCTTGCTGCGCCGAAGAGGTAGTACCTACCGTTGTAAACACTTTTGAAACTTCAGGGAAAGCCTCCAGGTACTGTTCCACCTGCCGTGTTGCAAAGTTGGTTTGCTCAACTGTTGCGTTCTTTGGCAACTCGAGCTGCAAACTTACTTCGCCTCGGTCACCAGAAGGTATAAAGGCCGAGCCAATAAAACCCATTGGAACCAGCGCAAAGGAGGCAACCAGCATGATCATGGTAACGCCCAGTGTAATGAGCTTGTGATTGAAAGCCCACTTCAGCGCGGATGTAAAGTTATCAATGATACGGTCCAGGAAGCGCTCAAATGCTAAGATAAAACGACCGAACATATTCTTATCTGAGATGTGCTCCAGACGAGAGAACCGGCTTGCCAATAGCGGAATCAGGGTGAACGCTACAAAGAGTGAAATCATCGTGGATACGGCCACTACCACAGCAAACTGACGGAGGATGTCGGATACCAGACCTTCAGAAAGGGCAATCGGTATAAACACAACCACGATTACGAGCGTGATAGAAGTTACCGTCGACATGATCTCACGGATACCGTCGTAGGCTGCCTGCGCGGGTTTCTTGCCCATTTCCATGTGACGGTGAATGTTTTCAATTACCACAATGGCGTCATCCACCAGGATACCGACCACAAGCGAAAGTGCCAGAAGCGACATCAGGTTGAGCGAGTAACCGAACAGGTACATGAAAATAAAGGTCGCTACCAGTGAGGCAGGTATAGAGATCATCACGATCACCGCATTTCGGAATGAGTGCAGGAATAGCAGCATCACGATCGCTACCAGGATTACCGCGATCATCAAGTCGTGGATTACCGAGTCGGCAGCTTCCAGGGTAAAGTCAGAGGAGTCGCTGGCAATGTTGAAGTTCAGTCCTACATCGGCGTACGTTTTCTCCAAATCAGCCAGGGCTTCTTTAGTCAGTCGGCTTACTTCTACGGCGTTCGCATCCGACTGCTTCTGTATCGTGATACCTACGGAAGGGCTTGCGTTCACACGGGTCAGAACTTCGATGTCTTTCTGTGTATCCTGGATCTCGGCTACGTCAGCAAGGCGCACAATGCCGTTCTGGTCTTCACGGATGATCAGGCCACGCAGTTGGTCCAGCGATTCAAATTTACCAGCCAGACGAATCTGGGTCTGACCGCTTTCCTGCTTGATTCTACCCGTAGGGAAGTCAAGGTTGGAGTTGCGGATCTTCTGCTGAATCTGCAGTATCGAAAGGTTATAAGCCTCCAGTTTGTTCGCGTCAATGTTCACTTTGATCTCACGTTCCTGGCCACCCAGCACTTTGATGGCGGCCATACCTTGTATGCGCGACAGCTCTGGCTTGATCTTCTTGTCGATCAGGTCATAGAACTCAGTTGGCGACATATTAGCCGTAGCACCCATCTTGATGATCGGCAGGTCGTCGAGGTCAAACTTGTTGAGGGTTGGTGACTCGGCATCATCTGGCAGGTTGGCCAGAATGGTATTGATCTTCCGCTGCGCATCCTGCAGGGCCAGGTCCACGTTGGTGCCTTGGTTCAACTCAACCACAATAATCGAGAAACTCTCCATGGAAGTACCACGCATGGTCTTCACGTTCTCAAGCGCCGACAAAGCATCCTCAATCTCTTTGGTCACTGAGTTCTCTACTTCATTAGGCGAAGCACCAGGGTACAAAGTGGAGATAGTCAGCACCGGAGGGTTAAACTTTGGCAGCAACTCGTAATTGAGTGCCTTATAGCTGACAGCTCCAAGCAGTGTGAGGACGGTAAAGACCACCACCACCAGAGTTGATCGCTGTATGGATATTTTCGTTATGTTCATTTCTAAATGTTCTTAAGAAAGAAGTTCTTTTTGTTTCATTTTAAGGAGTTGAATTCTCCTGGAGTTTGTCTTTCCCCTACCCCCAGAGTAGAGGACTCTGATCTCTTCGCTTCTTTTTGTCATCCTGAAAGGATCTTGGTTGAAGAGCGGGCACTACTTTGGTACGAGCCACCAAGAGTCTTACAGAATGACAAAAAAGTTAGAGTATAGCAGACCTATCCTTAGAAGCGGACAGACAGTATAACTGGGTTTTACTTCAGCACTGTCACTTTCATACCTTCGCGCAGGTTGATCTGACCGCTGCGAACTACCTGTTCACCCGGCTGCACACCCTCCAGAATTTCTACCTTGTCTTGTGTTACCACACCTACACGTACCGGGCGGGCGTTGGCTACACCGTTTTTCACCACGTACACACTCGGGTTTTGGATGCTGCCCACAATTGCCTCACGTGGCAACAGGTTGGCATCACGTGTGTCAGCTAATTCAAAGAAAGCAGTACCATACATGCCGGCACGCAGGTTGTTGTCACCTGCATTTTTTACTTCTACTTCCACGTCAAACTTCAGGGTAGGGTCGGCTTGCGCTGCAATGGCGGTTACCACCCCTTCATATCCCTCGCCTGATCCTGCATTCGCTCTCACAGTTACTTTATCACCTTTGTTGATCAGGAGCACTTCGCTCTCAGATGCCTTTACTTTCAGCTTCAGCTTGTCCACGTTCACGATGTCGTAGAGTTTGGTGCCAGCGTTCAGGTAAGAGCCAACCTCCACATAGATCTCATTTATCTCACCGCTGATAGGAGCTGTGATGCGGGTCTTGGTCAGACGCTGGCGGGCAGCTACTAACTGGCCTTCAGTTGACTTCACGTTCAGGCGGGCATCTTCCAATTGTCTTTTGGTGATAGCGTCACCGGCAGCCAGGTTCTCAAAACGCTCCAGATCACGCTTGGCCTTCTCTGCATTCGTCTGGGCAGTAGCGAGGTCGGCAGCCATGGTGTTGCTTTCTACCTGCACCAGCAGTTCGCCGGCTTTCACCTTGTCGCCTTTGCGCTTGTGCACGCTTTTGATCTGGCCTTGTGTTTCTGATAACAGCGTCAGGCTTTGAATAGGGGCGAAGTTGCCCTGTGCTGTAAAGGATTTGTCTAATTTGTCTGTCGCCACCTCTGTGATGGCTACAGGGATAGCATCGCTTTTAATTTGGGCTACTGCGGCATTAGCAGCCATCTGCTCCTTGTTATCCATCAGCTTATAGGCAATAGCACCCAAAGCAACCAGCACAACCAAAATATAAATTACCTTCTTCATGTTCGTATTTCTTGTATGTCTTTATTTAGTAAGATTTCCCAAATCACCTGTGGCCTGCAGGTAGTTAAGTTCAGCCAGTTTATATTTCAGCCTTTCGTTGTTCAGGTTTGTTTGGGCTTCACGCATCGCTGTTTCGGCGTTCAACAGGTCTGTCAGCGGTGAGAGGCCTTCTTTGTAGAGCTGGTTGGTGGTGTCGTATACTTCCTGCGCCAGCTTCACATTCTCTTCCTGCGCCACAATGGAGCTCTTACTATTCTGGAGCTGTGAAACGGCATTAGTAAGCTCTACCTGGGTGTTCTTGTTGTATTGCTTGATGTCGAGGTCGATCTTTTGCATTTCCACTTCCCGCTGCTGCACCTGGGCTCTTTTGCGCAAACCATCGAACACTGGTATATTCAGTTGCACGCCTACCTGCGAGGTTGGGAACCAGTTAACGTTTGGATTGCCAAACAAACTGCCATTGTACATGCTCTGGTAAGTGTAGTTACCGAATGCAGCGAGGGTAGGGTAGTAACCGGCCCTGATGTTATCCATCTCAAGCGACTTGAGCTCTTTCTGCTTGTTAAGCACCTGGTATTGGACGCGGTTCTGAGCGGCCCCCTCGGTGTTGGCCAGCGTTGGCTGCTCAAGTAACAGGGCATCTTCTGCCGAGCCGCTGAGTGTTATAGCTTGCTCCAGTGGCATGCCCATGAAGAACTTAAGCACGTTTTGCTGCTGCTCGTAGGCCGTCATCAGGCTTTTCTTTTGGTTCTCCAGGTTTATCTTATTTACCTTGATGCGGTTCACGTCTACCTTCTTCACCAGGTCGTTTTCATACTGCAGTTGCAGGATGCGCTCCAGTTGCGTTAGCTGCGCCAGGTTAGCGTTTATGGTGTTGAATTGCTCCTGTGTTTGCAGTACCTGATAATAGGCGCTGCCTACGTTATAGATGACCTCTTCTGTGGTCATCTCCTTGCGGATGCGGAACAGATCTTCGGCGGTTTTGACAGCCTTCAGACCTACAAAGTATGATTTGCTGAACAGCAGTTGGGACACTGAAACCCCTCCTTGTAAGTTATAGTCGGTACCCATCTCAGCAAGCAGCGGGCCAGTACCCTCCGGGTTGAATTCGGCAGGTAGGGCAATTCTTGGTTTTTTCAGGGCTTTGACACCCTGCCCTGATATATCCACCTGTGGCAAGCCGGCGCTGCGCGCTTCTTTTACCTGGTATCTGGAGCCGATCTGGTCCAAGGAGGCTTTCTGAATGTTCTCATTGTTTTCCAGGGCGTAGTTGATAGCGCCCTGCAAGCTGAGTCCCGTTGCATCCGTTTGATCCTGCGCCTGGGCAGGTCGCACGAATAGCAAGGCCAGGCCGACTACTAAATATTTAATTTTCACGTCTTTGTTTATTATGTTTTGATATAACTAGTTAGTTCATAAAAAAGTGAACTAACGAAGCAAAAAAATTATTTTCTCGTTTTTTCCCAGTCCTCAATCATGCTTGGCAACTTGTCTTTCATATAGTCCAGAAAGCTTATGAAATCGTTGAGTTTTTCATCGTATATGGGGTTTTCCCGCTCACGTACTTCCATCACTTTCTTGAGAAGGCAGTTCAATGCGCTAAGGTCTTCCATTTTTCTGGCGAAATGATCTCGCCAGTTAGAGGATCTGATGCGAAAGTAGCGCTTGCGGTCACCGGAGAAAGTCGTATACTCGATGTGGCCAGTGTTAAGGAGCATGTTCAAAGCGTTACTGGTAGCACTCTTGCTAATGTTCAAAGTCTCACTGATCTCGTCGAATGAAAGCTCAGGGCTATTTGATACCAGCAAAAGGCCAAGCACACGGGACACCGCCGGTTGAAAACCATTGTTCTCATGGTATATGCCAATCTCCTCTATCAGTTGTCGCTGTTTTTCGCTAAGTGCCATGTCTAAAAGATGCTTTGTTTATTAGCTAACGACACAAAGGTATTACTTAGTTTCATTAGTTCATAATTTACAGAACCAAATTTTTCTAATTTTGTTTTTCCCTTTCTCTTGCACCTATTCTAGTAGGCGTCTCAGGTAGTTGATCTGGCCCAGATGATAATTTAAATGGCCGTGGAGATGGATCAGAAAGTAGCTGACGCTCATGTCATAGCCCAGTACCTGTTGAGGATAGGTTTGTTGTAATTGTGCCGGGCTTAGCTTATCCAAGGTATAAGCTAGCGTGTTTTTAACTTCCGTAATCTGCTGGAGCAATTCCTCCCTGGCTATACCTGTGCGGCTAAATTCCGCCTCGCGGTCGCGTATGTAACCACTTCCACCCAGGTTTGCGCCAATGTAGGTGTTCAGGTTGCCAATCAGGTGAAGGCAAAGGTTACCAGCCGAATTGGTAACCTGCCCTTGTGTTTTCCACAGATTTTCCGCTTGATCGAATGCCTTTATTTCTTCGGCGAGTCTATCCAGGTCCCGAAGGAGTAAGCGCTTGATATCCGTTGCCAGGTGCTGCATAGTCACAATTGCTATACCGGTGTTGCTAATTTTTCGGCTCCTTTATCCGAATCACCATGCCCTCGTCACCGCTCAGGCTTATCCGGTCTTTTACCTCCTTGCCTTCTCGTTCCGTTAGTGTGTCGATCTCAATGGTACCCTCAAACTGGAAGTGCTTCGGGTGAAAATGGCAGGTCTTATGGCTGAGGTTCAGCAGGATCAGGAAGCGCGTGTCAGCAGTATAGCGCATGTACGCCAGCAGTGGTTTTTGTGCCTCCATCGGTTTGTAGTCCCCGATGCGAAGGGCGTCTTCTTTCTGCCGCAGGTTCATCAGGCGTTGATGCAATGCATACATGGAAACATCGTCATCAGATTGCGCTTCAATATTCACGCGGCGGAAATTATCGGGCAGCGGCAGCCACGGTTTCACCTTGCTGAAGCCTGCATTTTCGCTGTCATCCCACTGCATCGGCGTGCGCTGCGGGTCACGGCTCAGGTTGAGACCGGGCATGTTGAGCCCCTGCGGATCCTGCACCTCGTCCTCAGGTATAGGAACGTCCCGCATGCCTATTTCATCACCGTAATAAATAGTGGGTGTACCGCGCAGTGTGAGCAGGAGCATCGCAGCCACCCGTGCCTGATCCTGGCCTACCCGGCTTGAGATGCGCGATTGGTCATGATTGCCCAGCACCCAGTTCGGCCATCCGCCTTCCGGCAAGGCTGCCTCATACTGGTTGATGTTGGAGGCGATTTCCTCTGCATCCCAGTCCGTAGAGAGCAGCAGAAAGTTGAATGGAAGGTGCGCGCCATCCATATTGGAGCCGTAATAGGTCATCAGTTTGTGAATCGGGAGATAGATCTCACCGATCATCATGCGTTCGTCATACTCGTCGAGCACGGAACGCATTTTCCTGACAATGTCATGTACCTCGGGTTGGTCAGTTGAGTAGGCAGGTATAAGCTTTTCGTAAGTGGCCTGGTGGGATTTGTAATCCGGATTGGTCGGGTTATCGCGCAGCTGCTCGTCTTTGATCATGTGCCACATCACATCCACACGGAAGCCGTCTACCCCTTTGTCGAGCCAAAAGCGCATCACATCCATCATCGCATCCTGCACCGCAGGGTTGCGCCAGTTCAGGTCAGGCTGCTCTTTCAGGAAGGCGTGGTAGTAAAACTGCTCGGTGTTTTCGTCCCATTCCCAGGCACTGCCTCCAAATACACTGAGCCAGTTGTTTGGTTCGGAACCGTCTTCCTTGGCATCTTCCCAAATGTACCAGTCGCGTTTCGGATTATCCTTGGACGAGCGGGACTCCTTAAACCACGGATGCTCGTTGGAAGTGTGATTAGGAACAAGGTCCAGGATCAGCTTCATCCCCCGTTCGTGTACGGCCTGCAGGAGGTCATCAAAATCATCCATAGTGCCAAATAGCGGGTGGATGTCGCAGTAGTCAGAAATGTCATAGCCAAAATCAGCCATGGGAGAGGAGAAGATAGGAGAGATCCAGATACCTGTGACGCCGAGTGACTTGATATGGTCCAGTCGCTGGATGATCCCTTTCAGGTCGCCAACGCCATCGTCGTCGCTGTCCTGATAAGAACGTGGGTAGATTTGGTAAATAACTCCTTCCTGCCACCACAGGTATTTTTGCTGCGCGTCTTTCATTGCTGTTGGTTTGTTCTGCCAATCGGCCTTGAGCCGGTAATTTTTAGTAATGTTTGATGTACGGGTAAAGCCGGTTAAGGTATACCTTGCCTGTGGTTCACGGCCAATCCCAGTCGTGCTTTTTTCTAAAAGAAGCCTGAGGTATAGCTCTTGCAGATAGTAGTGCTTTAGCTATCCTTTTACTGCCAGGATACTATCCAACCAGTCAACCCTGCATGCGTTATAAGGAACTGGCTTATAAGGTTATGGAGCAGAGCTTTTCCTCGTTTTTTACTGGTCTGGGACTGATCAGCATCATCATTGGCATGGTGCTGCTGGTGTTTGTCATCTGGAGTGTGATCTGGTGCTTCTACGATGCCCGCCGCCGGGGAAAATCACCCTGGCTGATTTCTCTGATGGTACTGTTCATGGTCTGGCCTGTGGGTTTTTTACTGTGGCTGGCTCTCCGTCCTCAAAAAGTGGAGCATCAGGTATAGGCTATTTCCAGCACACAATGCCTTCATATTCTTTGTGTCGTTTCACATAAGCCTCTACAACAGGGCAGGACGGAATGATCTGGCAGTTCTGTGCCTTGGCGTGGTCCAATCCGCATTTTACCAGTTTATCGGCTATACCTTGTCCGCGATGCGTTTCGGGTACATAGGTATGGTCGAAGTCCATATGCCCTTCGTCCGTTATGAAATAGGTCAGCTCTGCTTCCCCGCCCTCGAGCGTAGCGTAAAATCTGGTATCTTCTTCGTCGTGAATGATTTTCATAGGTATAGGTATGTTCAGGATCAGGTATATGCCGGGCAGACAGGTGGAGTTAAGCAGGCATGTTCGGGAGAAAGCGATTTTTAATGTAATTTGCATGCACAATAACAAAACCTGTTGCGGGCTGTCGGAGTACAATCAGCGGTCCCCAATTTTCATCAATTCTACACTATGCAACAAAACGCTAACCTGATCGGTCGCCTATCGCAGCGGCTATCCCTTTTTGTGTTCCTGTTCCTGATCACCGTATTGGTGCAGGCGCAAACGATCACCTCTCCGGACAAGAACCTGAGCATGACCTTTGAACTGGCCGCCAACGGGGTGCCTACCTACCAGCTGACTTACAAAAAGAAGCCGGTGATCAAGCAAAGCAAGATGGGCTTTGAGATGAAAGACGTGCCTTCGATGATGAACGGTTTTACGGTAGCCAAAACAGAGCAAAACTCCGTGAACGATACCTGGGAGCCGGTTTGGGGAGAGCAGAAAACCATCCGCAACAACTACAATGAGTTGCTGGTAACACTCAACCAAAAGGAGCACAAGGATCGTCATATCCGTATTCGTTTCCGCCTGTTCAACGACGGACTCGGCTTCCGCTACGAATTCCCGCAGCAGCCGGAGCTCAAGTACTTCATCATCAAGGAAGAGCACACCGAGTTCAACCTGACCGGCGATCACAAGATCTTCTGGATACCAGGCGACTACGACACGAACGAGTATGCTTATACCACCTCTCAGATTTCGCAAATCCCGGGTCTGATGGAAAAAGCGACGATTGACGTGCATGCGCAACATCCGATCAAAACACTGGCCGTACAAACACCATCTATGATGAAGTCATCAGACGGACTGTACATCAACATCCACGAAGCGGCACTGATAAACTATCCGGCCATGAACCTGAACGTGGATCCGAAAACTTTCAAGTTCAGCACACACCTGACGCCTGACGCTGTGGGTAACAAGGGCTATCTGCAAACCGATGCGCAAACCCCTTGGAGAACCATTGTGGTAAGCGACAAAGCCACGGACATTCTGGCCTCTAAACTGATTCTGAATCTGAACGAGCCGACCGCTTATGAAGACGTGTCCTGGATCAAGCCAGTGAAGTACATCGGTATCTGGTGGGAGTACTTTGTGGCGGGCAAAAGCACCTGGGCCTATGGCAAAGAAACCAATGTGAAGCTGACCGACGACTATACCAAACTGACTCCAAGTGGCCGTCACGGCGCGACCACCGAGAACGCCAAAAAGCATATTGATTTCGCAGCCGAGCATGGTTTTGATGCGGTGCTGATCGAAGGCTGGAACATAGGCTGGGAGGATTGGTTCGGCAACTGGAAAGAGGAGGTGTTCGACTTTGTGACCGCCTACCCGGATTTTGATGTGAAAGAAGTACAAAAGTACGCTGAGTCGAAAGGTGTGCGCGTGATGATGCACCACGAAACGTCAGGAGCTGCCACCAACTACGAACGCCGGATACACGAGGCCTTCCAGTTCATGCAGGACCATGGCTACAATTCAGTGAAGACAGGTTATGTGGGCAAGATCATTCCGCGCGGTGAGCACCATGACGGACAGTGGATGGTGAACCATTACAACTACGTGGCCAATACAGCCGCCAAGTATAAGATCATGATCAACAGCCACGAGGCGGTTCGCCCGACTGGTTTGCACCGTACCTTCCCGAACTGGTTGGCGCAGGAATCTGCCCGCGGCACTGAGTTTGAGGCGATGGGCGGTCTGGCTCCGGACCACGCAACGATCCTGCCGTTTACCCGCCTGATGGGTGGCCCGATGGACTATACGCCGGGCATTTTCCAGACAGATTTGTCATACTACCACGGGGGTGAGCAGCGTGTGAACACCACATTGGTAAAGCAGCTAGCCTATTACGTGACCATGTACAGCCCACTGCAGATGGCCGCTGACATACCGGACAACTATACCCGTTTCCCGGATGCGTTTCAGTTCATCAAGGACGTAGCGCTTGACTGGGATGATACCTGGGTGCTGGAAGCCGAGCCAGGAGATTTCGTAACGATCGCCCGCAAAGCAAAAGGCAAAAACGAGTGGTACGTAGGTGGCATTACAGACGAAAATACCCGAACCGCCAATATCCGTTTCGACTACCTGCCAAAAGGCAAAACCTATATTGCAACGATCTATGCGGATGCGAAGGATGCCAGCTGGAACAAGAACCCGCAAAAGTACACTGTACGCAAAGTGCTCGTGAACTCGAAGAGCGAACTAAAGCAGCACCTGGCCTCAGGTGGCGGTGTGGCTGTGAGCGTGAAGGAGGGAAGCAAGCAGGAGCAGAAAGGTTTGAAGAAGCTCTAAGTCTTATACCTGACAATAAAGAAAAGCGCCGTTCAGCAATGAACGGCGCTTTTTTTGTGCTGCAATCGAATTATTTTAAGGTAGAGATTGTATCCTATTGATATGTAAACTTTTAGCCTTTTACTTATGAACCCAGACGAATTTGAAGAAAATTATACTCAAATCCTTCATACGCTTCTAAAAGCCTTCGCAAACAGCTCCGTAGTTGAACCCGAAAGGTTCTATAACCTGGCCAATGTTATAGAAAAACTGCGCGATACCAGTCCTGCACTCTACGATGCCATTAAATCTTTAGAAGACGAACAACGCGAAGCCGCTTAATTTAAATTAAGCTGACGGAGCTGTAATGATCCTCATTGAACAAGTAAATTACAGCACCGTCAATTTTTTGATGACTAAACCGCGTTCTGTCTGTATCTGCAGGAAGTAAAGCCCGGCTTTGGCAGTCGGTAGTTTTATTTCCACCGCTTCTGGCCGTGGTCCTGTAATGTGGGTTTGGTGCAGACGCTTGCCAACGGCATCGTATACCTCCATCAGCTGCACATCGAAGTCGGCGTGACGCAAACTGACCGTGAACTGGCCGCTGTTTGGATTCGGGTATACCTGGATCGCTTCGGCTGCAGGCAGTTCCTCCACCACAAAGTCAGTGCTGCTTTGTGACTGGCCGCCGTAGCCGATGATCGTCAGTTTGCCGGTTGTGGCGCCGCGCGGCACTCTTACCTTATACCTGTCGCTGGAGGCTTCCAGCACCAGTGCTTCCTGTCCATTGAAGGCAATCTTGTCCTGCTGGCCCATGATGCCGAAGTGCTCGCCGGTGATCTCCACTATAGTGCCCACCGTGCCTTTGGCAGGCTGCATAGCCTTGAACTTAGGTCCCGGTATCACCTCGAATGCAGTGCCTGCTGTGGCTTTTCCACCGGGCGTCTCCAGAGAGATGAAGCCTGATGCGGCCTGCTCGGGTACGCGCACGGTCAGCTGTTGCAGACTGGCCTCCAGCACCTGGGCCTGGGCCTGTCCGAAGCGTACGATGTTCCTTGATTTGTCGTTGGCAAAGTTCTCGCCGCTGAGCATGATACTCGCTCCCACAATATCCGTCTCTTTACTCAAGGCTGTAATCACCGGCGCGTACCACACTGTGTAGGCTGAGCCGCTTACCGCCTCGCCACCTTTTGTATTGATCCGGAAACTGCCTGATACAGCGTTTGCTGGTACCCGTACTGTCACTGCACCGCCAGTGTTGCTCAGAATCTCGCAACTCAGTTTGCCCAACGTTATTGATTCGATCAGCGCTGCCTGCAGGTGTTCGCCAGAGAGGGTCACCGTCTGGCCCACCATGCCCTCGGCGGGGCTGAAGGAGGCAAGTACCGGTGGCTGGTATACCTGGAATTTAGCCGTAGAGGTAACCCCTCCGTCCGGTGTGATGACTTTCAGGGCACCCGTAGTAGCGCCCGTCGGCACGAGCACTTTCAGCTCAGTGGCCGTGGCGCTGACCACGGTGGCGGCTTTGCCATTCAGGTATACCTTGTTATCGGATGGCTTGACGGCAAAGCGCTGGCCGGTGATGGTGATTTCGCTGCTGAACTTCCCAGCCATTGGCTCAAAGGTCGCTATTCCCGGCGTGGCCAGCACATCTTCCAGGTTCACCCGCACAGATTCGTTGATCACCGGGGGCATGTCAAAGATGCGGTTCTGGGTCACGTTAGTGCGGATCGGAGAGTTAAAGTCGAAGAAGATGTCAGCAAAGTTCTCCACCAGGGTCTTCTCTGGCAAATCAGTTTTTGGTTTGATGCTGAACTGGATATAGCCGTGGCTGCCAGGCTCGTCGGCGGTGGAATCGGGCAGCATGATGTTGTCGAAGGTCCAGGTGAGAACAGGACGACCCTTGCCGCTCACTTCCATGCGGCTTGGGTGGGAGGTGGCGCCTAGTTGGAGGGTGCTCAGGTCCAGGTGTTCGGAGAGCGTGTCTACGACCACCACGCGGTAGGCCACGTCGGTGCCCGTGTTCTGGAAGCGGATCTTGTACTTGAGCGCCGTGTTAGTCGGAGTGTAGAACTCCTCGGTGCGGCCTACTGGCGTCACCAGCTTGTCGTTAGGGTCGTAGGAGTCGGTGATCAGCATGCACTCCATCGATTTCTCGGCCTCCTCGTCGTCAGTGGGGAGCAGGTTGACCTGTCCGGTGCTCACAGAGCTGGCTTCTCCGCCCGGGCAGCCCTCGATAGTGACGCTCACAGACGTGTTGTCCCCATTGCCGGCGGGCTGATCGGCCTCCAGGCGCCAGGTATAGCCCATGGAGGGTACCCACAGCACGAGGCTGTCGCCGGCGGCCAGGCTGAACTGCTCCTGAGAAGCCAGTTTGCCGTTAGCGTACTTGCGGAACAGCTCGTACTGCTCCATGTCAGCTGTGCCGGTGTTGCGTACCACAAAGCGGATCATCCCGGTTTCGACGTTACAGCGCCCAGTGATGGTGACGGTCGGTGTGGGTTTGGCCGGCTTGTTGTTGGAGGGGGTGATCCAGGCGCGGGTGCAGACGGTGAGACCCCGCACCGACTCGTCGCCGCAGGTGACCAGGTCCTGAATGTAAATGTTGCCACTCTCGCCAGCAGCCAAATCCCCAATAGAAAATTCGTAAGCGCCATCTGCCATGCGGGTATAGGGCTTATCGGCCGAACGCAGCTCGACTTCCTTGGGCAACTGAAGGTATACCTTGGCGTTTGTGGCGGTGGCGTACCCAATGTTGGAATAGTATAAGGTTGTCATACTTTCGAAGCAGCGCCGACGGCGGGTAGAAGAGATGCTCACCCGTAAGTACGGGAAATTATTTGCTCTGAAGCCAAAATTAATATTGTCCGCCTGCCTGGTTTTGCCTGTAAGTGCTACCTGCTGAGGAGGACAGTCACTCACAATTAATCTGCCGGTAAGATCCGGGGCAATGCTGCGCACGGTATAGTTACCTGAATCGACAGGTAGTGTATAACGGCCATCCGGTCCGGTCAAGGTATAGAAGGGGCCGGGGGTAGCTTCAATGACAATAGCATGGAAAGGCGCCTCTTCATCCTCAAAAGTACAGTTTTGGTTATTGTCTGTGAAGGCGCGGCCGCTGATTATTCGTTGTGGCTCCTGGTAGTTAGTTGCCCGAAACGAAGCAAATGCTTCTGATTTATAGTCATTCCAAACCAAGCGGGAAGCCTTGCGGTCTACAGCTATGTCTAGAACCACCAGATCATGCTCTTCGTGTACTAAATTTGCCTGCTGGTCAAGTATAAAGAACTTGTAAGGTTTAATGTTTGAGCTAATATACAGGTAACCTTTTCCGTCTACCGCTATACTGCTTTGGGAGTTCTCGTAGTGCCATTCAATGTTAGTGTTATTCCAGGCATGTGACCAGATGAAATTTGCTTGCGGATCGAACTTCTGCACACGACCACCATTGTGATCAAGTACATAAAACTGCCCAAGCATATCAACGACAATTGCGGTAGGCTTTACTATCCTGTCGCTCTCGCCTACACCAATCATGACATATTGTAACAGACCACTGGAATTAAGTTTTCTGACTGCGTTTTCGGTATAGTCCGTCAAGTAGATGTTCCCACTGGCGTCTACAGCCAGATCAGTAAAAAAGTTTGAACTTGCTCCAGGTCCAAAATCACTAAATGTTTCTAACAAGTTACCATTAGGATCAAATTTGTAAATTGCAGATGCGCTGTAAGTCCCAAAGCTGGTCAAAGCGTATATGTTTCCCCAATAGTCGATGGCAATAGCTTGAGGTGCCGTAATCGGTGAGTTACCAGACCGGCCAAATTGCAGTACAACTTCTCCTTCCGAATTAAACTTATTGATCGCGCCACTTATGTCGAGTTGGTACACAAAACCCTGTTCATCCAGTACCAGGTCTTTGGTTTGCCACTTGCCACCCCATACCTGAAGTACATCGCCAGCTTTATTGTATTGTATGATTTTACTGCTCCCATTATGCCTTCTATCCGATACAATTAGATTGCCCTCACTATCAAGTGTGATACCGATGATAGTACCCCAAAGGCGGCCCTCACCGGATTGATGGTAGATTCTTTGTTGGTAATTACCAGAAGTGTCATATACATAGATGCTTCCGTAGCTTGTTTCTGTTACATACACTTGGCCGGTATGCTGATCCACCGCTATGTGTGAAGCAGAGTTTATCTTGTTCTGAGCAGGTCCATTATTGCCGAACTCTAATAGTTTTTCTCCTGCAGCATTAAATTTCACCACTTTACTTCCTTTAAAATTGAGCTGATAAAGGGCATACAAATTATCATTTTTGTCGAAGGCTATACTAAAAGGGTATTCTGCCTCCTGCTGGAGCGTATCCAGATCAGAGTAAATTACAATAGTCTGCAGCAAATTGAAGTCCTTGTCGAAGCGCTGGATGCGGCGGTTACCAGTATCCGCTATATAAATCTCTCCCTTAGAGTTAACTGCGATCTCCTCCGGATTTATGAATTCTCCGGGGCCTGAGCCATACGTGCCAAGCTCGAACAAGAGAGAGCCGTCTTTGTGAAACTTTGCAATTTTAGCATAGGTATTGCTCACCACATAGAGGTTGTCGTCAGCATCAAAGGTCATGCTAAACGTGCCATAGTTTTCATCATTTAACCCTTCCGGCATGAAATTCTCATCCAAGTGACCTGCCTGATTAAATTTCTTGATGTAAAAGTTGGAGTAGTAAATGTTTCCTTTAGAGTCGACGGCTACATCGCGGGGCATACTAATCTGAATGCCAATTCGTTTTTCCAAATCAAATCCAGGTATGCTCGGATTTGCAAGTTGCGCAAAGGATGGCGCAGCACTTACAAGGGCAAAAAAGAAGCATAAAACAGCATGTAAACTTGTTCTCATAGGCGCTGGGCAGGGATATTAATTAAAGAGATTTAAGGTGCTGAATCTTGAAATTACGCTATAAACATAGCGTTATAATGTGTGATATACTAGAAGCAAAATGAAAAAACACCCTGTGTTATACTTGTAAATCTTAACTTTGCCATCTTACCTTCGTTATCACTTCGATCCCTAAAATAAACAAACATGCCCCATACCTATACCAACAAAGTAATGTGGTCGCACCTGGATGCGAACATGCACATGCGTCACTCTGCCTATGCTGATTTTGCGGCGCAGGCCCGTATCGAAGCCCTGGAAGAATTGGGAATGGATCTGAAAACTTTTCAGCGCCTGCACATCGGGCCGATCCTGTTTAAGGAAGAAACTTCGTATCTGCGGGAGGTGGGCATCAACGAGGAAATCACCATCAAGACGGAACTGACAGCCAGCCGTAAAGACGGTTCCCGCTGGTCACTGCGTCACGAGCTGTTCAAGGAGGATGGCGTGAAAGCAGCGGTGATCAAAGTGGAAGGTGCCTGGATGGATGTGTTGAAAAGAAAACTGACTACACTACCTGAGGAACTCGCGCAGCACTTCATGGAGCTGCCTCGCAGCGCCGATTATACTGAGCTAGAAGGTTAAGGCTATACCTATTCTTATACCTATACCTGATCTAAGGCTGGTATAGGTATAGCAGGCGAGTCCTTGTGCGGTACTCTTTGATAATCAAAATCTCTTGTGTTATTCCGGCGAAAGGAGGAGTCTGAGAACCTCATAAGTATGCCTCAGATTTCTCCAGCTGGTCAAAATGACAACAGATGGCTCAAGTGTAGGCTAGGCACTTGGACTGAATAGCTTACTGTTCCATTTTCTTTTTTGCCTCTATACACCAGAGCAGTTCCTTTACAAAATGGTCAGCTCGTTTATCAGTAGCTTCTTTGTCAGTTGCGTTGCCTTCCTCATCGTAGTTGTCTTGCACCTTAGGTACCGGGAACATGGCGGGCACAGTCCAGGCGCGCATTTTCCAGAGCGAAAACTGCAACGAGGTGATTACCTGCGTACCGCCAAAAGCCCCGCCGGATACCGTTGAGATGGCCACTGGCTTGCGGTGCCATTCATCATAGAGCAGATCCACCACATTTTTGAGGCTGGCCGGGTAGCCGCCATTGTACTCGGGTGTCACGATGAGGACGCCATCCGCACCCAGAATCTTTTCCCTGAATTCCTGCATGCCAACCGTGGGCTCTTCCTGTCGGCTGTAGCGCTCATGAAACACCGGAAAGTCATAGGCTTTCAGGTCTATAATCTCTGTTGTGGCCAATTGGTGTTCTTCCAGATACTTTTTCAGGTATAGCACGACCCGGTGACTTTTGCGGCCAGTGCGGACGCTCGAAGAAATAATAGCGATGTGAGGCATTGGATTGGTTTTAGTTAGAATGATCAAAAAGAGTTGAATTATTGTCTTCTACAAATAGCTGAAGTTCTTGGCAAGATCAATTGACTTCAGTCTCCAACTCACTAAGCAGGTCCTGCAGGTCGAGCGGCTGGGTATACATGGTGAGTGAGCCATCCTCGTTTTGAGGCCAGTTCTCTTGTGGTCGGTCCCAGTACAACTCTACACCATTACCATCGGGATCCGACAGGTATAGCGCTTCCGATACGCCATGATCGGATGCTCCGTCGAGGCGGTAGTTTGCCGCAATAATTCGCTTCAAAATGGCAGCCAGGTCTTTGCGGGTAGGGTAGAGGATAGCGGTATGGAATAATCCTGTGCTGCGTGGCGGCGGCGGTGTACCTCCCTTGCTGTACCAGGTGTTCAGCCCGATGTGATGATGATAGCCACCCGCCGAAATAAAGGCTGCATCTGCTCCGTACATCATCACCAGCTCAAAGCCCAACAGGTCGCGGTAAAAGGCCAGCGCCCGATCCAAGTCGGCCACTTTAAGGTGCACGTGTCCGATGCGGGTCTGTGCCGGTACGGTATACTTGTCTGATGCCATGGTCTTCTGCCTTTTAGTCGTCAATACTAGCCCATACGCGCACCGCAATTTTTTGTGTTGATCAAACCCGGAGCGCTGACCTTACAAATCACTCTGCGCCAATTCGAGCAGCACATCATAGTAGGGACGGCGCAGCATTTTCGCTTTGAGCCAGGCATAAAAACTCATGGCCTGTATGTCAGTATTCTCAAAGGACTCAAACTCCAGGCTCTGCTCAACCTGCTGAAAAAAGGCTTCGCTGGCGACAAGTTCCGGTTGGTCTACCATGTGCTTGATCAGTTGTAGGTACTGCTTCACGTTGTAGTAAGCAGGCTGCTGTAGCAGGTCTTTGAAAGTGCGTTCAAATGATCGGATCTTGTTGAGCACAAGGTCTTCATTGCCCATTTCGTACTGCAAAATCAGTTCTCCCATTTTCTTCTTCAGCACCCATTCACGGCCCATGGTCTGCTCCAGCCATTTGTCTGATCGTTTAATACCCAGCAAAACCCGGTTGGCTTTGCCAAAAGCTCCCTGCGCAAAATAATTGAAGCTCAGTCCCAGCAGGGCAGTCAACTGGTCGCGCTGGCTCAGGTGTACCTTGCTTTTGTAGAGTAGTTTTTCCATCAGCCCGATAGCCTCTTCGTTGTTGCGCAGAAAGACCAGGTTGGCTACCATCAAAAATATATAGCGCGGGTAAAAGGTGGCGTAGTGGTTCTTTCCGTCTCCGCTCATGCTGTTGTGCAGCAAGGCCAGGTAGTGGATCGATTCCACAAACTTCTTATTCCGGTACAGCACGTGCGCGATCATGTAGAGGAGGCTGAGCTTGTAATACTGATGCGCTTTGATAAAACCGTATTTATGTTCAGTTTCCTGGTACTGGCTGATGATGAAGGGCTCAAAGTTCAGGAAATCCTTCCGGGCCAGCACGGCACTGCGCGCAATGGACATCAGTTTGTAAAGTAACAGCGGACGTTTGCTCACGGCCTCGGTCAGGTTGTAGCTGACGAGTACTTCCTGCATGATCCGGTCGAAGTGAAGGTCACGGCCCAGCCTCCGGACAGCCTGCAGGCGCTGGTTGATAATACTGCTGGCAATGTTGGCCCTTTCCACTTCGTCGGCAGCCAGTTTGTTCTGATTTCGCCTCCCGATGATTTGGTCCAGCTCCTCGGCAAACTCACTGTCCGCTTTTTCAATCTGCAGGTTATAGATCGTGTTGAGCAGGTCATACTGTTCGTTAGCAGTGGCCATTTTCTCCGCTTTGAGCAGGTAGTGCCAGGCCAGCCGCTCCACCCGCGCATCGAACAGGTAGCGGGCCAGGGAGAGCAAACCCATGATGGAGGAGGCCGCCGTGCTGTCCTCCTCCATTCGCTTGAGCATGATGAAGTCCGTGAGGTGGCGGGTGAGCCTTTTGCGGAGCGCATAGTAGGCTACCGGATTAGGATCATCCGGGTATAGCCGCGCTATCAACTGCTCAGGTGTATAATGCTTTTCCTGCAGCAACAGTTTATAAAGCGCTAGATCCTTGCGGCTCTTCTTTTTTTTCTGACGCTGAATAAAAATACCCAATTCCCGACGGTCTTCCTCTCCGAGCGTTTCCAGCGTTATTTTGAGATCGTCCATCGTGCTTTAGGTATGGGGGTTGTTTTTGTACGACATGGTGGGTATAGTATCTGGTAGCTCAATTAGTTGTTGGGTGAATTTTAATGGATGAAATTCGCTTAAATCTAAATTTTAAAAGTCTAACGATGTGAATATAAGTAATTGTAAGTTAGTAATATATGTTGTATTGAATTAAAATTCAAAAGTCTGTAAAATTGATTTGCTGGCTTTCTATAGCTATGGTGTTGTTGTAAGTTTGATCTATCAAAAAGCAAAAGAAAATCTAACACTATAACACACATCGACCATGAAAAATCTACTGTTCACTATCATTGCCTGCCTCTTTTGTTTTGCTGGTCAGGCGCAGGACATTCTCATCAAACGCAACGGCGACGAGCTGGCGGTTAAGGTACTCGAAATCGACCTGGAGGCTGTCAAATACAAGCGCTTCGATAACCTGGAAGGTCCTGTTATTTCCATTGCTAAGAGTGATGTATTTATGATCAAGTATGAAAACGGGACCAAGGTGACCATGAACGAGATGCGCCCGGCTGTGCAGCAGCCCGTTTATCCGCAGCGCACGGGTTATCCTCAGGAGAACCTGAAGCTGGGTGGACCGCGACTGGGCTTCACTGTCCTGAGCCAGAAGTACATCGACCACATCAGCAATGACTATGATACCAATGTAAATGCCTTTATGACGCAGTTTGGCTGGCAGTTTGAAACGCGGGTGTTTACGCTGGAAAACGGTACCTCGGGTCTGTTTGAGTTTGTGCCACTGGTGGGAGGCCTGGAGCAGGGTAAGTTTTTGCCTAGCCTGAGTGCGCTGGTAGGCATCAGAAGTGCGAAGGGGCTGGAGTTTGGCTTCGGACCGAATGTGTCGCTCGGAGGGGCGGGTATCGTGCTGGCCGTAGGTACTAACTTTCAGAGCCAGGGGGTAAACTTCCCTGTTAACTTCGCTGTGGCACCTTCCAAAGATGGCGCACGTTTTAGCCTGCTGTTCGGTTTTAATTCCCGCAAATACTAAGCAACATAGTGATGAAAAAGCTTCTACTTTTAATCGTATTGCTGGGGATGCACGAGGTACTGCTGGCGCAGGATATAATTGTAAAAACGACAGGGGAGGAAGTGCCTGCTCGCGTCCTGGAAATCTCCCTGCTTGAAGTCCTTTACCAGCATCCAGACTCCCTCCAGGGTATAACAAGGCGTATACCGAAAGCTGAAGTGTTTATGGTCAAGTTTGAGAACGGCTCAAAGGAAGTTTTTGAGCAGCATTTGGCTGACAGTTTGGTTAGCCAAATGCAAGGTATGACACCCGACCAGTTATACGCCTTAGGCAAAGAGGATGCAGCATTGTACTACAAGGGCAACGGTGCCATGTGGGGCTCGGTTGCCAGTTCGTTGGTCATGTTCCCAATCGGCCTGGCGGGCAGCCTGGCTATTGGCGCAACACCTCCCAAAGTAAAGGCTGATCGTGTGTCAGATGCTAGCCTGTTGGCTGAGCAGGATTATCTGAAAGGGTATAAAGAACAGGCGCATCGCAAGAAGAAAGGGAAGGCCCTGGCTGGCGTGGGAATTGGCGTAGGTATACAGCTCGGACTGATCATTCTGATACTTACCAGCATGCCGGTGATGCCATAACTCTATAATTTGGTAAAAGCAGAACGGGGGGTGGCCAGCAATTAGCTTGGGCCACCTCCGTTCTGCTTATAAAGGATAGGAACTTAGCAGCAACCACTTCCCGGTGTACAGGCCAGGTTTTCCATGGGCTTGCTTCCGTATACCGTGATGCTATAAATGCCGGTGTTGCTCTCCCGAAAGGCTTTTATACCTGCTTCGTCCAGGTAGTCCTGCAGAATCTCGTCCGGCACATGGATCGATTTCTCTTTCTGCATCGTGATGTTCTCAAAACCGATTTCATGGATGATCTGCAGGTATTCCTCTTTTTGGATCGCACCCGACACGCAGCCGGCGTACATTTCGCTGGCCTGCACAATGCCATCCGGCAAATCGCCTACCAGCACTACATCCGAAATGCTGAAGTGACCACCTGGTTTCAGTACACGGAATGTCTCCGCAAAAGCCTGCCGCTTGTCCGGCACCAGGTTGAGCACGCAGTTGCTGATCACCACATCGGCACGGTTTGCCGCTATCGGAAGGGCTTCGATCTCGCCTTGTCTAAACTCCACATTGTTGAAGCCGAGTTTGTCAGCATTTTCGCGGGCCTTGGCGATCATAGCCTCAGTCATATCCACGCCGATCACCTTGCCGCTTTCGCCTACCAGCGCACGGGCCACAAAGCAATCGTTGCCGGCACCGGAGCCGAGGTCAACAACTGTCTGGCCTTTACTGATCTGGGCAAATTCGGTAGGCACACCACAGCCAAGCCCCAGGTCTGCATCCGGGTTGTAGCCTTCCAGTTCGGTATAGTTATCTGCAAAAATGGCGTAGTCTACGGTGCCGCAGCCAGTGGCCCCGCAGCATGAGGCTTCGTTCTGCTCTTTGCTTTGCAGCGCAATCTCACTGTATTTGTCGCGCACTATTTTTTTAAGTTCTTCTGCCTTATTCATAGTTCTCAATTTTTATTTATCGGTAAATTACGATCAATATAATTAAATTTTTTTAACAGCAACTGCTGCCACAAGCCGCGTAGCTTTGGAAAAACACGCCCAAGGTATCCTGAGCTTGCTTCCATACCTGCTCATTGATACAATAGCATACCTTTTTGCCATCGATATCGCCTTGTATCAGGCCAGCTTCTTTTAGCTCTTTCAAATGCTGCGACACTGTGGACTGCGACAGCGGTAGCTCGTCTACAATATCGCCGCAGATACAGGCCTTTCGCTCCAGCAGCACTCGCAAGATGGCAATGCGGGCCGGATGACCCAATGCTTTGGCAAAACGGGCGATCAGGATTTGCTCTTCTGTGAATTGTTCTGTTTTCGAAAGTCCCATAAGTGAATTTATGATCGTAAAATTACGATTAAAAGAGAAGATTTCAAAATAAACGATCAGTTTTTTTTATGCTAAAGATCCTATACCGGGTCAGGCCGATAAATATCTTTCCAACTCCAGCCATCCTGGTACAAGAGGTATGTCAGTGTTTCGCGGCGCTCTTTGAAAATCTCAGGAGATTGAAATTCCTTTAAGCGATCCATCCGTAAAGGGATGCCTGCTTCAATCAGTGCTACCCAGTTCATATCCGGGAATGAGTAAGGCTCCTGCGCTTCGTTTTTGTGATGGCGGTTGAGCACCTGTAAGTAAAAGTCCTGTGCCCCCCTGATCGTGAGCAGGTCCGCATCCGACGGCCTTGCTTCTTCCTGTACGCCAAATTTCAAAAAGTTAATCGTCTCATCAAAAATAGTAAGGTTGAGGATAACTGCCTGGCGCTGCTCAATGCTGTGTAAATAGTGAATGATGGGGTAGGCCTTGTGGTTTTGGCTGTGTTGGATGATCATGTCAGCCAGGTCAGCATCGTGTTGCAGCAGCCTGTCAAAGTTTTTGCCGTTCCAGCAGTTCATCAGCATCTGTTGGGGCGAATTGCCCAGACTGCTGAGGAACACGCTGAGTTTCACTTGCAGGATAACGGCCGATAATACGGGCATGATGTAGGTGATGGAGATGGTGATAAAGGCTAGTCCGCTAAAAGCAAGCAGGTTAACAACAATATCCCACACGTAGCTGCCAGGTTTGAAATCACCATTACCCATCGTGGACAAGGTATAACCGGCAAAGTAGAGCTTCTCCCAGGCAGTAGTGATTTCTTCCGTATTGCTATCCAGCACGGAGCCCGGATCGGAGAGGAGCAGCAAAAAAGAACCGAGCCACATGCCCGCGACCCAGGTCAGAATGATGATGACCAGCAGCAAGTGGCCAACCCGCTCGAGCATTCGCTTTTTGCCATCGTTCCCTGCCAGTTTCAGACAAAGGCGCCAAAGTTTAACAGAGATATAATTGGTCATACGCCCGCCTCCCTGGAAGGAAAGCGTGGTGGTGATCAGATCTGCTATGACAAATAGAATGAGGACTACACCTGCTATCGCGTAAAGTGGCTGCATGGAGCTGAAGCTTTAGTAATCAGGGGAGCTTATACCTGGTTGCTTTAAGTTTTTAAAAGTTTAAGTACTTGCTAAGCGCGTAGTTTTTGCGCCATCTCAGGAGTTCTAGCTTCGGCGTAAGCACCATAAGCATCTACCAACACGCCTTTTATCCCATGTGAAGAAGAAATGGCATACACCACGGAGCTGTCATCGGGGTTGCTCATGCCCTCAAAGCGATGCACCTCATCGACTTCAAACTCTTCTGGTTTCAACTCCATTGGCTGGGTGGTGCACACAATGCAGTTCTCTTTCAGGTTAAAGTCTTCGGTGTATCCTCTTTCCTTGAGTTCGTTCAGGGCTTGTGATAATGTATCGTAGCTGTTATCGTTCATGTCGGGGTTAATATCTGATATGAATGGTTGCTTTATGCTGTTGCGCTTTCTTATACTTGTGGTGGCGGCTTTTCGTTCGGGAGCTAGCTGTAGTGAGAGTGCCTTTATACCTGCATTGGTCGAAATATTGTAGTTGAATCAGATATAATTTGTAGTTTCAGCGATATAAAACTATAAATCAGAAAGCCACATAAATACAATTGTGATGATAAATCGTTACACCCAGATTGCAATCGGATTGATTCTTTCAGCATCACTGACCTTTTGCAATCAGCCAGAGAAAGAACAGAGTACAAGTGTTGCGCAGGACAACCACGCCGGCCACGATATGCAACCAAGCGAAGGTGCCACCACCATTCAGGCACAAGCCGACCCGGACACGCTGAAAGGCAGCCTCAAAGCCGAGGCCCATGGCATGATCGGCGATGCACACCTGACCATTGCCTACCATTCGCCGGCCGTGCGTGGTCGCCAGATATGGGGTGGACTGGTAGCTTACAATCAGGTATGGGTAACGGGAGCGCACACGGCTACCAGTCTGATGACAGACAAGGCCATCACCATAGGAGGAAAGCCACTGCCAGCTGGAAAGTATGCGCTGTTTACAATACCTGGTGAGCAGGAGTGGACCATCATCATCAACAAGAACTGGGAGCAACACCTGGCTGATGACTACACAGCATCAGAAGACGTGCTGCGCTTTACAGTGCAGCCTGAAATAGCGCCTGTAAAACAGGAAAGGCTACGCTACGAGATCGTTTCCGGAGACGGTGGAAACGGTACGATCCAGATCACCTGGGACATGCTGAAAGTGTCGCTGCCGGTAGCTCAGCAATAGAACTTAACAATACCCGTTAAATGCAAAAAAGGACAGGCTAAACCTGTCCTTTTTTGATGTTCGGTCAAATCGTTTTCTACCTTGGGGTAATCTTCCAAAGCTCTCCGTTCTGCTGGTCAGTCACGACATAGAGGGCGCCATCCGGACCCTGTCGCACATCACGTATACGCTGCTTGCGGTCGCCCAGTAGGTGCTCCTCACCGGTTACACGGTTATTCTCGATCCGCAACCGAACCAGAGCCTGTGTGCGGAGACCTCCTACAAACAGATTTCCTTTCCACTCTGGGAAAGCACTACCTGTATAGAACTGCGCACCTGATGGGGCAATCACCGGATCCCAGTAGTAAACCGGGTCCACGTATCCTTCTTTGGTCGTCACGGCATTAGGGATCGGTTCGCCAGAATATTCCTCCCCGAAGGTGACCACAGGCCAGCCATAGTTTTTGCCTTTTTCCACTTTGTTCACTTCATCGCCTCCCTGAGGACCATGGTCCACAATCCAAAGCTCGCCTGCTTCGTTAAAGGCGGCCGATTGTACGTTGCGGTGCCCGGCAGTCCAGATCTCAGGCAGTGTGTTGTTTTGGTTTACAAAAGGGTTGTCGTTCGGTACTTTTCCGTCTGGCGTTATGCGGATGATCTTGCCCATGTGGCTGTTCATTTGCTGTGCCTGCGGACGAATTTCCTTGTCTGATCGCTCACCTAAGGTGATGTACAGCATGCCATCCGGTCCGAATGCCAGGCGAGATCCAAAGTGCTTGTCTCCGTTATAAGTTGGCTGTGCCTGAAAAACGACCTGAACGTTCTCCACCCGGCTACGGTCTTCTGACAGCACCCCGCGTGCTACACTGGTCGCATTGCCTCCCTTGCGGGGTTCTGAATAGCTCCAGTAGATCATGCGGTCCGAACTAAAGTCAGGACTGAGCGCTACATCCAGCAAACCGCCCTGCCCGCGGGAGTCCACTTTAGGAACACCAGTGATGGGCTGACCGATCTGTCCGGAAGCTGACAAGATGCGCATGTTGCCAGATTTTTCAGTAACCAGCAGATTGCCATCGGGTAGGGGCTCTACAGCCCAGGGCTTATCCAGGTTTTTGGTAAGCACCTGTACGTCAAATGTTGTTTCGGATTTTATTTCACAGGCGCGGGTTTGGCCTTCAAACGTAGGCTTCTGCTCTGGTGAGTTAGGCTGGCCTGTATCAATCGGCTGGCAGTCTTCCTGTGTGGCGACAGGGTCTTGTTGGTCGCTGTCCTGTTGGGTGGGTGTGTCTTCGCTACAGGAAACAGCCATGGTGCACATACCGATAGCCGATAGTAGGATTAGTCTGGTTAGTTTCATACGTTTTAATTTAATGGTCAGTGTCTGCTCAAGTTATAATCATCATTTTACTGGATTGTTTTGGATTATGTTCAAATCACCGGCTTGTACTCTGTTCGACAGGCCAGATACAAGCCTGGTACTGGCACCTGATAAAAGAAAAGCTGTTCTTTGGAGGAACAGCTTTTCGATGTGAAGTACAAGACAATGAAGATGCTTAAGCATCCAAGGCTCTCTTTTTGAGAAGGATAAATTCTTCCTCTGTAATGGAGCCCCGCTCACGTAAGTCTTCAAGTCGCTCGATGGTGGCAATGGACTCTTCCACAGACTTGCTGCGGTATTCATTGACATCCTGGCGCTCAGTGGTCGCACGTCTTTCCGGAGTATCGTGTGCGATAGTCGATTCGTTTGTGTCGTAGAAACGGTCCTCGTTGAAGGACTCATCATTGTAAAACTCAGAGTTAATGCGCCTTGTTGTTTCCGGTTCGCGGTGCAGGGCATCTTCAAACTCAGACTTGTACTCCGGCTTATCGTCGAAGGCGTCGTGATGGGCGCGGCGGAAGTTATCCCGCACGGCGTATTCATAGTCAGGTGTGATCGGTCCTCCGGGGTAGGCCGGATAACCGGCTACACTTTTAGCATCCACTGAAGCCACAAAGATGTTTTTGCCTTTGCGATCAAGTGCAGCGGCACCAATTGGGATCAGCAGAAATGTATCGCGGTCGCGGTCAAAAAAGCGGTGATCACCCAACACGGAGAGGTAGCGCACTTTCATGGCGTCCATGTCTACGATCAGGTCATGCACATCCCCCAGCTTTTCACCGTCGGCTCCTACTACGCGCCACCCTGTCACGTCTGTATTGTTTTTGGCAACATCATAGTCTTTCAGTTCGCTTAGAGGCACAAGTCTTTCGTTTCTTAATTCATTCTCGTTCATAGCTTCAGTTTAAGTTCTTATCACTTCGGGAATCAGTTCAAGCGCTGGTGCGGGCACCAACACACAGGCAGTGGCAAGCGCCTGAACTTGTCCGTCCTTCAGAACCAGTTCATAAACAACCCATCCCAGCAGGAGTAGTATCACGACCAGCAGGATCCAGGGCCACACAGGTTTTTTCTTTTTTTCGATTCGTATCTCAGCCATTTCGCTTTGTTCTTATGCGATTTTGTTGCAAATGCAGTTCATCTAAGCGGACAAATGAAATCGTGGTAACCAAGGCTACAGGTATAAGCGAGCAACTTTGCCAGGCCCATGCTGATGCTTAGCAACACTCCAATTCCCACAAGCAATGATCAACGATTTTTGTGCCCTACTACTGGTCCATAAGAGGCAGCAGTTTAGATGGTTTTATTACGCTGTTCATGAAATGATTGTTGGTAGCGGGTACTATTTAAAATTCGATGCAGCCCATAACAGATGCCGGCACTGTGGCAGGGTATGTGTTTATTGGTAAATGCCTAAGGGTCAGGTTAAAAATATTTAGCTTCTGCATGCTTGTATGTTGATATAAAACGTAAATTGCACCGTGCCTAACGCCGTCCGAAACATATTGATCTCGTTTTCTCTGCTGCTTGCTTTCTTCAGCTTGCAGCTTGGCGTGCCAACGGAATTGCCAGCTGCCGATCGGCAATCAATAGCTGCGCAGGACGAGGTGAGGGAGATTGACAGTGTGCTTTATCACTCACCGGCACTCTTACAGGGCGAGGAGCATTTTGGCGTCTGGCAATCCAGACCGTCACCCTCGCTCAAACATGCCCCTTATGGGGCTCCGGCACTTGCAGCAAAGGCGCAGGAATTCAGACTGCAACTGCTGGTATCACACTACCTGCAGCGGATCAGGCACATCAGCCCCAGCCTCACTGGTTGCGACATCATATTTCCATTCCATTATTTCTGGTAAAGTCCTCTTCAATTTAGCTGAGGTGTAACAGCACTGCGGCTATCCCGAACCAGGTATAGGCACCGGTATACAAGCGTGGTCATACCTGCCTTATGTATTATCAGATTTTAATAGATTAAAAAAATGGATTTAGAAGTAATCGTATTAGGCATTTTGGCAACAGCAGTATTTCTGGTGCCCATATTTTTCATTCAACGCAGACAAAACAGTCAGGCAGGCAAAGTAAAGCAGGCTTTCCTGTCAGCTGCCTCAGAGCAAGGACTCAGCATCGGACAGCACGACTTCTGGAACGACCGGTACGGCATTGGGCTGGATGAAACACAAGGCCGCTTGTTTTATTGGCACAATGATGAACTGGACCCGCAGGAAATCATCATTGATCTGGGATCGGTTCGCAAAAGCTCTATAGACAATGTATACCGTGACGTGAATGGAAACCGCATTATTGACATGATCGTGCTGCGCGTATCACTGCACGGCCCCAAAGCACCGGAGCTGTACCTGCCGTTTTACACCAAAGAAGGCAGCATGATGCTTAGCGGTGAGTTGCAGCTGGCCGAAAAATGGAATGGCATTATTCAGAACAGCATGGTGAAGATGCAGGCAATGCAGGTATAAGCAGATACTCAAGCCTGCCCGACTGGGTAGGCAATCATAAGTAGGGCCAGTTTGTAGAGGTGCGCACCATAGGTGGTAACCTCTGCAAACTGGCCCTTGTTTGTTTTGGAAGGGGTGATTAGTTGCTATACGTCAGCTTGGTATCAAAACGGCCCTCACTGATCTGCATGGTTTTACTGGCGTCCGTATAATGCTGGAGTGTACCCTCGAACGTACCGGCCACTATGTGGTTGATCGTGTCCAGGCGGGTAAGGTGCAACGTCATGCTTGCATCATCTTGCAGGAGGTAAAAATCATTTTGGCTCATGTCGATGGATAAGCTGCTGTGGTCCTCGCGGTCCTTGGACAGAGTATAGGTACCTGGCTTGCTCACATTATAGGCGCTGATTGTGAAATCCTGTGAGATGTATCTTTTATCGTCTTTGAATTTGTAGTTGTATTCAGCCCGCACAATCAGGCTGTAGGTACCGTCGGCGTTTTTATGCAGTCGGCCTTCCACAAAATTGTCTACGCAGTCAAAGAAGTTACAGATCTTGCCATGGTTGACCCATACCTTGCCGTTGGCTTTGAAACCCAAGGTGTTGCGACCGTCCTGCGTGACAGGTGGGAGATTGAACTCAGGCTCTTTGTCGCAGGAACTTATACCTGTACACAGGGCTATACCTGTCAGTAGTAGCGTAAAGGTTCGCAAGCTGCGAAACCCAAGTTTTGGCATCCTCATAAGAAGCGAATTAGGTATGCAAGGTATGTAAAAGTCACTATTCTGCAAATGGGTTGAGGGGGCGATTATACAGCCAGGCCTACTTTGATTACTGTGCAGCTAAAGTCTGGAACATGTGTAGCGCTATACCTGGTTAACCGCTGTGTGTCTGACTGCTTATACCTGCTTTATAGGTTTCTACCACCGTTGTATGTGTGAAATTGTGGGTACTTGGTGTACAGGGGTATAGTACCTGCTTCTTTGTGTGTTATCTTAGAGTGAAAACCACCTTATTCTCATGAAGAAATTACTTTATGTGGCGATAGTTATATCCGCCACTGCCTGCACCTCCGAAAATAACCTACAAGACACCCTTTACAATGTTGTAGAATCCGGTGCGAACATGGCCCTCGATTCGCTGCACCAGACTGCAAACAAGGAACTAGAACGCTACACTGGCATTGACTCGCTGGCGAATAAGATCGGAGCGGCCGATACCATAAACGTCGAGCGGGAGATAGAGCGTGGCGTAAAGCGTCGGATCATCGAAGAGCTTTCCAAATAACGTTAGTATCCATAGAAGGCTCTTCCAGGGCACACGGCAAAGTATAATAGTATAAAGTTCAAAAGATGTAGCCGCAGACAAATGCCTGCCAAGGTTGAGAAGTTCGATCAGGCCTGCCTACTCCACTAGCGCGAGTTTTACAAAAATAGGGAAGTGATCAGAGCCGAATTTCGGAAGCCGCTCCATTTCGAGTACCCGAAACTCTCCTGACACATACACATGGTCGAGCGGGTAGCGTAGCAGCATGTTGTGCGCGCCGAATGAGTTGTATAGCCCTCTGCCGACCCGGACATCTCTGAGCCGGCTTTGCGTATGGAATAGACGTGACGTGCGCGACCAGGCCACATCATTGAAGTCGCCGGCGACCACTGAGGGTACTTCCGTTTGACTGACCATCTTACCTACCTTTAAGAGTGCCACTTCCTCACCGCCTACATTATCAGGGTGCTTGCTGGGTTTGGGAGGCACCGGGTGCATGGCATGCAGTATGAATTCCGCTCCGCTCGGTAACATTACTTTGGTATGAATGGAAGGCACCGTCTCGTGCTTCAGAAACATGATGCTGGTTTCATTCAGGGGAAATTTGGAGAACAGCACCATGCCGTAAGTGTTGTCGAGCGGGTAGGAGACCACATGGGCGTACCGCTGCCGGAGCGGACTGAGTTGGTCTACCCACCACTGATCCGTCTCCATAGCCAGTATCAGGTCAGGGTCTGCCTGCTGCACAATTTGCAGGAACTCGTCTGCTTTGCGGTTTTTCATCCAGACGTTGGCGACCAGCAGACCAAAGGTTCGCCCTTCCTTCACGGACCGGTGCTCAGCAGACGCTACCGTTTTATCAATCAGGGTAGTATAGGGTAGGATGTAGGTCGCCTGTAGCACAATAGCACTTACTAAGCCCACCGCAAAGGCCACAGCAGAATAACCCCATTTCTTGTTGACAGGGATGAACAATAGCAGGCAAAAGAGTAGCCCCGCCAGTACCTGTACTCTTGGGAAATCGAGCGCTTTAATATACCAGTAAGGTAGGTCGTATAGCAGAGATAGTAGTGTGACTAATATCAAGAGGGTGCCTAAAACCAGCGTAAGATAAAGGGCGACTTTGTAGGCTATTTTCATGTAACCTTATGTACAGCAAAGCCTGGGTTAGGGTTGTTAGGCAGCCAGTTGAAATTTCCAATGTCGATGCTGGAACCGGGTTCAAGCTATACCTGAAAAGCTAACAAACTAGTCGGTCAGCAGATTGACCAACACTTGTTTGGTTAGCGGTTTGGATACGTAGTTTATAGCTTCAATTCTGTTTAGCTTCTCTATATCCTTTGGGTTACTGGAAGTGGTGAGTACCGTAATGCGGCTTGGGTAGAGTAGTCTGTAATTATTGCGCTCGTAATACTCCAGAAATTTAAAGCCGTCCATGACTGGCATGTTCAGATCTACAAAGATGGTATGCGGCACTGCATTTGCAGCCAGCGCCTTTTCCAGAAATGACAGCGCTTCTTTCCCATTCTCACAGGTAACCACCTCAAACCCTTTGTTTAGGTCCTTGATCAAAGACTTGTGCAGGTAAGTAGTCACTGTATCATCATCGATCAGCAAAATGTACTTTCCTTTTGGTATAGCTTTCATGGCTTAGATTTAGATCAAAGAACAATATACTCATAGCAGTAGCAAAATCATACCTACTCCTGACTCACCAGTAACACCAGATAGCCCAGGTATAGCAACAGCAGAATGATGCCTTCCCAACGGGCGAGCTGACGGCCCCTTCCTACGAAGATGAAAATGAACAGCAGCAGACCCGCTCCGATGTTAACAATAATGTCTGTGAAAGAGGTTGCGCTTACCTGTAGCGGGGTAATGACCGTGGACACACCCAGGATCAGGAAAATATTGAAGATGTTGGAGCCAACCACGTTGCCAATGGCGATGTCCACGTTCTTTTTGCGTACCGCTACCACAGAGGTTGCCAACTCCGGTAGGGAAGTACCCACTGATACGATGGTCAAGCCGATAATACGCTCCGACAAACCGAAAGCTTGTGCTATACCTACTGCACTCGTTACGATCAGTCTGCCGCCCAATATCAGTCCGCCTAAACCGAGCGCAATAAAGAGGATAGCCTTCAGGTAGGTATAATCCTTCGTCTCAGTTTCCTCATCATCATTACCACCTTTCGCGATCATTAAATTGTACACCAGGAAGATGCAGAAGAAAAGCAGCAGCAGGAGACCATCGGATCGTGAGATCAGGTTGGAAGCAGCACTGTCGAGAAACACGTCGTTTGCCACAAAAAGTACCGCTACGGCAGCCAGCAAACTGAGTGGTATTTCGAGCCACGTGGTATTGCGCTTCACCGTGAGCGGATAGATGATCGAGGAGACACCCAAAATGGCGAGCACGTTAAAAATGTTACTTCCCAGTACGTTGCCCAACACCATTTCCGTGTTGTTATTGATCGAGGCAAATACATTCACAACCAACTCTGGTGCTGATGTACCGAAAGCCACAATCGTGAGCCCGATGACAATGTTAGGTATACCCAGCTTTTTGGCAAGACTCGAGGAGGCCTCCACCAACTTATCGGCACCGAAGATCAGGGCAACAAAGCCTGCTAATAATAAAAGTATATTCAGCATTTGATTGTATTTGGACTAGTCGCTAGCATGTATGTTAATGTGCTACGAAGTTAAGGTAATTTTTACTAAATAGATTTTAGTCCGATGTTACCCAGGTATGAACCGACGGCCATGATCATACACGAAATGATCACCCCAATGCTGACAGATAGGAATGCTTTGTTACGCTCAATCTTAAGGAAATAGGCTGCCAAGGTACCCATGTAAGCGCCGGTACCGGGCAGTGGAATCATCACAAAAATCATTAATCCCCAGAAGCCATATTTCTGTATATCGGCTCCCACGCCCTTCTTGGCTCGGCGGCCTAATTTGATCACACCCTTCTTGTAAGTGCGGTTAGGCCAAAGCTTTCGACTGAAGGTCTCTATCAGCCAGGCTAGTACCGGAAAAACGAGCAGGTTGGCAACTAGTCCTACCACGAAAGCCCAGAAGATGGGCATGTCGTTGAGCACGGCGTAAGGAATTCCCGCCCGCGCCTCCCCAAATGGGGAGATGCTAAGCAGAAAAGTATAAATCAAGGTTTCAAGCATAAATAATGTACTGATAAAAATTGGCGCTGGGGCTTATTTAAAGAAAAAGTCCAGCAACTCCTGCTGCATGACCGGATTGATGGCGACAGCCAGAATCACTGAAATGATCAAGCCGATAGTGACAGATAAAACGTCTTTCCCGATCAGCCTGAATGTTTTGCTGAATGCCGCTGTAGAGTCCTGCGCCCGGATGCGCATACCCAGTTCACGACCTGCTAACAAGCCCACAAAAACCCAGGTAGTACTCATCGGCATGTTGTTTAACTCCTTGAAATAGTAAAGAATCAGGGCGTAGACCAGGTCGATAATAGTGGCGCTGCGCACGTCCCGTACTTCAGACTTTTCGTTGATGATATGCTGGATTTTGTCTCCCTTCATGTAGAACAGGAAACCAAGCCCCAGGAAGATAAAGCCCGCAAAAGCCAGAAACTCAAAGCCACCCAGCTGACGCGGCAGGTATACGGCGATGTTCGCCAGGTCTTGCACAAGCCAGATGTACCACAAGAAGCCACTGATGAGCCACTGCGCCACCGTCCAGAGCACATGCGCCTCGCCTTTGATAAAGCGCTTGATCACTTTGGAAAGCAACAGGTAAATGATGAGGGCTGAGATAAACGCCAGTGCATAACCCGCCAGACTCTTGTTGATCATGCCGAGCACGGTTGCGCTAGTAGCAGTGAATACGCTCAGCAACATAAAGGTAGTCGATACCGGGATGCGGAACCTGGTCAGGAGCAACAGCACGATAGGAGAGGCCAGTTGCAGGTATACGAAGCTTTCAGGGGCCTTTTCAAGACCAGGCGTGGCCAGGCGCTGATAGGTTACGTCGCCATCGAAAGCGTACCAGCTGTAAGTCACCGTGCCCAAAAAGATAAGTCCCATGAACAGCCACTGCCAGTACCACTTTTTGTCTTCGTTAGAAACGATAAATGTGCCGATGGTTTGGATACTGTCGTTGGCGATGGCCGAGTAGCCCGCGAAAGCAAAGCCCACCCACATGGCAATGTTTGGGTAAGGGTATACTATACCTGCCATAAAGAGTGAGAAAGCGATGAAATAGAGAAACTTCTTCTCTTTCTGAAAGATCAGGTCGAACTGATTGTAGCGTTTCCTGAATTTATAAGGCTGAATAGGAGCCAGGTGCGGCCGCTTTTTTTGCGTTTTTGGCATCTGTAAAAATGATTCTTTTAAGAGAATAAGTTGGTGTATGTGTGAAGTACCTTAGGCTGTTACTTCTTCTTCTTTGCTGACTTCGAGTTCCGGATTGGTTGTCTCCACCAGACCTACTTCCGGCTGCGGATCAAACTCGCCTTCCCAGCGGGCGACCACAGCAGTAGCCAGGCAGTTACCAGTCACGTTGATGGAAGTGCGGGCCATGTCCATGAGTTCATCTATACCCAGGATGGCAAACAACGGCCAGACCGGCAGGTTAAAGGAAGCGACCGTGCCAAGCAGGATCACGAGCGAAGCACGTGGCACACCGGCCACACCCTTGCTGGTCAGCATCAGGGTGAACACCATCAGCAACTGTTGCTCCCAGGTCAGGTCGATGCCGGCGGCCTGCGCCACAAACACGGCGGCCAGCGCCAGGTATAGCGTAGTGCCGTCCAGGTTGAAACTGTAACCCGTCGGCATCACAAATGCCACGATACGGCGCGGTACGCCCAGCTTTTCCATCTCTTCCATGGCACGCGGCAAGGCTGCTTCTGAGCTGGTGGTGGCAAAGGCTATGGATACCGGACCCGAAATCGCTTTCAGGAACCGCACGATCGGGATGCGGGCGATCAGGGCAACTGGCAACAGCACCAGCAAGACGAACGCCAAAAGCGCTACATAGAGAGTTGCCAGCAATTGGAACAGATTCACAAGGATACCAAAGCCCATGTGTCCGACTGTGTAGGCAATAGCGGCACCTACACCGATCGGCGCAAAGTACATGATGATATTGGTGAACTTAAACATGGTTTCCGAAAGGCTTTCACAGAAGTCGAGCATCGGCTTGCGTTTCTTCTCAGTCACCATCGCCAGGCCAATGGCAAAGATCACACTGAACACCACAATCTGCAGCACCTGTCCCTCAGCAACTGACTTGGCAATGTTCTCCGGGAAGACGTGCAGAATGATGTCAGACCAGGTCTGTTTGACAGGAGCCTGTATCTCGTCTGTCTCGGCTATACCTGCCATGTTGATGCCCTCGCCGGCTTTGCTGATGTTAATCGCCGCCAGACCGATGAAGAGGGCCAGGGTGGTCACGATCTCGAAGTAAAGGATCGCTTTCCAGCCCATGCTCCCGATCTGCTTCAGGTTGGCGTGACCCGCTATACCTACCACCAGCGTGGCGAATATGAGCGGCGCTATGATCGTTTTGATCAGCTTCAAAAACACCTTGCTGAGTACGTTCAGGTGCTGCGCTACCTGCGGAAAATCATAGCCTATCTGGGCGCCGACCACCATACTGATCAGGATCCAGGTCGTGAGGTTACGCTTTTGTAAGCCGTAGAGCAGCAGCACACCGGTACCACCCCAACGGATGGCAGTGAGTACTTCAGTGGGCAGGGCAATAATGGCATACTGCTGGAGTACCGTAAGAAGGGCGGCAATGCTGATGCAGATCAGGGTTGCCAGTGGCAAAAAGGCCTTGTTCATAAATTAATCTTCTAAAGCTTGACTATTTTTAAATTGGAGTGGTGCTTTTTTTCGACAGCCTGTTTTTGAGGGCGGCTATCACAGGAGGTGCCATCGACAACACGATGATGGCCAGAATAAGGAGCGAGAAATGCTGCTTAACTGCCGGCAGGTTTCCAAACAGATAGCCCATCAGCATAAAAAACACCACCCACACCAATGCTCCCACGATGTTGAATCCAAAGAAGCGGCGGTAATTCATTTTGCCTACACCGGCCACAAAAGGGGCGAATGTGCGAATAATGGGCACAAAGCGGGCATAGATGATGGTGCGACCGCCATACTTTTCATAAAACCGCTGAGTCTGGTCGATGTGCGTGCGGCGCAGGAACCAGAAGTCGCGCAGGTAAATGCGGCTTCCGATCCTGCTGCCTACATAGTAGTTAAAAGAATCGCCCAAAATAGCGGCTACGATCAGCAGCCCCATCAACAATAGCAGGTGTAGCCCCGATGCAGGTATAGCAGCCAAAGCACCAAGTGCAAACAGCAGCGAATCTCCCGGCAGGAAAGGAGTCACCACCAAACCTGTTTCGCAGAAAATGATGAGAAACAGGATCAGGTAGATCCACTGCTGGTATTCCTGCACCAGTTGCACCAGATGCTGGTCGATGTGCAGTATAAAATCTGCTATGTAATAAATGATATCCATCCGAAAAGGAGCTAATCGTGCCGAAACAGCCTGCTATTTCTTTTCATCCTTGTCGTGGACGGACTTGTCGAGCTCGCTCTTGATCTCGTTGGTGGCGTCTTTGAACTCCCGGATGCCACGACCCATGCCGCGGGCAAGTTCAGGAATGCGCTTGGCGCCAAACAGGAGTAAAATGGCAAATATAATGATGGTTACTTCTGCGCCTCCTAGGCTTCCGATGAAGGCCAATATTCCAATGCTGTTCATGTAATATGATGTTAAATTTGATTTTGAGATAGACTGATCATTCGCCCCTTCGCCACCACAAAAGCAGCTACACGTAGCGGCAGCCACTTGATAGAAAGAAGGGGCCGTAACAGCTGCATCGCAAAGTTTTGCAGCCGGCATAATAAAAATTGATTGATAAAACTGGCTGCGAAACAGCCGTGGCTATACCTGCAGGTGGCAGACGGGGCATAAGAGCGCGGTCTGTAGCAGTTTAGCGCTAAAGAATGGGGAGAACAGCAGCCTAGGGAGCTTGGGGCTGGCTGGAAGTGTAGAAAAACTGGCAGAAGAAATTGTCGCCGGGTGCCCGCGCGGCATAAGGCGGGATGGCTTCATCGGTTGGGAGTTTGAAGCCAAGCACCTTTGTAAAGGTAGCCGCTGGGTGAAAGTTAAACGTGAGTGTAGCTGTTGTTCCTTCCTGAGCCAGGTATAGCATACCCTGGTGTAAGCCTGTTAGGTGATTATCGCCGCTTACCGACTCATCTTGCGCTATAGCTGTGGGGCTAGGATGTGTTACTTTTGCCGCATCTTGGCCATAGGTTACCGAGCTATGGAGCAAAACGGCCCAAAGCAGAGCAAGTGACATGATTAAATGTCTCAGGAATCGGTATTTAGGCTGAATTTGGGTCATAAGCAACCGCAAATATACTAGGAATAATAAGGAAGCAAGTGAAGTCGTATTATTAATTTACGGACTCTTTTTATGTCGTGATTTTCAAAGCGATATACCCCATGAAACAAAAAGGCCTGCTCCAGCAGAACAGGCCTTTTTACGGAAATACACGATTACTTTTTTCTGGCTTCTAAAATCAGTTGGTAGGGACCGTACTTGTGCTGTTCTTCGATAAAGCCGTCTGCGTAAGGGCCAAAAGGGTGGTCGATTGGCTTCTTTGAAATGTCAGGCCAGTCTTTACTGATGTCTTTTCTCGGGCGAGGCATGGAGTTGACATAAGCGGCCAGGTCCCAGGCTTCTTCGTCCGTCAGCATTGGACTATTATGCGTAGCGCTGAGTGGCATGTTGGCCTTCACGTAGCGGGCGAAGGTGGACACACGGAACAGACCAGCGCCATCGTTATAACTGTCATCCCCCCACAGCGGTGGGTAAGTATACTCCGGATTACCGGCCGGTTTCATCCCCTGGCCATTGTCGCCGTGACATACCTGGCACTTCTGGGCATAAATGGCCTTGCCCAGTTCCGGACTGGCGGCACGGTCGAGATAGGCGATATCGATTAAGCCGGCTCCATTTGGCGTTTCACCTTTCGGTACTTCTTTTCCTACCCAGTTAATGTAAGCCACCATAGCCTTCATTTCTTTGGAGTCCGGCTTGGGAGCCTCCCCGTTAAGACTGCGCTCGAAACAGTCTGTGACACGCTTTACCAAATCCTCTTCTGTGCCAGAGCGTGCACGTAACTTCGGGTAGGTGGATACAACCAGGGAGTAGTTGTTGCCAAACGATTTGGTGCCGGCGTCGAGGTGGCAGTTCTGACAGTTCAACCCATTGGCAATCTGCAGCACACTGCCTTCCGGTCCCAGATACTTGGCTGTATGGGCTACAAGTTCACGACCGTAGCGGGTCTCGTCGCCTTCAGGATTTGCGGGAAGCGATGCCAGGTCAGGAGCATGCCACATACCTTCTGCTGGCTGATCAGTTATAACAGGAGCTGGCGTAGGAGCGGTTTTTTGGGTTAGAGATGGCAGGCTTACCTTTGTACCGGTAATTTCCAGGAACATCACGATGCCCAGCATCAGGATCACCGCAACAGCACTCAAGCCCACGACATTTGAAATTCTCAGGAGAAAGCGGATCACTTCATTTTCTTGATTCAGATTCATGATATAAGGCGGTTAGAGGTTGGCTAGAATCAAGTTAACTCCTTATGCTTTGAAAGTATGTGACATAAGTCACCCTTGTCCGGCGGTATAAAAAACGAGAGCAGGAAGAATGGCTTCCTGCTCTCGTTTTTTATCTGAAGGTATAGTCTACATTGGGTAGCTGCGACAGCACCGGGGCAGGCAAGTCGAGTGCCTTGGCACGTCCGTCGGCTTTGGGAGCTACCGTGCCGTGCTCCCTCAAATACTCTTCTATTACATCGTGTATGGTATAGTCGAGCACTTGCGTTTCTACAGCGTTTGGCATACGGCAAAGCATGTGGTCCGGCTCCCCACGGCGGAGACAGGCACCCATGGTATAGAGTCTGTTCGGGTCAATGGGTTTGCCACCAACCGTGATCGACTGCACCCGCTGCCCTTTCGGAGCGTTGGCCTTAAAAGTCATTTCCATACCTGAGAAGCGGATTACCCAACCGCCGAAGCGTTCCAACGGTTTCTCGGCGAACACATTGTGTAACTCCTTCTCCATCCAGTCCTGTATCTGCTTGCCAGTGGCCTTACCGATCTTCACGTTTTCATTCACCGGCAGCATATTCCAGACGTCACTGTAAGTAATGGCTGCCTTTCCGGAGGCATCCGGCACGATCGGGGTACTGAAGCGAAAACCGTTGGAAATGGCTATGTCTACACCCGTTTTCCAGCGCACCGCATCGGTGATCATATTGTCCATCGGATTTTCCACGACCAGGTAGCGGTAGAGCGGGGTAGATGTATAGCCTAGTACACGTTCCATCTGGTTTTTGTAAGGCGCCATCTGTTCGTCCACGATACGCTGCACCTTCGGGTCAGCCGGGTATACAGCCGGGTCCACATCGATCAGCTTGTAACGTTGGCCTACAATTTTACCGTTTTTCACGTCCAGGTCGAGGCGGCCTACAAACGAGGCGAAAGCGCCGGGTTCGAGCACCTGTGCATACTTGCCTTGCAGCGGCTGACGGATGCGCTCGTGCGTGTCGTTACCCAGGATAAAGTCCACGCCTTTGATCTGTTCCTGGTCTGCCAGGTATAGCTGCTTCGAGATGCCAAGGTGTGTTACCAGGAAAAGGATGTCTACGCCTTGTTCTTCCTTCAGCTCTTTGATGAGCGGCTCGATATTGTCTTCAAGTTGTTTGAAAAGAAGACCCTTGCTGAAAGCCGGGTTCTGTCGGATCGGTACTTCAGGATCGTTGTAGGAGATAAAGCCCAGTTTTACGCCTTTCAGATCCTTGATAATGTAGGGTGGATAAAGCATGTCAGAAGTGGCCTCATCATAGATATTGGCGCAAACCACCGGCTTACCATAGGATGCCAGTACATCCTGCATTTTCTGACTTCCGAAAATCACCTCCCAATTGCCAGGGATCAGGAAATCATAGTCCATGGCTTTGATGACAGGGCCAAACACGGCTCCTTCCGAAAGGGCTGCTACAGCGCTTCCCTGTATCAGGTCGCCACCATCCACAATCACGGTGCCGCCCGGATTCCCGGCTTTCACTTGTTTGAATATAGTTTGGATGTTGGCCACGCCACCACGCTCTTTAAACACGAACTCACCGTCTTCAATGAACATTTCCTGGTGCGGCATCAGCTGTCCGTGAATGTCGGCTGTCTGCAGAATGGTGATGGTTTCAATGCCATCTTCGTTGGCCTGTGTGTCTTCCTGCTGACTGGTTTGGCAGGAGGTTGCTAAGGTAAGGCCGAGTATGGGGATGGCGGAGAGAAAATGCTTCAGGTTTCGTTTCATGGTGCGGTTGATTAGTTAAGATGATGATCTGTTTTTCAGGCATCCTAACAAATATCAACTTTACCCAATGGCTATACAGTGACTTTTGTCACAGCTCGGGTTATTACATAAATACCCGCTCCAGCATATCCCCTACAAAATACGCCAGCGATGCCGCCAGTCCGCCCAGCAGTAGTGTTTCGGCTATACCTGCAAAAATATTGCGCTCGGTCACAATGCTTTTGAGACTCCCTACAATGGTAAGGGCGATACCTGTGAGCACACTGGAATAAAGAAAGAGTTCGGCTCCTGCTATACCTGAATCAAGACCCGCAAAAATGTAAGCCAGCAAAGGGATGGAACCGACCAGAATAAAGCTGACGAAGGTAACGGAAGCAGTTTTGACAGGGGTCTTGTCGTCTTTGGTCATTTCCAGCTCCTCCTTCATCATGGTATCCACCCACACATCTTTGTCTGAAGTGATGACTTCCACTACCTGGTTCAATAACTCGCCTTTAAAGCCTTTGGCTTCGTAAATTTCCCGAACTTCCTCTTTCTCGGTTTCGCCCAGGTTGTCCACTTCCCAATATTCACGGGCCTTGTGTCGGTCAAAATTGTCACGGGATGCTTTGGTAGAGAAGAAGTTGCCGACCGACATCGAAAAGCCATCAGCAATCAGGTTTGCCAGTCCCAGGATAATCACCACAGAAATACCTAAACTGGCACCCTCAGCACCGGCTACTACGGCAAAGGTGGTAATAGCACCGTCTATGCCACCATAAACGAATTCCGAGATATACTCTTTCCTGAAGAAGAGGATTTTATCTTCTGCCTGTATTTCATGGTGTTGCATGGCACGGGACGTTTAAGTTTAGCTATACTCAAGTTACAGGAAAAAGGAAAGAATAGAAAGTTGATGAAGGTCGAGAGATAGGAGATGAGCGGGAGCAAGGAAACCTGTGCCATATACACCCTAGGCCTGAAGCGACGTCATAGTGAAACGTCGTTGCCGGATTTGCTGGTGTCGTGATGGACAGCTACCATATTAGGCTCCTCTGAAGGTACAGGTATAGCCGAACGTTCTTTAAAAGGACGAAACTGCTGCTCTAAAAAAGACTTTGGATACTGTTCCACTTCCTCAAAACCTAATTCAATATCCCGCCCGTCTTCAGGCATGTAGGAGGTGCCGAATAGGTAATCCCACACACTCAGGCTAATGCCATAATTCGCACCGTAGCGACGGGGCAATTGCTTGGCGTGGTGCCAAATGTGCATTTGTGGATTATTAAACAGGTAGCGCAGCGGACCCAAGGGGATGTAGAGATTGGAGTGGTTAAAATGGCCGATGGCCGTAGCGAAAATGTGGACCAGGAAAAAGTCCTGAATGCCGAAGCCAATCATAGCCAGCGGGATATACTCCAAGGTGCGGTATACCACGGTTTCACCCCAATGAAAGCGCAAGTGCGCCGCAAAGCCCATCTGCTGTACAGAGTGGTGTACCTTGTGGAATCGCCACAGAAAGTCGGAACGGTGCAGGAGGCGGTGCACGTTCCACTGAATAAAATCGCGCAGTACAAATAGCGTGAGCAGCTGCGCCCACACCGGCCACGATTGTATCTCAAAGGCCACTAGATTCTGAACGCAGAACAAGCCCAGAAAATCGTTGAAAGCCTCTACGCCAATGTTGGAAATAGCATTGAAACCAACCAGTGAGAAAAGGAAAAAATTGAAGAACATGTAGAAGCCGTCGAGCCAAAAATCCTGCCGGATCTTTGCTTGGCTTTTCCGCCAGGGCACCACAATCTCCAGCAACCAGAAAAACAGCGACAAGCCTACCAACCAGTAGAAATAGTTGCCCCAACTCGGATGCAGCATTTCACGCCACAGGTAACTCCCGTAGTCTGAAAAAGAGCTTGTGAAGATGTTCCAGTATTTTTCCATGCAGCTTTACTTGCAATGAATTGTCTATAGAATTTGTTCCCGGGGATTTGATCTTGTAAGTATAAAAAAATAGCCGGCAATATGTTTCTAACCGGCTATTTTCAGTGTGACTTATTTCGAGAGCCCCTGCAGGAACTCGCGCACTTCTTTCGTATCATATTCGGCCATGCCTTCCTGCTTGGCTACAATCTTCCCTTCCGGCGATATGATAAACGTGGTAGGTATAGCGGTGCTGTAAAACTCCTGCGGAAACTGGCTGGCCGGCATGTAAACCGGGAAGGTATAACCCTTCTTATCGATAAACTTCTTCACTTTGGCCATCCCGGCTTCGTCTACCGACAGCATCACAAAGGCGACTTTATTCGGGTCCATTTTCTTATACAGGCTGTGAATATTTGGCATCTCCGCAATGCATGGCGGACACCAGGTTGCCCAGATGTTGAGGAAGATCACTTTGCCCTTCAGGCTTTCAAATGCAACAGTTTTACCCTCCAGGTCTACCATCTTGAATCCGGCACCTGCCATGGGCGCTCCGGCAGTTTCATAGGCTGCTGTCTCTGCTGCATTGGCAACTTCCTCAATGGCGGGCACATCTGCATTTTTTATACCTGTAGCCAGCAAAATGCGCTGTACCTGTCCGATAGCTTCGGTATGCAGACCTGTCAGGTATAGAATGCCGAAAATACCGAGCATGACAGCCCAGCCGGGTATGTTCTTGATTGAAAATTTATTCTTATCCATGATAATTTGTTTTAATTGGAATCAGTTTTCGCGAATCAGATCCATTTTACTGAGTCGCATATAAATCTACACTTTCTTGCTCTAAGCTTACAACTCTACAGTGGTATAGCCTTGTTCCTGCAAGTCAAACATGTAGGTCAGTCCGTTCGGAATCACTTCTACACCATCTAGCAGCGAACTTGAGTCGATGTTGAACTGCTTGAGCGACATGCCGCATACCCGGTAAGTGATGCCGGTTGCTTTGCCTTTCTCAAACTCCTGTGCCATATTACTGCCCTTTACAAATGCTTCGACGGACTTGCCGCAGGCCATCACCACAAAGCTCTCCCGCTGAAAGCGGCTCTCTTTCGTAATTGTTTCAGCTGTACTCACAGCAGCTTTCAGGTGGTTAGGCTGACTGATCAGCACGGCGTATTTTTTTCCGGTTTGAGTTACAACTGCTTCGGGTGCAGCAGTGCTTTGGGTAGCTGTCGTGCCTGTGGCGCAGGAGCCGAGGAACATCAGAAGACCAACAGCCAGCACGGCTACATAATTACTGTTTATTTTATTCTTAAGAGTTGATTTCATCTGTTTGTTCTGAAAAAATGTCTGGTCCAGACCATAATAAACGGCTCCATTTACTATGAAAAACAGGAGCATCCCGATCAGGGCAATGTTCTTGAATAAAGGGCCGGAACCTTCGGCGCCAACCTGCACGGTGAGGGTAATCGGAATCAGAATACCTAGCAGTAAGAAAGCGGCTAGTCTCGTTTTAAACCCAGCCAGCAGCATGCAGCCGCCAAACAGTAAACCCACACCCGTTAAGATGATCAGGGTTTCGGCAGGTGCTATCCAGGTAGCCAGTTGGGCAAAAGGCGCTTTTTCAAGTCTGGCGGCAGCGCCGGCAGTTTGAAGTAAATGATTGAAGCCAGCCATGATAAAGATCAGGCTGCCCATGATGCGGAGCACCAGGAATGATATTTTTTGCAATGAAGTATTTCCCATAAGATCGCTTTTTTTCTTTCAATGATCGTCGCAGCAGGATAGGAGGAGCCTATCACCTTGACATGTCCAGTAAGGCACAGCCAGACAGGTTGAGCTATTAGGGCAAACCTGGTATCTGATGGCTGTGTCTGTATAGTGCATTCGTTATGTTAAGAAAAATCGCGGAGGGTCAGGGTCGGCGCCTAAACTAGGCGAAAGGTGTTTTAGCTGCACAACAGTCCTAAACTGCTGTCTTGCATTCGATGAAGAAAAAAGATCAGATGCAGCGACATCCAACACAGCATAGAATTGCTGGCCGCAGTCAACCATGACATTGGCAGCGTTCTTCTGCTCGGAGTGCGTTTGGTGCTTCAGGCACTTCTTAGCGCAGTGACGCTTCAATTGTTTGTTCGCACTCGCTGCCTTCAACTCACTTCTAAGCGCACAGGCAACCCCGTTCACTGGCTTATGAGAAGTCGCCATGGTGAAGAGGAGTAACAAAGTGCTTAAGAGAAGGAGCAGCGTGTGCTTCATGTTTTGGGTTTAAGCTGCAGGTATAGAAAACCGGCTATCACGTAAATTTACAATTCTAAGTTTGGCTAACTAAGTTAGGTTCGCATTTCTGGCTGTGCCATAAGAGCTTTTTGGTGCAGCACATCCTTATTTCAGAAATTATACCAGCACCAACAGTCAGGATGGCTGTGCCCAACAGTACAAATTCCACGCCAAATAGGTCGCTGAAAACACCCGCTGCCACAGCACCGGCTACATAGCCAAAGTCGCGCCAGAAGCGGAAAATGCCCAGGCTTTGTGGACGCTGCTCGGGGTGCGTGTTCTCGGCCACAACCGACAGGAAATTCGGGTATACCAGCGCCGTGCCGGCTCCCAACAGTACAAGTGCCGCTATTACAATGGCATAGGCCTGACTGAAGAAGAGCACACCAATAGCCACACCCTGTAGCATCATACCCAGGTTCAGCAGTTGTTTCTTGCATAGCACATCGCCGAGTTTGCCCGTCACTAATTGTCCGAGGCCCCACACCGCTGGGTAGATGCCTGCCAATAAACCGACCTGTTGCAAGGTATAGCCTTTACTCATCAACAGCACCGGCAACAAACCCCATAGAATGCCGTCGTTCATATTGTTCACAAAACCGCTCAGCGTCACCGAACCCAGGTTGGCATGCCGCCAGGTCGTGTCTTTCCAGACGCTGCGCAGGAGCGGTATGTTGGTCTGTGCCGTCTCCGTTTTGACATGCGCATGCGTATCGCTTACAAAGAGCCAGGTCAAAAGCAGACCAATGATGGAGAAAGCTATACCTGGGATAAAGGCATACGTCACCTCACCTGTGGTGGAAGCAATATAGCCGGCCAGGAATGCGATCAGACCAACGGCTAGGTAGCCGGCAAACTCATTAATGCCCATCGCGAGTCCGCGGTTTTTCTCACCTACCAGATCAATCTTCATGACTACAGTAGCAGACCAAGCCAGTCCCTGATTTATACCTAGCAGGAGATTAGCAAAGATGACCCACCACCAGTTGTTGGCGTAAAGCAGGAGCCAGGGCACTGGCAGGGCAAAGAGCCAACCAATCAAAAGCAGTTGCTTGCGGGTAAAGCGGAGCGTGAGCCGGCCCATCATCATGTTGGCAAATGATTTGGCAAGACCAAAAGCCACGATAAACGACAGAAGCGCTGTGTGTCCGCTAATACCGAAAACCGTTTCGGCAAACTCAGGAATAACAGAGCGCTCCAGTCCGACCATGGCGCCCACAAAACCGTTGATTAGCACCAGCAGCCAGAACTGCTTTGCATTCTCTCTTAAGCCAAGTTTTGTATCTGTTGTCGACATAGTTCTATGATATTTTTAGGTATGCATGAAAGCCATTGCTTTTAGCATATGGCTTTCATGCATGTACTCAACACTCAGCTAATTTCATTTTTAATGCGGCAATCTGTCTTTGATAGCACCATACAGGTAAGTACCTGACAGCGCTCCAGCTATGGCGATGAAGATTGCCCAGTAACTATAACCAATGTTTACGAACATCGGACCAGGGCAGGCACCTGTCAGCGCCCAACCAAAGCCGAAAATGGTACCGCCGATGATGTAACGCGGAATCGACATTTCCTTGGGGGTGAACACAATAGGGTTGCCCTGGAAGTCACGCAGTTTGAATTTCTTGATCAGGAATGTGGCAATAGTACCCAGCACGACAGCCGTACCGATGATGCCATACATATGGAAATCCTGGAAGCGGAACATCTCCTGAATGCGGAACCATGAGATCGCCTCCGACTTACTCATCACGATGCCGAACAAAATGCCGGCTATTATAAATTTTATACCTTTCACGAGTCTGTATTTTTAAGCTTTAGAAAATGAGCGGCAGCAACACGAAGGTTGTGATCAGGCCACCGATGAAGAAACCAATTACGGCGATCAGTGAAGGAAGCTGCAAGTTGGAAATACCACTGATGGCGTGCCCTGAAGTACAGCCCCCGGCGTAGCGTGCGCCAAAACCGATGGCAAAGCCGCCCAGCAGCAGGATCAGGAATCCTTTAAGGGTAAATGCGGCACTAAGTCCGAAAATCTCCTGTGGTTGCATGCCCTCCGGCGATGAAATACCCAGTTGCTGCAGGTCTTGGATCGTAGCCTGTGAGATCTGAACGGCTTCCCCGTTGGAGAGAAATTCAGCTGAAATAAACCCACCGATCACGGCCCCTACCAGAAACAATAGGTTCCAACTTTGCGAACGCCAATCGAAATCAAAAAACTTAACCGTTTTGCCAGCACCGCAGGCCGAGCAAATGGTGCGCAGGTTAGAAGAGAAACCAAACGACTTGCCGAAAAACAACAGCAACACCATGATGAAAGCGATCACGATACCCGAGGTATACCATGGCCATGGTTGTCTTAAAAGCTCTAACATATTTTTAATCTATATAATATTTAGTGATGAAGAGAGATAAGCAGGGAAGGGACGAGGTCGCATGCCCCTTCCGAATCTGCTAGTTTTTTGTTTAGTTATTTGGCCAGGCACCTATACCTCCCGCGAGGTTGTAGCACTTGAAGCCTTGGGCGCTCATCAAGTCGCAGGCAGAACCACTGCGGTTGCCACTGCGGCAAAACACGAAGTATTCTTTGTCTTTGTCGAGTGAGCCCAGTGCGTTCTGGAACTGACCAGTAGTCACGTCCAGGTTCTTAGCGCCTTTGATAGTGCCAGATGCAAATTCACCGGCTGTTCTCACATCCAGCAGTTCTGCTTTAGGATCACTCTGGAATTTAGTTTTGAATGCTTTTCCGTCCAGATTTTCGTAATTCTTAGGAGCGGATTTGAAGATATTGAACATGGCTTTTATGTCTTGTTGTCAGTGATTTAATATTTACAATTCAAAGGTACAGGTAATGCAAATCAGGTTCAGTGACTTTGGTCACGCAGCTTGGTTTAAAAGAAAACGGGGCCAGTTTATACCGTCCCCGTTTCCCTAATCAAAACACTAAACTATATTACTTTAAAGTTGAGGGGCAAACATAGGCAGTTCTCGGAACGTTTGTCTCGGCGATAGCCTTGAAGCCCCCTTCCACATTCACGACATTGTCAAAACCTCTTGCCTTTAGGATAGAGGCTGCGATCATGGAGCGGTAACCGCCAGCACAGTGAATGTACATGTCTTCCACTTTCGGCAGCTCTGCCAGGTGGTCGTTCAAATAGTCCAGGGGCGCATGCTGGGCGGTTGCTACGTGCTCGGCCTGGTATTCGCCTGGCTTGCGTACATCTACTACTTTAATACTGTTGTTTTTGGCATAATCTGCTTCAAATGCAGCTGCTGATATAGACTTGATCGAGTCTACTTCTTTGCCAGCCGCTTGCCAGGCCTCGAAGCCACCTTGCAAGTATCCAAGCGTGTTATCGTAACCTACACGGGCCAGTCTTGTCACTACTTCTTCTTCACGACCTTTGGCGGCAATGAACAGAATCGGCTGCTGAACATCCGGAATCAGAGCACCTACCCAAGGAGCAAAGTTGCCGTCGATACCAATGTTGATCGAGTTTGGGATAAAGCCGGCTGCAAAAGTTTCAGGCTTGCGGGTATCCAGTACCAGAGCACCTGTTTCGTTCACAGCCGCTTCAAAAGCCTCCGGTGATAGCGGCTGCTGGCCTTGTGTTAGTACATCGGTAATGTTGGCATAGCCTTCCTTGTTCATCTTCACGTTCATCGGGAAGTAGCCAGGAGGTGGTAGCAAGCCGTCAGTTACTTCTTTTACAAACTCTTCTTTAGTCATGTCGGCACGCAGGGCATAGTTTACCTTTTTCTGATTACCGAGCAGGTCAGTGGTTTCCTTGCTCATGTTTTTGCCACAGGCAGAACCGGCACCGTGTGCAGGGAACACGATCACGTCATCCGGCAAGGTCATGATCTTGTTACGCAGCGAGTCATACAGGTGAGCGGCAAGTTGCGCTTCTGTCAGGTCAGACTTCACAGCCAAATCAGGACGTCCTACGTCGCCGATGAAGAGTGTGTCGCCGGAGAAGATCGCATGCTCTTTCCCATTCTCGTCTAGCAGCAGGTAGGTAGTAGACTCCATCGTATGACCCGGTGTGTGCAGCACCTTGATGGTTACGTTGCCCAGTTTTAATTTTTCTCCATCGGTTGCAATGTGAGCTTCAAAAGTAGGTTGCGCATTGGGTCCGAAAACAATCTGTGCGCCGGTCGCCTTTGCCAGATCAACGTGGCCAGAAACAAAGTCGGCATGGAAGTGCGTCTCCAGTACATACTTGATTTTGGCGTTGGCTTTTTCAGCTTTCTCCAGGTATGGCTTGATCTCGCGAAGCGGGTCAACGATAGCTACTTCACCGTTGCTTTCGATGTAGTAAGCGCCTTGTGCCAGGCAACCAGTATAGATCTGTTCTACTTTCATGGGTATAGGGTTTTTAATCTTTTATTTTCTTTGAAGACGTCACCTGTTTATCTGATGACAATACAAATATCATCATATAATTAGCGCGAAACAGTGACTTAGGTCACGCAATCGGTTTTTTTTAGAAGAAAAGCTCTTTTCCGATGATATACAGACCCATTACCAGGACGAACCAACCAAAAGCGGTTTTGAGTTTGTCGGCATGGATTTTAGCGGAAAGTGCGGTGCCGATGAAGATACCAACAATGGAGATGGTCGAGAAAATACCCAGGAACATCCAGTCGATTTCGTAGTTAAACACGTCACCGATAAAACCAAAAAGTGATTTGGCTGCAATGATCAGCAAAGAGGTGCCTACCGCCATTTTCATGTCGAGTTTACTGAAGAGAACCAGCGCAGGTATAATCAAAAAACCACCGCCAGCGCCGACTAATCCAGTGAGTGTACCTACTACCAAACCTTCGGCCAGAATACCGGCATAGTTGAATTTAGGTTCCGGATGCGTCGAGCCGTTGCCTTCCACGTCAATTTCTGTGTCAATGTTCTCATCTACCGTATCCACGGGGTCAGAGGGTGCTGTAATAGGTGCTTTCTTTTTTTTGATCATGCTGACTGAAGCGAACACCATCAGCCCGGCGAAAAGCAACATAAGCATGATTCCTTTCGTCACCATAAAGTCACCTACCGAGAAGATTTCATCTGGTATGGCCGGCACCAGGTAGCGGCGTGTCAGGTATACCGCCACGATAGAAGGCAAGCCAAATACGATGGCGGTCTTCATGCTGACCAGCCCATTTTTATAGAACTTGTAAGAGCCCACCAGACTGGTAAGCCCCACGATAAAGAGTGAGTAAGCGGTAGAGATAACTGGACTTAGTCCGATCAGGTACACCAACACTGGCACCGTCAGAATAGAACCTCCGCCACCGATAAGTCCAAGAGAAAGCCCAATCAAAAGGGCCGCTATATAACCTAGTATTTCCATTGATTATGTCGTTTGTTTTGTAATCTGACACAAAGGTATAGCAACTATAAAGGATGTTCAGTGACTAGTATCACAGAGGAGTATAAGAGTTGAGGAGTTTGGGAATTTAAGAGTTTGAGAGGTAAGATTCGTACGGACAGATCGTGACCTGTCCGCGCATGAATAGCCAACCCTAGCTTCTCTCAATAGAAAGACCGTATCAACCATTTTCTTTTGTCATCCTGAAAGGATCTTGGTAGCATTTTGTTTGAGCTGAATCTCCCGGGGGTAGGGGCCCTCTATTTGACCAAGTTTCTTTACAGAATGACGCTAATGTCTGAGCTCGTTTTCCTGGGATGAAACAGTCCTACTTCCCAAGATGGAATTTCTGTGCACGATTCGGACAGGTCGCGACCTGTCCCTACAGACTAAACTACCTCCAAATCGTGTACTTCAATGTAATTTCTGTGTAGGGTGATGGCGCCGGTTTGCTCGAGTTTTTTGAGGAGGCGGGAAATGACTTCGCGGGAACTGTTGAGTTCGAGGGCGATTTGCTGGTGGGATAGGCGGATCTCTTTGCCGCTTACTTTTACATGGCGCTTGAGGTAAAATAAAAGGCGCTCGTCGAGTCCTTTAAACGCGATGCTGTCAAGCGTTTGTAGCAGTTCCTCGAAGCGCTGGCGGTAGGAGGCGATCACGAAGTTGTGCCAGCTCTTATACTTGGCCAGCCATTGCTCAGAAAGGTGCGAAGGGATCAGGATAACTTCTGCCTCTGTAACAGCTTTGGCCATGATCTGACTCTGTTCGTCACGGGCGGTGCACATCATAGACATGGCGCAGGCATTGCCCGGCTCAAGGTAGTACATCAGAAACTCGTTGCCTTCGTCATCTTCGCGGTATACCTTGAGAAGTCCGCTCAAAAGCAATACCGTTGAGCGAATGTATTGGCCGGTGCGCATCACTTCCTCGCCTTCCTCCACTTCGCGGATGGTGCTGTGTGCGAGTATATCATCGAGGAGGGATGGTTCAAACTGCGGGAATCTTTTGAGGATATTTTCTTTCTGCGGTATTTCCATGCGATGTGTATGTTGATTAAGGTCGGATTGTTTTTGTATAAACTCCTGCCCATCTTGGAGGTTAAAACCCCCTTTCAGTTTGGGTCCATTTCATTCCAGGAAAACAACTTCAAAATCTTGTGTCATTCTGCTAAGAAACTTGGATGAGAAAGAGGGCCCCTACCCCCGGGAGTTTAAGCCTATACTACTGGCGGGGGTAGGGGCCCTCTTTACCAAGATCCTTTCAGGATGACAAAAAATAAAGAGTGAAACGGCCCTACCTTCTGAGTAGAGCAAGTTGTGTAATTGTATACGCAAATAAGCAAAAAAACCAGTGCAGACACTAAAAGTGCCTGCACTGGGAATGATTAAATCAATAGACGGCTTATTTAAAGTCGTTTACAGCTTCGCTTAAGTCAAGCACTTTGGTATCAGGCAAGGCGGCCTCCACAATGCTGCTACCGGCAGCAGAACGGTAACCACCGGCACAGTGTACCACGATCGGCTTGCCTGAAGGGATCTCCTTGGCTCGCTCACGCAGCTCTGGAAGCGGTATGTTGATGGCCTTGTCGAAAAATTTGCCGCCCTTCACCTCGGATGCGTTACGGATGTCCACAATGGTGTACTCGTTTTGATTCTCTTTGAACGCATCCAAATCGATTTCAGGGGATTTCTCCTCGGCTGCCTCTGTCTGCACAAAAGCACCTTCAATCAGTAGTTCGTATCCTATTTTTGATGCCTTGCGAATCAAATCGTTCAGCTCGTCTTCTGTTTCAGCGATCAGATAGTAGCGCTCCTCTGGACCAACAATACTGCCCAACCACGTTTCAAACTTGCCACCATTCTGGATGTTGATAGCGCCTTCTAAATGCCCTTTCTTAAACACCTTTTCGCTGCGGCCATCGACAATTACAGCACCTTTGCTTGGCTTGTAGTTTTTATCCAACCTCTTCACGCCGTCCAGACTTGGTTGATAGGAAGGAGCGCCTTGCTTGTTCAGTCCCACGTCGTAACCAAAGTATTTCGGTATAAAGGGCTGGTCTTCGGTCAGGATTTTCACGAATTGGTCTTCGGTCATTTCCTGCAGGGCGTAATTGCTCATTTTTTCAGCGCCAATCGTGCTGCTATTGGCTTCACTCAGACCTTTACCGCAAAGCGTACCCGCACCGTGCGCAGGATATACCAGTACGTCCTCATCCAGCTTCATCAGCTTTTCGCGGGTGCTCTGGTACATCTGGCGTGCCAGTTCTTCGCGTTTGGCTGTGATATTACCGGCACTCTCCCGCAAATCCGGACGGCCTACGTCACCGATGAACAGTGTATCGCCTGTAAAAACGGCTTTGTCTTTGCCTTCATGCTCCAGCACAATGCTGATGCCGTCTGGTGAGTGGCCCGGGGTGTGGATGGACTTCAGTTTCACATCACCAATTTCAAGCACAGCACCCTCGTCAAACGTTTTGTGCGGATAGTCGGCACCCACGAGGCTGTGTGCATAAATAGTAGCGCCTGTCTTCTTGTGTATTTCCAGGTGTGAGCTCACAAAGTCAGCGTGTGGGTGCGTCTCAATTACGCCCACAATTTTGGCGTTGTTTTGCTCTGCGAAGTCATAGTAGGGTTGCGGGTCACGTGCCGGATCCACTAACACTACTTCGCCTGTTTTTTCACTCAGTATGGCATAAGCGTAATGTGCTAAGCCTTTGTCTTCGAACTGTTCTATTTTCATGGGTATTGGGTTTTATTTTTTATAATTCTGAGGAAGTGCTCCAGAGAGTTTCCCGACTTATGATACAAAGATACGGTATGAAGAAAGCCCACACAGTGATGTAAGTCACATAGAGGGGTTTACGATTTTGCATTTTGAATTGGTTTTTTACTATTGCAAAAATGCCTAAAAGGTCAGCTGCGTGATAATATTGATATTGTGAAAGTTGGTGTTGTAATACATGTCTTTCAGTGGAATGTCCATATTTGGAGAGACTCTGCCAACATAAAGCAAGCGGAAATTGAGCCCGTCCAACACCGGTTTGGAAGGGGAATAGTTCAGGTCCGCGACCCAGCCCCAGTAGGACATGGCGCCGTACTTGTTATAACGGTAATCATTTGGTGTCGGTAGCCAAGATTTAGCAAGCGCTAGCTCTGAAGAGAAATTGCCTGACCATTTTTTTCGAGCCTTAGCCACTAGCAGATCTGACTTGCCTACACCTTCTAAACGGCCTCTGGAGATTGTCGCAAAAAACTGCTCACGTCCCCATTCCCGCGGAAACAGAAATCGCCCATCCCCGTCAATATGCAGGTAGTTAAGCGATATGTGCAGGTTTTTAGGTTCATAGGCCAGCATACCGCCAGCAAGCCATTGCTTCTGATCGGGGAAGTATACCAATGTACTTTCAGAGTTGCCGCCGTTTCCGATTTGAAATTGGTACAAACCTTCTACACCTGCCTTTACATCTGGTGCTACTTGTATGACCGCTCTGCCATAGCTGTTGTTTGATACGTTTTCAATCCAATAGTTCCAGGCTTCGGCCTGAAGGCGTTTGTCAGGGTTTAGCTGAAGGCCAGTTACGGCCACGCCTTTGGTTTGTGTAAGGTGCGGGTAGGCTGAGGAGTTACCCCATTCGTCTACCCCCGGTGAGAAAATTCCGATCGTCTCGCCTGCCTTAAACCACTCCACGGTACTTCTAGGAGAGAAATGGTCAAACCAAGCCAAAGTGAGTAGTCCTTTATCCTGCAGGGGCACTTGCACTTTTATACCCTGAAACGAGTAGGGCTTCATGCGCGTGTCCTGCGGATTCATCAGGGGGGAGGCAAAACTGAAGCGACCCACTTTCGCCCGAAGCCTGGCAGAGTTATACTCCAGGTATAGCTCGTCGAGGCGGTCCAGATCAGCCTTGTTGTGGGGATTCTCCATGTCAAAGAGCTCCATTTCCAGTTTAGGATGCTTTTCAGCAATGAAGTCCCGCTCACCCAGATTAGAGGAGAACAGGTTATAGGTAAACAGACCGGCAAAGCCAAAACGGAAACCATGCAAAGGAGCTGTTTTATATCCGATTTCAGCCCCAATAGCGTTGGCGTAATTATCTGACAGCGAACCGTGATTGAACGTGGCCATAAAGTAGTTGCGCACGTGGCCTTGTACTTCACCTTTGCTGAAGAGGTCCTTCGCACTTCGGATTTGTATGGTATCGCTTTCGATAGTGGAGCTGTGTGGTGCATGTCCGCTTGTGTGCTCCTGTGCAGTAGCTGTGCCCCAGCCAGAGATTATCAGTATGGTAGCGAACAGCGCAAAATTTTTTAGCATGGGTAGGTATAGCAATGACCGGAACAGGTATAGCTGCTCCGGTTTTGGTATGTGAATAATGATATTAGTTTAGGTGATAAGTAAGCAGCGGACGTATGCAGTGGTTTACAAGCGTTTCGGCGATGCTGCCGTAGAAAATATGGCTGAAACCTTTGCGACCGTGTGTGCCGATCAGCACCAGGTCCATTTCTGACTCTTGGTTGAAGTTGCGCACACCGGCTGGCACTTTATCATCGCTCTTAAAATGCAGCTCGTAGTTCTGCAGTTGCAGTTCCTCAGCAAAGCGCTGCATATCTGCTCTGATAGAGTCCAGCTTCGGCTCGTCATCTTTCTCGATAATTTGGAGCAGATGCAGTTGAGCACCAAAAAGCTGTTGCAAAATATTGATGGTATTAACCGACTGTTCAGGCTGTTTTTCGGCAGCAAAATCTGCTACCCACAAGATGTTCTGGATTGGCGTGATAGAGGCGTCTTTCTGGATGGTGATGACAGGTATGTGCGTATGGCGCACCACATGCTGCGCCTCAGAACCAGAAAGACGTTCGAACCAGCCATCGGCCCCCTCCGTGCCCATAATGATCAGGTCAATCTGCTGCTGCTCGGCATACCTGGTCAGGCTGGTCGTAAGGCCACCGTATACCACTGCGCTGGAGAAATCTATGGTAGCCTGTCTCCTCAGCTCATCGAATTGCTGGTTCGCTTGCTGCTCCTGTGCATGCAGCTTAGTTCTGTCTACATTTTCAGAGGAGTCTGTCGTACCGGCCCATTCAGCGGCGTTCACCTGAATCACATGTACCAGGTGGAGGTTGACAGATGCTTTCTCTGTGATCAAATTCAGAAATTGCAGCGCTTTATACGAAACCGGTGTGAAGTCCACGGGTACCATGATGTTGAGTTTCTTTTCCATTGTCTGTTGCTTGATTATCGCTTTTTTAACTGTTTTAGGATGTATCTATTTCGTTTTGATGGCAACTAGCCGCGTTACGAAGGCAGGTCCGATATGATAGGCTCCTTCGCTGAGTTCGATTTCTTTTTCCTCCAATAGGGTGATGTTCATACCGGCAAAGTCTTGCTGTAGCATGTCGGCCGTATACAGCATCTTTTCATCTTTGGGACCTCCGGATGTATGGTCCAGCTGCCTCGGATGAAAGGCCTCTAGCAGGACCACGCCACCTGGCTTGAGCCAGTGTTGTACCTGGCGGTGCAGGCTTTGGCGCGAAGAAGCAGGTAGGTGCGCGTAAATCAGCACCACGGCATCTAAACTTTCTGGTTCAGTGGTAAAGCTTCCGGCATCTGCCAAACGGTAGTCAAGGCTGACACGCTGTTGAGCTGCCAATGCCAATGCTTTCGCCTGTCCGGCCTCACTGTAATCGAAGGCCTGCACATCCCAACCTTGCCTGGCGGCATACACGGCATTACGACCTTCTCCCTCGGCTGGGAATAAGATCTTGCCCGGAGTCAGGGCCCGAAGGTGTTCTCTCAGAAATACATTCGGTGTATTACCATAGACCATTTCTTGCTGGCTGTAACGCTCGTTCCAGAATTGCTGCATCATGCTTCTTTTTAGGTGACAGTACAAAGGTCTTCAAAGGCAAGGCGAAGTTCAGTGACTATGGTTACACAAGCCCTCAATTTTGAAAAGATGGTACTGCCACTACAATTGCGAGACAAGGAATGGCTTTTAAAGAAACTAAGTAGCTTTAAGACAGGTATATGGGTGCAGCTAATTGATGTGACATTAAACAGGTATAACGCATGCTGAAACGCTCTAGCATACTGCCTCGCTTGGCGCTACTGTTTATCTTGATCCTGGTGTTCAGCCTTCCAGCAATGGCCTGCACGACTTGTAACCGCCCACTGCAGGCGGCTATTTTCAATGAAAGCTTTCTGAAACTTTTCTTTTACATGCTACTGCCTTTCCTGTTCATTGGCGTAGCAGTATACCGTCTTCACAAACTCAAATGAGCCGCTATGAAAAGTCAAATTCCCATTGAAGAGGTAAAGCCCGTTCGAACTGGTCCGCTGATAGCGGCGGCTACACTGATTGGTATAGGTATGGGCGGGTTTGTGGATGGTATCGTGTTGCATCAGATTCTCCAATGGCACCAGATGATCTCAGCCAAATTGCCGCCTGACACCTTGCTGAACAAAGAAACTAACATGTTCTGGGACGGCATCTTCCACGCTTTCACCTGGCTCACAACGGCGCTGGGTATCTACTTGCTCTGGCGTGTGGCTTACGAGCGCAATGCGGTACTTTCTAACCGTATTTTCGGGGGTAGCTTGCTGTTCGGATTTGGCCTGTTCAACATCGTGGAAGGCATCATCGACCACCATATTCTGGTACTGCACAACGTGCGTGAGATCAGCGATAGTCAGTCGGCCTGGAACTTCGGTTTTCTGGGGGTATCTGTGGTCCTGCTACTAATAGGGTGGTCTCAGGTGCAACGGGGGAGAAAAGAATCAGCTCAGCATCATAAGTAATAAAAAACTTAATGGGAGCCCGAAATATTTGTATTAAATTTATTGAAGCAGCTTGTAATTGATCTGAACAAATCCTTTACATTTGCGAGTGATTTTGAGTTTGATTTACTTACTGTGAAACGAATCCTGTTGCTTTTGCTGATCTGCCTTACCTGCTTCAATCTGGCAGGGGGATATGCTATTGCGGCAACAGTGCTTTCAAAATCAACTGTGTCTACGGATGCCCTACCAGAGCATTCACGGCAGCATATTCTTAAGAAAACTTCTTTTGATCTACAGGCTTTCCAGGTAAACAAAGAAACTGAGGAGGAGGAAACACCCCATTTTGCTTTGCTGCCTGTAAGCGTCACAGGTCTGTTTTATGCTTTCGCACCTGATTTTGAGCTTGTCAACAAGCATTTTCTGGTGCATTATGGCGCCGCAATCAAGGGCAGGTTCCCCGCTTTATACCTGCTCAAAGACTCTTTCTTACTATAGTACCCTCTTTTCCCTTAAGCTGCCATGCTTCCGCGCAGCTACCACTCTACGCCGCTTCCTGGTCTGTAGAGCAATAATATTTATTTTAAATTTATTAAGCATAATGTGACCATAGTCAAAGCTATAGGGTCGCGCACGTGTATTTTTCTCATACACGCCTTTAGTTATTACAATCACAACACTTCATCCACTTAATCAAAATCATCATGAAGATCATGAAGAGCTTTCTCATGCTTATGGGAGCGTGTGCCTTATTGTGTCAATCAAGCTGCAGCTCATCTAAAGGAGAAGAAATAGAGGAACACGATGTCAAGCTTCTGGTCACTAGCCCCATGAACATGGATACAACCATCACAGAAGACTATGTGAGCCAGATACACGCCATTCGACATATTGAACTGAGAGCCCAGGAGAAGGGCTACCTGCAGAAAATTTTTGTAGACGAAGGTCAGTTCGTCAAAGAGGGACAGTTGCTGTTTCAGATCATGCCTAAGTTGTATGAAGCAGAACTTCAAAAAGCACAGGCAGAGGCTAATTTTGCCCGGATCGAGTTCGAGAATACCAAGAAGCTGACCGACGGTAATATTGTGTCACCCAATGAGCTGGCAATGGCTAAAGCCAAATGGGACAAGGCGAAAGCAGAAGTGTCCCTGGCCCGCGTTCATCTGGAGTTTACAGAGATCAGAGCTCCTTTCGATGGCTTTATCGACCGTTTTCATATCAGACAGGGCAGCTTGGTCGAAGAAGGGGAGCTCTTGTCTACCCTCTCGGACAACAGCAAAATGTGGGTCTACTACAACGTGCCGGAAGCCGAATACCTCGATTACAAAACCAGGTCAAAAGGAGACAAAACAGCAAAAGTGAGTTTGTTGATGGCTAACAACAAGCTATTCGATTACCCGGGTGTGGTAGAGTCCATTCAGGCCGATTTTAACCATGAAACGGGCAATATCGCTTTCAGAGCAACATTCCCGAACCCAGATGGGCTGTTAAGGCACGGTGAAACTGGTAATATCCGTATGGGTATGCCTCTCAAAAATGTATTGCTTATACCTCAGAAGGCCACTTTCGAGGTGCTTGACAAGAAGTATGTCTATGTAGTGGACGAAGACAATGTTATTCAGTCGCGTGAAATTACCATAGGCGCTGAAATGCCGCACATTTATGTCGTGCTGAGAGGGCTGGCTGAGCATGATAAGATATTGCTGGAAGGCCTTCGGCTGGTACGCGAAAACCAGAAAATTAACTACCAATTCCTGGAGCCTGGTGCTGTCATAGCGCACTTAGACTTATATGCAGAATAATCAGGCTTCCTTAAAAGCACAGACCATGTTTAGTAAATTCATACACAGACCGGTATTTGCCATTGTCATCTCGGTCATGATAGTTTTTGTGGGTACGTTGGCTATCAAGAAGCTGCCCATTTCACAATTCCCGGATATTGCCCCTACGACTGTAAACATTTTTATAGCTTATCCGGGGGCCAGTGCGGATGTACTGGTTAATTCAACCCTCATTACCCTCGAACAGGCCATTAATGGTGTGGAAGGGATGCGGTACATAGCTTCTGATGCCACCAGCGCAGGAGAGGCAACGCTTAGAATCATTTTTGAGCCCGGCACAGATCCCAATGATGCGGTTGTTCGTGTGAAAACGAGGGTGGACCAGGTAATGCCGCTCTTGCCAGAACTGGTGCAACGCGAAGGTGTGGTTATCACACCGGTTCAGCCCAGCATGTTGATGTACGTCAACCTGTATTCCAAGCATGAGAGCATGGATGAGAAGTTCCTGTTCAATTACGCTACCGTGAAGATGATCCCAGAGATTCAGCGGATCAAAGGGGTAGCCCGGGCGCAGATTCTAGGTAGCCGCAGGTATGCCATGCGTATCTGGCTAAACCCGGACCGCATGCGGGCCTACAATATTTCGGTAGAGGAGGTAATGAAAGCGTTAGGGGAGCAGAGTATCATTGGCCGACCGGGCAGGCTTGGCCAGAGTTCCGGTATAGCTGCTCAATCGCTGGAGTACGTGCTCACTTACAAGGGCAGGTATAACAAACCAGAAGAATATGAAGGCGTCATTATCCGGGCCAACTCCGAAGGGGAGAGCATCCACCTCAGGGATATCGCCACGGTCGAGTTAGGAAGCGAGTTCTTCGACATTTACTCTAACCTGGACGGCCATCCGTCGGCTGCGATTGTGCTGAAGCAAAACTACGGGAGCAACGCCAGTGATGTCATCGCAGATGTGAAGGCACAGCTGGAGGAAATGCGTCCGTTCTTTCCTCCGGGAATGGATTATAAGATCAGCTATGACGTATCCCAGTTCCTGGATGCATCCATAGAACAAGTTGTCCATACCTTGCGCGATGCCTTTATTCTGGTTGCCATCGTCGTCTTTATTTTCCTGGGTGACTGGCGCTCTACCCTGATTCCGATTCTGGCTGTTCCGGTGTCCCTGATAGGTGCATTCTTTGTGATCCAGTTCTTTGGTCTTTCAATCAACCTGGTTACCCTTTTCGCACTTGTTCTGGCCATCGGTATAGTGGTGGACGACGCCATCGTGGTAGTGGAGGCAGTCCACGCCAAAATGGAAGAAGAGCCACACCTGTCGCCTTACAGCGCTGTTAAAAAAGTGCTGGGGGAAATCAGCGGTGCTATCATTGCCATCACAGCTGTAATGGTATCGGTATTTCTGCCGATCTCCTTTATGTCAGGTCCGGTAGGGACGTTTTACCGACAGTTTTCCATTACGATGGCTAGTTCCATAGTCATTTCGGCTTTAGTCGCCCTGACACTCACTCCCGTGTTGTGTGCCATTCTATTAAAAAACCACCACGGGAAAGAAAGAAAGCGAACAATCCTAACCAGGACGCTCGATCGCTTTAACAGAGGTTTCGATAAACTGACAGGAAGGTATGTGAGTTTGCTCAAACGTATCGTCAACAGGAAGTGGCTTACTTTCGGTATTCTTTTGGCATTTGGAGCGGGTATTTTCTATGAGAACCAGGTATTGCCGGCAGGTTTTATTCCTAACGAAGACCAGGGCACTATCTACGCCATCATTCAAACACCGCCGGGATCTACGTTGGAAAAAACCAACCAGGTATCTCAGAAACTGCAAAAGATATGCGAAGAGATTGATGGGGTCGAATCAGTTTCCTCACTGGCAGGTTACGAGATCATGACCGAGGGGCGAGGCTCCAACGCCGGTACTTGCCTCATCAACCTGAAGCCATGGTCTGAGCGCCATCATAATGTGAGAGAGATCATGGAGGAGCTGGAGGAGAAGTCAAAAGGCCTCGGGGCCGTCGTGGAGTTCTTTGAGCCACCAGCCATCCCTGGTTTCGGATCTTCGGGCGGCTTTTCGATGCGTTTATTAGACAAGAATTCGGATACCGACTACCACGAGTTCGATAAAATAAACCAGGAATTCATGGAAAAACTGAGCAAGCGAAAGGAGCTGACAGGTTTGTTTACCTTTTTCGCGGCCAACTATCCGCAGTACGAACTGGAAATCGACAATAAGTTGGCCATGCAGAAAGGAGTTTCCATTGAAAGTGCAATGGAGAACCTCAACATCCTGATCGGCAGTACCTACGAGCAGGGCTTTATTAAATTCAATCAGTTTTTCAAGGTATACGTGCAGGCAGATCCGCAATTCAGGAGGCTTCCATCGGATGTCCTCAAGCTGTATGTTCGCAGTGAACACGGCGAGATGGTCCCTTATTCTGCCTTCATGAAGCTTAATAAAACGCAAGGGCCGAATGAAGTGATGCGATTCAATATGTACAATTCCGCAGCGATTCAGGGGCTACCGGCAAAGGGTTATACCACAGGGGATGCCATTCAGGCAGTGCAGGAAGTAGCCAGTCAGACCTTGCCAAAGGGATATGGTATAGCCTGGGAGGGACTTTCATACGACGAAGCAGGTAGGGGGAACGAGGCGTTCTACGTCTTCCTGATCGTTGTTGTGTTTGTATACTTTGTACTGGCGGCTCAATACGAGAGCTTTATCATTCCGCTAGCTGTAGTGTTTTCGTTGCCAGTCGGTATCTTCGGCTCCTTCCTGCTGCTTCAGCTGATGGGCCTGGAAAACAACATCTATGCGCAGGTAGGACTTATCATGCTCATAGGTCTGCTTGGTAAGAATGCCGTGCTCATCGTGGAGTTTGCCGTGCAGAAACGCCAGGAAGGGGCCTCTATTTTTGACGCTGCCATAGAAGGGGCCCGGGTGCGTTTCCGTCCGATCCTCATGACCTCATTTGCTTTCATTGCCGGGCTTATTCCGCTGATTATTGCAACTGGAGCTGGAGCCATAGGCAACCGTACCATCAGTGCTTCTGCCCTGGGAGGGATGCTGTTCGGAACTGTATTCGGTGTCATCATCGTGCCTGGGCTTTATTATATATTCGCCCACCTGGCAGATGGCCGTCACCTGATTAAAGATGAGCATGAAAGTCCTCTATCGGAAGGGCTGGGATACATAGAAGACAAAGAACTTTTAACAGAGGAGGTAGCGTACAATGCTTAAGAAGATCATATACAATTGCCTGTGGGTGGTCTGCCTTTCACTGAGCCTGACAGCCTGTGTGACCCCATCACTACTGGAGAAAAGGGAGAACAGAGCAGTACCTGTGAGTTATAACGACTCACAGGATACCACCAACACGAGCGGCACCCAATGGAGACATTTTTTCTCCGATCCACAACTCTCAGCCCTTATTGATACAGCTTTGCAGCATAATCAGGAGATGCTTATTACTTTACAGGAAATCGAAATTTCCAGAAATGAGGTCAGAGCCAGAAAAGGCGAATACCTGCCGACTGTAGGTATAAGAGGAGCCGCTGGAGTTGAAAAGGTGGCCAGGTATACCAACATCGGGGCGATAGAGGCGACAACCGAAATAAAACCTGAGAAAGCGATGCCGGAGCCTTTGCCAGACTTTCTGGTAGGGGCATACGCTACCTGGGAGGTGGACGTGTGGCACAAACTGCGCAATGCTAAAAAATCAACTGTTTTCAGGTACTTGTCTTCGATAGAGGGTAGAAATTTTATGGTAACAAATCTGATCGCTGAGATTGCTGATGCATATTATGAGTTGCTGGCACTCGATAGTCAACTGGCCATAGTAGAGCAGAACATTGAGTTGCAGCGTAATGCACTGAAGATTGTGAAAGTACAGAAAGAGGCTGCCCGTGTGACTGAATTAGCTGTTCGCCGGTTTGAAGCACAGTTACTCCACACGCAAGGGCTCCAGTATGAAATTCAGCAGAAGATCACCGAAACTGAGAACAGAATCAATTTTTTGGTGGGCAGATACCCGCAGTCTGTACAGCGGAGCGGGAAAGCTCTCGAGCAAATGGTGCCAGAAACTATACATAAGGGTATCCCGTCGCAGCTTTTGGCTAATCGCCCGGATATCAAACAAGCTGAGTTGGAGTTGGCCGCTTCCAGGCTGGATGTAAAGGTGGCCAAAGCCATGTTCTATCCTTCTGTGGGTATAGCGGCAGGTATAGGCTATGAGGCTTTCAATCCGAGCTTTTTATTGAAACCCGAATCCTTGCTTTACACGCTGGCCGGAGATCTGGCAGCTCCCCTGATCAATAGAAATGCGATCAAAGCAAGCTATTACAGCGCCAATGCCAAGCAACTGCAAGCTATTTTCAATTACGAGCGCACTATTCTGAATGCTTATATTGAAGTGGCAAATCAGTTATCAAAGATCGATAATCTTGATAAAAGCTATGATCTGAAGTACAAAGAGGTAGAAGCGCTCACCCAGTCCGTAAGTATTTCAAAAGACCTCTTCGCATCCGCAAGGGCAGACTACATCGAAGTGCTCTTAACACAACGTGAGGCACTTGAATCTAAGTTTGAGCTGATCGAAACTAAGAAAGAGCAGCTGAATGCGCGGGTAAATGTTTACCGGGCGTTGGGCGGCGGGTGGCGTTAGGCACTTGTAAGCTGTTTCAGATGTACTCATAATAGGTATAATCAGGATTGTAAAACGGGAGTCCCATACTACTCAGTTGTAGTATGGGACTCTTTTATTTGTACTACAAACTAGCCAGAGCGTATATACCTAATTAAGTTAGAAGAATGAGAGGATTGGTGAGTAAAACCAATTGTTTAAACTACAAATGCATCATTCTTTACATTTATTTAACAGGTATCTCCTTAGAAGCTTGGGAACAGAGAGACTGAATTTGCACTTTGTTTTACCAAAGGTGCAATTCAAAGTCAGGAATGACCTGGCAAATATGAGATTAACAATGCGTTATTTGAGCGTATCTCCTTGTTTCAGAGGCGATTTAAGGGAAATGGGAAATAGTATCCCTATATATTCCAAGTAAAATACTCAACCTGTCAGGGCAATTTCCGTTTAGCCCTGTGAACCTGCATAATATTGCACTCGCTAGGTGTATTAATTCGATTCTTCAAGTTTATATGGCTAATATCTACGCGTTCGTCTATAGAGAGCAAACCAGACTTACTTTTCTAATAGCATTCTTTTTAGTAGCATCCTTTTCTGGATTCAGTAGTACGGCTGCCCCGAATGCTCCTTCCTACTTCGCTGCAGCCCCTTCCGGTGTAAAAGCACAGCCTTCACTTGTTGGTGCTGTCTCCTTGCAGTGGAATGCCGTAACAGGCGCTACTCAGTATGTGGTGGAGCGTTCACTGCTCGCTAACAGTGGCTATCAGACGCATGCCACCGTCCCTGTCGTAAGTGGTAAAACAGTCTATACCTACCGCGACACGGGCCTGGGGTATGGCGAGACCTATTACTATCGGGTGAAGGCTGTCGATAGTTCAGGAGATTCGCCCTGGAGCAGTACGGTTAGCGCCACGACACACGCCCAGAACAAAACTTTTAACATCATGCCGCTCGGTGACTCCAACACGCACGGCACAAAATTCAGCGATACCCGACCGGATGCTCAACGCATCGCCTACCGCAAGCAATTGTATGACCTGCTGATGGGAGCCAATGCACGCTTTACATTTGTGGGTAGTGAGCGGTCGGGCAGTGCCTTTCTGGCAAACGACCAAAATGCTGGTTTTTCTGGTTCCCGTACCATGGATATATTGAGTCTGCTGCGCACAAGCAGCTACCGTAACCAGGGTAACGAATTAGTGTCGCGTGGCACTGGCACTTACCTGGACAAGTTTAACCCTGATGTCGTACTGCTGCACCTGGGCACTAACGGCGGGCAGTGGGGAGTGAGCGATGATGATCAGACAATTTCTGAAATGGCATCGATCCTCGACGAAGTAGATGCTTATGAAGCCAGAGCGAACAAGGAAGTAACCGTAGTGTTAGGACTGATCATCAACCGTATCCCACAGGAGAATGATCCGGCCGCAGTAGAATATACCTCCCGATTCAACACCAAACTGGCTGCCATGGCCGAAAATCGAATCAGAACAAAGAGCGACCGCTTGCTGGTAGTAGACATGGAAAAAGCGGCTGGCATCATTTACGACGTACCAACCCGCGGAGGTGACATGGACGATGCGCTGCATCCGGCTCCATCTGGCTATCAGAAAATGGCTAACCAGTGGTTTAAAGTGTTAAACCCACTGCTAAAACCAGCCTCAGCTTCCTCTAATAACCCGGAGACCACCATTACCAAAAAACCGAACGAAATATCGAATAACAGAACGGCTGCCTTTGAATTTGCAAGCAACAAGAGCCCCGTTTATTTTGAAGTGAGCCTGAACGGTGGAAACTACGAAGCTGTCAGCAGTACCTATACCTTGAGTAATCAGCCGGACGGGCGCTATACCTTGTCAGTTCGGGCGGTAGATGCAGCAGGCCGTAAAGACGCGACACCAGCGACCCATACCTGGACCATTATCACAGAGCCTCCAACACCGCCTACTTTCACCGCTGTCACTGAAGACCGCGGAGCTGTAAATAACGATGGTGTGACCTCTGACAACACCATCAGACTGTCAGGAAAGGCTCAGAATGGAGTAGAGGTAACGGTAAGTGAGTCAGAACGAGGTGAGTTGGGCAAAGTTAAGGCCAATGACAATGGCGACTGGACATTCAATTATGAAGGTACGGCCTTACCGGCTGGTACTTACCGCTTCACAGCCATTGCAACTGATATAGCGGACAATGTAAGCAAAGTGAGCAGTGCTTTCACTGTGGTCATCGATCTAACCCGACCTGATGTTGCGATCAGTACCAGTGCGAAAGCGCCTGTTAAAGAGGCTTTCCAGCTACAGTTTAAGTTTACGAAGGAGGTATACGGACTTACTGCCGGCGATATCACTGTGACAGGGGCCACGCTTAGCGATCTGAAAGAAGTTGACAAATCGACTTATACCGCGACCATAACGCCTCCTGCCAACGGACAGGGAACTGCAGCCATCAGTTTAGCCGCTGCTAAAGTAACTGACTTGGCCGGAAACAATAATACTGCCTCGAATAAGCTGGAGATAACTTATGACCTGAAGCGCCCGAAAGTGACGCTCAGCACAGTCGCTCCCCAAATCGTGAAAGCACCCTTTACCGTGAAGTTCACCTTTGATGAAGCAGTCACTGGCTTCGCAGCAGCTGACATCAGCGTGAGCAACGGCTCTGTAGGAAACGTACAAGCGGAAAGCAATGCTGTCTATACCGCGACCATTACGCCTTCAACTGACGGGGAGGTTGTCGTTAACGTAGCGGCGGATAAAGCAACGGACGAAGCTGGAAATGGGAACGAAGCATCCGCTGCCTTAAAACGACTTTATGATGTGGCACCACCAACCGTCACGTTGGCTACCACAGCAGGTCAACTGACCAATGCCGCTATACCTGTAACTGTTACTTTCAGCGAGCCTGTAAACGGACTTTCCCTTAGCTCATTTACCACCACGAACGGTAAGCTAAGTAACCTGCAAAAAACCGACGACATGACTTATACTGTTGTGTTGACACCCGAAAAAGACGGAGAAGTAAGTCTGCAACTAACCGCCAACAAAGTGGAGGATCAGGCTGGCAATGGCAACACAGCCTCCAACGTCCTGACCAGACAAAGTGATGCTACACCACCGACTGTGGCGCTGAGCACAGACGCTCCTGCTCTCACCAATGAGGCTTTTACAGTGAATTTCAGATTCAGTGAGTCAGTTGAAGACTTTGATGTGGCGGATATCACTGTGGTAAATGGCACAGCCAGTGAGTTCAGGAAAACAGCTGATCAAGTTTACAGTGCTGTCATCAGACCAGCCACAGATGGTGAGGTGACAGTGCGTGTGACTGCAGGCAAAACACAGGATGCAGCCAGCAACCCGAATACGGCTTCCAATACATTGACCATTCAGTATGACGGCACTGCACCGTCGGGCTATGCGGTGGCTTTTGGCACCGAAAAAGTAGATCATCTCAACCAAAAGCAGGTTACATTCAGTGTGAAGGGAGCAGAGCAGGGTGCTACCTATTTCTATACCATCAGCAGCGACAAAGGAGGCACAGATGTGACCGGTACTGCGAATACGGCAGCTTCCTCATTCACTGTGCAGCCGCTTGACCTAAGCGGTTTGCATGACGGGATGTTGACCCTCACATTTTATCAGGTAGATGCCGCCGGTAACAGGGGAGCTGATGCAAAGGCAGAGGTTGAGAAGATTACCAAAAACATCGTGGCTGTTGATAATCTGGAACAGATCAGTGTACCATTCCGCACAAGCTTTGATGACTTGCCATTGCCTGCTCAGGTGCAAGTGCGCTACACCAATGGCGAAGAAGAAGAACTGGATGTGAAATGGCTGCAGAGTGGTTACAATGGCATGGAAGCCGGTACTTATACCTTGCAAGGGGAACTGGTGCTCAAGCCTAATACCACCAACCAGGACAACCACATGGCGAGTATTACCGTGACCGTAGCGCCAAACCAGCCACCAACCGCCATTGCGATCAGTCAGAAGTCATTTAAGCCCGATGCAGGTCCGGATGAAGTACTGCTGACCTTCAGCACCACCGACCCGGATGACGAGACCCATACCTATGCCTTGGTAAGCGGACAAGGAGATAACCACAATGCCTATTTTGAGCTCAGAGATGACAAGCTATACCTGAAGTCAAACAACGGGCTTACAGGAATCCACAACTTCCAGATCAGGGTGCGTACAACCGACCCTTACCGAAATAGCTTCGAGCAAACCTTCACACTGAACAAGGAGGTATACCAGCCGGCCAATCCGATTAAACTGGTCAACGCTTTCTCGCCAGACAACGACGGCATCAACGATACCTGGACGGTACCGGAACTCAAGTTCTATGACGAGATCAGCATCCAGGTATTTGACCGGGCTGGCAGAAGATTGTTCCATACCACTAACCCGGAGCAGGGATGGGACGGGCGCAGTCAGGACGGACAGGTAAAAGAGGGTTCTTATTTCTACATCATTGAGGTGAAGGATATTAACCTCGTGCAGAAAGGTGTATTAACAGTTCTTAAGTAAGCATTCATGAACAGATTAGTAGTAACAGCTATATTTTTATTGACGATCACGGGACTGCAAGCACAGAACCGCAAGTATATCAGCAATTTCTCTGCCTACCAGCATTTCTACAATCCGGCCCTCACCGGTAACGAGGGCTCCATGCTCCGGACTTACTATCGCAACCAGTGGACTGGTTTTGAGGATGCTCCCAAAACCCTTCTCTTCTCTGGTGAGCTGGATATGGCGGATCTGAATAAAACAACAGATCGTACCAGCCATTACCAGTACCGCGATACACGCAGCAGCTACATGGGTGCCCGCCATGCTTTTGGGATTATTGCACTACAGGAGCGCTTCGGTCCGACAAGAGAGACGCAGGTCGGCTTGAACTATGGCACCGGTGTCCGACTGACAGAGTCACTCAGCCTACGATTCGGTACAGCTTTGACTTTCAATAATTTCAGGCTTGACGGCAACAGCTTGGTAGTGGACAACACCGGTGACCCGCGCTACCAGCACGTATTAGGTGACCAGAACAGCATGAGTAAGTTTGATTTTAATCTGGGCTTCGCCTTGACGTCGGCTAATTACTACCTCGGCTATGCCATGCAGGATATTACCAAAGGGCACTTTATGAAGAGCGGGGACAATTTCATGAAAGACGTCTATACCCGCAAACATATGGCGCAGGCCGGCTTCCGGACCGCCATGGCGGACCGCTTCGGACTGATCGTAAATGGTCTGTACCAGTATGATGAGCAGCTGAAAGGCACCGTGGAGGGACAGGTGAAACTGGTGTATGACGAGCTGCTGTGGGCAGGAGCGGGTTATCGCAATGATCAGGCCTTTCATGTAGCTGCCGGTCTGAACTACCGACAGTTCCGCATTACATATGCCTACGAGAGCCCCATCCAAGAAGCCCGCTCCATCAGCCGCGCTACAAACGAGATCGGATTAGCGTATACCTTCCGTCAACTGGCACCAGAACGTGCCACCGGAAGGGGCGTTACGTTTTGGTAACACTAAGCGTTATGCGACACGGTGCCGATTGGGATATGCAGTTCAAAAGTAGAGCCCTGGCCCGGTATGCTTTCGACGCGCATATTGCCATCAATGCCAGCTAGCAGGTGCCGAACGAGTTGCAACCCCATGCCGTAACCCTGCTCACCTGTCGTGCCTGAAGTGCTGAGCGCACGCCCCTGCATGATCGCTTCCACTTGATCGGGGTTCAGGCCTATACCTGTATCACGCACTTCAATGCAGAGTATGCGTTGGTTTTGTGATAGTGTCAGGTCCAGCCTGACAGTCACTTCACCTAGAGGCGGGGTAAACTTCAGCGCATTTGTAACCAGGTTGACAATGATCTGGAGTAGCTTGTTTTTAGGGAATACGATCGAACTTAGCGCTTCATTGATAATGACTTCAAAACCGATGGCCTTGTCGGTGGCCTGTGGCTGAAAAATTTCTTCAAGTTTGTCTTTCAGCCCCTGCATCGTAATGCCATTTTCCTGAGAAGTATCGCTTGCCGTATCCTGACCGCCCCGCATGATTTCTTCGGCTAGTCCCAGCAGTGAGTTGCCACTTTTGTGAATCATCTGGCTCATCCGAAGTACTTCCTCAGGACTGCTTTTTCCTTCCTTTTTAATCAGTATCTGGGCAAGCCCCACGATGCCTCCCAGCGGACCGCGAAGGTCATGGGCAACTCTTCTGATGACCGCCCGGGCCTCTGCCAGCTCACGGCGCATGGACTGCATTTCTTTCAGCGTATGCAGACGCTTTACAATCTCAGCGGCTATCGTTTTGAGCTCCTGCACTTTTTCTGTCGACATCGTTATCTCACTGGTATCCATCACACAAAGCGCACCAATATTGTGGCCTCCCTGCGTGCGCAAAGGCACCCCGAAATAATAGCGCAACCCGTCTTTGATCTCAGCCAGGTCTTTAAAACGATCGTCCTGTTGCAGGTCTTTCACCTCCAGATGCTCTGATTCCAATATGGTGTATTGGCAAACAGTTTGTTCGCGAGGTCTTTGGGTAGTGCCAAAACCGTGACTGGCTACCGTCCATTGGGTATAGATGTCTATTAAATTGAGTAATGAAATACTGGTTCCGGCCACCTGTGCAGCCAGGGTTGTCAGATCCTCAAACTCTTTCTCTAAGGTGTTGTAGTCCAAATCAAAATACATCAGGTCGAGGACCCGTGCATTTTCATCACTAGGGTAAGGTATAGGTTTGGGTTTGTATTCGGGCATGAAGGTAGTAGACATAGGTACTATAAATTAAACGTGCTGATAAGAAGGAGATTTTGTAAGGACCGCTTTTACATTGTCTTCACGCAGTGTGAGCCTGCGCAGTTGATGCACAGCCAGTACGGCGACAGAAAACAGTATAACAGCCACCAGCTGATGCAGTACGCCCAAACTGAGCGGAACAGCGAGCACCAGTGTGAAAATGCCTAAAACCACTTGAGCTATACCTGTTAGGAGTAACAGGTGGACGATGAATTGTATGCTAACAGATTGTGATTGTTGTCGGACTTTAAACCAGAGCAGTAAGATGCCACCAAGAGCCACAAATGCAAACCAGCGGTGGACGAACTGCACAGCCACTCCATTGTCAAATAGCTCATTTATCACGAGAGAACCACTTAAGTAACTCGGAAGGAACTCACCCTGCATGAGTGGCCAGGTGTTGTAGGAGAAGCCAGACTTCAGTCCCGCTACAAAGGCGCCCAATACAATTTGCAGCACGATTGCGCCCAGTACCAGCCAGGACAAGGTATAATGAGGATGTTTTGCTTTAGAAGGTGAAGAAACAGGATCCAGCAGATCGGTCACTGTCCAGAGTATAACGCCCACCAACAGTAAGGCCAGTGAAAGGTGCGCCGCCAATCGGTAATGGCTCACGTAGGGATTCTCGCTGAGTCCGCTCATTACCATAACCCAGCCCATCACACCCTGGGCCATACCCAGCAAGAGAATAAAAACCAGCCGTTTTACCAACCATGGGGCCAGCATTTTGCGGTATAAGAAATAAAGAAAAGGTACAAGGAAGACGATCCCAATGAAACGACCAATCAGGCGGTGCAGGTACTCCCACATGAAAATCTGCTTGAAACCAGCGATTGTCATGCTGAAGTTCAGTTTCTGATACTCTGGAAACTGCTTGTACTTTTCAAACATAACAAGCCACTCGGTTTCAGTAAGCGGAGGCAGTGTGCCCGAGATCAGGTTCCACTCTGTAATAGAAAGTCCGGAACCGGTCAGGCGGGTGATGCCACCAATGATCACCATGGCAACGACCAGCACAATGCCACTGATAAGCCAGTGTAGGACAGGTATAGACGCAGGTTTTCGACGCATAACATGGAAAAGAACAAATATCCATGTTTTTAGTCTGTCAGAAGATGATAAAAATCATTTTTTTTAAAATATATACTTACGTAGTCCGCACCGTATTTAGGATTTCGGAAGGTGAGCTTTTAGGGGAAATGTCATCAAAATCACCACGTAGGGCTTTGAGTGCATACCGCTCTTCATCTATTTCGCGTCGACTACGTATGCCAAGCGCCCGCATGACAGGCAGGGGAGGGCACCAGCCCTGCAATCCATGCTGCAACAGAAAAGTAGAGACTATACCTGGCAAAATGAACCAGCGTTTGTTTACAAAAGCGCCAAGCAAGGTGCCCGACAAATCTAGTGTTGAGGCATTTACCTCCAAGGTACGCTCTATGCTCCATTCCTGGTCAAGTTCACGAATGCGCTCTGATATTTCCTCGTGACTGCGGCCCTTATAGCGAGCGATGCTCTGCCGGATATGGTGATCAATTTGTTCGTTTGTTTCATCAAAAGAACTTTCTCGCACGCGGCCCTGGTCTTCCTGCTTTATATTATTCATCTTCTTCTGGTAGTGGTTATCTTACTATAGTGCTATACGTCTTTGTGTGAATATTAAGTTATGCCAGACATGAATCATAACTGCTCCAGAAGGCTTTTTAGAGCAAAACATTGGTCATCCGTCGTTTTCTATAAGTTTTAACCCGAAATCTGTAAGCATGCAGGCGTTTTCCTGACTACTTTTGCAAAAGAAAACGTATCTTCGTCTAAACGGACGCACCTACATTTGAAGCTGATTCGCACCATACTGACCCTGACGCTGGCTTTGCTGGTTGTTTTCTCCTCTGTGGGGATGACGATCACGCAGCATTTGTGCGCAGGTGAGGTGATGGCAACTTCATTCTTCTCGCACAGCGCCGCCTGCGAAATGGAAAAACAGCGCGAAAGCCTCCCAGACTGCCATAAGCCAGCCATGGACGAAGACTGCTGTCAGGACCAAACCGTTGTGCTGGAAGTGGAGGACGAGCAAACCGTCAGTCCGACTTTTAAACTGTCCGTTCCGGACATGGCCTTTCTTGCTGCCTTTGCCACGGTTTGGACTTCCCTTTTCCAACTTTACGAACCGGCCTCTACCTTCGTGCCGGACCATTCACCTCCTTTGCTGACGCAGGACATCCCTGTGTTCGTGCAGTCCTTCCTGCTATAAACCTGCTTTTTCGATGATGCCCGGCCTTTTTGGTCAGGTATAGCTTTTGGCTTTCCCTTTTGGGAAGCGCCATTTCTTATTGCATTCAATCGATCAAAGCATGTTAAACAGCATTATAAAATTCTTTCTGGAACAGAAGCTGGTAACCACCCTGCTGTTGCTCCTTATTGTGGGCTGGGGCATTATGGTGGCGCCGTTCAACTGGAACGTGAACTTCCTGCCCCGCGACCCGGTGCCGGTAGATGCCATACCGGACATTGGTGAAAACCAACAGATCATCTTTACCGAGTGGATGGGCCGCTCCCCGCAGGACGTGGAGGACCAGATTACCTATCCGCTCACGACCTCCCTTTTAGGTATGCCCGGCGTGAAGACAATCCGCTCGACCTCCATGTTCGGTTTCTCGAGCATCTATGTCATTTTTGATGATGAGGTAGAGTACTACTGGAGCCGGTCCCGCATCCTTGAAAAGTTAAACTCTTTGCCAGCTGACCTGCTGCCAGCTGAAACCACCCCAAAGCTGGGACCTGACGCTACGGCGCTTGGTCAGGTATACTGGTATACCCTGGAAGGGCGCGACGAAGAAGGCAACCCGGCCGGGGGCTGGGACCTGCACGAACTGCGCAGCATCCAGGACTTCTATGTGAAGTACGCCTTGGCCGGAGCGCAGGGCGTGGCCGAAGTGGCCTCTGTGGGCGGTTATATAAAAGAGTACCAAGTAGATCTGGACCCGGTGGCCATGAAGGCGAATAATGTCTCCATGATGGAGGTAATGAACGCCCTAAAGGCAAGCAACCAGGAAGTGGGCGCCAGCACCGTAGAAATCAATCAGGTGGAGTACCTGGTACGCGGGCTAGGCTACGTGAAGGAAATCAGCGACATCGAAGAAGCCACTGTGCGGGTAGCCAATAACGTCCCGATCCGCATCCGAGACATCGGGCGGGTGAACATCGGGCCTGCTGACCGCTCTATGCTGGGTGTGCTCGACAAGAGCGGCGCCGAAGCTGTGGGTGGCGTCGTGATTGCAAGGTATGGCGACAATCCACTGGCTGTGATCAACAACGTGAAAGCCAAACTGGACGATATCGCGGCAGGTATGCCTTCCAAAACGTTGGCCGATGGGCGTGTTTCCAAAGTAACGGTCGTGCCTTTCTATGACCGTACACAGCTGATCAACGAGACGCTCGGAACGCTCAACACGGCGATCATTCTACAGATTCTGATTACGATCATCGTCATCATCGTAATGGTCTACAACCTGCGGGCTTCACTGCTGATCTCGGCACTCTTGCCATTGGCAGTACTGATGACTTTCATCCTAATGAAGTATTTCGGGGTGGATGCCAATATCGTGGCCCTGTCAGGTATAGCTATTGCCATCGGTACCATGGTCGATCTGGGAATTATTCTCAACGAGAACATCCTGCGGCACATGGAGGAGGCCCCGCCGGGACAGTCATTGCTTAAGACGGTGTACAATGGCACCACGGAGGTCGCCACTGCGATTCTGACGGCTGTGTCCACGACCATCGTTTCCTTCTTGCCGGTGTTCACGCTGGAGGCGGCGGAGGGTAAGCTGTTTGGTCCGCTGGCCTATACGAAGACCTTTGCACTGGTGGCATCGCTGATCTTCACCATCCTGATCATGCCGGCCTTTGCGCACTCCATTTTCAGTTTGAAGTCACGCAACATTGTCTGGAGTAAGATTCTGAACTGGACATTGGTTGGCTTGGGTATAGTGGCCTTTTTTATCGTACCGCTGGCAGGTATAACGCTAATTCTGATCGCTGCGAATAACCTGCTCAACTACTACCAGCCGGAGCGTTTTGGTCGACATCACAGCCTGATCATGGTGGCCATTGCCGTGCTGGCAGTGGCATGGCTGCTGGCTACTGAATGGGTGCCGTTGGGCGTGTCGGTGAGCTATTTTGTCAACTTCATTTTCATCCTGCTGGTCATTGGCCTGGTACTGGGATTGTTCTCCTTTTTCATCAAGGTGTACCCCCGTGTGCTGGGATGGTGTCTGGCTAACAAAGGTACCTTTCTACTGATACCGGCTTTCATCATGCTGTTGGGCCTGAATATCTGGATCGGCTTTAACGGGGTGTTCGGCTGGGTGGCAACAGGCTTCGATAAAGTAGGGGTGAACGTGCGCACGTCATCTCCGTGGAGCGGACTGGTGCATACCTTCCCAGGCATGGGCAAAGAGTTCATGCCCTCGCTAGACGAAGGAGCTTTCCTGCTCATGCCGACATCCATGCCGCATACCGGTGTGGAGGCCAACAAGCGCTACCTGCAGCAACTCGACATGCTCATCACGGCTATACCTGAAGTGGAGATGGTGGTGGGCAAAGCCGGTCGTGCCGAGACGGCGCTTGACCCGGCCCCAATGTCGATGTACGAGAACGTGATTCAGTACAAATCTGAATACATCACGGATGAAAACGGGTATAAGATCCGCTACAAAGTAGGTGACGACGGCAATTTTGTTCGCGACGAGAGAGGCAAGCTCATCGAAGACAAGCGGGGCGAGTACTTCCGACAGTGGCGCGACCACATCCTTAAGCCGGACGATATCTGGAACGAGATCGTGGCAGTGGCCGATCTGCCGGGCGTGACTTCCGCTCCTAAACTGCAACCGATCGAAACCCGATTGGTGATGCTGCAAACCGGTATGCGTGCACCGATGGGTGTGAAGGTATACGGCCCCGACTTGCAAACCATCGAAAACTTCAGCATGCAAATGGAGCGACTTTTGAAAGAGGTGCCGTCCGTAAAGCCGGAGGCTGTTTACGCCGATCGTTCACTGGGTAAGCCTTATATGGAGATCGATCTGGACCGCCGCGCTATGGGCCGTTATGGCTTGAATGTGGCCGATGTGCAGGAATACATCGAAGTAGCGATGGGTGGCATGGCGCTGACCACGACTGTGGAGGGCCGCGAGCGCTATTCCATTCGGGCCCGTTACGCCCGCGAGTACCGTAATGATCCGGAATCTGTCAATCGCATTATGATCGCGACTTCCAGTGGGGCGCAGATTCCGTTGACCTCCATTGCCAAAGTGGAGTTCCGTCCGGGCCCAATGATGATCCGCGGCGAGGATTCCTTCCTGACCGGCTACGTGCTACTCGATAAACGGGATGGTTTTGCCGAGGTGACCGTTGTAGAGGATGCGCAGCGCTACCTGCAGGAGAAGATTGCCAGTGGTGAACTGGTGGTGCCAGCGGGGGTGAGCTACAAGTTCTCCGGTAACTACGAAAATCAGATACGTGCCGAAGAGAGGCTGTCCTTCATCGTGCCGCTTAGTTTGCTCATCATCTTCCTGATCCTGTATTTCCAGTTCCGTTCGGTGAGTACCTCCCTTTTCATATTCACGTCCATCGCGATGGCCTTTGCCGGGGGCTTTATGATGCTTTGGCTCTACAGCCAGGGCTGGTTCATGAACTTCTCATTTGGCGAAACCAACATGCGGGAGTTGTTCCAGATGCGCACCTTCAACCTGAGTGTGGCGGTATGGGTAGGCTTTATCGCCCTGTTCGGCATCGCGACCGACGATGGTGTGGTGATGGGTACCTACCTGAAGCAAAGCTTTGAGCGCAGTACACCACAAACGAGAGCCGAAGTGCGCGACGCCGTGATGGAGGCAGGTATACGCCGCGTGCGTCCTTGCCTGATGACTACTGCCACGACTTTGCTGGCACTGTTGCCGGTGCTTACCTCTTCAGGAAGAGGCTCCGATATCATGATCCCGATGGCGATCCCTTCTTTCGGGGGTATGTTCGTGGCCCTGATCACTTTGCTGATCGTGCCGGTGCTGTATAGCTGGCGTGAAGAACTCAAAATCAATAAAGAAACCGTATGAAAAAAATACTGGCCATCATAATACTGCTGCTGGGGGCGATGCCCCTGGTGCAGGCACAAACGCTGGAAGCGTATCTGGTGGAGGCAGGGGAGAACAGCCCGACGCTGAAGGCCCGCTATGCTGAGTATCAGGCCGCCCTGCAACGTGCCCCGCAGGTGGGAGCATTACCTGATCCGGAGGCTTCCTTTAACTTCTTTTTGCGCCCGATGGAGCGTTTCATGGGCAATCAGGTGGGTGATATTTCGGTGATGCAAATGTTCCCGTGGTTCGGCTCCCAAAAAGCAGCCCGTGACGAGGCAAATTACATGGCCCAGATGAAATTTGCCTCTTTCATCGAAGCGAAGATCAACCTGTACCACGAGGTGCGCACTATCTGGTACCAGCTATACCTGAACGATCAGGAGTCCATCCTGATGGAGAAGGAACTGGAGATTATGAAGACGCTCGAAAGGTTGGCGCTGGCCAGGTATAAGACGGCTCCGGCAGCCAGCACTTCAGGTGCTGCTACGCCGGCTCGAAGTACAACAGGCGGGTCAACTGGTTCGACCGCTGCTGGTAGTGGCGGCTCGGGAATGGCAGGTATGGGGGGCTCCGGTGGAGGGGCAGCTTCTGGCGTTGCTAGCAGTGGCAGCATGTCGGCAGGTGGTAGTAGCATGTCGAGCATGGGCAGCAGCGGAGGAGGCACTTCCATGGTGGATGTGATGTTGCTTCGCTTGCAGGTAAAAGAACTTGAAAACCAGATTTTACTACATCACGAGGCACGCAGACCGTTGCAGGTTCAGTTCAACCAATTGCTGCGCCGTCGGCCAAGTATGACGGTTATTTCTGCCGATACACTCTTACCTGCTGCATTGCCGGCTACCTTGTCGCTGATCGAAGACTCGATTCGCAGCAACCATCCCATGCTCAAAATGTACGAGTGGGACGAGAAGGCACGGGAATCGCAGTTGCGCATGGCGCAGCTGATGGGCCGGCCGATGGTCGGGGTTGGGTTAAACTACATGATCTTTAAACCGCGTACCGACGAAGCCACTCAAATGGCGATGGGAGGGGAGAACATGGTGATGCCCATGGTGACCCTGACCCTGCCGATCTATCGTAAAAAATACAATGCGGCTAAGAAAGAAGCTGAGTTCTCACAGCAGGCAGCTGTGTATCAAAAGGAGGCGACAGAGCGGGAGCTGTTCACGGAATTGGAGAATCTGCTCTACCAATACCAAAGTTCGGTAAGCCGCATCAATCTTCTGAAAGATCAGGTGACGCTGACAGAACAGACCATCCGCCTGCTCACAAACAATTACTCCGTGACCGGCTCAGGTATAGAAGACATCATCCGGCAGCGGCAGAGTCTGCTCAGCTACAGGCAACAGCAACTACAGGCCATAACCAACCAGAACATCGCCGTGTCGGCCATCAACCGCATGATGCAGGGGGATAACTAGAGGGGTTAAGAGTCAAGGTAATTATGTTTCCTATTGTCATCCTGTAAGGATCTTAGTTCATGGGAGGATAAGCCTTAGCTATTCACTACCAGGATCCTTTCAGGAAGACAAAAAATAAAATCTACCTGATTTCGAGAGGGAAATATTAGCAAGAATGTATAAAGCATCAATTCATTAGAATTAAAACAATGAATCCAAGAAATAAAAGAATCGGAACCTACCTACTCGTGGCCCTGGGCGGTTTGCTGCTGGGCTGGCTGTTGTTTGGCGGCAGAGGTTCAGAACAGGCACACGACCATACCGGTGAGGTGGCGGGTGCTACCGAGTATACTTGCTCCATGCATCCGCAGATCAGGCAGGACGGACCCGGTAAATGCCCGCTCTGTGGCATGGACCTGATACCGGTAAGCAATGGCGGAAGCGGCGGCAAAACCAGCCGCTATGTGCTGGAGATGACACCAGAGGCGATTGCCCTTTCCAATATTCAAACCACAAAACTGGAGATGGTGAATCCGGAAAATGAGCTGACACTCTCAGGTCGTGTGGCCCTGAACGAACAGCAGGTTTCATCCATCACGGCCAAGTTTCCTGGTCGGATTGAGCGGCTCTATGTGAACTTCACGGGGCAGGAAGTGCGCCGTGGTGAGCGACTCGCTTCGCTTTATTCGCCGGAGCTGATCACTGCGCAGCGAGAATTGCAGGAAGCTGTCCGTGCCAAAGATTTGATGCCCGAACTGTACGATGCGGCCCGTGCCAAACTCAAGCTCTGGAAGCTGAGTGACTCACAGATCAAGCGCATGGAGAATGCATCTGAGATCATCACCAATTTCGACATTTATTCTGATGCTGCCGGGGTGGTGACAGAGCGATTGGTCAGCGCCGGCGATTATGTGACTACAGGCTCTGCTTTGTTTGAAGTGGCAAACTTGTCGTCGGTGTGGGTAGTGCTGGATGCTTATGAAACAGACCTGTCCTGGATCAAGCAAGGCGGGATCATCACTTTTACCGTCCCAGGTATACCTGGCAAAGAATTTACAGCCAAGGTAGCCTTTATCACGCCTGTTCTGGATGCCACGACACGTGCTGTTGAGGTGCGGGCGGAGGTGCAGAATCCAGGAAACCAGCTGAAACCAGGTATGTTTGCTGATGCTCGTATTAAGACCTCGACCGGTGCCAAGGAACAGTCATTATCAGTGCCGAGTAGCGCTGTGCTGTGGACAGGTAAACGCTCTGTTGTGTATGTAAAAGTACCGGGGCAGGAAATGCCTGCTTTTGAGATGCGCGAAGTAACACTAGGTCCACGCATGGGCGAACGGTATGTGGTGGAATCCGGTTTGCAGGCAGGCGAGGAAGTGGTGACCAATGGGGTGTTTGCAGTGGATGGTGCTGCGCAGTTGCGAGGCAATTACAGCATGATGTCACCTCCGCCAGCAGGTGGCCCAAAAGCACCGGAAGCTTTCCAAAAGCAACTTACCGAACTTGTAGACCTATACTATACCTTGAAAAATGCGTTGGTGGCATCCGATGTGCCAGCAGCTCGTCAGGCAGCCGGTACTTTTGTGATGAAACTAGGCGCAGTAGATATGAACGAAATGGACGGCAAGCTGCATGATCAGTGGATGGCCTTGTTGCCGACACTGAAGTCGAATGCCGAGGCTATTCAGAAGAGCCGTGATCTTGAAAAACAACGAGCCGCTTTTTCACCGCTATCCGATCATGTCATTGAAGCGGTGAAGGTGTTTGGCATTCAGCATGAAATGGCCTACATCCAATCCTGTCCGATGGCTTTAGGCGATAAAGGGGCTTTTTGGCTGAGTGAGATAAAGGATATCCGTAACCCGTATTTCGGGCAGGCCATGCTGACCTGCGGGGAAACGGAAGAAACGTATAGACGAGGGCAGAATGCCGCGGTCGCTGATCCCAAAACGCCAGTAAGTCCACCACAGGGACATCAGCATTAAGAGGACTCCATTTCTTTCATTGTCATTTCGAGTGTAGCGAGAAATCTGGTTACCTTATACATTCAGATTTCTCACTAGCGTTCGAAATGACAATTTCAATTTTCTAGTTCAACTATACCTGATCTCCACCACCTCCACCTCCTCTTCCACACGGCCTAGTTTGAGATGCAACTTCTGACCAACTTTTGCGCCTGTTACAGCTTGTGCAATAGGGGCTACAAATCCTATCAGGCCTAGCGTGACATCCGCTTCGTCCACACCGACAATGGTGAATTTTCGAATTGTGCCCGGTTTGCCGCCGTTGATAGTGCGCAGTTTGACTGTAGCGCCGAAGCGTACTTCGTCAGCGTTTTGTTCTTGTGGGTCGATGACTTTGGCGCTGGCAATTCGTCCGTTCAGGGCGCTCAGTTTACCGTTCAAGATAGTGAGCTGGCGTGTACGGTCAGCCTCGTTTTCGCGGTTGGCTTCCACAATACTACGCTCTGCTTCCAGATCTTCCAACTCGGCACGCAGTTTTTCCAATCCCTGCGGACGTACATAATTCGGGACTCCCGTGGGTAGGGCAGCCCGTGGTGGAATGATGGGCGCTTCGCCGGCGTCGTCTTCTTTTACAAATGCTCTGCTCATGACCGTATATACAGAAAGGGAGTGGCGGATGTTTCCGACACTCCCTCTTAGCCTTGTTCGGTTATATGCTCCGTTGCTATACCTGTATGAGAATTAGCCTACTAAGAACTTCAGCGGTTGCATTGTCCTATTTTAGAAATCTTCCTTCTCCGGTTAGCTTACATGGGCATATCCAACACATATTCCTTGCCTTCCGGCACAGTCAGCTTATAGCCTCTGATCCATGGATTATAAAGGCGAAGTGTCTTGTAGTTTATGCCTTGCTCCAGTGCAAAAGCTGGCAGGTCAGAGATCGTCTTATTGACCGTAAGCGGTTTGCTCGGGAGCGGCTTATAACCGTGTTCCTCTGCCAGGTCAAAACCATATTTCTGAGGATTGCCGAGTATTTCCTTCAAGGCCAGAATGCGGAACATGTAACGAGACGTTTCATCGTTCAGGTATAAGTCGTAGTAATCATTGACGCCCTGCTGCTTCATGGCACGCTCTATACCTGCCATGCCACGGTTGTAAGAAGCGGCGGCATTTGTCCAGTTACCAAATTTGGCTTTAGCAGTTTTGAGGTAGCGGCAGGCTGCTAGAGTCGATTTTTGGATGTGGTAACGTTCGTCAACTTCGCCATTCACCACCATACCATATCCGCGGGCTGTATCAGGCATTAGTTGCCAGAAACCCGAAGCACCGGCCGGAGAGGTCACATGGCTCAGCAAACTTTCAGCTAGCGCCAGGTACACGAAGTCTTCCGGGATATCATTCTCCTTCAGCATTTGCTTGATTTCAGGAACATAGCGCTGCATGCGTTTCAGGGCAAGCAACGTACTGGTGTGCAGGTAGGAGTTCGCCAGCAGTTCGCGGTCAAGGCGCTCTGCTACGTCCGGCACATGCAAGGGTACGGGCTCACCCGCAAATGTGATGGCATCGGGCAAGGCTGGGGAAGTGAAGATTTGCCTGTTTGCCTCAAATGCGCTGTCATTGCGCTCGTTTGGAGTGGCGCTCAGTTTGAGGCTGTTCTCGCCGCTCAACTGTAAAATCAGTAGCGGGGCTACCAATATCCAACCATACTTTAAAAATTGCTGTCCCATAGCATGCTCCTTTCTTGTACCTGTGTTTATAACCGGAAATGTGTAAGAATAATTGTTCTTCAAGATAAGGAAAAATGCAATAAGATGCTAAGCTGAGCTATAGGAGTTGAGGGTGTAAACTACTACTTTACATATTAAAACTGGTCAATAATCAAGTTTTACAACGCCTGAGACAGGTTTTTTGGTGTTTAGTCAAGAGGAGTATAAAACAACGTAAGCTGCTAATATATATGTTTTACAATATTTTAAGACAAGCTAATAAGAGAGTTGTTTTCGCCTATCTGCCAATAATAAACTGAAGGGCTTTGGGCATTCGCTTAGCCCAGGCTGCTTCGTTATGCTGGGCCTTTTCATCCAATACCCAAAGGTAATCTTTGCCATGGCGGTAACCTTGTGCCTGCAGGGCCTGAAGCATCTCATCTATACCGGGTTGCAAACGTGCTTCCAGGTCAATTCCGCCATTATCAATGTAGAGCTTAAGCTTTTTCTTACTGCCTGTATAAGCCTGCACTTCTTTGACATAATCAATGTGCATGATCTTGAAAGCGGGCGACATACAGATCGCCTTACTGAACACCTGCGGATACTCCCAAGCCAACATGAACGCCATAATCCCACCGGCAGATGAGCCACCTGTTACAGTGTGTTTTGCGCCAGGTTTAGTTCGGTATGTTTGGTCAATCAGTGGCTTTACAGTGTTTACTACAAAATCCATGTAGGCGCTTCCTTTGGCACCCGGCACATACTCCTCCATGCGGTCAGAAGTATTATAGATACCTACTATGATAACAGGTTTCATCTGATTGCTGCGTATCAAACTGTCAGCCGTTTCGTCTATGCGCCAATCTACTCCAAACGAGCTGGTGGCGGGGTCGAATACATTCATTCCGTCGTGCATGTAGATTACCGGATAGCGCTTATTGCCCTTTTCATAGCCTGGTGGCAGCCAAACGATCAAATCACGTGGCTTAAGTACTCCGGTGCCGAGGTTACGATGATAGGCTACAGTGCCCGTAATGCCACCTGTTACAGGCCGCTTACTCTTTTCCGTCCACTTCTGCAAGGTATGTTCTACTACTGTATCAGCGGTCAGCTGAAGTGAGAAGTTTGGGAGTGGGCGCCCTTTTTCATCAGCTGCCTCATGGTCCCAAGATCCAAGCGTGAATTTGTATTGCACTGATGTGTATAAGAGGATCACTTTCTTTTCCCATACCTGCTTGCCAACGGAGTCAAGCTTAATAGCGGCCGGATTCCAATTGCCCAACTCGGAGGTGCTTCCAGTCAGGTATACCTGCAATGAATCAGGTGTGGAGGGGGCATGTACCCTAAAGGTCACGCTGTAGGTAGCATTCTTATGCTGTCCGCTGGCTGACTGCAGCACACAGCATAAAATTAAGAAACAGAGGAAACAGTATTTCATGGAAATTGACAAGCAGGTGTGTTCCAAAGATAGGCAATTGTCAGAGAGACCGGACATCCAGGGTAAGTTCCTCTAGTGAATTTATTTCCTGGGTACTTACTATATAATGGATGGAGGCATTCAGCGCACTTTTATGCAAGGAGCGGAAGATGGCATCGTTCGGGTGACAGCAGATCTGCAGGTAGTTGATACCTTCCTTGTAAAGTTGCAGTGAAACTTCAGGCAGGGTATGAATATTGGATTCGTTTAAGTTGAACAACGTGGTTGTTTTAAGCACAGAACCTACACGAGGCACGTACTTATTCGTGCGTATAAAGCGATTACCCAACCAAAGGCCACCACTCAGCACAGGACTTACCGACTTTATTTTAAGTTCGTACATTTTATAGGTATGCCATAAGCCAAGTCCAGCGTCCGTCATGTCATAATAATCAGTCAGACTGTCTTGATTAGAAAGTAATCCAATGCTGAAACTCTGTTGGCCAATACTGGTTTGCTCTACCCGAATGGTGCGGGCTGTTGGGAACGTAAGGTAAACAAACTGGTAGAGAAAGGTATTGCGGTAAGTTCTGGAAAGTAGATGGAGCATGGGCATGTTGCCAGCCCGTAAAATGGTGTACTGGAACTTGAGGCCTCTTGGGAAAAAAAAGTCTTCCCGTACGTGGCGGGCTAATTCACGACCGACGCCCCGGTTTCGGAAGGAAGGGTGCACCAGCACATCGAATCCAAAACCTGTCTGCTTAAGTTTTCCTTTCATCAGCATGGGGATCTGGGCGCCTATACCTCCTGCAATCAATTTGTCATCCTCCGTCAGAACGGAAAATGCAGCGTAGTCTTCAAATAGTTTTGCGCGGCTTAAATACGCAGGGCGGATGATTTCCATCTTAACCATTGCTCCCTGTGGCGCCAGCTTTTCTAACTCCAGTAGGGCCTGTTCATGTGATGGGTCGAAGGGTACTACCCTGAACGACCCATTTTTGCGGGCTTTCATGGCCTATAGACATAAGTGGCTAAATTATTTTTCTGCTGCATGTAGGTTTCCCGATCCCCATAAATGTAAATGCGTTTGTTGGCCGCTCCTGCCAATGCTCCTATACCTAGCCCGGCTATACCTCCAAGGGCTCCAGCCAGAAAGGTAGCTTCTGTCCTGTTGATGATCTCCAGGCAACCTAACCAACCTCCCGCAGACGGATCACATGGTTTATGTGTCACATTTCCTACCACAGCACCGGTTACTATACCTATCAAACCGCCGATCATTGCTCCCTTGCCAGGTGCGCCTTGCTTACGTACGCGCAGCAAGTACACATTCTTTATAGAGTAGTTTGTCAGCACAGGCTCCCCAATAAGTTTGCCCTTCCGAAACTGAGCCAATGATGCAAGTTGAAGAGTCGTGTCTCCCAGGTATGTCAGCACTCCTGCTGCTTGTTCACCATTGTGTGTGGTGATTTGTGTGCGGTATAATTGCTGCTTTTGGGGCTGGCTATATCCGAACAAAAAAGAAAAGGATAGCAGTACCAACAGCACGGCTTTCATCATGATGTAACATGTAAAAGAGTTAATAGCAAGCTTTAGCGGAGGCTTTTACTATTTACGATTAATTTGTGAATAAGTAAATAATAAATTTAATTATTTAGGGTTGATGCGTGGGTTAGTTTCAGTCTTTCATTACTGCTTATACATCGTTAACAACAATTGTCCTTGATTGCTAATTATTTAAAAGAAACGCAAAGATTCAGACATATAAATAGGAAAGCCCGTCCGGCAGGACGGGCTTTATGTAAAGAGCATTTATTTCTATTTTAAGGAGCTGCTGTAACAAGCAGGCCTTGAATGACCTGTAATAAACCGGAAGGATAGACACCTATGTAAACCAACAGCAATGCTAGTACGGTAAGCGTTCCCACACTAGCTACATAAATAGACGGCCTTAATCGACCACGCGGCTCAACTTCTGCTTCGGGTTGCTGGAACATGACAGCCACAATGCGGATGTAATAAAAGAGACCAATAACACTGTTGAGCGCCAGCATGACCACCAGCAGCCAGAGCTGCGTATTGACGCCAGCCGCCAGAATATAGAACTTGCCGACGAAACCAGCGGTGAGCGGTATACCTGCCAGCGAGAGCAGCATGGCTGTGAACACCGCCGCCGTCCACGGTCTACGCCACAGCAGGGCACGGTAGTCTTCGAGTTGCTCGGCGTCACGCTCTTTATCCGAGAGCATAGCCACTACACCAAAGGCTCCGACGGTAGTAATGAAATAGGCCACCAGGTAGAAGGTCACCGCTTCCACGCCCATCTGGTTGCCCGCCAGAAATGCAACGAGTAAATAGCCGAGGTGCGCGATGGAAGAATAGGCGAGGATGCGTTTGACGTTGCGCTGGAGCAAGGCCAGCAAGTTACCGGCCAGCATGGAGGCAATGGCCACGATGGTAAAGATGAGTACAAGGGTCGGGTAGCGGAATCCGTCCACTTCCATGAAAAAGCGAATGAGCACACCCAGTACACCCCCTTTGGAAACGGTGGCAATAAAAGCCGTCACTGGTGCTGGAGCGCCTTCATATACATCGGGTGCCCACATGTGAAAAGGTACGACACTTAGCTTAAATCCAATCCCGACAATCATCAGACCGAAGCCTGTCAGGAGCAGCAGCGGCAGCTCGGTGAAGTTGGCAATGGCCGCGGCTATACCTGCAAACTCCATGGTGCCAGTGCTGGCGTAGACCAGTGCCATCCCGAAAAGCAGAAAAGCTGAAGAGAAAGCTGCCAGAATTAAATATTTTATACCTGCTTCGTCGGACCGTTCCCGGGTTCGCAGATATGCAATGAGGGCATAAAGCGCAACGCTCAATATCTCCAATCCCAGGAAAAGTGAAGCAAAATGCTTGCTGATGACCAGCACACAAGCTCCGATGGTCGCCAGCAAGAGCAGGATGTAATACTCTTCCTTGCGCTCTTCCCGTTGCTCAAAATAGGCATAGGAAAGCATGCTGATGAGTAGCGCCGTGAGCAGAATCATACCGATGTAAAATACGCCAAATCCGTCTATGACCAGCAGCGGCTCGATGGTATAGCGCCCTACATCCCGCAGCTCAAACAGCGAAGCAAAAGCCGCCAGGAAAGAGACGGCCGTGATGACATACATGATTTTGTGGTTGCGTCCTACGGCAATCACCAGCATGGACACCAGCACCGCAACGGTGAGGATGAGCAGCGGCATCAGGTGTTGGAAGTCAGTCAGCGTCATGGCATTTTAGTTTGATGATTTGGAGGTAGGGAGAATAGCTCTTGGACTCTTTTCACCAAGTGTTTCCGTCAATACTGCCTTTTCAGGTATAGCCACCTTTTTCTTTTCAACCACACCTGCCAGGGGTACTTCTTCTACTGTCGGTTCGGTGTAAGCCTGCAGCTGTTCTTGTATGCTAGGCCGGGCGGTGTCGAGTATAGACTGTGGGTAGAGGCCCAGCCACAGAATCATCGCCACCATGGGTAAGGCAATCAGCATTTCGCGGGCGTTCATGTCAGCCAGAGGTTGCTCCATGCGGTTGGCTTCGAAGAAGATTTTCTGCATGATGCGCAGGGAGTATATGGTTGCCATCACCAGGCCGATGGTCGCGAAAACCGTCAGCCAATTGTTGGCCTGCCAGGAACCGACAAGCGTCAGGAATTCGGCGATGAAGTTGCCCAACCCAGGGAGGCCGAGCGATGCCATGACGAAGATGAGCGCAATGACGCCCATCTTAGGAGCCGTAGACCAGAAGCCGCCCATTTGCCGGATATCACGGGTATGGAGGCGCTCGTAGAGGAAGCCGGCAATTATGAATAGGGCCCCCGTGCTCAGTCCGTGCGTAATCATCTGCATGACCACGCCCTGTAGCGCCCACTCGTTGAAGGCAAACACGCCTAGAATCACAAAACCCATGTGGCTCACACTGGTATAGGCTACCAACCGTTTGAGGTCGGTTTGGGAGAAGGCCAGTATCGCCCCGTAGATAATGCCGATTACACCTAGCAGCATGGCCCATGGCGCAAACTCCACGGTGGCTGTCGGGAAGAGTGGCAGAACGAAGCGGAGCAAGCCGTAAGCACCTGTCTTAAGCAGCAGGCCTGCCAGAATCACACTGCCCGCAGTTGGCGCTTCGGAGTGCGCGTCGGGTAGCCACGAGTGGAAAGGAACTACAGGCAACTTGACTAAGAAGGCCGCCAGGAAACCGAACATCAGCAGGCGTGCCGCTTCGGGAGTCAGCGTGGTATTTAGTAATTCGAAATAGCTGAAGGTATAGACGCCGGTCTGGTTACCGTGAATGAAGTAAAGTCCGAGTATGGCCAGCAGCATGAGCAGACCCGAAGCCTGCGTGAAGATGAAGAATTTGTAGGCGGCATAGCGGCGGTTTTCGTGTCCCCAAATACCTATGAGGAAGTACATCGGGATGAGCATGACTTCCCAGAAAAAGTAGAAAAGGAAGAGGTCCATGGTGAGGAACACGCCCGTTATACCTGCCAGCACCCACAGCAGATTGAAATGGAAGAAACCGACTTTGTTCTGAATCTCCCGCCACGAGATAAGAACGGCCAGCAACCCGATAAAAAAGGTAAGCAGCAGCATGAGCAGACTCAAGCCATCCAGTGCCAGACTAAAACTAATGCCCCATTGCGGAATCCATGGCTGGGTAAACTGTATAAGCCAGGCCGAGCCCAAAACAGGAACCGGATTGCTCAGCCACAGGTATAGCGTTATCCCGAAAACAGCGGCCACCGAACCCAGCGCCACCCAGCGGGGGAGTGTACGGTTTACTTTTCCGGAAATCCAAGCCAGCACGCCGCCAGCCATCAGTATCACAATTAGCCAGACCAGTATCATAGCAGTAGACTTATGGTTAGAATCATAATTGCGCCGACTACAATGCCCGCCACGTAATTGCGCATGATGCCGGTTTGCGTGGTGGAAAAGAGCTGGTGCAGCCCTTGTGTCACGTTGGCAAGGAAGGTATAGAAGGAGTCGATAAAGTCGTTTTTATTCACCTTCGACAGGTATACATAAGGCCGCACAAAAAGCGCGTCGTAGAGTTGGTCAAAGCCCCAGCCCGAATGCCAGAAACGGTGTATGGCCATGGCAAATTCGGAGCGGTGAATGTTCTCGATAAGCTCCGGCTTTTTGTAGTAGAAGAGGTAGGCGATGAAAATGCCACTCAGTGATATCACTGCCGCTAGCAATTGCAACATCCATTCATACTGTGTAAAATCCGGCACCACGTTTACAACCGGCAGGATAGGAGCGAGGAAGTCGGAGAAGAGCACCACATGCCCGAAATTGTGCGGCAGCTCGATGAAACCACCGGCAAAAGAGAGCACGGCCAGTATAATCAGCGGCACCGTAATCGCCATGGTTGGTTTGTGCCCGACATGCGTTCGCTCTTCACCAAAGAAGGTCAAGAACACCATTCGGAAAGTATAGATAGAGGTGATGAAAGCGCCCAGCAAACCGGCCAGGTATAGCCAGATGTTGCCGTTCTCACCGGCCAATTGCAGCCACAGAATCTGGTCCTTGCTGTAAAAGCCTGCCGACACCAGCGGGACGGCCGCCAGCGAGGCTGCACCTATCAGGAAAGTATAGAACACGACGGGCAGTTTCTTGCTCAGGCCACCCATTTTCCGCATGTCCTGTTCGTGATGTAAAGCCAGAATAATGGCCCCCGCACAAAGGAACAGCAATGCCTTGAAGAAACCGTGAATCATGAAGTGGAACACACCTGCCGACCAAGCGCCAACACCCAAGGCCAAAAACATGTAGCCGACCTGACTGATGGTGGAGTAGGCGAGTACCCGTTTGATATCATACTGTGTGAGCGCCGCAAAGCCCGCAATAAGCAGCGTGACTGCACCAATCGCAGCAACGGCCATCATGGCTATGGGAGAAAGCTGGAAGATGACGTGCATGCGGGCCACCAGGTATACGCCGGCTGTCACCATGGTAGCGGCGTGTATGAGCGCACTTACCGGCGTCGGACCCGCCATCGCGTCGGGTAGCCAAGTCTGCAGTGGCAACTGACCTGATTTACCTACCGCACCGCCTAGCAGGAGCAGGGCAATGATAAGTGCTGTTTCATTTCCGATACTCCATACCTGCGCTGCTTCCGTGGAAATGCTCTGTATGTGTAAGGTGCCGAAATGCTGAAAGAGCATGAACAAACCAATCGCCATGGCCGTGTCGCCCACGCGGGTAATAATGAAGGCCTTGCGGGCAGCATAACCATTGGCGGGTTCCTTGTACCAAAAGCCGATCAGCAGGTAGGAGCAGAGGCCCACGCCTTCCCAGCCTAGGTATAGCAGGAGCAAATTATCCGCCATCACGAGCATGAGCATGGAGCCCACAAACAGGTTCATGCAGGCGAAGAAACGAGCGTAATCCATGTCTTCGGCCATGTACTCGGTGGAGTAGATGTGAATTAGAAATCCGACGAAGGTGATGACAAAAATGAAGACCATCGAGAGGGCGTCGAGGTGGAAGGCGATGGAGGGACTGAAGCCTGCCACATCAAACCACTGCCATACTTCCTGCCGGATAAAAGCCGGTCGCGAACTGAGGTACTCGAAGCCCAGCACGAGCGTGATGGCGGCTGAAAGCCCGACGCTTCCGACCCCGATGGCCGAGACCAGCGCACGCGAAATGCGGTTGCCGAAGAGCACCAGCAGGAGGGCACCAGCAAAGGGCAGGGCAGGGATTAACCAGAGTAATTCTTCCATAGCGTTATCCTTTCATAAAGTTAGCCGCGTCGCTGTTGAGCGTCTTCAGCTGGTGATAAATCTGCAGTATCAGCGCCAGACCAACCGACACTTCGGCGGCGGCCATCGTCAGGATGAAGATGAACATGATTTGTCCGTCCGGCTGCGCCCAGTGACTACCCGCCACGATAAAGGCCAGCCCGGCAGCATTCAGCATAATCTCCACTGAAATGAGCATGAAAATGATGTTGCGGCGAATCATCACACTGATAAGCCCGAGCATGAACAGCACGCCCGCCAACAACAAACCGGTCTCCATGGGTATAGTCGTCATATAACGGCGCTCCTTTCTTTTTGCGGTTCCTTTTCCTGCAGAAAGCGGTGGATGACTTTTTTCTTCTGACGGCCCAGGTGGTAGGCCCCAACTATACCTGCCATCAACAGAATACCGGAGAGCTGCACGCCCAGCACATAAGGGCCGTACAAAGCAAGACCGACGGCTTTGGCGTCGACGTAGCTGCCGGCAACGGCAGGCGCGGCTGGCATTTCGGCGATGACCAATAGGTATACCAGTTCTGCCAGTAAGACAAAAGAGAGCAGGGCAGGACCCATCCAGAGTTTAGGCTGGAGCCATGCTTTTTCTTGTTCCACATCTTCGCGGGTGAGGCTCAACATCATAATCACGAAGATGATGAGCACCACAATGGCCCCGGCGTACACGATGACTTCAAGAGCTGCCATAAAGGGCGCTCCCATGGTGATGAACACCACGGCTACGGCCAAAAAGGACACCACGAGGTAAAGCAGGGCATGAATCATGTTGTAGCGCGTGATGACCATGATGGTGGCCAGCACCGCGACGGTTGCGGCTATATAAAATGCGGTTTCCATAGGCTAGGGGAGTAAACTTTTGATGTCAACTGGAGGGGATTCGTTTTCGGCTTCGCCCTTGCCTTTTCCGCCGATGGCCAAGCCCGCTACGTTGTAGTAGTTGTAGCCGTGGTACTTGCCTTGCCCGTTGATGAGGAGGTCTTCTTTTTCATAGACGAGGTTCTGGCGGTTGTACTCGCCCATCTCAAAATCAGGTATAAGCTGGATGGCGTAAGTCGGGCATGCGTCTTCGCAGAAGCCGCAGAAAATGCAGCGCGAAAAGTTAATGCGGAAGAACTCGGGATAGCGCCGGCCGGTCGGGTCTTCGGTGGCCTGCAGCGCGATGCAATCCACGGGACAGGCGGCGGCGCAGAGGTTGCAGGCCACACAGCGCTCCCCACCATCCGGGTCGCGTGACAGCACAATGCGGCCCCGCCAACGGGTTGGGAGGATGGCCTTTTGCTCCGGATACTGGATGGTTTCCCGCTTGTGAAACGCATGCAGAAACGTGAGCCACATACTGCGCAATAAACTAAACATAAGTGCTCCTTTCGTTTATTTCTATTTCTTAATTGCAGCGACACTCTATCCTTGAAGATATCGTCGTTTCATTCTCGATAACTATCCCCTTGAGGACAAGTGAGAACGCGAGTTCGAAACTTGCGACCGAGGTTCAATAGGGGTGTTATTCATGCACGATTGTCATCCCCCTGCCCCCTTCAAAGGGGGACTTATTTCTCTCGCACTTGCGGGACGCTAAGCAAATAGAAACGTACTTCTCAACAGGCTTTACACCCCTATAGTCCCCTCAAGGGGACAATCTCGTGTTATCAATTTCTCAACTTTCTAACTCCTAAACTCTCAAACTCCCCAACTCCCCAACTCCTAAACTCCCTCAAACCCATCATTCAACCACAGCACCACCCCAGCAGTCACTACCAGATTCAACAAGGTCAGCGGCAGCAACACCTTCCAGCCGTACTCCATCAATTGGTCATACCTTGGTCTCGGCATAGAGGCGCGCAGCAAGATGAATATCATCAGGAAGAATGCCGTTTTCAGGATGAACCACACGATGGGCGGTAGAAAATCAGGACCAAGCCAACCGCCGAAAAACAGGACCACCATCATGCAGGAGATCAGCGTGATCCCCATATATTCCCCGATGAAGAACATGCCGAATTTCATACCCGAATACTCGGAGTGAAAACCGGCAATCAATTCGCTTTCAGACTCTGGAATGTCCAGAGGCAGGCGGTGCGTTTCGGCTATACCTGCGATGAAGAAAATGATGAAGCCGATGAACTGCGGCACCACAAACCAGAGTCCCCGCTGCGCTTCCACTATGGTACTTAGGTTGAAAGAGCCGGCCAGTACCACCACGCCCATCAGCGACAGACCCATAAACACTTCGTAGGAAATCATTTGTGCCGCGCCGCGCATGGCGCCCAGCAAACTGTACTTGTTATTCGAAGCCCATCCGCCGAGGATAATGCTGTAAGCGCCCATCGAGGACATCGCCAAGAAGAACAGCAAACCAATGTTGAGGTCGGCCACCACGATGCCCGGCGCGAAGGGGATCACGACAAAGGACATCAGCACCGTGACCACCACAATTGCCGGGGCCAATATGAACACGGGTTTGTCGGCGAAAGGCGGAATCCAGTCCTGTTTGAAGAACAGCTTGATGGAGTCTGCGGCCACAATCAGCAAGCCGAAGGGCCCTGCGCGGTTGGGACCATAGCGGTCCTGCAATAAAGCCAGACCGCGTCGCTCGACCCAGATAAGCAGTGCCGCCACGTTGAGCATGACGAAGAGCACGCCGCCGATAATCAGTAAGTAGTTTGGGGTTGCTGTTTCCATTTGAGTTCTCGGTTAAGTATGGCCCACGCAGGCAGTTCGGCATAAGGTATACCCGGCAATCCGGCGGGCATACCTGCGGTGCCGCTGCGGATAATCGGACTTATTTTTACAGGCAGCTGGTATACCTGCCCTTCGATGGTGAAACTCAGGCTCTGGCCTTCCTGCAGTTTCATCTGAATGGCGTCTTCTTCGTTGAGCAACACATAAGGCTCCGGCGCCCGCTCCACGATGGGCGGGGAGTGCATACTAAGCTCTTCGGAACCGAAAATGTGGTGAAGCGGCAGCATGTAAAGGTGGCCTTCCAGCGGCTGGAATTTCTGCGGCACCGTCTGGGTATAGGGTGCGGTATGGTTGGTGTCCGGCTTGATTAAGCGCAAACCAGGGTCACCGCCTTTTAGATTTCCGCCCACTTCCTGTTGGTACTTGTTGGTGGCCTGCGCCGAGTTCCAGCCCGGAGCCCAGAAAAATGGAATCATCGAAGATGGTGGCTGTCCGCGGTAGCCTTCCATGGTATAGGAAAGCGGCGCGTCGGGGTCAACCGGCGGTTTGGGCTCGTTCACGTTAATGTTGGCCAGCATGGCAGTTCGGCCACTGAAACGGTGGGGCGCACGTGGTATTTTCTGTCCGGCAATTCGGAAGTCGGTGCCCGGCGCTACGGCGTCTACACCCTTAAACTCCGGCATTTCTTTCACCATGGCCTGCAGCACGTCATCGAAGCCGTGCCAGTGACTGATGCGGTCGTGGGCAAGCAAAGTACCCAGTTCGCCCAGCCAGCGCCAGCTTTCCTGCAGGTCTTCGCCAGTCGGGTATACCTGAAAGAAGCGCTGCGCCCGGCCTTCGTTGTTAATGAGCGTGCCATCGGCTTCGGCGAAAGTGCCGGCTGCCAGTAAGACTTCGGCTTCTTCGGTGGTGGCGTTGTGCAGGTGGTCTAGCACGATTACGTTCTTGGCGGTCTTCAGGAAGTTGGTCACCATACCTGCATTGGCTCGTCGGTAGAGGTCGTTTTCGAGAATGATAACCGTATCGGCATAGCCATTGAGCACCGCTTCGAATGCTGATTCTAGTCTATGGCCGCCGAGCATGGCTAAACCCATGCTGTTGCATTCTGGTAGAGTGAGCACAATGCCCGCTTCTTTTTCTTTAGCCGCCAGCGCATTGGCGATGTTGGCGGTGGCCATCAGTACCCGTTCGCTGCAGCAATGCGTACCGGAAATCACAAGTGGTTTTTTCGCAGCCATCAGGGTATCAGCAATCTGACGCGCCAGCTGCAGTTCATCTTCGTTCAACCCTTGCACTTCCGGGAAATCGGCATGGATAAAGTTTGCCACCGCAAAGCCCAATCGCGCTATGGCGTCCGGGGAATCGTTGTAGGTATGGGTGGCGATTTCGTCGAGTTTGGTGTCGTGGATGGTGGCGATGAAGAGCGGGCCCATTTCGTCCTGCATGAGTTCCCGCACCGCAGCGTCCTGCCACACGGGTATGTTAGCTTTGGATATATGCTCGAGCGACGGTTGCCTGCGCACCGATTGCCGCACGGCCAGTGCCAGCATGGGAGCGGTGTTGATTAAATCTTCTCCAAGTATAAACACCGCGTCGGCTTGCTCCACTTCCAGCAGCGATGGAGTAGGGGCAGCGCCTTCTTTCAGAATCTTCAATGCCAAATCCACCAAATCGTGCTCGGTGTCGGAAACGCCGTGATGGAAGTTATCATCACCCACTAGTGTCTTGAGCATGAAGTTCGACTCCAGCGAAGCCCGTGGTGAACCGATGCCTATCACACTGCCGGTTCGGAATGCCGCTGCGGCTGCTTGCAGAGCGGTTAATTTGTCTGTGGCTTCGGGGAGTTTCGCCCGCACCAGCGGCTTGCGGATGCGGCCTACGTGGTTCACGTGCTCGTAGCCGAAACGGCCGCGGTCACAGAGGAAGTAGCCGTTCACTTCGCCGTTATATCGGTTGGTGATGTTGCGCAGAGTGCCGTAACGTTCGCCTGCCGAAATGTTGCAACCAAGGCTACAGTGGTGGCAAACGGAGGGTGCCATGGTGAGGTCCCATTTGCGGGTATAGTGTTGCTTCAGGGTCTTGTCAGTAAACACGCCGGTCGGGCATACTTCTACCAAGTTGCCACTGAACTCACTCTCCAAAACACCCTCTTCGTGGCGACCAAAATAGAGGTGATTGTGGGCGGCGAACACGTCCAAATCCTTGCCGCCGGCGTAGTCTTTATAGTAGCGCACGCAGCGGTAGCACTGTATGCAGCGGTTCATTTCGTGGTTGATGAAGGGGCCGAGGTACTGGTTGATGTAGGTACGCTTGTCGAAGCGATAAGCCCGGTAGTTGTGGCCCGTCATCACGGTCATATCCTGCAGGTGACAGGAGCCGCCTTCGTCGCACACGGCACAGTCGTGCGGGTGGTTGGTCATCAGCCAGCCAATGACATGCGCCCGGAATTCCTTGGCTTCCATGTCGGCAATGGAGATGCGCATGCCGTCACGCACCTGTTCCATACACGACATAAAGAGTTTGCCCTTGGTGTCGTTTTCGTCCTTGTATACCTTGACGGCGCACTGACGACAGGCACCGATGGAGCCCATGGCCGGGTGCCAACAAAAGTAGGGGAGGTCCTTGCCGAGGGTGAGGCAGGCTTCCAACAGGTTTTTGCCTGTAGGTACTTCGTAAGGTTTGTCGTCTATATAGATGGTTGCCATACTTTTGCTTTGCTCCAAGGACAGTGTTGTTCGTGAATGTGTCGTTCAAAATCTTCTCTGAAGTATTTCAGAGCGCTCTGCAGGGGTTCCATGGCGCCGGGTGCGAGGGCACAAAACGTATTGCCGGGGCCGAGGTATTTGGTATGAAAGTCGAGTGTGAGGAGGTGTTCGGGTTTGCCTTCACCCCGGTCGATGGCCAAGAGAATTTTCTCCACCCAAGGCAAGCCTTCGCGGCAAGGCGTACAGAAACCACAGGACTCCTGCGCGAAGAAATGCTGCAGGTTGTGCACGAAACCCACCGGACAAGTCTGGTCATCGAGAATAATCATGGTTCCCGTACCCATGCGACTGCCGGCTGCCTGAATGGAAGTATAATCCATGGGCACATCCATGTGCTCTTCCACCAGAAAATCCGTGGAAGCGCCGCCCGGCAAAAGGCCTTTGAAGAGGTAGCCATCCTGCATGCCACCACCGTGCTCTTCAACCAGTTCGCGGATGGTGGTGCCCATTGGCAGTTCCCAGCAACCGGGCGTTTTCACGCGACCGCTGATGCCGTAGAGTTTGGTGCCGGCGTCACCGGTTTTACTCAGGCCTTTGAACCACTCGGCGCCGTTGTTAATGATGTGCGGCAGACAGCAGAGCGTCTCCACATTGTTCACGATGGTCGGTTTGCCAAACAGACCGCTCACCTGCGGGAAAGGCGGTTTGGCCCGTGGGTTGGCCCGTTTGCCTTCGAGGGCATTGAGCAAGGCGGTTTCTTCGCCGCACATATAGCGGCCTACGCCGGTGTGCAGGTGCATGTCCAGACTGAAGCCCGAACCCAGAATGTTCTCACCCAGATAGCCCGCTTCGTAGGCTTCGTCGAGGGCTTTGATAATTTCCCGTGCCGCCACCTTGTAGGCCCAGCGCATGAAGATGTAGGAAATGCTCGCGTCGATGGCGTAGGATGCCACAATCATCCCTTCTATCAACTGGTGGGGATTGCCTTCCAAAAGCACGCGGTCCTTAAAGGTGCCGGGCTCCATTTCGTCGGCGTTGGCCACGAGGTATTTCGGTTTGGCCGCTTCGGGTCCCATCGGCACGAAGCTCCACTTCAGGCCGGTATTGAAGCCCGCTCCGCCGCGGCCCCGCAGGTCGGAGGCTTTGACTAAGGCCTGCACGTCGGCGGGTGACATTTCTTTCAGGATTTTGCGCACAGACTGGTAGCCGCCCACTTTCTCGTACTCTTTGAGCGAGAGAGGTGCGCGTCCGGGGACAATGTGTTGGGTCAGGGGCTTCTCCATGGGTATGCCCGCTTGGGTTTTAGGTATACTTTTCCAGAATCTCGTCCAGTTGTTCCACCGTCAGGTCACGGTACAAATCGTTGTCAATCATAAGGGCCGGGGCACGGTCGCAGGTGCCGAGGCAGCAATTGGGGAGCAATGTAAAGCGTCCGTCTTCAGTGGTCTGGCCGTATTTGATGTTGAGTATTTCGTATAGGCGGTCGCGTATACCTTCGTAGCCCATCACCCAGCAACTGATACTGTCGCACACCAGAATCACATGCCGCCCCACCGGTCTGCGGAAAATCAGGTTGTAGAAAGTCGCTACGCTGTCGAGCTCCGCCGGTGACATCCCCACATAATCCGCCACATCTTTCAGGCTCTCGTCTGAAACCCAACCATGACTTTGCTGCACGATTTTCAGCGCTTCGATACAGGCATTCTTTGCAGAAGGCACCAAGCTGATTTCGTGGTCGATTTTGTGTTTTTCTTCGGTGGTCAGCATGGGATTAAATGGTTAAATTGTCTGAATCAGGATTTTTAGAATTAAAAAGGATACACAAGATTGAATTAGACTTCTTTAAAATTCTTATTTCATTATTGTTATTAGTTCAAGCTTTTTAGCTGTTGAGAAGCTACCAATGGCCGTAAGCATTATTAATCCTGAGAATCCTTTTTAATCTCCGTAATCCTGATTCTGACAGATAAATTGGTGCACGATTCGGACAGGTCGCGACCTGTCCCTACAGGTATAACTATATAATTTTTAATTCCTAAACTCTCAAACTCCCCAACTCCTAAACTCAACTCACCTATCAATGTCTGCCAGCACATAATCCATCGCGCCCAGTATCGACAGCAAATCCGCTACGGTATAGCCGCGGGTAATGTAGGGGAGCATTTGCATGTGCGGGAACGAGGGAGTGCGGATACGTACCCGGTAAGGGGAAGTGTTCCCGTCACTGGTCAGATAGTAGCCGTTTGCTCCTTTGGTCGCTTCGATGCAGCTCATGGCTTCACCCGGCGGTATCACCGGTCCCCACGTCACGCCTAGAAAGTGCGTGATCAGCGTTTCGATATCGTGCATGGTGTTTTGCTTAATGGGCGGCGTGGTAATGGCATGGTCGGACTTATAAGGACCGGCCGGCATGTTTTTCACGCATTGCTCGATGATGCGCAGACTCTGGCGCATTTCAGCTATCCGCACCACGGCCCGATCATAACAGTCGCCGTTGGTGGCGGTAGGCACTTCGAAGTCGAACATTTCGTAACCGGAGTAAGGGCGCATTTTGCGGAAGTCCCACTCAAAACCACAGGCACGCAGGTTTGGTCCGGTCACGCCCCATTCTATTGCTTCTTCCTTAGTGAAGATTCCTATACCTACCGTGCGGGCTTTGAAGAGACTGTTCTTCATCACCATGTTGTCGTATTCCTTGATGCGCTTCGGAAAGTAGTCGATAAAGCGCTGCACGAGCTGTTCCCAGCCTTTGGGCAGGTCCTGCGCCACGCCGCCGATGCGGAACCAGTTCGGGTGCATGCGGCCGCCGCAAATCCCTTCGATGATGTCGAATATCTTTTCGCGGTCAGTGAACATGTAGAACACCGGCGAGAGTTGCCCCACATCCTGCGCGAAGGTACCGTACCATACCAAGTGACTCGCAATGCGGAAGAGTTCGCACAACATGACCCGGATATACTTCACGCGTTCCGGCACTTCTATACCTGCGAGTTGCTCCACGGCCTGCAAATAAGCAAGGTTGTTCATCACGCCGCCCAGATAATCGACGCGGTCGGTATAGGGGATGTAGGTATGCCACGATTGGCGTTCACCCATTTTTTCGGCACCGCGGTGGTGGAAGCCAATGTCAGGTATAGCGTCCACTATGTCTTCGCCGTCGAGCTGAAGGATGATGCGCAAAACGCCGTGCGTGCCGGGGTGTTGCGGACCGATGTTGAGGAACATGAAGTCGCTGTCGTCGCTCTGCTTTGCCAGTCCCCATTCTTCGGGCTTGAACTGCAAAGCGGATTGCTCGAGGTCTATTTTGTCATCATACAGTTGGAAAGGACCCATCTCTGTGGCACGGGCCGGATGCTCTTTGCGAAGCGGATGGCCTACCCAAGTGCGGGGCATCAGGATGCGGGAAAGGTGCGGGTGGCCTTCGAAGCGGATGCCGAACATGTCGTATACTTCGCGCTCGTACCAGTTGGCGTTCTGCCAGAGTCCGCTGATGCTGGGCGCTTTCGGGAAATCTTCCCGAAGTCCGGCTTTTAGTCTGATAAAGGTGTTGCGCTCAAAAGAAAATAGGTGGTAAATGAGCGTGAAGCTGTAAGGTATGTGGCCGTTCTCGGGTTTGCGGGTGCGTTCGTCAATTGCCGTCAGGTCGAAGAGGAGGAGGAAGGGTTGCGGAAGATCGTGCTTGAGGAATTTGAGCACTTCCGGCACATGGTCCACAGGCAGCCAGAGGGTGAGGATGTCATCCTTGGTGGTCTGAGGCTTGAACGTGTCTTCGCCGTACCGCGACTTGAGTTGCTCCAGTATGCCGCTGTTGTTGTTCATGGGAGGAGGCCGTAAGAAGTTGATGTTAGGGTTAACTCATGTACTCTCTTTCTTTTTATGCTAAGTTGATAGTTATACCTATGTCTCTATTTTGCTATTCTTAGCAAATGCTCTTGCTTATGGCAACCTGCATTGCTTTTTAGCTTGCCCTGGCCGGGCGGGCCCTACTTTTTGTCTTGACACAAAAAGTAGGCAAAAAAGTCAAGACCCTCCAAACTCGCTGAACGCTCAAACAGTGGAGTGTCAAAAAGTGCACCTGGCTGATGTCTTCACTCCGTAGCTTGAGTACCAGTAAGCTGGCAATGTGCGTGCCAGTGATTGTTTGTTTCAATGCAAATACTAATAAACTAAAAGCTTAAAACCCAATACCTGGCAATGGCCCAAAGTCCCCCTTCGAAGGGGGCAGGGGGATGTCAATCGTGCACGAGAATCCTGTTAATCCTCTAATCCTAAAAATCCTTAGGGTAGGGGGCCTATATAAAGTTTCAGACAAATAACTCTCGCACAATCCATTCAGGTCATAACCTGTTCATACACCCCCAACTTTAAACTCATAACTTTAAACTCTTAACTAAATCAAATTTCATCCGGCGACCTAAACTCATTCATCTGGCTCCAGCGTTCTTTCTTACCTGCTTTCACTTCTATTTTTTCAGGCCTGATGACCCCTTGCTCACCTATTGTCCAACTCAGAGGTCTTCTTTCTTTTCCAACGCGGTCAGCTAGTAGCATCAAGCCTTCCATGAAGGCGTCTGGTCTTGGGGGGCAGCCGGGGACGTAAACATCTACTGGCAGGAATTTATCGACGCCCTGCACCACGCTGTAAATGTCGTACATGCCGCCGGAGTTGGCGCAGGAACCCATCGAGATCACCCATTTCGGTTCCATCATCTGTTCGTGCAGGCGCTTGATGATAGGGGCCATTTTGATGAAGACCGTACCGGCGATGATCATCACGTCGGCTTCTCTTGGCGTGCCACGTATTACTTCTGCCCCGAATCGGGCTACGTCGTATTTGGGGGTCATGCTGGTGGCCATTTCTACAAAGCAACAGCTCAGACCGAAGTGGAACGGCCACATAGAATTCTTGCGGCCCCAGCCGATCAGGTCCTGCAGCGTAGTGAGCATGATGCTCTGCTGCACAGTCTCTTCGTAGGAGCTGGTGCCTGTAACGGCATTGGCCGGCTCGTCCGGTTTGCTTAACCACCATTTCATATCGTAGGGTGTTTGTATAGCAATTGTAATAAGCTTGTTTGAGAGCAATGTTCTAGGTATAGCTACCCGAAAATAGACTACCGACAAGGGAATATCCGTCACTCCATCAATTCAGGCTTGGCTGCTGCATCATGCGCTTGTAAGCGGCCAGAATTTTCTTGCCATCCGGACCAAAGTCCAATGCGCCGTTGCGCCACTCATAAACCAGCACCACAACCAACATCAAGATAAAGACAAGCACGCCGATATAGCCATACCAACCCAGTTCAGGGAAAGCAATGGCCCATGAGAATATAAAAATGGTTTCCACGTCGAAAATCACAAACATCATGGCGACCATGTAAAACTGAGAGGAGAAACGGATACGGGCACCGCCTGCACTCACAATGCCACCTTCATAAGGCTCACCCATCGCACGGCCATGTCCGCGCTGGCCCAATACAAAGGAAAGGCCCAGTATCAGCAATACCAGACTTAGCACAATGGCACCATAGATCACTAATGGCCACAGTAGTGTGGTGGATTCGGCTGTTTCCTGCATGGTTTTCTCCTAATTTGATGATATCCGGGCTACTTACTCGTGGTGCCCGGTTATATAGTGTTCGAGATCCTCGATAATGCATTTTTGTTCATCCATCATACATTTTACAATGTCACCAATGGATACCAATCCGATCAGTTGCTGGTCTTCAAACACAGGTAAGTGTCGGATGTATTTCTGTGTCATGAGTGCCATGCACTGTTCCAGGGTAGTATCTTGCGTGACAGTGACAGGGTGTTCGCTCATGATCTCCTGTACCAGGGTATCACGGGAGGCTTTCCCTTTCAGGATGACTTTGCGGGCGTAGTCACGCTCTGTGAATATACCGGCAAACTTGCCCTGGTCCATGACAATCAGTGCTCCCACGTTCTGCTCCACCATCGTCTCGAGTGCACTGTACACGGTACTGGTAGGGGCAACAGAAATTACTTTATTGCCTTTTTTCTGGAGAATATGCCTAACTGTTCCCATAAAACCTCCTGTATTGTTGTAATATATGCCTGAATGTTAGGATGTTATACGAGTTATTTTGAAATAGGGCAATGAATTATGTAAAAATTACTTAAAAATATTATAAATATATCATTAAGCTATCAAAACAGTGTTTCCTTGAACTGATGTTATGACTTATAAGGCAGTAAGTATAGCTGCAAATTCTCTGGTATTTATGCAAGATGTATTTGTAAGTAATTATAAACCAATCAGATGGGCTCGCGTTATTGAATAGGAAGTCTTTCTGTAAATTCACTCTGCCCCATCTGTTTACCAAATCAGCCAGCCATGGAACTGTATATCAAGCATTTTAAAGACATTAGTTATAAGGACCTGAGCAAGGTAGGAGGAAAAAACGCCTCCCTCGGTGAGATGTATAACCAACTTAATCCAGAAGGGATAAGGGTGCCAGATGGCTACGCTACCACCTCAGCTGCTTATTGGCATTTTCTGGAGCAGAATGATTTGAAACAACGGCTGACTGATATTCTGGATAGTTTGGATACAGAGAATTTTAATAACCTGTCTGAGGTCGGTAAACAGGCGCGGGAGCTTATCCTGAATGCCCGTTTCCCAGACGAGGTCCTTCAAGAGATTGAGAAAGGCTATACCTATCTGAAGTCAGAATACGGGGAGGATATCTCGCTAGCCGTGCGCAGCAGTGCCACTGCCGAGGACCTGCCAACCGCCAGTTTTGCAGGTCAGTTGGAAACCTACCTGAACGTAAGCGGACTCAACAACCTCTTCAAAGCCTGCCACTACAGCTATGCCTCTTTGTTCACGGATCGGGTCATCAAGTATCGGGTCGACAATGCGTTTGAGCACATGCAGGTAGCGCTATCTGTCGGTGTACAAACCATGGTGAGGTCCGATAAGGCCTGCTCGGGAGTTATGTTCACACTCGATCCGGATACCGGGTTTGAGAATGCTGTGGTGATCTCCGGCTCCTGGGGCTTGGGAGAGAATGTAGTGCAGGGAGCCGTGAACACGGATGAGTTTGTGGTATTCAAACCAATGCTTGACAAAGCAAAGCAACCAATCATCTCACGTAAGTTGGGAAGTAAAGCCAAGACTATGATTTACGCTGAAAAGTCTGAAGATGAACTGCAGAGTCCGGCGGATGCAATTGTGAATCTGGATACCCCCGCAGAAAAGCAGGAGCAGTTTACGCTGACGGACGAGGAAGTGATACAACTGGCCAAATGGGGCAAGCGCATTGAGGAACACTACCAACAAGCCATGGATATAGAGTGGGCCAAAGACGGTATTTCAGGTGACCTGTTCATTGTGCAGGCACGCCCTGAAACGGTGCAGAGTCAGCGTAAAAACGAAGCTTTTTTCACAGAGTATACCTTAAAGGAAGAAGGCAAAGTGCTTTGTTCAGGTATAGGCTTGAGTAACCGCATCGTGTCAGGTATAGCACGTGTGCTGCGCACGCCTGCTGAGAGTGACAAACTGCAGGAAGGCGAGGTGCTCGTCACCCGAAAAACAGACCCCGACTGGGACCCTATTCTAAAAAAAGCCAGTGCCATTATCACCGAACAAGGTGGCCGAACCAGCCATGCCGCCATCGTGGCGCGGGAGGTAGGCGCGGTTGCCGTGCTAGGCACTGACGATGCTACCAAAACAATTCAGGATGGGCAGGAGGTTACGGTATCGACAGCGGGAGGGGAAACGGGCTACGTGTACGAGGGCAAACTGGAGTGGGACGAGAAAAAGACCGATATGAGCAAGCTTGGCAAAACCCAGGCAAAGGCCATGCTGATACTCGGTGACCCGGAGCAGGCTTTCAAGTATTCATTTCTCCCTAACGATGGCGTAGGGCTGATGCGCATGGAGTTTATCATCAACAACTCCATCCAGATCCACCCGATGGCTCTCAAGCATTTTGAAAAGCTTGAGGATGATAAGGCCCGGGAAAAGATCGAACAGCTTACACACCATTACCCTAATAAGGAAGACTATTTTGTAGACAAGTTAGCTGAGGCGACGGGTATCATTGCTGCGGCATTTTACCCAAAAGATGTGATCGTGCGCATGAGCGATTTTAAATCAAATGAGTACGCCAACTTAATGGGCGGCCAGCAGTTTGAACCTGACGAGGCCAACCCTATGATCGGACTTCGGGGCGCTTCCCGTTACTACCACAAGCTGTATCAGGAAGGTTTTGAGCTGGAATGCCGAGCCATGATAAAGGTGCGGGAAGAGATGGGACTGACTAACGTAAAGCTGATGATCCCGTTTTGCCGCACAATAGAAGAGGGCGAGAAAGTAATCAACCTGATGGCAGACTATGGCCTGAAGCGAGGTGAGAACGGACTGGAGGTATACGTGATGGTAGAAATCCCGAGCAATGCTTTGTTGGCGGAAGAGTTCGCTGAACATTTCGATGGCTTTTCCATTGGCTCCAATGACCTCACGCAACTCACACTGGGTGCGGATCGGGACTCTGGTTTACTCAGCGATATCTTTTCACCCTTCGACAAAGCTGTGCAGCAACTGATCGTGATGACCTTACAAAAAGCCAAAAAGACGGGCACTAAGGTAGGACTGTGTGGCCAGGCCCCGAGCGACTATCCTGCATTTGCTGCTTTTCTGGTGGAGCATGGTATTGACAGCATCTCTTTTAATCCGGATGCTTTCTTTAAAGGGCTGGAAAACATGCTGGAAGCCGAAAAGCAAAAGAAGTAAAAAAAACATTCAGTCTTCCGCTTCCATACCTGTGGCCCGCTGATGTAGGAGGTATAGAATACGGCTATTGCTGTTTGGGATGTTTCCCGTTACATAGATTCTCAACTTCTTTCATGACACGCCTGGCACGGTCGTCCCGCAAGCCTACCCGGTGCAATACTTCCTGATCGTGAAGTAACTCACTGCACAGCACGATTTTCATGTCCAGCAGTCGCTGTTTTTCGGAGTTGGTGAGGGTAGTCAGGCAAGTGAGCGGGTATAGGTGAAAGGAATCCACCATATCCTTCAAGCCGCCCTTGACAGGATAATCCCATCCGATGAGCCGCATCTGCATGCAAGTGGCATAGCGGATAGCGTCTTCGGTGAAGCGGGTGTTGGTCATCACCCATACTCCATGAAAACGCACTTCAAATTCATGTTCCGAGGGCCATACCTTTTCAATGTCCTTAAAGCGGGAGTGAATGTACATCGGTATCTTCACATCAGATTTGTTGCGGTGCAGGTTGTGATACTTACACTCGATCATCACCCGCTTGCCGTCTTTTACAGCAATCACATCAATTTCGTGTCGAACGCAGTGGCCATCCACGAAAACCCCGATGTCTGTGGTATAACCCTGCGCCCGGAGTATCTCTGCCACGAATTTCTCAAACGGAAAACCGGAGGGACCTAGTTGCATGATCCCTTGCTTCAGGCTATATCTGGCAGCAGCAGTACTCGATAGCCGTTTGAGTATACCAAAGGCCATGCGGTAGATTTTCTTGGTTGAGACGCCTTCGTAAAGCTGGGGCTGCAGCTGACGCAAAACCTCTTCTGTTTGCTGCTCATCGGCTCCTGATTTACGAAGAGAGAGTTTAAGTTTGCCAACCGAAAACAGTACTTTCTCTCCTGTAGCTTTTGTCACGACCAGATGGTCCAGCGTATTCTCCATAACGAGGGGTTTAGGTATGCACTCAATTTCTGGAATGGATGATTGATATCCAACTTATACCTGCCATACCTGGCTGAAATTAATCTTTGGAGATGCGTGACCAGATTTCGTTCACTGGCTTGCCGGTGCTGCTTTGGCCGGAATGGTGCCAGTTGCCGTCCTTCACTTCAAAGTTAAAGCTAAGCGACATTCCCACACGGCTGTTATCACGCGAGAAGAACTCGATATTTTCAGTGTACTTACCGTTTTCAGCTGTGTAAGTACCCCCGCCTGTGCCGGAAAACTGACCAGTCTCTGAGTTGAAAGCGATCCACTGAAAACGGGTGCCGGAAAGTACTTTCAGTGTTTTGCGAGGGCCGGGGCGCATGGTGTTCATCTGGCCGTCCTGCTCACGCCCGGTGATGCGCCAGGTACCTGCCAGTGGGGAGTTGCTATTGCTTTCGTTAATGCGATTCCAGGTATCTGCTACGCCATCCTTGCCCAGTGTCCACTGGTTGTTCTCGACTTTGTAATCTGCTGAGATTGACTTGCCAACTTGGGTGGAGTCCAGGGTATTGAACTCGGAGCGGATATTGAACTTGCCGTTGGAAACAGTATAAGTGCCTCCTGTGGTGCCGAGGAACTCCTTGCTTTGCTGATTAAACCGGGCTATCGTAAAAAAGCCATCCTGTACCAGCATCACTACTTCATTGCCTTGTCCATCTGTTGTTCGCCAGGCGCCTTCCAGTTCAGCAGCTTGCTGCACGCTGTTCGCGTTTTGTTCAGATGAACTGGCAGTAGCGGATGCAGTGGTGCTGGCAGTAGCAGTTTGATCTGACGGTGTAGTGGCGTCTGTGCCGGCGCAACCTATAAGAAACAGAAGTCCTAGGCAGGAAACGGTAATGTTTTTAGATAGCTTGATCATGGATGCATAGTTTTAGGTATAGCACAAAAAAAAGCCGCGCTATACCAGGTATAGGCGGCTTAGTGATGATGGTTATTTTATCTTGACAGGCAACTCCAGATGTTCCCAGCGCATTAGGATGCCGTTGCGCACCACATGATAGGTAAGTCGCTCGTGCATTTTGCTGATGCTGCGAGGCTTTACATTTACCCGGAGGGCATCTTGGCGCTCGTCGTATTCAGTTCCCCACTGGCCGGTCGCTTTGTTGAAGATCACTGTCCAGTTAGTTTCTCCGGGTATGGTATAGAGGCTGTACTTGCCTTTGGCCAGGTGACGACCTTCTACCAGCACATCCTGACTGAATTCAATCGTAGTGGCTTCATTTGCTCCGGCACGCCATACTCTGCCATAGGGCACTAGCTCTCCCCAGATATTACGGTTCTTAACAGCAGGACTGCTATAATCTATGGTGACAAGGGTTTCTCCAATTTTAGCGGAAGCGGTGGCCGGCGGGCTCGGGCGGCTATTTCTGTTGCCGTTTTGCGCCATTGTCAGCAATGGGGCCAACACCAGGGTAAAGATTAATAAGTGACGTAAATAAAAAGAAGTTTTCATAATAAGATAAAAGAATTACCTAATTGGTTAGGCTAAGATAGTTAAAAATATAGACTGGTTAGCAAAAAAATAGTTTAATCCAGTCCTCGTTTTAATCAATAAAGCACGCCTGGACTAACTGAACGAAAGCAGGTTGGACTGCTGTTACAGGTATAGTCTCAGGACTACAAGACCCTCAACATATCATGAAATTCAACGCAACTAAACTATACGCATCCCTGATCGGGGCCGTGCTATTGCTGGCTTTCTATTACGTAAAAGCAGCAAGTATAGCCAATAATACCGAGCCACTGGTGCTTCGTGCAGAAAAGCTACCTTTCACGCCCCGAGAGTTTTACATCGCAGACTTGGTTGACGAACGGACCGACCGCAAAGCTGTTGCTTATCTGTTGCCAGTAGGCGGAGCAGGCAAGCCACAGCCCGTCGATTTGCAGGGCGGGGGACAAGCGGCATTGCGCTCTTTTATCCAAAAGAGCTTGCCTGCTGACAAATCACTGCGACCCATTGTTATCCGGCTGAAAGAGCTGCAGGTAAAGGAAACGCCTGCTGCATCGGGTCGGGTAGCTGGCAATATTTCGGTGATCATGTCTTTTGAGATAGAACGGGACGGGGAGACTGTGCCACTGCTACAGTATAAAGGAGGTGGACGTTACGAAAGACCCGCCACCCGCAATGAAGTGACGGAACCCGCCATGAGACAGTCCTTGGTAGAAGCCCTACGCTACCTTAACACCTGGATGGACCGCGAAGCCAACACGAATCCCAGGCTGGCAAAAGGGATCAAGATAAGTTTTACGGACCATGATGCTCCTGCAGACTTGGATACTGTTTTTTACAATCCGAACAGACCACTCAACTGGAATGACTTTAAGGCAGATATAAACCGATCCAGCCGCTTTTCGGCTACAGTATTTCCAAGCTTTGCCTATGAAGGGCAGGCGGAGGTGCGCGATGCCATCATTCATCTCAATCTGAACATGAAGGTATATGTGCTCAAGAGCTCGTCCTGGGTAAAAGAGAATATGAAGGATCCTTATGGACTCAACCATGAGCAACGGCACTTTGACATTGTAAAAGTGGTGGCTGAGCGCTTCAAGCAAAAGATAAAACCGGAAGAACTCTCGCTAGCAGATTACAACAGCAACATCCAGTATCTCTTCATCGAGTCGTTCCGTGAGATGAACCAGTTGCAGGACCAATACGACAGCGAAACCCGTCACGGCCTGGACAAAGCTGCACAGGAACGCTGGAATCAGCGAATGGAGAAGGAGTTGAAAGCAATGGGAGTGAAGTGAGTTTAGGAGTTTAGGTATTAGAGAGTTTAAGAGTTTAATAAGCTTTACTTTTTAAATTTTGCCCTATTCTGATATTAGCTCATTGATTTTAACAAAATGAAAATAAGGATGCATTTACAGAAAATCAAAAATGTCATTAAACTCAAATTAGAAGGCCTGCCAGAAATTTCTGGCAGGCCTTCTAATTTAATAATTAACAAACTATTTAACTCGTAAATCCTAAACTCCTAAACTTCTATACTCCCTTTCCTTCCTGCACATAGAAGTTCGGGTCAATGGTGAGTTTGGTTCCAGCTTTAACCTTCTTGATCTCTTTCCAGTCAGTGGTTGGCTCCAACCACTGCTCTTGTCCATTCAGGTATACCTTCACGGGCATGTCAAATCCATCTACTGCATTAGCCCAACGGTAGGTCATTTTCTTCTTTCCCAGTCGGTACTCCAGCGTAGGTATGCGGGTATCGCGCAGGTACTGATCGAAGAAACGACTCAGGTCACGACCAGCATGTTGCGACAGGTAGTTTTCGATCTGTTCCGTCGTCACTGTCTGGTGGTAGAAATCACGGTTGAGCCCGCGCAGGATGCCACGCCATTTCTCGTCATCATTTACAACCTGCCGCAGGGTGTGCAGCATGTTGGCGCCTTTCGGATACATATCACCGGAGCCGCTCTTGTTCACATTATAGTGGCCGATGATCGGGCGATCGTTGCGGATGTTCTGGCGTATGCCGATCACATATTCGCTGCCTGCCTGCTTGCCATAGTGATACTCCACAAACAAAGGCTCAGAGTAGGTAGTGAAACTCTCGTGGATCCACATATCGGCCACGTCCTTGTAGGTGATGTTGTTGGCAAACCACTCGTGACCCGTTTCATGGATGATGATGTAGTCGAACTTCAAACCCCAGCCCGAGCCACTCAGGTCGCGTCCACGGTAGCCGTTTGCATAGCCATTGCCATAGGTAACCGAACTCTGGTGCTCCATACCCAGGTAGGGCGCTTCTACGAGTTTGTAACTGTCTTCATAAAAAGGGTAGGGGCCAAACCAGTGCTCAAAAGCATCCAGCGTACGTCGCACATCTTTGAACTGCACCTTGGCTTTCTCCAGGTTATTGCTAATCACCCAGTAGTCGCAATCCAGCACGCCTTTCTCACCCTGGTACTTCTCACTAAAATGCACATAGTCACCTATGTTGATGTTCACACCATAGTTGTTGATCGGGTTGGTCACCGCCCAATGAAAGGTTCGGGTGCCGTCGGGATTATTGTCCACGCCCCGCAGTCTACCGTTTGATACATTGGTCAAATCTTTAGGTACCGCCACACTGATCAGCATGCTATCGGGTTCGTCGTACATGTGGTCTTTGCATGGCCACCAAAGACTGGCTCCGTCACCCTGATTTGAACTGGCGATAAAGGGTTTACCTTGTTCATCACGTTTCCAAGTGATACCTCCGCTCCACGGTGGATTGACACTAACCTTAGGCTTGCCACCATAATGAACCACGACTTCATTTAGCTCACCTTTTTGCTGCGCTTCCACTAACTGCACAAAATAGGCATTGCCATCCTGTCTTACATTTAACTGCTTTCCGTTTTGCAGCACCTTCTCCATGCGCATAGGGGGCTGCAAGTCGATCTGCATGATCTGATAAGGCTCCAGCACTTTGTAACGGATGGTGTTTTTGCCATGAATGCTGCTATCAGCGGGGTTCACGCTGATGTCGAGGTGGTAGTAGTTCAGGTCCCACCAGGACCGCTCCGGTGTGATGGAACCCCGCAGGGTATCTTGCCGGGTAAAGTTAGGTGCCTGTGCCTGGGCGGAATCCATACCCAGCGAAAGCAAAACGAACGCAGCCGGAAGCGCGATCTTGAAAGGTAGGGCAACTAGTTTCATAGGTTTTATTTTTGACTATCCATTAAAGATAGTTAAATCTGAATAATTTGACATACTATTTCAAGAGCTGATAGCTTGCCTGGTGATACCTGTCCGGAGAGAATGCGTCGGTTAGTACGCTTTCTTTTCGGTGCAGCAGTTGCTCTGTCAATACTTTGCCTGTAGCAGGCGCCAGGCTAATGCCCATCATACTGTGACCGGTCCCGAAGAGCACGTTGTTCCAGCGGTGGGTATAGCCGATATAGGGAAGTCCATCTGGTGAGCAAGGACGAAGTCCGCTCCACACAGCCTCTTTCTGCGGCATTAGGGAATTAAAATTAGTGTAGTAGTGCGAAATGGAGTCATGGATACCCTGCACGCGTCTCATGTTGATGTGTGTGTTAGCCGGTGTGATTTCCATGGTACCGCCGAAGCGTACTTTGTCGCCATAAGGCGTCACGGCCACACGTTGCTCGGTTAGGATGGTGGGCAGTTGAATGGCCGGATTGTTGTCCACCAGGAAACTGTAGCCTTTACCTCCCAGCATAGGCAGGTTTAGCTGTAGTTTGCTGGCCACCTCACCTGACCAGGATCCGGCGCAAACAACGAGGTGATCCAGGGCAATGTCGCCTTTGTCAGTGATCACAGCCATGACGTGCCGGCCTACTGTAGCAAAATCCAGCACTTTGAGGTGTGAAACCATGGACACGCCCTTAGCCAGCAGGTGCTGTTGCAGACAGGAGGCAAGTGCCGCCGGATTCAGATGCGCATCTCCCGGGAACAGGATCCCACCTTTCACATTCAGTTGCATGTTTGGCTCTAGTGCCTGTACATCCTGGGGTGCTAGGATCTCTGCTTCCAGCCCATGCTGCCGGGCAAGAAGTGCAAACTCTTTTTCTTCATGTTCGCCTTCCTCGGTTTTGTAAAGCATCAGCAGTCCCTTCTGCTTGAGGTCGATTTCCGGATGCTGTGCTGCCATTTCCAGGTATAGGTTTTTGCTCAGCAGACTCAGGTTCTTGAGGTAAGGAATACTTTTGGCTACATGCTGCGGCGTAGCGGCTCTGTAAAAGAGCATGCACCATTGCAGTAGTCTGCGGTCCAGCCGTGGGTGGATGTAAAAAGGACTGGTAGAAGAAAGCATCCAGCGGAGCCCCTTGCTGATGATCCCCGGGGAGGCCAGTGGTATGATGTGACTTGGTACGAGCATGCCGGCATTGCCAATGCTGCAGTTGTCGCGCATGTCGCCTTTGTCGATTATGGTGACCTCGAATCCTTCTTCAACCAGATAATAGGCGGTGAACATGCCGATGATGCCACCTCCAACAATAACTACCTTGCTCATATCAGATCACCTGAAAACCGTGTACATAGGGATCCTCGTCATCCAGGAAAATAGTGTTCAGACCGGTAACCATTGCCCAGCCTTCTATACCTGGTAAAATGGCCGGTTTCCCGGCTACGCTTGTCTCGCCTTCAATCGTGCCCTTGAAAATGGAGCCGATGTAGCTTTCGTGTATGAAGTCCTGCCCAGGCTTCAACAGCCCCTTCGCATACCACTGGGCCATGCGGGCCGAAGTACCGGTACCGCAGGGAGAGCGGTCAATGGCCTTTTCTCCGTAGAAGACGGCATTTCGTGCTGTGGAGCCTGCATGCAAAGGAGAACCTGCCCAAAGAATGTGTGAGAGACCTTTGATCGTTGAGTTTTCGGGATGCACAAAGGTATAGCGCTCGTTCATACGCTTGCGTATCTCCCGGCTCCAGGCAATGAGCTTATCAGCTGTGAAGTCTTGTATACCTGTGAAGTTTTCCTGCGGGTCAATGATACCGTAGAAGTTACCGCCATAGGCCACGTCGATCTGCAGCTCGCCCAGTTCAGGACATTCAACCCTTAGATTCTCGGCTTCCAGGTATGAGGCTACGTTCGTCAGCTTCACAGTCTTTACTTTGTTGCCTTCCTGGGTATAGCGCACTTTCACCAGACCGGCAGGCGTTTCGAGCCGCAGCTGACCGGGTGCTTTTGGTTTGATCAGGCCTTCTTCCAGCGCAATCGTGACGGTGCCGATGGTACCGTGTCCGCACATGGGCAGGCAACCACTGGTTTCAATGTAGAGTACCGCGATGTCGTTTTCGGGGTCGTGTGGTGGATAGAGTATACTGCCCGACATCATGTCGTGGCCTCGTGGTTCGAACATAAGACCACGCCTGATCCAGTCAAAGTCGCGCAGGAAGTGCTGGCGCTTTTCGCTCATGTTGTTACCGTGCAGAATAGGTCCACCGCCCGCCACTAGCCGCACTGGATTACCGCAGGTATGAGCGTCTACACAAAAGAATGTTTTTCGTGCCATGCCTCAAATGCTATCCTGAGTGAGCTGCCCATTTACAGTGCGCCATACCTTGTGCGGATTTTCATCTTTCAGTTCTTCTGGCAGCAATACTTGCGGCGCCGACTGAAAGCTAACAGGTCTTGCGAATCGTTTGATGGCGTAGGTGCCAACGGAGGTAGAGCGACTATCCGTAGTGGCCGGGAAAGGCCCTCCGTGCGTCATCGCGTGCGATACCTCTACACCAGTTGGAACACCAGAGAAAAGCAGACGCCCGCATTTCTCGCGCAGCAGGTCTACCAGCTTGTCTGCCGTTGCCAGTTCCTGTTCTGTAGCCCAGATCGTACAGGTAAGCTGACCCTGCAGCTTGCTGGCGACCAGCTGCAGCTCTGCTTCATTTTCGTAGGTTACCACCATGGCGTATGGTCCGAAAATCTCTTCCTGCAGTGCGGGGTTTTGTAGCCACTGCTGTGCCGTTGTTTTGGCCAGGGCCGCGCCGCCTGTCAGTACATCTTCGGCAGGCGCCAGCACGATCTCAACTCCTTCATGCGTATGCAGGCCTTTCAGGTGCTGGTAGTAGTTGCTGCAGATGGTTTCGTGAAGCATCTTCTCGGCTGGTACGTCCCGCAACTTCTCTGCAAATGTTTCCAGGAAAGCATGGCTAGTTTCTGAGGCTGGATAAAATATAAGACCAGGGCAAGTGCAGAACTGTCCTACGCCTAATAAAACCGATTGGGCCGCCAGCGCTGCCAGTTGCTCACCGTTGCCGGAAGCTTTCTCCGGAAGCACAAAGATCGGGTTCACGCTGCCCATCTCAGCATAGACAGGTATAGGCACCTCCCGACGACAGGCCAGATCAAATATGGCTTTGCCTCCTTTATAAGATCCGGTGAAAGCGACCGCCTTAGCCTGCGGGTGCTGTACCAACTGCTGGCCCACATCCGTACCACCGCTTACATGCTGAAAGATGCCTTCAGGAAGCTCACATCGCTGTAAGGCCTTTTGAATAGCGCTATAAACCAGCTGTGATGTCTTAGGGTGAGCCGGGTGCTCTTTGTAGATCACAGGGCAACCAGCAGCCAATGCCGAGGCAGTATCGCCTCCTGCCGTAGAGAAAGCCAGCGGAAAATTGCTCGCTCCGAATACCACGACCGGGCCCAGCGGAACGAGCATGCGCCGCAGATCTGGCCGGGGCAGGGGAGTGCGGTCTGGCAGCGCCGTGTCGATGGTTGCTTCCAGCCAGGAGCCTTCCTCTAGCAGGGAGGCAAAAAGTCGCAGCTGATTAACGGTACGGCCCCGTTCGCCGGTCAACCGTGCAAGCGGCAGGTTCGATTCCTTGCTTGCTGTTTCCAGTACTATATCGCCTAGCTGTTCTATTTCTTCAGCAATGGTGCGCAGCAATTCTGCTTTTGCACTGGCAGGCAACTTTTTATACCTGCTGAAAGCCATTTCGGCCTTCGTAAATTGTTCAGTGTATGGCATGGTCTGTCTGCTTTAAGTTTGGTATTGTAGGTCTGCTGCGTATACCTTCTTCAATGATGGTCAGCACACGCTCTCTTTCTTCACCAATAAGCGGCAGGCGTGGTGCACGCACATGCTCTGTGCCCAGTCCCACCTGTTGCTCAGCCAGCTTGATATACTGTACCAGTTTCGGGTGAATGTCGAGCTCCAGCAGGGGTAGGAACCAGCGGTAGATGGCGAGGGCCTCGGCTGTTCTGCCAGCTTTTGCCAGCTTATAAATAGCCACCGTCTCTCTCGGGAAGGCGCAAACCAGTCCGGCCACCCAGCCTTGTGCCCCCATCAGCAGACTCTCCAACGCCAGCGTGTCCACACCGCACAGAATTTTGATTCGGTCGCCGTAGCGGCTGATCATGCGGGTAACGTTGGAGATGTCACGGGTCGATTCTTTCACCGCCTGTATGTTATCATGCGCCAGCAACTCATCGAACATCTCCAAAGTAACCAGTGTCTTGTAATCAACCGGGTTATTGTAAATCATGATGGGAAGTGAGGTGCTGTCGGCAACGGCTCTGAAGTAGGTGATGACTTCACGCGGGTCAGCGGCGTAGCGCATAGGTGGGAGCAGCATAAGTCCTTTTGCGCCAATTGCTTCCGCCTCGCGGGCACGCTGTACTGCTTCTTTCGTAGCACCTTCCGCTATGTTGAGGATGACGGGCACCTTACCTGTTACATGAGCAATGGTTCGCTCTGTCAGTTCCTGCTTCTCAGGTATAGTCAGCACACTTGATTCACCGAGTGTGCCACCCAGTATAATGCCGTCGACGCCTGCTTCCAGCTGCGCATCCACATTGTGCAGGAATGTCCGATAATCTATTGTTCCGTCCTTATCAAATTTTGTGGTAAGGGCCGGGTATACCCCGTTCCAGTTCATAAGCTTTTGGTTTTTTTATCAAAACTAGCTGTCTGTATGTACTTTATCTTCCACAGGATTAATTAATACTAATACTATATTGATCTGTTAATGGGAAATATTCTGCAATTTGATTAATATGGTATTATGAAAAAGGTCATCCCGTTTAAGATTCCAAAGTCAAGCAAGGAGTTTGTGCGCTTTCAAGAAGACAGGCTGCCTTACTTCTATGACAAGCTGCACCAGCACCCGGAGATACAACTGAGTTGTATACTCAAGGGGGAAGGGAAACTGATCGTGGGCGATTACCTGGGACGTTTTAAGCCAGGGGATATTTTCCTGTTAGGACGCAACGTGCCGCATGTTTTTCGCAGTGATAAGGTATATTATGAAGCCGGAAATCTGCTCGAGTGCCATGACCTCATCGTCTTTTTTGATACGGAAGCGCTCGGGCAGTCCTTTTGGGAGGCGGAGGAGCTCAAAGAAGTCAAAGGTTTTCTTGACAGGCTGCGAGGTTGCTTTCAGGTGCAGGGAGTGAGCTGGGATGATTTTGTTTGTCAGGTGGAGCAGTTAAAGTCACAAGCAGGACTCGACAAAATAATGAGCGGTTTGCAGCTATTGCGGATACTCTCGCAGGAAGCGAACCTGTTGCCTCTCAACCTGGATGATCGCGTGCAGGACCTATCAGAACGGGAAGGCAGACGGATGGACCAGGTACTGCACTTTTTGGTTGAGCAAAGCCACCGTTCTATAGCTTTGGAAGAAGCGGCTGCTGTTGCCAATCTAAGTCGGGAGGCCTTTTGCCGCTTTTTTAAAGAAAGGACCCGCAAGACTTTTACGGCCTTTCTGAATGAGATCCGGATCGGCAATGCCTGTCAACTGCTTTTGAAAGAGGACGCCACTGTTGCCAGCGTGGCTTTCGGAGCAGGCTTTTCCAACCTATCGCATTTCAATCGGGTGTTTAGAAGCCTGATGGGCTGCTCCCCCAAGGAGTTTCGCCGATCGGGACGGGCCAAGTTAGAGTTACAGTAGCAAGCTGCTTGTTCTCTATAACGACAAAGGGCCCCGCATGCTGCGGAGCCCTTTGTTTGTTTTACGCTTTATATATAACCAGACTAAGCCAGTTTCACATTTACCGCGTTTAGTCCTTTTTTGCCTTCTTTTACTTCGAATGTTACTTCGTCGTTCTCTCTGATCTCATCGATCAAACCTGTTACGTGTACGAAGTACTCTTCATTTGTTTCACTGTCTTTGATAAAACCGAAACCTTTGGTTTCATTAAAGAATTTTACTTTTCCGTTACTCATGATATGTTGTTGTTAATACATGTTAGACACTGCAGAACGGTAAAACGTTCATTGTAGGTTACAACTTTTTGCAAAAATTTTAAAATAAGGCCTCTCTTTTACATTCAGGGCACATATTTTTTTTGTTTTCCCTGACCAATGGACATAAGCAAATCAGCCAGTAAATAAAAAAGACCGACAACTTAACTTGGTCGCCGGTCTTTTTAAAGGGTTTAATATTGCACTGATTAGCCGTAGATCTGGTTAAGCAAGCCCGCCAGGCGAACGCCCGCCTGGAGAATGCGCTGCTCTACTGTGCTGAAGTTGTCATAGCTATAGCGGTAGCTCAAGCGGCCATCCTCAGGTATGTTGTATACCTGCTGACGTAGCTGCACAGACTCGTATGCCCAGTCACGCACGCCAGTAGACTGCCAGGTTTTCACCTGATCCTTTGAAGGTGTGCCTACGAATCTGGCCAGTTCTGTGAAGCTTAGGTTTTTGCCGTCGATCATGTCGCTGTCCCACACACGGTGCAGGTTGGATGGTTGTCCAAACCACTGTAGCTTCACCGCGTTTCCGCCCATGTCACCTTCTTTACCGACATGCAGGGGCTGGTGCAAATCACCTACCAGGTGCACGAGGTACTTCAAGTGCTCTTGCTGTTGCTGCGCAGTCAGATTGCCTGATTTGAGCACTGTAACCAGTTCCTCAATTTTCATAATGATATCCCCGTTCGGGTTCTTCTCGGTCTGCTCATATGTCATGCCGCCTGGTACGGTTACCCAGTGCCAGTCGTGCGTGTGATTGTAAGCAGCGTCCGACTTGATATCGTCCATCCACACAGAAACCTCCGCCAGAGTATTGTCCTCAAGGACTTTCATGATTTTCTTTTTGGCTTTTTTGCTCAGGTGCTGCTCTGCTATCAGGCCAACGGCACGGTGTCCGTTTTGTCCCCAGGCCATCGCCTGTGATACAAACAGCGGGATAAATAGCAGAATACAAACTATTTTTTTCATCGATAAAATTATTGGATTTTTGATGCTGCAAAACAAAGGCTTTTTTACTTAATTGTATTAGCCAATGCCTATTTCTTTTAGAAAATGGCTTTTCAGGCATTAAAGTTCAGTATGTGCAGCTGTTGTTAGCATTCCACTAGGTAAACAAATACCGGTATGAAATTTCTCCTTACAGGCTTACTCATGATGGCAGTACTGACACAAGCAACCGGACAGGATCGAAAACGGGCACGTGACTATGGTATCCGGATTGGCGTGCTGCAGCCCGGTACACACAATGCCATTACCGATGTAGCAGGTCTGCAGGTAGGGCACACGACCTTAATACAAGGCGATCACATCCGAACCGGTGTAACGGCCATATTGCCACATGGCGGTAATCTCTTTCAAAATAAAGTGCCGGCGGCGGTCTACGTGGGCAATGGCTTTGGCAAATTAGCGGGCAGTACGCAGGTGCATGAGCTTGGCAACTTGGAGTCACCGATCATCCTGACGAATACCCTGGGAGTCGGCACAGCCATGCATGCAGTTGTTGGCTATACCTTGCAGCAGCCAGGCAACGAAGCGGTACAATCCGTGAATGCGCTGGTAGGTGAGACAAACGATGGTTACTTAAACGACATACGTGGCCGGCATGTGAAAGAGGAGCATATACTGCAGGCGATCAGACAGGCAGCAGGTGGACCCGTGGCCGAAGGCAATGTAGGAGCAGGCACAGGAACGGTTTGTTTTGGCTATAAAGGCGGCATCGGTACTTCATCACGAAAGCTCCCCGCCAGCCTAGGGGGGTATACCGTCGGCGTGCTGGTTCAGAGTAACTTTGGAGGTGTGCTGCAAATCGATGGCGTGCCGGTGGGTGAGGAGCTAGGGCGCTTTTCCTACAGCAGGCAGGTACTGGAAAGTTCCGATGGCTCCTGCATGATCGTGGTGGCGACGGATGCTCCTGTAGATGCCCGCAATTTGGAGCGTCTTGCTAAAAGAGCCATGCTAGGGCTGGCCAAAACAGGTGGGATTGCCTCCAACGGGAGCGGTGACTATGTTATCGCATTCTCCACCAACGAGGGTTTGCGTATACCTTATAGTTCAGAAGAAAAAACACAGACTTTCACCCTGCTCCGGAATGATGAGATGTCGCCTCTGTTTATGGCAACGATTGAGGCAACCGAGGAGGCAATCATCAATTCACTTTTCCGGGCAGCAACCATGAATGGACATAACAATCATACCATCGAAGCTCTCCCAATCGAACCTGTTGTTAAACTACTCAAAAAACACCATGCCATCAAACGATAAGCTTTTTGCCTATAACCTGGGCCAGATCATACCGCTGAGCGAAGCAAAACTGCATATCAGTGACCTGTCCGTGCAGCGTGGCTACGGCGTGTTTGATTTTGTGAAAGTACAGCAGGGCTGTCCGCTGTTTTTTGATGATTACCTGGACCGTTTTTACCAATCGGCACAGCTGATGCACCTGGACGTGCCACTGTCAAGGGAGGAGATGAAGCAGGTGATTGCCAAACTGACGGATCTGAACAAAATGCCTGTGGCAGGTATGAAAATGATCCTAACCGGTGGCTACTCAGAGGATGGGTTTACACCGATGAATCCCAACTTGCTTATCACACAGCTTCCGCTCTCACTGCCTTCAGCCGATAAAGTGGCAAAGGGTATACCGATCATGACCCATGATTATGTGCGTGAGGTGCCTGAAGTGAAAACCATCAACTATTCCATGGGTATCCGTCTGTTGCAGGAACAGAAGGCCGTAGGAGCAGAAGAGGTGCTATACGCTAAAAACGGACTTGTTTCAGAGTTTCCGCGCTGTAACTTCTTCATTGTGACGCAAGACAATACCGTCGTGACTCCCGCCAGTAACATCTTAAAAGGAATTACCCGCAAGAATGTACTTAAACTGGCCGGCCGCCGGTATAAGACCGAAGTAAGGGATATCCGTTTAGAAGAAGTGCTTCAGGCCAGAGAGTGTTTTCTGACCAGTACCACGAAGCGCATACTGCCCATCGTACGGGTAGATGATGTGTTGATTGGCACAGGCAAACCGGGCGAGGTGAGCCTGCGTCTGTTACAGGACCTGGTTGATTTAGAAGAAGAGCAACTAGCCGCAGCAGGAGGATAACCCAAAAGATTAACTTCACTTAAAAAATTCCGCTCTCTACTTATTAGGGGGCGGAATTTTTTTTTATTAGCACAGAATTTCTTCAAAATCGTCTAGTATATAGTACACAAAAGTTCTGTGCTATGAAGAAATACGTTTACTGCTTACTCCTGAATTCTTTAATCATGTTCCCAGGTTGGGCACATCAGTCAACAGACTTGGTGCTTCACAAACCTGATACGGCCATTGTAGAAGAGCTGGCCGATACAACTGTGCAGGTCTCAGCAAAAAGAAGCCTGAGCATATTTGCCAGAAAAGCGGCCGTGCCCATTACGCTGATCGGTCTGGGTTTAACACACATGGAGGATAGAGGACTGTTTGAAGGAAGTCACGGCCTCCGTAAAGTAGTGCAGCAGGGATACAGTGACTTCAGTACCAAAATGGATGATTATACCTACCATGTACCAGTGGCGATGGCTGTTGGTCTCAATCTGGCAGGGGTAAGGGGAGAGCACCACTATACAGAACAGGCTATACTATTAGGTATGACGCACTTGCTCAACCGCACACTGACCAACAACCTGAAAGGATTAACGGCAATTGAACGACCAGATGGCTCTTCCAATGATGCCTTCCCCTCTGCGCATACCAGTACTGCCTTTGCTTATGCCTCGTTCTTTCACAAAGAGTACGGAAGCCGGAGCAGGTGGTATAGTGTTGCCGGCTACTCTTTTGCAACGGCTACAGGTGCCCTGCGCATTCTGAATGATAAGCATTGGCTATCAGACGTGCTGGTTGGTGCCGGCATAGGTATTTTGTCTACAGAGATAGTTTACATGGTGTACCCCTACATTCAAAAGAAAATTGCCCAGAGTCATCTTAAAAAGCAAAGGCTGGGTGTCATACCTTTTTATGACGGCGGTGCTGGTGGCGTTGCATTGGTCTGGCAACTCCATTAAAACAAAAAGGCCCGGCACTAACTGTGCCGGGCCTTTTTGTTTTAATGAATACTGTTGGAGTATTTCAGAATGACTCCCCTGCCTTTTTTGCCACCCTCACTGGAGATGTACATGGCCCCATTCTGATCAAAAGTCAAGCCTTCCGCTTGTCGGAGCTGTGCCTTGTCGAGATCCAGTGTGCGGGTCAGTTGACCACCCGGGGTCATGGTGTAGAGTCGGTTGTTCACTGCATCGAGCAGGTATAGTGCATTACTGGTTGGGTGCTTTTCAAGCGACGAGGGCTGAAGCACATCGTACCCTGATTTCTGCTTTTTACCCTTTTTGAGTGGCTGAACCTGATCGAGAGAAATACGGATGACCGGTTTTGACACGAATTGCTTAGTATCCAGCGAAAAAGCATAAATGCCCTTCATCATCTTGAGTTTCGGATCATGGCCTTTGGGAGCCAGTAAAAGTTGATTTTGCTCCTGATCATAGGCAAGTCCTTCCACGTTGATTGTAGCCGGAAAAGAGGCTTCGTATACCTTGACGGCGGGTTTCTGGTTCATAAACCCAGCTACTTCGAAGAGGGCACCATCGCTCCGCACGATATAGGCATTCTCGCCAGTCACGGCTATACCTTCATAGTCTCCAGGCCCGGCGAAAGGAATCTCGCTTATAATTTCTTTCTGTTCCAGATCATAGATAAAGATCTTGCCTTCTTCATCCTGCACGCAGGCCATACTGCCATCCGGGAGCATGGCGATGCCGGATACTTCACGCAATACAGGGGGTAGTTCCCAACGGACTTCGGGCATGCCAAGGTCGTCATTGTCAGGGCGGCTATCTGGGAGGGGCAGGAGTGAGGCACTCTGCTTCTGAACCCGGCTGCTTAAGTTGGCAGACCTTTCCAGCAGTTCGCCTTTTTCATTGTAGCGAAGCCAGACGTCACGGCTACCCTTTTCCAATTCTACCACAAAGCTGGTTTGGGTTCCTTCCTGCACCCGGTGTACTTCGTCAACCTTGTACTGGTCAAATTCCTGCTGCAGTTGGGCTGTCACTCTTTTCGGCAGATATTGCGCTTCAATCTCTTCGGTATAGCTCAGCAAAGTACCGTCTTCCCGGAACAGTGCTTTTCGCTCCCGACCACTGATCTGAAACTCCGCCTCGTACAGACTGTCCATGCGGTCCCAGTCCACACGCTTGATGGTCGGGTAGCTCTCCACAAATTTGACCTTCACGGCATCAGGTACGTTTCGGGCCGACCAGACCTGGTCGCAGCTACTTAGGGCGGTGCCTGTTAGGAGCGCCATCGCCCATATAAATGTATGTTTCATCGTTTGCTTCATCGTTCTTTCATGTATCTGCTTAGGTATACAGACAGATTTTGAAGCAATTCTGTAGAAAGCCTATTTCAGTGAATATTTTTCTGAAACTTCAAACGAAGTACATGAAGGCCCTCTTCATAGGTATAGGAAGGCTTAAGCTGGTACAGTTCGCTGATCTTACTGACCAGCGCCAGCCCGATGCCCAGCGATCCGGAAAGTTTATTACCACTCCTGAACCGCTCGAACAGACTGACCGGCTCTTCCTGCAAAGGTTCCCCGGAGTTTTTGATACAGAGTTCATCTGCCTGCAGGTTGATTCGGATGATGCCGCCTGTACTATTATGCCGGATGGCGTTCAGCAGCAGATTTGAAATCAGAATCTCGCACAAACCAATGTTCATCTCCACAAAAACTGGCTGCATGGCTTCAATCTCAACGTGTATGCCATGCATCAGCATCATTTCATGCAGCTGATCGAGCTGCTCCTGCAGCAATTCATGCAAGGCGATGACCTCATTCTCTGAAAACTCCCGGTTCTCAATGCGTGTTAGTAGAATCAGCGATCGGTTGAGCCGCGACAGGCGATTGATAGAGCCATGCATCTCCTCCAGCAAGGCAGCCTGAGCCTGAGTCAGGTTATCGGACTGCATGAACAGCTCCAGCTTGTTGCTCACGATCGCCAGTGGGGTCTGAATTTCATGTGAGGCGTTTTCAGTGAACTCTTTCAGGTTGAGGTAGTCATTGTTGATCTTGTCGGTCATGGACTGCAGCACCTCGTTGAGTTCCTGAAATTCCTGCGTGTTGGTGGACTTCAGTACTAGTGGTTTGCGTTGCGTCAGGCTGTAGCGTTTGGCCCGTTCGAGGGTGTCGTAAAAGTTACGCCAGTTGTATTTGTTGATAAAGTAGTTCACCCCGGCCAGCCCGACGAGCAATAGCAGAAATATCCAGGCCATTGCCAGCATAGTGCTTTCAAACAAGTCCTCAAAGTCCATGAGCGATTTGAGAATGGTATACTCGAAAGGCTTGCCATCCTGGTAGGTGGTGAACGTGAGCTTCCGGAAAGGCACATACTCTTCATCGTAAGTGCTGAAAATCAGTGTGTCTGACAGGGCCTCGAGGGCGCCGGCATGGGTGCTGGTTTCCCTAACAATGATGGCCTCGGATATACCAGAGGTTACACTAGGCAGCTCGTTGTGCCTTCGGATATACTCAATGATGTTCTCTTTGTCAGTGAAGAGCTGGTCGTCCACTTCATCGTATATCTCGGTTTGGAGAATCTTGTAAAAACTGAGGCCGCCCAGCAAAAACACGATAACGGAAACCAGGAGATAGTACAGACTGGTTTTGGTAAGAATGCGCATCAGAAGCTGAATTTATAGCCCATGCCGTACACAGTCGTGATCGGATCCTCGCTTCCGGCCTCCACAAGCTTACGGCGCAGGTTTTTGATATGCGTGTACACAAAGTCAAGCGAATCGAGGCTCTCAATGTGATCGCCCCATAGGTGCTCTGCGATGGAATCTTTGGTCAGCACCCGGTTTTTGTTGGTGACAAAGTAGAGAAGGAGGTCATACTCTTTCTTGGTGAGCGTAAGTTTACGCCCCTTCACCATCGCTTCGGCCGATTCCGGGAACACTTCCAGACTTCCGATCCGGATTACCTTCTGCCCATTGAAATTCCGGCGCCGGATAACAGAGCGCAGTCTCGCGTTGAGCTCAGACAAATGGAAAGGTTTGGTGAGGTAGTCGTCCGCGCCCAATTCCAGCCCGGTGATCTTGTCATCGAGGGCGTTCTTTGCGGATATGATGATGATCCCTGTATCCGGGCTGTTTTTTTTAAGTAGACGCACCAGATCAAGTCCGTTGCCGCCCGGCAATGTCAGGTCAACCAGAACGCAGGTATAATGCTGGTCCGAAAGCAGACGCGAGCCATCCCGGTAGTTAAGTGCTGTGTCGCAGGTATAGCCGCCTTGTTGCAGGTAGGTCACCATGGCGGTATTCAGGGCTTGCTCGTCTTCTATTATCAGCAGTTTCATCTGATCGTTAAATTTCACGAAGTATACGGAAAGATTCTGAAGACAATCTGTTTCGCAATATAAGTAGCCATATTTAAACTGATCGTTCAGGTATAGACACCAGGATAAAACCAATTTAAGGTAAAGTTCATGCTTCAAATCAGAGACACGCCTGACTTAAATTGTCAGCTGCTTTGTGTGAATATCGAAAGAGGAAACTTTGATCAGAGCCCTAAAATCCACTGAACAGACATCTCTGATCAGTTCTTTTCTGATAGCCGCAACAGTATATAAGCGGGCCTTATACCTGCATTAGAACCAGCGGATTCTGCGGTTCTTTTTCTCTTCCTGCTTTCGTCTTCGCTCTTCCTGTTTTCTTTCGCGGTTGCTCTTTGCCTGGTTTTTCCAGTCTTCGTAAGTCTTCACAACCCGGTCAGCGATTCTGTCAAATATATTTTCTGGCTCTGGGGGTGCCTCTCTGTAAGAAGGGCAACCGATCATTCCCTGGAGGTGAGTAGGGAGCGGAGCAAACCGACCTGTACGCAAGCTGGCAAACTCCTTGTCCTGGGCGATACGACGCATGTACTCACCCCATACCGGCATGGCCGTGCGTGAACCCTGACCTTCGCTTATCGTTCTGAATCTAACTTTCGGGCTTTCGGCCCCCACCCACACACCGGTTACCAGTTCTGGCGTAATCCCAATGAACCAGCCATCGGCATGTTCCTGTGAGGTGCCTGTCTTACCGGCAATATCCATGCGCAGGCCGTACTCAGTGCGGAGGCGGGCAGCGCTGCCTTCTTCTACCACACCCTGCAACAGGTGTAGCATGATGGCTGCGTTGTCGCGTGAGAGCACCCGCTGCGTGCCGCTACCACTTCTATGCTGGTGGATCACGCGGCTCTGTCGGTCTTCGATGCGCTCAATGTAAACAGGTACTGTTTTGTAGCCCCCATTTGCGAATGCAGAATAAGCACCCACCATTTCCAGCAGAGACAGGTCAGCCGTGCCCAATGCTAGAGAAGGTACCCGCGGCAGGTCCTGCTGTATACCCATGCGCTTCGCCAGGGCCACTGTGCGGTCCACGCCTGTTTCCAGTATCAAGTGTGCCGAAATAGTATTTACCGACTGGGCCAGTGCTCCACGCATCGTGTACTCTCCGCCGTAAAGGCCATTGGAGTTCCGGGGCGACCAGTCGTCATACTCCGGGTAGGTTGTCAGCTCGTTCGGGAAATAATCGCAGGGCTTTATACCTTTCTCAAGCGCAGCGGCATACACAAATGGCTTAAAGGTAGAGCCCACCTGGCGCCGTGAGCGAACGTGGTCGTATTTGAAGGCATAATGATTGATACCGCCCACCCAGGCCCGTACATAGCCAGTGGCAGGCTCCATGGATAGCAGACCTGTGTTGAGGAAGCGCTGGTAGTAGGCGAGTGAGTCCATCGGAGTCATTGGCTTAGTTGTACTCCCTTTCCAGTTGAAAACCTGCATGTTCACGGGCTGCCGGAAGTTTTCCAGAATCTCAGATTCATTCATCCCGCTAGCTTTCAATCTTTTATAGCGGTCAGAGCGCTGCATGGCTAGCTGAATAACCGAGGCATCTGATCCCCAGGGCGTCCGGCCTTTCCAGTGGGCATCAAACTGCTGTTGCAACTGGGCCATTTTTTTTCGCACCGCCTGTTCTGCGTGCCGCTGCATACGAGAGTCGATGGTGGTATAAATTTTCAGTCCGTCGGTGTAGAGGTTATAGGGTTGTCCGTTTTGTTTACGCTGTGAAGCGGCCCACTGCACAAGCTCCTGACGCAACTGCTCCCGAAAGTAAGGCGCCATCCCATCATTGTGGGTGACATAGCGGTAGTTTAGCTTAAGAGGTATTTTCTTCAGAGAGTCAGCCTGTTGTGGCGTGAGGTACTCATACCTGGCCATCTGGTTGAGCACTACGTTCCGGCGTTGCAGCGAGCGTTCCGGGTACAGGCGCGGGTTGTAGCTGGTTGTGGCTTTCAGCATACCAATTAGCACAGCGGCCTGTTCTGTTTTGAGCGAATCAGCCGTTGTATTGAAAAAGCGACGGGAGGCACGTTCGATGCCGTACAGGTTACCACCCATCGGCACCGTGTTCAGGTATAGCTCCAGCAGTTCCTGTTTCGAGTAGATGCTCTCCAGCTTACGGGCGATGATGATTTCGCGCAACTTGTTGACAGGCATTTCCCAAAGGCGGCGATCTTTGCGTGGGAAGAGGTTCTTGGCCAGCTGTTGGCTGAGTGTGCTACCACCGCCAGCACTTTCCTGTCCCATCAGCAATGTTTTCACAAGTACGCGCATCATACTGCGGGTATCGACGCCACTATGCTCATAGAAGCGCACGTCCTCTGTAGCAATCAGGGCATTGATGGCAACAGGGGCAATGTCGTCGTAGCGGATGTTGGTGCGGTCCTGGATGTAATAGCGGCCCAGCAGTACTTTGTCTGCTGAATATACTTCGGAGGCCGTGTTGTTCTGGATGGCTTTTAGCTGGGCACGTGAAGGTACTGCGCCGCCTATTATACCTGTGAACACAGCCAGGTAAAATATGGTGAAAGCCAGCAATAAGACCAGCGCACCCTTTAGCGCAAAACGCAGCATGGCCCGCAAGTCGGACATACTAGGCTTCAAAGGGTTAAATTGGCGTATAGCCTGTCCCTTTTGACGCCAGTAGGTCGCCGTGAACTTTGGTTTCTGACTCTCAAAGAAAAGTCGAAACTGTGTGCCTAGAAATGTGAGTACGGGTATAATAAGCCCGTAGGTAATCAATCTTATTAGCTTTACAAGCAAGCGCTTCATATAAGGTAAGTATTTGTGCAATTGCTGATGCATCTGCAGCCTGGAGAAAGGCAAGAACCACGCCATACCTTTCTCAGATTCATTGAGCCCATACGACAAAACAAGGTTTCAGGACCTCTTCCACGGTCGCGGGCATTCAGAACACAACGCAATTAACGCGCATATTATTCAATTTCATGGGAGCACACAAGTACTTATCAGTTCAATACCAGATAAGCATAAACCTGTACCTTAAAAATGCAGTATGTTTTTTGGAAGATTATCAGTACAAAATTAAACCGTATCGGAGAGGTAAATTACCCTTGTCTGCGTATTAGTTATAGCCCTTAATTATAGGTAGTTTTGTACAATCGACTCCGGGTATACCTTGTGCTATACCTATAGTCGTTCTATCAACGCGCCGTTACATGAACTTAGATCAGATCCTGCAGCTGGTAAGCCAGACAACACAGACCGTTATCCAAGAAGAGGCCCCACGGGTTGACCGGGAGGCGATGTGGCCTGAAGAAAGCATCAGAGCCCTGCAGCGCAACGGCCTGGCCGGTTTGGTTGTGCCACGGGAGGAAGGCGGCATGGGGCAGGGGCTATATGCCCTGGCACGTGCCTGCGAAACCATTGGCAATGTGTCTGCCTCTACAGCTTTGTGTTTCGGCATGCACTGCGTAGGCACCGCCGTGATCGCAGCCAAAGCGACAAGTCAGCAGCGAAAGGAATTTTTGCAGCCGATCGCTGCCGGTGAACACCTGACCACGCTGGCCCTGAGCGAACCGGGTACGGGCGCGCATTTCTATTTTCCGCAGACACAGCTCTTACTGCAGCCCGAAGATGAGTACCTGATCCGGGGCAGTAAAACTTTTGTGACAAACGGCAGCAAAGCAGACTCTTATGTAGTATCTACGATGGGAATAGAGCCGGATGCCAGCCTCCACGAGTTCTCGTGTGTAGTGGTGGAAAAGGACCGCAAAGGGCTGGAATGGGGTGCCGACTGGAAAGGGCTTGGTATGCGCGGCAACTCTTCCCGCAGCCTGACGCTGAACGACGTGCGGGTACCTGCCCACAACTTGCTGGGAGAGCGTGGTGACCAACTCTGGTACGTTTTCCAGGTAGTGGCGCCTTTCTTCCTGACCGCCATGTCGGGCACCTACCTGGGTATAGCCCAGGCCGCCTTTGATGATGTACGCCAGCACCTGATGGATCGCACACACCGGCACAGCGGCCTGTCGCTGTCACAGCTTACGCTCTTGCAGCACCGCATGGGTATGCTCTGGGCCAACATTGAGCGCACCCGCCGCCTGATCTACCATGCAACTGAGCTGGGTGACCAGGGAGACCCGGAAGCGGTATTGCCTATCTTGTCAGCCAAAGCTGAAGTGGCTCATTGTGCCGTGAATGTGGTGAATGAAGCCATGACCCTGGCAGGTGGTATCGCGTACCGTGATAACTCCCGCCTGGATGTGCTGTTGCGTGATGCCCGTGCCGCCCACGTCATGGCTCCAACCACCGACCTGCTCTATACCTGGCTCGGCCGTGCACTGCTTGATCAACCCATCCTCGACAGCTAACCATGGCAACCGAAATGAAGTGCGTATATTACATCGGGCTACATGAGGATACCTTGCAACTCTTTCAAAAGGAGCTGCAGGAGATCAGGTTACAGGCAATAACGGAAGATGAGGTTCGGGGCAATATAGCCAATTTCACGTCCTGCGACACCCTGCTCGTTGGGGAACAGGTGGAGAACCCGGTCCGAATCGCACAGGAGTCTTACTCGAAGGACAAAGCCATTTCCATCCTGCTGATCAATGACAAAGCGAACCATCAGAAGGTAAAGAATGCCCTGCAGTTTGCCCCCTTTGTAGGGCCTACCATTCAGGCAGTTATAAACGAACTTGGCTCTGGGTTGGTCCCGATTGTGGAGGACGCTGTGCAGCGTACTGAGCAGCGTCGCAGTTATGTGCGCATCCGCTCTGCGGGGGCTTCCATTTCTGCCTTCACGCCTAACTACATGGAGAAAGTACGCGTCAACTACATGACCCGCGTGCTGGACGAGGCGCCGATCGGGGCAGCCTTGCTTGCTAAGGATGGCACGGTACTCAACGTCAATAATTACATTGTGCGCTTGCTGGGCCTCACTGACAGAGAAATTCTGGGTATAGCCTTTGCTGCGCACTTTTCAGGGCTGGAGCGGAGTGCTCTGGAAGATTTCATCACAGACGGTTACCACGGCAAGCAAAAGCGGATTTTTGAGTTAGGAACGGGCGATAACCGTAAGTTCCTGGAAATTTCCATTGGGGATATTGATGCCAACAGTGCCTCGCCTTATAAAATTGCGATAGTAAACGATGTGACCGAGGCTGCCCAGGCCCGTCAGCGCACGTTGGCTCACGTAGATGAATTGCAGAAACTCAATGACGAACTGAGGAGAGTGAATGAGGACCTGGATACCTTTGTGTATACCGCTTCACATGACCTCAAATCGCCGATTCTGAACATTGAAGGTCTGGTTAACCTACTGGAAGAGAGTCTGAGTCAGGTACAGCAGCAGGAAGTGCCTGAGCTGGATCACATTCGTCGCTCGGTTGAGCGCTTTAAGGAAACGATCGAGGACCTGACAGAAGTAGCTCGCATACAGCGTAGTTTTGGCCAGGAGGCAACGGAACTGACAGTGGCAGATCTGGTAGCAGATGTGCAGCAGTTGCTTCAGCCCGAGATAGAAAAGGCAGGAGCTGTCATTGAGGTGGATACAGCACAGGCGCCCACTGTTTTCTTTTCCCGCAAAAACTTCAAGAGTGTGTTGCTTAATTTACTCAGCAATGCCATCAAGTACCACGATCCCCAGCGAACACCCCGCATTTCTATCCAAACGTCTTACCAGCAGGGGCGCTTTCAGCTGAGCGTGCGAGACAATGGACTAGGCATCCCAGCCGGCAGGCAGGAAAGAGTTTTTCAGCTGTTTAAACGGATGCACGTGCATGTGCAGGGGAGTGGCATTGGCCTCTACAATGTCAAGCGAATCGTCAATAACAGCGGCGGCACAGTAAAAGTAGATAGCAAGGAAAATGAAGGCACTACCTTTACGATCTCATTACCTGTTCGACAAACCACGTCCTAATCCTGATTTAGCCAATCCAGTGCATCTTCTTCCGTGAGGTAATAGTGAGCCTGGTGGTTGAGAGCGGCATGCTTTAGCTTTTTGCCGATATTTTCGCTGCTCATCTGCTGCAGGGCATCGGGAGAGGTGATCACCGCCAGTTTTCTCAGATTCATAGCAGGCAGCATCTCCTGCGATATAGCTACCAGCCAGCCCTGGTCTTCAAGCGTCAGCACCCCTAGTTTTTGGTTATTGAGCAGCAAACGCTCCAGACGATGCTCCTTCAGCGCACGTGCGGCCTTCAGCATGCCAAAGCGGTACTGACGACTCTGGGGCGCCTTTTTCCAGCGAATGATCATGATACTTTTGACCTTATCCAGTTTGATTGAAACAAAGTCTGTTTCGATACTGATCAGGTCCGGCAGCGAGTCAGGTATGTTAGTTGGGTTGCCACGCTGTGCAGGGGGCACAGGTATAGAGGCTTGTCCCCGCGTTTTCAGCCCCGAGCGTATCATTTTCAGATTGAAGTGAAGCGGTATTCTGATAAATTCCTCACTTGCTAACGCTTTGTAATCTGGGCCCAGCAGCCATTTCAAAGCCTCCTCACGGTCTTCCAGTATTTTGGTTTCGTATGGCATGTCGCCTAGCGTAAGCAAGGCCTGGCGTACTTTGTCATCTTTTGCTACCGGCACTACACGGGCTACACGACGGAACGAAGTATACTGCAGGGCATCGCCCATAAACTTTATAGCCCATTGGCGATCTTCCGGCGTCACATTGAACTGTGGCGGTATTTCTACCATTACAAGCTCTGCTTTGAGAATGGCAGCAGCACGGGCTAGTAGGCGCACGGATTGCCTCAACTCAGCAGAGGTAGTGATGCGGTCCCATTTGCCACAGAGCAGCTTGAAATTCGGACAAAAACTTACAGAAAGGATATCGGTTTCAAACTCGGCAGTGGGTGAATTAGGTGACTTGAAACCAGCATACTGAGGTAATGGAACATTCGAAATGTTGGGAGTCATATTTATCATTTGTTTCATTGGACAGCGGTGCTGTCAGTAGGTTTTAGCAGGGCGGTTTGGAATGCGATGATTTAGAAACTGTATTACAAGTGTTTGAGTTCAAGTAGTTTATAAAATAATCAGAACAGCTGTTTGAGATTCTCCGCCGCTGCGCTTTCACCCGAAAAGAAGAGCAGTTCACCCTCCGTTTGAAGACTTTGGCCAATATTCAGAAACCTAAAAAATGAGGGATATTTTTCAGGCCTGCTACCTATTACAGCCTGCTACGTAGTATAGCTACTGAACCAGAAGCTGGAATATTTATGAAAACTGATCATAGACTGCCTGACATTTCGGAGGCGGATGTTGTACTAATAGGAGCGGGAATCATGAGTGCCACCCTCGGCATGATGTTAAAAGAGTTGCAGCCCGATTTGCGGATCACCGTGCTTGAGAGGCTCGATGAAGCAGCCGCCGAAAGTTCGGATGCCTGGAACAATGCCGGAACAGGTCATGCCGCCTTTTGTGAGTTGAATTATACACCTGCCAGGGCTGATGGTAGCATTGATACCAGTAAAGCAGTTAGCATAGCTGAATCATTTGAAATTTCAAGACAATTCTGGTCATACCTTATTCAGGAGGATCATATAAAAATTCCCGGGAATTTTATCAGGAGTATTCCGCACATGAGCTTTGTTTGGGGGGATGATAATGTGAATTACCTCAAAAAACGCCATGCCGCACTCACTTCTTGTCATCTGTTTGAAGACATGCAATACACAGAAGACGTGGAGCAGCTTAAAGCCTGGATGCCCCTAGTGATGGAGGGCCGTGACCTGCTGGAAAAAGTAGCTGCAACACGCATGGACCTGGGCACTGACGTCAATTTTGGTGCACTTACCCGTTGTATGTTTGAGCAGCTGAGCAAAATGGAAGGTGTACAACTGCACTTTGGCTATGACGTGCGCAGGCTGAAGCAACGACCTGACAATCGATGGAGTGTTCGTATCCGGCATCGTGAAACTCGGGTAAAGCACAAGGTGAGAGCGAACTTTGTGTTTATTGGGGCCGGTGGTGGTGCTTTGCCGCTGCTGTTGAAGTCAGGTATACCGGAGGGCAAGGGTTTTGGTGGTTTTCCGGTTAGTGGCCAATGGCTGAAGTGTATCAACCCGGCTGTGATTGAGCAGCACCACGCCAAGGTATACGGAAAAGCCTCCGTGGGATCCCCGCCTATGTCGGTCCCCCATCTGGATACCCGCTTTATCAATGGCAAACGTGAATTACTGTTCGGCCCTTATGCAGGGTTTACAACCAAGTTCCTGAAGAATGGCTCTTTCTTCGATCTTCCGCTTTCTCTTAAAGTGAATAACCTACACCCCATGCTCTCGGCCGGAGTCAAGAACATGCCACTGACACAATACCTGATCAACCAGGTACGGCAGTCACCGGATGAACGGGTGGAAGCCCTGCGGCAATACTATCCGGAGGCACGAGGCGAGGATTGGAAACTGGAAGTAGCTGGTCAGCGGGTTCAGGTGATCAAGAAAGATCCGAAAGGGGGTGGTGTGCTGGAGTTTGGTACTGAAATCGTAGCCGGGGCAGATGGTTCGCTAGCGGCGCTGCTGGGCGCTTCTCCGGGAGCCTCTACGGCTGTTTCTATCATGATCAGCTTATTGCACCGCTGTTTCCCGGAGAAGATGCAGTCAGCAGGCTGGCAGCAGAAGCTAAAGCAGATGATCCCTTCTTACGGGGAGTCGCTGGCTGAAGACGCTGCGCTGCTACGCAAGGTACGCAGTTGGACCAGTGAGGTGCTTGGCTTGCAAAGTACGGTGAAGACTGACGCCTAGCCTGTCCGCTGGTTGCGCTATACCTGTTGTTTTATTTTTTCAGCGGTGATGGGCAGGTCGCGCATGCGTTTGCCAGTAGCCTGGTAGATGGCGTTGGCAATAGCGGCGGCAGTTGGTCCCTGGGCCGCTTCGCCAGCACCAAGAGGTGGCATCTCAGGCCTGTCCAGCACCAATACTTCTACTTCTGGCACCTGCTTGAATCGCAGGATAGGATACGAGTCCCAATTGCGGCTTGTCACATGGTTGCTGTCATACGTCACCTGCTCGAGCAGTGTCCAGCTGGCCGATTGTAGCATACCGCCCTCTGTCTGGTTTTTGAGTCCGTCAGGATTGATGGTTTGTCCGGCATCGATGGCGCCTATCAAACGGAGCAGTTGTAGCTCCTGCGACTTCTTGTCATATTTTACTTCCGCTGCAATGGCAAAGTAGGCTGCTTCATTCTTGTACTGCGCAAAGGCCAGCCCAATGCCATGGTTAGCGGTGGGACGTTTCCCCCAACCGATTCCTTTCGCAGCAGCTTCCAGCACCTGCCGGCCCCGTTCGTCACTTAAGTGCTTTAGCCGAAAGTCCAGCGGGTCCTGCTTAGCCAGAACAGCCATCTCGTCCATAAAAGATTCAAGCGCAAATACATTGGCATAGGCACCTAGCCCACGCAAGGCCGATGTTCGGAGTGGCCCTGTAAAAGGATGGGATACTACCCGCACATCCGGAAAATCATATAGCGGTCTGGCATTGCGGTAGTTGCCCCCTGAGTAACCACCACTTGGTTTGTCAAAAGGATCGGAGAGATATTGGGCTGCCAGCAGGTGGCCTGCTTCCCCGCCCGGGCGGGTGCTATGGGAGTCTGACCAGATCTGAGTATCCCAACCAACTATTTTTCCCTTGTTGTCAAGACCAGCCTTCATCTGCAGGACCATGGCAGAGCCGTAAGGTTCCCAGCTGTGCTCGTCTTCACGCATCCACAGTACCCGTACCGGATAACCAGGCAGACTGCGAGCCAGCAAGGCCGCATCAGCCGCCACATCGTCAGCTCCATTGTGACCGTAACATCCGGCTCCTGGCACCCCGATCACGTCTATCTGCTCTTTGTCGAGTTGCATCATGTCAGCAATGGAGTTTCGGAGCGGGTATACGCCTTGGCTGTGTGTCCAGATGGTGAGCCGGTTTTCTTCCCACAGGGCCAGGGCGCAGGAGGGTCCCATGGAGGCGTGCATGTGATAGGGGCGGGTATAGGTTGCCTCGTATTGTCGGGCGGCTTTCCGCAGTGTGTCCTGTATGCTGTTGCTCTCTTCTACGGCCTGTCCTTCACGCACCTGCTGCATAGTTTTAAATAATTCTGCCTGTGCTGGCAAGGTAGGACCCGCCTCCCAGCTGGACTCTGCTTTCAAAACCTCCAGGGCTTTCACAGCCTGATACTCTTTGGTGGCAATGACGGCGGCAAAGCTCCCATTCCGGACCACCTTCAGTACGCCGGGCATTTTGGAGACCCGCTCTTCAGGTAAAGTCTGCAAGGTAGCGCCATAGCCCGGTGGGCGAAGGATACGGGCGTGTACCATGCCTGGCAGACGCAGGTCATGCACATACACTTCTCCACCTGTGGCCATTTGAATGATCTCCTGCCGAGGGATGGCCTGACCTACCAGTTTATAGTCTGCCGGGTTTTTGACTTTAGCGTTGCCGCTTATTTTGCCGGTAAGGTTCTGGCCACTGAGCAGCTCCCCATAGCTGACTGTTTTCCGCTTCTTATCTTTGGCGTATACCTGACCATCCTCCACAATCAACTGCTCAGCAGCAACACCCAGCTTTTTTTCTGCCAGCTGGAGAAGACGCATGCGGGCTTCCGCGGCAGCCTGCCTGATGGCCCGGCCGCTGCTCTCAACTGAGCGACTACCGGCGGTATAGCGCTCATCTGGTGTTTGTCTGGTATCTGCTGTAATGATATTCACGCTGTCCATGCGCACATCCAGTTCCTCAGCAGCCATTTGCATCAGGGCTGTGCGTATACCTTGTCCGAGCTCCTGCTTACCTGTGATCACTGTGACTGAGCCGTCTTCCCGTAGCCTGATCCAGGAGTCAATGTCATTATCCCCGCCACGGTAAGGACGATCTTCCACCTTTGTCTGGTCTCCGTCATTATCCTGCGTACTGCACATGATCATGGGGAATAGGCTGAAACCGATCAGCAACTGACCCGACTGTTTTAGAAAGGAGCGCCGGTTAACAGGTGGGAGTTGGAAGGAGTCTTTCATTAGGTGCTTATCCTTTCTGGTTGGTTCCGGCGACACGTTGTATTGCTTTTAAGATCCTGGAATGGGTACCGCAACGACAAAGGACCCTGTCCATCCCTTCCTTTATTTCATCTAATCCTGGAGCGGACTGTTGGTCGAGCAGGGCCTTGGCTGTCACGACCATGCCATTCAGACAATAACCGCATTGCGCTGCCTGTTCTTCCTGAAAGGCCGCCTGCAGCGGATGAGGCTTTTCAGCGGTGCCTATACCTTCCACCGTAACGATCTTAGCGTTACCGACTGCTGATACCGGCAATACACAGGAAGGGCGGGCTTCCCCGTTCATCAGTACCATGCAGGTACCGCACTGGGCTATGCCACAGCCATATTTGGGGCCGTTAAGTTCCAGCTCGTCACGCAGTATGTAGAGGAGTGGCGTGTCTTTGTCTGCCGTGACCGATACCTGACGGCCGTTGATGTTCAAATTGAATTGCTGCGACATAGTGGAGTTGTTGCGGTTGGGAAACTGTGGCAAGCTTATCCTTTGGGGTTACGCGAGGGTATTGCTTTGGTTACCAGATATATCCGCAGCAGGTACAGGTATAGGTATAGGTATAGGTATAAACTACTTTAAACAGAAAAGCCCTCCCGACAGATTTGTCAGGAGGGCTTTTCTGTTTAAAGCTTAGCGCTAATTACCAGATTCTGATTCTGTTCTCCGGCGCAATGTATAGCTTGTCGCCTTGCTTCACATTGAAGGCTTTGTACCAGGCGTCCATATTCACTGGTGCACCGATTGTACGGTACTTGCCCGGTGAGTGTGTGTCCGTCAGGATAAGCTGTGCTTCTGTTTCAGGAAGGATGTTTGTTCTCCATACCTGCGCCCAAGCCAGGAAGAAACGCTGATCTGGCGTAAAGCCATCGATCTTCTTATTTGACTTACCTTGCTTCGTCATCTTAAAGGCTTCGTAAGCAGCACTCAGGCCACCCAGGTCACCGATGTTCTCACCAAGGGTCAGCTTGCCATTCACATGGATCGTGTCCTGCACAGTATAGTCGTTGAACTGCTTCACCAACTGGTCAGCCTTCTCCTGGAAACGGGCACGGTCAGCGTCGGTCCACCAGTTGCGCAGGTTACCGTCTTTGTCGTACTGGCTACCGGAGTCGTCGAAACCGTGGGAGATCTCGTGACCGATCACAGCACCGATACCACCGTAGTTCACCGCATCATCCGCTTTGGGGTCGAAGAACGGGAACTGCAGGATACCAGCCGGGAACACGATCTCGTTCATCACCGGGCTGTAGTAAGCATTCACAGTCGGAGGTGTCATGCCCCACTTGGTTCTATCCACCGGCTTGCCCAACTGGCTCACCATGTCATCGTAACCCCACTGACCAGCGTTGCGCACGTTCTGGAAGAAAGCATTGCGGTTGATAGCCAGATCCTGGTAAGTCTTCCACTTCTCAGGGTAGCCTACTTTCGGACGGAAGGTATAAAGTTTTGCCAGGGCTTTTTCTTTTGTCTCAGGTGACATCCAGTCCAGGCCTTTGATGCGGATCTCGTAGGCTTTGATCAGGTTAGCGATCATTTCGTCCATACGAGCCTTGGCTTCCGGCTTAAAGTGCTTCTGTACGTACAGCTGTCCAAGTAGCTCACCTATAGTGCCATCTGTTAGCTGCGCCATGCGCTGCCAGCGAGGGGTTTGTACCTTCTGGCCAGAAAGCGCCTGTGAGAAAGCGAAGTTCGCATCCACAAAGTCAGTGCTCAGGTATGGCGCGGCAGACTTGAGTACGTTAAACTGCAGGTAAGTCTGCCAGTCAGCAACCGGAGTTGACGTCAGCATGGTGTTCAGCTCTGTGAAGAACTTCGGATTGTTCACCAGGATTGTGTCTTCACCTGTCACTTTCAGCTTTGTCATCAGCTGCTTCCAGTCCATATTCGGCGTGGTCTTGCTGAAGTCGGCTACGGCAAATTTGTTGTAAGTCTTGTGCGGATCGCGCATCTCTACACGAGCCATCTGTGCCTCTGCCATTTTCTTCTCGATGTTGAAAATGGTCTCAGCATTTTTCTGTGCAGTGGCCTGGTCAGTGCCAGTCAGCGTGAAGAGTTTTGTGATGTAGTTTTTGTAGGCATCCTGAATGCGGGTGCTGCGGGCATCATTCTTCAGGTAATAATCGCGGTCAGGCAGGGTGGTACCGCCCTGGCTCAGTTGCGGGATCATTACTTCCACATTCTTGCGGTCCTGGCCCACGTAGAAACCGAACATAGGAGCAGCGGCGCCCGTGCTACGCAGCGTTGCCACTTCATGCAGCACACCGTTTACATCCTTTATACCTTTGATGCGCTCCAGATCAGCTTTGATCGGGGTATAGCCCAGCTTGTCGATGGCAGCGCTGTCCATGGCGGCAGCATAAAAATCACCCACACGGCGCTCAATTGAACCTGCTGGTGCTTTGGTATTAGCGGCAGATTCGTTCAAAATGGTGCGAACAGCGATAATGTTGAAGTCGCGCAGCTGGTTAAAGCTACCCCAGCGGGTTTCCTTAGCCGGAACCGGGTTGTTGCGCAGCCATACGCCATTAGCATAGGTATAGAAGTCGTCACCAGGCTTCACCTTCGTGTCCATGTTCGACTTGTCAATAAATTTGGCTTGGCCTGCAGGCTTGCCACCGTTCTGGGCGGAAACCTCTACTGCGCAGAAAGTTGCTGCTCCGAAAAGTAACAGTCTCAGGCGGTTCTTCCAGACAGACGACTCTTTCACGGTCTGTGACAGATTAGCAGTGTCTTTTGTGTTTTTCATGTTAGATTGATTGTTTTAAAATGCTCAAATGGATATCCTGAATGGCAGAAAGCATTTGAGTGCCCTAAAATAAGGTTTATTAGCGAAATAATGCTGGTTATTTTTGTGTGGCCCGTGTTAGGACAACGATTCCCTATAACACAAAATGCCCCCGGATAGTTTTACCGGTGGATGAACGCCTGTTGGCAATCCTTATAGCATACCTGCCTGTTTAACTTTAACTCAACTTTGCCTGAGAAGCCTAGTATAGCTTAAATATGAGGTCTCTTGTTGTGAATTTTATGTTGATAGCCATTGGGTTAATGGTGGCAGCCTTGCAGCTTGTACAGGAGGTCTATCAGCAAAAAAACCTTTCCTCAAATCCTGAAAGCAGCATCTCCTATACCTTAAAACATCCCTTGCATACCGTTACTGGCATTAGCAATGATGTAACCAGCCAGCTGATAGTGGTGAATGGGAAGCAGGTGCAGCAAGTCAGGGTTTCTGTGCCGGTGCGTTCTTTCGATAGTGGCAACCGGGCCCGTGACCGGGACATGCTGGAAGTTACAGAGGCAGACCAATACCCGGAGGTGACTTTTGTAAGCTCCAGTATTGAGCCGAAAAATGGAGCTTTGGCGGTGTCTGGACTGCTTACTTTTCATGGGGTAACACGGGAGGTCAGTTTCATTGCTCACCCGCAATGGCAGGGGGATCGCTTGCAGGTAGAAGGCGGCTTTGAGATCAGCCTCGAAGCATTCAAGGTGAAGAGGCCGGCTATACTGACCATGAAAGTAAAAGATAACCTGCAGGTGCAATTCAGAATGCACTATTAAGCGCCTTCTTTCATACAAAATATCTCGACAAGTTGCTTCTGTTTGGCAATCTAGAGGTTCTTGCAAGTGACCAGTGCAAGCGACTGTGGCGGCAGCCTGAAAATCACAATGCTATCCTATAGCGTACCTTATACCGGCTTTCTCTTAGAAAGTATGGCCAAAAACGAAGAAGAACTGTGCGTCTTCTCTGGAGCGGGCATAGTCAAACCGCAGGATCGTGGCCTGGTTCCAGGCGATACGGGCACCGAGGCCCTTGTTATGCTGGATGCGATTGAGCTCGATATCTCCAAAGCTGTCCCATACCCGGCCCGCATCGAAAAAGGGAACAGCATACAGAGCCAGGTGTTGGTTGAACAGGCGGGTCTGGTAAACGCGGGAGCGGAGCTCGAAATTAGCCAGAGAAGTTACCATGCCGGCGAAGCGGCCTTCGCGGTAGCCCCTAAGGGCCCGGGAGCCACCCAGCACAGGTATACCGCCACCTTCGGAGGCACCCCACAGATCCAGCACTTCCGTGAACGGTATGTTACTACCCCGAATATAGCCCAATGCAAATCGGCTGGCAAAAACCGTTCGGCTCAGCACCGTAGGCATTACCCGCTTATATAACATACCTTGTAGCAGGTGTTTAGTGAAAGAAAATTCAGAGCCAGTCCAGGGAGCTGCTATTTCCTGCGCATACTCAGCGAACATCCCTTGCGATGGGTCGGGCTCCAGATCTCTGGTATCCCACATCACACCGGTCTGCAGCAAGCCGATACGGCCACCATTGTAGCCGCCGATGTTATACCTGGCCCAGGTGGAGTTCGCGTCACCACGCTGTTGAGCCTGGTAATCTTCCGTGATCCTGGTTCTTGCCTGGATTGCGTCTGTGTCTTTTTCAGTACTTCTGTCAAGGGCCTCGGGTGTCGTTCTGAAATCGTGCTGGTCGATGCCGATCATCAACAGCTCTGCCCCAAACATAAGGCGCATCCTGCCTTCAAAGAAGGTCCTTTCCGCAGCGAGACCAAACAGCAACTGGCTATAGTCCACCTCATTGTAGTGCACGTCGGTATAGGCCTTGGCAGGGTCTTCTCCAAAAGTTGTCCCACGGCCGGGTCTGGTCAGGGCCAGGTTGCGGTAGTAATCCGAGAACCGGGCATTCTCCACGGTATTGCCTGTGCGCTTGTCTGTGTACTGCAGCCTGCTTAGCGTTTGGCTTCCAATACCGAAGTACTGCCAGTTCGGGTCATTGGCATAAATGAAGTCGCCACGCAGTCGCCACTTTGTGTTGAATGCAAAAGGCATATCCACGCTCAACTCGGCGTCTACGCGGCCATTCTGTGCCACCCGTAGACCAATGCCGTAACGAACCCGGTATGGGGTATAGTAAAAGAAGGGATCGTTCCGGTCGAGGTTGTTAAACAGAAATGCATTTGCCCCTACGGTCAGGCCGCGGATCGGGTCTACGGTGAGTTCCGGAAGCCCTGTCACATAAATGCCTTCTTTCTTGTTGGCGATGTCCTCGGCTGTCAGTCGCTTTTCGTCGGCTACACTGAAAGGAAGTTTTTGTGATATGGAGTCAGGAGCCTGTGCGCTGGCCGTATGAAACGCCAGCAAAGCCCCCAGGTATAGGTATAGCTTTTGGGTCATGGCTGATAGGTAGTTAATAATTCTGTCGCGGAGGGGCCGCATTTTTGGGAAAGCAAAATTACCCTATACCTAGCCGAGAAGCCGTTAGAGATCTATTATAAAAAAGTTAGAAATTCATTAGAGACTCCGCCCTGCGTCAGGTATAGCTAAGCCGGAATGGAGCGAAAACGCAGGGTAAAGGAAGTGCCCTCACCACGGGTAGAGGTGAGGAAAATGCTGCCACCGTGCAGGCTGACTATCTTGTGGGTGAGTGACAGACCAATTCCATTTCCCTCCGCAAAAGCTTTGTTGCTTCCCCTGTAAAAGGGCTCGAATATGTATTCCTGTTCTTCTTCTGGGATACCTATACCTTGATCTGATACGGTGATATAGTTAAAGCCTTTGTCGAAGTTAATAGTTATAATAGCATGATGGTCAGGAGAGAACTTGCATCCGTTTTCCAGTAGGTTCGAGAAGGCAGTCCGAAGCAGATACTCGTTTCCTTTAGTGGTGATCGAGGCGCTATCTTCTATTTCCCGGGCAAAGTCAATGTCGATGCGATACCCCGGATTGGCTTTGAGCACCTGCTGCCTGGCGTCGAGCAGGAGCTCGTCAAGGCGGATGTCGCGGAACTGAATGTCCGACTGGTCATAGCTGGCTTTGGCCAGATCGAGCATGCCGGTGGAGAGGCGGGTGAGTTTACGGGCGTCGTGCAAGGTGTGGTCAATGGCGGCTTCATAAGCTTCCGGGCTGCGTCGTTTCGAACGGGCTAGTTCCAGTTCTGCCATCATGGCTGACAGCGGGGTGCGCAGTTCATGCGCGACATTGGATACAAACTGGCGCTGTGCTGTAAAGGAGTTTTCGAGCCGGTCGAGCATTTTGTTAAACGTAGCCGCCAGTTCGGCTATCTCATCCTTGCCATTTCCCTCAGGCAGACGCAGGTCAATGTTAGAGGCCGATATGGTTCCCGCCTTTTCTACCAGCGTAACCACCGGGCGAAGTGCCTGCCTGGCAAAGAAGCGGGCAGCCAGAAAGGTGATCACAATGCCGGTCAACAGGGCGACGGCCAGGGAAAGCCCCAGGTTTTGAAGTTTGGTATAGCCATACTCATCGTAGGAGGCTGCGGTGATCACATAGTCATTCCCCTGAAAGGGAAACAGGAACCCCACTACCTGCACCTGGTCCTGGCTGAACTGAATCTCACCCTTTTGCCGGATCTCCCCAATCATATCGGCAGTTTCCTTTACAAAGTCCAGTTCCACGGCGTCGTGGTAGAGCAGCTGGAATGCGGTGTCGTAGATAGCAACTTCTTCCTGATAAAGTGAGGTGCGGGTGTTGCGGTAAATGGTCTGCAGCACTTCCGGCTCTACTTCAGCTGTAAAAAGCAGATTGGCTTTGGTGATGGCCTGTTGGCGCAGTTGCTTGTAAAACTCATCTTCCCGGTTTTCGGCATAGGTAAAGTAAATCGCCAGGGCAAAAGAGAGCAGAATGGCCCCTACAATGGAAGTGAACAGCAGTGTTAGTCTGTCGCGGATCTTCATGTGCGCCTATGCCGCTCTTAAGATAAAGCCCATGCCCGGTTTGGTGTGGATCAGTTTGGAAGGAAACTCCTTGTCCACCTTTTTGCGCAGGTAATTGATATACACGTCAATAAAGTTGGTGCCTGTGTCAAAATGCGTGTCCCAGACCTCCTTTGCAATTTCGGCCCGCGACACCACCCGGCCGCTGTTGCGCATCAGGTATGCCAGCAGGGCAAATTCCTTGGGCGTAAGGCTGATCTCACGGCCCATCCGGTGGACTTCCTTGGTCTGATAGTTCATTTCCAGGTCACCTGTCCGCAGGATGGCACTGTCAGCCGCTGTACCCGACTGGCTGCGCTTGAGCAGTTCCCTGATACGCACGTGCAGCTCCCGGAAATCAAATGGCTTTGTAAGGTAGTCATTGGCACCGGCATCGAAGCCCTCTACCTTATCATCGGTAGTGCCCAGCGCTGTAAGCATGATGATGGGCAGGTCAGGCTTTATCTGGCGAAGCTCCTTGCATAGGTTCAGTCCGTTGATTTTGGGCAGGATGATGTCCATGATCAGCAGACTGTAGGCCCGGGAAAGCGCCAGTTTGCGTCCCGTTTCACCGTCATAGGCCACATCAGTGGTATAGCCCTGTTCCTCCAGTCCACGCTTGATCAGGTCTGAGACCCGCTGTTCGTCCTCTATGATCAGGATGTGCATGTTTTATACCTACGTTTAGCGAGCGCAATTTACATGTTTGACGCCGGATTCTGAATTCGCTTGCTCATCAGCAGTCGTGGACTACCGTCCAGGTAGTAGTCTGTCTGTTCCTCCTCCACAGTGAAGCCAAGCCGGGTATAGATGCTGATGCCGGCTGCATTGTCAGGGTGCACGGTCAGGTATAGGGCGGAAGCTCCCTTTTTTTCCATTGAAGTCATAGTGGCTGCCATCAGCTTCTCGCCGATGCGCTTTCCTCTATGGTTCGGCAAGACACCCAAGGAGAGCAACCAACCTTTCCTGTTTTCTTTATCAAGATGTGCAAGCATGTACCCAACTACTTCACCTGTTGTTTCCGCTACCAGCAGGAAGTCGCCGGTGATATCATAGAACTGACGCAGCACAAAAAACGGATAACTATCCTCTCCAAACAACAACTGGTCGATGGCTTTCACGGCTTTGAGATCACCGAGTTCTGCTTTGCGGATAGTCAGCATAGGTATAGCTTTATTGGTTTTTACCCTTCAGCAAATTGATGCTGATCGTAGCCAGGTCAGAGTCCGGGAAGCGACGGAAAGCACCTTTGTCAGGGTGCAGGCCAGCTTCACCTGCCACTTTATGAAATACTTCCACCTCTACAATGTATTGATCTGAGAATCCATGGGTTGCATCGTAAGCAGTGGCGGCTGTTTTACCCAGGTTGGCGGCTGCCAAAGCAGGGGGGATGGTATGCAGTTCCATGGTCAGGAGACCGAACTTATCCACATAAGGCGTCCACTTTTGGAGGTGCTCCAGCAGGTTATCTTCTACCTCGTTGTTGCTGATGCGTCTGCCCCGGAATGCAAAGGCACCTGTCGATTCACTCAGTCGCCCCTCAGTAGGTCGAGCAGGACGCTCCCAGATCCGGTTATGATCCAGGAAGGTGCGCACATTGAGGAGTTCGCGCAGGTCGATGTTGTAGTTCTCGCGCAGGTCATCTGCCAGCAGGTCCGGTCGCCCGATGTCTCCCCAGATCACTTTGGCCCAGATGTCAGCTTTGATCAGGTTGGCCCGCGTCACTTTGAGGGCAGCCTGGTTGTAATCGGCCCCCACCAGGAAGAGCGGGTACTGATCCAGTACCTTCCCACGTTCGGTCTGCCGCTCGATCACCTCAAACATATGCTGCAGGAAGGCGCCATTGCCACAACCCATGTCCAGTATACCTTTGGGCTGCTCATGGATAGGCCGGTTAAAGAGCTCGATGATGATCTCGTCGATTACGTTGAAATAGGTGGAATGGGCGCCGCCGCTGCCCCATACGTTCATTTCCCGGTCCACATGCTGCTCGGGGGCACCTTCCGGCTTATCCCAGAGCACGTTCGGATTGCCGAAGATCAGGTCGTCGAGGTGGCGGAAAGTAGGAATGTAGGATACGGTTACCCCATAAGCACTTCCCCGCTTGGCAAAAAACACACCCTCTTCGGTGTATTCATACTGGTCGCGCACTTTACGGAACCAGCCCAGGTGGGCAAACAGATCCAGGATTTTGCGGAAGTCCTCATGGTTTTCGTGAAATTCCTCCGGGCTAAAGCGGCTTTCCATGAAGTACTTGTGAAACATGCCGTTCATGCCCAGCAACACAATGGTTGGCCCCATCAGCAGGCCTTCGATGTGCTTCAGCACCTGTTCCTGCACGCTTCGCTCTTCTTCGTTGGCTGATTCCGCGAGTCCGTAGCCCGCCTTATACCTGTCCGCTACTTTTGCCCAGAACTGGTAGGGCTCCTTTTCAAACTTGCGGGCATGGTACTGACCAGAGAGCTGCATCAGCTCTACCACGTCTTTATACAGGTGTACTAGTGGGAAAGCCATACGTCCTCTTTCGGTCACACGGTAAGAGATCCGGTCAGTGGCATTGTCGAGGTCCTGGGCCAGCCAGCCCTGTGAGCAGAGCACACGCAGCGCCACATTCAGGTAGCCGTCGTTCGCTTTAAATTGAGTTACCAGCTCTTCCAGAGTTGCTTCCTGCTCTTGCAGTAGGTAATCTAACACGCCGTGTTTGTGAAGGCTAAAAGCCGTAGGTGCTGTTACAATACCATCCAAGTGACGGAAGATCGTCTCTCTCAGTTCGCTTTTACTTTTCATATACAATAGTAACGAATATCATCTTTTTGACTAATCGCAGTCATATTTCAGCTATTGAAATTTACGGAATATTACATCATCAAACTAAACCACCTAACAAAAATGAAAAGTTTACATGTAGCCTTCATAGCAATTGCCTTTGGTCTGATGACCTCATGCAACTCTGCCAGCCAGCAAGACACAGCAGTGGCAGCCATGGAATCTCCCACAGAACCTGCTGCAGGCCAGTCTGCTGTAGCGGATGACCAGTCGCAGCAAAACGTGGTACAGGTGGCCGTCGGCTCGCAGGACCATACCACCCTGGTAGCCGCCGTTAAGGCCGCCGGACTCGTGGATGCGCTAACCAACGCCGGGCCTTTTACGGTATTCGCACCGACCAATGCAGCATTTGAGAAGTTACCCGCCGGTACAGTGGATGGCCTGCTGAAACCGGAAAGCCGCAAAGACCTGCGCAACATTCTGCAGTACCATGTTTACGTAGGTGTGATCCCTGCCGAGCGATTCGACAATGACATGAGCCTGGGCCAGGTGAACGGTGGTCGTGTAAACCTCGGTCTGGAAGGAAATCAACCAACAGTCAATGGCGTCAAAATTCTCGCTTCCATACCTGCTTCAAACGGTATCATTCACGTGATAGACCAGGTATTGTTGCCACAATAGAGATCCTTGGATCGGTCAAGGTATAGCCCGTGCTTTAAAGGATAAAGTGCGGGCTTTTTATATAGCTTAAAGTGTATTTTAAAATTTAACATATTTTTTAGCATATATTTTAGTTTGTTTTCGTAATAAGTTCTGGATTAAGGATTAACCTATCTTCAACCTTAAAATCAGCGCATTATGAACCACACACCTTTGCAAAACTATGTTAGATGGGGTGCTCTGGCACTGGTACTCAGCCTGAGTGCCTGCGGTCAGCGGACGACCACCCAATCCCCCGAAACGACAACAACCACAGCCGAAAATGTAGGTGCTGCCACGGAAAGCGCAGCCACTGAGTCAGCTTATCAGATTCCGGTCGATTACTATACCCTCGACAATGGCCTGAAGGTGGTGCTGTCACAGGAAAGACGGCCCCGCTGGCTACTATCGCTGTGTATTATAACATCGGTTTCCGAATTGAGCCCAAGGATCGTACGGGTTTTGCCCACCTCTTTGAACACATGATGTTCCAGGGCTCCGAAAACCTGGGTAAAATGGAGTTCATCCAGCTCGTTCAGAAAAACGGTGGTATCCTCAACGGCTCCACCCGATTCGACTTCACCAATTACTTCGAGATCGTTCCGGCCCATAAGCTGGAGACCATGCTTTGGGCAGAGGCCGACCGTATGAAAGGCCTCAACATCACCCAGGAGAACCTGACAAACCAGCAGGGTGTGGTGAAAAACGAGGTGAAAGTGAATGTGCTCAACCAGCCATACGGTGGCTTCCCTTGGCTGGACATGCCGCAGTATGCCAACAAGAACTGGTATAATGCGCACAACTTCTATGGAGACCTTGAGGATCTCGATGCGGCCAACCTGGAAGATGTGAAGTCGTTTTTTGACACGTTTTACTCTCCAAACAATGCAGTACTGGTGGTAGTAGGTGACTTTGAGACAAGTGATGCCAAGCGCTGGATACAACAGTACTTTGCCGGTATACCTTCGGGCGACTTGCCAGCGCCTGTGGACCTGACCGAACCCCGCCAGGAAAAAGAGCAGCGCTTTACCAAAGACGATAAACTGGCCAACCGTCCGGCCCTGGCCTTTGCCTATCACATGCCAGAGCGCAACTCGCCGGAATACTATGCCATGGGCTTGCTTGATCAGATCCTGCTGCAGGGCAACGACAGCCGCCTATACCAGGCGCTGGTGCAGGAGCGGGGTTATACCGGCTCCGTAGACGGCGGTATCAACGCTTTCCTGGGCAACATGTTTAACTACAACGGACCGATGCTTTGGATGGGCAGCCTGATCCATGACCAGAACGTGAGCTCTGATGAGATCGTGAAGGTGCTGGATGCTGAAATACAGAAACTGCAGCAGGAAGGTATAGACCAGCAGCTAATTGATCTGGCCATTGTGAAAATGCGCTCGTCGCTCTATGATCAGGTGAGTTCCTCTTCCGGCTTTGGGAAAGCAGACCTGCTGGCCACTTTCGCCCTTTTCGATGACGATCCGGCCCGCATTAACCGCCTGGAGTCTGAGTTTCGAAAAGTGACGCCGGAGCTCCTTCGCAAGGCGATAGAGGAGTACCTGCGTCCTACCAACCGCACCGTTTTAGTTGTTAACCCACTTGCTAAAAGCTAAGCGCCATGAATAGAAATATCTTCACAATAGCATTGAGCGCCATCCTGACCCTGTCGGCAGGTATGGCTATGGCCCAAAAAGCAACTCCGCCGGAAGGGGGCCAGCCAAAGGATTTTAAACTGCCCGCCAAGCAGGAGTTTGACCTGGATAATGGCCTGACAGCCGTGATGGTGCCCTATGGGGACGTACCAAAGGTGGTCGTGAGCATGGTGGTGCAGGTAGGTAACGTGCACGAAACGGCTCAGCAAAACGGTCTGGCCGATATAGTTGGTAATCTGATGCAGGAAGGCACCGCGACCCGAAACGGCCGGCAGCTGGCAGAAGAGGTAGCCCGCCTGGGTGGTTCCGTATCGGTAAGCGTAGGCCCGAACGAAACGTTTATTTCAGGCTCTGCGCTTTCTGAGTTCGGTCCCCAATTGGTTACCATCATGGCAGACCTGCTCAAGAATCCGGCTTTCCCGGAGGCAGAAATGGCCCGTGTAAAAAATGACTTCAAGCGTCAGAATAATCTCTTGCGGCAGCAACCGGGTGCCATTGCCCAGTCTAAGTTCAGGGGGGCGCTTTATCCGAATCACCCGTATGGCCGCGACTACCCAACGGATGCAACGATTGAGGGCTTTACCAGAGAGCAGGTACAGCAGTTTTACGAGCAGCAGTTTGGCGCCGATCGCACCACAGTATACGTAGCCGGTAAGTTTGACCAGAGCGCTATGAAAGAGGCAGTGACAAGCCAACTGAGCGATTGGCGAAAAGGCGCTGCACCGCAGATCACAGTTGCCAAGCCCGTGACGAAGAGCGATCTGATCGTGATCGACCGCCCGGGTGCGCCGCAGTCCACCATCGTGTTCGGCTTGCCGGTAGTAGACCCCTCTCATCCTGATTACATGGCTCTGCGCGTTACCAACTCGCTTCTGGGTGGATCATTCGGTTCCCGCATTACCCGCAACATACGTGAAGACAAAGGCTATACCTACTCGCCGTCCAGTTCGCTGTCTGCCCGCTACAGGGTAGGGGACTGGGCTCAGGTAGCTGACGTGACCACCGAGCACACTGGTAATTCACTTCGTGAAATTCTATATGAGATTAACCGTTTGGCTACGGAAGCCCCTTCTCCGGAAGAACTGGAGGGCATCAAAAACTATGAAGCCGGTTTGTTTGTATTGCGTAATTCCTCGCCCTGGGGGATTGTGTCACAGCTCAATTTCCTGAAACTGCATGGTCTGCCGGACTCTTTCCTGGAAAACCAGGTACAGAACATACATGCCGTTACACCGCAGCAGGTACAGCAAACCACTCAAAAGTATATGCGTCCTAAAAATATGACCCTGGTGGTAGTGGGTGATAAAAAAGTGATCGACCCGCAGTTAAAGAAATTTCAGGCTGACCTGAAGAAAAACCCGCTTTAGGTCATTGGATTATAAATGAAAAGAGGGAGCCCGGATTAATTCCGGGCTCCCTCTTTGATGTTTGGGGTAGGTATAAAACAAGAACAGACCCCTTTATCAGGAGTCTGTTCTCTATTGAAAAGATTCGTCTGTAACAATTAACTTTTCAACTTTTAGCCGTTCTTTTATACGGCAGCAGTTGCAGGGAGGTTACAGAATCTTTAAAAATATTTTTTTATTTGGTAATAACGGCCTTCAGATTAGCCCCCCAATAAGCATGGTAACCATACACTGTGATGTACCATTCTCCGGATGTAGGACTATTGAAAATACATACCTCATCGTCATAATTCGGGTTTACACTAGCACAGTCAGCTGTCCAACTGTAACCGTTTGTGCGGTTAATGATAGGGGCCTGACCACGACGCACGAAGAGGTCCGATAAAGGACGACCACCAGTTTCGAGTCCACTTAGTACCACTTCCAGTTTTTTGGTACCAGAAGGCACTGTAATCTTATAGGTTTTGGTACTGTTAAGGGCTCCTTCAATATTTTTTACATCAAGTAAGGTGACATTGCCACCGGTCGGAGTGCCCGTACTCGGGGTGCCTGTACTTGGCGTGCTGCCACCTGTAGTTGGTCGGGTGGTAGTTTTGGTCCAGTTCTTAAGTGCTAGTGGACCATGATATATTTGGATACTGTTTCCATCATAACTAAAATTCAATTGTTCGGCCTCTCCCAGGCTATTGTAAGTAAATCCGCTCCAATCTTCTCTTTTCTTATCGTATTTTGCACCAAGTATAAAAGGGTTGCCAACACGCAAAGTCGTTTTACCAAGTTGTGTTGTCTTGCCAACTTTCAGGATGTAGGCATTATCACCGATCGCTTCAATCACCATGCCATCGGGTGATTCAAAAAGGCCTTCAAAATCAAGCGCTTCTTCAAAGGCGTCATTGATTAGTTCGCAGCTATTCAAGCCAAAGCCGATCAGCAATAGCAGTAGCAATTGTACATGTTTCTTCATGGGTATAAGGTGTGTATAGGTTGTTGGTTTAACAGGGGGAGAAAGCACCAAAAAGTGTTAACGCAGGTAAAGTTGATGCTTGGAGATATATAATAAAATGCAAATATAGCGCTGTAAAGTACCTGTGTCAGTACCCAGTTTTGGGTATTTTTAGATAATAGACCAAGAAGTCTTGCGCTTATTTAACTGTCGATAAAGAGGTTGGCGGAACTGATCTCTCTAATAGGAGGGGAGAATGCTAAATGACTGGTGATAGGGCAAAAAAAAGAACAGCCCCTTGATCAGGAGCTGTTCTCTATTGAAAAGATTAGTTTGTAACAATTAACTTTTCAACTTTTAGCCGTTTTATTTTACGGTAGTAATGATAGTCGGGTTACGTTTACCCAAAAAATAATTTATTTTTTATCTGTTGTCCGGATTGTTCTCATTGTCTACGTCCACAGTTCTGGTATTGGTCGTAGTATCACGTTCAACTACAGTTTCTGTTACTTCATATTCACTAGCAACAGAATCTTTATGTATAACTGTACCTTCAGTTTCTGTAGTTCCGGTTCCACTGTTATCACAGGCGACTAAGCCCATCATACCAAACATCAATCCGAAACCTGCATATAATATCTTTTTCATGGTCTTATTTTTTAATTCTAGTTATGATACAATATCCGCCTATCGGGATGGCAGATTTGATTTCTATAATTAGTACGTTGTTTGTGTTGTAAAAGGTTGTAAATCAGCTTATTTAAGTTTTAATATTCTTTAAATCGTTATATTGCAAACAAGCTGGTGTATGTTCTGGCAGCATGAAAGTTGCTGCCTCAGGCATTTAACTGCCTTTTCGTTTAATACTGCGGGTAGGTGTAGCCGAGAGGGGGTCTTCAGGCCAAGGGTGCTTTGGGTAACGCCCGCGAAGGTCTTTTCGCACCTCAAAGTAGCCAGCGTTCCAGAAGCTACGCAGGTCCCGGGTTACTTGCACAGGTCTTGATGCAGGGGACAACAAATGCATCAGGAGCGGTACTTTGCCCGCCGCAATGCGTGGTGTGTCAAGCAAGCCAAATACTTCCTGCAGCCGAACGGCCAGCACCGGAGTGGCGGGATCTGCATAATCAAGGGCTATGCGGGAGCCGCTGGGTACCTGTAAGTGCGTAGGAGCCAGCTTGTCAAGTTCCTGCTGCTGTTCCCAGCTGAGCAAGGCCAGCAGGATGCCGTTAAAGTCCAGCCGATTGACCTGGTCCATGCTGCGCATGCCTGCCAGGTGCGGCAGCAGCCACTCTTGCATGGTTTCCTCCAAAGCTTGATCTGATACGTCCGGCCATTGGTCAGGTGCGAGTTGCTGCAGGAAGGTGATCCGCTGGCGTGTGCGAAAGGCTTCGTCTGACCAGGGCAGGCGTGCCACGCCTTTTTCCTGCAAAGCCTGCAGCAGTGCTTCGACAATCTGTTCGGGGTCAGGTTGCGTGAGTTGTTTTTCTTCAAGTATGAGAGCACCGAGTTTCACAATGCGTCTTGCTACTACCCGGTTGGTCGCGTTGTCCCAGCGAACTTCTTCGGTTTGAATCAGCTGTGCTTCAAAATGCGCAAGCACTTCCTCTTTGTTTAGCGGAGCCGCCAGCAGTATGCGCGGATGCTGCCCCGCATCGAGGTGTGCGATGCCATAGTAATCGGCTTCTGCAAATAATTCTGTCGGTAATGTAGCCCGTTGCCCTGTGATGAGACGCACCTTACCCGTACTCTCACGTTGTGCTAATCGGTCCGGATAGGCAAGCGCCGTCAGGATGCCAGCCGCATGTGCTTCAATGGTACCCTTGGGAGCACGGAGTCGTTGTCGCAGGTGCTGCGCCTGCTCCTGCACACGTCGGATGGCATTTTCATCCCGCTGATATCCGGGTATAGGGGGGCGCTTGCCGGCCAGCAGTTCAAGTCGCAAGGGCAGATCGGGCTGGGGTACGCTATGGGGTTGTTGCGATCGGATGATGTCGCGCTCAGCAAGTAGTGCGGCCAAGGTACAGGCCGTTTCAGTCAGACCGAGTTCATGTCCTCTGATGACCAGATGGCCCAGCCGGGGTGTCAGACCCATGGAAGCGATGGCATTGCCATGCGGTGTGGCTTTACCGGATGTGTCCAGCGCTTCGAGTCGTAAAAGTAAGTCACGGGCGAGAGACAGGGCGGCAGCGGGTGGTGCATCCAGCCACTGCAAAGCAGTGACATCCTTTACTCCCCACAAAGCCAGTTCGAGGGCCATCCCTGAAAGGTCAGCTTCGCATACCTCAGGATCCTGTCGTTCGGGCAGCTGCAACTGATCGGCGGTAGACCAGAGCCGATAGCAGATACCTGGTCCCAAACGGCCCGCACGTCCGCGGCGCTGGTCAGCGGCTGCTTTCGAAACAGGCGTGGTCACCAGTGTGGTAAGGCCGGTTCGGGGCATAAAGCGGGGCACCCGGGCATAACCTCCGTCTATTACTATCCTGACGCCTTCTATGGTCAGGCTGGTTTCGGCAATACTGGTGGCGAGCACGATTTTCCGGCGACCGGAAGGGGAGGGCTGTATAGCGGCCATCTGACGGCTAAGCGCCAGGTCGCCGTGTAACAGGTGTAGTTCCACATCGTCTGACAAGCGGCTTTCCAGTTGCTCGGCTACGCGGCGCATCTCACCCATACCTGGCAGAAAAACGAGTATGTCGTCACCAGTCGGTTCTTCTCGCAAGGCCCTGACGATTGCTTTGGGAACCAGCTGTTGCAATCTCTCTGCCGGACGGGTTCCGGCAGCGGCTATTTCGGCTGGGCTCAGGTAATGCGTTTCGACGGGGAAGAGGCGGCCGTCACTTCTAATGACAGGGGCCTGCAACCACTTGCCTATACCCGTGGCGTCGAGGGTGGCACTCATGATCACGATGCGCAGGTCGGGTCGGAGGAGTGCCTGTGCGTCCAGCGCGAGCGCCAGTCCCAGGTCAGCCTGCAGACTCCTCTCATGAAACTCATCGAATAGGATAGCGGATACACCCTCCAACGCGGGATCTTCCTGCAGCATGCGGGTGAGGATGCCCTCGGTTACCACCTCCACGCGGGTGCGGGCTGATACGATATGCTCCATACGCACCCAATACCCGACCGTCTGTCCCAACGGTTCCTGCATCAGGTCGGCCATGCGCTGTGCTGCAGCCCGGGTCGCGAGTCGCCTCGGTTCGAGCACCAGTATTTTACCGCCCTGCAACCAGTCGGCTTGCAACAGCGCGAGCGGTACCAGGGTGGTCTTGCCTGCTCCGGGAGGAGCTTCCAGTATGGCACGGTTAGAGGCAGCGAGTGCCTGCAGCAGGCTGGGGAGGGCTTCCTTTACAGGTAGCGCAGGCAATTCAGGTATAGAAAGGGCGTACGACATGTCGCCGCAATTTCAGAAAAATATGTTAAACTTATCAGGTTGTGCTTTCAGTTGGGTTCTCGAAAAGCTTCAGCGCTTCTTCGTTGCCAACCTGCGCAGCCATTTGCTGGGCTGTCAGGCCACGGCCGTCACGCAGCTCCCGGTTGGCGCCATGTTCAAGCATGAACTTCACCATGTTGTTGCGGCCATACATCGTCGCAAACATCAGCGCCGTACCACCGCTGCCATTTTGCAGGTCAAGATCAGCGTTGTACTCCAGCAGGAGCTCGGCTATCCCTTCGTAGCCATTGAAGCACTGGCCCATCAGGGCTGTGTTTCCAGCCTGATCCTGCGCATTCACATCAGCGCCAGCTTCCAGCAGCATGCGGGCGGCTTGCGGCTGGTTGTTGTAAGTTGCTATGATCAGCGGCGTGAAGCCGCGTGGACCAGGCTCGTTCACATCAACGCCTTCATCAATCAGTTGCTTCAGAAGGGTAAGGTCACCGCGACGGGCGGCATCAAACAGGATGTCAACAGGGCGTATAGAGTGGAAGGTCATAGGTATAAGGGTTTTGGTTCTGGCCTTTCCTACGATAAAAACCGGAATTAGTCACTCACCAGATCAAAAAAGCGCACCTTTAAGCTACCGGGCACCAGTTTCAAACCCTTTGGTATACCTTGGTGCGACTCTTTCATGTGTTCTTTGTACCACTCCCTGTAACTGATCTCATCGGTCCAGGTGGTCATCACCCAGAACTCATTCTCATTCTCCTGCGGAGTAAATACTTTCATGCCCAGAAAACCCTTCTCATGATCAACCATGTGCGGTCGTTTCACAAATGCTTCCTTCACGTCGGCTGCCATATCGTTGGCAACCTCAAACTGGCTCATGGCTATATACATAATTCGCTTTTAAAATTGGAAGGGACCTCTCTTCTTATTGCGGAAATGTCAGCGTAAACGTTGTCCCTTTGTCCGTTTCGCTTTTTACATGCACTTGTCCCCCAGAGTTGTCCATGATGCGCTTTACAATGTAAAGCCCCATGCCAGTGCCATCCACATGGGAGTGGAATCGCTTGAAGAGTGTGAACATCTTGCTCTGGCTATCCTTGCTTATACCCAGTCCGTTGTCCTCTATGCTCAGCACAAGCTTTCTGCCCTTGTAAGTGCTCTTGATCCTGACATGCGGGGTGCGGTCAGGTGAGCTGTACTTAAGGGCATTGCTGAGCAGGTTGTATAGAATGCTGTGCAGGTTCTTCTTAGAGAAACTGAGGTTGGGGGCTTCTGAAAAATCGGTTTCGATCACAGCTTTCTTGCGCTCCGCTTCTTCCTGCAGGCCTTCATAAATCGTATTGTAAACGGTTTCAATATTCAGTGCCTCTGACTCTCCATCTACATCCCGCTGAACTTTGGCAATATCTGTCAGGTCGCGGATCACATTCTTAAAGCGCCTGATCGAATCCTTGATCATCACAAAAAGCGGATCGGTCGGCTCACCCGGTAGCGGCTCCGCCTCCTGTATCTGCTCTTCCAATATGAGCATCAGGCCTTCAATATTCGCGATCGGTGACTTTAAGTCATGGGAAGCGGTATATACGAAGGTATCCAGGTCGTCGATCACGCGCATCAGGTGATCATTGGTGTGCTGAAGTTCTTCCTGTGCCAGTTTCAGGTCCGAAAGGTCTATGAACGAGCCGATCATGCGGTAGGGCATCTGGTACTCATTGTACAGAATATAGGCCCTGTTCGACACATAGGTATAATGACCATCCTTGTGTTGGATGCGGTACTCAGCGTTCCATTGCTTGTTGCCATTGTTGATGGCATCGTTCACGCTGCGCTCAACTTCCAGGCGGTCGTCAGGGTGCAGTTTGGAGAACCAGCCTTCTAATCCGCCTGACATTTCCTGCTCGTCAAAGCCCAGCATTTTAGACAGTCCGTCGCTCCACCAGATCTCATTGGTGGCCAGGTTCCAGTCCCACACCACATCATTGGTCGCCATGGATACCAGTCTGAAGCGCTCCTCACTGTTGGCCAGTTCGTGGGTACGTTCCTCTACCAGGCGTTCGAGCTTGTTGTTGAGCACCATCAGGTTTTCCTCTGCTTTCTTGAGCTCTTCGTAGGCTGCCAGTGTCTGGTCTTCGTTGTTCTTTTTGTCGGTGATGTCGGCTATGGTCAGGGTGATGCCATTGCCCATTTTCACAGCGGCGATCTCGTACCAGGCTTTCCGCTCATTCAGCGTCATCAGCTGTTCAATGTGAAGCGGCTTTCCTGTTTCCACGACCTGGCACAGTTTTCTAAACAGGCCGGTGTCGCGCAGACCAGGCAGTGTGGTGTTCACACTGCCCTGTAGCAGGTTGGCGCTGGACTCGCCAAGCAGTTCCTCTGCACGTTTGTTGAGCAATGTCCAGCTAAAGTCCTTGATCTGGTCTTTATTGTCGCGGACGGCCTGCATAGCCATGATGCTGTTGAGCGAACTGTCGAGCACGCCCTGCACCACGCTGCTCAGTGTTTTGAGTGTGGTCACATCCACAAAGCTGACCACCACGCCATCTTTGTTGCCGTCTCGTTTCAGGTAGGGGATGATGCGCATGAGGTAATAGCGCCCATTGTCTGTTTCGACTTCCTGTTCAAGCTCCTGCGAGGTATTGTTCACCTGGCGTATGTCGTCGAACAGGCGGGCGTATTTCAGGTTATGGGACAGGTGATACACCGGCCTTCCAATATCGCCTCCTATGATATTCACGATCTGCTCCACGGATGGGGTATACTTGCGGATATCCAGGTTATGGTCCACAAATAACTGCCCGATGTTAGAGCTTCGGAAATAGTTATCCAGGTTTTCGTTGAGCTCCTGTAGCTCCTTGATCTTAAGCTGATGCTCTGAATTTACAGTATGCAGTTCTTCGTTGAGCGACTGCATCTCTTCGTTGGAGCTTTGCAGTTCCTCGTTGCTCGACATCAGCTCCTCGTTGCTTGACTGCAGTTCTTCGTTGGCAGTGCTGAGGTCCTGCACGGTCATTTGCAGACTTTCCCGCGTTTCGCGCAGCTCTGACTCGAGCGTGGTCAACTGCTGGTAATAATCGGCATCCGAAATATGCGGCACCTCACTGATTTTAGGCTGCGGGCTTACTTCTCCCACTTCCTGCAACAGTACCAGTATAAGCGGTGACTGCCCTTTTTCGAGTGTCACCGGTCGCACAGATGTATGGATCAGGCGCTCTTTGTTGCCAAACTTAACAGACACCTGCCGACCCACCACACTGCGGTTGTTCTTGATGGCTTTGCGGATGCTGACGCTCAGTACAACGGCCAGTTCCTCTGGCACCATCTTGATCAGGTTGAAGTGCAGCCGCTTGTCTGGGAACTTAAGGAATCGGTTGATGTCGCCGATGCCGTGAAGCAGTTGGTAGTTTGTGTCGACGTAGAGGGCTGTTACTTTGAAGTCCTCTGACAAGGCATCCATGAATGCCTCGTTATAGCGATTTAGCTGCGTTGTCTTAAACTGACTCGCCTGGCTTTGCTGCATGCTGGTGGTAGGGTAGTCTGTAACGCCGTAGCTGCGCTGCAGGCTGTGGCGGTCTTTCACTTTGCGGAATATCTTCCATTTGCGTTCTTCTTCCTCAAAGTATTCCTGCATTTCACCAATGTGCTCACTCGGGCCCAACATCAGGTAGCCACCCATGTTCAGGGCATAAGGGAACAGCGACAGGACTTTGTTTTGCAGGCTGGGATTCAGGTAGATCAGCATATTCCGACAGCTGATCAGGTCGATCTTGCTGAAGGGAGGGTCCTTTTGCAGGTCATGCTGCGCAAAGATGACCATTTTGCGGATCTCGTCACTGACAGTGTACTTGGTGCCTTTCTGCTGAAAGAAGCGCAACAGGCGTTCTTCTGACACATGCTTCCGTATATTGCTGGCCAGGTAAGTGCCCTTCGACGCTTTTTGCAAAGCCTGCTGGTCCACATCGGTAGCAAAGAGCTTCACATCAGGTAGTCGGCCTAGTTTCTGGAATGCCTCATGAAACAGGATGGCCAGTGAATAAGCTTCCTCGCCTGTACTGCACGCTGCTACCCATACCTTGGTGATCTCACCCTCTTCTTTGGACTCCAGTATCTTCGGTATCACTTTCTTTTCCAGAAGCTGAAAGGCCTCCGGGTCACGAAAAAAACTGGTAACGTTAATAAAGAACTCCTGGCAGAGGATCTTGATCTCAGACGGGTTTGCGTGCAGGTAATCCAGGTACTCCTGTAAACTGCTCAGCTTGAGGGTCTGCATCCGTTTTTGAATGCGACGGTTCAGCGTGGGTCTTTTGTAGTGTGTGAAATCAACCTGGGTATGCGTACATACCAGATCCAAAATCTCTTTGAGGATTTTTTCTTCAGAGGTAGGCTCTGACTGTTGTTTGCCGTTCTGGATGATGCTTCTTATTAATGGGGTGCGACGGGTGTATTCCATGATCTCGAGCGGAATCTGATCCGGTGGCAGCACAAAGTCTACGCTGCCTGTATCAATGGCGCTGCGGGGCATGCCATCAAACTTGGCGCTTTCCGGATCCTGCACGACCACCAGGCCGCCCGCTTGTTTAATTGCCCGCACACCTTTACTACCGTCCGTACCGGTACCTGACAGCACGACGCCAATGGCAAAAGGGCCGCGGTCTACGGCCAGCGACTCAAAAAAAGCGTCCACTGCAAAGTTTGGCTCCCGGTTGCGGGGCTTTTCGGTCAGCCGAAGCCTTCCGTTCTGCAGACTCAGCTGCTTACCGCTGGGAAGTACATACACACAGTTAGGACGTGTAAAGGCATTGTCTTCGGCCTCCTGCACTTGCATGCTGGTGTGCTTTGACAGCAATTCCGCCATCAGACTTTTGTGGTCAGGCGAAAGGTGTTGGATGATCACAAAAGAGAAACTGGAGTTTCCGGGGAAGTGATCAAAGAGCTTGTGAATAGCCTCGAGGCCTCCAGCGGAGGCACCTATACCCACCAGGTAATGGTCGGCAGGCTTCGGGCTTATTTTCTGCTCTTGCTTATGGTTAGCTTGCTGCAACATGCTGTATTAGCCAAAATAAAGGTAATTTTATTCTTTTAGTACTTCTCGCGGATGAGCTTGCTAAGCACAGCACTGCGCAGCGCCTCCGCTGCTTCTAACTCCTGTCGTTTCCAGGGGTTGGAAGTATACTGCACGGTTTGCTGGTAAAGCGCAAAAGAATTTCGGGGATGGTAGCTTTTACCATCCGGCTCCATACGGATAGCCTGATCAGGGTTACCGCTCCAATTTACAGTCTGCAGCACCTCGCCTCTGAAACACAGAATGTAATCCCCGTGATCGGGGTTGATCGCAAGCGCCAACATGCCGCTTGCTTCCTCCTTATATTCCTTGCTGTTTGGGTATGCCGCTGGGAGCGAATTGGTCACATATGTCTTGTTAGAGCTGTTGCGTCGTAGCCACGACGCCAGTTCTTTGATATTCTGTTTAGGTGGTGTTTTGCCTGCTGTCTGCACATGGCCTTCGTATAGAATAGCCGCCCCATCCAGTGACAATAACTCCAGAATGTTGGGCTGTCCGAGTAACAGGGCATCTGCAAAAAATTCCTGGTTAAAGAGTTGCTCCAGCATTCTGGCATGAAGTCCGCGAATGTGGGCCTGCAATGCGGCATCCTGCTCTTTTTCGTAAGACTGAATGCGCACGGAAGCGATTGAAGAAAGCAACTCCATGGCTGTGCGTTCCTGGTAACTCGGGTACTTCGGTGTTTTATGGTGACAGGAAATCAAGCCCCATAGTTTCCCTTCCATGATCAGGGGAACCGACATAGATGCCGAGATGCCCATATTGCCCATGTACTCCAGGTGCACGCCGGCCACGCTGCGCAGGTTACAACTGGTCAGGTCCGTGAAGCGCTTCGTAATAGGGTTCAGAATAGGGCGGAGGCGTACCGGTTCGTACTCGCGGGCAGGTATAAGGCGGTAAGGATTTTTGAAGTAAAGATCACGTGCCTGCTTGGGCACATCAGACGCAGGGAAGCGAAGGTCCAGTAGATCACTCATATCCTCTGTTTTGGCCTGACCGATCACAGTGCCATTCCACATAGGGTCGAAGCGGTATACCAAAACACGGTCGAAGCCTGTAAATTGTTTGAATTCGTCGGCAACCGTCTGGGCGATTGTCTCTATGCTCTCAGCCTGCTTGATGCGGGACGTGATGTACTTGATCTGCTGAAAAAATGCCAGAAAAGACTTGTCTTCTTCACTACGGGCAGGTTCCATCTCGATCAGGATCTGGCCTGCCTCCAGGTGTGCTGTAGCCGTAAACATTTTACTGCTACCATCTGCTCTGAAGGTGAGTGAAAAGGGGATGTCTACCTGCTCCTGTTGCGATTCCTCTTCCTGCTTTAGCTTGATCTGCAGGTCCTGTATCTCTTTTTCTGATACAAATGAGGTGAGTTCCTGCTCCAGTAAGGATTCAGGAGCTAGCCCGAGCATATTGATACTGTTTTCGCTTACTTGCTTGATCCGCAGGGCTTTGTCGAGCACCAGGAGCAGACCGTGTGGTTGTATGAGGTTGATCTGGTGAAGCGGTATACTTCCGCAAAAGTCAGAATCGTAATTTTTTTCGCCACCGAATTGCAGCGCAGATGTTTTATTTTCCATAGTAATCCAAGACCTTCGCCAAGGGTGATAAGGGATGTAAACGCATTACAAATGTAGGTTTGTCCCGCTTTGGCAAAAAGTGTAAGGCTGTAATTTAAGTATTTTTACCCTAAAAACATGAAGCAATCAGTTTAATTAATGCTTATAGACTGCCTTACAATAGGATCAAAGTAATCACCAGCCCATTTACTTCACACACGGGTATACGTATATATACGGATGTTGGTGTGTGCTATTTTTTCTCTTCCAGGTATAGAAGCAAGTTTGCATTCGGGCTGTTGACGATGAAGGTCTTCGGCATGTGGCCAGGACTGCTTACGAGTAAGGTATAGCTGCCGGTTGCAATTGGGAGATTAAAATATCCCTTTTCGTCTGCCTGGGCTTGCCAGGGGCCGCCTTGCACCTGTATCGTAGCAAGTGCTATACCTTGGTCACCGGCAGTAAGTACCTGCCCCTGCAAGCTGGCCTCCGCCTGTTGTGTTGCCTGGGAGCTGAGAGACTGCTGTTTTCTGCTACCGGCAGGAGGAGCAGGTATGTCCAGCACCAACGCGGCATCAATGGTGCGGGCCAGAAGTTCCTCTGGGGTTGGGGGCAGCAGTTCCGCAGCCTGCATTGCCGCTTTTTGTTCGGCGGCGGTGCGTGTGTAGTGATAAAACAATATAAGACCAAGCGAACTGAACATCATCAGCACACCCAATGCGACACGCCAGTCGGCCAGTCCGTGCAGGGCACGGGGGCGCTGCTTGCGGCGTAGGCGGGTGCGGATGCGCTGCCAGATGCGGTAGCGTGCCTGGCGGGTGCGGCCGCGGTCAGACATGGACATGCCTGTCAGTATATCTTCGCACATCTCGCAGTCGAGCAGGTGCTTCTCCAGTTCGTAATTGGTGGCAGGAGGCAGTAAGCCTTCCTCATACTGCCGTAGCAATTCATTGGAGGGGTGCTCCTCCAGTCCCCATTCGCTTAGCTGTATTTTATCGTTGCGCATGGTTTTTTTCAATGTAAATTTTAAGGTTACGGCGTCCATTCTGTATGTAACTCTTTACCTGTTTCAGATCGCAGCCGGTCATCTCCACGATCTCCCGGTAACTCTTCTGTTGCAGGTAAAACAACTCGATGCAGGTACGCTGTTCGGCAGGTAGGTGTACCAGGCCATGTTCGAGTGCCTGCCAGTCAAGTTCCTCTTGTGCCGTTTCACCCGGCAGGGTAACGGTCGGCTCATGCGGCAGGGCCTGGTTCATTTTGTCTTTCAGCCGACCCGTACGTAGCAGTTGCAGGCAGTGGTTCTTGGTAAGGGAGTGGAGCCACGATTTAAAATTGCTGACCTCATGCCGCTTCAGCGCCACGATCAGCTGTTCAAACACCTGCATGGTAGCGTCTTTGCTTTCTTCCTCTTCTCCAAGGTAGCGCAGGCAGATCAGGTATACCATTTCGGTGTGCCGCTCAAAGAGTTTCCCGATCACGTCCAGATCACCGGTGCGGCGGTACTGCCGTACCAGCTCCAGGTCATCTGTGGGGCGATCTTTTGAGAAAAACTTCAGGAACATAGGGGAGGTCCGGAATGGAATATATGGTAGAAGGTAAATATAATAGAATGCACCTAAACTGTATCAATAAGCACACTCATTTTAGAGACTTTCTTGCTTCATAGCCAGCAAAGCCTTGTCTTCTTCTTGCAGCTCGACCAGGGCATATTTGCGGGTGTCGGTGATCTTGAGCTCGTCCAGCGTGTCCACCAGGTTTTTGAAACGGGAGCTTTTTGTCGCTTTCACCAGCACCACCATGTTTGGGTTACCTTTTACCTGCTCTGCCAGAAGTACCTGCCGGATGCCGGTGGCCGAAAAATCAGTCTGCTTGACCTCCGGTTCATCTCCGGGGTAGCCGAAAAAATAGTATACCTTGTCATCTTCATCCAGCACGATGTTCAGGGCGTTCTTGCCAGGTATAGGCAGGTCAGGCCCCTTTGCGGTGGGCATGTTAATGTCCATGGTCTGGAGCTTGGCAAATGTAGTGGTGAGCATGAAGAAGGTAAGCAGCAGGAAGGCCAGATCCACCATGGGGGTCATATCCAGGTGAAAGCCATTGCTGCGTGCGCGTCTTCGGTTGCCTTTTGTCGGTGTCTGTTTTTCCTGTACCTGTGCCATGATGCGATTCCTCTCCAGCTTTAGTGGACTTTGCGGGCAGGCCTTCTGCCGCGTTTGTATAGTAGATGGCGCAGGGGGCTAAATTCCACACCGTCCTTTCAATTTTTTTAAATAAAAGAATCACTGGGATTGTCCTTTAGCGTAAGTTAGGGCTATCAGCCAATGACTTGAATCAGCACCATGATCGACCGACAGGTATACAGAATGTCCAAAGCGGGTTCCATCCGAAATCTGGAGCTCCGCCACGAATCGCTTGCGTCACCCGCACCGGATGAGGTATGTGTGAAAGTACATGCAATCGGACTCAACTTTGCCGATATATTTGCGATGCAGGGTTTGTATAGTGCCACGCCGAGTGGCTCGTTTATACCTGGGCTGGAGTTTGCAGGGGAGGTCGTGGCTGTGGGAGAGGAGGCAGACAACTGGAAGGTGGGGGACCGGGTGATGGGCGCCACCAAGTTTGGCGGCTATGTCACGCACATCAACAGCCACCACCGCTACGTGCTGCCCTTGCCCGATAGCTGGAGCTTTGAAGAAGGAGCGGGTTTTCTGGTGCAGGGACTGACGGCTTATTATGCCCTTACCGAGCTTGGCAATTTGAAGCCAGGCATGACCGTGCTGATCCACAGTGCAGCGGGTGGGGTAGGTATACTGGCCAACCGCATTTGTCAGAAATTAGGAGCCTTTACAATCGGTACAGTAGGGCAGCCTGGCAAGGTCGATTTTCTGAGAAAGCACGAGCGTTACGGAGATGTGATCCTGCGGGACGGTGCATTCTATGACAAGCTGATGCACAGCCTCCAGGGGCGTCCCCTCAACATGATCATGGAGTGTATCGGAGGCCATATACTGGAACTTGGTTGGAAAGCGCTTGCCCCCATGGGACGCATGGTCGTGTATGGCAATGCATCCTTCAGCAGCCACGGCAACAAGCCCAACTACCCCCGCCTGTTATGGAAATTCGTACGACGTCCCAAGATTGATCCACTGCGTTTACCCACCGAAAACAAGTCGCTCATGGGTTTTAATCTGATCTACCTCTATGAGCAAACAGACATGATGCACGACTTGCTACAAGGCTTGCAGGCTTTGCAGCTCACGCCACAGCATGTGGGGCATGTCTACCCTTTTGAAGAGATGCATGAAGCGATCCGGCTATTCCAGCAGGGCAAGTCTGTGGGGAAAGTTGTGGTAGCGGTATAACCTCTGAAAAATACCCACTTTTGGGTATTGAAGGTCTGTAAACTAATCGCTTACCTTTGGTTTATACCTGCTAATAAGGGTGACTTCTATAACCTTGAAAGGCCTCCTACATGAATGTACCCGAAGCTATCAAAATGACACTTCGCTTTCGGCAAGTGCCTATGACCCCACATCAGATCGCATACTTTATTTGTTTCAATCATTTGCTGCAATCTCAAACCAGCCTGGAGGCGATGGTGCAGGCAGTGGAGGAGGCCGTGTACATGAACCCCGGCAGTTTTAGCAGAACAGACAACCTGGTATACCTGCGTAATCTGCAGGAAAGTGAAGAACAGCTTGTGGCCCAGGTGTTCGAGAGCATGCAGCAGGCAATCAGCTTGTTTCGCACGTTATATCTGAGTGCAGACTGCAGTAACAATCTGGCACTGGCTCTTTTGCTTTACAAGCGCCTCTCTGACATAGAGCGCAGCCAACAACTGGGAGCACCGATCGTACCGAAACTCTGGAAATTCAACCAAGTTACTACCGACACGACACTCTCAGAACTGGCGGCCCGAGTATACGAGGTCATGGATTTTATAGAGCGTACAGACGAGCGCCTGTCCAATGTGTTTTTGTTTGGTAAAGAAGAACTCAGCATGATTTGCCAGCTCGAGCAGTCTCGCGTACTGAAAGAAGTAATGTGTGTGTTAGCGGTTCTGCAACTGGACGAAGAGCACATGCCTACGCCACTGTTTCAGGTTATCTTCAGCCACCTGTTCTGGAACAATGTAAAGTTAACCTCCATAGGAGTAGCAGCAGAGGTATAGACCTGTCAGGACGCTACATTTCCTACCACCGTGAGTGCTTCCAGGGTAGGCGTTTGACTGCCGCCAACCGGCTCCAGTGTCACAGCAAAAGCCTGTGCCGCGGAGATGTTTTTCATTTGCTGCAGGTCCACTTTTCCTTCTCTCAGTTCGATCAAGCCTGCATCAATAGGCTTTCCGTCCAGCAGTGCCCATAACTGGTACTGCTTACCGCTCGGTGGCGCCGGAAGTGCCACATGATCAATGTAGACGGCTGCCTGACGTGGGTTCCAGTACACCAGCATGGCAGCCTCCGGGTTTGACTCTACCCCTTGCAGTTTTACCAGTTCAAAATCAGGATTGCGCACTATAGCCAGGGTTTCTTCCTGCTGCTGCAGGCGCAGAGAAGTCTGTGTCAGATTTTGCGCCAGTAGCTGTTCCGATGCTATGACACCTGCCAGTCTCTCTTCTGCCTGCTGCCACTTATTGTAAAAATAAAAGCTCAGAACACCGGAGAGGAACACCAACGCAATACTGGCTGCGAGCATCCACTTGTAAGTGCCTGCTTCCTGGCGGTTTTCGGTATACAGCGGACGTACAGTATTTTCCTCCTTTGGGAGCTGTTGCATGATGCTGCCTTTGAGCCCAGGCCTTGGGGTGACGGCATACAGTTCCGCATACGCTTCCATAGCAGCGCAAGCCTCATCCAGCGCTGCCCGTATTTCAGGCGACGCTGCGGCATGGCGCTCCACTTCCGCCCGCTCAGCTTCCGTTAATCCGCCGGCTGCGTACAGTTCCAGAATACCTGATGCTATGTAGTCTTCGTTAGGCACGTCCTTTGAATATTCTTGATAAAAGTTTAACAGCGCTGCGTACTCTTGTTTTTACTGTGCCTAGCGGAATGTCATATGATTCGGCGATCTCGCTTTGCGTCAGGCCTTCAAAATACATCAGGTCAATCACCTGCTTCTGCTCAGGGTTCAGTTTCTCTACGATTTCACGCAAACCGATGTGCTCGGGCTTGAATGTGTTGGTGTCATGGAAAGTGCGGGAATCAGCTTCTATTTTCTGTGACAGATTACTTACGCGGTACTGCTTCGAGCGGATTGTGTCTATCGCGAGATTTCTGCAAATATTAAGCATCCAGGTGAAAAGACGTCCTTTGGAGGCATCATATTTATCGAAAGATACCCATATTTTTACAAACGACTCCTGCAGCACGTCTTCAGCTACCTCTTCAACTTTTACAATCTGGAGCACGATACCATACAAGGTGGGGCTATACCTGTCGTAGAGCTGCGACATGGCTGAACTGTCCCGGGCGCGGAGCCGCGTTATCAGGTCATCTTCTGTAAGGTTTTCTTTGATTCGTTGATCAGCCAATTATTTAAACTTTATACTACTCTACAATGAAGGGTATATACTTGTTTAATAAATTTTAGATGCCTCATGCAAAATGCTTCACAGTAAAAGAGCTGTCATAGACAGCCCTCTCACTATGAAGCACATATGGGAAACTCACCGGTTCGCGGTAGCTTTCCGGTATTATTTACTCAAACAGCGATACTATCTGAGCTACTTGTTCTTTGGTCAGTGGTTCGTCAAAAGCACCAGTGGCGATCTCCGCAGAGTAACCGCTTCCAACCGTTTTTACATCGTTGATGCCGCCTTGAGACACATTGTCCTCACCGGCGTACACAGCTGCTGCACCCGCCGGTACATTGCTATTGCCAGCAGCACCTACGATCCAGCCGGCATTGTTGCGCATGCGTCTGATATGGGCCGCATGGCGTGCCTCTACCGAGTGTATCTGTAGTGCCGCAGTCAGCACGGCATCGTTGTTAATCAGGTTGGCTGCCTGTCCTTTATAGGCACGCACCCCTGTGTCTTCGAAGGCCTGGGCCAGTGTCAGGAAGGTCTGGTAATTAGTGTTCCAATCCGCAAAGTTTTTACCGAAGTTGAAAGTAGGTTCACTGATGGGCGTCCCGTTCAGGCTACGGATAGTAGCGATCAAAATATCCACGTGCTGCGCCTCGTGCATCTGTATTTTCTGGATAGCGGCTCTGGCGGCTCCGTCTGTGATCAGGCCATTGGCAGCAAGTCCACCGGCGTAAAAGTTGCGTTCCAGGTACTCCAGTTTCAAAGCAAAGTTGAGCACTTCCAGCACAGTGTTGGAGCTCTGGCCATACGCTTTGTTGAATACAGATCCAAGGGCGACAGGTATAGCGGCCAGGGCAGCTGTTTTACCTATGTTCCCGATGCTTTTGAAAATGCTGCGTCTGGAGTCCAGCTTGTTGTACACTTCAGGGTCAACTTTTTCGATATCTTCAATTATTCTGAATATGTTCATGGCGTGGCTTATTTAGGAAGGTTATTAGCATTGATAGAGGTAGTGATGAAAACGGATGCTGCACTGAGCACATCGGCTGGCATCATAGCGGGGTCCAGGCCGTTGGCATCGGCAGTGTCGGAGAAGGTGCCGTTGGAGATCAGATCCCGGATGACGGCGGCGTGTCGGGCCTCTACAGATACGATCTTTCCAGCCAGTGTCAGGAATCCTGCGTTTTCCAGGTATCTGCCTGCGCCGTTGTACGCGGCTACGCCCAGATCTTCGAAAGTGCGGGCAGCCATGAGTATGCTGTTTTTGTCGTTGAAGTTGATGGAGCTGAAGTTCACTTCCAGGTCAGGTATAGCCGCTGATCCCAGTGCTGCCTTAAGAAAATCACGGTGTATGGACTCGTGTCCTTTCAGGTCCTGCATGATCTGCTGCTCGGACTGGTTGAAGACACCCATGGAGCGGGCCACTACTTCGGTATAGAAGGCTGCCTCCAGTTGCTCGAGGGCGTAGGCATAGTTCAGGATGCCCGTGTCCCCGGAGCCCAGGTCAACCGCCATTGGGTCCATAGGGCCGTTGTCATCGTCGTCGCAGGAGGTCATGAACAATAGGGTGGAGGCCGCTGCTGTGGCGCTGGCATAACGCAAGAAAGCACGGCGCTGGATAGGAGCCACCAAGCTGCTCTTCAGGCTTTGGTCTTTCTCCGCAAGCTCGTTCTGTAGTTTTTTCATAAGTTTAAGTATTAGTTAATGTTATAAGGCATTGCCAGAGACAAACCACTTGCCCGTCAGCAATGCCAGACTTACGAGCTTGCTATCCTGTCCGGATTTAGGGGGTATGAAAAAAAGTGATAAAAAGTGATAAAAAAAGAGAAGCCCGCTTGTATAAGCAGGCTTTTCTTTCCTTTTAATTTATTCTCTTGGTGTTTCTACTTGTTCTGTCTCAGGGCGCACAGCAGCGGATTTTTCAAAATTATCTTTGATTTCCCGTGACGATTCCTTGAACTCCCGGATGCCACGGCCTAAGCCCTTTGCCAGTTCAGGAATGCGTTTAGCTCCAAAAAACAATACAAAAATGAGGATGATCATGATCACCTCGGGACCACCCAGGCCCCCTATAAATAATAATATGCCTGTTAACTCCATAGTTTCTATCGGTTTAAAAAATTGAATGGAGCATACAAACGAATTGCCAGGCTGTTCGGATTTAGCCGGGCTACATTTTAGCAATTTTATTTTGTGCTATTGGGAATGTAGAAGCTGATAGAAGACTTCTAATCCTGACAACATAAGCTGTTTTTGTGGGAATTACTGCTTCAGTCTTTTAGCCGATAGTTTGCGCCGCTTATAATAGCTGCTGATCCGGCTTAGCTTGCTGGTGTGCATGCGCTCGTCCTGCTCAGGTGGATGAGGAATATGACAAACCGGGCAAACAGGTATCTCCAGTTGCCCTTGTATTTCTTCTAATGCATCTTCTACCTGACGCAAATAGGCTACAATGGCCAGTGTACCAAACAGGCCAATAAAGGTGAGAATGGAAGTGATGATCATGGTAATCGAAACTTTGGCTAAAAGTTGTATTCTGTTATTCAAACAACAGGAGAGAGGTACTGGTCACAGTTTCCGTTTCCTATATCCGGTAATTTGAATTCTTTAATTAAAGGGAATTATCTCAGAGATGGTAGCCAGGGTATACATTGTTTCAAACTTCCATATCTAATCCATGATAGATGCTATACCTGACCGGTAACAGTATACAGCAATTCCGGGAATTGTTTTTTTTGTTAATGCGATATTTATCGTAATATTGCGATGTAAAATTCTCATATCGGAAGGAATACATCATGGCACTAACTACACAGCAACCCAAGAAGCAAATCGCCTTTTTTGAAAAGTACCTCACCATCTGGGTGATTCTCTGTATCGTAGGGGGGACCTTGATCGGATATGTAGCCGGCGACCAAATGGAGTGGCTCAGCCGCATGGAAATCTACCAGGTGAACATCCCGATCGCTATCCTGATCTGGCTGATGATCTACCCGATGATGCTGCAAATAGACTTTACCAGTCTTAAACGCATCGGCCGCAAACCTACCGGTATTGTGCTGACCGTGATCATAAACTGGCTGATCAAGCCTTTTACCATGGCCTTCTTCGCCTGGCTTTTCTTTTCCAATCTTTATTCCGCTTTCATCTCGCCTGATCTGGCCGGGGAGTACATTGCAGGTGCTATCATCCTGGGGGCGGCGCCTTGTACAGCCATGGTGTTTGTGTGGTCTTACCTGAGCGACGGTGACCCGAACTATACCCTGATGCAGGTATCTGTAAACGACCTCATCATCCTGGTAGCTTTCGTGCCGATCGTTGGTTTTTTACTGGGGATAACCAATGTAACAGTGCCTTATGATACGCTGTTTCTGAGTGTCATCATTTATGTGGTTGTGCCCCTGGTAGCTGGTTTCCTGACGAGCCGTGCGCTGATCAAATCAAAAGGGGAGGCCTGGTTTACACAGACTTTTCTGCCCCGACTTAAGCCTATGAGTGTACTTGCCCTTTTGCTCACACTTGTTCTGCTTTTTGCCTTTCAGGGACAAAACCTGCTGAACAATCCGCTTATCATCGTCTTTATTTCCATTCCGCTTATCCTGCAAACTTACTTTGTGTTTTTCCTGACTTGGTATGGCGGACGCAAACTGAAGCTGGGACACGCTGTGTGTGCACCGGCCGCCATGATCGGAGCCAGTAATTTCTTTGAGCTGGCCGTGGCCGTAGCGATCGCACTCTTTGGACTCGACAGTCCGGCGGCACTGGTATGTGTGGTAGGTGTATTGGTAGAAGTGCCGATCATGCTCTCCCTGGTTGCCTTTGCGAATAAGAACAAATACTGATCAAAGTAGCCCGTATTGGTCAGGGCTTAACGTGATAAGAATTGTTATCCGGGTGGTTATGCTGCAGGAGCCATTCTGTCGCGCTCTCGGCATCCAGAAACATTTCTACCCGGGTACTGGATTCGGGTATTATGTTCTCTTCTTCTATTTTGTACTTCAGGCGTTGCATATCCAGCATTGAGAGGCCTTCTTCGGTCATGACACGTGCAAAGCGATCCAGGTAAGGGCTGATTTTGGGGATTAATTCGCGTACCAGCCAGTTCTGGTCTGCCAGTTCCATGTAATAGAGCTTGCGTGCATCACTCAGCCAGTATCGGCATTGCATGTCGCAGACGAAGTCCGCCGCCAAAGAAAGCGACTGTCTGAATTCTTCACTGTTGGGGTGCCGTAACCATCTGGTGCTGAGAAAGCCTAAGCTCCGATCTATTTCTATGCTAAGATTATCATCCTGATGTATTTTCTCAGTTTGTATTGCATTCATCATAAGCTAGGGGCTGTTGTTATTATGCTACGGGGTCAATGAATTGGGGTTATGTTTGGGTTTTAGCGCAAGCTAGTGTCTGGAGTGATAAGATATAGCGATATTCGGATTTATTTTTAAATATGCTGCTTTTAAAAAGTTTTTTTGATCTTTTGAAGAGTCTTTTTATTAAGAGGTGATTTTGCAGAATTGAGCATGGCGCAAGCGTCCTCGCTCGTGGCGGCTATGGTGGGGCCTCTGGCTCAGGTATAGGTATAGCTGACCTACTTATACCAGTGTACACTGCAAGTTTAGCGAAAGTGTACACTAGTAGTAACGCATTGGGCCAGTCTGCAACAGGCAGTAGCGGCTGTCTAGGTATAACAACCTAAATTGTTTCATAGCTTGCCCTGGCCGGGCGGGCCTTACTTTTTTCCTTGATGAAAAAAGTAAGCAAAAAAATCAAGACGCTCCAAACTCGCTGAACGCTCGAACAGTGGAGCGCCGCAAAGTGCACCTGGCTGAGGTGATTTGTTTCATCGCTCAATGGGCAAGTTACTCTTTCGATGCGTGCCAGTGGTATGTAACTGAAACTGCAGCGCTTATACTAAGGACCGGCAGTGGCAGAAAGGTCCCCCTTCGAAGGGGGCAGGGGGATGACAATCGTTCCCAATTCCACTCTGGGGGTAGGTCACCTAGACGAAGAGTGGGGTAGGGGTGGGTGAATCTTGCATATCAATACTTAGCCTCTGTACCTACGTCTGACAATTGGTAGCTTCAAATTCCTGCCACGTAGATGATTACCCTCGCTCGCGTCCCGCGAGTGTGAGCTATCAAGTGGCGTCCCGCCACTTGTGCCATGAGGCACAGATATAAGCGGCTAAAGTCAGCAGAATAGCACAGATTCGCGGGACGCGAACGAGGGTTTAAGCTCTAGCAATGTCTTTTCCATAATGGAACATAGAAAGCAACAACCTTGGACGCTGTTTTGAGGACAGTCCCCCTCGAGAAGGAAAGACTACGGAAAATCATCATTCAGAAGTTTCCTCCGTCCCTTTCGCTATACCTGCTGCGTCATCACTTGCACCGTCTTGATGCAGTAGCAGTTGTTGTACTGGGAGGGCGAAGCCTTTGCCTTTGGTGTGCACGGCGTCCATCATGCTGAGGAGAAGACCTTCCTTGATCTCGAGTTGCTCGTTGAAATCCGTGGTCAGGACGTAGGAGAATACTTCGACTTTGAGCGCATCGGCTGTGATCTCGGTGAGACGAACGCGGGCGCTGGTATTGTCTATCTTGGGGTGCGCGGTGAGGGTCTCCCGAAGGGCGCGCAACACAGCCTGTATCTGAGGGGCCGTGGTGTCGTAGCGCAGTCGCAATACCGGGTTGAACAGGAAGCGGTCCCGGTGGGCGAAGTTCTCGATCTTCTGTGACGAAAAGTCTCCGTTCGGAATGGTAACGATCGTGCGCTCTGTGGTGCGCAGGCGTGTCGAGCGCATACCAATCTGCTCTACGGTGCCCGTCGTGTCACCAACTTTACAGAAGTCGCCCACCCGGATGGGCTGGTCCGCAATGAGAGTAACGCTACCTACAAAATTCTCTACCGTTTTCTGAGCACCCAAGGCCAAGGCAATACCGCCTATACCTAGCGCAGCCAGACCGGTGGTTACATCGAAACCCAGCGTGTCGAGGGTGAAGATGGTGCCGAACACCACCAGCGCGATCTTGGCTCCGCGACGCAGAAAAAGCACCACTGAAATACCGGCCATGTTGCGCCGCTGCACAAGCCGTCGCTGACTGAAATTGGTAATGGCATCGACCAGCCTCCAAAGCAGCAGGATCACGGCGACCAGGCCTACGATGATGGTAAACTCACTGAAGCGCTGCCGCAGGACAAACGAAATGCCCAGGCGCTGGCTCAGGATCACAAGAATCCAGGCGGCCAGGTATAGCCGGATCGGGAGGGAGAAGGCCCTGATGAATCCGTAGGTTGGTTCGTCGCGTGTCTTGCGCCAGATGTAGTTGACAAGCCAGGTTAGCCCCGCCGTGATTCCCCAGGCCAGCAGATAGGCCACCACCGCAATCAGCAGCATAGCCAGCCAGTCACCTGCCGGCACTCCGCCCCAGCGGTTATCTTCCAGAAAATTAGGCAGCGTTTTTTCGAGTACCGTGCTATCGGAAGCGGCGATCTCGAGCGGGACTTTGCTGACGGTTTCTGAGGATATCAGCCAGATCGGTCCTCCGGCCGGCCCCTGGGTCTTTTCAAGAAGAAGGTCGATGGTTTCCCCATCAACCAGGGCGGTGCCCATCCTTTCCAGGTCAGGGGGCAGGTCGTCGTCGAGGGTGCCATCCGGCTCGTTGCTGATCCAGGAGCGGGGCAGGGTCTTGCTGCGTTGGTCCAGCAGTCGCTGCAGGGCCTGCGCTGCAGCCGCTCCGTCCTTGATCGGGCCATTGGCCGTGTTCAGGTTGAGGTAGAGTGCGGCGGTGCTGTAGTCTTCATCGGCTACTGCGCGGATAAAGCCCGTGACGGTGCCCTGTGGCGTACGCCTGCCCAGCGAGTCGGCTGGCCATTCAGGCGCGACAGCTGCAGCTGTGTCCTGAGCTTCTTCCTGTGCAAATGATAGAGCAGGCAGAGCCAGTGCCAGGATCAATAGCAGGCAGGTCAGGTAAACGGAACGAAAGTGAAAGTGAGTCAGGGCGAATCTGTAAAGCACAGGAAACATGATAGTTGGCGTATGGTTGCTCTTTCAGGCAGTCCCAAAGGAATGCTTATGGAGCGAATGCTGTTACACCCTGCAATAACGTCTATGCTTATATGAGGTTGTGTGCTGCCATTCCTGATCTTGCCATGTATAAGCGCGGAAACTTCTTTTAATGAAAAATTAATATGAGAAAATGCCTCTAAAATTTGTGTTAAGTGCAACAATAACTAACTTCGATAAAGTTAACCCGGAGCATCAGATCCATTTAGCAAATCCCCAATTTTTACTCAAAGCTATTATCAAACTTAATTAAAACCCGTGTTTATGAACAAGACAAAGACTACACTACTTTGCCTAGGCCTTGCCTTTTTAACTTTTTCCTGCGACAAAGACATGGAAGATCTGCAGGTATCTTCCACCAACACCCTGAACGCAACAGCTGTTGCAAATCAAAACGCATCTGATTTTGTGCCTCTAAATCCGTTGAATGGATTATTGCCGATTCATGAAAATCTGCGTCAGTCCCTGATGAGTAATGTCGTTGACCCGTCTGATTGCGGCCCGACTGATTTTGCGGTAGTACAAAACAGCTACTTCAATCCTATGGCTACTGATTTAGTAAAGCTGTTTGGTTCGCAGGCGCAAGGGATCTTTGATTTGTACACCACGCTGAATTTATATGCTGCTTATCTGGATGAATCCACGCCGCAGTATTTTGGCGCGCAGGGAGAGCACACCAGTTTGATGGTGAAGCGCCAGCGTGAGTTGGAGAAATTCTGGAATATGCCAAACCAGATCCGGGTGAATGGCCAGCATACTGCTACACTCAATGACAGAGAAAAACTGGCTGATGTGTATGAAGTGATAGGTACAAACATTACTTCAAGAGAGCAGGCTTATGCCGCAGCAGATCAGATCCTGTTTATCAATACACTCTCAAATCAATTGCCTGAATCTCCATTTTTCGCTTCTGATGGTTTCGCTACTACCTATAACAACCTGATCGTGATCGGCGATGGTATCGTGGACATGCTTTCGGAAACAGGTATAGACAAAGACATCGTGTGGACAGGTATACTGGCACACGAGTGGGCACACCAGATCCAGTTCAAGAACATGGGTTCATGGTATCCTGCCGGTACTTTTGCCAGCACGCCGGAAGCAACGCGTTATAAGGAATTAGAAGCTGATTTCCTGGCTGCCTATTACATGACCCACAAGCGTGGCGCTACTTACAACAGCAAGCGTGTAGCCCAGTTCTACGAGCTGTTTTTTGAGATCGGCGATTGCGGTTTTGCCAGTGCAGGCCACCACGGTACACCATTGCAGCGCATGGCCGCTGCTGAGCTGGGTTTCCGATTGGCTGCTGAAGCACAGAAGCAAGGCCACATCCTGACAATAGAGCAGGCACATGCTTACTTTGTCGCGAACGTGAACAACCTCTTCGCTAGCAACTAAGCAATAGGTCTTTTATAAATGAAAAGCAGGTATAGCCATTCGCGCTATACCTGCTTTTTTGCTTTTAGGGCAATGCTATGCCTAGCTAGGTCAAGGTATAGAACGATGCTTTTGTTTGCAGCAAATACACACGCTATACCTTCACGACCTTCCAGGTGCCGCGGCGGAAAAGCCACCCGCTGACCAGGGCATGGAAAGAGTGGCAAAAGGCAATCGCGATGAAGATGCCTGTGGTCCCGAAGCCCAGGTTTTTGGCTAGCAGATAGGCCAGCGGAATTTCGATCAGCCAAAGCACCACGATGTTGATAATGGACGGCGTGCGGGTATCACCTGCTCCGTTAAAGGCCTGCACCATCACCATACCCAACCCGAAAAAGACGTAACCCAGTGTAATGATCCGCAGCGCTTCTGATGCCACTGCGATCACTGCTTCATCCTCTGCAAAGAAAGCTGCCAGGTGCTCCCCAAACACCAGAAACAACAGCGTGACAGCCGCCATGAAGATCACGTTGTAGCGTGCCGTCAGCCATACCGACAGCTCAGCCCGTTTTACTTTCTTCGCGCCCAGGTTCTGACCAACTAGTGTAGCGGCAGCCGATGACAAGCCCCAGGCCGGTAGCAGCGCAAAGATGATCAGGCGGAAGGCCACTGTATATCCGGCCAGCGCATTGCTGCCGAATTCGGCGATGATCCGGGTCAGGAAGATCCAGCTGGCAGAGTCGATCAGGTATTGGCCCATGCCACCCGAGGCGACCGCGATTATACGCCGGACCATGGCAAAACTGATGACCAGGTTGTCGCGACCGACCTTGAGCAAATGCTTGCCATTGAGCAGGTGGTACAACTGGTAGGCCACCCCAATGCTGCGTCCGGTGGTGGTGGCCCAGGCGGCACCTTCCAGGCCCCAGCCTTCGAAGCTGCCAATACCGAAGATCAGAAGCGGGTCGAGTATGATGTTGGCGCCATTGGCGATCCAGAGTGCACGCATGGCCAGGTGCGGCTGACCGGCACCCCGAAATATCCCGTTGATCAGGAAAAGCATGATAATGACCAGGTTGCCGGCAAAGATGATCTGCGCATAGCGAAGTCCGGTGTCGAGCAGGGCGGCGTCGGCACCCATCAGCGTGAGGATATCAGCCGCAAACCAGGTAGCCAGAAAGCCCATCAGCAGCGCCAGTATCACACCTGTGACCATCAGTTGGAAAGTGACGTTGCCGGCTTCTTTGTAGTTCTTTTCACCAACACGACGCGCCACCAGGGCCGTTGCGGCAATGCTCACCCCCATACCCACCGAGTAGATCACCATCAGCACTGTTTCGGTCAGGCCAACGGTAGCCAGCGCCTGGGGACCCAGTCTGCCTACAAAGAAGATATCGACTACCGCAAAGAGTGACTCCATCATCATCTCCAGGATCATGGGCACAGCCAGCAGCACAATACTCGTCCGGATTCCCAGGGTGGTATAATCCTGCTCTTTGCCCTTCACGGCTGACCAAACAAGCTGTAAAAATTCTTTCATAGGATGCAGGAGCGGGGACGCCTTTCGCTAGTTTCACAAAGATAGCCGGTTCCCGCAGAAACAAGGTATACGGCAGACCATCGGCTGTTATCGTTCGGTTAAGGTATTTGTGAATATGGGTTCAGGCGGTGCGGTGACAGGTATAGCACAGGGGTATTTAAAATTAGTTCTGAACAAAGGGGCAGGTGGCTGGTTTCATTCTTGTAAATCAACCAATTATAAAATATTACTTATGAAAAAATTAAGCATTTTCTTTCTATCGGCCCTTTTTCTTGTTGGCTGTAATACCAATGAACAGGCCACGGAAAGCGCAGAGGTCGTAACCGAAGACACGGATATGATGGCCAATGACGAGACCATGACCACGGACGATGCCATGACGGCCGGATCCAGGGATATTGTGGCACTCGCCTCCGAAACGCCTTCGCTCTCTACGCTGGTTCAGGCCCTGCAGGCAGCAGACCTGGCGGGCGCTTTACAGGGACCTGGCCCTTACACCGTGTTTGCCCCAACTAACGAAGCCTTTGCCGCCTTGCCGGCCGGTACGCTGGACAACCTGCTCAAGCCTGAGAACAAGCAGCAGCTTGCTGACATCCTGAAGTACCACGTGGTAGAAGGCAACGTAAAATCAACTGACCTGACCAACAACATGTCAGCCAAAACCCTGAATGGAGCCGATCTGAAAGTGATGCTGAATGGCAGTAACGTTCGAATCAATGACGCCAGTGTGGCCATGCCTGATGTAGAAGCCTCGAATGGTGTGGTGCACGTGATCGATAAAGTGATGCTGCCACCAGGTATGTAATCCTTGATAATACTTTTAAAACGGGCAGGTGCTTTCCCATAGGGCACCTGCCCGTTTTGTTTTTGGGATACAGTAGATTAGGTCTGTTATTTAATGAAGTTGTCGTACAGACTGTTGATGACTTCTGCCAGTGCTAGGTTATACTCATTCACTTCAGGGGCACTGGTCCCGTTGGTAATCACCACAAAGCCATAGTGCTCCTTCGGCTGAAAGAACATGGCGCTGTAGAGTCCATAGGCATTGCCAGTATGCCCTACAATAGCCTGACCTGGAATCAGATTCTTTTCGGTTTTGAGTGCCAGCCCGTAGCCATTGTCGGCGATCTTCGTCTGCATTTGTCTGGCGCTCTTCTTTGAAATGATCCGGGTACCATTGTAATGGCCCTGGTTCATGTGCATGGTCATGTATTTGGCCAGGTCTGTCGCCGAGATCTTCATGCCGCCGGTGGGTGAGAAGATAGGGGTGGTATAGCCCATTCTGTACTTGCTTATTTCTTCCCGGCGCGGGGCATAGGCCGACGGGGAAGGGGAAAAGCTATTGGAGTCAGGCTTGTATTCATAAAGCGTGACGAAGCGGCTGGTGTCCAGGGAGTCTACCTGGTAGCCACCGTACAGTCCGAGTGGGTTCAGGATGTGGCGCTTTACATATTGGTCAAATCGCTCACCGGAAAGCTTCTCCAGAATGGTGCCCGCCATGTTGAAGCCCAGGTTGCAGTATTCGTAGTTGGTGCCAGGTGCGTAGTTGTTGTAGCATGCCGCCCAATCCGGGTTTTTAGCAGGGTCGATGCTGTCGAGTGTAAAGTAACCCTGGCTGTCGTTGATGCTGGAGGTATGCGATAGCATCATCCGCAGCGTAATCACCTTCTCCGGGTACTTCGGATTCCGCACCTGAAAACCTACCAGTTTGCTCACGTCATCATCCAGCGAGAGCTTACCCGCCTCCACCAGTTGCATCAGGGCCGTAACGGTAAAGGACTTGGAGATAGAAGCGATCCTGAAAATGTCGTTGTTAGTGAGTGGTGTCTGGCTTTCGACATCCTTCAAGCCGAAGGATCTGGTGTAGACGATCTCCCCCTTCTTGACCACGGCAACCGACAGTCCAACCATGTCGTGCTGCTGCATAATGGCCTGCAGGTCTTTTTCGGCTTTTACTACCTGCCCCTGACTGGAGAGGCTAAAGGCTACAAGGGCAATTAAGGTGAGCGAGGTTTTCTTCCAGAGTTTTTTCAGCATAGGTGTCATGGGCTGTGGAGTATGGAATGACTAAGATAAGCATCTGTCCCGGAATATCATCATACCAGGTGCCAGGAAGGGCGGCAGAACGACAACTCTTGTATCTTTACAGCAGTATCAGTGCAGAACAGATAACAGAAAAATAGGAACAAGATATGGAGTACAGAAGATTTGGCCGCACAGGCTGGCAAGTGAGCGAAATAGGGTACGGCATGTGGGGAATGGCCGGCTGGACCGGTTCGGATGACCAGCAGTCAGACCGCTCCTTGGACATGGCCGTGGAAGGCGGCTGCAACTTTTTTGATACCGCCTGGGGCTACGGCAAAGGCAAAAGCGAAGAGATCCTGGGTCGCCTGATCAGACGCTATGCAGACAAGCGCCTGTACGTGGCGACCAAGATTCCACCGAAGAACATGAAGTGGCCGTCGAAAGCGTCTTACAAACTCGAGGACTGTTTTCCAGCCGATCATATCATTGCCTATACTGAAAAAAGCCTGCAGAACCTTGCGGTGGAGACGATCGACCTGCAGCAGTTTCATGTCTGGGAAGACAGCTGGGCTGATAACGAAGAATGGCAGCGGGCCGTGGAAAAGCTGAAGGCAGATGGCAAAATTCAGCACATGGGCGTGAGCGTGAACCGCTGGGAGCCGGACAATGTGCTCCAGACCCTGCGCACCGGCCACATCAGCAGCGTGCAGGTCATTTACAACATTTTCGATCAGGCACCTGAAGACAAACTCTTCCCGCTTTGCCGCGAACTGGATATCGCCACCATTGCCCGTGTTCCCTTCGATGAAGGCACCCTGACCGGCACTTTCACGCAGGAAACCACTTTCCCGAAAGACGACTGGCGAAGCAGCTACTTTGTGCCCGAAAACCTGAAAGCCAGTGTAGCACATGCCGACCAACTGAAGCCGCTTCTACCTGCCGGTATGACCATGGCGGAGATGGCCTTGCGCTTCATCCTGAGTAACCCGGATGTGAGCACCACTATACCGGGTATGCGCAAAGCCCACCACGTGCAAGCCAACCTACAGGCCAGCGACGGCAAAGGCTTGCCGAACGACCTGCTGGAGCAGCTCCAATCGCACCGCTGGGACCGCAAGCCCACGGAGTGGTCGCAGTAGGGGTGAAGGGTCAATTTTGACTTGTGTTTTTTGTCATCCTGTAAGGATCTTGGTCGCTAATAGCATAGGCTTATCACCCCTCAAACCAAGTTTCTTTCAGAATGACAAGGAGTTTCACATTCTCACTCCTAAAATGAATTGCCCACACCCCAAAAGGTAGGGCCGTTAAATACTATGAAAAACTGCACAAGTCTCACTGTCATTCTGTTAAGAAACTTGGTTGAAGGGAGGTTAAGCAGTGGCTACTGGCAACCAAGATCCTTTCAGGATGACAAAAAAGTAGATACTTACAAAATGACAAAAAAATAGAATGCAACGTCTCTGGAGTAAATAATGAAAAGCCATAACTACTTTGTCTATATCACTACTAACCCAAGCAAGACTGTGTTATATGTGGGGGTGACAAATGACTTGGTATATCGGCTTGAGCAACATAGGGAAAATAGAGGTAAACCTGAGACGTTTGTAGGTCGCTACTTCTGTTACAAGCTAGTCTACTATGAACGCTATACCTATGTACAGCATGCTATTGATAGAGAAAAGGAGCTAAAAAGCTGGAGTCGTGAAAAGAAAATGGAGTTGATAAAAAGTGAGAATCAATACCTGCGATTTCTGAAAGCTGATCCTTGAATTACAGCTTCATACCCTAGCTACCAAGATCCTTACAGGATGACAAAAAGAAGGTATAGAACAGCCTTCGCATCAAGTTAGCGACGTTTCATTCTAATCATATTTACCTTTAATACGCTGTCATTCTGTTAAGAAACTTAGTTAGAGGGCGATAAGCCTATGCTATCCGCTACCAGGATCCTTTCAGGATGACAAAAAGTGTAGATACTTACAGAATGACAGAGCAAGCTCCTTGCAGGATGACAAAAGAGAATGTATAAAGTAGGCCTAGCATCATAGGAAATAGATTGACCTAACTCTCTACTAAAAAACCAATGTCTTCACATCAAACTTGCCCTCTTCGCCCTGCCAAAGGCTGAAGTTCTACACATTTTCTGCTATATTTCAGCTTAGATCGACACGCCTGATTTTTTAGCGAATATGAAAAATACCCTGGCAGCAGTTTTATGCGCCTTTTTTGCCCTTCTTTTTGTGACTTCTTTTGCGCAGGATAGCAAGAGCCAATTTGACCCAAAGAAGCTTCAGCTAAGCTATGAAGTAACAGACGGAAAGTACCAGAACAAGCCGCAAACGCTGGCTGTCCTTACCCTCACCAATACCGGAAATGTCCCATTACCGGCGAGCGGCTGGACCCTGTATTTCCATTCCTTTCCTGCACTCAAACCTATAGCGGAAAATGCCCCTGTCAAAGTAGAGCATGTGAACGGCGACCTGCGCTATATGGTGCCAACGTCTACCTTTGAAGAGCTGGCACCGGGAGCTTCGCAGCGCATCGAACTGGTTTCCGGCGGACAGGTTGTGAACGATTCCAGAACACCGCACGGCTTTTACCTGGTTTGGGATCAGGACAAGTCAAAAGGCTATGCTACTGCTCCGATCAGCGTCAAAAAGCCGGACCAGCCCTGGGTGGATTGGGTGCAGGCAAAAGACATCTATGCGCAGAACAAGGTGATCACCGACATTCCGGAAGAAATGCTGACCAAGGTGTTTCCGACCCCTGCTGTCTACCACGAAACCGGAGAGCCTTTTACCATGACCGCCAAAGTGCCCATCGTAACGGATGCTGCTTTTTTGCGGGAGGCTGATTTGCTGGCAGACCACTTCGGAACTGTCTTCGGCAAGCAGCCGGTGATCAGTATGCTGGGCACCGGCAAAGCGATTCGTTTGCAGCAGAAGAAAGGGCTGGGGCCAGAAGCCTACGAACTGCAGGTGAATCTGCAGGAAGTGGTGATCAATGCTTCTACACCAGCCGGTGCCTTCTACGGTACCCAATCGCTGAAGACGCTGATCCCGGCGGCGGCACTGACTAAAAACCAGACTGCTGTTTCACTGCCAGGCGTGCGCGTGTCGGATGCACCGCGTTTCGGGCACAGGGCTTTTATGATGGATGTGTCGCGCAATTTTCAGTCAAAAGAACAGGTGCTGAAGGTGCTCGACCTGATGGCGCTCTACAAATTGAATGTGCTGCACTTTCACCTGAACGACGACGAAGGCTGGCGTCTGGAAATTCCGGGTCTGCCGGAGCTAACGGAAGTGGGCGGCAGACGCGGCCATACCCTGGACGAGAAGAACCACCTGCAACCCTCGCTGGGCTCCGGTCCGGATGCAAATATAACCAGCGGCAGCGGGCACTATACCAAAGCCGACTACATTGAGATCCTAAAGTATGCCACGGAGCGCCACATCAAGGTGATCCCTGAAATAGAGACACCGGGGCATGCCCGGGCCGCTATCAAATCGATGGATGCCCGCTATGCCCGCCTGATGCAGGAGGGAAAACCAGAGGAAGCGAAACGCTCCCTGCTCCGTGACCTGGACGACCAGTCGGTATACCGCTCGGTGCAGAACTGGAACGATAACGTGATCAATGTGGCGCTCCCTTCTACCTATACCTTCCTCGAGAAGGTGGTAGACGAGATACTGGCCATGTACCAAGAGGCGGGTGCCCCGATCCAGACCATCCACATGGGTGGCGACGAAGTACCAAACGGTGTATGGGAGAAGTCTCCTGCCGTGCAGGCCCTGCTGGCGGCCAATCCGAAAGTAAACAGCAAGGACGATCTCTGGGATTACTACTTCGGCAAGGTGAACGACCTACTGATCGCCCGTAAGCTATACCTGTCGGGTTGGGAAGAAATTGGCTTAACCAAGGTGAAGCAGAACGGCAAAAACGTGTACGTGCCCAACCCGGATTTCAAAGGCAAGAACTTTCATGTGGATGTCTGGAACAACCTGTGGGGAGCTGAGGACCTGGCCTACCGCATGGCGAATGCCGGTTACAAAGTTGTGCTCACCAATGCCTCCAACCTCTACCTGGACCTGACCTACCAGAAAGCCTATGAAGAGCCAGGTTTATACTGGGCTGGCTACCTCGATCTGGACAAGCCTTTCTACTTCATTCCGTTCAACTACATGAAGAACCAGAAGGTGGATACCGACAACAAGCCAATCAACCCCGCCATCTTCAAAGGAAAAGAGCAACTAACTGCCTTTGGCCGGTCGAATATTGTGGGTCTGCAGGCGCCGCTTTGGTCTGAGATGATCAAAACCCCGGAGCGACTGGAGTACATGCTGCTGCCAAAACTGTTGGGTCTGGCCGAGAGAGCCTGGGCACCTGATCCCGCCTGGGCTACTGAGCCAAATGCCGCCAAAGGAGAAGCCGCTTATAACCAGGCCTGGTCAGCCTTTGTGAATGTGCTGGGTAAGCGGGAGCTTCCGCGCTTGAGCCACTATGCCGGCGGTTTCCAATACCGCATCCCGACAGCCGGGGCAGTGGTCGAAAACGGGAAAATACTGGCCAATGTGCAGCTGCCCGGCTTCACCATCCGCTATACCACCGACGGTTCAGAGCCAACAGAAAAGAGCAAGGTATACACCGGTCCGATCAGCGAAAAAGGGGAGATCAAGCTCAAAGTGTTCAATCCCGCTGGACGTTCCGGGCGTGTGGTGACCGTTGTGAACAAGGCAAGCTGATCGTGTAGTCGGATTTGCCAATAGAGATGATCGCGTAAAAGGTCTGTCAGGTATACCTGGCAGACCTTTTTTTGCAGGCGCACATCCAAGTGCAGCTACCCTCCGTTAAAATTACGCCAATAGGTATACATGTTCGGCCGATGGCTGAAAATACCCTAAGCATCCAATTACTTACTTTATGTAAAAAAATACTATGAAATGGCAAGGCAGAAGAAAAAGCACCAATATAGAAGACCGTAGAGGGCAATCGGCAGGTGGAGGTGGCAGGGGCATTAGCCCGATGCTGCTGATCCCTTTGTTCCGGCTCCTGTTTTCGAAAGCAGGGCTAGTGATTGTGGTCGTGATTGCGCTCATCCTTTTTCTGACGGGCACGAACCCGCTCACGCTCCTACAGCAGTTTGTAGGAGGCGAACCGCAGTATGCCCAGACAAGCGACTACCAGCCAGGCCCGGAAGAGCAGGAGCTGGCCGAACAAACAAAAGTTGTGTTGGCAGATACCGAGGATGTCTGGAACAACATTGTGCAAGGGTACAGAGAACCTACGCTGGTGCTGTTTTCGGATCAGGTAAATTCAGCCTGTGGATTGGCATCCTCCGCTTCAGGACCCTTTTACTGTCCGGGCGATGAAAAACTATACATCGACTTAAGTTTTTTCAGTGAGATGGAGCGCAAACTGGGTGCTGGCGGTGACTTCGCCCAAGCCTATGTGGTGGGGCATGAAGTAGGGCACCATGTCCAGAAACTCACAGGCACCATGGACAAAGTGAACGCCATGCGAGGCCAACTTTCCCAAACGGAATTTAACCAACTTATGGTCCGGGTAGAGCTGCAGGCCGATTTCTATGCCGGTGTGTGGGCGCACCATACTCAGCGCTCCACCGGCTTTCTGGAGCCCGGCGACCTGGAAGAAGCCCTGGATGCTGCCAGTGCCATCGGCGATGACCGCCTTCAAAAGCAGGCCACCGGCCGTGTCGTTCCCGACTCCTTCACGCACGGCACCTCCGCTCAACGCGTCCGCTGGTTCAAAAAAGGCTTCGAGACAGGTGATGTGCGGCAGGGCGATACCTTTAATGCTGCGGAATTGTAGGGTAATAGTTTTATACCTTTGGCAAACTAAAAAGCCTCTCCGGAAATGGAGAGGCTTTTCTATGCGTGTTCTGTTCGTTTCGTAGGGACAGGTCGCGACCTGTCCGAATCATGCACTGGGTAATATTGTCTGAATCAGGATTTTCAGGATTTAAGGATTAACAGGATGTTCGCTAGTTAAGCTTGCCTGCATATTTTATGTTTCATAGCCCAGGCCTTTCCGCGGACAGGTCGCGACCTGTCCCTACGAGGTGATTTACGCCACACTCATCCCAAACTCCTTATACCTGGCTTCGGCCTGCTCCATGATCTCGTCGAGGATTTCCTGTAGTTCAGCCTTTACTTTGAAGCGCAGTACTTTTTTCACGGCCAGTTGGAGCTGGGCTTTGGTGTCTTCTTTTTTGTACCAGTCGGGTTGCTGAGAGCTTTTCTTTACTTCGGCCAGAATCTTCTGCACGAGATCTTTGATCATGTCGAAGTCCTGCACGGCGTTGGGGTGATTGGCCAGTATTTCGTAAAAGGCTTCTTCCTCGTCGGTGAGGCCGAGTTGGTTGCGGCGCTGGTCTTCTTCCTGCATCTGCTTAGCTACTTCACGGAGTTTCTCCATGGCGACCAGGCTGTCGAAAAAGTGGTTGTGGTAGTCGGCGATAATGCGTTCTACTTCCTCTTTCAGCTTCTTATACTTCACCAGGTTTTTGCTGGAGCGCACTTTTATTTCATTGTTCATGATCTGGCGAAGCAGCTCCAGTTTCAGTTCGTTGCCAGTCTTCTGTTCTTTGGCTGTGGCCAGAAAATCGTCGTTGATGATAGAGATGTCGAAACGCTCTATACCTGCCATCTGGAAAACGTCCACTACTTCTTCGCTTTCGATGCTGCGGTGGATCAGGTCTTTCACTTTCGAAGCGGATTCTCTGATCTTGCGGTCTGGGTTCTTGGCTTTGCGCAGGGCTGCGCCGACGTGCTGCAGGTACACGATGTCTGCTGCCAGCTCGTTGATGTTCGCATGACTCTTGATAATAGGAGCGAGGCTGCTGAGTTTCTTTTCATTCAGCAGGAAAGCCTTGCTGACTTCATCATCGGCTACCAGATGATTGATCGCATGTTGTACCAGCTTCAAACGGTCTTGCTTAGGTATAGCCGAGAAGTAAGGTATAGCGGCGTGCAGGGATGGGAACTGCGTTTGTCCCCCTTTGGAGGGGGTAGGGGGAGGATTACTCGTGCTGAGCTGTCCATTACTGTTAATTGTATGGTTGCTATTTGGCTTGGTGGTTAATGTTCCTGCGTCTTCTGCGGCATTGGTCATTCCCCTGCCCCCTTCTTTATCGAGGGCCCCTACCCCCAAGGGGGACTTTTCTCCAGCAAGTTCAATTGGTCCTCCCGGCAGCATTTCTCTTAGCAATGCAGCCGCATCCCTGGCCATCTCAAATGCTTCTTCAATATCAAACGCTACTTTGCCTTCTCCGCCTGCTGAGGTATACTTCTTGGTGGCATCACGCAAACGATCTCCTATACCTATGTAATCGACGATCAGGCCGCTGGGCTTGTCGCGGAAAACAGTGGCGACGCGGTTGACGGCTTGTATCAGGTTGTGGCCGCTCATTACTTTGTCTACATACAAGGTATGCATGGCAGGGTTGTCGAAGCCGGTGAGCCACATGTCGCGCACGATCACGAGCTTGAGCGGATCGTCCGGGTTTTTGAAGCGGGATTTTACTTCCTCCATTTGCTCTTTGGAGCGTACGTGCGGGTGCCAGGCCGGTGGGTCTTTGGCGATGTTGGTAGTCATGATCACGGCTACTTCGGGGCAACCTTCCAATGCGGTCAAGGCATCGTAAAGCTTCACGCAATTGCGGCGGCTCATACACACGATCATGGCTTTGCCTTCCAGGTTTTTAGTCCGGGAGGTATAGTGCTGCAGAATGTCTTTGGCAATGGCTTCGACGCGGGCGGCAGAACCGGCGGCGTCTTCCATGGCGGCCCACAGTATTTTGTTCTTTTCGTTTTCTTCCAGACCGCCGGTTATCTCTTCGGCTTCTTCTTCGAGCTGCTCGTTGCCGAGGTGCAGTTTGGCCAGGCGCGGCTCGTAGTAGATCGGTACCACGGCTTTGTCTTCGGTGGCCTGGCGGATGTCGTAGGTATGGATGATGTCGCCGAACACAGCTACGGTATCAGCATCTTTGTTGTCGACGGGTGTGCCGGTGAAGCCGATGAAACTCGCCTGCGGCAGGGCGCGGCGCAGGTTGTTGGCAAAGCCCTGCACCAGGCCGTACTGCGTGCGATGGCACTCGTCGGCAATCACAATGATGTTGTCGCGGGTGCTCAGCACGGGGTGCTCCAGCTCGCGGCCGGTGGCGGTGTCTTTCAGGTTAAACTTCTGCACGGTGCTGAACACCACGCCGCCGCTATCACCGCTGAGCAGACTGCGCAGTTCGTCTGTGGTGTTGGCAATGCGCACTTCGCCTACCAGGTCTTTGGCAGCCACAAAATCGTCGAAGAGCTGGCGGTTGAGGTCGAAGCGGTCTACCTGCACCACAATGGTCGGGTTCTTCAGCTCGGGCAGCTGGCGCAGGATGCCGGTGTAAATGGCCATGGTAATGCTTTTGCCGGAGCGGGTGGTGTGCCATACCACGCCAATGCGGCCGTCGCCGTAGGGCTTTACCGACTGCAGGGTTTGCTGCAGGGCGTACTGTATGCCGAAGAACTGGTGGTACTTGGCGCCTTTCTTGATCAGCTGGCCCTTGTCGGGCTCGTGGAAGATGTAGTGGCGCACGTATTGCAAGAGGCGCTCGGGCACGAGCAAACCTTTGATTAGTGTTTCCAACGCAAAGCCGTTGCCGACTACCTCGCGGCCGTCTATACTTTTCCAGGCGGCGAACCACTCCAGGCCGCTGCTGTACATGCCGTGCAGGGTGGTCTGGCCATCGCTTACCACGGTGAGGGCATTGTACTCGAAGAGCTGCGGAATCTGGTAGGTATAGTGCTGCACCTGGTTGTAGGCGGCCTCTACGGTGGCGTCCTGGTTGAACAGGTTTTTGAATTCGAAGAGCACCAGCGGCAGGCCGTTCACGAAAATGATCAGGTCAGGGATGCGCTTGCTTTTGCCGATGATGGTGAACTGGTTGACCACCCGAAAGTCGTTCTGCGAAATATCGTCGTAGGCGATGGGGTAGAAGTGGCCGAAGTGTTGTTTGCCAGTATCGTCTTTCCAGGTTTTGCTGATGCCTTTGCTGAGCTTGAGGTGGAAGGCGTGGTTGCGATGGTGCAGGTCAGTTCCGGAATTGTAGAGGAACTCCTGCTTCAGCTCGGCCAGCACCTTCTGCGGCACCTGCGGGTAGCGGCGCTGCAGAAAGTGCTCAAACGCTTCTTCGAGCACGGCTTTGCTTTGGTCGCGCTTTATGTCGGAGCCGTGTTGATAGGTATAGGGATCCAGTTCGCACAGCCAGGCAATGGCCGCCTGCTCAATGGCTTCTTCAGCTAAGTACTGGCTCATGCAGTTCTTCGGGTTTGGTTTGCATTACATCAATTTCTCCTGACATGAGTTTGGGAAGAAGAGTGTCGCGGAGTTGGGTAAGCGTATTAATTTCTGCTGTATTAGCTTTAACTTTTTGAAAAGCAGCATAGGCGGAAGTATGAAAAGCGTCCATACTTTCTTGGCTCCACTTAGGCAGCATAAAAGTCTCCAGCATATCTACCTGTACGCGCTGCCTGCCCGATGTCCCGGTCATACTTTTTACTGCATGATCTCGGAAAGCTTTGTCTCTGGCAACACAGTATACAAAGTATGGACTTTTACTTTGTTTTGCTCGCATGACGATGTATTCTGTTGAACCAAAGCCAACTTCTTTGTCATCAAGTATATCCACAAAACCAGTCTTGCCATTTTCTAAGCAAGGAGTGATTCTGGCAAGTAATATATCATTGTTCTGAAACTTTGCGCCACCGCTATACTCTCGCAAAACCGATTGCTTTATGGATGCTGAGGTTTCAGAAAGATTACTCATTTCCACGTACTGACTTACTGTACCTTTTCTTAGCGTAAGCTTAGGATTAAGCTCGACTAAATCAGTCAAAGGAACAAACTCATCTACTTCAGAATACTTTTCAAAGAGTGTTTGCGCCATTTGCTCCAGCGTTTGGTTCATGCGGCGGTTCAGCTCTATTTTGTCATCCAGCGCAGATAAGATTTTGACAATGCGGCGTTGGGTGGGTAGATCTGGTAGAGTTAACTCAAGTTTTTCAAATACATCTTTTGGTACTCTTTGTCTTCCAGAAGTACCAACTAAATGCAGTTCGGCATAACGTCGTATTTCTTCCCATCGAGATAAATAGAAAATAAAATCTTTATCTGAAATGTCTTTACGTTCTCTGAAAACATGAAATTCAGTTGAACCGAATCCAATACCATTGTGTAACCCTTTAGCTTGACAAATTTTGCCATTTTCTAAACAAGGTGTAATACGGGCAAAAAGAGTATCACCTTCTATAAATCTTGCACCACCCGCTAAAACTCTTTCTTGTGATGGATAAGCATTCCTTTGCCCTTCATCTAAATCCTTCATTTCAATAAAGGAATAGGTTTCTTTAGCTTTTAAGGAAACCTTAGGGTTTACTTCTATAAAGTCTGTGAAGGTATATGTTTTCCAAATTTGCATTTAATTTCTTTTGAAGACTTATACTAATACAATCTCTTCTCCATTAATTGTGGCTTGCCTAATTCTAATATCTTTTAATTCAACAGGTAGAGCCTCTCTAATTTGCTCCTTCCATTCTTCAGGCATATTTGCGCCTAGGATGATTTCCGTATAGGCTTCTGGTGGTATTTCTACTAATCTATCCTCTGTAGTAAGAGGCTGAGCCATATTTGACAGGAACGTTCTATATTCGTCTTCAAAAGACCACTTCTTATGCTTACAAAATATTTGAAATGCTAATTGCTCGTCATAAGAATGCTTGGGTGAAGGGAATATGATCGGGATTTCATCATGATAAAGAACAGCGCCTCCACCTCCTAAAAAATCAAATAAAATTTTGGGGTCAAACCCTACACAAAAACCAGAATGCTTTTTACTATAGTAGTCCCACATTGTATAACTATCAGGATGTTCAGTTAGACAAAGAATGCCGATACGTCGATCAAAGTCTTCAGCCTCTATTTTTTGAAATTCTGCTATACGTTTTGGGTTTGCGAAAGCAGAATTTGGGTATTGCTGTATTGCTTTTTGTCTATAATAATGTTGTGGTTTACCTGGCTCTTTTGCCTTTATTGCCCTTACACCAAATTCTATTCTTTCATTGTATGTTAAAAGATCATACCTGATTGGAATTTTACAATCATAGGGGTCCTCAAAACCACTTGGTGGAGGGAAAAAAACCTCTCTCTTAGTTATTATATTTTGATGATATTGATTGTCCCATTCTCTATACTTATATAAAGTGTTTGGATACGGAGTTTCTTCTTTGTTGATAATTTTTTTATTGATTAACTGCATAAACCAATTTAACTGTTTGAGGAATACATTAGGATTAAGAAAGCTCAAATATAATTCTTACCAGCAAAGTCGATAAGTAGAGATTAGCTTACACTTTAGCCTAAAACTTTATATTTCATGTCAGGGTAATAGTTTTCAACCTCTTTGATAGATGACATTTTAAGGAATTTGTCTGCACCGTGATCGGAATATGCCTGACCGTTAGTTATCAAACAGTTTGCATTCAATTCTTTTAAAGCATCAAACTTTATGTCACTTGTCTTACCCCTTAAAGAAAAAATATCAACAATTGTTCTGAACTTATACACCTCAGTTTTTGAAAGTCTACTTCCGCTACCATCCTGGAATTTTGCATCGAGAATAATTAGTAAATCCTCTTCGTTTGGATCATCTCCAGCTTCAGCTCTTTGAAATGATATATCTGGATGATTCTCTTCTGTCTCATATTCGCACTTGATCATCGTCCCTGCACAAATCTGAAAAGCTAATTCTCCATCTATATATGCATCAAATCTTGGTTTACCTTTTTTCTTTGCGGCAGCTTGAGGAAATTTAAATTCAAACTTACCTGAACCGGGTACAAACCTTATTTCATAATTTTTAGTTAAATCAGCAACTATAGAGATATAGCAATAAAATTCATAAATGTAATTTAAGTTATCTCTTTCCTCCTCCTTTGGTAAAACTGGTGCAATAACTTCTTTTGTATTATGCCAAACAGAAGCTTCAGACAGAAGAGAAGAATATGAATTAATATCTTCTAGTAATTCTTTTATGCTCTTAGGTCTATTGGCCATGTTTCTTTACTAAATATGGTGTTAAATCTCTCCTCTACTTTCGAATTTTGTTCTATCATCCGATCAATTAATTTGAGAATGTTAGTGTTATCCTCCAGTTTAAAAAGTTCTCGAAAATAATATGCCTGATGGTGAATTTCATTTCCTTCATGGCCTTTAGGATGCATAAGACCTATATTTTTATGCGGTACAATATCATCTAACCGTTTTGTTAGAATGTTGTCTGTGGCTACAAGTAACCTCCCCAAACTCAGAATCCTTCTGTCAATGTATTTATAGAGAAAATCCAAAGCTTTCGTAAGAGGTACTTCTTTGAAGTCTATAGTTTCAAAGTTGTCCATTGACATTAGCATAAACTCTAATTTATTTTGACGAGGTAAGGAATTAACTAATTTGCCAAATGCTGTGCGGGCAGCATAAACCCATCCATTAACTATTGTTTCATAGTCATCTTTAGTTAAACCTCTGTATTGAGACTGGAAATGGACTTCTGGCTTGGCAAATCTGTAAACAGAACGAATGCTATATTCTAAATCACGCAACAAATTGTTACCCTCAATTGGCTTTTCAATTTCTAGCTCATAGGTATATAAATATTTATCTCTAGGAGGTGGTAAATTCTTTCTTTCGCTTTTGAGGTATTCCTCATAAGTAGGTTTTATAGTTTTAGTACCTATGAAAGAATTTATAAATCCCTGTCCCTTAAATTGAAGATCATTTTCCACAGGACTCATCATTATAATTAGATCTCCTGCATTAATGCCTAAATCCTCTGTTTTGCTCAGAATAGAGGTTGTTAGCTTTGATCCTGGTTTAGAAACAGAGCCATTGTTCAAATATGTTACTTCAACATATTTGGTATTTATAGCCCATGCATACATTAGTTGGATTTCATCTTAAGTTCTTAAGTTTTTCATTACAAACTAAACCCAATCCCCTCCAGATTCTCCCGAATCCGCTTCTCCAGCAGGGCGCTTTCCTCAAACTGAGCGGCCAGTTCGGTGGTCAGCAGCTTCATTTTCTCTTCAAACGGAACGCCGTCGTCTTCCTCGGCTTCGGAGCCCACGTAGCGGCCCGGAGAGAGCACGTAGTTGTTGGCGGCCACTTCGGCTAAAGTAGCGGCCTTGCAGAAACCTTCGGTGTCGGAGTAGCTGCCGCCAATGTTGCGCCAGGTATGGTAGGTGTCGGCAATGCGGGCCACGTCGGTATCTTCGAACACGCGCAGGCGGCGGCTGGCCATGGTACCCAGTTTGCGGGCATCTATAAAGAGGATCTCGTTTTTGCGCTCGCGGTGCTCGCCGTCGCGGCCGTCGCGGTTCTTGCTCAGAATAAAGATACAGGCCGGTATGCCGGTGGTCAGGAACAGCTTGTCGGGCATCTGCACAATGCAGTCTACCATGCCTTGCTGTATCATGTGCTCGCGCACGTTCTTTTCGCCGGCGCTTCCGGTGGTCATGGCGCCGTTGGCCATCACCACGCCCGCTGTGCCGCGCTCCGAGAGGTGGTGCCACAGCGTCTGGAACCACATGTAATTGGCGTTGCCGGGCGTGGTAAAGGTATCTTTGGTTCCGAAGAGGCGCGGGTCGTTGTCGGGCAGCAGCTCGGGGTGCCAGTTGCTGATGTTGAACGGCGGGTTCATGAGGGCGTAGTCGGCCTTCAGGTCGGGGAAGCGGTCCTGCAGCAGCGAGTCGCCCAGCTTCACGTCGAAGGAAAGGTTGCGCAGCAGCAGGTTCATTTTGCAGAGGCGCAGCGTGCCTTCGTAGCGCTCCTGTCCGTAAATGGAGATGTCGTTTTTATCGCCGCCGTGCGCCTGCAGAAATTTGAGACTCTGCACAAACATACCACCCGAACCGCAGGCCAGGTCCATGATGCGGCCTTTGAGCGGCTCCAGCATTTCCACGAGCAAACGCACCACCGAGCCTGGGGTAAAAAACTGCCCTGCACCGGAGCCTTCGGCCATGGCAAACTTGCCGATGTAGTACTCATACACGCGGCCGTAGATGTCGGACTCAGGGTTGTTGATCTCGGAGAACTTCTCTTTGGAGAACAGGTTGATGAGCCCGGCCACCTGCGTAGGGGAGAGCTGGCTCTTCACGAAGATCGGCTCCAGCACGCCTTTGTAGTCGGGGTTGCGCTTGCTCAGGATCTCATCTATCAGCACAAAAGCCTGGTCCACCTTCACCTTAATGTCGTCCTGCTCGGCGTTCTCGCGCAGGTAGGTCCAGGTAGCTTCTTTTGGCAGGCGGTATACATTCTTTACCTGGTACTCCAGCTCGTCTTCCAGCACAGCGCTCAGGTAGCTTTCCTGCTCAGGCTGGGGCAGCGACGCAAAATCTTGCGTCAGTACAGGTATACCGTATTGTTCTGGGTCTTCAAAAAACGAGAGCTGCAGCTCCTGCTTGCGTATCTCAAATCGCTCGGAGAGGTGCTTTAAGAACAGCAACGAGAGCACATAGTCTTTGTACTGGTTCTCGGCTACAGCACCACGCAGTTCGTTGGCAGCATTCCAGAGTTCGTTTTCAAAATCTATATCCGCTTTAGCTTTAGCGGCAGGGGTATTATTCTTGGCCATGTAAGGGTGTACTCGGTGTTGAAACAAAGGCTCAAGATAGGGAAATATGTAGAATGTTAGGAGGAAAAATATAGATTATTTGAAATATTTAAGCTGCTTATTCCTATCTTTTCGGACAGTATAGCTATAAGGCGCTTTTAATCTTCTGTTTGCCTTATTGAAGGCACTTAGCTAGTTGAAATCCACAGGTCTTACACTTAAGTTCTCACTTTTATTTTAGACACACGATATGCACAAGCAAACACACAGTTTACCAGCCCTGATCTCTTTCTTCATACCTGGCTTAGGCCAGCTGATCAAAGGCCATGTATTGAAAGGTATATTCATCTGGATATTTGGCGGGATTCTGACTTTCTTTTTCTGGTGGACGATCATCATCCCATTCATTTTGTGGGCCTGGAATGTGTACGATGCCTATAATTCATAATCTGTAAAGGCATCTTATAACGCATTCAGATTTCTCCTTTTGTCGAAATGACAGGGAGAAGGGATTCATTACTTTAAGCAATGGCAATCATACACATAACGCGTATGATGAGCTATGTGATTGTCAACCAATTGGATATCCTGCTGCAGCTGTTCTCGCTATAAATATTTCTGGATACAACTTCTGATGCGGTTAGCTGAAAACCCATTGGAATGTCTGGAATCTTTCAAAAACCACGTTGTGCAGCGCCTGCCAGTTATGTAAATAAACGGCATGCACTTGCAGGAGCGTATACTTAGTAGAAAGGCATCCTTACCGGGGATGATCGTTTGGTTCCTCAAAACCAAAACGCTATGAAAACGCTTCTAGTCCTTTTGCTCTTCTTGTTGATGGGACAGTTCTCCCTGCCCCTGCACGGACAAAAACGTCGTCCCCCCATCATCGACATGCACCTGCACGCTGATCTTCCTCCTTACGAGATCAAAGAGGGAGAACCTGCTCTCTGCCGCCCGGAACCTTGCAAGGGGGAGGGGCGAGCTACAGCAAACCACGACGAAACATTGCGTCAAACGCTGGAGATCATGGATCGCTACAACATCGTAAAGGCGCATTTGAGTGGGCTGGACCCTAAGATCCTGGCAAAATGGGTACAAGCTGCCCCGGATCGTTTTATTGTAGCACCCTTTGTCTTTCAACCTGACCAGGCACAACTAGCGGATCTCAGAAAGATGTATGCAAAGGGGTTTTATGGCGGCATGGGAGAGATCGCCACACAACTCAACGGCATCGCACCCAACGATCCAAAACTGGCGCCTTATTTTGCCCTGGCCGAAGAGCTTAACCTGCCCACGCTCATACACACGGCAGGCATAGGTCCTTATCTGCCCGGTTTTCGCTCAGCTGCCGGTAGTCCGCTTTTGCTGGAAGATGTATTGACCCGCCACCCGAAGCTCAGGCTCTATGTAGAAAACACCGGATATCCCTACCTGGATGACATGGTGGCGATGATGTACCAGTACCCGCAACTATACGGGGATCTGTCTACCATAACCTGGGTAATTCCCAGGTCAGCTTTTTACGATTACCTGCAACGCCTTATGCAAGCCGGCCTCGGCAAAAGGCTGATGTTTGGCTCGGACCAGATGCGCTGGCCTGAAAAGATTGAAAAGGGAATTCAGGCGATTGAGGAAGCTGACTTTCTGACGGAGGAACAGAAAAGGGACATCCTGTATAACAATGCCGCCCGGTTTCTTGAGCTCTAAGCATCTTTTTTCAGAGCGTTTTATCTGTAGATGCTGATCTGCACAGTGCTAACCGATTAGTGAAATGTTTAGAGTTAGCTCAAAAAAAGCCCCAACACAACCTGTGTTAGGGCTTTCTGTTTTTTTAAGTATTATACCTGTTAGTTGGCCACTTTTTCATTTTCTTCTTCCTGCACATAGGCTACCTGCTCTTCTTCGCGTCTGCCTCTGAACCACTTCAGCAGGGCACCGCCACCGGCCGCAAGGGCCACGGCGATCACTTTCCAGAACTTAAGCAGGGCGGCGAAGAACCCTACTTTGGTCAGCACTTTTCCGGCTACCAGACCACTCAGCGTCCAGGCGGCTACTTCGTCTACGTTCGGGTCAAAGTCAAAATAGCTGTGTCCCTGCTCAAAGTTCACACTGCTGGTAATCATAGGGAGATTGGCCTTTACTTCCGGCAAATCTTCCATGTCGGCAATCGCATTTAGCATCAACACACCCTTACGACCCAGTATGCGGATGTTGTAGTTCAAGGTATGGTCCTGCATCTCACCAAAGCGTAACTCCTTCGCCCAGTGCAGGATTTTTTTCTCGTTGTCATAGTACGGGCTGGAGGCCCAGCCAATCAGCTGTATGGGTTCGTAGCCGTTGGACTGGCGCATGGCATTGCCATCAAGCGTTTCCTGTTGCATGGTGCTGAGCAGCTCCGAGTAGTTGATGTCATTGGCATCGGCGTCTTTCACATAGCCAATTTCGTCAAACTCAATGTCGAATACCCAGGTGTTATCGGCCAGCACGCCACGGTCTTCCGGCAGCAGCATACCCAGCGTAGTACCAGAAGCCGGGTTCCCCCACAGCTGCGTCAGTACAAACTCCGACTGTTCTGCATCGAGGTATTTAAAACCCTTCGGCACGTTGATTTTGGCAAGCCCGTTACCGAGTGTGATTTCGCCATACTGGTAAGTGAGCGATGCTTCGATCTCCTGTATTTGGAGCTGCGTGGAATCTACGGCTGTTTCCGCCTGGGCAAAAGAAGTGAGGGCACTCAGGAAGAGTGCAATGGTGAAGTAAACTTGTTTCATATAAACTATTAAAGGTTGAAAAATGCAGCTTAGGTACTAAAAGGAGAATGCTGATGCCGCATGGCTGCAACAGGATCGGGGACCAGAACCCTTCTGAAAGAGGGTAGATGGTGCTATAAAAATGGGTGGTGTATTTGGGTAGCTAAAAGTAAAAAATTAATCCAATAGGGCAACGGTCACCTTTAAATATTTTAAAAATGCTTAATGCTGCAAAGCGGTCAAGGCTCAGTAGGTATACCTGGTAAAATCACACACCTCTTCATCACAAAGCAGCTGCCGGAGCTCGTGGTCCTGCAACACCTGCGTATAATCCATCCACTTGCCGTCAACCTTTAGCTTCCGGTGTATGAGCCGGATGCCATGACTGTAATCTACATACCAGTTAATGTGCCCGGTATAGAGCGGCTGTATGGGTTTGCCGTACTGGCGGTGCCAGCCATAAATGGCGACCCGGTTCGGGCGTGTGTCCTGGCTCACTTTGCTGCTGATCACAACATCTTTCTTGATACCTGCAATCAGTCCTTTGCGTCCCTGGCGCTGTCCTTCGATCATGAGGTGGTGGTGGTAAAAGGTCGGTGTGCTGTCGCGGAGGGCGTAGAGCGGAAGCGGCTCCAATTTGACTGTGGCCTGCCGGTAGATGGCATCTACCATTTTTCGGGTTGGCAGAAAGCAATCCAGGCTATCGGCTAATTGCTGTGCGGCCATGGGCGTCAGCGGTATGCGGGCCCAGTTGGTTTCGTTCCCGATGCTCACATAGTCCGGACTGGCATAGAAGATAGCCTGTATCGTTTTGCCATTCGCTCCGGTAGTCGTGACAGGTATGGCCACGAATTTCTGAAAGAAGGCAGGCACATTGCCGCTCAGTACTTCCCGCACGGTCAGCGAATCGCGCTGTTGCCAGGTATAGGCGGCCGCTTGCTGGTAAAAGGCAGAGCCCGACAAAGCAGTGGCAGGGCGAGCTGGGAGCCTAAGTTGGCCTGGTACGGTACAGGAGAAAGAGAACAGCAAAAAGCAAAAGTAGAGGAGTCGTTTCATCTTTTGGTCAGTCGCCAAACAGGGATTTTTAGCTAGGTATCAAGATAGAAGTTTTATAGTCGCCTCATCTGCAATGCCTTACGTATTATACTGAGAAACTTTCTGTAAACTAGTCGGTTATCCCTACAAATCCAAAGGGTTTCGTCTTCATGTTTTATACCTAAATGCAAAAGAACTATGACACCTAAAACCGCTCTCGCTTTATTACTTGCAGGCTCAGTCGCTTATTTCTGTATTGAAATGGTGATCGACTAAAGTTGCATCGGCCTTGCTAGGAACTGTTTCCCGAAGTGACTGACAAGTCTGCTGCCTTGCAGATACTGGAAGGACTTATTGAATCTAGGGCAGTGTTTGATTTAGCCTGCCGCGCACCGCTTTTCCATAACTGAATAACACCACCAGCACCACCAGGGCCACAACTGCCAAACTGATCCAGGCTGTGGTAATGATCTGCGGGCTCTCTGCTGCATTCAGTTCGCGATGTTTGAGGATAATGCCGTAAAGCGCCCATATACCGACCAGACCCACAAAGGGGTTGGTGCGGCTGAAGACCACGAACACCACGATCAAGGTGGCTGCTACAATCATAATATTCGTCCAGTCTCCTGCGCTCACTCCAAAGCCATCCCACCCTAAACCCACCAAAGCAGAGCTGATGTTGGCGACTGTCGCGATGATGATCCAGCCAAAGTAAAGGCTTAGCGGTACCTGCGTAAACCAGCGAGAGGCTGCCGAGCGGCTCGCGTCAAAAATGCCCAGTCGTATGTGAATGGCCAGTAGCGTGACCAGCTGAATCAGGATCAGCCCCACCGAAAGTAGCAGCCGCTCGTTTACCCAGGCAATGGTCCAGGCGCCGGTAGCCAGGTTGTTGAGCATGAACAGAAAGCCAAGACGCTTCAGGTCCACGTTGGCCTCGTGCAGGGCAGGCTCCTTAAAGGCTTTCATGATGTGGTAGATGCAGAAGGCAGAAAGGCCCAGGTAGATGACGCCCCATATGGAGAAGGTGATTCCCGCCGGGGTGAACAGTGCCGGATACTTCGCTGACACCTCGCCGATGGTCTGGCTATTGAAAATCTCCAGCTGCGTGAGTTGCGAGGGCACCAGGTGCAGCAGAAAAAACACAGTGTTCAGGATGGCAAGAGTCTTGACGTTTTTCATGGGTTGTAGCGCCTTTTGGTACGTTTGTTCTCTCTACGCATGCAGACCTCTTTCAGCCAAAAAGCCTCTTTTTTCGTTATGCTTAGCTGACAGCTATTTCTATACCTGGATGGGTGTAATGCAAGACGAAACTATGACAAAAGACCTCAACGGCAAAACCATCATCATCACAGGCGGAAGCTCCGGCATTGGCGCGGCTGCCGCCCGGATCCTGCGCCAGAAGGGAGCACAGGTGGTGATCACAGGGCGCTCCGACGAAACCAAACGACTGGCAGAAGAGATCGGGTGCGACTATTACCTGGTGGACTATACCCGCTTTTCAGAAGTGCGTGCTTTTGCGCAAAAGCTGCTGGAGCAGTATCCCCGCATCGATGTGCTGGTCAACAACGTGGGCGGGATCATTGCCGACAGAAGGGTGACAGCAGATGGCCACGAAATGACACTGCAGGTAAACCACCTGTCCGGCTTCCTGCTGACGCATTTGCTCCGGGAACGGCTGGAAGCCTCCAAGGCCATCGTGATCAATACCTCCAGTGCTGCTAACCTGATGGGGCGTATCAACTTCGATGACCTCGAAAGCCAAAAGAATTACAAGAGTTTCCGGGCCTACGGCGCCGCCAAGCTGATGAACATCCTGCATGCCATGGAGATCAGCAGACGCTTCAAAGGCGTGTGGGCCGCTTCTTTCCACCCGGGGGTAGTGGAGACTGGTTTTGCGCGGGAAGGAGGGAGCACGGTCAAGTGGCTGTACGAGTCAACGATCAAGCGCTTTTTCATGATCACCCCCGAACAGGGAGCCGATACCCTGATCTGGTTGATCAGCACCACGCCGGGCAAAGACTGGCAGGATGGGCAGTACTATTACAAATGCAGACCCGGCCGCAAGAATCCGCAGGTAGCAGCAGGTATAGCCAGTAAACTGTGGGAGGAATCGGAGCGACTAACCGGGGCTAACCAGCAGCAACAAGTATAGTATTTACTTGAACAGATAAATGAACCAAGATATGAAAACAGCACTCGTAATAGGCGCCACCGGTCTGGTGGGAAAACAACTGGTACAGCAGCTACTGGCAGATGAGCGATTCAACAACGTGATCGTATTCGGTCGCCGCTCCTTAGGTATAGCCGACACCAAACTACAGGAGCATCTGATCGATTTTGACAAGCCCGAAGAATGGCAGCACCTAGTGAAAGGCGACGTCTTTTTCTCGACGCTGGGCACCACGCTCAAGCAGGCAGGCGGTCAGAATGAGCAGTACAAAGTAGATTACCATTACCAATACAAATTCGCTGAAGCCGCCGCTCAGAATGGTGTGCCAACCTACGTGCTGGTCTCTTCCTCCGGTGCCAGTCCGGACTCGATGATCTTTTACTCCCGCATGAAAGGTGCGCTGGAGGAAGCTGTGAAGAAGCTCGAATTCAAAAGCATCAATATCATTCAGCCCGGTCTGCTGCATGGCGACCGCAAAGAGAGCCGTACCGGCGAAGAGATAGGCTATAAGGTGATGCACTTCTTCGACAAACTAGGTATAGCCGGCAAGTATAAACCCTACGAAGACAGGGTAGTGGCGCAGGCCATGGTCAACGCAGGTATAGCCGCCCAGCCCGGCGTCCATACCTATACCTTAGGCGAGATATTTCAGCTGGCTGAGCGGGAGCACCTGAGTCGCTAGTTGTTTTCTTTATGGCGCAAGCTTCCACGCTCGTGTCTACTAGGGGGAGGCCTCTGGTCTCGTACCACTTGTTTGTCATTTCGCCAGCATGGAGAAATCTGGTATAGGCTATCTAACCTCCAGTAATCCAGCGCTCTCCGTCATGTCGGGTTGGCAATCCCGGATTCGTTCGTGTTTAAACATTATCAAAAGGTCAACTTTTTGGTCAGCACCTTCTGATTCCTTAACCTTTATATAGCCTTCTCTTAATATTGGGGTAACCTGTTCAAAATAGCTTTGCGGTAGTCAAACAAACACTATCGCTATGCTATTAAAAACTTCTACACTTTTGAAACGGCACCTGCCCGCTTTGCTGCTTTTGCTGCTTTGCTGTCAGCTGGCCGTGGCACAGTCTCTGTCGGTACAGGGCAAGGTAACCGACGAACAAGGCACGGGCCTGCCAGGTGCCAGTGTGGCCGTAAAGGGCACAACGAATGGCACCATCACCGACGGCAACGGCAATTACAAACTAAATGCCCGCAGCGAAGCGGATGTGCTGGTGGTTTCCTTTATCGGTTATGTTCCGCAGGAAAGACCAATCGGAAACCAGGAGTTCATCAACATTCAACTGCAGCCCAACCAGAACCAGTTGAGTGAAGTCGTGGTGACTGCCTTAGGTATAGCCCGTGATCAGAAAGCCCTGGGTTATGCCGTGTCAAAGGTAGAAGGAGAGGAGATCCTAAATGCCCGCTCCAATAACTTTGCAAGTGCACTCTCCGGCAAGGTGGCCGGTCTTAACCTGACTTCGCCGGGCTCTGGTCCTGTGAATTCAGTGCGCATTTCGCTGCGTGGTGACAACTCCATGGACCCAAACAAGAATAATGCGCTGATCGTGCTGGACGGTGTACCGATGAATAGCGGCATGACCAGTTCAGGTGTGGGCAATGCCTACGGTGCCGGCTCCGGCAACGACGTGCCGATCGACTTTGGCAACGGCATCTCCGACATCAATCCGGATGATATCGAAAACATCACCGTACTAAAAGGTCCTGCTGCCGCTGCCCTCTACGGAAGCCGTGCGGCCAGTGGCGCTTTGATCATTACCACGAAGTCTGGCAAACGAAACAAAAAAGGCCTGGGGCTGACAGTGAACACCAACCTGAGCTTCAACGATGTGCTGCGCTGGCCGGATTATCAGTATGAGTACGGCCAGGGAACAGGCCGTGCCTTCAACAAAGAGGGTAACTTGTACTACTCCTATGGTGCCTCTGCAGACGGCGCCAACACAGGGGGTACCAGTAGCGCCTTCGGTCCGAGATTCGATGGCCAGTCTTACTACCAGTATGACCCAACCCTGGAAGGACAGTCAGCGGAGCGTCAGCTATGGAGACCTTACAAAGACAACATCAAAGGCTTCTGGCGCACAGGCTCTACCATCACCAACAGCGTGGCCCTGGAAGGCGGCAACGACAAGGGGGGTGCAAGAGCTTCTATCACGCACTCCAAGAATGAGTGGATCATGCCGAACACGGGCTTCGAGCGCATCACGGCTGCCCTTAGCCTGAACTACCAGCTGGCCGAGCATCTGAAACTGAGCTCGAAGGTGAACTTCACCAATAAACAGAGTGACAACCTGCCCGCCACTGGTTATAACAACCAGTCCATCGCTTACTTCATGATCTTCCAGAACCCGAACGTGGACCTGGATTGGTATGCGCCGATCTGGAAAAAAGGGCAGGAGCAGATTGACCAGGTACACCCCTTCAGCTCGTTCATCGACAATCCCTACCTGATCGCCTACGAGATGACCAACGCGCAACGCAGCTATGGTACCGTGGGCAACCTGGCCGCTACGTACGAGATCTCGCCTAAGTTTGAGGTGATGCTGCGCTCAGGTGTGGATATGCGCAACGAAGACCGCCAGCAGCGTCGTCCGTATAGCACGGCTAACTTCCAGCGTGGTTATTACAAAGAGCAGAACATCTTTAACTACGAAGTGAACACCGACGGTCTCTTTACTTTCCGAGACAAGCTGTCGGACCGCATTGACCTGCGTGCCTCGGTGGGCGGCAACCTGATGGCCCGCAAGTATAAGCGGGTAGAAGGCTACGTGGACCAGCTGAACATTCCGGGCGTGTACAAGCTAACCAATGGCGTGAGCAACCCGATGATGAACACGGTGAGCAGCAACAAAAACGTAAACAGCGTGTATGCCTTCACCTCCCTTTCTTTTGAAGATAAGATCTTCCTGGACCTGACCGGCCGTAACGACTGGTCGAGTACCCTGCCTGCGCAGAACAACTCTTTCTTTTATCCATCGGTGAGCTCTAGCTTTATCTTGAGCGACCTGCTCACATTGCCACGTCAGGTATCTTATGCCAAGTTGCGACTGTCACTGGCGCAGGTGGGTAACGACACAGACCCATACCAGACGCAGAAATACTATGGCCGCAGTGAGTTCCCGGGCTCTGCCACGGTACCCACCACGCTGCACAACGACCACTTCAAGCCGGAGATAACGACCAGCTACGAAGCCGGTTTGGAGTACATGCTCTTCGGTGGCCGCATTGGTATGGACGTAGCCGTGTACCGCAACCTGACCCGCAACCAGATACTGGAAGTGCCACTGGACCCAACCACAGGGTATAGCCGTGCCGTGCTGAATGGCGGCGTGGTGCGCAACGAAGGGATTGAACTGGCCCTGAACCTGCGTCCGATCGATATGGGCGACCTGAAGTGGAAGAGCACCATCACTTGGGCTCGTAACCGAAATAAGGTAATTGAACTCGCCGAAGGCCTGACAGACCAGCAGGTGATCGGGGTAGGAGGTAATGCTTCTATCATTGCCAAAGTAGGCGGCACGACAGGTGACATCTACGGCTTCGGCTTCATGCGTGCCCCGGACGGACAGATCATTTACAACATCAACGGTCTGCCAGCGCGTCCTTCTGAGATCCAGTACATCGGCAATGCTTACGCCGACTGGAGAGGTGGTTTTATGAACGAAGTGAGCTACAAGAACTTCCGCTTGAACGTGCTGCTCGACGGGCAGTATGGTGGCATCATCTACTCCCAGACGCACCACAAAATGAGTGAGCAGGGCAAGCTGAAGCACACACTACGCGGTCGTGAAGACGGCTTCATCATTGGCGAAGGGGTGGTAGACAACGGCGACGGTACATTCTCGCCCAACACGACCAAAGCCAGTTTGCCAGACTTCTATGGTGACTACTACCGTCGTGCCAATGTGGAGTCCAATTCGTTTGACGCCTCATACCTGAAGCTGCGTGAGCTTCGCCTGGAGTATAGCCTGCCGAAAGCCCTGACAGCCCGCACCAAAGTGCTGCAGGGTGCGAGCGTGGCCCTCTACGGACGTGACCTGGCCATGATCACCAAGTTCCCGATTTTCGATCCGGAAACAGCCGCCCTCAACGGATCTACTATCCTGCCGGGCGTGGAAATGGGCCAGTTGCCAACGCCACGCACCTTCGGCATGAACCTGACCTTGAAGCTGTAGTCTTTCCCCACCATTTTTGAAGAGCTTAACAAGATGACAACCATAAAGAAAAAGTTTTTAGCAATCGCCCTGGCCCTGAGCTGTGTCAGCGTATCCTGCACCGACGAGTTTGAAGAACTCAACATTGACCCAAACCGCATCGAGCGCATCAATCCGGGCACTTTGCTCAACCCGATCGTGTACGAAATGGCCAGTTTCAATGCCTCGCGCAGCAATGGCTTTTCATTCGACCTGATGCAGGTGTCGCTGCCTTTTCCGAGTGCCTCCGGTGGCATCCACCGCTACAATCTGACCGAGAGCTCCGGCAACAGTACCTGGAACACCTACTACCGCTGGATCACCAACCTGAAGGAAATGCAGGTGGCAGCAGAGGCGGCGAACGAACCGAACTACCAGGCCGTGGCCCTAACACTGAATGCCTGGGTTTACTCGCTCCTGACAGACAGTTTCGGCGACGTGCCGATGGAAGAAGCCGCCCGAGGGGACGAAGGCATCTTCTATCCGAAGTTCAACACACAGCAGGAGGTATACACCAAGATCCTGGCGGACCTGGAAATAGCGAACAACCTGTACGACTCGGGCAGACCGATGGTGTATGGCGCGGATCTACTGTACAACAATAACATCGCAAACTGGCGACGCTTCACCAATTCCCTGCGACTGCGCCTGTTGTTGCGCGTGTCGAAGCGGGGTGAGATGAATTCATTTGCCAAGATGACCGAGATGCTGAACGATCCGGCTAAATACCCGGTGTTTACCCGCAACGAGGAAGCTGCCATTCTGAACATCACAGGCGTGACGCCTAACCTGTCGCCCTGGGGGCGTGCCATTGACTTCACGACCTTCCGGGCTGCGTCGAAATTCTTCATCGACAACCTGGTCGCTTTCAATGATCCGCGTTTGGCGAAGTTTGCCACTCAGGCCCGCTCCAAGGACGGCAGCACCACCATCGGTTACAAAGGTATACCAAGCGGCTACGGCGGCAGCGATTCCCAGTTCGATTACCAGCCTTCTAACCTGAACATTGCATTAGCCACCGCCCCGATGAAAACCCTGATCATGACCTATGCCGAGGTGGAGCTCATCAAAGCCGAGCTGGCCCAGCGCGGCATAACCGGTGGCGATGCGAAGTCGCACTACGAGAACGGGGTGAAAGCTGCCATCACACAGTGGGGCGCCACGGTACCGGCTAACTACTTCGAAAACGAGGCGGCTGCTTACGATGGCACCCTTGAGCGCATTATGCTGCAGAAATACTACGCCCTGTTCTTCAACGACAACCAGCAGTGGTTTGAGTACCGCCGCACCGGTTTGCCGGAGTTGCCAAAAGGAAGCGATATGCTCAACAACCAGATCCTGCCGGTGCGCTTCCGCTACCCGACTACCTTGCAGACCAACAACCTCGAAAATTACCGTAAGGCAGTCGAGTCGATGGGCGGAGACGACATCAATACCAAAGTTTGGTGGGAAAAATAAGCAACAACCTGCTATGAAAACGGGGAGTCGGCGCTGTACAGGTGCTGGCTCCTTTTCATGCACAACCATACATCTCTTATGTCTCAGAAAAGAAGAACTTTCCTCAAATCTCTCGGCCTGACAGGTATAGGCCTGACGCTGGCCCCCAATATCCTGCAAGCCAAACCGGCTATACCTGCCCGCGGCAAAGACCTGAGCACATTCAGCCTGAGTGGCAAGGTACATGCTAATGGCAAAGGTATAGCGGGCGTGTCCGTGACCGATGGCATCAACGTGGTGACCACCGACTCTGCTGGCCGCTACGAACTGCTCAGCAACGCCACTGCTGACTTTGTATACCTGTCCATCCCGCGTGGCTACGAGTTTGAAAACGAAAAAAGCATTACCCGTTTTTACAAAAGGATCGTGCCCCAGCGCGGTCGTTTCAAGGCGGACTTTGAGCTGAAGCGCCTGGCGCAGGACGATACCCAGCACAACTTTGTGGTCTGGGCCGATCCGCAGATCATCTCCAAAGATGATGCTGAGCAACTCAAGCGTGAGTCTGCACCAGATTTGAAAGCACTGGTAGGCAGCTACCCGCAGGGTACGCTCTTCCACGGCATAGGCTGTGGCGACCTTGTGTGGGACAAGTTCGAGTTATTTGACGATTACCAGGAAGCGCTGGCCATTGCTGGTATTCCATTCTTCCAGGTGATCGGTAACCACGATATGAATCTGGAGGCCCGCACCGACGAGGGCTCAGCTGAGAAATTCAAAGAGCTGTTTGGTCCGACCTATTACTCTTTCAATAGGGGGGAGATTCACTATGTGGTGCTCGACGATGTGTTCTTTATCGGAACTGCCAAGAAGTACATCGGCTACCTGACCGAGCGACAGCTGGCCTGGCTGGAGCAGGACCTGGCTACCGTAAAACCCGGATCTACTGTGGTCGTGAGTCTGCACATACCCGCCTATACCCGCCAGCATGAGCGAAACAAAGAAAAGGAGCCGTCTATAGGGGGTGTGGTATCAAATCGTAAAGAACTGTATCGCTTGCTGCAGCCCTACAAGGCGCACATCATGTCGGGCCATACCCACTTCAACGAGAAGGTGTTTGAAGGCGACAACATCATCGAGCACGTACACGGCACGGTGTGTGGTGCCTGGTGGACCGGCCCGATCTGCTACGACGGTACCCCGAGCGGCTATGGCGTGTACGAAGTGAAGGGCAGTGACGTGCAGTGGTATTACAAATCGACCGGTTTGCCGAAAGAGCACCAGCTGCGGATATACCCGGTAGGTGCTGTGGCCGACAAGCCGGAGCAGGTCGCTGTGAACGTCTGGAACTGGGACCCAAGCTGGAAAGTAGAGTGGCTGGAAGACGGCAAGCGCATGGGCGAGATGACCCGCGAAATCACGTTAGATCCACTCTCGGTTGAGCTGCACGAGGGTGCAGCAAAACCTGCTAAGCATAAGTGGGTGGAGCCTTTGCCAACGGATCATATGTTCTTTGCCAAGCCGACCAGAGCAGCTGCCTCTTTTGCCGTGCAAGTAACCGACCGCTTCGGCAATGTGTACCGCGATGAACTGAAGCTCGCCAAACTGGAAAGCGCTGTTCGCTAGGTATAGCCTGTGATTCAGGTATAGCTTTTCACCTGGATAGGTATAGCGAATAGGTAGACCAGGCATGTGCCAGAACCTTCCCGGAGTTCTGGCACATTTGTTTTGATCAGGTCTCTTTAGGATAGTCTCTACAGGTATAGTATCTGCAGGTATAGCCTACACGCCAAAGTAAAGTTGATTGTCTATTGCAACAAAAGCTTCCGGTCTGCATGGCCTTTTTCGGTGATCAGCTTGAGCAGGTAAATGCCTCTGGGCTGCTTGCTCAGGTCAAGCTTTTCTTTCAGTATACCGGATAGGCTATGCACTTGCTGGCTGAACACGAGTTTGCCAGTCGTATCAAATACCTGCAGAGTGACTTGCGTGGTGCCTGTCAGCTGCGCCTCGACTTGCACAGTAGTGCTGGCAGGGTTGGGGAACAAGCTAATGCCCGTTGCCACATCAACTTCGTTTACATTGGTGCAAACGCTTACCGTTATTTCCTTTTCCAGCGTTGTTGAGCAGCCATTTTGGATAGAGTAGGTATAGCTGATGCGGTGCGTGCCGGGGCCAGCTTCAGCTGCATTGAAGCGCCCGTTCTGCACATGGTTTCCGCTATAGGTTCCACCCACCGGTAAACCACCCGTCAACACGAAATTAGTGGAGGAGGAGCAGACCTGCTGAAAGTCATCCAGCCTGATAATTGGCGGCTCTTTTACGGTAATCAATTTGGTAGCACTGACGCTGCAGCCTTTTTCGCTGTAGGTATAGGTTAAACGATGCATGCCGAGGCCGGATACATTAGGATCAAATGTGCCTTTCGCCTCCGTGCCGGGGCCTGACCAAATGCCTCCCGCCGGACTAAAACCACTTAAGTCGAAGCGGCCGTTGTTCATGCAGGTGGCTTCATCCGGGCCCGCCTTCACCTCCGGCATTGCCTGTACCTGCACATCCAGATAGGTATAGGGAGATTGCCCATTGAAATTCTGCGCCGCCACCCCAATTCGTCCGCTCACAGCACCGAAGCGCACCGAGATCGTTGTAGTTCCTTGTCCCGCTGTAATCTGATAGCCATCCGGTACGGTCCAGGTATAGGCGCCGGCACCGTTTACCGGATTGATGCTATAGCTCACGGCTTCCTGCTGGGCACATACCTGCGTAGGGCCACTAATCACCCCGGGCTTATCCGGTAAAGAGACATGATTGACCAGGCTGGCAATCCGCTTGGTAATGGCGTCGTTGCAAACCATGCAGAAGTGGATAACCTCGTTAGGTGGGGAGAGGTAGCGCATGTTGCAGCGCTGGTGCGGTCGGTACCAGGTAGGGGACTCTTCGTACGGGTATATGCCTACACCTGTATTATTGAGCCATTGCTTCCACTTGACGGTTTGAGGAGAGGAGACTTGTGTCATGTTAGGTCTTTCACGGGCATACTGTGGCCCCGCCCAGTACTCATCAGCCAGGTTGGCGAAGGAGTGACCGATCTCGTGTATGGCGATCTCTTTGGATTGAACGTTGGTCGAACTCGTGGCATAGGCGCCCCCCGAGCCACCGTAATAAGTACTATTGACGAGTATGAACACCTGGTCGTATTCCGGAAAATTATTAGCCAGCACCGCTGAAATGGCCATGTTATTGGTAGGCACGAGCAGACGGTGTATACCACCGTAGTCAAAAGTTGAACCGAAGTAGTTGTCTACCTTGCTTATTGGATGGCCTGATTGGCTGTTCTCATCACTTGCAGTGCCCGGGTGACTGGCCCCGCTTTGATTGGAAGGCACTTTAATGGCAAAGACATTGAAGAAAAGTTTATTTTCTCTGAAAGGGGGTTTGGCAAATACTCCATCCACGGTGCCTTTGACATCCTCTATGTATTTCCCGAGTTCGTTTGCCTGGTAACCATCCCCTAGAAATACAAAATTGATGTACTTGTCAGAGGGGCCGTTATACAGGATCGTATCAACCTGAAACTTCTGTGCCTGGGAAAGCTGCACAAGGCAAAACAGCAGCCAGAAAGTGGTTAATAGTTTTTTCATAGCGTCAGATTGGCGATTTCCTTCAATTCATTGTCTGGCTGCACCTGCTCGATGCGCAGGTGTGTGGAACCCGGGTAATAGGGGGCCCGCAGGGTGAATGTAGCCTGTTGCAGGTGAAATGTTTTCTTTTGTATTTCGCCGGATTGAGCGGCATACTCCAGTGTATTGGCCAAGGGATCAGGTATTGTCGTGGTAAAAAGAACTTGCTCCGCGGCACTCAAAAAACTGCACTGCAAATCGCCGGGGACAGGCTGTTGATCAGGATGTGCCAGGCTCTTCATCCTGCCGTCCGTTACCATCTTCTTCAATACTTTGACTGCTCTTTCTTTCGTCAGACTATCCCGGCTGATCTCCAGATCCAGAAATATAATTTGGGAAGGGGTACTCGCCATAGCCTGTCCGCCAGCCGCTGCAGAATCACTGGAAGGGCCTGAAGTATTGCTTAGTTTACAAGCTGACAATGCTATGATAGCCAAAAAGATAAGTAAATGTTTTTGCATAGGTATAAGTTGAAAAAGCAGGCAATTGATTACCCGATCCGCCAGGTGATCGTCACGGTTTCAGCCACATCAATGTCGTCGGGTTCGAAGTCAGGGGCAGGAGCGGAGGCCTCCATCAGCACCGAGCTGTCATAGACAGCATAGTCGTGCTGTTGGGAACGGATGGTGAGCTCGCGGTAAGAGTAATCAATGTCGAGGATTTCCCGCAGCTCTACTTCCGTTGCCTGGGCGATGAGGGCGGCATTTTCTTTTGCTTTTGTAACAGCCTGTAAGATTAGTTGCTGCTGATGGGCGCTGGTATCTTTCACACCAAAGGAAATGCTGAAATCGAGGCTGTCGAGTTTCCTGGCGATCTGACTGAGAAGTTGATTGATGAGCGCTTTGTCTAGGGGCAGTTCCAGCTCCAGCCGGTGCGTGGCGCTGTAGCCTAGAAACTCCGACTTCTCCGTCTTGCGGTTCCACTGTGTTTCCTTTCGGACTCCGAAATCCTTGGTCTTTAGGTTGCTGCGTGCTATACCTTGCGCCTCAATAATAGTGCGCAGTTCTTCCAATTTTGCGTTAAGGGAGTCAACGGTTTTGTCATATTCCCATTCCTGCGCCACGGCACTGAAAGAAAGGATCATGATATCGGGAGAGACAGACAGTTTGCCACGTCCCGTGATCTGTAGTTTGCGTTTCATAGCGCAGGTATCGTCTAAGTGAAATTATTTACTAATATATAGAATTAATTGAATAATTTGAAAAGTTTACTGTCTTATACCATGAAAGAACAGGCAGGAAAAGGCAATGTTCTAAAAGGGTAGGTTGGCATGTTCTTGATCCAGAAGCAGATGGCTATATTTACAGTGTAAAAGAGAAACTATGCGCTACTATTATCAACCACTTCTTCTCTGCGGCTTCTTTTCGCTGCTGTTAGCCTGTGCGCCTGAAATGGGTCAAGGTATAAGTAGCAAGACATCAGAAAATAGTGAGATGGAATTGCGTGTGATGAGCTATAACATACGCCATGCAAATCCGCCAGGCAAAAAGGGTGTAATTGACCTGGAGGCCATTGCAGACGTAATTCGGCGTGAAGCAGCGGATGTGGTAGCCCTGCAAGAGGTGGATGTGCGTATCGCAAGATCGGGCCATGTGCACCAGGCGGAAGCACTGGCAACAATGCTTGGAATGCATTACTACTTTGCGAAAGCCATTGATTTTGAGGGAGGGGAATACGGGGTGGCCATCCTGTCACGTTACCCATTAACTGATACACGTCAAGTAGTGCTCCCAAAAGCGGATGATCCAAAGGCTGAGGGTCGCGTGCTGGCAGTGGCTACTGTGCATCTGCCGGATGGGCGGCGCATCCGTTTCGCCAGCACCCACCTCGACATTATCAGCAGTGACAACCGGCTGCAGCAGGTGCAAGCCATCAATGCTCTCGACAAAGCAGAAAAGCTCCCTTTTATATTGGCTGGTGATCTGAATGACTATCCGGATAGTCCTGCGCTACGTGCCCTGGATGAAGTATTCCAGCGTAGCTGCGAGACCGCCTGTGATCCAACCTTCCCACAGGACAAGCCGGATCGTATCATCGATTACATTGCGTTTAGCAAAACATCCGGTATCCGGGTACTCTCACATAAAGTAATGCCGGAAAGCTATGCCTCTGACCACAGGCCTCTGCTGGCAGTGCTGAAATTGTAAGGCGAAATCTGTTTAGAAAGCCTCCCCAATGTAAATGTAGAATCCGGGACCTTCTTTGGTAAAGGCCACATCGGCGCGGGTATAGATGTCCTTCTTAGGAAAGAGCAGGTAGCGCAAACCTCCACCGCCTGCTACTTGCAGGTACTTGGCCTCAAAGCGGGCGAAGTCAGGAAACACTGTGCCTGTTCCCACGAACACAGCGGCTCCCAGCCTGTCAGTGAAGCTGAGCGGCAAGGGCAGCATCCGGTATTCCACCTGTGCGGCCAACTGGTTCTTATCCCGGAATCGCCCGGTATAATAGCCGCGCATCATGCTCTCTCCGCCCATCAGAGCCAGTTGGTTGAAAGGAACATTGCCCATGTTGAACTGCCCCAAAAGCTGCGCGGCCAAAACGTTGCGCTCACCCACGGGTTGGTATACCCGGCTGTCGCTGATCACGGTGGTAAACTGGTAGTCGCTGCCCCAGAGCTTGTCGTAGCGGTAGAGTGCCAGTTCCGAGAAAAGCCCGTGCCGCACATTGAGCACATTGTGTCGATTGTCATACACCAGACCTGCCCCTAAACCGATGTTGGTAGCGCCCTCGCTGCCAACAGGCAACTCCAGCGGCCCATCCGTGCTTGGCTTAAACTTAACGGAACCCAGGCGCTGAAAGTCCAGTTGCGGTCCCAGGTATAGATTGGGCTTGATGCGTCGGAGCAGTCGCTCGCGCAGCTGTATTTGCGATGCCTCCACCAAAGCCAGGTAGTCTGGTGGCGTGTCCGGGCCAATGCCATGGTAGTGCAAGGGAAAACTCTGCAGACGCAGGCGGCCCAGGGCAAACCACCGGCTTTTGTCTGAATACAAGGCATGATCAAGCCACAGTCCGTATTGGTTTTGCAGGGTGAAAAACGTGAATCCGTTAATTTCGCTCAGTCTATTGGCTGTGTCGTTTTTGGCATAGTACACATAGAGTGTGCTCAGGCCGATCTCCCAGCTTGTTTCAGGAGCGTACGCCAGGGTAGGGTAGATCAGGAACTGCGGCCGCGCGACATCCGTGGTATCATTGACCAGTTTGTTGATGTAGCGCTTTACGAAATTAGTCTGTTGTGCCACCACCTGCAGGGACGTGAACAGCCAGAAAGCGATCAGGAGAGTATAGCGTGATTTCATAGTCGAAAGCCAGATATCGGGGTAGCGGGTGGAGCTCGGTGTTGCTGCTATTAGGTTCTAAATGGAAACTACTAGTGAAAAGGAATGTTTGCCGGAGCGGGGCGAAATTATAGAAAATTGTTGTAACAACAATCACCTGGTGCAGACCTTATTTTAGCCTGGTTTTCCGGATGAGATGATGGGGGGGAGGCCGAAACCTCAGGTAGGGAAGGGGCAAGAAGGAGACTGTTTACTGTTCTCGTTCGAGTACCTGGTTGGTTACTTCCTCGGTAGTATGAATGATACAGATCAGTTTCCCCTGCTCATTGAGCACGGGCTTGTTATGGGCCTGCCAGTAACGCTCTTCGAACTTTCCTTCTTTGTTGATCACATCAAAGCGCAGGATCGGGAGGTAATCCTGTTTTTTTGTGTCGATCACTTTCTTCAGCGATGCAGTTAAGGTAGAGATGCCAGCCGAGACGCTGTCTTCCGGATTGTCAGGAAAGGCAGCAAACAGATGGTGGCCTTCGAGTTCGTGGCGCGGTTTTGAGGATAAGTGAATGAAATCGTCGCTTACCGCGAGGATGGTGAAGTAAGGTGGGTTTGGCTTGAGCACAACGAATTTACCGGAAATTCCTTCGAATACTCGCTTAAAGTCAAAGCCGGTTAAAGTATGTTGTGTCTTGTTTGTCATAGTGTTTCGGGTCACCTCTGACCAGAAACAAGTACAGCAGGCAGGTGTAGAAGGTTACAGAAATTGGAGAACAAGCAAGCGGAAGCGCAAGAAAAAACCCCGTGACCGGCGGGGCCACGGGGTTGTCATGCAACAGGTATAGCCTAGCTTAACCGGGCTGCTGTGTAGTTGCTTTCTTCTCTTTCGGGTTGCGCTGCAGAATTGGCAGCAACGATACGCCTACATAAGCATTAGCCCCATAAGGCTTGCCCAGGTTAAAGGCACCGCCAATGTTGTCGGAGCCAATGTAGAAGTTCATAAAACGTACCATCGCACCTACCGTGAGGATTGAATAGTTGTTTTGAAGAGCAACCGGCAGGGCTAGCTCAAATTTTTTGAACTCAGCACGGGGTGTGATCGCAAACAGGGAATTCTGGCGCATCCCAATCGCATTCTTGCCGCGCACACCCTGGATCAGGGTGGCATTGGCGTATAGGTTACGGGTCAGGCGGTAGTCCACATTGATATGCAGTGCCGTAGGTAGTGAAGCACGGAAAGAAGTCTGCTTTTCGCTCTCACTCACGTCCAGCTGCTGGTTCAGGTATTCCAGGGTTTCCTCCGTAGTCTCGGCATCGCCTAGTTCAGAAAGGTTGATTTCTTTGTTGGTGCGTTGCACGTCATAGGCCCATACCAGGTCAGGGTTGTTGTAGTTGATACTCCCGATATCCATCAGGGATACCGCCACCCGGTACTTGTATTTGTTTTGCTCGAGGTCGGTTAGCTGCTGACCGTTGCGCGTAATACTGTAATCCGGGTTGTTGGTGCGGTATTCGTACGTGAAGCCCAGGTCAGCGCCCCAGCCACTTCCAGCGCTCTTGCCGCCCAGTAGCAAGCTGAGCAGGTCGCCACTTTCTGCCGCATCAAAGTCTGGCATGGCAGCATAGCCATAGCGGGCATGTACTTTGTCAAGCTTCACCACATAATTGGCTTCTTCCGTGCCTGCCACGGCTCTTTCTTCAGCCTGCAGATCAGTGTCTTCCAGGTTAAGATAGGCTGAAGAACCACCATTCAGTCGCTTCACTGTCATACCCGCTTTGACAAAATGTGCCCCCTGGTCCAGCACGACACGAGCATAGCTAAGGCCAAACTCTGAAAAGGCATTCACATTCAGGTTCATGTTATTGCCGGTATAGCGCTTATAAAGGTAGCTATCATCTTCGCCGTCGGCCACTTTGTAAAGACGTGCCACTTCTTCCGATAGGTTGTTAGCCTGCACAGCGGCACGTACGCGGGTTGTTAGGGCGATGCTATGCAGCGGGCTTAGCTGTACCATTAGGGCCGGCCCTTTGAAGTCAGCTCCAGCCATCACAAGCTTCTGCTTTCCATTGAGGTTCTCCTGGATGTACTCGCTCTTGAATTCCTCGCCCTGACGTGCCAGTTTGAAAAAGGACATCGGCGCATCATAGCGCAGGTAGTTGTTTGTAGCGCCAAATTCAGCTGAAAACAGATTCAGATAGAACTTATGGCGGGAATCAGCAATGGCTGACGGGTTGGTATAGAGGCTGTTGGTGCCAGCGTAATTGCTGTTCGCTATACCTAACTGTTGTGCCTGGGCTGTATCAGGCAGTAGTGTTTTGGCCAGTAAACTTAAGCCAAGGGCAATTTTAGCTGCGTAAATGTTTCGATTCATGCAAAGGAAATAAAGGTGAATAAATGGCGTCAGAGTGGTTTGTGTTGCATAGCCTGGAAAGGCAATAGAAAGTATGGCGGGTCAAATCGTACAACCTGCAGTTGCACATAAATTCATTAAAAAAACAATATTTTAGATATAGAGGCGGCAAAGGTAGCATTACGGAACGGTTGCGCCAATACCTACATCTGGGTATTTAGTTAAAAAAAAGCCCCTTCTAATCGAAGGGGCTTTGTAGTTGATGGGGTGATAGCTATACCTTACCAGGCAATGCCGTAATCTTCGCCGTGGTTGCTGGAGCCTCCCCAGAAGCTGCCGTGTTTCCAGTCGAAGAAGACGGCGTTGATCGGTCCACTGGTGCGATCGCCAAAGCTGAGGGTATAGCCCATCTTCTTCAGTTCATTGCGCACGGCTTCCGGTGTGCTTTCGTTCAGCAGGATGTGGCCAGGCTTTGGTTTACGGTCATCGATCTTGGTGCCGCCGAGCGAGAGCCAGAGCTGGTTGGTATTGAAGTTGGCTGCTTCAGCTGCCTGCTGCACGTTCATACCAAACTCCACCACATTGAGGAAAAACTGGAGCAAATTCTGGTCCTGCGTGTCACCCCCCTGAACGGCAAAAGACAGGTATGGCTTGCCGTCTTTCAGCGCCATGGAAGGCGTAAGGGTCACCCGCGGACGCTTGCCAGGTTCCACAACATTGAAAGGATTGAGTTCGGCATCAAGCACGAAGCTCTGCATGCGTTGACTCATACCGATGCCGGTGTTGCCTGCTATAGCAGCCGGAAGCCAGCCACCGCTTGGTGTGATCGACACTACCCACCCTTCATTGTCAGCTGCTTCGATGGTGGTGGTGCCACGCCATAGCCGGTCCTGGTATTCGGCATCCTCCATGGAAGAACCGCTGCGCTGGTCATGAGTAGGGGCAAAATTGCGACGCACGGTGTCGGGTTCGTAGCCTCTTTTCTTCAACATTTTCAGGTAGGGGTTTTTGCGACCTTCAAAAGGGTAGGGGTCACCCGGTCCAATGGTCGCGTCGTTCTTGTCGTAGCGGATCAGACTAGCCCGCTGTTTGGCGTATTCCTTGCTCAACAGACCCTTCATTGGCTCCTCCGGTTTAAAGTAAGGGTCGCCGTAATAGAAGTCACGGTCGGCAAAAGACAGGTTCATAGCCTGGTACAAGGTATGGATGTAACGGGTGCTGTTATAGCCCATCCCTTTCAGGTCGAAGTTCTCGAGAATGTTGAGTGCCTGCAGCATGGTTGGTCCCTGCGTCCACTGCTGCAGTTTGTATACCTCCACACCTTTGTAGTTCACCATCATCGGCTCTTCCTCGATCGGTTTCCACTTCGCCAGGTCCTGCATTGTGATCAGTCCGCCCTGCTCTTTGGAGCCCCGCACAAACTCTTCAGCGATATCCCCTTTGTAGAAGCGGTCGTAAGCCGCCATAATCGCCTCTTTGCGGCTTTTACCTTGTTTCAGTGCTGCTCTCTCTGCTTCCACCAGTTTGGTGAGTGTTTGTAAAAGGTCCTGCTGCACGAAGATCTCACCGGCGTTCGGTGCCTCACGTTCCTCTCCCAGGTGCGTCAGGAATACCTTTTTGCTGTAAGGCCACTGCTTGATCAGTTCCTTGTTCTTCTCGATGCTGTTAGCCGTCTGTGCCTCGATCGGGTAGCCGGCTGCCATTTCCATGGCAGGAGCCAGCACCTCTTCAAGGCTCAGGGTACCATAGTTGGCCAGCATGTGCATCAGTCCGCCTGCTGTCCCGGGTGTGGTGGCCGCCAGCGGACCGTTTTCCGGTGGAAAGTTGTAGCCCTTGTCTTTGAAGAACTTAGGCGTAGCACCTGTTGGGGCTACACCCAGGGCATTGATGGCGATCACTTTTTTTGTTTTGGGATTGTAGATGAGCGCCTGTGTTTCGCCGCCCCAGCTCAGTACGTCCCACATGGTACAGGTAGCCGCCAGCATGGTACAGGCCGCATCCACGGCATTGCCGCCTTTCTGGAAAGTCATGGCGCCGGCAGTGGCGGCAAGGGGTTTGCCGGTAATGGCCATCCAGTTCTTGCCGTGTAGCACTGGCTTTTGGGTCTGCTGCGCCGCCACCGGGAAGAGGGGCAAGGCAAGCAGACAAAGAGATATCAGTCGTTTCATTTTTTAAGGTTTAGGGTATCAATTTAACTAAAAACCGAGTGCTTCACAACTGAGATGGATTTGGTGTCCTCACCAGGTGAAGGCAGTCAGCCTGTTATTATCTGGTATTAGCTTATAACTAGCACAGCACTTGGTTATACTTTTGAAAAAAAAGAGCCATAATTTTTTGATTGTAAGGAATATATCAGATATTAGCCAGCACAAATGAAAACAGCACACAATCATATCGCCTATTATAGCTATTACTATTTTACTTTATGTAAATAAGGGTGGCCATGCTATAGGTTGATAAACAGCTATAAATCAGAAGCCTCCCGATCGGAGGCTTTTTTTATGTAAGAACATGACAGCGAACCAAAACAGCTATTTTACTTATTACTATTACTACTTCTATCGCATGAAGCAGGCGGGAATTCTATGGTAAAAAGCAAGCTGTTGTTTTGCACTTACAAAGAGTCCCCATCCGGCGGACTCTTTTTTTATTTAAAGCATTTTAAAAGCATCTAAAAATAGCAGATGGTAAACATAGCAGACAGATACGGCGATGTGCAGGAATACTACTTCTCGCACAAACTACGGGAGGTCGCACAACTCAACGCAGCCGGTAAAAACATTATCAACCTAGGTATAGGCAGCCCTGACATGGCGCCACCCCGCCAAGCAGTGGAGGCGCTGTGCGATGCCGCCAGAGACGGCAAAGCACATGGCTACCAGGGTTACAAAGGCACACCGGCTCTCCGGCAGGCCTTTAGCAATTGGTATGCGACTTACTATGATGTTGACCTGAACCCCGAAACTGAGGTGTTGCCGCTAATAGGTTCGAAAGAAGGCATTACCTACATTTCCAACGCCTACCTGAACCCCGGAGATGAAGTGTTGGTACCTGATCCGGGCTATCCGGCTTATGCCGCTGCGACCAAAGTGGCTGGTGGGTTGGTGCGACACTACAACCTGCGGGAAGAGTCCGGTTGGCTGCCAGATCTGGAGGAAATGCAGCAACAGGATCTCAGCAAGGTCAAGCTCATGTGGGTGAACTACCCACACATGCCTACCGGGGCAAAAGCGAGCAAAGTAGCGCTGGCGCAACTGGTGGACTTTGCGGAACGCCACGACATCCTGCTCTGCCACGACAACCCCTACAGCTTTATCCTCACCGACAAGCCTGAGAGCATCCTGTCGGTGAGGGGTGTTACAGCACATGTGCTGGAGCTGAACTCGCTGAGCAAATCGCATAACATGGCTGGTTGGCGGGTCGGTATGCTGGCCGGTCATCCTCAGCATATCTCGAATGTGCTGCTTGCGAAAAGCAATGTCGACTCCGGTATGTTCCTGGGTATACAGCAGGCCGCCATAGAGGCTCTAAAGCAACCAAAGGCGTGGTTTGATGAGTTAAATACACACTATGCGGAGCGCCGGAAGCTGGTTTGGCAAATCATGGATACGTTGCATTGCAGGTATAGCACCGAACAGGTAGGGCTGTTTGTGTGGGGACGTGCACCGGAAGGTGTCAATGTAGAGCAGCTGGTAGATGAACTTCTCCACGAAGCCGGGGTCTTTGTCACGCCCGGTTTCATTTTCGGAACAAACGGGCAAGCTTACATCCGGGTGTCGCTGTGCGCTGACACCGGGCCATTACAAAAAGCATTGGAAAGAATTAAAGCATTTAAAAATACTAAAATCAAAACAACATGATCGTAGGCGTAGTAGGTATCGGACTGATTGGGGGCTCCATGGCCATGGACCTCCGCCAACGTGGATTTGCCACCAAAATAATCGGCGCAGACAACAACCCGGAGCACATCCGGCTAGCGAAAAGTGCAGGCATCATACAGCAGGAGGGCAATCTGGAGGAGCTGGCCAAAAGCTGTGATCTGATCATAGTAGCCACGCCGGTGGATGTGTCCCCGGGTATCGTGCTGGCACTTTTAGACCAGGCAAAGGATGGCACCGTTGTGCTGGATGTTGGGTCCACGAAAGAGCAGATCTGCCAGGCCGTCACGAACCATCCGCGCAGGGAGCAATTTGTCGCCTGCCACCCGATTGCGGGTACAGAAAACACTGGTCCGGGAGCGGCACACCACAAACTCTTCGACCACAAAGTGAACATCATTTGCAATGCATCATCGTCAGGTAGGGCGGTTGTCCAGAAAGCCGAGGAAGTGTTTGGTATTCTGAAAATGGAAACGGTGCACATGGAGGCCCGCGAGCATGACCGCCACATCGCCTTTGTTTCGCACTTGTCCCACATCTCGTCCTTTGCCCTTGGCCTGACGGTGCTCAAGATCGAGAAAGACGAGAAGAGCATTTTTAACATGGCCGGCAGTGGATTTGCCTCCACAGTTCGTTTGGCCAAAAGCTCACCGGATATGTGGGCACCCATCTTCAGTCAGAATGCAGGCCATGTATCGGCGGCACTGGATGCCTATATCGATCAGCTGCTGCTTTTCAAAGAGACGATCGACGAAGGACTGAGCTCCGAAACCTACGACATGATCTCCAATGCCAACCAGATCAGCCGCATACTGGATGGCATCGAACTTAAGAACCGACAGAAACCCTTTGCCCCAGCGCTCAACGGAAAAGACAAATTGGCAATTGCTCCGATCAGCACCTGGCTACCAGATCTGCAACGGCCCCTGGTGATCAGCGGCCCCTGCAGCGCCGAAACAGAGGAGCAGGTGATGGAGACCTGCCAACAGTTGGCTGCAACAGGCAAGGTGGATGTGCTGCGAGCCGGCATCTGGAAACCCCGCACACGGCCTAATAACTTTGAAGGCATCGGCACAGTCGGGCTGGAGTGGCTGCGTAAAGCAAAGGAGGCGACAGGTATGAAAATAGCCGTAGAGGTGGCCAATAAGCAGCATGTGGAGGAGGCGCTGAAGTATGGCGTGGATATTCTCTGGATCGGGGCACGCACCACGGTTAACCCCTTCTCGGTGCAGGAAATCGCAGATGCGCTGCAAGGTATAGATGTGCCTGTTTTGGTAAAGAACCCGATCAATGCCGACCTGGAGCTGTGGATCGGGGCGCTGGAACGTTTGAGCGGGGCAGGTATCACTAAGCTGGGAGCCATCCACCGGGGCTTTGCCAAGTATGGTGAGACTAAGTTCCGCAATGCGCCGCAGTGGCAATTGCCCATCGAACTGAAAAGAAGGATGCCAGACCTGCCCATGATCTGCGACCCAAGCCATATCTGCGGCAATCGGGAGCTGCTGGCAGAAATTTCGCAGCAGGCCATGGACCTGAACTATACCGGACTGATGCTTGAAAGTCACATTGACCCGGACAAGGCCTGGAGCGACGCCAAGCAGCAGGTGACACCGGAGCGGCTGGCGGAGATCATCGACGGGTTGGTGCTGCGGAACGGCTATGGCGGTAAAGTGGAGGTGGATGACACCTTGCAGGAGCTGCGTAGTCAGGTAGATCAGTTCGACAGTGAGCTGTTCACGCTGTTGTCGCAACGCATGCAGGTGGTGGAGAATATCGGTCGGTACAAAAAGGAAAACAAGCTGACCATTCTGCAGGCGTCCCGCTGGAACGACGTGTTGGAGAGATCCTTGGAAAGGGGGGAGAAGCTAGGTCTGAGCCGGGACTTTATTCAAAAGTATCTCAAAGCCGTGCACCAGGAATCGATCAACCACCAGAGCGCCATCATGAATGCGCACGGGCAGTAGGATATAAAAAAGGGATTGAGGCAGCTGTATACCGCCTCAATCCCTTTTTAATTTAAAGTCACAATTTACCTGATCAAGCCAACACCCACCGTTGAGTTTGTCTGCTCGTCGATGAGAATGAAGGCACCGTTTGCTCTGTTTTCTGAGAAGGAATCGTAGAATACCTCTTTGGCTGTTTTCAGCTGCGCATCCGCAATTTCGTTTAGCTTCAGTTCACTTACAGTACTATCAGTACTGAGCGTCACCACATCGATCAGGTTGGAGAGAGCGCTGACTTTGGCTTTGGATGTATTCACTCCATGCTGGAGCAGGTAGGTGCCGCCTACACGCAGCGGCTTTTTATCCATCCAGCAGACGGTGGCCTCCAACTGTCTGCTTTGCTGCGGCAGCTGGCTAATAGGTACAATCATATCGCCCCGGCTGATGTCCACGTCATCCTGCAGCAGCAGACTGATGGACTCCTTTGCCTGCGCAGCTTCTATCTCACGACCAAACTTCTCGATTTTGGTAATAGTGGTTTCCTGTCCGCTTGGCAGCACAACTACACGTTCCCCTTTACGCAGCAGACCACTGGCTACCTTTCCGGCATAGGCTCTGTAGTCATGAAACTCTTCTGACTTGGGTCGCACCACATACTGCACCGGGAAGCGGCTTGATTCTTCTGACAGGTGCTTTTCCAAAGGTATAGCTTCCAGCAAACTAAGCAGCGACGCCCCTTGATACCAGGGCATGTGCGCTGACTGACGCACCAGGTTCTCACCATAGAGCGATGAGACAGGTATAAAGGTGATCTCCTGGCCATTAAAGCGTACCTTCTCAGCAAAGACCATGAAAGCAGCTTTTATTTCCTCAAACTTTGTCTGGTCATAATCAACCAGGTCCATCTTGTTCACGCACACCACCACATTCGGTATGCGCAGCAGACAAGAAATGTAAAAGTGGCGGAATGTCTGCTCCACCACGCCATTACGGACGTCGACCAGAATCATGGAGACATTGGCGTTGGAAGCGCCTGTTACCATGTTGCGGGTGTACTCAAAGTGACCGGGAGTATCAGCGATGATATACTTGCGGGTAGGCGTAGAGCAGTAGATATGCGCCACGTCAATCGTGATGCCCTGTTCCCGCTCTGCGATCAGACCATCTGTCAACAGCGAAAGGTCCACGTAATCCAGCCCTTTCTTTTTGCTGCTGGCCATGATGGCCTCCAGTTTGTCGGTCGTGATCGAATTAGTTTCAAACAGAAGCCGGCCAATCAGGGTACTTTTCCCGTCATCCACACTTCCTGCGGTTGCAATTTTTAGAACGTCCATACCTTAAAAATATCCTGTTTGCTTTCTTTTTTCCATTGCCGCTTCTGAGCGCTTATCATCAATGCGGGCACCTCTTTCCGATACCGTGGCACTCAGTATCTCCTGGATGATATCGTCAATCGCCACTGCGGTTGACTCTACAGCAGCCGTACAGGTCATATCACCCACGGTTCTGAAGCGAACCAGGCGGGTGCTCACCGACTCGTCTTCCGACATGTTCATGAAAGGGGAGTAAGGTAGGATCTGGCCGTCTCGCTCAAAGGTCTCCCGCTCGTGTGAGTAGTAGATGGAAGGTATAGCCAATTGCTCTTCCTTGATGTAATTCCACACATCCAGCTCCGTCCAGTTGCTGATCGGGAACACGCGGACATTTTCACCCAGGTGAATCCTTCCGTTCAGCATGTCGAAAAGTTCAGGACGCTGTTTTTTCGCGTCCCACTGACCGAAGTCGTTTCTAACTGAGAAGATACGTTCCTTGGCGCGGGCTTTTTCTTCGTCGCGCCGGGCACCGCCTATACAGGCATCGAAGCCAAACTCCTCGATGGCATCCAGCAGTGTGACAGTTTGCAGCACGTTTCGGCTGGCATACTTGCCCGTTTCTTCCACAACTTTCTGCTGGTCGATGCTGTCCTGCACGTAGCGCACGATCAGTTCCAGACCAAGTTCTGCTACCAGTTCATCTCTGAATCGGATGGTTTCTTCAAAATTGTGCCCGGTGTCGACGTGCAGCAGAGGAAAGGGGATTTTGCTTGGATAAAAGGCTTTCTGAGCAAGTCTTACCAGAGTGATGGAGTCTTTCCCGCCTGAAAAGAGGAGTACCGGTTTTTCAAATTGTGCGGCGACCTCCCGCATGATATAGATCGCCTCGTCCTCCAGTTCTCTGGGGAATGCAGCGTTGTGAATAGCCATGTTAATCTTGTTTGTTTAAATAATTTGCATGCAGACCGCATTCCTTCTGGGTCTGTTCCCACCACCACCTTCCGGCACGCGGTTCTTCGCCGGGTAGAATCGCTCGTGTGCAGGGGGCGCAGCCTATGCTGACAAAGCCCAGGTCATGCAGTTTGTTATAAGGAATTTCGTGCTTCTGCAGGTAAGTGATCATCTCGTCAAAAGACCAGTTGATGATCGGGTTGAATTTGATAACCTGAAAAGCCTCATCCCATTCCAGTAAACTGAAGCTGCTGCGGTTAGCACTCTGGCCGGAGCGCAGCCCGGTTATCCAAATATCCGCTCCCTGCAATGCCCTTGTGAGTGGCTTTACCTTGCGCACATGGCAACAGGCTTTGCGATTGTCAACGGAGTCGTAAAAACCATTCACGCCGTTTTGGGCGATCAGGGCTTCCACGTCACCTGCTTCAGGAAAGTAGGGTTCTATCTTACCTCTATACTTGTATTCCGTTTCTGCCCATAAGGTATAGGTATCCTGAAAAAGGCGGCCCGTGTCGAGCGAGAATATTCTGATCGGCAGTTTATTGGAGAAGATGGCGTGTGTGATCACCTGGTCTTCCTGGCCAAGTGCCGTTGAGAAGGCAACCTTGCCGGGGAACCTGCCCGCAACCCAGGCCAGTGCTTCCGAAAACGAAAGGCCTGCCAGTTCGTCAAGCAGGGATGGTATTTGATCTTTCAAATTCATTGGCGTCTTTTTTAACTGTAAATCGTTCCCAGATTCGCTCATGGACATAGTAGAGCAGTATTTTGCTGAACACTTCTATTGTCCCGATCGAAAAAGCCATCTTGAGCTCCCCCGTGATCAGGTATGAAATAATGATTGTATCAAAAGTGCCTAAGGCTCGCCAGGAGACGGCCTTGGCGATACTCTTAAACTTACTGTCTTTCGGGGCGCCTTTCTTTTTGTCTAAGGCTTTTTTGAAGTATCGGTCTAGTAGCATAGCGCAACATTGAGCGCTAAAAGTACATAAAACCTACAAAGTAAGTAGGGTAATACAGAAAAAAAATCTAAAATCTCGAATATTGAATGTTTAAGCGCTTCTGAATCAGTTTCTTGATGAAGTGAGGTCGGAGAGGGTCTTATTTTCGACTACGGCCAAAGTCTGATCTCTGACCTGGCACATGATGATGTGCATGTTGCAAGTGGCTTCGTCCGGGCAGTCGGAGCACTTTTCGTAATAGTTCAGGCTTACGCAGGGGAGCCAGGCAATCGGGCCGTTGAGCAGGCGGATGATCTTTGCGAGTGTGATTTCTTCAGGCTTCTTGATCAGGTAATAACCACCCCCTTTACCTTTCTTACTACCCAGTATACCTGCCTTCTTTAGTTCAAGCAGGATGTTCTCGAGGAATTTGTGCGAGATGTTCTTGCTCGAGGCGATCTCCTGGATAAGTACAGCACCCTTGTCCTGATTTTCGGCCAGGTAAGTAAGGGCATGAAAGGCATACTTTGTTTTCTTCGATAACATGTATCGTGGTATTAGTATTTGCTAGGGTGGAAGTTCAGGTATAGCCCGGACATTTACAAAACTAAGAAGTATTTCAACAAGGTCTTGCCTAAAGCCGCTATAAAGTATACCGGCCCGTGTAGAGCTGACTGCTCATGGTGCTATACCTGCTATATGGCAAGAATAAAAAATGCCGCCCCAGGTATAGTTGAGGCGGCTTTTGAAGTATGGGGTAGCAGATTGATTGCTCTGTAATGGCTTAAGTAGTTTGGTTTTATGCGAGGATTATCTCGTATTGTATCGGTTTGAAGCTGTAATTATTGGACTGCTCTGCTGAACAGGCTGTGAGGCCCACAATCAGATCCATTTTGGCTTCCAGTAATACGTAGTCTCCTGCTTTGCTGGTGGGCGGGGCCACCGTTAGTTTACCGTCTGCAGCGAACTGCACATTCATGAAGATGTTAAACGCTGTCGGTACATCATCGGGCTCCAGGCCAAACGCTGCCAAATTGGTATAGAGGTTCTCAAAGCAACTAGGGTGGTGCTCAGGGTTTTGATACATGATCTGAAAGGTTTCCGGACTGCAGGGAGCCAACAGGAAATCGTTGCGACCATTTGTGTCTTCCAGTATTTCCATCATCTGACGGCTTCGGTTGCTCCAGAGGTGATGGCCTTTTGTGATCAGAATCGTTTCTTCAAAGTCAAGTGTTTTCCCCGAAGATAGCTTTTCGCGTTTGTCCTCCGCATTGAAGAGGACCATATCACTGACCTGCTCGCCCTGAGGGTCTATCACTTTTAACTTATCTCCTTTGTTCAGTTTGAAGGCAGCACCTGTCTGTTTGGCTATCGTTTCTATCATTGCAATTGATTATTTAATTTTAACGCGTGACTATAGTTTTCCTGCCAGGAAAGGACACTTCCAGCTATCATCCACCTGGCGGCCACTGTACTGGGGGGCTTCCAGCCCTTCGTCGAAATCTTTCAGCATGGGGTTGATGCTGCCGTCATAGGTCATTTCGCGATCACGGATCACCTTCTTCATATTTTCATACACCCCTTTTTCGCGTAACTGCTCAAACTGGCGGTGCAGGTTAAAAGCCATCGCCGTGTAGCCTAGTTGCCTGGCTTTTCTGCTGGAGTTGGGATGAAGGCCTACTACAAAAAAGGCAGTTCCGTTGTAGCTAAAGCTAAAATTGGTATCTGTGGGATTACTGCTAACATCAGGATCCCAAGGGGCTGTACTGTTGTCACTGTTGTGCAGCAGTTGCAGCTGAGCCCAGAGTTTATTCTCAAATTCAAGTTCAGATGTAGGGCTTTCCTCTTTAAAGAAGGCAACCATGGTCATATACTCGCTTTCAGTGGCCAGCGTCTCCGCAATATACTGCTTCAGGTCTTGCCCTAACTGCCGGGTAGTTTCCTCAGTTGCCATATGATCATACACACCCAGGCGGATCTGTTTAGAATTCAGGGCAGCTTTGGCACCCACACAAGGGTATTCTGTATCGCCAATTTTATCTGAAATATTGTTGTATATATCTTGAAGTGATGTGCTATTGATTGATTCCAGTTCTTCTGGAGTGAAGTATGTTTTGGTACTCATAATGTTTCTATAAAATTGAAAAAACGAGGCTGTTCCTTTTAAAGAAATATAGCCTGCAAGTCAAGTCAGCATAAGTTGTTGAAGGTATAGTAACGGCCATTACATGGCGCTGTAGCGTGATTACAAACCTGATCAGGTGTTTCCTGATCAGGTGTTTATTAATCCGGTTTACACTGCCCCACCTGAGTAATATACTTCATCAAATGATAGGCGGGTATACTCTTTTGGCTTCAAAAGGGTGCCATTTTACCTGTTTAAATTTGATGACCCGTTGCTTCTGTTTAACAAGGGTTGTAGCCGTCTGCTTTACCCTGATGCACTTATCAAGATGTTTACCCAATCGTGCCCTCCATGAGCGAATCACTATTACTACTGTTAATTGAAACGAATGATGTCCAATGATGTCGCTAAAACTGTTGCTGTTATGCTTGTTTCAACAATGTTGTTCCGTGCTTTGTTTGTGGTGAGGCTAGAGGAGTACTTCAGAAATGATATATTATGGAGTGAAAGACGCTTCGGATTAGTGCAAAACTTTGAGTAGGTACCAGTCTTTCTTTGCAACGAGTCTTCTATGTCGGGCATCCCCTTGTTTTTACAGAAAATGATCTTCGGTCTGTTAGCTTCTCTGTGTTCGGAGCGAATTATTTTCATACTTATCAAAATGGTATCTATCTGTCATATTATGGTAGAAGGTCTGCACGAGTGACGTGGTAATTTTGCAGTATCATTTAGCTTAATAACACAGAAACATTATGAGTAAGAAAGCATTAATTGTCATAGACATACAGAACGATTACTTTGAAAACGGTGCCTGGGAACTGGAAGGTCCGGTAGAGGCGAGTTTAAAAGCACGTCGGGTGATAGAGCACTTCAGGGCCAATAATCTGCCGATCGCTCATATTCAGCATTTTGCTGCGGACAGTACTCTTCCTTTCTTTCAGCCGGGTACAACGGGCGTAGAAACCCACGAAAATGTAAAACCACTTGAAGGAGAAAAGCTTGTTAAAAAGTATTATCCAAATAGCTTCAGAGAGACCGACCTATTGGAATACCTGAAAGCCAATGGTGTGACGGAAGTTGTGCTTACCGGTATGATGACGCATATGTGTGTGGATGCAACCACAAGAGCGGCTAAAGACTTTGGATTCGACTGTACAGTAATCGGTGATGCCTGTGCTTCACGCGATCTGGAAATTAACGGGGAAGTAGTGAAAGCTGCAGACGTACACCATGCATTTTTAGGCGCTCTTTCATTTTTCTACGCTACTGTTCAAAACGCAGACGAGTTCCTGGCGGCATAAATAATAGTGTAATTAAATACAGAAGAGCCTCCTCCCAATTGAAGGGTAGGAGGCTCTTGTTTTTGGTTAATGTAACATAGAGTTTCGCACTAATACTAAATAGTATTTGATGGCTTTCATTGAACTATTACCCCCTTTATCATCCCGCAGGGACCTTGTGGGCAAGATGCGTGGACTTTTATTTAAAGAAACGGTTAGGTGGTAGATAATTTCTACTAGTTGATATAAAAGTAAGGGTATCTAGAAAACAGGAGATCATAAAGCATCCAAATGAGGCATTTGATATGCATCAGCGATCAACTCAGCCGAGCGAAGTATACCTGTAGGTGCGTGGCCAGTATTTACCAGCATCAGTCCATCTGCTCCCGATCTTTTCTGCACCTCATTAAGTCCCTTTACAACTGTTTCGCCTGTTCCGTAGAAGATTTTCTGTCGCCAGCTTTCCATCATGTACCTTTCCTGAGCCGTGTAGGGGTATCTGGCTAGCTCTTCCGGTGAAGGTATGACAAAGGACAGGCCTTGCATCATACGCATCATGCTGTGCGCGAAGCTCTCGGTCTGCAACAGTGCTTTTTGATAAAACTAATCCGTTTATAACTAATAAATATCCATGTTGCATCCATAGATTGACTACTCTAATAAGCGGGAATCATATAGAAGTATAGCACTTCGTTTTTTGTAAATTGCAGGAGATTATTTCCTGAAGAATAGGGGATACAGGTGCAGGTATTTCAGCATTTTCACGGATAGCATCTGCTATAGTTTGAATAAGTGGACTTATGGAAACTCTTAGATTTTTAAAGACAGATTGTGGCGTGGAAGTACTACTGAACGTACTGCACTTTAATAGTGCTGACGGGAACTACTTTAAGAGAGTGCCGTTCAATACAGACTTTTTTGAAGTCGTTTTTATAGAGAAAGCCAAAGGAAAGCTACTCCTGAGCGACCACCACATTGATTTAACTGACAACAGCGTGGTCTTTATTTCTCCCTATCAGAAAAGGCAATGGCATTTCGAAGAGGGCGAACAGGATTTCACTATTCTCCTTTTTCAGGAGGATTTTCTGAACGATTTTTTTGCTGATAAGCTGTTTGCCTATCGTTTGTTGTACTTCTACCAGCTGGACTATCCGTTGAAAATGGAGGTCGAGAAAGAAGTTATCCAAAGCTTCTGCACTTTGCTGATTGAAATCAAATCTGAGCTTGTAAGTCCCAAACCTGACAGTGTGCATATTATACGTTCGCTGCTTTATTACATTCTACAAAAGCTGAACCGGGAGTATGCTGAAAGGATCCAGTTGACACTGGATAAGGAAACTGACCATTATGCCTTTCAATTCAAGCGTCTGGTTGAAATGAATATCAAAACTGTTCAGCGTGTTAGTGACTATGCGGAAATGTTAGGTATAACGCGGATTTCTCTGAATAAAGCTGTGAAGGAACAATTCAATGTAACGGCCAAGCACCTGCTCAAGCAAAGGCTGCTGCTTGAGATAAAGAATTACCTTTTCCACTCCGAACTAACGCTCAGTGAGATCGCCTATGAACTTAACTTTCCAGAACCCAATCACCTGATGCGTTTTTTCAAAGCACAGACCGGGATGACTGCCGGAGAGTTTCTGCAGGAAAATGATAAAAGCAATACGTAGAATACTCCGGAAGGACTTGCAATATATTTTGTTAGAAAGATCTGTTAGTCAGGCCATGACCGAGAGAGGACATGGGTACAAATAAAGCATGTTCCGGTTTAGTCATACAAAACCATCAACTCAAATGAGGTAGGGTAGTGGCTTTATAATTATAATAGTAAATGACCACAATAAAAAAAGCCGCTTCAGAAATGAAGCGGCTTTTGTAGTCCGTAGGGGAATCGAACCCCTGTTGCCAGAATGAAAATCTGGAGTCCTAACCCCTAGACGAACGGACCATTCTGTCGTATTGTGATGCAAATATAGTGGGTAGCTTTTATTTTGCAAAGCCTACGCTTGGCTTTTTATTAAAAAAATAGGCCTTAACACGTAATTGCCTCACTTTTAGAGAGAAAATTTTGCCTGATTAACTTATAAGATCACTCAGCTTTCAAAGAAAGAACCGGGTTGGCTAAAGCAGCCCGTACTGCTTGCGTGCTCATCGTAATTAAAGCAATTAATAAGGTGGCAGCGCCTGCCAGCACAAAAGGCCAATATCCGATGTCAATGCGGTATAGAAAACTCTGTAGCCACTCATCCATGAGGTAGTAAGCTACGGGGGCAGCTATGATAAACGCAATCAGAACAAGTTTTACAAAATTCTTCGAGAAAAGCAGTGTGATGTCAAAAATGGAAGCACCCATCACCTTGCGTATACCTACCTCCTTCGTGCGCTGTGCCGCCATAAAGGCTACCAAACCATATAGCCCAATACAGCCGATCAGGATGGCAATAAAAGAAAATGTACGGAAGAGTACCTTCTGCCTGGTTTCCTCCCTGTAAAAATTGGCTATTGTTTCGTCTAAGAAGGTATAATTGAACACATCATCCGGGTAAGCTTTGTTCCACACACTTTCGAGGTGCTTGGTGGCTTGTTCAATGTTATTTAAATCTATTTTAGCCGTGGCATAAAAATATTGTTTGTGGTCACTTGTGAGTAAGGCAGGGTCTACAGCGTCACGAAGTGAATTTTGATGGAAGTCTTCAATGACGCCTACAATAGGATAGTATTCTCTACTGTTAAAGGAAATCTTTTTGCCAATTGCATCCTGTGGACTCTCTATACCAAGCTTGCGGCGCATAGTCTCATTAATGACAAATTCAGTGGTGGTATCGCTTCTGGAAAGCGTTCTGCCAGCAATTAGTTTTAAGTCGAAAGTTTCGAAATAATGCTCATCCACGAATTTAGCGTTCGCATTTACATTCACTCTTTCACTTGAATAATCGTAGAAAAAGCCGGTGCCCATCGTCAGGTCTGAGGAAGGCGGTGCTGTGGCAAAACTGACATTGAGTACTGCAGGATCTTGAAGCATTTCATGGCGATAAGGCATTAGTTTGTTGGCTTGCTCACGTGGTAAGCCCATTTGAATAATACCGTTTTTGTCGAACCCCAATGGTTTGTTAAACACATACTGCATCTGCTCAGTCACAACCAAGGTGCAGATAATGAGTACTTGGCAAATCGAGAACTGCACCACCACCAGCACACTACGCAGCGAAAAGCCAGCCACCTGCTGCACCGCCACCCTGCTCTTAAGCGCTGCAATAGGCTCAAACCGGGCGAGCACCAAGGCTGGGTATAAACCTGAGAAGACAGTCACCACCAACACCTCCAGCACCAGGAAGAGCAGTATCATTGGGTTCTGGAAAATGTTGAAGGTTAGCTTCAATTCAAGCAGATCGTTAAGGTAAGGCAGTGCCAACTCAGCCAGAATAACGGACAAAAAAGTGGCAATGATAGTAATGCACAGTGTTTCGCCGAAGAACTGCAACATGATTTGCCATTGGTTGCTGCCCATTACTTTGCGTACACCTACCTCTTTTGCCCTTTTGATGGCCTGTGCGGTAGCCAGGTTTATAAAGTTAATACAGGCCGTCAGCAGTAGGAAGATTCCAACCAGGGCCATTCCAATAATATATTGCATGGTCACGTTGCGGCCGGCTAGGTTAAAGAGTAAGTCATTGTAGTGGAGGTCGCTCAGGGGCTGCAACACAAACTCAGTATCTCTGGCTTTTCGTTCCGGCATATGTGGCTTCACGGTAGCGTTCAGTTGCTTTTCCAACTCAGCAGGGTTGGTGTTTTCCGGCAATGTAATGTACAGGTTCTGGTAACTGAACGAGTAGTTCCAGGAGGTTACATCGAAGGTGCTGTATTTCTCCAGCGATGCATAGGAGAAGAAAGCACCAAATGGAAAATCTGTGTTGGGAGGCATGTCAGGTATAACAGCAATCACCTTTGCCATTAGTCTGTTGTTGAGCTTTATAAATTTGCCCACCGGATCTTCTCCGGTAAAGTATTTAGATGCGATTTCCCGCGTCAGTACCACAGTATTAGGCTCTGCCAAACCTTTCAGTAAGTTTTCATTTGCCGGTATAAAATCAAAAATGGTAAAGAATGCAGGCTCTACAAAGGCAATCCGAACATCTTCCAGGTAATACTTGGCATCGTCACCATTGGAGCGAGGGATGGTAAACTGCGGATCTTCCTCTACAAATACTTCAGCATGCTCTTCTATACCTGGGTTGTTCTGCTGCAGCACATCACCTACCGGGAAGTATATAGAAGGCTCCACAGATGCTTTCTCACTATTTGGATACGCCATGGTAACCCGATAAATACGGCCTGCCTTGGTATGAAAGGTATCGTAGCTTAACTCAAACTGTATTACCAGGAAAAGCAGAATGCTGCAGGAGATGCCCAGGGCGAGTCCTGCAATGTTGAGTATGCTATAGCTTTTGTTGCGAAGCAAGGAGCGGAAAGCAGTCAGAAAGTATATCTTGAACATGGCAGCGTAATTAAAATATCGTTAAGAAGATGATTTTTTAAGTTCTTGATTGTATCTGCCTGTTTTGGGCCTTTCGCCCTTCACAGTTAAATCTGCTTATGCCATAGCTGTGCCATAACTTCAAAAGCTGAAATGAAGCCAGTAGAAGGTATAGCTAAGCACACTTTTTGTCCATGTCTGGACAACTACTGTCCACGAATGAACAGAGTGTTAGCTTAAATATGCCAAAAATAATGTAAATTAACCTTAGAATTGTCTGGCATCATTTTTCCATACCTTTATCATAAAAAAAAGCCCCGTCATGGAACAGAACCTGGGAAGAATACTCGTGATTGACGACAACGAAGATGTGTTGTTTTCGGCTAAAATGCTGTTGCGTAAATATGCCAAAGAAGTAATAATGGAGAAAAACCCGAAGAAGATCCCCTTTCTGGTTTCCAATGAAGAGTTCGACATTATTCTCCTTGACATGAACTTCAGCCAGGATATCACGAGTGGACAAGAAGGTTTTTTTTGGCTGAAAGAGATTCTGAAATATGACCCATCGGCCGTGGTGGTCATGATCACTGCTTTTGGGGATGTGGAGATGGCTGTGCGGGCACTTAAAGAGGGCGCGACTGATTTTGTACTGAAGCCCTGGCAAAATGAGAAGTTGCTGGCTACCCTGACAGCCGCCTCCAAACTGCGCCACTCCTACAAAGAGGTAAACCAGCTCCGGCAGGTAAACCGCACACTCACGGCTGAACTGCAGCATCAGCAGCCAGTTATAACAGGGGAGAGCCAAGCTATGCGCAGTTTGTTTTCCATCATCGATAAAGTTGCCCGTACCGACGCGGATATTCTGTTGCTGGGCGAAAACGGCACCGGTAAAGAGGTCATCGCCCGCACTATACACCAACGCTCCTCCCGGGCTGATAAGGTGTTTGTAACAGTAGATATGGGAGCTATCACGGAGACTCTATTTGAAAGTGAGCTTTTTGGACATAAGAAAGGTGCTTTTACAGATGCAAAGGAGGATCGGGTAGGGCGTTTTGAAGCCGCGAACGGCGGTACGCTTTTCCTGGATGAGATCGGAAATCTGTCTCTAGCTTTACAAAGCAAGCTATTGACGGTGCTGCAGCGAAGGGAGATCATTCGGGTAGGAACGAACAAACCTATACCTATTGATGTTCGCTTGATCTGCGCGACAAATATGCCACTAAAAGAAATGGTACAGCGCCATGAGTTCAGGCAGGACTTGCTTTATCGAATTAACACCGTGGAGTTGAACTTGCCACCTCTTCGTGAGCGATTTGAGGACATTCCCTTGTTTGCGGAGCATTACCTGCAAACATACGCCACGAAGTACAAACAACCACTCAAACGACTCTCTGAAGCCGCGCTGACAAAGCTGCGTCACTATTCCTGGCCGGGCAATGTGCGGGAATTGCAGCATGTGTTAGAACGTGCCTCCATTATGAGCGACAATAGGGAGCTGCAACCAGATGATTTCTTTTTTATACCCGACGAACCAGCTTTTTCTGAAACGGCTCCGGCATCAATTTCAAACTCGCAAAACCTAGAAGATCTGGAGCGTCAGGCGGTGCATCGGGCCATGCAATTACACGATGGCAATGTGTCAAAAGCCGCTAAAGAACTGGGCCTGTCCCGCGGTGCTTTGTACCGAAGATTAGAGAAATATGCGCTTTAATAATTACCGGCTGCAGTTGGTTTTGCGACTCATCCTTCTGGCCCTTACTGTTTTTTTAGTGGCAAAGGTAGGGTTGGAACCTGCTTATCGTGGCACATTGATCGGTCTCCTGCTTTTTTTGTTGCTGCAGGTATTCCTGCTGGTTCGCTTCCATGAACGTACAAACCGGCAGTTTCTGAGCTTCTTAAACTCTATCCGTCACGACGACTTTACAGAACTGGTGCCTGCTTCGACAGGTGGTAAATTGCAACGCGAACTGGCAGTGGGTTTGAATGAAGTGATGAAGAAATTCAGGGCGGTAAGAGCCGAGAAAGAGGCACACCTGCACTACTTCGAAGCCATCGTGCAGCACGTAGGCACGGGCATCATTACGTTTAAAGATGATGGCAGTATCTTGTTGCTTAATCACGCAGCCCGTAAGCTTTTGCAGGTTGGTGCGCTGCATCAGATGCAGGAGTTGTCTGCTCTATACCCTGACTTATCTGCTTTGCTTACAGTGCAAGATCATGGAGAGAAAACCGTTATGCCGCTTCGCCAGGGAGGTACGGTGATCAACCTATCGGTGCAAGTGATGGAGTTGGTGATGTTAGGGGAAAAGGTAAAGCTGGCATCTATACAAAACATACAGCGCGAACTGGAGGATAAGGAGATGGAAGCCTGGCAGAACCTGATCAAGGTGCTGACGCATGAAATCATGAACTCTGTAACACCGATTGCTTCGCTCTCGGCTAGCGCTGGCGAGGAACTAAGCGGCTATGTAGATGATACGAATGCTGAGGAGATTACAGTGTTGCGGGAAGAGTTACTGGACATCAAGCAGTGCCTGAGCACAATTAGCCGCCGAAGCGATGGCCTGATTCATTTTGTGAATGACTTCCGCAACCTGACACGCATTGCCGTGCCGGAACTGACGCTAATCGATGTAGGAGAACTGCTTTCAGAAATAAAGATATTGCTGCGCGAGCAGTTGGTACAGCAAGGCATTGACTTTAAGATTGAGCTGCGATCAGGCAGCAGCCTGTTGCTGTCTGCCGACAGAAGTATGGTGGAGCAAGTAATTATTAATCTGGTCAAAAACGCGATGGAAGCGGTGCAGGAGAAAACGCATAAGCACATCACGGTGCGCGCCTACCTGGACGATCGAAGCCGTGTTTGTCTGGAGGTGGAAGATAACGGACAAGGTATGACACCAGAAGCTACCACCAAAATTTTCATACCTTTCTTTACCACTAAAAAAAGCGGCTCAGGTATAGGGCTCAGCCTGTCCCGTCAGATCATGCGCCTCCACAAAGGCTCTATATCCGTGCAATCGGAGTTGGACAAGGGCACTACTTTCATACTGAAATTTTAAAGAGTTCAAGCGCTTATTTGTGGCTCCAGTTCAAAATACGCCTCCAAACTATATTGCCCTACTGCAGGAGCTACACAGTCTATTTTGCTTACCGCTGTCATAAATGCGAGTTTGTCATACAAACCCCGACTGATCAGGCGTACAAACGGCAGTAATGTATCTACATAGTCAAAGGGTATTTCTGCCACCCGGCCACGATAGCCTGCAGCTTCACATACAAGTTGAGCTAATTCCTGCCGGGTATAGGTTACAGGTCCGCCTAGTGCTAAGGTCTGACTTGGGCGGCCGATGCATGATAAAACTATCCGGGCTACATCACCATCATAGATCGGGTTTGTTAGTTTATCGCCCTGACCTAACTGGCCTATATGACCTTTTCGTGCCATTGCCGCCATTTCTTCAAATACTGAAAAGAGGGCAACCGGCTTAAGAATAGTATGCGTGAGGGGACTGCATTGCAATGCTTTTTCAAAAGCTGCATGCGCCTGGAAATAGGCCAATTGCGGAAAATCACCAGCTCCAAAGGCAGAAATATAAATGAATTGTTTTACGCCAGCCTTCTCGGCTTCCTTTAGTAGGTGGAGATTTGCTTTATAATTGATATCGTGAAACGAACCGCCACTTTTATTCCGAAGACTTAGATTTTTACCGACGGTAGATATCACCACGTCTATACCTGCACAACTACCCTCCAGGGTATGGGGTTTTGTTGCATCGGCGAGTACAAGTTCTTCCGGATCTGGAAAAAGCGACTTTGTCTTTTTCAGATTGCGCGCCAGTGCACGCACTTCAAACCCCTGTTGTTTTAGCTCCCGGAAAATATGCCTTCCCAGGTGCCCGGTAGCGCCGGCCAGTAGAACTTTTTTCATAGTGAAGGGCAGTTTGATTCGCGTTAATCCATATACGTGATAAACGTTTGATATGCAGTCAATTAAAGGAAAAATACAATGCTTCATTACGGGTTTTCTTTCGCTTTGTTCAAAAATTCCTATCTTCGGCTATGTTTTTTGTGGGTGTAAGCTTGCAGGAGCCCACCTTTATCTGACAGATCGATATGACACTATTTAGTAAGTTTCACCATGTCTTGGCTATTGCCTCTTTATGTTTGGGTTTTGCAGCCTGTGTTCCGCTTGAACAGCAGGGCTATGCAACCTCGGGCAGCTCGTCGCAGCAGGCCATACGCTACGAAGACTTTGTCTATGATGCCAGTATTCAGTCTGTACAGTGTTACCGCGGCACTGGAGGACCAGAAGCCGTTTTGCAACCTGCAGTTATTTCCATAGGTCAGGAACAGCCTATCCTGCTGGAGTTTGACCGGTTGAATGCGGGACCACAGAGGCTGATTGCCAAACTGGTTCATTGCAATGCTGACTGGACCCCATCCGGTTTGAACGATGCGCAATACCTTAATGACTTCAATGAGTTTTTTATTACAGACGTACAGAACTCCATCAATACCCGGGTGCCGTATGTGCATTATCGTTTCAGGGTACCGCGTGTAAAACTGAGTGGCAACTATGTGCTGCAGGTGAGTGAGGAGGGAGGCAACCTGTTGCTAACCAGACGCATACTGGTATACCAGAATTTAGTAGCCGTAACCGCCAAACTCGGTGCGCCCACCGGGCCGGAGGGACGGGCAGCCCGCCAGCCCGTTGAGTTTAATGTGTTTTACAAAGACTACGCACTGGTAAATCCGGCACAGGAAGTAAAGGCCGTGATGCGTCAGAATCACCGCTGGGACAATGCCAAGGTATACCCAAGGCCAGCCTTCGTACGAGATGACCAGCGCCGTCTGGAATATGTGTTTTTTGAAGCAAAGGACCATTTTCTGGGTCTGAGTGAGTTCCGTGCTTTCGATTCGCGTAGTATCCGCTTCAAAGGCTTAGGTATAGAGCAGATCAATCTGGAGGCAAATCCTATACATATCCAATTGCAACCTGACCGCATCCGTGTTGGGGCAGCCTATAGCCAGGACCCTGATGCAGATGGTAAAATGCTGTATGGCAACAGAGAGTATGGCAACTCGATTGTAAACGCAGACTATACCTGGGTAGACTTTGAATTGAAGACCGGAGAGGAGCAGGGAGAGGTGTACATACAAGGTGGCCTGACGGATTGGTTATTAACTAATGAAAGCCGCATGCGCTACGATCAGGAGCTACAGGCTTACAAAGGCAGGCTATTGCTGAAGCAGGGCTACTACAATTATTACTATGCACTGAAGCCAGCTAACGGGCAGACAGCTGATGCCAGTTACTTTGAGGGTAGCCACTTTGCTACCGGAAACACCTATGACATACTGATCTATTACCGCCCTCCGGGATCCAGGGCTGATCTATTGATCGGCTATGAAGAGATCTTTTTTAATAATAGATAAGATGCCTGTAAATTGGCTGTTATAAATACCCACAACTGGGTATTGGGGATCCTGAAGAGGAGGTTTATCTTTGATTATGACAATAGACTGATAGGATCTGAAGTCAGTTAACTATAAGCCTGTCTTCATTTACTAGCTTCAGAGACTATCAGTTGTCTTATACCCTTTCTGCAACAACAATAAAGAGATTCTAACTGTAGTCCATTGTTTACAAAAAAAGGCGGGTGTTATCCCGCCTTTTGTATTGCTATGTAGATTCAACATTATACGTTGAAACGGAAGTGCATGATATCACCATCCTGTACCACGTAGTCCTTACCTTCCACCGACATTTTACCGGCTTCTTTGATTTTGGCTTCCGTTTTGTACTCCTGGTAATCTTTTAGTTTGATCACCTCAGCACGGATAAAGCCTTTTTCGAAGTCTGAGTGAATAACACCCGCAGCAGCAGGTGCTTTCCAGCCTTTGCCGATCGTCCAGGCTCGCACTTCTTTAACTCCAGCTGTAAAGTATGTGATCAGGTCCAGTAACTCGTAAGAGGCGCGAATCAATTTATTCAGACCAGATTCTTTCAGGCCGTACTCTGATAGGAACATTTCTTTTTCCTCTGGGTCGGTCAGTTCAGCGATCTGTGCTTCGATAGAGGCAGAGATCAGGACTACCTGTGCATTTTCGTTTTTCACGTGCTCGGCAAGCGCCTTTGAGAACTCGTTACCGTCGTTCATGGAATTTTCGTCCACGTTGGCAGCATAGATCACAGGCTTGTCAGTAAGCAGGTTCAGTTCGCTCACCGTCTCTTTATCGTCTTCCGTTGCGTCAAGGCTACGGGCATTCAAACCCTGCTCCAGGTGGTTCTTATATTTTTCAAGGCTGGCCAGCTCCTTCTTAGCTTTGGCATCACCAGCTTTAGCAGAACGCTGTACCTTGATCATCATCTTTTCAATCGACTCGAGGTCTTTCAACTGAAGTTCTGTGTCGATGATTTCTTTATCAGAAATAGGGTCAACCTTGCCAGCCACGTGTACAATGTTCGGGTCTTCGAAGCAGCGCACCACGTGAATGATAGCATCCACTTCGCGGATATTGGCCAGGAACTTGTTGCCAAGGCCTTCGCCTTTACTAGCACCTTTTACAAGACCGGCAATATCCACGAACTCGATCACGGTAGGCAATACACGCTGTGGGTTTACCAATTCTTCGAGTATCTGCAGACGCTCGTCAGGTACTGTGATCACGCCCACGTTTGGTTCGATGGTACAGAAAGGGTAGTTGGCAGACTCTGCCTTAGCATTCGAAATAGCGTTGAACAAAGTGGACTTGCCCACATTTGGCAGTCCTACGATTCCGCATCTTAGTCCCATTTATCTTTATCTTATTTTATATCAGGGCGCAAAGATACGAAATTTCAGTCAGTATAGGGTAGGGGAAGCAGGTATAAAAAAAGCCCGTGTTGGGAAACACGGGCTCTCGGTCGCTAAACTAAAAACAGGGATATTATTCCCACTTCAGTTCTTCATCAAAAGATACCTCGGCAGTGGCCACCGGTAGAGGAGTTGCCTCCGTTACAGGTGGGTTCTCGAGAGCGGCGAGGGCCTCTTCAGTCAAAAGTTCGGATTTAACGTGATCGATTGTGCCCTGCAAGGCTTCCATGAACTTCACGAAGTCTTCTTTGTAAAGGAAGATCTTGTGTTTCTCGTACGAGAACTCATCATCCTTAAACTTGCGCTTGCTCTCTGTGATGGTCACATAGAAGTCATTTGAGCGAGTTGATTTCACATCAAAGAAATACGTTCTCTTCCCTGCTCTTACTCTTTGGGAATAAATTTCTGCTTTGTCGTTATTCTCTTCCACCGTGTTATAGACGTTAAATTCAACTTTCTGAACCTAAAACTAACATATTGTTCTGATATATAAAAATTTTTGAATGTAAAATTTAGCCATTTTGCAGCCCTGCGGAGAATTAATTCTATATTTGTCACCGGACCAAATATAGTATAGTATGAATTTGCTTTCACTTATACTAGTATTTCTCTTTTCAGTTAACTCCGGCACAGCCCTGTACTCAGCTGGCGGCAAGGCTTCTTACTACGCTGACCGCATGCATGGACACCGGACAGCCAGCGGCGAGCGCTACGACAAAACACAGCTCACAGCAGCGCACGCTACATTGCCGTTCAATACCTACGTACAAGTAACCAATGTACGCAATGGCAAATCGGTGGTGGTGCGCATCAACGACCGTATGGCGCACAGCCGCCATCGTATCATTGACCTGTCCAAAGCCGCTGCGCAGCAGATCGAGCTGATTCGGGAAGGAATCGGAGCGGTGCAACTGCATGAAGTTCCGGACGATGGGCAACCCGAAATGACAACTGTCGTTTCTGAGATAAAGCCTACCCGAAAGAAATAAGCCTTATACCTGTATGAAAAAGCCACTCACCCTAGCCGATGTTCAGAAATTTGAGAATATGGAATTTCTGGCCAAGCAGCTGGTCGAAGGCTTTATTACAGGGTTGCACCAATCACCTTATCATGGCTTTTCGGTGGAGTTCTCAGAGCACCGCCTCTACAACAGCGGTGAAAGTACCCGCCACATCGACTGGAAAGTATTTGCCCGCACGGATAAGTTATTTGTGAAGCGTTTTGAGGAAGAAACTAATCTACGCTGCCATATTCTGCTGGATGTTTCCCCTTCCATGTATTATCCGGTTGAGAATCGCGGAAAACTGACTTTCAGTGTACTGTGTGCCGCCGCTCTGGCTACTTTGCTGCGTAAACAACGCGATGCTGTGGGGCTGGTTACGTTTGCCGATTCAATCCAGCAACAGACCCCTGTTCGCTCCACAGCCTCACACTTACATACCTTGTTACTGCTGCTGCAAAAACAGCTGGAGGAAGCACCTTCCAGAGCCCAAACGGATGTGGCCTCTGTAATACATCGCATAGCCCAGCAAATACCTAAGCGCTCACTTGTCGTTATACTGAGTGATATGCTCGGGCAGCACGAAAACAGCGATGCCATTTTTGCGGCCCTTCAGCACCTGAAACACCAGAAACATGAAGTGCTGATCTTTCACGTAATGGATCGTCGCACAGAAGAGGAATTTGACTTTGCAGAGCGCCCTTACGTGTTCGTGGATGTAGAGACAGGGCAGGAGTTGAAGCTGCAGCCTTCGCAGGTGAAAGCCCATTACCAGCAAGCGGTGAGCAATTACAAACGAGAACTAGAGCTGAAATGTGGCCAGTATAAGATTGACTTCGTGCCGGTAGATATCAGCGAGCCATTTGACAAGGTATTGTACAGTTACCTGGTGAAGCGGGCGAAGGTGAAGTAAAGCTTATCTTAGTTTGCCGAAGCGATAGCTAAAAGAAGCGTTTATCTGTCGAATGACCGAGTAGGATTCTCTGAATTGATAAAATGCCGGATCTTCCACTTCGCTTGTACTCTTGCGGTACTTTTGTAATGGACTACGGATGCTAATGCCGAAGCTTGCTTTTTCATCTTTGAGAAAACTTTTGTTCAAGCTTAGGGTGCTCCAGGTATAGCCCGCTGTTCTGCCCTGCAACATCAGATTGGGGGAGTTGTAACTGACGTTTCCGCTTGCCCGCCAAGTTTTGCCAAAGCGGTAGCTGGCATTTGCCCGCCCATTGTATGTAAATCCCTCCCGTAATTGCTCATTTTCCTCAATCTCACTTCTGTACATAACATAATTGGCCATTGCATGTAGATTAAAGCTTAGTTTTGAGAACAAGGTTGTATTGCTACCAAGTGTGAAGCTATACCTGCGGTCCTGACCCAGGTTACCGTAAGTGCTGCGGGCAACCGAGTCTGCACCTAATAGGGTGAAATATTGAATGGCGCTGTTTGTGAATTGATGGGAAAGGCTCGCGTTTAGAGATGTCTTTTTGATAAACGTGCTGAACTCAAACTGCAGCAGATGACTAGTGGCTGGCATAAGGTCCGGGTTACCGTAACTAATGTTGAGCGGGTCTATTGCATCTATATAGGGGTTCAGGTCATAAAGGCTCGGGCGTTGTATGCGTTGGCTATATGATAGTCTTAGATTTCCATTTGACTCAAGCATTCGGGTGAGAGAAACATTGGGGAATAGGTTACGGTATTGCTGAGCGGCTCCGGTTGAAGAGGAACGAAAATTGGCATGTAGCCTGGTGTCCTCCAATCTGAGACCTGTTATAAGTCCCCACTTGCTGCTACGAAGATTGAGGGAAGCATAGGCAGCATGTACGTCCAATCGGTAGTCAAAGCTGTTGCTCAAAGCGGAGTCCAGAGCAAACATATTAGTCTCTAGTTCCAAACTCTTGTAATAAAAATCGCTGCTGTTTTCCTGTAGTATCGATTTAATGCCTAGTTCTAATGTATGTTTACCAAGTGGTTGGTTATAGTCTGCCTGCAGATTGTACTCCCGCATTTTATCCTTGTTCTGTGTACTGGTTTGTTGACCTGTGTAATTTGTAAGCGGCACCAATGAAAAGTCGGAAGCATTCTCGTTCTTACTGCCGTTCATACTGAGGTCTAAGGAGAGGCTACGTAAGCTATTGTCATTGAAGCTGTGTTGGTAAGCAAGGTTCATGTCTGAGTTGTAGCCTTCACTGCGACTCTGGTTTATGTTCTGATAAGCCTCTGTTGAAATCCCAGCTGCATTTAGTTGGTTAACCTGCAGGGCATGATTGTTCTTGCCATTAAACACGTTCATGCCATACGACAGCGTGAGTTGATCTTGCGGGCTTATGTCAATTGATAGCTCACTGCCAAAATTCTGGGCCTGGTTTTCACCGGCACCACTTCCTGTTTGCTCTAATCTGTTTCCGCGCAACTTATCTTGTCTGTAAAAGCTGCTGGTATTACCCGGGCGATTATTGTAGTAATTGCTATATCTGCCTGTTACTCCAACTTTGCCAATTGTAGTAGTGAGTGAGGTACTTCCGTTATATGACTCCGGATTACCCGCATTCAGGTTTAAGGAGCCATTGTAGCCGCTGATGCTACGTTTATGCGTGATAATGTTGATGATACCACCTGTGCCCGCCGCCTCGTAACGGGCGGAAGGATTAGTGCTGATCTCTATCTGTTTGATAGCATGCGCAGGCAAACTTTTAAGCACCTCACTGGGGTTTGCAGAAAAGAGTGCTGTACGTTTTCCATTAACCAGGATCTGGTAATGCTCCTGCCCGTTGAGCGTCAGGTTGTCGTCTGCGTCTACAGTCAGGAAAGGTATTTTGCGTAGCATATCAAGTGTGTTCAGCAGATTAACCTCCGGGTCAGCCTCGACGTGATAAATTGTTTTGTCAAGAGTTTGCTCTATTAATGGTTTTTGTGCAGTGATTTGGACTTCCTGGAGTTGGGTGTTAGATGGCGTTAAGTAAATGATACCCAGGTCAAGTACTGAAGAAGTAAATAATGGAATATTTATAGTTTTTGTTTTATAGCCAATATATGATATGATAAGTTTGTAATTTATTTCTTCCCTTATAACAGTTATATAAAATCGACCTTTTTCTGTTGTTAATGTACTATTTGATATGTTATTAGCAATCTTATTCTTTAGATTTATACTGACATATTCTAAGGAACTCTGATTAAGAGAGTCTTGTATTATACCTGAAATAATAAAATTTGAATTATAAGTCTGACTTAGTGCTAGAAGTGGCGTGACATAAAAACCAGAAGCTAGTATAATACCATATAATATTTTTTTAGCTATTGGCATGGCTTCTTATAATATGAAAAATCAATAAGTAATAGAGATTCTTATTGGGAGTGCTTAGGATGTTTCTAAATGAAACTGTGTATTTTGGACAATAAGCTTGAGTGCTTATTGTCCAAAATACACAGTTAGATTAATTTAGATAGCTTGTTATGTCAAATTCTTTACCTTGAACAACTAAAATAACTTTAGTAATATTTACATTCTCAAGCGTTGATTGCATATTCTTGTTTTTACAACCACCTACTAATGTAGCACACACATCATCTGATGATGTAATAACTAAATTACCATTAGTAACACTTATGTCAACTGGGTCACCAGTTGCACTTAATCTTTGACCTGGAGCTGAGTTTGGTTCTGTTCGTCCTTGTTGTCCTGGGGGATAACAGTTAACATCTGCAGTTCCTTCAATTTTCAGATATGCAGGAGCGGATGTCGCATCGCCAAGTCCTGTTATTCGAATATAATCAACACAAACTGTATAGGATGTTCCTCCTCCAGTTGGGTTTCCTGAAAGAGAGGGATCACCTTGAGATGTATTGATCTTTGGGTTGGCTTTCTGTCCTGGATCTTTTTTCTGTGCCAATGAATCATTAAAGGCAAACAGCGCAATAAGCGCAATGGCGTAACTTAATATTCTTGCTTTCATAAGTGTAATTGTTTAAGGTTAAACTGAATATTTGTAAAATTTTGAAGATTTTATTTGAGCTAAAGACATGGAGATTCCTGCTTGTGTTTATCCACAAGAGCATGAAACAGAATCAAATGGGCCTCAAAAGACCTAATTAGTTCTAACTTGAAATGAAAGCTGAGTCAGGAGGGATGAGGAAAGATGGGGAGATAAAATTGTGTTTTCATAATGGTATTGTGATTTTAAAGTAAAATATATCAACTATAAATCTTATACCTTTTCTGTGGTAGATCTAACCTTTTTATAAATGTAAATTTCAGGCTGGTATATAACAGGAGCGAATTAACAAACTTATTGTGTTGTTTAATGTCCAACACAAGTACATTGAAGCTACATCTTTCTGCGGGGTGGTTGTGAATATGTATACGTGTACTAATTATACATATATGATCAAAAACAAGTGATAAAGGTTAACACTACTTTATACTTAGCTAAGACCGGAATTGAATTGGTAAACAAATATTTTTAATTTATATATATAATATAAATTTTTATTAAATAATATATATTTTAAAAGTAAAATTTTGGAATTTGTTTAACGAGTTATCATTTGGGCATGTTGTCCAGCGACTGCCACAGGTATTTGCAGGCAATGGTTCTATAAGGACGCCAATTTTCAGCTATCGCGATCATTCGTGCCTTGAGCGTTTTGCCGCTTTCCTCCAAACCGTAATGTCGTTTCATCGCATTTTGTATGCCAAGGTCATCAACTGGCATAACATCTGGCCTCTCCAACGCAAACATCAGCAGCATCTCCACTGTCCAGCGTCCAACCCCTTTGATTTGAGTTAAATGCTGGATCAAGGCTTCATCTTCCATTTCATCAATTACAGCGTGGGATAAGTTTCCTGCCTGCGCAGCGGCAGCTACGTTTCGAACATAGCCTATCTTCTGAAATGATAATCCAGCACCTCGCAGAGCTTCGTCGGACGTATCCAATACAAGCTGTGGATGGGGGTAGCCTTCTGGATATAGCGTATTAAATCGACTGAAAATAGTAGCTGCTGCTTTGGTGCTTAACTGTTGTGAGACGATCGCGCTAAGGAGTTTGAAATACAGATCCTCCGACCTGGAAGAAATTAAGGGCTTCCCTTGTCGCACTATACCTGTCAGGATAGGATCCTTTAAGAAAACGGCCATCACTTCGGAGGCTGGGTAGTCAGGGAAATAATTTTCAGACATAAGGAAGCCCTTTTATAATTTTGGTATAAGCGAAAACCTATACCGCTACTTGTTTCTTGTTCAATTGATGTAACACGTCTAACACGTGCTGCAACATCTCGTCGCTCACATCCAGGTGTGTTACAAAGCGTATCATCTGCGGACCGAAACTGGCAGCCCGTATATTATGATCTGCCAGAGCCTTAACAAAATCAACATCCTTATACCTGTCATTTAGTTTAAAGATGACAATGTTGGTTTGCACGGGCAAAACATACTCTACATAATCGGCTTCAGTTAAAGCTGCCTCCAGCTGCGTAGCTTTCTGATGATCTTCAGCCAATCGCTCCACATGATGATCAAGCGCATAGATACCAGCCGCTGCCAGGTATCCGCCCTGCCGGATGCCGCCGCCCAGCACTTTGCGAATACGACGGGACTTCCTGATGAATTCTTTCGTGCCGAGCAGGAGTGAGCCCACTGGTGCGCCAAGCCCTTTTGAAAGGCAGATTGAAATACTGTCAAAGTATAGACCATATTCCTGCGACTTCTCTCCGGAGGCTACCAAAGCGTTGAAGACACGCGCACCATCCAGGTGCAAGGCGATGCCTTGACGCTTGCAAACTTCGGATATAGCCGCGATTTCAGGCAAGGTATAGTAAGCGCCGCCTCCCTTGTTGCAGGTATTTTCAAGTGCAACCATGCGGGTAGGAGGGTAGTGGATGTTGTCTGGGCGAATGTGTGCCTCTACTTGTGCTGGTGTCATTTTGCCGCGCTCACCATGTACCAGAGCTACTGATGCTCCTGAATTGAACATGATGCCACCTCCTTCATACTGGTAGATATGCGCTGTGATATCACAAATCACTTCAGTCATGGGCTCCGTATGGGCCTTGATAGCGATTTGGTTGGTCATGGTGCCGGAAGGGCAGAAAAGGCCTGCTTCTAACCCAAAAAGGGCAGCAGCCTTCTGCTCGAGGGCATTTATGGTAGGGTCTTCTTCGTACACATCGTCGCCTACCTGTGCGGCAAACATGGCCTGCAGCATGTCAGGAGTAGGCTTTGTGACGGTGTCGGAGCGGAGGTCTGTTATGTTCATATCGAATTTGATGCTAGAATTACTTTACTTTGTAAAAATAATAACTTACTTTTGCCCTTCAAATTTAAATTTTGCAACGATGGGAGTTACTAGACTTAAAAGAAAAGACCGTAAGAATAAGGCAAGAGCAAACAACAAGGTTGCCAGAATTAAGCAATTGCTTTTGACGCCAGTTATTAAGAACGTGGACATGGACGAGCTGCGTGCTCAGTTCGGTGAAGCGCCTAAGAACAAGAAGGAAGAAGAAGCTTCTGCTGAGTAGTCTTTTACGGCAAAGTAAAACCATCTGCCTGCCAACGCTGTGAAAGCTTCGGTTGGCGGGTTTTCGAAAGACTTCAAAGTGTGCTTGCACCAGCAGGCACGCTTTTTTTATGCCCTTTTGCCAAGTTCTATCACCTCTAAGTTACGTACTTGACCCTCCTCGACTGTAAAGCGCATCATGGTACGCACCTTATGAAAACCATGCCTGCCAGCAGCGCCCGGGTTGATATGCAGCAGCTTGCCCATGCTTTTGTCAGGCATAACCTTTAGAATGTGCGAGTGACCTGTGATGAAAAGGCCTGGCGGGTTTGCCTTGATTTCCTGCCTGATGTCCGGATGGTATTTGCCCGGATAGCCGCCTATATGCGTCATCAGTACATCCAGACCATTGCTATTGAAGCGCAGCACTTTCGGGTATAGCGAGCGGATGTCCTGCCCGTCAATGTTGCCGTACACGCCCCGGAGGGGAGCCACCTCACTGAGTCGTTCCGCTACCTTGACTGTACCGAAGTCGCCGGCATGCCAGATCTCATCACTGTCACCGAGAAGGCGTAGAATTTGATCATCAACGTAGTCGTGGGTGTCAGAGAGGAGGCCTATTTTCATGTTTTTGTCGCTTTATTATACCTGCCAGGTTTCCGGGGATTTGCGCCACTCAGCTAATGCCGGCAAGGCCGACTCAGGGATATAGCCGTTTTGCATGGCAGCTTCTGTCAGCGCCTGATAGTCGCTGAGACAATGCAAGGGTATACCTGCCTCCTTGAAGTTATCTTCCGCCAGAGCAAAGCCATAGGTAAAGATGGCAGCCATCCCAACTACATTACCGCCCGCTGAACGCACAGCCTCAGCCGCTTTTAAGGAGCTGCCTCCTGTTGAGATCAGGTCTTCTACCATCACTACTTTTTGACCTGAGATCAGTTTGCCTTCAATCTGGTTGGCCATGCCATGACTTTTGGGCTGCGGTCGCACGTATAGAAAAGGCATTTCGAGCAGATCGGCAACAAGTGCTCCCTGCGCTATACCTGCTGTAGCGACACCTGCAATGGCTTCTGCCTCTGGAAAGTTTTGCCTGATCATTTCGGCCAGCTGCTGCTTGATGTAGCTCCGGATGTGCGGGAAGGATAAGGTTACGCGATTGTCGCAGTAGATGGGTGAATTCCAGCCTGAGCTCCATTTAAAGGGCTGTTCCGGTCTCAATTTCACAGCCTCGGTTTCCAATAGGAAAGAGGCAACCTGATGTGCTATTGTCTGATTATCCATGGCCGAATTTAAGAAATATTTCCCCTTTTTGGCGCCCTGTATTTTCTTTACAGCGAAATATTGATTGATTTGTGTAAATTTCAAGCCTGATACACGAGCACCTGTCCCTATGAACGTTTTTATTAACGATATTCCGCTTATCCTCAAGAAATCAAACGAGAAGGTATACCGTCATCATTATGACCTGGTACTCGATGCTGACAACCATTTCACGTCAAAGGATCTGGTGGGAGATGTGCTGATCAAACGGGCCGATACCCAGTTGATCGATCGCATCGTTCGCTTAATGGAAGTGAAGAAGCTTAAGAAGCTAAACTCACTGACATTGGTTGCCAACAAGAAAAAGCAGGTAATCGACCATCTCAAAGATCAGTTCAAGATTGTAAAAGCAGGAGGGGGATTGGTGCTGAAGGACGGAAAGCTTCTGATGATCTACCGCTTGGGTGTTTGGGATCTTCCAAAAGGCAAACTGAATAAAGGAGAAAAGGTACAGGATGGTGCGCTGCGTGAAGTAGAGGAGGAATGTAATATCACGGTTGAAGTGATTGATAAATTACCGAAGACTTGGCACTCGTATGCTTATAAGGGCAAGAAAATCCTGAAGAAAACAAGCTGGTACCTGATGGCCTGCACCGATGATAGTTTAATGAAGCCTCAGGCAGAGGAATTCATCGAGGAAGTGCGCTGGATGACACCTGAAGAGGCCATGGAAGTCTTACCAAAAGCCTATACCTCTATTGCTTTTATTGTACGGGAATATCTCCAATCTCTGAAATCCGGAAAGGTATAAATTCATCCACATTACCGCCAAAGCGGTGTATTTCACGGATGATCGTAGAACTGATCGCCGCCAAAGCTGGTGAAGTGATCAGGAATACAGTTTCCAGTTCCGGGTTAATATGTCGGTTGGCCTGTGCGATTGTGTTCTCGTATTCAAAGTCAGTGGTATTGCGCAGCCCACGCAGCAAAAACGTAGCGCCCACTTCCCGGGCAAATTCTGCCGTCAACCCTTTATAGGCCTGTGCCTGTATGTTGGGCTGGTCTTTAAACACACCATTTATTACGTCTATCATTTTATCAACCGGTATGTAGCGCTGCTTGCTACTGTTATTACCGATTGCTATAATGATCTCATCAAACATCTTAGCACCACGTAACACCACATCAAGGTGGCCATTGGTAAAGGGGTCAAACGATCCGGGAAAAATGGCGACTCTTTTCATTTTATTCACAAAAGTGTAAGCTAAACAGTTCGAAATAGCGATGCTCGAAGAGGTCGTCGAATTTATAGCTGTAACCAACATCAGCGGGTCGTTTACCAAAGCGGACCTGTCGAATATATTTCTTGAGCATATTGAACAGGCTGGAGTCGGGAGTAATGTCGCCCCAGGCAGTAATAGTCTCCTGTTCCGGGTTCATTTTCTGCTCCTGCATCACAAATATGACAAAGTAGATGAAGTCCTCCGGGCTTAGATAATGAAACACGTTGCAGAACTGTAACCCGTTTTCGTCCACAACCAAGATGGTCACATAATTGCGCTCCACAAAGAGATGCATCGCGCGGCCTTCTTTACGGTCGGTTTGGTGAAGCACACTCTTAATTAGGGAACTGGTTTGGTGGGTGAACTGAACGGGGCGTTCCGGAAAGATGCTTTGCGCCATGCGGTAGATCACCCCATCAATGGCAAATATATTTACAGCTTCCAGTCCGCTGGTTCTATTGTACAGGATAACCTGCTGCTGTGGATCCAGGTTGCTGTGAAGCCGCAGGTAGTCCTCCAGGTGTGCCGGATCAAAGAGTGTCTCGGGAACAAGCGTAAAGAACTGGTTGCTCACACTGATACGTATGTCCAGCCAGCGTTGCTCTTGCAGGATGGGACTGTTATCAGCGATCAGACGCAGCTGCTCTGCAATTTGAAGTGGAGTAAATACTGTGATGAGCTCATAATCCTCGAGCGCGACAAACTTGTTTCGTTCCACATCGGTTACGGCCAGGCGCATGGCTTTGGAACTGATGGCAATATACAGATTGCAATTGCCAGCCTGCGAAAGCTGAAAAGCCTCGTCCTGTATCTGATAAGATAGCCGATAGTGGGTGTTGATGGTATTCAAGGTATAGAAGCTCGGGGTAATACTATATTGTGCTATGCAAGTATACTAAAAATATAGTAAAATGATCATGCTGGTACGAAGCGATGTGGCATTCCGAACAGATCATCCAGCGAAAAAAGGTAATGCAACACACGGTGCTTGTCGGCCAATGGGATCTGCCGGATTTCTTCCAGGCTCAGAAAAGAAACCTCTTCGATAAGCTGCTCCGTTGCACTTGCCTCGGGATCTGTTCCTTTGGTCAACGTGCCTCCCGTCAGCTCCAGTTCAAAGAATAGCTCTACAGCCTGCAGGGGTTCCTCCAGAAACTCGTTTACAAATAGGAAACGTTTTACTTTTGTTTCGAGTCCGGTTTCTTCCAGCATTTCACGTACCAGACACGCTTCTACGGTCTCGCCGTACTGCAGACCGCCACCAGGCGGCGCCCAGAAAGCGTCATTTTTAAGTGTCGGCTGATGGCGCACCAGCAGGAGTTTGTCATCCTGCAGGCAAATGCCGCACACGCGCAGCCTTACTTTGCCGGCATAAGCGGCGGCATTAGGGTTTAGTGTGTTCATGTTTGCGATAGCGGGGTATAGGTGGTAAATTTACAAAATGATTCAGACCTACAACCCCGAATTTCGGGCCGATATAAAAGAAAAGCTCGAGCGCCAGGAGTTTATGAAGCTCATGGGCTTTGAAGTAACCAAAATTGAAGTGGGCAGGGTAGAAGGTGAGCTCGTGCTGGAGCAAAAGCATAAGCAGCACAAAGGTTTTGCGCATGGGGGCGTTATCGCGACGCTGGCCGACATTGTCGCTGGGTTTGCGGCTGTGAGCCTGGTGCCGAAGGGCCATCATGTGGTAACAGCTGAGATCAAGGTATCCTATTTCCACCCTGGAGTGGGTGACAAATTGCTGGCGAAGGGCTACGTACTCAAGCAGGGGCGCAAACTTAATTTTTGTGAGGCCGAGGTATACGTTGTGAAAGGGGAGCAAGAGCCGCTCCTGATCGCCAAAGCCAGTGCTTCTATGGCCAATATTGCACCAAGTGAGTTGAGGAGTTAAAGAGTTTGAGAGTTTAAGAATTAGTCAGCTAAGTGCATCCGTAAAAATATAACCTTATAGATGCTCTGTTAAGCTAAACTCTTACCTCCCAAATTTCTCACTCCCAAACTCCCATACTCTTTAATTCCAAAACTCAAATTATGCGTCCAGTAGAGGCACTTAGAACAAGTTTTCCGTTTGAGCCTACCCAGGACCAGGCACGGCTTTTTGCCAAGCTTGACGAATTTATAATGGATTCCGAAGCTGAAAAGTCGGTTTTCCTACTTAAAGGCTATGCCGGTACCGGTAAGACTACGGTTGTAACCTCGCTGGTAAAGATCCTGCGCACCTTCGGGTATAAATATGTACTGCTGGCCCCGACCGGTCGTGCTGCCAAAGTGATGGCCTCGTACAGCGGCCGTAAAGCTTTTACCATTCACAAGAAGATCTACCGGCAAACAGCCAATCCCTACTCTGAAGGATTGGCATTCACTCGAATGCCAAACAAGGCAGATAAAACCTTCTTTATCGTTGATGAGTCTTCTATGATTTCGGACGACAGCGGTTTTGGACAAAACGGTTTGCTGCAGGACTTAATGGGCTATGTGTTTGAAAACAAGAGCAACAAACTGCTACTGATCGGTGATACAGCGCAGTTGCCTCCGGTTAACCAAGCGCTTAGTCCGGCGCTCAATGCTGATTATTTAAAAAGCAACTTCCGCTGTCAGGTACATGAACTGGAATTGCGCCAGGTCATGCGACAGGCAGAGGCTTCAGGTATACTCATGAACGCTACGCAGCTGCGGAACCAATTGCAAGGCGATAAGCCCGACATCAAGCTGCATACCAAGGGCTGGCGCGACATATACCGCATGACTGGTGAAAAGCTGGAAGACGGATTGCGGTACGCTTATGATAAATTCGGTGTAGAAAACTCCATTGTCATTTGTCGCTCCAACAAGTCAGCGAATCTGTACAACCAACATATCCGTCGTCAGATCTTTTTCTCTGAAGACGAGATCGGAGTGGGTGACTACCTGATGATTGTGCGCAATAACTATTTCTGGCTTCCGAAAGAGTCAAACATCGGTTTTATGGCCAACGGCGACTTTGTGGAGATCACCAAGATCATCCGCTATGAAGACATGTATGATTTCCGATTTGCGGATGTGCGTGTACGCTTTGTCGATTATCCTGAAGAGGAGGAGCTGGAGGTGAAAATCATGTTAGACACCCTTTATACCGATGCTCCGGCTTTGCCTTCTGACCAAAACAAGAAGCTCTATGACGCCGTGTTGCAAGACTATGCCGATATCAAAAATAAGCGGGAGCGTTCAAAGGAGTTAAAGCAGAACCCATACCTGAATGCTCTTCAGGTTAAGTTTGCCTATGCCCTGACCTGTCATAAGGCGCAGGGTGGTCAGTGGAAAGCGGTGTTCGTAGACCAGGGCTTTTTGAAAGACGACATGGTGAATGAGGAGTTTGCCCGTTGGCTTTATACAGCGCTAACACGTTCATCAGAAGAGTTATACCTGCTGAACTTTAGCAAGCAATTATTGGTTGACTGATATATTTGGATCATTCACCAAAACGTCAGAACTTAACAACTGACGAATCGTAACAGCAATAGCTAAACCCTTAATACATATGAAAAAATTAATCCTTTCTTTTGCAATGGCGGCGCTGGTAGCCGGTGGAGCCGTGGCGCAGCAAGGTCCTGCAAAGCAAACTGCCGCTCCGCAGGCACAGGCCAAATCAGGTCCGGCGATTACTTTTGAGTCAACCGAGCACAACTTCGGTGAGATCGCACAAGGCGATGTGGTAGAGCATACCTTTACCTTTACCAATACGGGTACGCAGCCGGTGATCATTGACCGTGTAGACGTGACATGTGGTTGTACATCACCCGCCTGGACAAAAGAAGCTGTGATGCCAGGAAAGACTGGCTTTGTAAAGGCAAAGTATAACAGCGCCGGCCGTATGGGCCAGCAGAAGAAAGCCATCACGATTCATTCAAATACAGGGGAGCCAACCTATGTTTACATCGTGGCCGACATTAAAGAGAAGTCTGCTTCAACCGCGAAAACACAGTAAGATATTATAAGTTTTAAAACAGAAAGGCTCCCGGTTATACACCGGGAGCCTTTCTGTTTTTTGTGCTGACTTATACCTTATAGTGCTTTCAGTATGGCGTAGAATAGTGCCGCCCAACCTACGATTAAAGCTGTGCCGCCAATTGGCGTAATAGCGCCCAGCCAGGTGATACCTGTCATCGTCAAGGTATAGAGTGAGCCAGAGAAGATGATAATGCCAATCAGGAAAGCCCAGCCGGCAATCTGCAGGGCAGGGTGTTCAATTTTGAAAAGTAGCAAGCCCACAGCCAATAAGGCCAAGGTATGGTACATCTGATATTTTACGGCCGTTTCGAATGTCTCAACACGGTTAGTAGCACGCAGCATGGGTGCCAGGGCATGCGCTCCGAAGGCACCGATCATGACACTAAGTGCACCCAGGGCACTGGCTATTAGTAGTATGGCTTTTTGAGTCACAGTAGCGGATTTTTAAGTTGAATCAGGCGCAAAGTTAAGGCTTTTATCTCGCAGCTTCCAAGTCCTTGAACAGGTTCGGGTAATCCGAGATAAGGCCATCCACTCCCAGCCCTTTTAGACGCTGCAACTCCCCTAAGTCATTGATAGTCCAGGGAACCACCTTCATTCCCTGCGCATGGCAACTTTGAATCAGCTTCGGCGTGACCAACTTATAGTACGGACTATAAATGTCAGGTATAAATCCGAGTGCCTCTAGGTTATGCTGAAGCCCCTTCACATTTTCAACGAGGAGGGAGGTTTTGATATGAGGATAGCGCTGATGCAGTACCTGCAACGTGCGTACATCAAAGGACTGGATGATGACCCATTCAGCAATACCTTTCGTTTCGATCACTCCCATGAGCAAGTCCACAAACTCTTCAGGATCAGGGTGCAATTTCCCGTCACCACTTGGCTTCGACTTGGTTTCGATGTTGTAGTATACCTGATCTAATCCGTTCTGCTGCAAGTAGGTTTGCACAGAATCAATCAGGTCGGAGAGGAGAGGTTTGTAGGTGGGTAACTTTTCCTGCTCCGGATACTTTGCGTAGAATTTGGAGCCTGCATCAAATGACCTGATGTCGGCATAATTCATTTGGTAAAGCACATACTTATGCTTGTCTGCAGCCGGTATTTCGCGGCCATCAGGCAAGAGGTCGTGCTCGTGGTTGATGTACGGATCATGTGACAGCACGACCTGCTTATCTTTGGTGATGTGTGTGTCCATCTCCAGCGTTGTGACACCTAAGTCCAAGGCACGGATCATGCCGGGAATGGTATTCTCAGGCATCAGACCGCGGGCACCCCGATGGCCTTCCAGATCGAAAGCGGGGAGGTGCCGGGCTGTGTTGTCAGGTATAGCGCCTTGTTGTGCAGGCATAGTGCAGGAGCTTATCAGGTATAAACAGGAGGCAAAAAGCAGAGTTTTTTGCATGCAGAAGATTTTTGCAGCAAGTTAAGCCAGATAGCAGATAGGGCTATACCTGCTGTCCATTAACAAATCGTTAATTCTTTTACCTGTCCGTTGCCTCCGATCCGCAAGCAATTATTCGTCTTCGCCTTCCAGCGCTTCAATCACTTGTTCCTCAAATTCATCCTGGCTGTCATACTGGGAGAATTCTATGGTCTTGCCTTTTTGCTTCAGCTCATTAATCACATCCAGCGCTACTACAAGTGGTTCCATTTCGCGGCCAATCAGGCGGGCATCCCAATCCGGACCAAGCAGCAGCTGATCGCCGTACATGCCCACGCACCAGTTCTCCAAAAATTCAACCAGCGTGATGGACTCTGGCGTGTAATCTTTCCAGTCATCTTCGGCGCAGACTTTCGCACCTTCCGCATCCGACCAGAACAGGATTACCTCGGCGTCTTCATACTCAGCAGAACTGGAAGTAGCCCAGGTTTCGTCATGAGTCAGGCCCCAAACGCTTTCTGAATCGACGATGCGCTGGATAAATTTTCTGTAATTGGCTTCCATGTTCTCGTTGGTATTCTCTTGCATGGTGATGGTTGGTTTAGCGTGAAAAGATTGTGTAAGGTATAATTATTTGTTGTAATTGCGAGCACCGAAAATGCCGCTGCCTACTCGTATAAAGGTACTGCCCTCAGCCAAAGCAAGTTCCCAATCAGAGGTCATGCCCATGGATATCTCTTTGAAATCATCGTTGGCAGTGAAGAAGGTTTCTTTTAGCTTGTCAAAGTAGCCACGCAACGTTCGAAATTCACCCCTGAGTTTATCCTGATCATCTGTATTGGTGGCAATGCCCATTACTCCTGTGATACGGATAAAGTGCATGTTGCGGTATTCTTCGCTTTGCAGCAATGCTACTGCCTCCTCATAGCGCATGCCATACTTGGTTTCTTCGTCGGCAATGTCGAACTGCAGCATGCAGTTAACTGGCAATGTCCGGTTGAACTGCTCGGCTCTCTTGTTGATCTCCACCAGTAACTTCAGACTGTCGACTGACTGGATGGTATCAATGAACTGAGCGATCTGCTTTACTTTATTTGTTTGCAGGTGACCAATGAGGTGCCAGACAATGTCATGTGGGAGTTTCTCCCGTTTTTCGAGTAACTCCTGTACCTTATTCTCCCCAAAAATGCGATGCCCTGCAGCATAAGCTTCCATGATCATCTCGGGCGGGTGAGTTTTCGAAACAGCTACCAGACGGCAGGGGGTGCCACGCAGTTTTTCGTCAAAAAAGAGGATGTTATCAGCAATTGCGGACATAGTTTTTATTTCGTGTATCTTAATTGTTCGCGCATCTTGTTAGGTAAGCCTTTGGGTAATCTGCTTTAGCTCACCTGATTAGTTAACTCTATCAAATTGTTTAGAAGCACTTAACAAACTCTGGTTTTCTAAGCGCTCAAACGCTATTAATCTTCCAGTACATTGGTGATGAACGTATTCTTGAGCGCCATCCAAACCACAATGAGTAGAAGTGCCCACTTCAGGTATACCTGGTAGTAGTCGTAGGTGTCCCGGAAGCGCTTCTCCCGGACCTCTGTCTTTTCATACTGATCAATGTTCTGGAATACTTCCTGCAATCCGTCCCGTGAGTCCGCCCTAAAAAAGCGGCCTTCTCCTGTTTCGGATATTTCACGCAGGCTTTTTTCGTCTAACTGCGTTTCGACTAACAAGGTTTTGCCATCGGCATCCACGTCATAAGGTACAAGGCCATCTTTTCCAATCCCGATCGTGTATACCTTAATCTGATGTGCATAGGCCAGACGAGCTGCCATGGTCGGATCCAGACTGCCTGCCGTATTCTCTCCGTCGCTGATCAGGATGGCGACTTTACTTTTCGCATTGGAATCACGCATGCGATTAATGGCGACGGCAAGAGCGCTTCCGATGGCGGTACCATCATTTGCAATCATCCCGTTTTCGATGGTCATGATGCTTTCCCGGAGCAGTTCATAATCAGTGGTGAGCGGAGCCAGGGAGTAAGCGTCACCGGCAAATACTACCACACCAATACGGTCAGCCACACGACCGTTTATAAAGTTGATGGCAACGTCTTTGGCAGCTTCCAGGCGACTAGGCTTGATATCCTGCAGCTCCATAGAGCCTGACACATCCAGCACCAGCACGATGTCTATCCCTTCCGCTGTTTGCTCTACCTGCTCATTGATACGCTGCGGTCGGGCCAGTGCCAGCAGCACCAGCATCACGAAGAGCATGTAGATCACATCCGGTATAAAACGAAGCAAACTCGTCCATTGCCAGCGTACAGTGCCTTCGAACATAGCCATGTCCAGCTTGCTGCGTGACTTAAAACGAAGCAGACCTTTGATGATGAAAATGAGCGGCACCAAGGGCAAGGTATACAGCACCAGCGGGTATACCCAGTCAAAAGAGCGCATGGTGCTCAGGCTAAACCATTCCAGACTCAGCCAATCCAGCATGTCATTGCTTATTCCTAGCATTTCCGGTTATTTCGCGGTGTGTTTTATAACGGCTTCGGGCAAAGCGGCGCAGCATACCCAAAGCCTGGTTAGTTTCCTGATCAGGCTCAGCCGTCACGTTGCCGTAAATGGCTTTGTCACATAGGCGCAATGCCACGTTTACCTGTTCATCGTCATTGTAGTACTCTACAATCTCTTTTGTGGTGAATGAGTTGATCGCACTGCGTTCTAATTTAGTCAGGTAGTTCTTCCAAAGTGCCACTGCTTTCTCCATACTGGAAGGCACACCTGTTTTCACAAAGCGGTCCACGTGGGAGTTATACCTCGAGTTGAAATACAAATGGTCTTTACGTAAGCGGTACAGCTGATATTTGGTCTTGATCGTTTGTCCGAAAACCAGCCAAACGAGCGTAGTTAAGGCCACGATCGTCACAACCCAGAGCAAGAGAACAGGCCAGTCAAAGCGCTCCTCCACCTGCGCGAGTGTGGTTTGGGTACGAAGTTGCAGTGGTGTTGCAACTTCCTGTACCAATTGTCGCAATACCACTGATTGCTTCTTTGACAAAACCTGCAGCGTATCGGTGCCCTGCAACACAATGGCCGGAAGCTCAAGCGACTGCACCGGAGCTGTTTCAAAGGTGCGCAAGGTATACACGGTACTGTCCGTACTAATGCCTGCTCGTGTGGTAGTCGGGTAAAATTCCTGCCTCACCAGCTCGAAAGGAGCAAAATTGTAGCTTGAATCTGGCAGTATAATTTCCTGCGCGGCCGGGTGCCGGTGAACCAGGGTATAGCGCACAAGCTCACCGATGTACACAGAGTCTTTGCTGAAGCTACCTGCCGGAGGTAGCAATTGCTGCGCCTGAGTGCCAATAGTGATGAACCAGAAAAATAGAAGCAGAGTATTACGCACTTTTTTTGGTTGTTCGGTTACGGAGGCGGAAAAGGTTCACCAACTGCATCACATAGTCTTCGTTGGCCTGTATGGCCAGGTAGTTGGCCTGGTATTTCTGGCAGATTCTGATCACCCGGTCCTGGTTCTGTTTGTACTGCGCAAAATAATGTTCTTTAAATTCAGCCCCGGAGGTGTTGAGCCAAACCGTTTTGCCTGTCTCTTTGTCAACGACCGGCACGATGCCCAGACTCGGCATGTTACGTTCCCGCAGATCGAGCAATTGAATCACGATCAGGTCGTGCCGTTTTGCAAGCATAGCCAGTTCCTTTTCATAATTGACATCGATGAAATCTGAAATCAGCAGAATGATACTTCGTCGCTTAACAATATCGAGCGTTAGTTTGATACCGGCTGCAAGGTTTGTCTTAACTGATTTGGGTTTCAGTTCGTGCAGTGCCTTGATTAAGGTATAGGCCTGCTCGATGCCTTTGGCTGGTTTAATATACTTTTCTTTTTGATCACTGAAGCAGATAATGCCAATCTGGCTTTGCTGCCTGGCGGCTGCAAGGGCAAGCACCCCGCATATTTCTTTGCCCACATCCAGCTTGTGCTGGCGGCCCGTCCCCACTGTTTGGGAGGCGCTTACATCCAGCATCAGAAAAACAGATTGCTCTTTCTCCTCCCGGTAGGTTTTCACAAAGGTGCCATGCCCTTTGGCCGATACGTGCCAGTCGATCGAGCGCACGTCGTCGCCGTACTGATAGGCGCGCACGTCATCAAACTCCAGCCCCGTTCCTTTAAAAACGGAGTGGAAGTCGCCCTGCATCTGAGTGTTGATGGCTTTGCGAATGCGTATCTCGTACTTGCGCAACTTTTGAACAAGTTCCTTCATTGGGTAGGGGGCTTTGCCACAGATTTTAAAATTAGGACATATTCCCGTAATATTACATTCGTGAAACGAATTTTATACCTACTTTCCTTTGTCGTGCTGGCTGGTTGTGGCCAGAGCACCGAAAAACGACCTGCTGACTTATTGCCAGAACAGAAGATGGTGCAGATATTGGCGGATGTCCATATCGCAGAAGCCCGCATCGAAAACCATGTCCTATACCCGGATACTGCTCTGATGGTCTTTAACAAAGAGCAGATAGAGATACTCAATGAGCATGGGGTAGAAGAAGAAGAGTTCCGGAAAACCTACAGCTACTACCTGAACAACCTCGCACAGATGGACCGCCTCTACGAGATCATTCTGGACACCTTGAGCGTTCGTGAAGCTAAGCTGCGTGCTACTGACACCACTGGTGCTGAGCCCGGTCGTAGACCAAAGCTAGATGGTATGCAAGAGGCCTATTGATTTAAATCAGTTTACTTCCGTTGGGCACTGGTCCAGCGGGTTGCGCCAGTATAATATCACCGCTTTCGTCCGCAAAGCCTGTCACCAGCACCTCTGACATGTATTTGCCGATCTGTTTGTTCCCCAGATTGGCTACGCATAACACCTGCTTCCCAGGCAGGTCTTCTAAAGAATAGTGCTTCGTAATTTGAGCGCTGGATTTTTTCATGCCCAGTGGGCCCAGGTCTATCAATAACTTATAGGCGGGTTTGCGTGCTTCCGGAAAGTCCGAAGCCTCTACAATTGTGCCCACACGGATATCCGTCTGTTCGAAATGCTGCCATGAAATAGTCGGCATAGCCTGTTCGGGTGTATGCATCTTTTGGTCTGTTTTTCTCCCCAAGTTAATAAAACTACTTTAAAATATGGTGCTTACACGCTGCTGAGGGGCCGTTCAGTAACATTAGGCCTATACCCGCGTATCCTATGCAACTGGCTTTCTTACTGTTAAAAAAGCTAAAAGTATAAGTCAGACGAAGCTATTGCAAAACCATAAAACTATGAAAAGAGAATCCGGAGCTAGCTATCCTGTATGGGTGGAAAACATAACGATGCCTAAGACCAATCCCCTCCATGACAACATAAAATGTGATGTGTGTGTGGTCGGAGGAGGTATAGCAGGTATAACGACTGCTTACCTACTGGCCAAAGAGGGACGTGACGTTGTACTGCTGGAGGCCAAGGAAATCGGGGGTGGTGAAACCAGCCGCACGACAGCTCACCTGTCCAATGCACTGGACGAACGCTTTGACGAACTAATCCGACTGTTTGGCGAGGACGGGGCCCGTCTCGCCGCCCAAAGCCATGGACAGGCAATTGATAAGATCGAACAGATCATAAAAGATGAAAACATAGATTGTGACTTTGCCCGGGTAGACGGTTATCTTTTTGCCACTGACAATCAGCAGCAGGATGATCTGATGCGTGAGTTGGAGGCCGTTCAAAAAATTGGCTGGCTGGATGTGGTGCTCCGCAAACACAGTCCGGTCAGTACACTCACAGAGTATCCTTGTCTGCAATACCCAAACCAGGCGCACTTCCATGTTTTGAAATACCTGTCTGCCGTAGCAGGCGCTTTTATCAACGCTGGTGGGCGCATTTTTACGAAAACGAAGGTCGAGCGTTTTGATACCGGCCCTGTGGTATCTGTGGTGTCTGATATCGGTCATGCTGTTGCGGCAAACCACCTCGTAGTGGCGACCAATACGCCGATCAATGACATGGTGACGATGCATACAAAGCAGGCCCCATACCGGACCTACGCGATCGGAGTTACTGTACGGGAAGGCGATGTGCCTGATGCACTTTACTGGGATATGGAAGACCCTTATCATTATGTGCGTTTGCTCAAAGGGAAGACAGGTAGTGAAGAAGGAGAAGGCCTGGACCTGTTGATCGTAGGCGGCGAGGACCATAAAACGGGACAGGGAGATCACCTGAGCCAGCGCTTCGATGCACTTGAGCGCTGGACTCGCAAGCACTTCCCAATGGCAAAGGATGTAATGTATCGCTGGTCGGGCCAGGTATTTGAGCCAGTGGATGGATTAGGGTTCATCGGCCGCAATCCGGGAGATAGTGACAATGTCTACATTGCTACAGGCGATTCAGGCCATGGCATGACACACGGGACCATAGCCGGCATGCTGATCACTGATCTGATCCAGGGAAGGCCTAACCCATGGGAAAACCTCTATGATCCAGGCCGAAAAAATACAAAGTCGGTGGGAGAGTTTTTGAAAGAAAACCTCAATGTAGCCGCACAATTTAAGGATTACGTAACGCCCGGTGAAGTTGAGGATCCATCAGAAGTGTTACCGGGCACTGGCAAAATAATGCGCAAGGGGATGAGCAAAGTGGCTGTTTACTGCGACCAGGACGGTGTCAGACATCAATGCTCCGCTGTATGTACACACCTGGGTTGCGTAGTGCACTGGAATGAGGTTGAAAGCTCCTGGGACTGTCCATGCCACGGTTCCCGCTTCGACCCGTTCGGTAAAGTAATCACAGGTCCGGCCTCCAAAGACCTTGGTCCGGCGGAATAATAGCTAGCAACAGCAAAACAAGAAGCCCTGCTTTACTCTAGAATAAAGCAGGGCTTCTTGTTTTAAAATCTATTTCCAGGCGTCTAATTCCTGCAATCGTCTCGAAATATTGTCAGCCCATTCCTGCTGTAGCTGTGCATCCAGACCATGGCGTGACACTTTGTCGAACTGGTCCTGCTCCGCTTTCCAAGCCTTGAAGGCCGATCCAACGGTTGTGTTCAGATTCGTTTTGAGGTTGCCGCAAGATATACCCAGTTCTTTCAGTTCTTTGCGAAGCATACGGGCGTGTACTTCCGTCAGGTCAAAATGAAGCTGCTCATGTGCCAGCAATTTGTCAGACTGCTTGTTCTTGGACCACGACTCACCCGGAAGAAACACACACTTTACTTCATAGTAAAACTTGTTGTCTTTGCAGCGGGCGTCTACTGCCAGGTTGGCTGCAGTGAGCGCATGATGGGGGTTACTTGATTCCGGTGTACCCCTGAAGTCTTCCCAGTTCAACTTACGGGAAGCTGACCAGGCCAGGTGCTCGTTGTTAGAAACGCTGAGACCGGCAGGGTTCAGAACATAAATCACAGACGCCGGTGAACCGGCTGGGGTAGGATACGGCATAAGTAGGCCTACCATAAGGCTAAGGAGTAGAGTGATAATAAACATCGGCTAAAAGTTTAAAAAGTCTCTATCGGGGCAACAATGGGTTTTTTAAATAGGTGCCACTATTGCATTATTTTATTTGCTAAGCCTGCTGCTTAGCATTTTAAAGCGCCAGAATAGTAATATAGCAGCAACAGATAAGCCAACTAACAAACCGGTCCAGACACCATTGACGCCAAAGTCGAGTTTGAAGCAGAGTATATACCCAACCGGCAGACCGATTACCCAATAAGCGATAAGGGAAATTACCCCAGGTATACGCACGTCTTCCAGACCTCTAAGGGCCCCAAGCCCCACTACCTGCACACCGTCCGAAATCTGGAACAGTGCGGCTATAATCAATAGGGTAGAGGCTATCTCGATCACAACCGGATCGTCAATGTAAAGGGAAGGTATGAAATTTTTGCCAGCAATCATAAGAAGTCCACTGGTCATCATGAAAAGAACGCCCATGGCAAAGCTACTGATCCCTGCTACTTGCATGGCCCTGTAGTTGCGTAGTCCCTTCTGATTGCCCACCCTAATGGTCGCTGCAGCTGCGATGCCGCTTGCCATCATGTAGGTAACCGAAGCAATATTGATGGCGATCTGGTGTGCCGCCAGCTCGCGTGCACCGAGCCACCCGATCATGATAGCTGAAAAACTAAAGGCTCCCATTTCAAATACCATTTGACCGGAGATAGGCAGACCTAATCGGAATATATGGTACATGTGCACAAATGACAGATGCCGGAACGTGAGGAAGCGGTGAAATGCGACAAATCGCTTCGCGTAAAGCACATAGCCGCCCATCATCAGGGCCATGATAATGCGTGAGATCAGCGTAGCCCATCCTGCGCCAACTAAGCCCATTGGCTCAAAACCCAGCTTACCGAATATAAGAATGTAATTGAGCACTACGTTGAGACCATTGGCAATTATGGAAATATACATCGCCTGTTTGGTGAGCGAAAGCCCTTCCGCAAACTGCCGGAAAGCCTGAAACACCATCAACGGGACCATTGATAGGAACAGAATATTGATATAAGGGATTGCCATCCTGACCACTTCCTCCGGCTGGTCGAGCCAGGTGATATAGGGAGAAAGAAAATAGCCGGCAATGAAGAGGATGATGCCCAGCAGGAGGTTAGAAAACAGACCATTGAGCAGGAGCAGAGAGATACGGGTGTAATTGCGTCGCCCATCTGCTGCGGCAATCAGCGGTGTAATGCTGTAAGAAACCCCCAGACCGAAAACCAGCGTAATCGTGAATATACTGTTACCCAGGGAGGCGGCGGCCAAAGGTATAGTACCGATCTGCCCCACCATCAGGCTGTCAAACACACTTACCATAATGTGCCCCAACTGACTTAGCACAACAGGGTAAGCCAGCAGGAAATTTTTACGGAAGTGTTCTCTGTATTCTTCTGATCTCATAGGGGTACGGGGAAAAGGAGTGCAAAATTAGTTTTTTTTCCCGTGCCCAGCACCAGTACAATAGCATTAGTGCGCTTTAAGATTTGGTTAAGAGCCTTTGCGGAGGCTCCGAAGCTTTTCTAAAATTGCTTTCGCCGGTATCGGAAGCAATAAAAGCGCTGCAGTTAAAATTTTTTTTTTGGTAGTCATACTGTTTGATTCATGCAATTAAGACATTCAGACAGCTTTAAAAAGCATATCTGCAAAGCCGCCTTGTTCATCTAGATAGGAAGTCACTAACTCAAACCCGGCCTGACGCCCCATTTCAGTAGCCAGTTGCAGGGTATACTTATGTGAGTTTTCAGTGTGAATTGCTTCCCAGGCTTCGAAAGTGTAGTGCTCATCTGTCGCTTCCAGGTATACCTGCTGATCGCACTGGCTTACCAGATAGCTCTTCATGACCCCTAACTGTGGATCGAACAGGGCAAAATGTCGGAAGTTATTTAAATCGAAATTGCCTCCTAATTCCCGGTTGATACGCTCTAACAGGTTCATGTTAAAGGCGGCTGTAATCCCGCTGTCATCATTGTAAGCGGCCAGTATCGTATAAGGGTCTTTGAGCAAATCTACGCCCAAAAGAAACAGATCCCCTAATCTGACATGCTGCCTGATCTGGTTTAAAAAATCTAATCCTTCTTCACGTTCAAAATTGCCAATGTTAGAACCCAGAAACAACACAACCTTTCGTTCAGTCAGATGCTCCTCAAGCCATTTCAGGCCGGTTATATACTCTGCCACTACGGCTTGCACTTGCATCTGCGGGTGTGCTTGTTTCAGGTCCTTGCTCAGTTCCTGCATGGCCGAGCCAGAAATGTCCATGGGGACATAATCAAAGGCCTTCTCCTGTGCGACGAGTTCTTCTAACATTAGCTTGGTTTTCATAGCGTCTCCAGCACCCAGATCGACCAGGTGAAAGAAACCATCTTCCGCAAAAGCACTGGCCATAGCTGATCGGTGCTGTTCCAGTAAACTATATTCGGCACGTGTCAGATAATACTCCGGCAATGCCATGATCTGCTGGAAAAGCCTGCTTCCCTTGGCATCGTAGAAATAACGCGATGACATTTTCTTGGGATTTTGGCGCAGGCCATCGGCTACGTCTTTGGCAAACTCAGCTCGGTCCTGGCTGCCATCGGTTTTGCGCGAAAGGTCAATCAAAGTATTTGGTGTTGTTTGTAGTAGCATAGTGTTAGTGTGCCAGCCTTATTCCGGTGAACTGCCAGCGTTTGTCAGGGTGAAAGAAATTGCGGTAGGTTGTTCTGATGTGACGCTCTGGTGTGGCACAGGATCCACCTCGCAGCACCATCTGGTTGATCATAAACTTACCATTGTACTCGCCTAGTGCCCCGGCGGCAGTTGTAAACCCAGGGTAAGGATGATAGGCACTATAGGTCCATTCCCAGGCATCTCCATAAAGTTGCTGCATGCCTGAATCGTGTGCAGCAGCCTTGGGTTCATACAGGCCGGATTCCTGAAAGTTGCCAGTGGTGGGTGAGTACACCTGAGAGGCAGCTTCCCACTCAAACTCTGTCAGAAGTCGCTTGCCTGACCAGGAGGCGTAAGCCTGCGCTTCATAAAAACTGATATGACTCACTGGTTTGTTCAAGTCCAGTTTTTCGAGGCCGTGCATGGAATACTGATACCAGTCACCATCCTGTTCCACCCAGTAAAGCGGTGACTTCAGACCGGTGCTTCGCACAAGGGCCAGGCCTTCGTCCAGCCAGAAACGGAAATCGCTATAACCGCCATCCTGCATAAACTCCAGGTACTCCCTGTTTGTCACAAGGCGGTTCATGACGCTAAAGTCGGCTAGCAGCACCTCGTGTACACCCAGTTCATTATCGAAGCTAAAGCCATCTCCCTGAAAACCGATACGGTATATTCCACCCAGAACTTCCAGGAACTCAGGTTTTCCATGTTCTGAAGATGATGAGACTGTATTGGACTTGGCATAAGCCGGGAGGAGTGGATTAGTGCTAAGGATGTATTTAATATCAGTCAGAAGCAGTTCCTGGTGTTGCTGTTCATGTTGCAAGCCTAGCTCTAGTACGGGTAGTAGCTTTTCTAACTGGTCCTCTCTAACGTTTTGCAGCAGTTCACCCATGTGCTCATTTACATGGCGTCGGTACGCATACACATCCCGCAAAGGCGGCCTGGTGAGCGTACTTCGCTCGGCCCGCTGCACGCGATTGCCAACTGAGTTGTAGTATGAATTGAACAGAAAGGCATAATTTGGGTGAAATACCTTGTAGTTTTTGAGGGAAGTACCCAGCACAAATTGCTCAAAAAACCAGGTCGTATGAGCCATATGCCATTTAGGAGGACTTACGTCTACCATGGGCTGCACCACGGTATCTTCAGGTTCCAGTGGAGAACAGATTTTCTCAGTCTGCGCCCGAATCTGGTCAAATCGCTCACGAGTGATCTGGCTGAGGGAGGCAGTTGTAGTTGTCATAGGCATCTGGCTTTGCGAAGAGGTATAGAGGCAGCGTAATACAGCGCTTGAAATGTATTAAAGTGCTTCTAACTGTCGTGTTAACTCATTTTCTACGTACTTTGTTTTCGATAAGCCGATATTGGAAAGACTAATTTATTGCAACGATGTCCTTACAACTGACAATCAGACCGCACCAGCTTCAGTTCAAGTTCGATGCCCGCACCTCCCGCGGGGCTATGCGCACGCATCAGGTATACTATGTGGTGCTACGCGACTCAGACCAGCCAGAGCAGGCTGGTATAGGGGAGTGTGCACCGCTACCTGGTTTAAGCATCGATGCCCGACCGGAGTTAGAGGACAAGCTCAGTGAACTGGAGAAGGAGTTCGGGGAGCGTCGATATTCAGTAAATGATGTGAAAGAATTGGTCAGAAATGAAAAGCTGCAGGACTGGCCGGCCATCCGGTTTGCACTTGAAACAGCTTTGCTGGACCTGGAGCAGGGAGGAAGAAAACAGCTATACCTGAATGATTTTAGTAAGGGCAAGGCATGTATACCTATCAACGGCTTGATCTGGATGGGAGAGAAGGACTTTATGCAGCAGCAGATCAGAGCGAAACTTTCGGAGGGCTATACTTGTCTGAAGCTTAAAATTGGCAGTCTGGATTTTGCCACAGAGCTTGAGATACTGCACCAGATACGGGAAGTGGCCGGGCCCGAGGACCTGACCATACGGGTGGATGCCAACGGTGCTTTTGCGCCTGATGATGCCTTTCGAAAGCTGGAGCGACTGGCTAGGTATAGCCTGCATTCCATTGAACAACCCATCCGGCAGGGGCAGCTTGAGCAGATGCAACAGCTTTGCGCGTATACGCCTATACCTATTGCGCTCGACGAAGAGCTGATCGGCGTGCAGGTGACAGCTAAACAAGTCGAACTGCTGGAATTTGTAAAGCCACAGTACATCATTCTGAAACCAACTCTGGTAGGAGGGCTCAGAGCAAGCTCAGACTGGATAGAACTGGCAGAAAAACGAAATATAGGCTGGTGGATGACTTCTGCTCTGGAATCGAATATTGGGCTCAATGCGATCAGCCAGTTCACGGCCAATTACGGGATCAACTTACCCCAAGGGCTCGGCACCGGACAACTCTATCATAATAACATCTCTTCGCCGCTCCAGATAAACAAGGGTTGGCTCTGGTATAGTGACGAAGCTTGGGACGAATTACCTGAACAGGCTTAAGACTATACCTATATCTATGCCTATACCTATACCTGCGCAATCGTATAAAACAGAAGAGGCCTGCAAAATTTGCAGGCCTCTTCTGTTATCAGGAATGGGTATGACCTAGTTCGATCCTGGACGACCGCCACGCATACCCGGGCCACGCTGCATGTTCTCATCAGTAGCCGGAGCACCTTTATAGCTGCGGATGTTGTAAGAGAAAGTCAACATGAAGAAGCGCTGCAATACTGTAGACTGCACGTCTTCTACATAAGATTCAGTGATGTTGCGGCGAACGCTTACATTCTGGTTCATCAGGTCATTCACGCTCAGGCTGATCTCACCCTGCTTGTCTTTGAATATTTTCTTACCCAAACTCATGTTCCAAAGCAGTACGTTTTTGTCCACGCCGGCAGAAAGTCCTCCGTTGTACTGGTGGTTTAACTCGGTGCGGTACACCAGGTCTTTCCAAAGAATCCAGTTGTATCGCACATTGGTGTTCTGGTTGAAGAAGTTATTATTCTGTGTAGTGCGCAGCGTGTTCGATACGATATTGTAGCTAGAGAAAGTTGATACGGTGAAGTCAATCTTCTCACTGATGTTACTGCTGATGTTGAAGCCGGCACCCAGGTTGGTATTGTTAGCATAATTGATCTGCTCATCAATCATACCCGGTATTCTGGAATAACCTACCGAGCCATTCAGGTTAAAGTTAGAGCTGATGAAGTTAAGTGGCTGTCCATAATTGAAGAATGAACGCACGTTGTAATAACCATCCAGGTTAACAGGGCGGCTTAATCGAGCACCCGGGCGCAGTTCATAGCCCTCAGCTATACCTTCGGGCACATTGGTCGTGTACACGCTGTTAGCAACATAGTTGTTGGTCAAGGTACCAAACATGCCGATGAAGAACACGCGGTTGGTTTCAGCATTAAAGTTACGGTAGCGCATGTTAAAACGAGTCTGGTAATCCTGGTCCAGATTGGCATTACCAATACGGGCTTGCAAAGGGTTCGAAATATCAAGCACTTCCTGCAGCTGCTCCACCGAAGGGACGTTGGTATTGGTTCTCAGGTTGAGTGTCAGGTTCTGTGACTGTGAAAACTTGTACTCGTACTCTGCAGAAGGCAGGAAGTTGTTGAATCTGCGCTCCATTGGCTCCAGGTCAACAGGGAATTGGCTGTCGGTATTGAGTGTGGCGTACTGATAACGGGCATTCACCTGCAATCTGGCCTTGTCATCACGGTACTGATAGCTTGGTCCAATACTCTGCGAAAGGTAATCACTCTTGAAAGTGCTGCTCAACGGCATGTTGAACTCAGTATAGTCAGACTCGGCAAAATCAAATGTTCTGCGATCTGAGTCACGCATCTGGTTGCCAATGCTATACTCTAACTGCCAGCGTGATTTCTCACCCAGGCGCTGCGAGTAATTGGTGCTGCCTGACCAGCTTAGGTTTTTGCGATCGAGTCGGATATACTGGTCACGCAGTACGTCACGGTTGGGGTCTTCAAAGTTCTGGGTCTGCTCAAACTGGTAACCATCTCCTTCCACATTGTTGATGCTGGTGTTGAAGTTGGTCGTCAGGATGCGGCCTGAATCACCGAATCGCTTCGAATAAAGGATGTTGTTGCTGAAGTTAAATGAGGCATTGTCAGAGCTGGAGCGGTTAAGCGACTCTGACAAGGTACCTTCCAGATCGAAGGTGCGGGCAACTCTCGCCGTAAAGTTATTGTCGTTCTGGATACGCAGGCTCGGTGTTACAAGCAGGCGATTATTCTCGTTGATGTTATACTGCAGGCGCATGTTCAGACGATGTCCGTCCTCACGGTCTCTGTTGTTGGCGTCTTCCGTGTATTGCAATCCGGCTTCGTCAGACACAAAATCACGGAAACGGTACTGGTCGTTGACGATGTCACGGTTGGTATAGTTGTAATTGGCACTTACGTCCACTTTCTTACCCCATTTGTCCTGGTAGTTGATACCGAAATTGTTGGTATTGATGATACCGATAGGGGAGCCACCGCCCCAACCCCCTCTACGACCGCGCATGCCACCACCAGGTGTTTCGCCAATCGAGAAGTCGAACATATTAATGTTGTTCGTCAGTCCGGTTAAAGTGATGCGACGGTCATCTTTAAAGAAGTTGATGGCTGCACCGGCCATGTAGCGGTCATCAGTGCCGTAGCCTGCTGATATCTTGCCGGTATAGCCCTCACGACGGTCTTTGCGCGTAATAAAATTGATCGTTTTGAGTCGGTTGCCATCTTCAAAACCACTGAAGGAAGCCTGGTCACTCTGCGCGTCGAAAATCTGCACGTTCTCGATCATGTCAGATGAAATGTTACGCATGGCAGATGTTACATCCTCGCCGGTATAGCGTTTGCCATCGATCATCACCTGTCGAACTTCTTCGCCCTGCGCCTGAATACGGCCATCCTGTACCTGCACACCAGGCATTTTGGTTACCAGATCCTCAGCACTGGCGTCCGGAGCTGTTTTGAAGGCCTTGGCATTAAACTGAGACGTATCTCCCTTCATTTCGCCGAGAGGGGCACGTCCGATGATCTGTACTTCGCCGAGGCGCGTGTTTTGCTCCTGCATACTCAGCGCACCCAGGTTGACAGGCGCCTGTGCTACCTGTACCTGTTTTGAAAGCATATCGTATCCCAGGAAGCGCACCTCCAGGGTATAGTTTCCGGATGGAACCCGCTCAAAGCGGAATGCACCTTGGCCGTCTGTCATAGTGGTCAGAATCGCTTCGCTGGCGGCGCGTTTCATCACCACACTCGCGCCCGGCAGCCCACTTTTGTCTGTAGCGCTCTGGATTGTTCCGGATACAGTCTGTGCGTATACCTGTGTAAAGCCGATCAGCAAGATCAGCAGAGAGAATAACTTTCTCATTCTAGATGTAGTGTAGATTTTTAGGACTCTTGTGTAAAGCTTATTGGGAAATACTTGCGAAAGGAGTCTTCAGCAGATCGCCTTCAACCCCTCTTTTAAAACACTTAGAGCAAGTGGAGACTGTGAAGGTTTAACCATTAATTAAAAATATTTTCAGGGAATATTACGATGCGCGCAAGACAGGACTTTCTCTTAGAAAGTCATTCATAAAAGCAGGGCTCTAGCCATTGACTGCCAGCATATTTTAAGAAGAAGACAGGTTGAATGAGATCTGCCAGGTATACCTGTGATCTTTAGGATGGGGTTGTGGTCAGGTAGCGCTAGAGGTGTTTTTCAAGTAGCAGCTCTTTCACTTTTACCATACCTGTGCTGGCCTTTTCTTCAAAAAGTTGGAGGTTAGGGCGTGGTCGTACATAGGGCAGGTTGGGGTCCACCACCATAATAGGCGCTTCATCTGGTACTAAGTCTACCAGACCGGCTGCAGGGTATACGACCAGAGAGGTCCCTACCACCAGGAATATGTCCGCTTGCAGCGTTTCTGCCATCGCCTGCTCCATCATCGGGACGGGCTCACCAAACCACACGATATTAGGACGCAATTGTGAACCGCGTTCGCACTTATCACCCAGATTAATTTGCCATCCCTCCATTTTGTAGATCAGTTTTGGGTCGAGGGTGCTACGGCTTTCAAACAATTTGCCGTGCAGGTGAATCACGTTGGAGGAACCTGCCCGTTCATGCAGATCGTCTACATTTTGAGTGATGATGCGCACATCGAACGCCTTTTCCAGTTCAACTAAAGCTATATGGCCGGCATTAGGCTTCACGCTATGCGCGTTCTTGCGACGCTGGTTATAAAAGTCCAGTACCAGTTCAGGATTCTTTCGCCAGCCTTGTGGCGAAGCTACTTCCATCACATCATGCCCTTCCCAAAGACCGTTAGCGTCCCGGAAGGTTGCTATACCGCTCTCTGCACTTATACCTGCACCTGTAAGAACCACAAGTCTCTTTTTAGCCATAACATGTGTCATTTGAACTGATCTTAATACTTCATGAAAGCAAACCAGGTTTGGCGGTCATAGTGGCTCCACTAAAAAATATCAAGTGCTTATACCTGGATATGTAGCAAAAAGAAGCCGCTCGGATTGGAGCGGCTTCTTTTTGCTTATTTTTTCTTAGGGGCGGTAGCTTTCTTGGCCGCCGGCTTTTTAGCAGCGGGTTTCTTGGCTGCGGCCTTTTTCGCAGCTGGCTTCTTTTCTGCTGCTGGTGCCTCGGCTTTTTTCTTAAATCCTCCGCGCCCTTTCTTTTCAGGGGTTTGCTCTGCTAAGTCCAGGCACTCCTGAAGCGTGAGCTCTGTTGGTTCTTTGCCTTTCGGAATCTTCACATTCTTCTTGCCTACTACGATGTAAGGGCCATACCTGCCATTAAGCACCTGTACTTCCGGATTTTCATCGAACGTTTTGATCAGCTTTTCGGCATCGGCTTTGCGCTTGGCCTCAATCAGCGTAATGGCTTCCTCGGCTGTTACCGTCATGGGATCCATCGTTTTAGGTAGCGAGTAGAACTTGCTGGCATGGCTGATGTAAGGACCAAACCGGCCAATCGCCGCCTTCATTTCTTTGTCTTCATACACACCTACAATGCGTGGCAGTTTAAACAGATCCAGTGCATCGTCCAGTGTCAGGCTTTCAATGAACTGCCCTTTGCGTAGGCTGGCATACACAGGTTTATCACCCGTATCTGGATTTTCCTCACCGAGCTGCACATAAGGACCAAAGCGGCCCAGTTTGGCAATTATTTTCTGACCGGATACCGGGTCTATACCTACCTCACGGGCTCCTGAAACGTCAGCACGGTTGATGCTCTCGCTGTTTTCGATGCGTTTGTGGAACTTGGCATAGAAGTTCTCCAGCATCTGTTCCCATTCCTGCTGACCGTGCGCGATCTCGTCAAACTCAGCCTCAACACGGGCTGTGAAAGAGTAATCAATTACGTTCGGGAAATGCTCTACCAGAAAGTCATTTACCACCATAGCCGTATCGGTTGGAAACAGCTTGCTCTTCTCGGCGCCCGTGATTTCGGTTTTAGTCTGAGCGCTGAGTTGATCCCCTTTCAGGGTCAGCACATTGAATTTACGCTCTTTCCCCTCGCGGTTGTCTTTTTCTACATAGCCACGTTTCTGGATGGTCGAGATAGTAGGGGCATAAGTAGATGGTCGACCTATACCCATTTCCTCCAGCTTCTTCACCAGGCTGGCTTCCGTATACCTTGGGGCAGGGCGGGAGTAGCGCTGAGTAGCCTGCATCTGACGCAGCGCCAGGTCCTGACCGATGCTCAACGGAGGCAACATGCCTTTCACATCATCGTCTCCACCTTCTTCATCATCCTTGGATTCAATGTATACCTTCAGGAATCCCTCGAACTTGATCACCTCACCCGTGGCAACCAGCTTTTCAGGTTGCGTAGAGATGTCGATGGTGGCCGTTGTCTTTTCAATTTCGGCATCAGCCATCTGTGAGGCGATGGCGCGCTTCCAGATCAACTCATACAAGCGCTGCTCGTTGCGGTCGCTACTGGCAGTCAGCTGCGAAAAATCAGTTGGTCGGATGGCTTCGTGCGCTTCCTGTGCGCCAGACGACTTGGTCTTAAAGCGTCGGGTCTTTACAAATTTCTCTCCGAAAGAATTGCGAATGGCGTTGGAGGCTCCCTGTATCGCCTCATCTGACAGGTTGAGGGAGTCAGTACGCATGTATGAGATCTTACCGGCTTCGTACAGGCGTTGCGCCACTGTCATGGTTTGGGCTACAGAGAAATACAGCTTTCGGCTGGCTTCCTGCTGAAGGGTAGAAGTGGTAAACGGAGGAGCAGGGCTGCGCTTGAGCGGTTTGGTTTCGAGGTTGCCAATGGTATAGGTTGCCCCGATGCAACGCTGTAAAAAGTCCTGCGCTTCCTGTTCTGTTTTAAACTTAGCTGGCAGTTCGGCTTCCAGTGTTTTCCCCTGCACATCAAACTGAGCCGTAATCCGGAAGCTTGATTCTGCGTTGAATTTTTCGATTTCACGCTCCCGCTCCACCACAAGGCGTACCGCAACGGACTGCACACGTCCCGCCGAGAGCCCTGTTTTAATCTTCTTCCAAAGCACAGGAGAGAGTTCGAAGCCTACCAGGCGGTCCAGCACGCGGCGTGCCTGCTGTGCGTTTACCAGGTCCATATCAATGCCACGTGGTGAGCTGATGGCATTAAGGATGGCATTTTTGGTGATCTCCCGGAATACGATGCGGCGAGTTTTGGCTTCAGTCAGGTTGAGGGCTTCGGTCAGGTGCCATGATATAGCTTCTCCTTCCCGGTCGTCGTCCGACGCTAGCCATACCATTTCAGCTTCTTTGGCCAGCTTTTTCAGCTGGGCAACCACTTCCTTCTTATCGTTGGAAATGACATACGTCGGCTTGAAGTTATTTTTAACATCGATGGCATTATTGTCTTTAGGCAGGTCCCGCACATGGCCGAAGCTCGATTTCACTACAAAATCTTTTCCCAGGTATCCCTCAATCGTTTTGGCCTTGGCCGGTGACTCGACTATGACTAGATTTTTTATCATCCTATATATTTAGGGGCGATTCATTTTAATTTTGCCCAAAGTTCAAATTTTTTTTCAAACATATACAACCTGAAATTGATAACATAGGTTTAACATGCCATCATAGTTTGCTGAACAGGCTGTTTTTATTAGCTTAACTATCTATACGGACCTCTTTTATATTTATATGCAACGATTGTTAGTCATTTGCCGCCACGCAGAGTCAAATGATCCTTTTCCGCTTCAACCAGACTTTGAGCGGGAACTTACAAAAAATGGGCAACATCAGGCGCGCATCACAGGCCAATGGCTCCGGGATACGTTCCGGAAGTTCGATGTCATTCTGAGCAGTCCGGCACCCAGAGCTGGTTTGACAGCGAGACTTTTGGCTGAAAAGCTCTATTTTGATGAAGATCAGATCAAGTACGAGCCCGATTTTTACAATGCGCGTGATAGTGTGTTACTCCGTGTACTCGGCCAATTGCCTGACCATGTAACGCGTGTGCTGCTCGTGGGGCACAACCCTGGTATAACGAGTCTGGTCCGTACGCTGACGGAACAGCATGTGGGGTATCTTGATCCCGCAGGTGCCTTTGCCATAAAATTTGAACTGGACACGTGGCAGGAGATTCACCTGAAAAGCGGACAACTCGAAACCCAGTTTACACAGCCATAACGCCGGATACTCTAGCTGGTGGCATCGATTGTCATTTTTTTTTGATAGCTTTATAAAACTTTCATTGCACCCTATACCTGATCATCAAGAAGCTGGATGAAAACTAAAATAGTAGCTGTGATTAACCAAAAAGGTGGCACAGGCAAAACTACAACCACTATCAACCTGGGCAGCGCACTAAGCAAACAAGGGCATAAAGTCCTCCTGGTTGACCTGGATCCGCAAAGCAACCTGTCGTACAGCCTGGCTGTTTCATCTCCTGACCATACGTTAGCCGAGGCCTTTCTGGGTACAAAATCTATAAAAGATATTATAGTTGAGAAAGACGGGCTTTGGGTGGCTCCCGGGTCCAATGAACTGGTAGACGTGGAAATATCGCTGGTGACGCAGCCAGAACGTGAGAAATTCCTGAAAACGATGCTCTCGCAGCTCAAAGGTTTTGATTATGTGCTGATTGACTGTCCGCCGTCACTCTCGGTCTTAACACTAAACGCCCTGACTGCCGCCCATGAAGTGCTGATACCTTTGCAGATGGAGGTGCTTACGCTACAGGGTTTAGATCAGATCATGAACACCATTGCGAAAGTAAAAAAAGCGTTTAACCCGAAACTAAAAATTAAAGGGATCGTAGTGGTCATGTTTGATGTGCGGCGCAAGCTCAGTTTGGAGGTGCTGGCTTACTTGCGCGAAAATGTGCAGGAGAAAATATTTGATAGCCACATAAGACTTAACGTGAAACTGGCCGAAGCACCATCATTTGGCAGGAGTGTGCTGGATTACGACGGCTCTTCTAACGGGGCGAAAGATTATCAGGCATTGGCTGAAGAGTTTCACGCGAGCTAATCTTCAGCTTGCATACATTGGTTGAAATTGATTAAATTGCACTACATTTCCTTTTGTTCTGTTCGGTCGGGCATGTTTACCCAATGCCGATGTGAGCTGAACAGAAAACAAAAACCCATACAACCCTAAACATATGGCATTAGGTAAAAATTTGAAGCTGAGCAAAGAAAAGCTCATCAGTGACGCAGAAACCAGCCAACAAGAGAAGCCAGAGAAGAACACCTCGTCTCGGACAAAAGCAAAGGAGCAAGCACCTGCTACCGCTACGACTACCGTAGAGGAGAAGGAGCCAGCAACGACTATAGCTCCCAAAGCTACGGCTACAAACGGTGACACAAGCTCTAATCCAGCTGGTGCGAAGATGGGACCAACTACCACTATACCTGTGAAAAACGGACCGAATGGCAAGCAGAACCGCAAGCAGGTGTTGCCGTCCAGCCCTGAATACATTGGCGAACAACTCAACAAGGTGCTTTACGCTCTTGATGCCTTTAAGAAAGGGGATATCTCGGTACGTCTTACCAAGCAGAACGACGACATTTTCGCGGAAATAGCCGAAGCCTATAACTCGATGGTGGAAATGATTGGTGGTGTAGGTGGTGAGGTGTCTCGTATCTCCAAAGTAGCCGGTGTGGAGGGTAACCTAAAGGCCCGTGCCTCAGCTGAGAATGCCTCCGGTTTCTGGAAGGACATGATCAATAACATCAACGGTCTGGTGGATTCCATCGCGGTTCCGGTACTTGAAGTGGGTAAAGTACTGAAGAACATATCGCGTGGTAATCTGGATGAAACTTTCCAGATCCCGGTATCAGGTGACTTTAAGGTCATGGCCGAGACGATCAACCGTACGATTGACAACCTGAACCTGTTTGCAGGTGAGGTAACGCGTGTGGCCCTGGAGGTGGGTACCGAGGGTAAACTGGGTGGACAGGCATCGGTGCCAAATGTGGCCGGTGTGTGGAAGGACCTGACAGATAATGTAAATACGATGGCCAGCAACCTGACCTCTCAAGTACGTGACATCTCGAATGTAGCGACTGCGGTGGCGAAAGGTAATCTGGCCCAAAAAGTATCCGTGGATGTGCGCGGTGAGTTTGCCCAGCTGAAGGACAACATGAACCAGATGGTGGACTCGCTCAACATCTTCGCTGACGAGGTAACGCGTGTGGCACGTGAGGTAGGTACGGAAGGTCGCCTTGGCGGCCAGGCCAAAGTGCCAAATGTTGGTGGTGTTTGGAAGGACCTTACCGATAACGTGAACACGATGGCGAGCAACCTGACCTCGCAGATGCGTGACATAGCAAACGTGTCTACAGCAGTTGCGAAAGGTGACCTGACCCAGAAGATCACGGTAAACGTTCGCGGTGAGATGGCTGAGTTGAAGGACATCATCAACCAGATGGTGGATTCACTTAACATCTTTGCCGGTGAGGTAACCAGAGTGGCCCGTGAAGTGGGAACAGAAGGTAAACTAGGTGGTCAGGCAGCAGTACCGAATGTAGAAGGTACCTGGAAAGAACTGACCGACAATGTGAACCTGATGGCAGGCAACCTAACCCTGCAAGTGCGTGACATTGCTGAAGTTGCAACCGCGGTGGCGAAAGGTGACCTGACACAGAAAGTGTCTGTGGACGTGAAAGGTGAGTTGGGTGACCTGAAAGACATCTTGAATGAAATGGTGGACCGACTGAATGTGTTTGCCGCGGAAGTAACCCGTGTGGCACGTGAGGTAGGTACAGAAGGTATACTGGGTGGTCAGGCGAACGTTCCAAACGTAGCCGGTATCTGGAAAGAATTGACCGACAACGTAAACTACATGGCGTCTAACCTGACCTCTCAGGTACGCGACATTGCCAATGTAGCAACAGCGGTGGCGAAGGGTGACCTAAGCCAGAAAATCACGGTGAACGTGAAAGGCGAACTAGCCGACCTGAAGGAGAACTTAAACCAGATGGTGGACTCTCTTAACATCTTCGCCGACGAAGTTACAAGAGTGGCTCGCGAAGTGGGTACGGAAGGTCGCCTTGGCGGTCAGGCATCAGTTCCGAATGTAGGTGGTGTTTGGAAAGACCTTACGGACAACGTGAACACCATGGCCTCCAACCTGACCCTGCAGGTGCGTGACATCGCCAACGTAGCGACTGCGGTTGCGAAAGGTGATCTGGCGCAGAAAGTGTCTGTGGATGTGAAAGGTGAGCTGGGCGAGTTGAAGGAAAACATCAACCGCATGGTGGACTCCCTGAACATCTTCGCCGGTGAGGTAACCCGTGTAGCCCTTGAAGTGGGTACAGAAGGTAAACTGGGCGGACAGGCCAACGTGCCAAACGTGGCGGGTGTATGGAAAGACCTGACAGATAATGTAAATACGATGGCCTCCAACCTGACAACGCAGGTACGAGGTATAGCAAAAGTGGCCACCGCGGTAGCGAAAGGTGACTTGAGCCAGAAAATCACGGTTGAGGCAAGAGGAGAAATCCTGGATCTGAAAGAAAACCTTAACCAGATGGTGGACTCACTCAACATCTTCGGTGACGAGGTAACAAGAGTGGCCCGTGAAGTAGGTACGGAGGGTAAACTAGGCGGTCAGGCGAATGTTCCGAACGTAGCCGGAACCTGGAAAGACCTTACAGATAACGTAAACTACATGGCGTCTAACCTGACTTCTCAGGTACGTGACATTGCCAAGGTTGCAACAGCAGTAGCAAAAGGTGACCTGAGCCAGAAGATCACAGTGGAAGCCCGCGGTGAGATTTTGGACCTGAAGGAGAACCTGAACCAGATGGTGGACTCACTCAACATCTTCGCCGACGAAGTTACAAGAGTGGCCCGTGAAGTGGGTACGGAAGGACGTCTCGGTGGCCAGGCCAATGTACCGAAAGTACGTGGTACCTGGAAAGAGCTCACAGATAATGTGAACACCATGGCATCCAACCTGACGCTGCAGGTACGTGACATCGCTAAAGTAGCGACTGCGGTTGCGAAAGGTGACTTGACCCAGAAAGTGTCTGTGGATGTGAAAGGTGAGCTCGGTGAGTTGAAGGAAAACATCAACCGCATGGTGGACTCCCTGAACATCTTCGCCGGTGAGGTAACCCGTGTAGCCCTTGAAGTGGGTACGGAAGGTAAGCTGGGCGGACAGGCCAACGTTCCAAACGTGGGCGGAACCTGGAAAGACCTGACAGATAATGTAAATACGATGGCCTCTAACCTGACAACACAGGTACGAGGTATAGTACGCGTAGTAACCGCGGTATCGAAAGGTGACCTGACCCAAAAACTAACCCTGGAAGCAAGAGGCGAGGTGGCGGAGCTGGCCGATACGATCAACACCATGGTGGTCGACCTGAACCGTCTGGCGGGTGAGGTTAGCCGTGTGGCAAGAGTAGCAGGTGTAGAAGGAAAACTGACCGAGCGTGCGACACTGCAAGGTGTAGGCGGTAGCTGGAAAGAACTGGTAGATACACTCAATGACCTATTGGAGTCGATTGTAACACCAGTACTGGAAGTGTCTCGCGTTGTGCGTGCGATCTCTGAAGGTGACTTGACCCAGAAGGTAGAGGCCCATACCGCGGGTGATATCCTGGATATGGCCAATGCCTTGAATCTGGCGGTTGATAACCTGAATGCCCTGCTTGGAGAAATCAACGATTCTTCACTGGTAGTAGGAAGCTCTTCTGAAGAGATGGCAGACAAAGGTCTTGAAATGAACCGCGTAACGCTGGATGTGGCGCTTGCCATGCAGCAAATGGCAGAAGGTGCACAGAATCAGGCACTCAAGACAGACCAAGCCTTCAAACTAATAGAAGAAATCATGAAAACCACCAAAGACACGGCCAACCGTGCGGAAGTGGTAAACAAATCAGCTTTACTGGGTGAGGAAACCTCCCAGCTGGGTCTGAAGACAGTGGCAGAAGTGGTGAAGAACATGGAGGAAATCTCCAGCTCAGCATCACTCACCTCTAAAACGATTGAAGTACTGAGCGCCCGCTCGCAGGAAATATCCAAGTCACTTGGTGTGATCACTGATATTGCCGCGCAGACTAACTTGCTGGCCCTGAATGCTGCCATTGAGGCGGCTCGTGCAGGTGAAGCAGGACGAGGTTTCGCAGTTGTAGCCGAAGAGATCCGCAAACTGGCCGAAGGCTCACGCAAATCAGCCAGCGAAATTGCGACACTGGTAGATGACGTGAAAAAAGATACAGCCTCTGCTGCGATGGCGATCTCAACCATGGAAGGTCGTGTATTGAAAGGAAAGAATGCTACATTCGAAGCATCTGGCGCCTTCAAAAATATTGCCGCTTCCAGTGGTGAAACACTTCGCACGGCACAGGATATCCTGACTGCGACTGAAGTACAGAAGTCATCGATCGGAGATGTAGTGAAGTACGTGGAAGAAGTGGTAGCCATTGCCGAGCAGACAGCCTCTGGTACGCAGCAGGTAGCGAGTACGGCTAAGCAACTGTCCGCTTCGATGCAGGAACTTACATCGTCTTCTCAGAACCTGAACGATATTGCGGCTGATCTGCAAATCAGTATCTCTGCCTTTAAGCTGGTGGACGGCAACCTGGTGTTTAACCATACTCCGAATAATCGACGTTTGGCTTCTATGCCAGCGAAACCAAAGCAGAAGCAGTTGACGGGGAACTCACGCTTAAGTTCAGTAAGCTCCAGAAACAAGAACACTGACGAAAGCAGCAAATAAACCGTTCCGGACAAATGAAAGAAAAGACAACAAAGAAGGAGGGACAGTCTGGAGCTGCTGCTGAAACTGATAAAGTAGAGGTGGCTGAAAAGGCAGAAACTCCTGCTAAGCCAGAAGTGGTGAAGCAGGAGATGATTCACCTGATCGTCTTCAAGCTTGGAGCGGAAGAATACGGGATTAAGATTGACCAGGTAAAGGAGGTAACTGTTACACCAAATGTAACACGTATGCCGCGCACCCCGGATTTTATTAAAGGTGTGGCTAATATCCGTGGTGATATTATCGCCATCATGGATCTGGAAGAGCGTTTTGGTATTCGGCCTGTTCCTTTGGCTGGCGATCTTAATCCACATATTACCTATACCTTGGTGATAGAGGCAAAGGAGTACAGCATTGGTGTTATCGTGCGCGAAGTACCACAGTCGCTTAATCTCTCTATGGCCAAGATCGACAAAGCTCCTTCGTTCTTGCAGGACATTAACATCCATGAAAATTACATCGAAGGCATCGCCAAGGTGAATAATCGTCTGATCATTGTGCTGGACATGTACAAGATCCTGACACAGGACGAGATTAGAGAGCTAAAGAATAATTAAAGCAATTCATTCAAATTGAAGCTATACTTTAAAGTATGAAAAGAATACTGATTGTAGATGATTCCTTCTACATGCGCACAATGCTCAAGAACATGCTCACAGATGCAGGTTACGAGATAGTAGGTGAAGCTCCTAACGGACAAACTGCTTTAGAATTGGCCAAGGAAACGAACCCTGACCTGATCACGCTGGATGTTATCTTGCCAGATAACACTGGTCTTGACGTGCTGAAAGGTATAAAAGCTGATCAACCTGACATGAAAATCGTGATTGTGAGTGCTGTAGGGCAGGAAGTGATCGTGAATGAGGCACTGGAATATGGCGCACTCTCTTACATTGTCAAGCCTTTCTCTGAAGAGAAGGTGCTGGAGGTTGTCAAGAAAGCGCTGGAAGAGTAGCACTACGCTGACTTAAAAAGTACTCATCGTTGGTAGAAGGAAAGGAGTCGTACTTTGAAAGGACAGACAAGCAAGCTGAAAGTGCTGGTTGCTGATGGCTCAAGTCACGCTCGTCTGGTGTTGGAAAGCATTCTTAGCAGTTCACCTGAAGTAGAAGTGACAGGCCTTGCCTCGAATGGAACGCAGGTAATGGAATCGTTGCGACAGCAGAAGGCTGATGTAATTGTTGCTTCCATAGATTTGAGAAAAGGTGAGCAATTGCTCGTCTTCAAACAGGTTTTCAGCGAATGCCCTACACCGATTGTAATGCTGGTTGAAAAGGATCAGCTCAGTTTGGAGCTTCTCCGGGACGCCATAGATTTGGGTGTTTATAGTGTCGTCCTGAAGCCGTGTCCGAAAACAAGACCAGCTTATAGAACAATAGCGGACGAGATTTGCAGTAAGGTCAAAGCGGTAAGAAACTCAGAATACTGGGATCCTCAGAAACGCTTGAGCATGTTGGGTGCAGAGGCGCAGTTAGTTGCGCAGGACGAGCCGAAAGAGCCTCGGAATGCCACTGCTGATACTATTATTGTGATTGGAGCCTCTACAGGAGGTACTCAGGCAGTAGAACACATAATTCGTCAACTAGACCCGAAGCTGAAAGCCTCTGTTTTAGTTGCCATTCATCTGCCGCCGAAATTTACACATAGCTACTCCCGCAGACTGAAAGGGATGACAGATTTGACAGTGATCGAAGGTCGCACAGGTTTGATCCCCAAGTCAGGCAAAGTAATTATAGCCCCCGGAGGCCGGAATATGATCGTTCAGACAGTGATGGGAAGTTCCTCCAGTCTGAAGATTGGCTTCGAAGATGATGGTGAAGTTGGGCACGACCTGCCATCTGTGGACCAGTTGATGATAGCAGTAGCTCAGACTGGTGTGCGGCGAGTGGTCGGTGTGATCCTGACAGGTATGGGGAAAGACGGCACTGCAGGTGCCAGAGCCATATCACAACGAAAAGGAGGACACGTCATCGCACAGGACGAGGCATCTTCCGCCATTTTTGGAATGGCAAAATCCGCTATAGAAAGCGGCAATACCGACAAAGTGCTGCCTTTGTCAAAAATAGCCAACTACTTAAACCGGTATGTGGCAGCAGAACAGCAGCAAGTCAGTACAACTGACGTGAATCCATGAAATCGAGAGAGCAGGAGTATAAAGAGATATTTATAGCAGAAGCGCTGGAGTACTTCGACGCCCTTAACAGGCTCATCAGCGAACTGGAAAAAAGACCGCAGGACGACCGGGTGCTGGCGGAGATATTCCGTATGCTGCATAACCTGAAGGCCAACGCGAAAGCGATCGGCTATCTCCAAATCTCGGATGTATCCCACAAGCTTGAAACAGCCTTTGGGCTAATTCGCAACAAGGAACTAAGCTTCAGTGATGAAGTGGTAGGCGTTCTTTTCGACGGCATTGACTTGTTGGGCGAACTGATCAAAAGTATTGACAGTGAACGACAGGTAGAAATCGATCCGGTACTGATCCGCAATCTGGACATTATCGTCGACAGTCTTTCGGATAGTACTGTAGAGCTTGCCAAGGTGCAGAAATTTAGCACGTCACGAAACCTGACGCTTTCTGACCTCATTTATATCCAGGTAAAGAAACTCGACCACCTGATGAACCTGGTAGGCGAGCTGATTATTGATCGGGACCGTATTCTGTCTTTAAGCCGGGAGTTGGATAGCGATGAACTGAAGTCCGTGAGTTCGCATTTATACCGCATTACAGAAGACCTGCAGTATAGTGTGATGGATGCACGCTTGGTAAGCATTGGAACCCTCTTCAATAAATTCCCGCGTGTTGTGCGTGATATCTCGACAGCCGAGAAAAAAGAAATTGACCTGGAACTGAGTGGTCAGGATATTCAGATAGACAGGAATATTCTTCAGATCATGACGGACTCATTGCTGCATTTGATGCGCAATGCGATCACACACGGGATAGAAAAGCCGGAGCAGCGTGCCAAGGCAGGCAAGCCACGGGCGGGATTACTGAAGCTTTCCGCCCGCAGCGACCGCGAAAGCGTGATTATAACCCTGACGGATGACGGAAAAGGGATCGACATCGAGAAAGTGAAAAGGGCAGCCGTTGCGCAGCAACTGGTACCAGGTGATGTAGCCGAAGGCCTTCCTGATTCAGAGGTATACTCGTTCCTGTTTGAGCCTGGCTTTTCATTGGCAAAGGAAGTAACAGAGTTCTCTGGCCGGGGCGTTGGCCTGGATGTAGTAAAGAATGCAATCGACTCCATTGGAGGACGCATACGTATAGAGTCAAAGAAAGGCAAGGGGACAAGCTTTATATTACAACTGCCAACATCAATTGCAGTTAAAGGAGCCCTCTTGTTTGAAATAGACAGTATTTTCTATGCCATTCCACTGATTCACACTGATTCGGTAGTGGCCCTGGATAAAGATGAACTTCACGAAGTAGGTGACATGTTGGTTGCCGATATCAAGGGAGAGACAGTGACAGTCGTATACCTGGATGAACTCCTGAATGTGGAGGAAAGCCAAATGCGACTGGGCGATAAGGCCAGATTGAAAGGACAGGTACAGAACATCATTATCGTTTCGTACAACAACCGCAAGCTGGGCCTGGTCGTGGACAAACTCTATCGCCAGCAAGACATAGTGGTAAAACCGCTAAGCAAGCCGCTGGATAGCATAGATATATATGGTGGTGTCACACTGCTTGGTACAGGTAAAGTTTGCCTGGTGCTAGATGTGCCTGCCATAACCAGATATTTTGTGAATAGAAGATGAGGAAATGAGGCGATGGATAACAGAACTAATAACACGATGAACATGATGGACACGCATGTAACCGAGTTGGAAAAGGATATTATCAAGGAGATCCTGAATATAGGACTGGCTCGCGCTGCCGATTCTTTCGCTGTGATCGCCAAAGACAAAGTCATGCTTAAGGTGCCTGATGTGCAGCTGATTGAAGTCAAAGACCTTATTTCGCTCATCGCCCGATATGAAGACACGCATTTTATAATACAGTCTGACATAAAAGGTGATCTGAACGGAGCCACATTAATGCTCTTCTCAGAAGACCACATCAGCCTGCTCTCCAGCGTTTGCCTGAGTATGCTTAACGTACAGAAGGGTGAACTGAATGTAATGCAGGAGTCGCTTCTGTTGGAAATCAGCAACATCATAACCGGGGCGCTTGTGACTCAACTAGCCAATATTCTGAAGAGTAATATCTACGGATCGCCGCCCAAAGCGCCTAAAAACCACATAGCCAACTCGCTTAAGGATATTCTGGTACAGCACCCGCTCTTTCAACCGCTAGTGTTTACTGTTATCACTAAATTTCAGCACAACTCAAAAGACGTCGAACTGCCTCTTCTGTTGTTTTTCGATACAAGCACCCTGATCAAAATGCTTGAAATTATCAGGACCTTCAAAGTCTAAGTTGTTGTTTCTATACCTTCAATAAGTTTTTTTAGAGTGCTTACGTAACGAGCTATACCTGTTAGGATCAGTCCTGCAGGTATAGCTCGTTTACTTTTTGCATTACCTGTGCTTTAATTTGAGCCAGAAGCCGCCCTGTTTCGTACGTTCTAATTGACAGGTCTATTTTGGATATAGCGTCAGTTTTCGTTTTTTTGCATTTTAATTTACAAAAAACCACACAGTCAATTAATGAACGCCTTAGGAAGACACATTTTAGTTGAATTTTACGATTGCTCTCCTGAACTGATGAACGATGTGATGCACATCGAAAACAGCATGGTCGCTGCTGCTGAAACAGCAGGCGCTACTGTCATCAACAGCACTTTCCATCACTTTTCGCCTTACGGTGTATCGGGAGTGGTGGTAATTCAGGAAAGCCACCTGGCCATCCATACCTGGCCTGAGTATGGCTATGCAGCCGTAGACCTGTTCACCTGTGGCGACTCGGTTGACCCATGGGTATCTTATACTTATCTGAAAGAGGCATTCCAGTCCGGTCATGGCTCCTCTATGGAATTGCGCCGTGGGCAGCTGAGCCTGCTGAAGCGCAACGACTTCAACCTCGAGACACTCCGTGACGCAACAGCGAAGACAATTGAAGCCGATGGCTCAATTACAAGAGATGTCTGGTTCACAGAGCGAGACGAGAACATCGCCCTCTCTTTGAAGCACTCAGGCAATCAGCTTTATAAGAAAGACTCAGACTACCAACGCGTAGAGATTTACGAAACACTGGCTTACGGTAACATGCTGACGCTGGACGGAATGGTCATGTGTACCCAGAAAGACGAGTATGTATACCATGAGATGATCACGCACGTACCGATGTTCAGCAACCGCTCTGCAAAGCGTGCTCTGGTAATTGGCGGTGGTGATGGCGGTACCGTACGGGAGTTGTTGCGTCATGAGCAGCTTGAAGAAGTTACGCTTGTTGAGATCGACGAATTAGTGATCGAAGCCTGTAAACTTCATTTACCTGAAACAGCCGTTGCATTTGACAACCCACGCCTTAACCTGCTGGTAGAGGATGGCATCAAGTATATCAAAGAATGCGCTGACGAACACTATGACCTGATCATAGTAGATTCAGCTGATCCGGTTGGTCCAGGGGAAGGGCTGTTTACAGCGGAGTTCTACCAAGAGGTATACCGTTGTTTGACTAAAGACGGTGTGATGATCACGCAAAGCGAATCGCCTCGCTTTAACTCTGCTGTTTTCGTAGAGATCTACGATACTTATAAGAAGATATTCGGTCAGGAGAAAGTACATTGCTACCTGGCTGCTATACCTACCTACCCGACTGGCACCTGGAGCTTCTCCTACTCAGCAAAGGGCAATGCAAACCCATTGCAATTTGATCATGAAGCAGCCGAAGCCTTTTCAAAGAAAGAGGGTCTCAAATATTATAATGAAGCCATTCATACAGCTGCCTTTGCACTTCCTAACTTTGTGAAGGAGCTTTTAAACTCAAATCCAGATAACGTAACTGATGAGTACTCAGCAGAACCAACCAACTAATAGCAAGCAAGAGAAGATTGCATCATTCGACCCAAACGGTGTGGGTGACATAAATGGTGGCCTTTTCGGGTTGCCTTTTAGTGTAGATGAGTCTGAGGTTGTGCTTATACCTGTTCCTTGGGAAGTAACGGTATCATACAGTGCCGGTACGGCTGCTGGCCCACAGGCTATTATGGATGCTTCTCCACAGCTCGACTTATTTGACCCTGCCATCAAAGATGCCTGGAAACTAGGTATAGCAATGGAAGAGGTGTCTGAAGAATGGGCTGCTGTGAGTGACAACCTGCGCCAGCGTGCAGAAAACTACATTAACTGGCTCGAAGAGGGAAGTCCTGAAGCAGATAAATCAGAATTTGAGAAACTGCCGTCAGAAGTTACTGAAAAAGGAGAGGAATTGCTGCAGTGGTTGAAAGCCAAAGCCAATAACTACCTGGAGCAGGGTAAACTGGTTGGTGTAGTTGGTGGAGACCACAGCACGCCGCTAGGCCTGATGCATGCGCTGGCAGACCGTCACGAGGAGTACGGCATTTTGCAGGTCGATGCGCACGCAGACTTACGGGATGCTTACGAAGACTTTAAGTACTCGCATGCTTCTATCATGTTCAATGCGCTGCAACTGCCGCAGGTCAAAAAACTGGTACAGGTAGGTATACGCGATATATGCCAGGCTGAAGCTGAGTTGGCCAATCAGTCCAATGGGCGTGTGACTATTTTCTATGACAGTGTATTGAAAGAAAATATGTACGAGGGGGACAGCTGGAAGAAGGAGTGTAAGAAAATCATCGCCCAACTGCCTCAAAAGGTATACATCAGCTTTGATATTGACGGTCTCGATCCTAAACTGTGTCCTGCTACCGGTACGCCGGTTCCTGGCGGTTTGGAGTTTGAAGAAGCTGTATACCTCATCAAAGCCCTTGTGAAGTCAGGTCGTGAGATCATCGGTTTCGACTTATGCGAAGTATCTCCTGGTGACAGCGAGTGGAATGGCAATGTAGGAGCCCGACTACTATACAAATTGTGCAACTGGATGGCTGTTTCCCAGAAACGCCTGGAACTGCAATAGTTTTACCTTTATTCCCGCTTTAACGTATAGCGTGATAAGAATAATATACTTTCACTATATATCGAAATGAAATGGGAATAATTATTAAGATTCTACTCACTGGTGTAGCAGCGCTTCTGGCAGCCTATATACTTCCGGGAGTTCAGATAGCGGGATTTGGTTCAGCCTTGATTCTGGCAGTAGTACTTGCCTTACTCAATGCAGTTGTTCGACCGATCCTGGTCATTTTGACAATTCCGGTAACGGTATTAACGCTCGGACTGTTTTTACTGGTCATCAATGCACTGATCATTCTATTGGCTGACTCACTGGTAGGAGGTTTCGATGTGGATGGTTTTCTGTGGGCGTTGATCTTCAGTTTAGTGCTCTCCCTGATCGAAGCATTGCTGGACATGATTTTTTAGCAATACAAAATGTTTTAAATAAAAGGCCCCTGATTTTGATCAGGGGCCTTTTTGTTATCAAGCTGTTTTATCTTAACGAGTCATCCAAGCCTCACAGGCTTCCGCACACTCACGGCAGGCGTCAGCGCATTTCTGGCAGTGCTCGTGTTCATGCTTGCGACATTCCTCTTCGCATAGACGACATATTTCAATACATTCTTTCATGACATGCTTGGCATGCGCTGAGTCGCGGGCTACAAAACGAGCTGTGATCGTGCAAATATCCGCACAGTCCCGGTCCAACATAATGCAGCGTACCATCATTTTTACATCGTCTTCCTGCAGGCAGGCTGTGGCGCAAGCCTCACAGGCAGTGATGCATTTGATAAGCACATGCTCTAATTCATTTGTTCTTTCAGATTTCATAGTTTATACTTTAATAAGGTTCATACACTCTCTAAGGTACGGCCTCATTGAATCATTGTTTTTTTATCTGACCCGAGCCCCTAAAACAGGAACCTATTTCACGGCGATTATGGTTAACTTTGGGTTTAGTAAAGCAATTTCATTTCGTATCGTTACACTTTCTATCAGGCATGAGTTTAGGTATAAGAGAAGCACGTGAGGCACTAAAACTGTATTTTGGGTATGAGCAGTTCAGACCGATGCAGGAGCAGATCATCACGGATATTCTGCAGCAGAAAGACGTAGTGGTGCTTATGCCAACCGGTGGCGGAAAGTCTGTCTGTTTTCAGGTACCAGCTGTGGTAATGCCCGGGCTTTGTGTCGTCGTATCTCCATTGATTGCTCTTATGAAAGACCAGGTAGAGGCGCTTTTGGCCAACGGTATACCTGCAGCCTACCTGAACAGTTCTCAAACTGCTGATGAGCAGTACCAAATTGAAGAGAAGTGTCTGGCAGGAAAAATTAAGTTGCTTTACGCTTCTCCTGAAAAATTACTTTCGGCAGGTTTCTTCTCATTCCTAAAGCGGCTTCAAGTTTCCCTTTTCGCAGTAGACGAAGCACATTGTATTTCATCCTGGGGACATGATTTCCGACCAGAGTATACCCAGCTTCGGGCTCTCAAGCAGCAATTCCCAGCCGTACCAGTAGTGGCACTGACTGCTACTGCAGACAGACTTACTCAAAAAGACATACAAGAACAACTACAGTTGCGCCAGCCGCAAGTGTTTGTTGCCTCATTTGACCGCCCAAACATCAACCTGACAGTACTGCCGGGTCAGAATCGTTTCAATAAGATCACAGACTTCCTCTCTCGCCATCATGGTCAGCCGGGAATCATATACTGCCTTAGTCGCAAAGCAACGGAAAGCCTATGCGGTAAGCTGCGCGAAAACGGGTATAACGCAACATTTTACCATGCTGGTATGAGTGCCCAGCAGCGATCCAAAGCACAAGAGGCATTCCTGCGTGATGATGTGCAGATCGTTTGCGCGACGATCGCTTTTGGAATGGGTATAGACAAATCGAATGTGCGCTGGGTCATTCACTACAACCTGCCTAAAAATGTTGAAGGCTATTACCAGGAGATAGGCCGCGCCGGGCGTGATGGTGCAAAATCTGATGCATTGTTATTTTACAGCTTCGCAGATGTGATGAATTTGCGTACGATGCTGTCTGATAATGATAAGTCGCAAAATGAATTGCAACTGGTTAAGCTGGAGCGTATGCAGCAGTTTGCGGAGGCCACATTCTGCAGACGCCGCATACTATTGCAGTACTTTGGCGAGCAAATGACCAAAGACTGTGGCAACTGTGATATCTGCCGAAATCCTCCAAGTCGTTTTGACGGTACACTGATTGCCCAGAAAGCGCTGTCAGCTATTGCCCGATCACAGGAAAAGCTGAACATGAGCCTATTAGTGGATGTGCTACGCGGCTCTCGTAACAGCCAGGTTTTGGCAGGAGGATATGACCGTATCAAAACCTATGGCGCTGGCCGTGATATCGGCACCCTGGATTGGCACCGCTATCTGCACCAAATGCTAAACGCTGGATTAGTTGATTTGGCTTACGACCAGAATTATACCCTGAAGTTAACTGAGCAGAGCAAGCAGGTGCTCTTTGAAGGCAGAAAGATAGAGCTTGTGAAGTTCGAGGATGCCAAACAGCAAACCGAAACACTACAAAGAGAAAAGCCGAAGCGCGAGATTATTCGTGATGCCCTGTTTGAGCGGCTACGTGCTCTGCGAAAGCGACTGGCAGATAATCAAAACGTACCGCCCTATGTTGTCTTCACAGATAGCACCCTGCAGGAAATGGCGGCTGAAAAGCCAGCCAATCGCATCGCGATGCTCGCCATCAGTGGGGTAGGCGCTCAGAAGTTTGAGCGTTACGGCCATGATTTTATAAATGAGATAATTGCCTTTTTAACGGAGGAACAAGCAAAAGGTAGCGCTATTAAGGGTGCCACGCATTTGGTCACCTGGGAAGCTTATAAGCAGGGATTGAGTCCAGAAGCTATTGCGAAACAACGTAACCTTAACCCGGTGACCATCTACTCACATTTAGCCACGCTTCTGGAGCAGGGCTATGATGTGCCGGTGCATGATTTCGTAACCAAGCGTGAGTACGAAGCTATAGTAGATGCAATTGAAAGCCTGGGCAATGACGCTAAATTGAAGGATCTATTCGAACACTTGGAAGAGCGGTACGAGTATTTCAAGATCAGACTGTCTATGGCTATGTACAAGATGCAATACGCCTGGTAGTTTATTGTTTATAAACTTCATAACAAAAGAAGGCCGTCCTATACAGGGCGGCCTTCTTTTGTTTATTAGGCAAGTTTATTATTCCATTGAGGCAATTGGATCTGGCCAGCTGTCTTTGTCGCCATTCACGATGCCTTGTGAGAAGACTTCACCACGCAGCAGTAGGATACCTGCCACGTGTGGAGCTGCTAAGGAAGTGCCACTTCCAGCGCTGCCAATTCCACCGCCAATGCGGGTAGATGTTACGCTTACACCTGGCGCTGTATAATCAACGGGCGCACCGTAGTTGGAGCTTGACCAGAAGTTCTGATAGCGATCCATTGCAGACACAGTGTATACACCAGTTGCGTTAACGCGGGCCGGAGAGTTTACAGAGCAATCTGTCGCGCTGTTGCCGGCTGCAATGGCGAACAGAATGCCTTTGCTAGCTGCAGTCATCACGGCATTGTCCAGTGTGCTGGAGATACCGCTACCAAGGCTCATATTTACCACATCACCAGGCTTTGCCATGTTGGTAACATAGTTAACCGCGCTGATCGCACGAGATACCGTACCATAACCAGTGTTATCAAACACACGAAGTGCTACTACATTGGCATTTGCTGCTACACCTATCATACCGGTTCCATTGTTTTTCGCGGCAATAACACCTGCAACCATGGTACCGTGTCCGAATCCATCTTCAATAGACGCATCGCCATAGATAAGTGAAGTGCTGCGCTGGAAGTCAACATTCAGATCCGGGTGATCTGTATCGATACCAGAGTCGATAACCCATACAGTTTTACCAGTACCATCGCCATAACCGTTCATGGCAATGTGCCAAGGAATCGTTTCGCCAGCCATGGCAGTTAATTTATTATAAGGGCTGATGACAGGCTGCTCAGGTTCTGGTTCCGGACTTGGCTCGGTAGGAGTAGGCTCCGTTGGGCTTGGTTCTGTAGGAGTAGGCTCACTCGGAGTCGGTTCAGTCGGGGCAGGTTCAGTAGGAGCTGGCTCAGATGGAGTTGGCTCAGTCGTGGTTTTCTTTCCACCACCTTTTGTTGTGGAGTTTCCTCCACCGTCTTGGGTTTTGCCACCGTTTCCTTTAGTAGTAGTATTATCAGTGCCAGGCTTGGCAAGCATGATGATACGGTCTTGTTCTACATAAGCTACTTCCGGATTCTTACGGATTTGATCCAGCTGTTCCTTGGTCAGTCTTGCAGCAAATCCGTTAACGTTGCCTTCGAAAGTCTGCTGAATTGCTTCTCGCTCAATGCCAGAGGCCATTATCAGTCGCTCACGCAGGGCCACTGTAGCGGCACGACCCGCCATTGTCATGGCACTCACGCCTGTAGCGCTCAAGTTGTTTGTGCCGTTTTTAAGTACCACAATATACTGACCAGGTATAGCCTGGCCATGCTGGGTATCTATCTGGATAGTATCAGTTTGAAACTGCTCTTCCATGAAGTCCTCTTTCTGGCAGCTTGTGAGGGTGAATACAGATGCCAGTGCTAAACCTGACAACGCCTTGAATAGTGTAGAATTGTTCATCATATAAGTTAGGTTGGATAGTGGTGTTAATTATTGCATTGAAATTTTCACAAAGTCCCGTAACAAAACGAACTTTTGAAAAGTTTGCAGTCAAGCTAAAATTGTAAAAAAAGAATGACCGACTAAGATTTATTAGACTATAGGATTCCTGTCTACATTTTAAAATGTGGATTCTTTAAGATAGTTCTCTTTGTGAGAGAAGGGCAGGATGTAGTGGTTTAGTAGATTTTTATCATATAATGTGTGTTTTAGGTTACTTTTCACGAAAGATAATTGGATAAAAAGGAAGATTGCAACAATTTGGTAAAAAAAATTTTAATTGTATTATGAATGGAAGGCGTATAACTGGTTAAGATGAATATGTATCAGTATAATTGTACTTTTACAAGTAATATATATTTTTATAAATATAACTAAAAATCACTACAATTTTTTGCTAATAAAATTAGTATAATACGTATGATTTTAGTATGTTTACATGCCAGCACCAAGAGTGCTCTGTTAATTGTCAGGACACGAACAAAGAATAATAGTGGAAAAGGTAACATCGAATATAAGACACCTTCGCAAGCATGCCGGTTATACCCAGGCGCAGCTTGCTGAAAAATTAGAAATCAAGCGTTCGTTAGTTGGAGCGTATGAAGAGGGCAGAGCAGAGCCTAAGCTAAGCACTCTGGTTAATGTTGCACGCTTGTTCGAGGTTTCGCTTGATGAGCTAATCACAGCGGATCTCTCAGATCCTAATTTCAAGTCAGAAGCCAGCCAGACGGGGGGCGGTAAACTTCGTGTATTAGCTATTACAGTTGACCAGAATGATCGTGAGAATATTGAACTCGTTCCTCACAAAGCGAGTGCCGGTTATTTAAATGGATACGCAGACCCTGAGTTCATTGAGGATTTGCCTCGATTCCGGCTACCAACGCTTGGCAGCGGAGGCACTTACCGTGCTTTCGAGATCAGTGGAGACTCCATGTTGCCATTAGCTTCAGGTACTGTTATAGTAGGGCGATTTGTAGAAGACTGGGCAACTATTAAAGATGGTACTCCTTGTATTATTGTAAGTGGCAAAGAAGGTGTTGTTTTCAAGCGTGTTTACAATAAGATGAAAGAGGCATCCACGCTTCGCCTTCATTCTGACAACCCGCTTTACGTGCCTTACGAGTTGCCTGTAGAGGATGTAGTGGAAATATGGGAAGCAAAGTCTTATATCAGCTCTACTTTCCCTATTGCGGATATCTCGCTTGATAAGCTTTCATCTATTGTACTTGACCTTCAGAAAGAGATGCTTAAACTGAAAAAAGTTGACTAGTGCGACTTTAGTATAAGGTATAGTATAAACAGCGCATCCTGCCTCAAATGGGGCAGGATGCGCTGTTTAAGCCCTGTTTTATGAAGGTAGTTAACTACAAATGGCTTTATGCGTAAAGGCATAGCATAAAACAAAAGCGCGATATGATACGATTAATTACCGCTTCCCAAAGATATGAGGCCCAGGTGGATGAATGGCTCCGTTCCCACTATCTCTTCTCGTTTGCAGATTACTATGATCCTGAAAACATGGAATTCGGACCGCTCCGTGTCTTTAATGATGATTATGTGGGAGCCCATTCAGGCTTCCCGGCACATCCTCACTCTGATTTAGAGATAATCACGATTGTGCTTTCAGGAGAGCTGACCCACAAAGATAACATCGGAAACCAGTCAACTATCTCGCCAGGTCAGGTGCAGCGCATGACGGCAGGTACAGGTATAACTCATTCTGAATCGAATGACACTGACGAGGAAATTCACCTGCTGCAGCTTTGGTTTTTGCCGAATAAGCGTGGTCTGGCTCCATCTTATGAAGTGATGGACGTCGGCTTCCTTAAAGCAAAAGATGAGCTTATACCCCTTGTAACCGGTCAGAAGGTGCTCGAGGATGTCGCTTATATCAATTCCAATTCCACGGTTTACTACGGTAGTGTGTCGCAAGGCGAGGAAATCAATTTCAGAACATTTAAGATCCGTAGGACGCTGATCTATGTGCTGACGGGCAGTTTGCTAATAAACAATGCTGAAGCTGATATGCACGACCAAATCAGGCTGGATGAGCAGGAACTAGTAGCCATACGAGGGGTGGCAAATGCTACTTTTATACTGGTAGATGTTCCGGCTCTTGAAGCAAATTATTAAGTAAGGTATAGACTATAAACAGAACAGCGGGTAATCCCTGAGAGGAATTGCCCGCTGTTCTGTTTATTATAGCGTAATTTTTATTCGTCGTCTTCACCGGGAGCGGCTATCGCTTCCTGCAGCAGGTGTTCATCTAAGTGCTTGCTTGTTTTAGCTCCGAGTTCGCGCAGTATCTCCACTCTGCGTATCAGGTTTCCTTTTCCATCAGTGAGTTTATTCATGGCTCCGTTGTAAGCGCTCTGGCTCTGCTCAAGGTGTCGGCCTACAGTCTTGAGGTCTTCTACAAAACCCACAAACTTGTCGTAGAGCTTTCCGCTTTCCTCTGCAATCTTCAGTACATTTCGTTTTTGATCCTCCTGGCGCCACACCCCGGCGACGGTACGCAGGGTGGCCAGCAGGGTAGAGGTAGTCACCAACACAATGTTTTTGTCAAAGGCATCGGTAAAGATGTTTTGGTCGTGCTGCAAAGCCAGGTTGAAGGCAGGCTCGATCGGGATGTACATCAACACGAAGTCAGGAGAGTTAATGCCGCTCAGACGGTGATAGTTCTTTCGCCCCAAGTCAGTATAATGCGTTCGGATAGAACTAATGTGGCTGCGCAAATAAGCCTCGAGCTGTCCGTCATCCTCGCAGCTGCAATAGGCTTCATACGCAACCAGCGAGAGTTTGGAGTCGATCACCAGGTGCTTGGAGTCGGGAAGGCGAATGATTACGTCTGGCCGGTATACCTTTTGTTCGTCGTTCTGTCTGACTTCTTCACGCTCATAATGCACGCCTTTCCGTAGGCCTGATTTTTCAAGCAGACTTTCGAGGAGGTATTCACCCCAGTTACCCTGCGTCTTGTTCTCACCTTTCAGGGCTTTGGTCAGGTTAAGGGCATCCTGGCTCATCTGCTGGTTCAGGGCTGACAATTGATTGATCTGCTCCTTCAGTGAAATACTATCTTTCAGTGTTTTCTCGTAAGTTAGGTCTACCTTAGCCTCAAACTCGCGGATTCTTTCTTTCAAAGGTGTCAGAATCCGCTCCAGGTTTTCGGAAGAGGCCTTATTGAAGTGCTCAGCATTTGTCATGAGCACTTGATTGGAAATATGCTGAAATTGCTGAAGAAATTTCTCGCGGAGTTGTTCTAGTTCTTTAGCCTGCTCATGCATGCGCTGGCTGAGGTGTTCGTAATCTGTTTCTGTTTTAGTAAGCGCATTGGTTAGCTCCAGGGTTTCTGTTTGTGCTTCCCGCAGTTGCTTTTTAAGGGCTTCGGCCTCCTGTGCGCTATGTTTTGCCTGCCCTTCCAGCACACCCTGTGCCACTACTGCCTGATTGGCTTTGTCTTGCAGCGCACTTATTTTTCCTCTCATTGCCAAATACGCCACCACAAGCCCCGTTAAAAATGCCGCTATACCTACCATTATCTCCATTCAGTAAAGGTATGTTTTTTTAGCATTTCAAACCAGATGCTAAACTATTTAGTTTTTGGGCAAGTCTTCAAAGTCAGTTGCATTCCACTCTGCGTAAAACTGAGCCAGAAAATCTTCCATGTAATGATGTCTTTTCTCAGCCATGGCACGCGCTGTCGGAGTATGCATGCGTTCTTTCAGAAGAAGCAGCTTTTCATAGAAGTGGTTGATGGTAGGGGCAGTGCTGGACTTGTAGGCTTCAAAATTATCGTGTAGCACGGGAGCAGTGGACGGGTTATATAATTCACGTCCTTTGTGACCTCCGTAAGCAAACGTGCGGGCAATGCCAATCGCGCCGATCGCATCGAGCCGGTCAGCGTCCTGTACGATACGCCCCTCCAGGGTGGGCATGGCAGAAGAGGTGCCGGCTCCTTTGTAAGACAGGTCGCTGACAATGGCACATATAGCTGTGATGAGTTCTTCGTTCAGCCCCATCTTTTCCAGCCAATCCCGCACCATGCGTGGGCCAACCGTTTCATCACCATCATGGAATTTGTGGTCGCCAATATCATGCAGCAGAGCGGCAAGCTCTACCTGAAAAATGTCGGCGCCCTGTTCTAGTGATGCGATGTGCAGAGCATTCTTCCAGACTCTGTAGATATGCCACCAATCGTGACCGGAACCTTCGCCTTCGAGTTGTTCTCTCACATAGGTTGCCGTAGCGTCGATAATAGTCTGATGTTGCATGCTTAGGAATATTTTTGCCAAAACTGCAAAATATACCTGTAAGCTACAATCCATAAATTATACCGCTATACCTGTCACAGCTTTAGCTTTAACACCTTCTCTATTGAGTGGTGGCACTAATTCCAACTCCAGCAAATCGGCCCAGGTATGTAGGTATAGCACTACATCATCACGAAGATTATGTTTCAAATAGCGTCTGTTCTTCGGAAGCGCGGCTTTCACATTTGCATCTGAAAGCCGCTCTAAGTGTGCTAAATCATCTTTTGTTAATCCCCAGGAAATCATCTGGTCTATAATCTCGTCCATAGGTAAGCCACTCTGTGGACAGTAGTCGCGAAGCTGCTCTCCCCAGTCGCCGTGTCGCCACATGGCGGCTCCGTGTATGTAGCCTTTATCAAGTTGTGTGATGGTCTGGGCCAGGTGACCGCAATTGCAGCTGCCCATATGCCCCCATTGATAATTGGCGCCTTGTGCCAGTCGGTCGGCTGTTTGACGGATAGCCGCAACCAGTTGTGCTGAACTTCTTGCCATAAAATAGTTTGTTAGGTATAAGATATAGAAATGAGGTATTAACTTCTCTAATACTATAAAACGACAACTCCTTCAAATGTTATGAATTAGCACCCGATTTTCATTGCTCCCCCTGGCTTTATACCTTTGCAGGTATACCTGCTCATCTGAAAAGCCACATATTATGCGTGTATTAGCTGTTATCGTTTCCTTCCTTTTGATCTCCCTTGTCTATGCTGTCCCTCATGCGGAAGCCCAGATTCTGAACATTGAGAGGGCAAGGGTGCAACGCGACACGGCTGATTTCCTGACCGGTAAGGCGGGGCTTAATTTTTCGATGTTCAACCGCAATGCGGGGCGTAACAACCCCAATAATTTTCTGCAGTTGACTTTTAACGGTGATCTGGCCTATATATCCAAGCAGCATACCTACCTGTTTCTGAACTACTATAATTACCTGTTAGTGAATTATGACTCCCGGGAGTTGCGCAATACTGTGGCAAGTAATGGATACTCACACTTTCGGACGAATTTGTTCAGCCGACGCAAAGTTTCCTACGAACTCTTTACACAATACCAGGCAGACATGGCCCGCGGATTGGAGCGAAGAATTCTGACGGGTGGGGGAGTGCGCTGGCTGCTTTATCGCACTGATAACACCTCATGGTTTGCAGGCACCGGCTTAATGCATGAGCACGAGAGCTGGGATGATCCGGAGCAGGAGGATGTCACACGCAGGGCAGATTTGCTTAAGTCTACCAATTACATCAGTTTGCGCTCTAAACTATCCGAGCACGTCGAGACAAATAACATAGCCTACTACCAGACAGGATATGATCAGCAAATCAGCCGATTTCGCAACCGCATCAGCGGTGACCTGGGCCTGACAGTCAAGCTGATCGGACATGTGTCAATGCGCACTAATTTCAGCTTCACCTACGAAGACAGACCCATTGTACCCGTGACCCGATTCATCTATGCGATTACCAACGGATTGCAGGTAGATTTTTAGCGAAACACCCTTTTCATAACAGCCAACACATTAATTGTACTGAGCTTACGCACTTTTATATCAAACTTTTTTAATATTATTTGCATTGAGCCAAACAATGCAGTCAAGTTTGGCGTAAGCTGCGTCATAGGATTTATGTTACAAGGTGCTGTTTATACCGCATCACTGTAACTATCCTGTGACCGGAACACTCAATCCTGGTAATTGACGTTTAATTAAATAACTGGTAAGTCCAGCGTGCTATAACTGCGCACATTTGTACTTTTTATTCGATGGAAAAAACTTCTAAAATTTATATTGCCGGCCATAGGGGAATGGTGGGGTCCGCCATCCTGCGCAAACTTGAGGCAAATGGCCATAACCAGATCATCACCCGCACTTCTTCTGAACTGGATTTGAGAAACCAGCAGGCTGTACAGGAATTCTTTGAAACAGAGAAACCCGATTATGTATTTCTGGCAGCTGCCAAAGTAGGAGGTATACACGCCAACAACACTTTCCGCGCAGAATTTCTTTACGATAACCTTATGATTGAGGCCAACATCATTCAGGCCGCACATCAATATGGTGTGAAGAAACTGATGTTCCTGGGTTCTTCGTGCATCTATCCTAAAATGGCGCCTCAACCCTTGAAGGAGGAATACCTGCTGACTGGGCCGCTGGAGCAGACGAACGAGCCTTATGCCATTGCTAAAATTGCAGGTATAAAACTTTGTGAGTCCTACCGTGATCAGTATGGCAGCAACTTTATCAGCGTGATGCCAACGAACCTCTACGGCTATAACGATAACTATGATCTTCAGAACTCGCACGTGCTTCCTGCCTTGATTCGAAAAATACATGAGGCGAAAGACAACGGCGCACCTGCTGTTACCGTATGGGGCACAGGGAGTCCGAAGCGCGAGTTCCTTTTCGCAGATGACCTGGCTGCTGCCTGTGTATACCTGATGGAAAATTATGACGGCCGTGAACTGGTCAATATCGGAACAGGGGAGGATATATCGATCAAAGAGCTTGCCCTGTTGATCAAAGATGTGATTGGCTATGAAGGCGAACTGGAGTTTGATACTTCGAAGCCCGACGGCACACCACGCAAACTGATGGATGTAAGCAAACTGCACAGCCTTGGTTTCCGACACCAAATTGATTTACGCGAAGGTATAGCACTTGCTTATGCCGATTTCAAAGAAAAATACGTGACTGCTTAGTCATACATTCTATACAACCATAAAAAGAGAATTACATTAAAGAAGTATATCACATGAAAACAGCCCTTATCACTGGCGTTACCGGACAGGACGGCGCATACTTAGCGGAGCTATTATTAAGCAAAGGATATAAAGTACACGGTGTGAAGCGCCGTAGCTCGATGTTCAACACAGAGCGCATCGATCACCTCTACCAGGATCCGCACGAGAAGAACATCAACTTCAAGCTGCACTATGGTGACCTGACCGACTCTACCAACCTGATCCGTATTATTCAGGAAACGCAGCCAGATGAGATTTACAACCTGGCAGCGATGAGCCACGTGAAGGTGAGCTTTGACACGCCCGAATATACCGCCAACGCTGACGGTCTGGGCACGCTGCGTATCCTGGAAGCTATCCGCATCCTGGGGCTGACGAAGAAAACGAAGGTATACCAGGCTTCTACTTCTGAGTTGTACGGTCTGGTGCAGGCTGTACCGCAGACAGAGACTACGCCATTCTACCCGCGCTCCCCTTATGCAGTGGCTAAACTTTACGCTTACTGGATCACGGTGAACTACCGCGAAGCTTATGGCATGTTTGCTTGCAACGGTATCCTCTTCAACCACGAATCACCGCTGAGAGGTGAAACTTTTGTGACGCGTAAGATCACACGTGCTGCGGCCCGTATCGCAATGGGTCTACAGGACGGTCTGTACCTGGGTAACCTGGACGCCAAACGTGACTGGGGTCATGCCAAGGACTACGTAGAGGCTATGTGGCGTATCCTGCAGCAGGACGAACCGGAGGACTTTGTTATCGCTACTGGTGTAACCACTACGGTACGTGACTTTGTGAAGATGTCATTTGCCGAGGTGGGCATTGAGATTGAGTTCAAGGGAGAAGGTGTGGACGAAAAAGGCTACGTGGCTGCCTGCAACAATCCGGAGTACCAGATTGAAATTGGCAAAGAAGTGGTATGTGTAGATCCGAACTACTTCCGTCCGACAGAGGTGGAACTGTTGATCGGTGATGCAACCAAGTCAAAAGAAAAACTGGGCTGGACTCCTAAATACGATTTGCCAGCACTGGTAAAAGACATGATGCAAAATGACATCGAACTGTTCAAGCGTGACACTTACCTGATGGAAGGTGGTCACCGCATCCTGAACTACCACGAATAATCTGCTTTATCTTTAGTAAGGTATAGCTTTATAAAAATGGCAGCTTCACTTAGTGGAGCTGCCATTTTTGTTTCTAGTATACTTCGTACCTCACACTGACAGAATGTGGAGGGATAGAAGGTAGAGAAGTGAATAGGACAGGAGAGCTTTGTTGTCTTGCTGGTCGATTACACATATCTGTTGCTACCTTGTAGGGACAGGCCGCGACCCTTCCAATCGTGCACGGGTATAGGTATAGGTATAGGTATAGGTATAGGTATAGGTATAGGTATAGGTATAGAATGGAAGAGGGGAGGTCTTTAAACGCAAAAAGCCCTTACTTTCGCAAGAGCTTTTAAGCGGTCTGGACGGGACTCGAACCCGCGACCTCCGCCGTGACAGGGCGGCATTCTAACCAACTGAACTACCAGACCAATACTTTAAATAAATCAGAGTCATCTACTCTGAGCAAAAACCGCAGTTTAAATCTGCGGTCTGGACGGGACTCGAACCCGCGACCTCCGCCGTGACAGGGCGGCATTCTAACCAACTGAACTACCAGACCAAAATCTTGAAACGTGCAGAGCCTGTTGCTCTACTTGTAAATTAACCGCAGGGGTTTAAGCTGCGGTCTGGACGGGACTCGAACCCGCGACCTCCGCCGTGACAGGGCGGCATTCTAACCAACTGAACTACCAGACCAAATGTATTTCGATAACGCTATCCGTTAAAGTGTCACAAATGTAGAGGGTAAATTTTGATTCTGCAAGTGTCACGCTACATTTTGGCCCTATATTTTCGCCTTAAAAACGTAACTAGCTCAAAACCAAATATTCTTTTTTTGTAATAGACGATAATTTTTGAAGATTGGCAATTCCGTAACTGTAAACTGTTAAATTTGTGCTTCAATCAGCAATGAGGAATTATGCTTTTGGATTTTGAACAACCTATAGCGGCCCTGGAGGGCAAATTGCAGGAAATGAAAAAACTGGCCAGCGAAAGCCAGGTAGACGTTTCTGAAGCAGTCAAAGCGCTTGAAGAAAAAATAAAGACGCTAAAGAAAGAGACCTACGCCAACCTCACCCGTTGGCAGCGCGTTCAACTCTCCCGTCATCCTGATAGACCCTATACCCTGGACTACATCGCCGGACTCACTTCCAAGTTTGTGGAGTTGCATGGCGACCGCACTGTAAGCGACGACAAGGCGATGGTGGGTGGTTTTGGCGAAGTAGATGGCCGCAGCGTGATGTTCATTGGTCAGCAGAAGGGGCGAAACACCAAGCAGCGTCAGATGCGCAACTTTGGTATGGCTAACCCGGAAGGTTACCGCAAAGCGCTTCGCCTGATGAAAATGGCGGAGAAGTTTGGTCGTCCTATTGTGACGTTTATTGATACGCCAGGCGCTTTTCCTGGACTGGAGGCTGAGGAGCGTGGACAAGGTGAGGCAATTGCCCGCAACCTGAAAGAAATGTTCATGCTGAAAGTACCGGTGATCTGTATCATCATAGGAGAGGGTGCTTCCGGTGGTGCGCTAGGTATAGCAATCGGTGATCGTGTGATGATGCTTGAAAATACCTGGTATTCTGTTATCTCGCCTGAATCTTGCTCATCTATCTTATGGCGCAGCTGGAATTATAAAGAGCAGGCTGCTGAAGCGCTCAAGCTCACAGCTACCGACATGCTGCAGAACAAGTTGATTGACGGTATTATCAAGGAGCCGCTAGGCGGGGCCCATACGGAGCCAGATAAAATGATGCGCACGCTTAAGAAAGAGATCTGTAAAATGCTGGATGAGTTGGAAGGTATAGCTCCCGAAGACCGCATCATGCAGCGCATCGAGAAATTCTCTGCCATGGGCGTGGTAGTAGAAGGTTAACCTAGAGTAGAACATCGTGAAATTTTAAGTAGGCGTAAATCCGGCACTTTAAAGTTTTACTCCCTAAAATATATAAGAGGTGGCGGCCATACTGGTTTTGCCACCTCTTTTTGATTTGGTAACTTTAAGGGGAAAGCTATAAGTATAGTCTGGACATCGAGTAAAAGGAAATGATCAATACATTTCTCTTGAATTACCCTTAATTCCTAACACTATAAAATTATGAAACTACACGTAATCGATACAGGATTCTTTAAGTTGGATGGTGGCGCCATGTTCGGGGTCGTGCCCAAATCACTGTGGCAGCGCACAAACCCAGCCGATGAAAATAATTTGTGTACCTGGGCGATGCGCTGTATGTTGATTGAAGACGGCGATCGACTTATCCTCATCGATAATGGAATAGGTGATAAACAGGACGCAAAGTTTTACAGTCATTATTACCTTCATGGAGATGCTACGCTTGAGAAATCCTTACACGCTGCCGGATTCTCGCACCAGGATATCACGGATGTTTTTCTGACACACCTGCATTTTGATCACTGTGGCGGCGGTGTCAGGTATAAGAACAGTGATGGGGCTATAGAACTTGTTTTCCCGAATGCAACCTACTGGTCAAATGCTGACCACTGGAAATGGGCTACGGAGCCAAATGCGCGTGAAAAAGCGTCTTTCCTGAAAGAAAACATCCTGCCGATGCAGGAAAGTGGCCACCTGCAGTTTGTTGACCCTGCCAAGCCTTCTCCTTTCCCGCAGTTTGACATCTTTTACGCTGATGGACATACAGACAAGATGATGGTGCCCATCATCACCTATAAGAATCGCCAAGTAGCTTTCATGGCTGATTTGCTGCCTTCTACAGGGCATATACCATTGCCATACGTCATGGGTTATGATACACGTCCTTTGCTGACACTTGACGAGAAAGCCCGCTTTCTAAACATGGCGGCGGAAGAGAACTTAGTGCTATACCTGGAGCATGATGCTGTGAATGAATGCTGTACCGTGCAGCACACTGAAAAGGGTGTTCGCTTAGCCTCCACATTTTCACTCAGCGAACTTTAGATGAAGCAAATAGGGCTGGCACTATCAGGAGGCGCTGCCAGAGGTATCGCACACTTGGGCGTACTCAAAGCCTTTGACGAACTAGGGATCAAGCCAGCTATTCTTTCCGGGGTAAGTTCAGGCGCTATTGTAGCCGTGTTTTACGCAGCGGGTTTTAGTCCAGACGATATACTGCGCCTCATCAAGGAATTGCGTATCTACCGTATCATGCGATTGGCCATCGGTCAAGTAGGTATACTCCATCTAGACGAAGTAGAAAAACTCTACTGCCGCCATCTCGGGGAGAATGCCACTTTTGAAGACTTGCAGCTGCCTGTTATTATCGGTGCTACTGATATGCATGCCGGCGTGACTGTTAACTTTTCCAGTGGTAACCTGATCAAGCCATTGATTGCTTCCTCCGCAGTTCCCGTTTTATACAGGCCAGTGCAATATGAGGGCATGCTGTTAAATGACGGTGGTTTGCTGGACAATCTGCCAACAGCGGCTTTGGAGGGAAAATGTGATATAAAGATAGGGGTGCATAGTAATCCCTTGAACCATGATGTGCGTATCACCAGCTTGCGAAGTATGATCGAGCGAACTGCACATTTGGCAATAAACAACAATGTGCAATTGCGCCGCCACCTCTGTGATTTTTTTGTGGAACCACCCGAATTGAAGCACTACAGGCTCATGAGCTTTAGCAAAGCTGATGAACTTTTTCAAATTGGTTACAACTATACAATAAGTATTAAAAATGAATTAATCGGGGCAACTCAATCAGCTTAGCAGAGTAAGCTTTAAAAAAATATTTATCTTTTAAGATTATTAATATTAAAAGATAAAATTTAATCTTACTTTTCATATTAATCGTAAATACTGCATATACAATCTAACTCTGCCATGCTACATCGTATCTTTACCCTTATTGTAGCCCTAATTTTTATTAACATTTGTTCTCTTAGGGCCCAGGAAAATGAGAGTTCGCTGATTAGAGCCAAAATCAAACACGGTTCTCTGATGCTAGGTGGTAATCTTCAGGGGAGTTACCTGATTACCTCCAATGAACTGAACAGAGCCGGTCAGGAAGTAACTGGCCGACGGATCGACTTTAATTTACGCAGCAAAAACGGTTATTTTGTGCGTGAGGACTTTGCCGTGGGGCTTGACCTCAGTGTGCTGCACCGGAGTAGTAAGATAACCGATGCTTCAGACAATGTGCGGGAACCCAGCAGAGAAACTTTTGTAATGGCAGGACCTTTTCTTCGCTATTATATGCTCAATGGTGTTTTCGGTGAACTGACCTTATTGGCCGGACTCCAAAATTTCAATGATGTTGATCGGAAGTATAAAGCTTTGGAAGGTGGCGTTGGTTTAGGTTATGCGCTGTTCCTGAACAAGCAGTTTTCACTTGAGCCAGTTATCTCATTACGTTACTTCCGCAAAGTGGACCGCGACGGCAGGGCCTACACTGAACTTGGGCCAATGATTGGCTTCGGATTGCAGGCCTATCTTTTGCGTCAGAAGTCGCACGTGATCAAACGCGCCCTATAAGATTCTGTTTTTGCAGAGAATATACTATATTTGAAATGCTAATCCATTCTCCCTTGTAGAGTCGTGGATTAGCATTTTTTTATAGCCTATTATATGTTAGCAAAAGCGATCTCTAAACTTCTTTTCAAAATTGCAGGCTGGAAATTAAATGGCAATCTGGCACCAGATCAGCGCCGTTGCGTCATGGTGGCCGCACCACATACCAGTAACTGGGATTTCATATTCGCCCGGGCCGCCTTTTACATGATGGAGGCTCCAATTCGATTTACCATCAAGAAAGAATTCATGAAATTCCCTTTTGGTGGTCTTCTCAAATCAATGGGTGCCTTACCGATTGACCGTTCTAAAAACACAAGAATGGTTGATGCTATGATCAAGATCATCAAAGAAACGCCAGGCGATATGTGTGTGCTCGTAACACCAGAAGGTACCCGCAAATACCAGCCACGCTGGCGTATGGGTTTCTACCATGTAGCCATTGGTGCAGGCGTACCAATTGTGCTAGGCTATGTAGACTATGCTAAAAAGGAGGCAGGTATAGGACCATCTATTTACCCATCAGGGGACATAGAAGCCGATTTGGAAAAGATCATGGCTTTCTATCGTACGAAAACTGGCAAGTATCCTGAGCAAGGGGTTAGATAAGTTTTATTGGTGCTGATGCCATTCTTCTTGTACCTGTTAACATAAGGCAAAGCAATTCAAATTGCTTTGTAAGCGCTAAGCTCTTTACTATATTCTTTCATTAACCTCTGCTGCAGGTTTTTTTTGACTGCATCTATCCTTTAATCCCTATTTCAAATGAACATAGAAGTTTTAAGAGAGTATTGCCTTAACCTGAAAGGGGTAACAGAAGATGTGAAATGGGGAAATGATCTTTGTTTTCTTATCGGGGGTAAAATGTTTTGCGTGACCAGTCTTCAGGGAGATCCAAGTGTTTCATTTAAAGTAATCGACGCTGAGTTTGACGAACTCTCAAATACCGCGGCAATCATACCTGCTCCATACATGGCTCGTAACAAATGGGTGCAGGTGCAAGCATGGGACCGGCTAACTATACAAGAGTGGGAAAGTTATGTTAAACAGTCTTATGAGCTGGTAAAGTCTAAACTGACTAAAAAGCTACAAAAAGAGATCGATGCTTAAGCTGGGATTATGTATCATAGTTTCAAAACAGAAGAGCCGCTGATTTATTCAGCGGCTCTTCTGTTTTGAGGGTAAGTCGGATCCTAAGCGATCTGTCTTAAATCGACTGGTATAACTCTGGATATACCTGCTTCGATCATGGTAATGCCATACATCACGTCAGTTGAGGCCATTGTGCGCTTGTTATGCGTCACGACAATAAACTGCGACTCGTTTGAGAAGGTACGGATGATGTTGTTAAACTTGTCAATGTTCGCATCATCCAGTGGTGCGTCTACCTCGTCAAAAATACAGAACGGTGCTGGCTTAAGCAGGTAGATAGCAAACAGGAGAGAGATCGCCGTTAAGGTTTTCTCACCACCTGACAACTGATTGATAGTCAGCGGTCGCTTGCCTTTCGGTTGCGCCATAATTTCGATGCGGGAGTCCAACGGGTTCTTCGGGTCAGTGAGTACCAGGTCGCAGTTATCTTCTTCTGTGAATAGGCTACGGAACACACGGATAAAGTTCTGCTTGATCTCGTTGAACGAAGACAAGAACTTCTCTTTAGCTACAGTGTCGATCTCATTGATCGTGTCAATGAGGGCATTTTTAGCGTTCACCAGGTCATCACGCTGCTCTGTTATGAACTTGTTGCGTTCTTCAATCTCAACATAGGCCTCCGCTGCCATGGCATTCACAGGGCCCATTCGGTCCAGTGATGACTTAACCTCGGAAATATTCTTGTTCAGTTCTTCATTACTCAACTGGAAGAGTCCATCATGAGCAAGTTCAGGTATAGGTTGCTCCAGTTCTTCCGTAGCAATGTTGAACTCTGCTCCAAGACGCTCCTGCACTGACACCAGTTTGATACGCGTGTCATTTATGGTCTGCTGCATACGCATCAGGAGTTCATCTGCGTTCTGGCGCTTGCGTTGCAGCTCCCGGATTGTCTTGTCTTTCTCGTCCAGTTCACCTCGCAGGCTGAAGTATTTCTTTTCTACCGCATCCAGTTCATAACCAAACTCCCGGCGGGCCTCCACCATGGTCTGCACCAAAGCCTCGTTCTCTTCTATAAAGTCCGTCGCCTCTAAGGTTTCTTCTTCAGATTTTTGGAGTTCCTGACGCAATCCGGCAATGCGCTCCTGGTTTGTCTCTACTGTCTTCTGTTTATAGCTGATCTCCTGTTGTAGTGAGCCAAAGCGATTTTTGAGCTGGTGGAACTGTATGTTCTCCTGGTTATACATACCAGAGATTACACTGATCTGCTCTTGTTGCTGGTTGATTTGCGAAGTAAGCACGGCTAACTGCTCTTCCAGCTGCTTCAATTCCTGCATGTCTTCCTCTGCTTGAGGCGACACTTGCTGACTTTGAATGTAAAGGTCATCCAGGCGTTTCTGCAACTCCTGTTGCTTCTGATCGAAGTTTTTGCGATTCTGCTGGTGCTGCTCGTTTTTGATGCGTACCGTGAGCAGGTCCTGCTGCAGCTTGGCCACTTCTTTTTCAAGCTGTTTGATCGCTTCTTTCTGCGATTCGCTGCGGTAGTTGATCAGAATTTGCTGCTGCGCGTTGATACGGCTTTGCATCAATTCTACTTCCTGCTGAAGCTGCTCTAGCTCTTCGGCCAACTGCTCCAGATTTTGCTTACGGCCCAGACGGCTGCCGTCAAACAGACCTACCGAACCACCAGACAGGCTCAGCGGCTTCTTGATAGCAGAGCCATCTTTCAGGATGATCGTGCGGTAGTCCTCTGCGGAGAAGTCTTCCTCGGTCTCGTCGCTGATGTACACATTGCGCAGCATGTACTTAAGTAAACTACTGTATTTTTTATCAGCTTTTACCACCTCAAAGGCAGCTTTCAGAGCACCATCGCTAAAAGTAGCTGTCGGCTCCAATTCTTCAATCTCAGAAAGAATGATAAAGTTAGCGCGTCCCTTATTGTGTTGCTTGAGTAAGGCGATTGCTTCCACGGCATCTTGCAATTCTTCCACAACGAAGAAGTTCATGTAGGGCTCAAGGTAGCTTTCGATAAGTGACTTGTATTCAGGCTCGCATGCGATGATATCAGATAGGAGAGGAGCTGGATTGCTCCAATTGTCTGACTGCGCCAGGTACTTGATCGCCTCCGGAAAACCTTCCATATTTTCCACCAACGATTTGGTCAGGTTATACTGGTTCTGACGGGCGTCACGCTTTCTGTTCAGCGCTACCAACTGCTCTTTCAGTCCTTCAATGTCGGTTTCTGTTTTCTCGACGTTCTGCAACAGCGACTCTTCTTTGGCCTGCAGACTCACCAGTGCAGAGGTCTTTTCTTCCAGTTCTGCTTGTGCTTCCTGTAGTTGTTCCTGCAGTACAGCGGCGTCTTCATCGGCTGTTAGTTGTTGCTGGCGAAGTTGCTCCAGGTCCTGCGTCAGGTTTTGAATCTGCACCTGGCTTATCTCAAGTGATTTGTTCAGTTGGAAAACAGCATTTTGCTTGCTGCGTTGCTCCTGTGATAACTCCTGAAATTCCTCCTGCAGACCCAGCTTCTGCTCGTTGGCCTCTTGCAGTTGCTCTTTCAAAGCGTTTACCTGCTCTTCGGCACCAGCAAAGCTGTCCTGCACTTGAATTAGCTCATCGCGGAGTTCCACAATGCTCTCCTGTGTATGCTCGAGGTTGGCAGTATCCTGACTGATCTGTTGACGCAATTGTGTCATGCGCTCTTTCAGGAAGTTGCTGCGCTCAGACTTGAGCTTAATGTCGTTTTCCAGCTGACGCAATTTTGCAGTCTGTACCTGCATAGTTTTCTGCATCTCAGTTAGCTGCTCCTGCGTCAGGTTCAGTTCCGCTTTCTGGTCTGCTATAGCATCTTCAGCTTCTGTTACAGCCACTACATAACCTTCCTTCAGAGCGGTTTCCTGCTGCACATCCTGTTCAAGACGCTCCAATGTTTGCTGGTACTGGTTGATGTTACGACGGGCATACTCCAGGCTGAATTTCTTGTAGTCATCCTTTAACTGGAAGTACTTAATTGCCTGTTTTGCCTGACGTTCCAGCGTTTTCATATTCTTGCCAATCTCAAAGAGCACGTCTTCGACACGCTCCAGGTCGGCATCAGTCTCTTCCAGTTTTTTGAGCGTTTGCTTCTTGCGTACCCTGAACTTAGATATACCGGCAGCCTCCTCAAACAACAGTCGGCGGGAATTTTCCTTGTCATTCAGGATCTCGTCCACCATTTTGAGCTCAATGATGGCATAGCTGTCAGAGCCTATACCTGTGTCGAGGAAGAGTTCATTGATGTCTTTGAGGCGGCAGGTTACGCCGTTGAGCATGTATTCACTGTCGCCATTTCGGTAGTACTTGCGGGTGACAGTGACTTGGGAATACTCGGTTGGGAGAATACCTTTGTTGTTGTCGAAGGTAATGGATACCTCTGCCATCTGCACCGGCTTGCGGGTTTTGGAGCCGTTGAAAATCACGTTCTCCATTTTGTCGGATCGCAGGTTACGCGTCTTTTGCTCCCCTAATACCCAGCGTATGGCATCCACGATGTTGGATTTACCACATCCATTGGGGCCTACTATACCTGTGATACCCTCATCAAAATTAATGACAACGCGGTCGCCAAAACTCTTGAATCCTTTAATTTCTAATCTTGATACTTGCATTCGCGTCAGCGGAATCTATTCAAACCAAACTCAAAAATAAGACTAATTTGTTTACCATAGCGCAAGGGAGCAGTATAAATATACAGGAACTATGCAGCTGAAATACATTAATTCTGCTATATTTGATAAGAGACTGAGAGCATGGAAGATTTTAAACTGATCCTATACATTCTGGCCATTGTGGCATACTTCATCTACACGGCCTGGCGCAAAGCCTTTAAAACGCCTGAAGATGACGGACGTCCTTTGGCTCCGCAGGAGCGACCACCTCAGGAACGCCCGACACCACGACCCATACCTACCGCCCAGCCACAGGCCCGACAGCAAAGGCCATCGGCTCCAGCTACATCATTTGAGGATATTCTGCGTGAAATGCAGTCGAAAATGGAAAGGGCTAACGAGCAGAATAGAGCCCCAGTAGAGAAGCCAAAGCCAGTATTAAAGCCTATCACGCAACCTGTTGCTAAGGAACGGGAGCCTATGCGGGCACTCTCCCTGGAAAACCCAGAACAGGCCAGACTCTACAACCAGCAAAGAAAAGAGCGCATTGCTGCAGCAGATGCCCTGTATGAAATCAAAAAGCAGGAGAGAAAGGAAGTCCCGAACATCTATGCCCAGTTGCTGCAAAATCCTCAAACTGTTCGACAAGCCTTTATTCTAACTGAGATCTTCAACAGAAAGCAGTATTAAATCTGCTATACCTTGATCTTATAACAAAAACTAAGGTATCCAGCCTTTGAATTCTGTTAGTTGAATTTTTTATAGTTTGGGTTTGCTTTTGAGAATTGATATCCCAGGTATATAATGCCTTTCAGAAACGTAATCTTATTTTATCTGATTATAGATACTGCGTGAGCGCATAAGCAAGTATATTTGCACCCATTTGAAGTGCTTCCCGTCTTTTGTTTTCAGGATCATTGTGCACCTCGGCATCCTCCCAGCCATTGCCTAAATCTGTTTCATAGCTATAAAAGCAAACTAATCTGCCTTTGTGGATGATGCCAAAGCCTTGAGGCGGCTTGTTGTCATGCTCGTGAATCTTGGGTAAGCCGTTCTTGAAGGTATACTTCTGGCTATAAATCGGGTGGTCAAAAGGCAGTTCCACAAATTCGTATTCCGGAAAAACTTTCTTCATCTCTTTCCGAATGTACTGGTCCAATCCGTAGTTGTCGTCAATGTGCAGAAAACCGCCACTGATCAGGTAGTTCCGAAGGTTTTGCGCTTCGGCATCCGAAAATACCACATTGCCATGCCCTGTCATATGCACGAAAGGATAGCTGAAAAGCTCCGGACTCCCAACTTCGACCACACCTTCTTCAGGTGCGATGTTCATGTTCAGGTTTTGATTGCAGAATCTGATCAGGTTTGGCAATGAAGTTTTATTCGCATACCAGTCTCCGCCGCCGTTATACTTCAGCTTAGCAATTCTGAAGCTATACTTCTGTTGTGCAGCCAGTACGCCACAAAATAAGATCAGACATAAAAACAGGAGGGAGCGCTTCATAGATAAATCTTTAGAATAGATTATAACGGGGAATAGATATCATGTAGTACGTGCAAGGTATGGCAGGCGACTAAAGCGGCCGTTTCAGTACGCAATCTACTCTGTCCTAGTGTAACAGGTTTTATACCTAGTTCATAGGCTGCTGCTATTTCATTTGTAGAAAAATCACCTTCCGGACCGATCAGGATACAATGCTGCCGGTTTACCTTATAATAATCCCGGATCGATTTAGTGGCATCATCTTCCAGATGCGCAATAAAGGTATCTTCCGGGATACAGGTTTTCAGGAACCGCTCATAGGGCATCATCTCGTTTAACAAGGGCAGATAGCCTTTCTGAGACTGTTTCATGGCACTGACAGCAATCTTCTCGATGCGATCAATCCGAAGCTGTTTGCGTTCAGAGTGCTCGCATTCCAGAAAAGTGATCGCACTGACACCGATCTCAACCGCTTTCTCCACGAACCACTCTATCCGGTCAATGTTCTTGGTAGGAGCCACGGCAATGTGCACATAATAGGGGAGTTTGCCATACTCCAGCTGCTTGTCGATCACCTGCAACTGACAGCGTTTTTGATGAGCATCCTGTATAATGGCTGTATACCTGTTGCCGCGTCCGTCTACCAGGTATACCGTGTCTCCCTGATGTAGGCGCAGCACACGGGTGCAGTGCTTCGATTCGTCTTCGGCCAGCGTATATATCTCTGAATTGATGTCGGGGGTGTAGAATAAGTGCACGGTAATAGCGGTTGGTTCACAAAGCCTGATTCAGGTATACGAAAGTAGTCATTTTTGTAACATGGAAACAGACTGTCTTTCATAAAAAAAGCCCTCCCACTTTAGCAGGAAGGCTTTTTTTATTTATTCAGTAGAACTTAGTCTATAGACACTTCTACTTGTGGAGCACCAGCCATGATATCTTCGCTTGCGAAATCAGCATATTTGCTGAAGTTCTTCACAAACTTAGTTGCAAGGTCAGTGGCCTTTGCGTCGTACTCTTCCTTGTTAGACCATGTGTTACGTGGATTCAGGATCTCATCCGGCACATTCGGGCAAGAGTTTGGCATCTCAACACCGAATATTGGATGTTTCGTGAACGATACATTGTCAAGCTCACCGTTGAGGGCAGCCGTGATCATGGCACGGGTATAAGGAAGCTTCATGCGAGAGCCTACACCGTAAGGACCACCTGTCCAGCCGGTGTTTACCAGCCACACATTCACATTGTTTTCGTTCATTTTCTGGCCCAGCATCTCTGCATACTTGGTTGGGTGGAGCGGCAGGAATGCAGCACCAAAGCAGGCTGAGAACGTTGTTTGTGGCTCTGTCACACCAACTTCAGTACCGGCTACCTTCGCAGTATAACCAGAAATGAAGTGATACATCGCCTGGCTCGTGTTCAGCTTGGAGATTGGAGGAAGTACACCAAAAGCATCTGCTGTCAGGAAGAAGATGTTTTTTGGAATGTCAGCTCTGGATGGCTCTATCGCATTGTCGATGTGATGGATAGGATAAGCTGTACGCGTGTTTTCTGTTACAGACTTATTCTCGTAATCAACGGTGCGTGTACCTTCTACAAAGCGAGTGTTTTCCACGATAGCGCCAAATTTAATGGCATCCCAGATCTGTGGTTCTTTTTCGCGGGTCAGGTCAATTACCTTGGCGTAGCAACCACCTTCGAAGTTAAACACGCTGTCTGCTGTCCAGCCATGCTCGTCATCACCGATCAGGCCACGGTTAGGGTCAGCCGATAAAGTAGTTTTACCAGTACCTGACAGGCCGAAGAAGATTGCCGTATCACCGTCATTGCCCACGTTAGCAGAGCAATGCATGGATAACGTGTTTTTCTCTTCTGGCAGGATATAGTTCAGCACGCCGAATATACCTTTCTTCATCTCGCCTGCATAGCCGGTACCACCGATCAGGATGATGTTACGGGTGAAGTTGATGATGGCGAAGTTGGCTTGACGCGTGCCGTCTACTTCCGGATCAGCCTCAAACTCAGGCGCGCAAATGATCGTGAAGGCAGGATTGTGGTCTTTAAGCTCTTCTTTCTCCAGACGCAGGAACATGTTGTTGCAGAAAAGGTTATGCCATGCCTGCGTGTTAACGATGCGTAAGTCAAGACGGTAGTCAGGATGAGCACCGGCATAAGCGTCACGCACGTACAGTCGACGATCCTTCAGGAAGTCGATCATTTTGTCGTAGAGTTTGTCGAACTTTTCGGGATCGAACGCAATGTTAATGTCGCCCCACCATACGGTGTTTTCGGTTTTGGCGTCTTTCACTACAAAGCGGTCTTTCGGAGAACGACCCGTGAATTTGCCTGTGTCACACATCAGGGCGCCAGTGTCAGTGAGTACGCCTTCACCATTTTTAAGGGCCTCTTCCACTAGTTCGGCAGGGGTGAGGTTCCAAAGCACTTCTTTCGCTTCTTTAATGCCCAGGCTCTCAAGACCTACTGTACCTGATTTAATACCAGATTCTTTCATTTGAAAATAAAGGGTTTTAAGTGAACTGTTTGTTTCACAACGGTGATACAAAAATATAAAATATTAGATATTAAAATAAGATTAGTCGCTTTAATTAAAAATGGGGTTGGTCGGTGGCATTCCTCCAAAAAATATTTGTCTGTGTGCGTCCAAACCAATATATTTACCTTCTTTGTATGCTCAACTAAACTAAACAATCAATCTACAAAACCTATGTCTTATAAAGAACATACGCTTACTGACCAGGTAAGTGAGCAAAATGCACCAATTGGCGCAGACCCGACTAGCCCTGAGATGTTCGGGCATCCGAAGGGACTGTTCTATCTTTTCTTCGCCGAACTTTGGGAGCGCTTTAGCTTTTACGGTATGCGCGCCCTCCTGGTGCTATACATGGTAAACAACTTGTTTGAGTCCTTCGCTAATCGCGATGAGATTGCAATTGGTATCTACGCAGCATACGGCGCCTTAGTTTATGCGACTCCTGTAATTGGTGGTATGATTGCCGATAAACTGTTGGGATACCGCAAAGCCATTATGCTGGGTGCCGTATTGATGGCGCTGGGCCACTTTGCCCTAGCCATTGAGCATCCTGTTTTCTTCTACGGTTCTCTTGCCCTTTTGATTGTTGGTAACGGTTTTTTCAAACCAAATATTTCAACACTGGTAGGTACCCTTTACAGAGAGGGTGATACACGTCGCGATGCCGGTTTCACTATTTTCTACATGGGCATCAACATCGGTGCGATGGTGGCTCCGCTTGTATGCGGTTGGTTAGGTATGGAATATGGCTGGCATTACGGTTTCGGCGCTGCCGGTGTAGGTATGTTGCTTGGCCTGGTGATGTTCTGGCAGGGTGGCCGCAGTGGCGTATTCGGTAACAACGGTCTTCCGCCGGAGCCGGCTGTTATCAAGGAGCGTGTTGCTGGTGTCACGAAAGAGGCCTGGGTAACGATCCTGAGCTTCCTGTCGCTTCCTGTGTTTGGCCTGCTGCTGTTCAACGGTACGCTTGATCTGCCAGGTTTTGGTGAGACAGTGTTTGACGGTTCCATCATGCACATCGTGATGAACTACATTTTGCTGCCTGTCATCTCCCTCGTGTTGATCTACAACCTCGTAAAAGTGGATAGCGTAGAGCGTCAGCGTCTCTTTGTAGTGATTCTGCTTACATTCTTTATTACTGTATTCTGGTCATTCTTTGAGCAGGCAGGCTCTTCTCTTACGCTTTTTGCAGAGCGTAACGTGAACCTGACGTTCATGAACGCGGCACAGACTAACTCGATCAACCCATTCTTCATCATCCTGTTTGCTTTGCCATTCTCGGCGATGTGGGTTTTCCTGTCAAAGCGTCGTGTGAACCCATTCACCCCTGTTAAGTTTGCACTAGGTATAGCACAGCTTGGCCTGGGCTTTCTGATCTTTGCCTGGAGTGCTAACTATGCTGATGCAGACGGTCGGGTATCGATCTGGTTCCTAATCCTGGGTTATATGTTCATCACAACAGGTGAGTTGTTCATCTCGCCGGTAGGTCTCTCTAAGGTAACAGAGCTTTCTCCTAAGAAGATTGTAGCCTTCATCATGGGTATCTGGTTCCTGTCATCTTCTTTTGCACACTATATTGCTGGCCTAATAGCTCAACTTACTGCCGTTAGTGGTAGTGAAGGTGAAGCTGCAACGGGCATGGATTCCCTGTTGGTATACACGGGTGTATTTGAACAGATTGGTTATGTAGCCTTTGCTTTTGCTGCATTAGCCCTGTTGCTGACACCGATCATGCGTAAATGGATGCACGGTATCCATTAAGCTGCATATTTTAACATAGCAAAGAGCCCGCACTTTAACAGGTGCGGGCTCTTTGTTTTTATAGTACAATTTGAGATATTGCGGAAATTTTAAAAAACACATCAAATAACCTGATAGATAGCACTTTGATATATTTTTAAGATTTCAACTTTTAGCCATTTTACTATTTTTATGTATCATTCAATTAAGCGCTTCTTTATTGCTGCTGCGCTAGTGCTTTTTACTGCCTCTTGTGAGGTAGAAACTACTGCCACCACGGAAACTGATTCCCCTGTACCTGAGCCTGCCACCACTACCTATGTTATCCAAAAAGGAGCGCACTCAGTTCAGAGCCAGTTTAAATTTGTCGACACTTCATTTATCCGCTTTGAAGCGATATTTGACAGTTCAGCTATCTATACCACGGTGTTGCCAGGCAATCAGGCAGACATCAATAAGCTCTATGGCTTGTCTGATTGTGAGACAGACCACCATACCAACAGTGCGCGTTTCGGTTGGCGCTGGTACAAAGGGCGACTGGAAATACACGCGTATACCTACAATAACAAGAAGCGTAACACAGCCTATATTGCAGCTGTCCAACCAGGTCAGGTGAACCGCTACGAGCTGATGCTAGGAGAGAAGGAATATACCTTCAAAGTAAATGACGCACTGGTGACCTTGCCCCGTTATTGTGCTTCCGCAAGTAGCCACTATCAGCTGTACCCATATTTTGGAGGTGATGAAACGGCTCCACATGATATTACAATCAAGATTAGAGAGCTGTAAGTCAAACTTTTGGCAGGTATAAAATCCATTTATCTGGTCAAGCATAAGGAGGTCAGCCATTCCCCATACCTATAAAAGCACAAAGCCCCGGACCATCAGGCCCGGGGCTTTGTTATTCAGACTATGGGAGTCGATTACATCATGCCGCCCATACCGCCCATGCCACCTGGCATGCCAGCAGGAGCACCACCTTCTTCAGAAGGCTCTTCTGATACTACACACTCTGTAGTAAGCAGCAGACCTGCGATAGAAGCAGCGTTCTCAAGTGCAAGACGCGTTACTTTCGTTGGGTCGATAATACCGGCCGCAAACATGTTCTCGTACTTGTCGTCGCGAGCGTTGTAACCGTAGTCAGCTTTGCCTTCGCGAACAGCCTGTACTACTACAGAACCTTCACCACCAGCGTTTGAAACGATCGTACGAAGCGGAGACTCCAGTGCAGTTTTAATAATGCTTACACCAGTCTGCTCGTCAGCGTTGTATACATCCACGTTGTTCAAGGCATCCAGCGCACGGATCAGGGCAACGCCACCACCAGCTACTATACCTTCTTCAACGGCAGCTCTTGTAGCGTGCAAGGCATCGTCTACACGGTCTTTCTTCTCTTTCATCTCCACTTCAGTAGAAGCACCGATGTAAAGGATGGCAACACCACCAGAAAGCTTAGCCAAACGCTCCTGAAGTTTCTCTTTGTCATAGTCAGATGTAGTTGTCTCCATCTGCGCTTTGATCTGGTTAACACGAGCCACGATATCATCTTTCTGACCAGCACCATTTACAAGTGTTGTGTTGTCTTTATCGATGATAACTTTCTCAGCAGTACCAAGGTACTCCAGTGTTGCGTTCTCCAGCTTGTAACCTCTTTCTTCAGAAATCACAGTACCACCTGTCAGGATAGCAATATCCTCCAGCATCGCTTTTCTTCTGTCACCGAAGCCAGGAGCTTTCACAGCAGCGATCTTCAGAGAGCCACGCAGCTTGTTTACTACCAAAGTAGCAAGAGCTTCGCCGTCTACATCTTCAGAAATGATCACAAGACCTTTACCAGTCTGAACAACCTGCTCCAATACAGGAAGCAGCTCCTTCATCGTAGAAACTTTCTTGTCATAGATCAGGATGAAAGGGTTGTCAAACTCAGCTTCCATCTTCTCGGCGTTGGTTACGAAGTAAGGAGACAGGTAACCGCGGTCAAACTGCATACCTTCAACAGTTTTTACTTCAGTTTCTGTACCTTTTGCTTCCTCTACAGTGATTACACCATCTTTACCAACTTTGTCCATGGCATCTGCGATCATTTTGCCGATCTCAGAGTCATTGTTGGCAGAAATAGTACCTACCTGAGCGATCTCAGAAGAGTTTTCGATCTTTTTAGACTGCGTGCGCAGGTTTTCTACTACAGCGTGAACCGCCTTGTCGATACCGCGCTTCAAGTCCATTGGGTTAGCGCCTGCCGCTACGTTCTTGATACCAGCCGTGTAGATAGCCTGAGCCAATACAGTGGCAGTAGTCGTACCGTCACCAGCCTGGTCAGCAGTTTTAGAAGCTACTTCTTTTACCAGTTGAGCGCCCATGTTCTCGATAGGATCTTTCAGCTCGATTTCTTTCGCTACTGAAACACCATCCTTAGTGATGGTAGGGGCACCGAATTTCTTATCGATGATTACGTTGCGGCCTTTTGGACCCAAGGTAACTTTTACAGCATTAGCCAGTTTGTCTACGCCAGACTTAATCTTGTGGCGAGCGTCAGCATCAAATGTGATGTTCTTAGCCATAGTTATATTGCTTTGGTTTGGTTAATTGGAATAGATTAAAGAATAGCCAGAAGATCTGACTCACGCATGATCAGGTAGTCGTTACCGTCGATTGAGATTTCGGTACCTGCATACTTGCCATACAACACTTGGTCGCCAACGGCTACCTGCGGCTTCATCAGAGCGCCTTGCTCAGATACTTTGCCTTCGCCTACAGCTACGATTTCGCCGCGCTGTGGCTTTTCTTTAGCAGTGTCCGGAATGATGATACCAGACTTAGTTTTTTCTTCTGCTGCAGCAGGAGCTACAATTACTCTGTCTGCTAATGGTTTAATGCTGATTGACATAGTTTGTTATGTTTTTAGTTTTTGTGGTTAATGATTTAACGTTGAAACCATACAGTCCCTATCATTTCCTGTGCCAAGGCTGTTTTTCTGCCAATTTGAGCCATTTTTACTGTTTTGGTCAGGCTCGTGACTGACAGTTTTGGCAGACTGTGACAGGTAATCTTGTTTTGTCAGTATAAAGTGACAGACAGAGTAGGCTGTAAATGAAAAAAGCCAGCGGTAAAGCTGGCTTTTAACTATGTTGGTGTTGTTGATTAATCGTTGTTGGCAGTGTCTACCATCGCAGGAATGTCAGCCGCGTCAGGAATTGACATGTCTTCTTCTCCTTCAGCGCCTGGCAGAGCGGGAACAGCTGGAGTACCCATCTGGCGGGCACGCTCTTCATTTACGCTACGGATTGTTGTATCAGTACTGGTATCGATCATCATGTGTGTACCAAGTGTCAATACTACTAATGCGATAGCAAATCCCCAAGTCAGTTTTTCAAGTAAATCGCCTGTGCGCTTTACGCCCATCAACTGGCTGGCACCACCGCCACCAAACTGGCTTGAAAGTCCGCCTCCCTTAGGATTTTGAGCTAGTACGACTAATATAAGAAGTACGCAAATGAAAAGAATGATACTGATTAGGGCGATATACATATTATGTTATGTTTTGTAATTTCTCGATCTGTTCGGCAAAGTAAGACTTTTTTTCCGGATATTTCAAAATAAGCTGTTCATAAATTTTAACAGCCTTCTTGGGTTTTCCTTGATTAATAAAGATGTTAGCCAGGCTTTCAGAAGCCATACCTTTCTTTATTTTAGAGCTCTTGAGCGATAAATCCTCCTGTGGCTCAGGCTTTAGCTTGAGGTTGGCCATCGTCTTTAGTCTCGGATTGAGCTTGAGAAACTGGTCAATAATGTCAAGTTGCTTGCTCAGCACATGTGTGGCAGGTTGAATCGCTTTTTCGAGTTCGTGTGTTTTGCTATACTCTAAAATGAGCTCCGGGTGGAAACTTTGAGGCCGTACCCGGGTGTAGTCATCCTTCAGCTGTAATACTTCCCCCATACGACTGGAGCCCATCCAATAACCCAATGCATCCTCGGCATAAAGGCGATCTATCTCATCAAAGGAGTAATTGATCTCTGCATCTTCCGGGCTTGCTGGGGCTGACTCTTCTGCTTCTTCAGCAAATAATTTATTATCTGATTCCGGTGCTTCAACTAGCGTAGATACTTCAGCGAAATTTACCGACTGGTCCAATGCCGCCTGCTGATCAGGTATAGCCTCAGCCTCAGCCTCTGATATATTCAGCTGATCTTCTTCAAAAACATCCTGCTCGATTTGCGGTGCTTCTTCAAGGTCATGCAGCGCCTCAGCCGTTTCAGAAAGGTGCGTGTGTTCCGTCTGTTGCGCTGTTTCCTCGAAGCTCTCTTCCTCTTCACGCGGACTCAGCAAGTCGGTGGAAGAGGAGCTGATGCTGTTAAAGGTAAATAGCAAAGCCAGCTCTGAATCGATTTCAGTATCAGGGGTTTCTGTTGCTGGTTCAGTTAATTCATCAGCTGGATATGGGCTTTCCTCTATTGCCGCAGGACTGTACACTTCATCCAGTGACTCCTCAGTAAGTGTAGCCTCCGTTTCAGGTATAGCTTCTGTCACTTCGCTATCCTCTGTTATGGATGGCTCTGCCTCAATGACGGGTGCTGCTTCATCAAAAGGCTCTGTAATTACCTGTACCGTTTCAGTTTCCTCTACTGCAGCACTTTCTTCCGCTTCTTCTACATAGGCAGGTTCGAGCACCGGAGAGGTATAGATGATGCGCTTCAGCAACTGGCGGTCCGTGGCATAGGCTGATGCCCGACGCAAACGCTGCGTAGAAAGCATGCTACCTCGATCATAAGCTGACTTTGCCAGCAGCAAATGGGCCGTCTGGCAATAAGGGAAGGTAGCCGCCACCTGCTCCAGCTCATTTTGCTGCTGGTCAGAAATGTCGGATACCTGCTTGATCAGTTTAAGAAAGGCAGATTTGTTCATGTAACGGTAATGAGACTATGTAATGACTACCAGTTGGCAACCGTCTTGTTAAATACATCGGCTACAAGTCGGTCAGTCATGCGGTCAATGGCTGCCGGCGGAATATTGGTAATATCTACGGTCGGAGGGAATTCCTCTGTGATCGTGAACTGCTGATCAAAATCCTGTTCCGGGTCCTTAGTGTTTGTAAAGCGAATCTGGATGCCCAGGGTAAGTCGGTTCAACGTAGCCTGGTCAATGTTTCCTTCGCGCACCACAGCGTTTGGCGTAAGTGTAAAAGTAATGATCTGTCCTTCTAATTGCAAATCGCCGTCACGCTGCAAAACAGTTAAATTTGTGTTTCGCTGGTAATAGTTTCGGAAACCGTTGGTAACCACCTGGGTTAGGTTGGAGGGACCTTCACCGGCGCTGTTTTCCATGTTCTGTATAGAAATGGTCTTGATGTCAGGCGAGATGGAAGTACCCGTGAAAGAGTATACCCCGCAAGCGTTGCAGCACAAAGCTACCAGCACTGTCAGGCAAAGGACAAGGCTCTTAGTTCTCGATATCATATTGTTTCAGTTTGCGGTAAAGCGTTCTTTCAGAAATTCCCAGATCGTTGGCTGCGTATTTACGTTTGTTATTATGCTTTTTGAGCGCTTTCAGGATCATTTCCTTCTCCATCGACTCCAGCGAAAGGCCTTCTTCTTCAGTCTCGTGTGAGATGTCTTCCACTCTATCATCGTACTCTTCCTCATGACGAGACTGCTGCACTGGTAAGTAATAAGGCTCAGATTGCTCTGTGTTCTTATAAGGGCGCACATGATGACCAACCTGCTCTATGTTTTCAAAAAGGTGACTATGCTCTTTTAGCAGTTCGTTGTCGGCTGGCTGTTGCGTCATCAGCTCAAATACCAGTTTTTTGAGCTCTGAGACATCGCGTCGCATATCAAAAAGCACTTTGTAAAGCAGGTCACGCTCTGAGAAAGACTGATCTGCGCCTGGTTCCTTTGCCAAAAGCGCCGGTACCTGGCTACCACCTTTTTCGCGGGGCAGGTAGTGGCGAAGTTTGTTGGCGTCCAATTCCCGGTCGTACTCCAGCACCGATATCTGCTCCACAATATTCTTTAATTGACGGATGTTACCCGGGAAACGGAAGCTCAGTAATTCTTCTACCGCTTCAGGCGTTAGTGTGATGGGTTTTACACGGTAGCGCTCTGCATAATCAGAAGCAAACTTTCTGAATAGCAAGTAGATATCCTCGCCGCGTTCACGCAAAGATGGAACCGTGATCGGAACCGTGTTCAGGCGATAGTACAAGTCTTCACGGAAACGACCCTTCTCTACGGCATTGATCAGATTCACGTTGGTAGCTGCTACTACACGCACATCGGTCTTCTGTACTTTAGAAGAACCCACTTTGATGAACTCACCATTTTCCAGTACACGCAGCAAACGGGCCTGCGTACCCAATGGCATTTCCCCGATTTCATCCAGGAAGATCGTGCCGCCATCTGTTACCTCAAAATAACCTTTCCGTGTATCCGTGGCGCCAGTAAAAGAGCCTTTCTCGTGGCCGAACAGTTCTGAGTCAATAGTACCTTCAGGTATAGCACCGCAGTTGATGGCAATAAACTGTCCATGCTTGCGCGGACTTAACTGGTGGATGATCTTAGAGAATGACTCCTTGCCACTACCACTTTCACCTGTGATCAGCACGGTCATATCAGTAGGGGCCACCTGTGCCGCCACCTGTATGGCATGGTTTAGCAAAGGGGAATTGCCTATGATGCCAAAGCGCTGTTTAATACTCTGTATATCGATATTGCGCATGTTCTTAATGTGCTAATGGTTAATGTGCCGATGTGATAATTGCCAACTGTGCCAAGGGAATATGGCGCACTGTCAAACTAAAAGATCAGCAAATTAATCTACTGCTTCACCGAAGAGCGTACCAACGGAGCAGTCGTTCACGAATACGTTCACGTAGTCGCCTTTCTTGTAATGCTTCTTATCAAAGATCACCACCTTGTTCTGGTCATTGCGTCCGCTCAGTTGCTGGTCAGACTTCTTTGAAAAACCTTCCACTAGTACTTTGTGAACACGGCCTATATCGCGCTTATTACGGTTGAGGGAACATTCACGCTGCTTTTCGATGATTTCTGCCAAACGACGCTTCTTCACCTCCAGTGGAATGTCATCTTCCAGCTTGCGGGCTGCCAGCGTACCTGGGCGCTCAGAGTAGAAGAACATGTAAGAATAGTCGTACTGTACATAGTCCATCAACGAAAGCGTATCCTGGTGCTCTTCCTCGGTTTCAGTGCAGAAACCTGCGATCATGTCGGAAGAGATACCGCAATCTTCGCCCAGGATAGTGCGAATTGCATCCACTCGGTTCAGGTACCAGGAACGGTCGTACGTACGGTTCATCAGTTCCAGTACACGCGAATTACCGCTCTGAGCGGGCAGGTGTATGTATTTGCAGATGTTGTCGTACTTCTTCATGGTGTACAACACCTCATCTGTAATGTCCTTCGGGTGGGAGGTAGAGAAGCGAACACGCAGCGCAGGGCTGAGCTTAGCCACCATCTCTAGTAGTTGGGCAAAGTTGACACTCTCGGAACCATCCTCTGACGCCCATTTATAGGAGTCCACGTTCTGACCGAGCAGTGTTACTTCTTTGTAGCCCTGTGCTACCAGCGCCTCGGCTTCACGCACAATGGAATGTGCGTCACGGGAGCGTTCGCGACCGCGGGTGAATGGTACCACGCAGAAAGAGCACATGTTGTCACAACCGCGCATGATGGAGATAAAAGCGCTTACCCCGTTGCTGTTCAGGCGAATTGGATTAATGTCGGCATAGGTTTCTTCACGGGAAAGCAGCACGTTGACAGCTTTTTGGCCGCCATCCACTTCGTTGATCAGATTAGGCAGGTCACGGTAAGCGTCAGGTCCAACTACCAGATCCACGATCTTTTCTTCCTCCAGCAATGATTTCTTCAGACGCTCAGCCATACAGCCGAGTACGCCGATCACCATGGAAGGCTTTTTCTTTTTGAAATAATTGATCTGACCTAATCGATTGCGCACTGTTGTCTCCGCTTTCTCACGGATAGAGCAGGTATTCAGGAAGACAACGTCAGCATGTTCGATCTGTGCCGTAGTATCAAAGCCCTGCTCGAACATAATAGACGACACGATCTCGCTGTCTGAGAAGTTCATCTGACAGCCGTAGCTCTCGATGTACAGTTTGCGGGACTTGCCTGTATTAGTCTCAGCCGTCACTTTGGTATCGCAGGAAGCGGCAGCTGTTGCCTGTTCAGGAGTGCGGTTATCTATAAAATCTAAATCAATGATTGGATCCATGCTTCAAAAAATCTCTTAGGAGGTGCAAATATACTATAATCCGCTGTAAAACGTGACAGAATGGCAGAGGATTTCTTTAAATCTAATGTGCTTACTCGAGCCCCAGGGCTTTCCGTATACCTTGTGCTTTGAGCAGACACTCTTCATACTCCTGCTCAGGTATAGAGTCATAGGTGATGGCACTGCCTACCATAAACGATAAATATCCAGTCGCTGCATTGTATTGCAAGCTTCGGATCACCACATTGAAATCAAAGTCTTGGTTAGGCTTTACATAGCCGAAAGCACCCGAGTAAAGCCCACGCTTAGTCACTTCCAATTCTTCTATCAGCTCCATGGCCCGAATTTTAGGCGCGCCCGTCATGCTACCCATCGGGAAAGCACCTCTCAATGCATCGTCCATACCGCATTCCGGTCGCAATTCGCCAGTTATAGTCGATATCATTTGTGAAACCTGCCGAAAACCGTAAATGCCGAACAATTCTTCAACGTGAATGGTGCCCGTAGCACATGAGCGACGCAAGTCGTTTCGTACCAAGTCCACAATCATCATATTTTCGGCGAGTTCTTTCTCGTCGTGCCGCAATTGCTGCTGCAACTGACGGTCCTCTTCAGAAGACGCCCCCCGTCTGATAGTGCCTTTAATAGGCTGGGAGATCAATTTTCGGCCTTCTTTCTTAAGGAAGCGCTCCGGTGAGGCGCACAGCAGGTATAGGTCACCATATTTTACAAAACCTGAGAATGGAGTAGGAGATAGGGTGTTGAGCTGCAGGTATAACGGCAGTGGAGACAACTTTACTTGCTCAGCGAAAAACTCCATACAGTAATTCAGCTCGTATACTTCCCCATCCCGGATATAATCCCGCACCCGCTCCACATTCCGGATGTAGTCCTCTTTTTGTACACGCTGTTGCAGTTGTATCGGAGCTGTTTTAAATTCTTCAGGTATAGGTGTTAAGTGAATTTCTTGTAAGCTGTTCCCAATATTATCGTCTTTGCTATAAATACTTATGCTTGATTTATGAAAGTATAGGTATAGCTCAGGCTCAAAGAAAAAGATGTCTGGGAATCCAATCGCATCCTTATTCTGACTTACTAATTTCTCAATTTGGTTTTTAAGGTCATAGCCCAGATAGCCACACCACATTGGCCGCTCGACAGTCAGCTTCTGTTGCATTTCACCGAGGGCGTTTTCCTGCACCCACTTGACCGGCTGTCCGGCAGAAACCGCAATTAATTCATCAAAACCATGGTATGGGTACGGGATGCCATTGGAGGTATAACTGGCCACTAAATTGAATCGCTGTGCCCAGGCAAGGACCTTCTTCCTAAAGACGTCGAGTGTTTCAGGTATATCAGATATGAGTATGGTCTGGGTATAAGCCATGATATTATAGCTTTTTAAGTGATTGGAGCGCTAATTTGGCTTTTCCGTCAATACTATTTTTGTAATCATGCCCTTTATATGCCAAGGCACGGTTGTACCATGCTCTGGCCTGCTCGGGTTGCTGCTCTTCCTCGTAAATATAACCTAACTGAAGCGCAGCATAAGGAGCAAAGTAAAGCGTGGTGTTTCGGCTTGCTTCGATCGCCTGTTCATAATACTGCTTCGCTTGCGGCAATTTGTCCAGGCCGTGGTAGATACGGGCTTTGCGGTAGTGATACTCCGCTCGATCGGTGGGCGGTGTGTCTTTTCTTAAAGGCATTTGGTTGATTATGCCAAGGGCTTCCTGGTAGTAACCTCCGTCAGATTGAAGTCGTGCCAGCATGAGGTAGCGGTTTGGTTTAAGCTGTTCATTCGCAAATCTGGCGGCATAAGCATCTTCTTCCATCTCGCTGCGCCCTTGCGCTGAGATTTGGGTCAGATGTTTCTCTGCCTGTTGTGTCTGTCCGCTTAGCCAGTTTGCCAGGTATAGCTTGAAGTGAGCTGCTTTCAGATAATGCTCCCCTTTGTGCTGAGCCAAAAACAGCTTGTTTGATTTGATAGAGCTGTTAAAATTACCCTTATACAGGTAAAGGTCTGCCGCCATATGGTGCAGGTAGGGGAATGACAGGTATCCTGGCTGGTGTGGTCTTCGCAGGTATACCTGCAAAGCGGCATCGCTCTGCTTGGTCTTTTTAAGTATGTGCATGGCTACAAAACTGAACACCAGGTTGTCAGGTGCTTGCCTGATGAGATGTAGCACTGCTTCGGCAGCTTTTTCATCGGCCTCCGGATCAACAAGGTGCTGCAGCAGGACTTGCAGGAGTTGCGCCTCTTCCCTGAAAGGGTTTTCTTTCGATGCAGCCGCGTTCAGATTGGCCATACCTGTTTGGATGCTTCCCTGTATCCCGATGATATTAAGCAGTACACGGTAAGAATCGGGCACAGAGCCGATCAAAACCTGGAGGGCACCAAGTGTCTTGCGGTTTGGCAAAAAATTAGGGTATTGCCGGGCGTTGATAGTGTACTGCACATAAGCCTGACGCAAATCCCAGGCTGCACCAAGTTTGTTGCCCTGCAGTAATTTGCTCAGAGCGATCTGCAACCGGACCTCGGCCAGGGCATAACCTACCCAAACGGATCTCTCTTTCAAGCCACTGAGTTGCTGCAGTCTTTTTTCCTGGCGTGACAGTATACCTGGGTATACCTCCGGATTTTGTTGAATGGCCCAGGAGAGAAAATCCTGCTGGTTGGCAATCAGTATAGCGGCGGCATTATCAGGGTTGTGCAACAGCTCCTGCTGCACAAGTTGTCGGCCTTCCGGTATCCGCAAACTGATCGTAGCCTCATAAGCCTGGCGTACCGTGTGACTGTACACGGAAGCCGCCTGAGCGTTATAAGAAAAGAGCAGGGATAGCAAAAAAAAAGGATGGTCAAATGCCATCCTTTTTAAATATGTATGCAAGCGCATAACGCTCAACATGTTTTCATTTAGTATACGCGCTGCTCTACACCGGCCATTACTCGGCCACAGTGCTCGCACACGATCACTTTTTTCTGGGCTGCAATGTCAGCCTGGCGCTGAGGAGGCACCGTGTTAAAGCAACCGCCACAGGCATCACGCTTCACCAATACTACTGCCAGGCCGTTGCGCACATTCTTACGGATGCGGGTATAGGCGCTGAGCAGACGGTCTTCGATCTGCTGTGCAGCATTTTCACGATCCTTCTCCAGGTTCTTTTCCTCTTCTTCGCTTTCAGCTACGATTTGGTCAAGCTCGTGTTTTTTGTTGTCAAGGTCTTTGCGACGCTCTTCCAGACGGTTTTTCGTGCCTTCGATCTCGTTGATCTTCTGCTCGATCTGGTAGTGAGCTTCTTTGATTTTCTTCTCAGCGATCTGGATCTCCAGTTTCTGAAGTTCGATCTCCTTGGTGATGGCGTCGTACTCGCGGTTGTTGCGTACGTTTGTCTGCTGGTCTTCGTACTTGCGAATCAGTCCTTCGGCGTCTTTGATAGACTGCTTGCGCTGGGCAATGCTGTCGTTCAGGGCGGCCACTTCATCGTCAAACTTACGAACCCTTACTTCATAGCCCTCAATTTCGTCTTCCAGGTCCTGAACCTCTTCTGGGAGGTCGCCTCTTACACGTCTAATTTCATCAAGCTGTGAATCGATACTCTGAAGCTTTAGCAGTGCTTCTAATTTGCTGGCTACCGTACTTTCCATGTAGTTAATAGGTGTATCTGATAGGGTTTGTGTTTACTTCCGATAAATAGACTGCAAAATTAGCAAAGTTTTTGGAAATTGTATCATAAAAAATTTCCTTCGTAAATACCTCACTTTCATAGTGCCCGATGTCGGCGATAAGCAGACGGCCTTCCGCATCAAAGAATTCATGGTATTTCACGTCGGCCGTAACATAGGCATCTGCCCCCTGGCGCAGCGCATCTTTGATCAGGAAACTACCCGATCCGCCACAGACTGCTACCCGCTTGATCTTTCTGTCATTAACAGGGGTATAGCGCACCCCTGGCAATTGCATGTGCTTCTTGAGGTATTCCAGGAATTCCTGCTCTGACATGGACGTTTCCAGTTCTCCAATCATCCCTATGCCTACTTCCTGATTGCTGTTTTCCAACAGATTCAGAAAATGTGCCACCTCCTCGTAAGGATGCGCCTCCAGCAGAGCCTGCATAATGCGCTGCTGCTTAAAAGCCGGAAAGATCACTTCCACCCGGTTTTCCTGTACCTGCTCTGGCTTTCCGGACTCGCCTATGGTTGGGTCTGCCTGCTCAGAAGGGAGAAAACGTCCTGTGCCCTGTACCTGAAAGCTGCAATCGCTGTACTCCCCGATCTGGCCAGCACCGGCTTTATGGATGGCAGCCAATACCTCGTCTGTATTTTCAACAGGCACAAAAAAGGCCAGCTGCATTAAAGTATGCGGTTTTGAAGAGAGCATACGGGTGTTTTGCAGCTTCAGCTTCTCCGCTATTTTAGCATTCACACCATTGTGCACGCTGTCCAGGTTGGTGTGACAGGCATAGATGGCAATGTTGTTTTGAATAGCCTTGATGATAGTGCGCTCCACGTAACTGCGACCTGTCAGGCTTTTGAGTCCTTTAAAGATAACAGGATGATGCGCCACAATAAGATTGCATCCTCTGGCAACTGCCTCTTCCACTACTGCTTCGGTGCAGTCCAGTGTGAGCAGTACGCCTTTTACTTCATCACCTGCACTGCCTGTCTGCAAGCCGGAGTTGTCATAGCTTTCCTGATAGGGGATAGGAGCATATTGTTCAAGTACTTTTATAATATCGCCAATAGTGCATTTCTCTTTCATAGTTGGGGTCTGATTTGAAAACCCAAAATTACTAATATCAGAACAGCCCTGAAAGTTTACAGCACCTGTAATTGCAGATAACCGGTGTCAGGCTGGCGCTTCAGTTCTTTACCATTAAAGTAAAATGCGGAGTAGGTATAGTCGGTGTAGCACTTGCCCCGGTTTACAGTATAGGCTATATCCAACGTGTCGGTGTTGAGGCTGTTAAGGCGCAGCAGCATGCGCACTCTCGACTTAGTATACAAGACAGGGTATGTTTCGAATATGAGGTTGTTGACAGTTTCATCTGTGCCGGTAAACAAATAGTTAAAAGGCTCCCCATCAAGTATCAGTTGAATCGAGTCTGGGTGCAGGGCAGCATCCGGTTTTGTGAATGGGCTTGTGCCTGAGGCATCCACCAGGTAAAACGAAACGGGAGCTGGCGGATCGGAACGCATGGTGGCACAAGGGGTACAAGCCACTGAGCTAAGCAGCAGAAAAATTGAAATACAGTTGATTGTAAGCTTTGTTTTCATGTGAAGAGGATGAGGTCGGGTATAGTCAATACTAAATATAGTGTATTCAAGGTATACAAATCAAGTACAGGCGCAGCCTTTACTCATATTTCTCTACCTTTGTAAGGTATAGCTGCCTTCTATGACTGTATTGCGTTATTTGTTATGGCCTTTTTCTGTCCTTTACGGTGGCATTCTGCTGCTGCGGAATCTGCTGTATGACAAAGGCTGGCTGTCATCCAGGCGGTTTGATCTGCCGGTTATCTCAGTGGGCAACCTGACAGTAGGAGGTACCGGCAAAACGCCACATGTTGAATACCTGTTGCGACTAATATCGGACAAACAGACGGCTGTGCTCAGCAGAGGCTATCGGCGCAAGAGCAAAGGATTTGTGTTAGCTGACAATCAGGCTACTGCTGAGACACTCGGAGACGAACCCTACCAGTACCATCGTGATTTTCCTGACGTACAGGTGGCAGTATGTGAAAGCAGACCAGCAGGTATAGCGCAGCTCCTGCAACTTCCTCAACCTCCAGAGGTGCTTGTATTGGACGACGCGATGCAACACCGGCCAGTTAATCCGTCTCTTAACCTGATGCTGACCGATTATGGTCGTCCATTCTACAAAGACCATGTCTTACCAACCGGTTTGCTGCGTGAGCCCCGCCAAGGCGCCCGACGCGCAGATGTTATTATTGTCAGCAAGTGTCCCGCTGATCTCACTGTGAAAGACCAGGAAGATATAAGCAAACAAGTACGCAGGTATAGTCGGCTCGAAACACCTTTATTTTTTAGTTCTTTCCGTTATGGTAATCCCGTAGGTATAGGCAAAGCGAAGCAACGAACGAATCGTGTCGTGTTACTGACAGGTATAGCCAATGCTAAACCGCTGCTAGCCTATTTAGAGCAGCAAGCGATGGAGGTAGTTCTGCATCTGGAATATCCGGATCACTATAGCTATACCTTACAAGACCTTGAAAAATTGAAAGCCATTATAGAACATGAACATGGTAAAGGTCTGAGCATCATAACAACTCGAAAGGATGCCGTGAAATTAGCTGATGGCGAGTTGGCAACCCTGACTAGTCAGCTACCGATATTTTATATACCCATTGAAGTCTTTTTTCTGCAGCAGGGTGAAGTATTTGATGCACTGATAAGACGGCACATTCGTAATTTTAAGCCGGAAAGCTCGTTGGCAGGAGACAATATTTAAACTAAAACACCTGATACTTGATGCTAACACGTATACGGGTTGCACGAAAATCACTAATTTTGGCTTGTGAAAAGTAAGCTCTTCGTAGTAATATGGTTCCTGGTGGGTCTGGCAGGTGTCGCGCAGGCACAGTCTCAGATCATTGATGACACAACAAAAGTGCTCTTCAGCCCGCGTACAACGCTTCAGTTGTATGAAAATGATGTGCTGGAGGGGCGATACATCCTGCAGCGTATCGATACCAGCATCAATAATATGCATAATGAGCGCTACTGGTACCATGACACAGCGTATTTTCAGCATCTGGGTAATGTGGGCACAGCCTCCAAGCCAATTCTATTCCGAGTGCAGAATAAAATTGGGGCACGGCTGGGCAAGAACGTATTTGATCGTTACGCCTATGATCCGCATCGCATTAATTACTACGATACCCGATCTCCGTATTCGCATATCTTTTACATCCAGGGCCAAAGAGGAGAGCAGGTGTTTGAAGCGACGCATGCCCGGAACATCACACCGCGCTGGAATGCCGGTGTAGCTTATCAGATCATTTCTGGAAACAGGCAAATAGGTGTCTCTAATCTGCGTCGTGATGGTTACTTAAGTAGTCAGGCGGTAAAAGTCTTTACCCATTACCACTCAGAAAACGAAAAGTATAATCTCTTTGCCAACTATACACACCTCAATCACGAGCAGATTGAATTTGGGGGTATAGCACCTGGCGTAGCAAACCGTTTTCTTTTCCAACAGGCGCTCACCAACTTAAACCAGGCATCAACGCGCGAGTTGCGGAGCAACTATCACCTGATGCAGATCTATAAGTTGGCAGGAGAAGACCTGAAGCTCTTCCACAGTTTTGACTGGGGCCGACAGCGCGATATTTTCCAGGATGATGCTATACCTCCTCTCGTTAATGGTGAGCGATTTTATCCGGAAGTGCTATATCCATCTCTCAACCGAACGGATGATCGCACTGCCTACCGCGAAATGGAAAATGTGGCTGGTGTAACAGGCAATAACAGACTGTCCTTTTATAAAGCATACGCCAAACTGCGTAATTCCAAACTTGACTACAGAGTGCTAAGTACAGCAGAGCAAGATAGCACTGAGTTTTATACGGAAAGTACTGAGAGGCTGAACCAGTTGTTTGTTGGCGGTGAATTACGACTTATGTATGGCCAGGCGCTGCTTTCGTTTGACGGAGAGTTCCAGATGACAAACGATTACAAAGTGGGAGCTACAGCTAAATTAGGTCCACTACAGGGGCGTGTCAGCCGTGTGCTGCGTTCGCCATCGTTGATAGAGCAGCGCATCATTAGCAATCACTTCGATTGGAATAACAACTTCAATAATTCAGTAACTGATCGCCTGGAGGCAACTTTTGCTAGTAAACTCGGAGAGCGACAGTTTGTGCGACTGACGGGGCACTTCAACCACATCAAGCGTCATATTTACTTTGACCTGAATGCAAAACCAGCTCAGTATGCTGACAACCAGCAAGTTTTCGGGGCCGAGCTTCAGCATCACATACGTTTCGGTAAAATTCATTTCGAAAACTTCATAGCCTATACCAATACCAATGAAGCACCTGTAATTCGTATTCCCGAGTGGCTGTTTGACTCTAAACTATACTTTGAGGGTGCCATTTTCAGGAGAGCGCTGGTTGGTCAGTTCGGTGTTCAGGTATATTCTCCTACTGCGTACATGGCTGATGCCTACATGCCTGTCACACAGCAATTCCATCTGCAAAACATATTTACGATACAGCCTTATCCGATAACGGATGTGTTCATTACAGCGGATATCAAAAGCCTAAACGTGTTTTTGAAAATGTCTAACATCGCTTCCAGTCTCACAGCACCAGGATATTTTACCACGCCCTACTATCCAGGTATGCAGACGAGCTTTGTTTTCGGCATTAAATGGATGTTCTTCGACTAACTCATTTTCCTCGTATGTCTTCCCAGTTTACCAAAACCATACTGCGCCTTCAACTCCCATCAGATCCTCGTTGGGTTAACATTGCCGAGAAAAATATTGAGGAGATACTGGTAGACCATGCTTACTGCGAACAGAAAGCAGCTACCTCGGGTATATCGCTCATTGTGAAGTATCCGGACAAAACCCGCCTAGTCGAGGAAATGACAGATCTGGTGGCCGAAGAGTGGAGCCACTTTGAACGTGTGCTGGCAGAGCTTAAGAAGCGTGGTTGGGGACTTGGACGTAACCGGCCAGACGAATACGTGGTGGAATTGACCAAGCACATCCGCAAAGGAGGCTTGCGTGAAAGACAGCTGATGGACCACTTGTTGGTGAATGCTTTGATTGAAGCCCGCAGTTGTGAACGCTTTAAATTACTCTGGAAGAACATACAGGACGAGGACCTGCAGAAATTTTACTACGAATTGATGGTTTCTGAAGCGGGGCACTATGTCAGTTTTGTAAAGCTTGCTAAAGAGTACATGCCAGCAGATGTAGTTGACGCTCGTCTGAAAGAATTACTCGATATTGAAGCCGAGATAATTCGAAACCTGGAACCCCGCCCTGACAGGATGCACTAAGATGCGCTAACATCACTTTTAAGGATGTTTAACCTCCGATTAATACTTGTTTGCTTTATTAATTTAAATTAAATATAATTTAATTCATACTTATTTACTTGATAACAGTATAATTTCAATATGTACTATCACTCAAGTTAATATTTATGAAACAAACTTACTGTATTCTGTTGGCTCTGCTTATGTTATGCCTAAGTGGAGGACAAGCCATTGCGCAAGGTAAAAGCCGTATTGGGAAAGCTGCTGAGGTTGCTCAACTCTACAAGAGCAAAGCAAAACCGCAACAAGCAAAGAAAAACACTTCTCCGGAGATTCGCCATCAACTTCCCGGCAACAAATCCATTACCCTCTCAATTCGCAGCTATAAAAGTAAAAAGGACGGAGAGTTTTATTATGGTTCGGTCACAAATGCTCCCAAAAGCAAGTTTTTCCTTAAAGTATCGGACAATCGGGTAACTGGCGATGTGGTAGTACCTGAACAGAAACGCTATTATCGCTTTAAGACCGATTCGAAAGGGGATGTTTATTTACACGAAGAAGATATTGATGAAGTGCTCTGTATTGGTTTGATGAAACAATATGAAGCTGGAGCGGATGGGGGTGATAACATAACTGGGGCAGCATCCCTGACAGTACCTGCTCTGGAAAGTTTGCCTGGTGCTACGGCAGTAATATTGCTCGATTATGACGGGCATTATGTGGATGGCACACTTTGGAATCAAGTCTTCAATGGCGGTAATCCTATTGATGCGCAGCCGACGAATTACAGCGAGTCGGAGATAAAAGAGATGTGGGCGTTGATTAGTGCTGACTTTAGCGCGTTCGATATAAATATTACCACTAGCGAAGAGGTATTTAACCGAGCCCCGGTTAACAGACGAGGCAGAGTCATTTTCACGCCGACAAATTATTTTTCTCCTGGTGATGGTGGGCGTGCTTACATCGGTTCTTTTACTTTTGGCGGTGATATATGGGGAGAGACACCCAGTTTCGTCTGGAACACGGGTGTGGTGAATGGAGGCAATACGGCCTCCCACGAGATCGGTCACATGTTACACTTGGTGCATGATGGCAGAATATATCCGGCAGAAGAATACTACTACGGCAATGGTTATTGGGCGCCAATTATGGGAGCCGCATTTATTCCATTTGCACAGTGGAGCAAAGGCGATTATCCTTTTGCAAACAATCAGGAAGATGACTTGGCTATTATGGCTTCTAGAAATGGGTTTGGCTACAGAGCTGATGATCACGGCAATACTCATCAAGCCGCCTCAACTCTGGTTATTGACGGGGGAGGAGTTGTCTCTTCAAGTGCCAATAGCGGTAATATCAGCATTTCGAATGATGTGGATGTATTTTCATTTGCAACTTCGGGCGGTTTAGTCAGCTTGCGTGTACAGCCTAATGCTGAGTTTTCGAACTTAAACCCGCTACTCACTCTCCGTAACGAGAGTGGTCAAACGATCCGCTCAACTGATGTAGGGAAACCATATGTAGCCATAGAGGAAGAATTAAAGGCTGGTAAATACTATCTGTCCGTGGAAGGGGGGGCATCAGTCTATGGAGCATACTCTAATTACGGATCGCTTGGTGAATACACAATTAGTGGATACATCCCGGTTGTCGCCCCTGTGATAGCGATTGATTTGATTTCTCCCGCATCCGGCACCTACTTCAAGGCTGATGCATCTGTTGATTTAGTCGTATCTCTGGACTTGCCAGAAAATGGGACAATTGAAAAGGTGGTCTTTTATAATGGAGATAAGCAAATAGGTTCCTCCAAAAAAGCTCCCTATACCTTTAACTGGAATGGTGTAAAGAAGGGTAACTACGAGATATACGCTGTAGCGGTAAATGATCAGGGTGATACGTTTGCCACTGATCCTATTAGCATAACAGTTGTAAATGGGTACGGTGGAGGAAACAGAAATACCTGCGAGCTACCGGATTGGCGACCAGACGTGGCTTGTGTAGCAGGAGCTCTTGTCTCCTTGAATGGTAATGCATATGAATCGCAGCGTACAAATACAGGCAGCAATCCTACGCTTAGCAGTAGTGCAAAGGGTGACTGGAAGTACAGGGGGCCGTGCCGTGGCACAGTGTCTAGTGCTTCATTTGCTGCCGATGATATTCGCATATATCCAAACCCAGCCAGAAATAAAGGGGTCTTGCAGGTAGAGTTGCCGGTCATGCTGAGCTCTGCCCAGGTTACACTGCAGGAAGTCGGCACGGGAGCCAAACTGATGGAGCAAAATTATAGCAATGTGTCAAAGCTGCCGATTCAGTTGAATAAACTTCCGCATGGATACTACGTCCTCAAAATTGTGTCGGATGAACAGGTATGGACCAGAAAAATAATCATTAATCCATAGCACATAATGGGCTAAACCATAAAAACAGGAGACCCTGTGCTTGTCGGATTGTTATAAGGTCCGTAAGTGCAGGGTCTCTACGTTTTGTAAATCATGTCTTCTGCTTCTTCTTTTTGGCGGCAGGGAATAGAATGTTGTTTAGGATAAGTCTATACCCTGGTGAATTAGGGTGAAGGGCCAGGTCAGTTGGGTCTTCGCCTACCAGGTGCTGGTAGTCTTCCGGGTCATGGCCGCCATAAAAGGTCCAGGTGCCGCGAGCGAAGGTACCATGCATGTACCGTATTTCGCCTACTTCTTTGTTTTCACCCATCACAATTACCTCAGGTTTCACCAGACTCTTGCGGAAAGCTGTCGTCTGGCCCATAAACCCTTTGATCGTTTTGGCGTGGTTTTGTGTCAGCATAGTAGGTATAGGATCCCACTTAGCTGAGAATGTGAAGAGCTGAAAAAAGTCATTTGGCTCAGTAAGTCCGCGTTCCTGTGGCTGCATATCGATGTTGGAGTATTCGTACTCGAGCGGATTACGAACTAAGGTGAAATCTTTAAAAGCAAAGGTTTTGCTAAAATCAAGTTTACTCTGCGCATTAGGATCAGCACCGTCTCCGTCGTACATCGCTTCTATAAAGTCTAGCCCTTCGGCAGCCAGGGCAATGTCATAAGTGTCAGTGGCGGAGCACATGGCAAACAGAAAGCCTCCTCCTGCACAAAAATCACGGATGGTGCGAACGACAGCGCCTTTGAGTTCAGACACTTTCTTAAAACCGAGCGACTTGGCAGATGCTTCGGCTTCACGTTGCTGCTCCTGGTACCAAGGGTAGTGACGATAGCTAGAGTAAAACTTTCCGTATTGACCCGTAAAGTCTTCATGATGAAGATGTAACCAATCATATTTTGGTAAGTCGCCCCGCATAATTTCCTCATCATAAATCTTATCGTAGGGGATCTCGGCATAAGTTAGAACCAATGTCACGGCGTCATCCCACGGCATTTTAGACTTAGGGGTATAGACTGCGATCTTTGGCACCTTCTCCAGTTTCATCACATCCATGTTGGCTTCCGGGTCACTGATCTGCGTGAGGATCGTGTTGTATTGCGCATCCGAAATAACCTGGTAGCTGATGCCCCGCACGATCAGTTCATTTTCAAGCTGGGGCGCGTGCTGAAAGGCGAAGCTCCCGCCTCTGAAATTAAGTAGCCAATCGACCGAAACACTTTTGGAAAGCACCCAGTAAGCTGCCCCATAAGACTTGAGATGGTCCTTTTGTGTTTCATCCATGGGTATCAGCACTGTAGAACTGAACACTTGAAATGGAAGTGCCAGGTATACCAGGAGTATTAAAATAACGCGGATTGGCTTCATGGGCTTAACATATGGTAACAAATGTATTGAAATTGGTTCTTTTTTCAGATATTGGAGGTAAATTAGACACCAGGGATTCCTTCTTATACTTAACGCAAGGGGGAACGTTTCGCATATAAGACCTAAGCTATGGACCTGTTCGAAAATATACGGGAAAGTATTCGAGCCATCAAAAGTAACTTACTCCGTACCATCCTCACCGGTTTGATCATCTCGATCGGCATCATGTCACTGGTAGGTATACTAACGGCTGTGGATGGCATGAAAAACTCCCTGAATCAAACCTTCTCGAGTCTGGGTGCCAATTCTTTTGACATCCGAAAGAAGTTTAACAGCGGCAGGGGGAACAATGGGCAAGGCAGTTCTGACAAGGTATATCCGGCCATAACTTACGATCAGGCGCTTAAATATAAAGAGTTGATGGGATCAAAGTCTCAGGTCAGCCTCTCTGCAAATATTTCAGGTGCGACAGTGGTCAAGAGCACCACAGATAAGACCAATCCAAACATTAATGTTATAGCCGGTGACGAATTTTATCTGCAAGGCCAAAACCTGAGTTTGGAAAGAGGCCGTTCTTTCTCCAACTATGAGCTGGAGCTTGGGTCCAATGTCGCCATTATTGGCAAAGAGATTTCAGATAAGCTTTTCCCAAAAACGGATCCGATCAATCAATACATCACCTTTTTGGGACGTCGCTTCAAAATTGTAGGGGAACTGGAGAAGCGCGGCAGCAGCATGGGTGGGAGCGGTGGTGACCGTATGATCCTGATCCCGCTTGAAACCGGTCGTCAGATTCCACAGTCAGGCAATGGTACGCTGACTTACAACATCAAAACTTCGATCAGCAAACCTGAAGAGCTCACTTATGTCATGGGGGAAGCAACGGGTGTGATGCGCAATGTGCGTCAGGATAGACTGGGACAGGAAGAATCTTTTGAGATCAGAAGAAGCGACTCCCTCATTCAGAGCTTGAACGAAATATCAGGCTACCTTAAAGTGGGTGGTTTTATTATCGGCTTTATTACCCTCTTGGGTGCCTCTGTTGGATTGATGAACATCATGATGGTATCTGTGAACGAGCGTACCCGCGAAATAGGTGTTCGGAAAGCGCTGGGAGCAACGGCCAAGCAGATTCAACAGCAGTTTTTGATCGAGGCAATTGTTATCTGTATCCTGGGAGGTATGGTTGGTATATTCTTAGGTATACTGATGGGGAATGGCATTGCGTCGCTGATCGGAGAGGGGGGCTTTATTGTCCCTTGGATCTGGGTGTTCGTGGGCCTGACGATATGTGTAGTGGTGGGTGTTATGTCAGGTTTCTATCCGGCTCTACGTGCCTCTAAACTTGATCCAATAGATGCTCTGCGATACGAATAGTCTATGGTGAAGTCACCTGAAGGGCTTGACAGGCTTTTGGAAGAAAAGCGACTGGTCCCGATCCTGAATCAAACGAAATGGAACGAGCTTGCATACGCTATGTCGAGCCTTCCCCATCTGGAGCCTCCTGTTCGCATTAAGTACATTCACGACGAAAATCTGCCAGCTGATTTTGCCCCAATATGGTGGGAACAACTGGAGCAAACAGACTATAAGCGGATTGAATGGCTTGAAATAAAAGCAGTAAGAGAAACAAGCGCCGGTCTGCTTGTCCCGACCATGCAGTCTGACTATACCGATCTGATTCAAGCTGTCCTGGACAGGTATAGCATCCCACATGTAATCGACGGCAATGTCTTTCGGATAGATGGATACCAGCAACTAAGCTAAATCAGAATAAGTAATAGAAAAAAAGGCGGGTGATATGCCCGCCTTTTGCTTTTTATACCTGTGTAAGGTTATTTCTTTTTGGTAGCCGTTTCTTTAGTCGTGGCTGCTGTTTTCTCCTGATCGTACTCACTGTTCAGGCCGGCCAACACCTCTTGTGTTATATCAAGCGAGTTGTCACCATAAAGTATAGCACTTTGGCCTCTTGAGTAGGTTAGTACCATTTTATAGCCTTTTTCCTGGCTAAGTTTCTGCAGGTATGCTTCTACGCGGTCATAGATCTTTTTCATTTCTTCCGCTTCTTCAGTTGCCAGCTGGTTGCCAGTAGACTGACTCTGCTGCTGCAATTGCTGCTGGCGCTGCGCCAGTTTCTGCTCAGTAGAGGCACGCTGCTCCACCGTCATGTTGCCACCTGTACGCTGGTAGTTTTGTACTTCCTTTTCGAAAGCAGAGGCTTTCGCCTGAAGATCCTTCTCAGCTTTCTGCGTTTTGGACTGGAAGCGTGTACGAGCATCTTTAAAATACTCATAATTGCTCAGAAGTGAGTCAGAGTTGATGTACACAATGTCAGCAACGCTAGCGGTAGCCAGGGTGTCAGAGCTGTTTGCTGATGTAGTAGAAGTAACAGTAGCCTGAGGCTTCTGATCTGTGTTACAAGCAGTTACTAGAGCGCCCAAAGCAACTCCCAAAACGATTCTAGATAGGTTCACAATTAGATAATTAAGCTGTTATTGATTGTTTCAGACTGAAAATATAGGGCTAATTTTTAAAAATTCAGAATTTTTAATGTTTCAATACCTCTATATATGTTTCTTCGGCCTCCATTAGCCCTTGTTCATTGATGCCAGTCAGTCGCACATGCTTGGTTTCGTTCACCAGCACAGGGTCGTATTTGGCAGCTACGCGCACATAATTTTCCGTCCAGCCTTCCATCACGCCTTCTTTCACGTCATCCTCAAACAGCACTGTAAATTCCTGCCCTACATTCTGCTCGTAGAAATAGCGTTTCTTCTTTTCAGAAAGAATGCGCAGCATATCTGCTCTGCGATTGCGGTCTTTGATGCTTACCTTGCCTGGCATGTCAGGAGCCATGGTGTTTTCGCGCTCCGAGTACGGGAACACATGTAGGTAACTCACATCAAGGCCATTGATGAAGTTATAAGTTTCCAGAAAGTCCTCTTCCGTCTCACCCGGGAAGCCCACAATTACATCCACACCAATACAGCAATGCGGCATTAAGGATTTGATTGTAGCAACGCGGTCAGCGTACAGCTCTCGCAGGTAGCGGCGGCGCATCAGCTTCAGAATCTTGTTTGAGCCTGACTGCAATGGGATGTGAAAGTGCGGCATAAAGCGTTTGCTTTGGCTCACAAATTCGATAATCTCATCTTTGAGTAGATTCGGCTCAATGGAAGAGATGCGGAACCGGTCTATACCTGCAACTTTGTCAAGTTCCTGTACCAGTTCGTAAAATGACTCCACACGTTCGCCGTTCTGCAACCCGAAATCCCCTGTATTCACACCTGTCAGTACGATCTCCTTTACACCAGACTCTGCAATTTCATTGGCGGAGCGAACCACATTAACGATACTATCAGAACGGCTGCTGCCGCGAGCTAGTGGTATGGTGCAGAAAGTACAGGAATAGTCACAGCCGTCCTGCACCTTCAGAAAGGTACGCGTTCGGTCACCAAACGAGTAAGAATTATGGAATGTATTGGCTTCGATGATGGCACTGGCATGCACCTGCGGCTGCTCTTTCTTCTCAAAGGTCTCCAGGATGTCCACCAACTGAAACTTTTCTGCGGCACCCAGCACGGCATCAACGCCAGGTATTTCGCTGATCTCTTTTGGCTTGAGCTGCGCATAGCAGCCTACAATCGTTATAAATGCGTTAGGAGAGTGCTTGAGCGCTTCCTTAACGATCTTACGACATTTCTTATCTGCATTGTCTGTGACAGAGCAGGTATTGATCACGTATATGTCAGGCGTATCCGTAAACTCCACCTTTTCAAACCCGCGCTCCTGAAAGATTCTTCCGATCGTGCTGGTTTCAGAGTAATTTAGCTTACAGCCCAGTGTATAAAATGCTACCTTTTTCATAATCAGGGTGCAAAGATACGAATTTAAATTTTGAATATGAGTTGGCTTGCAGTAAGTAGAAACGTTTACAGTATACCTGCTTCTACCTATTTTCTCACAAAGTCTTCAAAAGAATACTGCATGTAGGCTTTCCCAAGCTCGAGCTGCTCTGGTGTTACTCCACTGCCTCTGATGATTGGTTTCTTTGCTACATTGTCATAGGAGAGTACACTGCCCGGTGTGATAAAGCCAAAGCCATCTCGGAATACATAAAAGGCAAAAGGATAATTAGTTGGCGCCAATAGGTTACGGCCCCACTTAAAGTCCTGATGGGGTAGACCTAACTGGTAAAGCAAGGTAGTAGCGATGTCGGTCTGGCTACCAATGGTAGACACCATACTACCTTTTTTTGCCACGGCACCACCAGTTAGTACAAAGGGAATTCGGAATTTTGTGCTGCGGTAATTAGGATCGTCGTAGGGCAACGGATGTCCATGATCTGCCACTAGTACGATCAAAGTAGAGTCCCACCAGGTTTGCTGGCGTGCCTTTTCTACGAATTTCCCCAAAGCCCAATCTGTATAATAGACGGAGTTCTTAAATTTAACACTTGTCTTGTTTCCTTTAAATTTGGCAGGTATCGGTATTTCAAATGGCTCGTGGCTGCTCAAGGTATAGACAGTGCTAAAAAAGGGCTGTTGCTGCTCTGAAAGGTCTTCCAATACACGCTCAAACAGCACATGGTCATGGGCACCCCATTTGGAATTATAGCTCTCCTCCGGAAAATCATGCTTGTCGATTAACTTATCGTACTTTCCGTTCTGCAGGTACGAGCGAATATTGGCAAATTCAAGCTCTCCTCCATAATAAAAGGAAGTACTATAGCCCGCTTCTTCAAACACATGACTCAAATAGGGTAGTTTTTCAGTCTTCTTGGGGTTCTTGATGATCGAAGTTGTAGTCTGTACCGGGTAACCGCTCAGGAGGGCCACCATACCTTTTTCGCTTCGATCGCCGCTGGCGTATAGTTTCGTAAAGCTTATGCCATCCGCTGCCAGTTTATCCAGGTTGGGGGTAACGCCCGGCTCACCTCCCAAATGTTCTACATATTTGGCAGTGTAGCTTTCCAGGATGATGAAAAGTACATTAGGTCGATCCACCCGAAGTACCTTTTGGGATGAATCAGCCGTAGCACTGTAAAGGGCTGCAACCTTGGCCGCGGCGTCTTCCCGGCTCATATACTTATAAGGGTTGCGGGATTCCTGATTATACTTCAGCATCGTATCCATCAGGTTCCAGGGCATATTGAGACCGGCGTGGTTGGCGTACGGGTTTTCGGAAAAATAGACAATGCTCTGATTAATCGGAATTTGCTGCCAGCCACCTCGCATCGGTAGTATTAATAGTGCTGCAAACAGCAAGGCCATACCTGCATATTTAAGCTTCGAGAAATTGAGGTGATAGTTTCTGAAATCGAAGGTATAGCGGAATAACAATGCAAACACCAGACTGGAAGCAAGTGCAATGATACTCAACAACAGAATGGGGGCCATGCCTGCTGAAGCGGCCATCTCACCTGGTGTGTTCAGGTATAGGAGGGGTGTGGAGTCAAGTCGGAAGCCCCAATAGGTATAGAGTTCCAGGTCCACAGCCATCAGGACCGATAGCAGCACCAATATAGTATAGGTATAGTAGCGGATAAACTTGCGAACCTGCAATCCTGGGAATAAGGCAGTGGCCAAGATCGCCAGGAAAGGGATGGCACTTATATAGGAACTGAAAGACAGATCAAGACGCAGACCCTTAGAGAAGATGGTCATCAGGTCCGTCTTCGATAATTCCTGGGTCCGGTTATCGTGGTAAAGTAGAAAAATACCTCTGGCTGTAATAAAATACAGCACCCAAAACAAAAAGTAGAGAGGCTGATATAAAAGGCTTCGTTTCACGGATGCAAATATACAACTTATGTGTCCTCTCCTTAACGCCTTAAGATTGATTAAAATTCAGGGCAGGCAATAAGCCTTGATGTTATCCGTGGTAAACTTAGTTATCGTCTTAGTTTAAAGCCGTCTAACGTCATCATAAGCATATCTCTGAATAATGTTTCCTTGTACCGACTTTCTTATATTATATACCCTTCTCTTAACTGGAGGGCGTCATTGATGAACGTACTCCTGAAATTTTTCTTCAAATTTCAGTGTTTGTAAAAACACCCCTGTTTAAAATAGGGGGTGTTTTGAGATTTGAATTAAAATTTAATTAGTACCCCCTAAAATTTTATACCCTTATTGATACAAGGTATACATTTAGTCCATACCTTTGGTTTGAATTTATACCCTAACCTCTTTAACCCATGGCAATTCTTCGATTTAAGGCGCTTGAACTGGTAAGTCAGCGCAAACCGGCAGAGGTATCGCTGCCATCCAGCAAAATTTCAGAGTACTTTGGCGAAAATGTGTTCGGCTTTTCAGCACTCCGTGCCACGATGTCCGCTGAAAACTTTAAAAGACTTGGCGCAACAATTGAAGCAGGTGAAAAAGTAGACCGTAATCTGGCGGATGCCGTGGCTGCTGCCATGAAAACCTGGGCCATGAGCAAAGGGGCTACACACTACACGCACTGGTTTCAGCCACTGACGGGTGCCACAGCTGAGAAACACGACTCATTCTTTGACCTGACCGGTGATGGAGATCCTATTGAAAGCTTTAAGGGCAGCGCCCTTGTACAGCAGGAGCCGGATGCGTCTTCTTTCCCTAGCGGCGGCATACGCAATACTTTCGAAGCCCGTGGTTACAGTGCCTGGGATCCATCTTCGCCTGCCTTCCTGATCGAAAATGCCGGTACCCGTACGCTCTGTATACCTACCATTTTCGTTTCCTACACCGGTGAGGCACTTGACTACAAGACTCCTTTGCTGAAATCGCTACACCTGCTTAACCAGGCAGCAGTACCGGTTTGCCAGTATTTTGATAAGGATGTGGTAAAAGTGAGCACCACTCTAGGTATAGAGCAGGAGTACTTCCTGGTGGATCGCGCCCTCTATGAAGCTCGTCCTGACCTGGTAATGACAGGCCGTACCTTGTTTGGCCATGCGCCAGCTAAAGGGCAGCAGCTTGAAGACCATTACTTTGGTTCGATCCCTAGTCGCGTACACTCTTTCATGGTTGACTTCGAGAAGTCAGCTCTGAAACTGGGTATTCCTTTGCGTACACGCCACAACGAAGTGGCTCCCAACCAGTTTGAGTGTGCCCCAACTTTTGAGGACGCAAACCTGGCCGTGGACCATAATCAGCTACTGATGGACATCATGGACCGTGTGGCAGAGCGTCATGGTTTTAAAGTATTGCTTCATGAAAAGCCATATAAAGGTGTAAACGGCAGCGGAAAGCATAATAACTGGGCCATGAGCACCAATACTGGTGTGAACTTGCTCGCACCGGGCAAAAGACCAAAAGAGAATCTTCAGTTCCTGACTTTCTTTGTGAACACGATCATGGCCGTGCATAAGCACGCTGACCTGCTGCGTGCCAGCATCGCCTCTGCCAGCAACGATCATCGACTGGGTGCTAACGAAGCCCCTCCGGCTATCATGTCGGTTTTCGTGGGCCAGCAACTGACCGCTGTGCTGGAAGAGCTGGAGCGTACCGCTAAGGTACCAATGGAAAAAGGCGACAACATGTACCTGAAACTAGGTATAGACAAGATCCCGGAAATCCTGCGCGACAACACGGACCGTAACCGTACTTCACCGTTTGCCTTCACAGGCAATAAGTTTGAGTTCCGTGCCGTGGGTTCTTCTGCCAACAGTTCTTCCTCCATGACGGTGCTGAACACCATTGTGGCTGACCAACTGATCGACTTCCGTGTAGCGGTAGACGACCTGATCGACAACAAGGGCATGAAGAAAGAGCTGGCCATCATTCAGGTACTGCGCGAGTATGTGGCTGCTTCCAAAGCAATTCGTTTTGAGGGCAATGGCTATTCAAAGGAGTGGGAAGAAGAGGCAGCCAAACGCGGTTTGTCGAACATCAAATCAACTCCACGTGCCCTGGATGTGTATCACCGCGAAGAAGTGCAGAATCTGTACACCCGTCACGGTATCTTTACGAGAGTAGAACTAGCCGCCAGACATGAAATCCTGCTGGAAGACTATATCAAGAAGATCCAGATTGAGTCGCGTGTGATGGGCGACCTTGCTTTCAACCACGTAATTCCGACGGCAGTTGCTTACCAGAACAAGCTGATCCAAAATATCCGCGGTTTGAAAGATCTTGGCCTGGAAGACGAATACACTGAATCAACCTTAGAGTCGATCAAACGTATTTCACGCCACATCAAGACGATTCAGACGAATGCGATTGAAATGATTCAGCAACGTAAGGTTGCGAACAGAATCGAAGATGTTCGCGAGAAGGCTATTTTCTATAATGAAAAGGTGATCACGTACTTCGAGGCCATCCGTACCAGCGTTGACAAGCTGGAATTAATGGTGGACGATGAGGATTGGCCACTGGTGAAATACCGCGAGCTGATGTTCAGACGATAATTCTAATAGCTTATAAATAAAAAGAGCACCCTGAGTGGGTGCTCTTTTTATTTAGCGTCTGCTTCTGATCCAGCCAATCACTTCGCCGGTTACTTTGGCAAGTATGATTGGCAGCAGCACGATCACCAACGCGGTAGCGATAACAGGGCGCAACCCCATCCGCATGATCAGCTTCCTAACAGCCTTGCTTCGGAGTTCGCTCAGCATATACCTGCCAGCCTGTGTCATCGGTTTCCCCTTGAGCACTTCCAGCACCCCGCGCCAATTGCCATGTTCAATCTGCCGTTTCAGGAAACTCAGCACGGTATCTTTGGTGATCAGGATGGCCTCACTTAGCTGTTCCTGTCTGATTTTACCCCAATGCAACAGAGAGCGGAGTTTCTGATCAGCATTTTTAGGAAAATAGGCGCTCATGTGTATCATAGTTCAAACGTTAGGTTGGTGTTCCTTTATCAATTGCAAAAAAACTTCATGGTCATTACAGTAGTTTCTGACATTGGCAGACTGGCAGTAAAGGGACGCTCTAAAGCACATGCCAAAATAAACTGCCGTTCTTTTAAATGGTTCCTCAAATCCTGTCGGCAGTTCATCTTCTGTTCCAATAGCTAGTAAACACATCCGCTTCCCTTCAAGTTTCCGCCCAATTTGCTTATGATACGTGACCAGATCTGTTAGGCGGTCAAAGAAAACCTTCAGCAGTCCGCTCATCGCGTACCAGTAAACAGGTGTTGCCAAAATAACTGTATCATGTGCTAGTAGTAAATCTACTAGTTCATTGAATCGGTCGTCTTTCGAATAGTTGCCATCATACCTGTAGTGATCCAGCCTATAGTCCAGTAAATGAATCTTACGCACAGCACTATCTCTAAACAGCGTGTCAACAAAAGCTGCTGTATCACTAGCATGTCGGGCACTGGCTAAAATGATCAAAGGAACATCGGGCATAACCAAAAAGAGAAGCTTTAAAATAAGCAGCACTGTTAAACTAGCTGGTCAAAGCTTATACGAATATACAAAACACTACTGAATGAAGGCGCTTTAAAATAATGATGTTAAATTTACAGAATCTGCCTGTTGAACAAAGCGGGCTGGATTTAAGTTAAGATAACGAAGCTTTAGCAAAGGCCTATCTACTATATGAACAAGAACTATTGCCCCAGCTTAACAGAGTACAAACGCCGAGAAACCATTGAAGTGTTCATTGGCGAAGTGCCGATGGGTGCTCATCATCCGATCAGAGTGCAATCCATGACGACAGTCGATACAATGGACACACTCGGATCAGTGGAGCAATGTATCCGCATGATCGAAGCGGGCTGTGAATATATTCGCATTACGGCTCCCAGCATAAAGGAGGCCGAAAACCTGCGCCACATCAAAACGGAGCTCCGGCGTCGTGGGTATAGCACGCCTTTGGTAGCTGATATTCACTTTACGCCCAATGCCGCAGAGGTGGCAGCGCGCATCGTGGAGAAAGTGCGTATTAATCCGGGTAACTATGCCGACAAGAAGAAGTTTGAGGTAATAGAATACAATGACGAAACGTATCAGGCAGAACTGGACCGGATACGTGATCGTTTTGTGCCTTTGGTGCGCATCTGCAAAGAGCATGGTACAGCCATGCGCATCGGAACGAATCACGGTTCACTTTCTGACCGTATCTTGAGCCGCTACGGCGACACACCGCTGGGTATGGTGGAGAGTGCATTAGAGTTCCTGCGCATCTGCGAAGACGAGCAATACTACAATATTGTCATCTCTATGAAAGCATCTAACACGCAGGTGATGGTACAGGCCTACCGTCTGCTGGTTCAGAAGCTGGAAGAGGAAGGACTGAAACCATATCCACTGCACTTAGGCGTGACAGAAGCCGGTGAGGCCGAAGACGGACGCATAAAGTCTGCCGTAGGTATAGGCACCCTGCTGGAAGACGGGCTGGGTGACACGGTTCGTGTATCCCTCACAGAAGCGCCGGAAGCCGAGGCTCCTGTGGCAAAAGCGCTCATCGACCGTTACACGCACCGGGCAGAGCTAGCCAAGCCGATCAAACCTATTTGTAATATTCCCATTGATCCATTTCAGTATCATCGCCGTGAAACAGCTGAGGTAGAGAATATGGGCGGACAAAACGTACCGCGCGTTATTGCTGACCTGAGCCGTTTGCGTGATATTCAATATGCCGACCTGAAAAGCGTGGGGCATTTGTACTCCATGCTGCTGGATAAGTTCAACATGAATGACCTGGGGGCAGATTATATTTATACAGGGGACCATCCGATCAATTTCATGTTACCGAATGGGCTCAAGGAGATTATCAATTATGTGCCCTGGCAGTTAGTGGAAGATCAGGAACACCGACATCCACTATTAACGGTGAAGCAATATCTTGGCGCTACGCAGCTTCATCCTAAATTAAATTTCATCGAATCTGATATCAGCGGCATCTCTGATGAATTCTTGGATAGACTGAAGGATGATCAAACCGCAGTGTTGATTCTTTATACTGCCAATGAGCATGCAATGCCAGAGCTGCGCAAGTGTATATTCCGACTGATGAACAATGGTGTAAACACGCCAGCTGTTATCAGGCGCTCTTATGGTAATTTATCCCCAGACCAGATACAGTTATATGCCTCCACTGACGTAGGCGGATTGCTGATAGATGGGCTAGGGGATGGGATCATGCTGGGTACCGAACTATTGCCTGAGCAGGATAAAAGCAGCTGGCTGGTGACCATTGACAAACTGAATAACCTGAGCTTTGGAATTTTGCAGGCCGCCCGCACCCGCATGAGCAAGACAGAGTATATCAGCTGTCCAAGCTGTGGCCGTACTCTGTTCGACCTCCAGGAAACTACTGCTATGATTCGCAAGCGCACCGATCACCTGAAGGGCGTTAAAATCGGTATCATGGGGTGTATAGTGAATGGTCCAGGCGAGATGGCAGATGCTGATTATGGCTATGTAGGCGTGGGTAAAGACAAGATCGCTCTTTACCGTGGGCAGACTGTAGTTAAGAAATCAGTTCCTGCTGACAGAGCCGTAGATGAATTGATAGAGTTGATTCGGGAAGATGAAAAATGGATTGAACCTGTTAGGTTAGAAGCCTAGTATTTTCCTGATTCAATCATCCCATGATGCAGCTCGCAATATGTGTGGCTAAGGGCATGGCTGATTTGATTTTTAAATTATTTATTACCGCACCATGAAAGGATTATTTGACTTTACAGAAGTAGCAACTTACTTCTTCCGTAAAAAAGACCCTAAACGCAAGTCTAACTTTAACCTGCGGGCCATGCACACCATCAATAAGATTTCGATCTTGATGTTTCTGGCAGCGATGATATACTTTGTGATCAAGCACTGGTAAGACTGTCCCGTGAATATAGAGGATTTCAGAAATTACTGTCTGTCCAAAGCCGGTACTTCAGAGGAGCTACCTTTTGATGATGACACACTCGTTTTTAAAGTGTGTGGCAAGATGTTTGCCCTCTGCAGTATTTCTGAATACGAAAAAGGCATCATATTGAAATGTGATCCGGATCGTGCTATACTCTTGCGTGAATTGCACCCACAGGTGTTACCAGGTTATCACATGAATAAAAAGCATTGGATAACGGTACTACCTGAAGCAGGCTTAGCTTTAACGCTAGTGCAAGAATTGATCGATCACTCTTATACCTTAGTAGTAGCCAAGCTTCCTAAGGCAAAAAAGCCTGTCTAAACATTAAGCTAAAAAAAAATATTTCGATTAAGACAATATTTTTGTCATCGAGGCAATGCATATAAATCTACAATTCCGGCATAAACCTGCATTGCATTGTAACATAAGATAAACTCTTTTGCCTGTTTGTAAGTGTTTTTATCGAAAACGTACTCAAAACATCTTAAATGCATATTTTAGATAGAAAAGGTTGAGGCGAAGTTTGCAACATATATAAAAGATTATATGTATATTAAAAACTATTTCGCAACTAACCACCCTAACTCACTATGCAATCTCAACGCAGTGTAGGCATATTCGCTTACAGAAACGAATGGCAAAAAGCCAGCCTGAACATTATCCTAACAAACAGTTCTTTGCTGAACAGTTACGAAGAGTTTTTCAAAAAACACGAATTAACTGGTCAGCAGTACAACATCCTACGCATACTGCGCGAACACTACCCAAAACCTGTGTCTACCTCTGTGTTGCGTAATCACATGCTTGACAAGATGTCGGATACTTCACGTTTGGTCGGTCGCCTTAAAACGAAAGGCCTGGTAGACGTAGAGCGTAATGCAACCGACAAGCGGTTGGTCAACATCGTTATCTCTGATAAAGGATTTAACCTCCTGGACCAGATCGGATGTGACCTTTATAAACTAGATAACCTAATACAAGGATTGACAGAAGAAGAGGCCACTACGCTTGCTAGCTTACTGGAAAAAGCACGTGAGTCGATCGCGACAGCTGAAGAACGGCTTGCGAATGCAATGACACTCAACGAAGCTGTTTAAAAAGCACTTAACAACATGAAAAGGATAGTCCAACGGGCTATCCTTTTATTTTTCAGCTATGCGTGGACATACCAATATTGTTTCTGCTCATCAGCAAAAGCGGAGCTCATAACATCAGCTGCAGAACTATCTACACTCACTTATCTATTGGCTGCTACAGCAAACTTCTCTTTGTATATGCTCAACTTTAGCATTAGCGCTAAGTGTTTGGTGGAATAACTAGTAAAGGCATGTGGGCCCTGGCTGCAAGTTCTTCACATAAGTTTTTAGAAAACAGGAACTCCCACATATTTTGCCGTTCGGGCATTACTGCAACTAAAGTAGAGTTTGTGGCATCTACCTGTGTCCTTATACCTACTAAAGCCTCTGAATCTGAAAGTAAAGAGGTGGTGTGTGGACGTTGTACTAAATGCTGCCAGGAGGTGAGTTCGGGATTGAGTTCAGCAATATCCTGTACATATTGCCCATCTTTTGTAAGAATCAGAAAATGCAATAGGGAGTTATACAACTTCGCAATTCTATATAGCATGTCTATACCTGTACGCTCCGGGAGTTGCAATTGCTCCAGTAAGATTGTAATGTCACCAAATCCATTAAAAACGACATCACTGGGTATAATTAAGAGTGGTTTGGGACTCAGACGCATTAACTCAAGGGTATTGCTGCCGATCAGGATTTGCTTAAGCTGACTGCTGCCCCGGCTTCCCATAATGATAAGATCAATGTTTTCTCGCGCGATCACCTCCAACATGGCGTCTGCGAAGGGCGTGGGAACGATTAGCGTCTTATACCTTACGTCGGCATGGCGTATGTCCAATATATCGAACAAGTGCTGTGCCTCTTCTAGAAGCCGATCGTTTAATTTACGCTCTTCTTCCTGGTAGATACTTTTGAATAATGATTCGGGGGAAGCAGCCGGAACAGGCGGCCTGGACATAGCATGTACAAATATAACTTCAGCTGCCATGGCTTTGGCCAGCTGCATGGCAACCAGCGTGGCATTGTAGCCATCGGTCGAAAAATCGGTGGGAGCAAGTATACGCAGCATAGTCCAGGGGTTTACTAGTCTATACGGTATATAAATGGCTTTTAGTTAAGTATTTAAAACCAAAAGCCGCCAGATTTGGGGTCTGAGCGGCTTTTGGAAAGTTAGTGGTAAGATGGAAGTCTTTATACCACCACGTTGATGATTTTGTTAGGGACGATAATAATTTTCTTTGGTGTTTTTCCTTCAAGAAACTTTACGATCTGCTCATCAGCAAGAACAGCCTTTTCCATTTCTTCCCGTGGTGCATCCGTAGCAAAGGCCATCTTTCCGCGGGTTTTGCCATTTACCGAAACAGGGTACTCAAAGGTGTTTTCGACCAAGTACTTTTCATCCCATGCCGGGAATGGAGCAAAAGTGATGCTCTCGCTGTGGCCCAACTTTTCCCAAAGCTCCTCGGCGATGTGTGGCGCATAAGGGGCCAGCGCAATGGTCAATGGCTCCAGAATGGCACGCTTGTTCGTTTTAAGGGGTGTCAACTCGTTCACGCAGATCATGAAGGTAGCAACAGAAGTGTTGAACGAAAAACGCTCAATATCTTCTTCCACCTTCTTCACCGTCTTGTGCAGTGTCTTCAGTTCCGCCGCTGTTGGCTCTTCGTCAGAAACAGCGAAATTGCCATCGTTGCTATGGAAGAGGTTCCAGAAGCGCTTCAGGAATTTCGTTACGCCGTCCATGCCATTGGTATTCCAAGGCTTGAACTGCTCCAGCGGGCCAAGGAACATCTCGTACATGCGCAGGGTGTCGGCGCCGTTGCGCTCTACCAGTAAATCCGGATTCACCACATTGTACTTCGACTTCGACATCTTCTCGATCTCCACGCCGCAGATGTACTTGCCATCTTCCAGCACAAACTCTGCGTTGGCGTTCTCCGGTCTCCAGGCTTTGAAAGCCTCCAAATCCAACTCGTCGTTCTCTACAATGTTCACGTCTACGTGAAGAGTCGTGGTGTCGTACTGCTTGCGCAGGCCGTAGGACACGTAAGTGTTACTGTCCTTCACGCGGTACACAAAGTTGGATCGGCCTTGGATCATACCTTGGTTGATCAGCTTTTTGAACGGCTCTTGCTCTACCACCAGACCCAAGTCGTACATGAACTTGTTCCAGAAGCGGGAGTAGAGGAGGTGACCCGTGGCGTGCTCAGCTCCGCCCATGTAGAGGTCTACATTGCGCCAGTAATCCACTTTTGCTTTGTCGGCAAAGGCTTGGTCGTTTTGCGGGTCCATGTAGCGGTACCAGTACCAGCTGGAACCTGCCCAGCCCGGCATGGTGCTCAGTTCATATTCGTACTGGTCCTGATATTTCCAGTCCACGGCGCGGCCCAGCGGCGGCTCACCTGTCTCAGTAGGCAGGTAGGCGTCGATCTTAGGCAGCTCCAGTGGCAAATCGCTTTCGTTTAATAACTGCGGTATACCATCTTTGAAGTATACCGGCACAGGTTCACCCCAGTAGCGCTGACGGCTGAACACCGCATCACGCATGCGGTACTGTGTGCGACCTTTGCCCACTCCCAGTTCTTCTGCTTTGGCTATACCTGCTTTTATAGCTTCCTTTACTTCCAGCCCGTTCAGGAAACCGGAGTTGATAATTTTTCCTTCTTTACCAGCGTAGGCTTCTTCTTCAATGTTTCCGCCGGCTACTACTTCCTTGATAGGCAAGTTGAAATGCTTGGCGAAAGCGTAGTCGCGGGAGTCATGTCCCGGAACGGCCATCACAGCGCCGGTTCCATACCCAGCCAGCACGTAGTCCGCAATCCAGATTGGCACACGTTCTTCAGAAATCGGGTTGATGGCATAAGCACCGGTAAAGACACCGCTCACGGTTTTTACGTCGGTCATACGCTCGCGCTCTGAGCGGTTTTTGGCTACGTTCACATAGCTCTCCACTTCTACACGCTGGGCATCCGTCGTGATTTCATTCACGAGTTCATGCTCTGGCGCCAGCACCACAAAGGTGGCACCATAAATGGTGTCGATACGGGTCGTGAACACCTTAATCTTCTCGGAAGCACCGCCTTCTATGGCAAAGTCCAACTCGGCACCCACGGACTTTCCGATCCAGTTGCGTTGCATTTCTTTCACCGGCTCCGGCCAGTCAATGGTGTCGAGGCCTTGTAGCAAACGTTCTGCGTATGCGGTGATACGCATCATCCACTGGCGCATCAGTTTGCGCTCTACCGGATAACCACCGCGCTCTGAAAGACCGTCTTTCACTTCATCGTTAGCGAGTACCGTACCCAGCGCTGGGCACCAGTTTACAACGGCATCAGCCACATAGGTTAGTCTATACTTGAGGAGCATCTGTGCCTTTTCCTGCTCGTTCATACCTTTCCATTCCTCGGCTGTAAAGGCAGGCGTATCCTCGTCGCAGTCGGCATTGATGTTGGCGTTTCCGTTTGCTTCAAAGGCAGCAATCAGCTTATCGATAGACTCGGCTTTGTCAGCGGTATAGTCATAGTAGCTGTTGAACAACTGCATGAAGATCCACTGCGTCCACTTGTAGTAGCTTGGGTCGGAGGTACGCACTTCGCGCTCCCACTCGTAAGAGAAACCGATGTTCTTGAGCTGCTCGATGTATCGTGTAATGTTCTGCTCGGTCGTGATGGCCGGGTGCTGACCAGTCTGGATGGCGTACTGCTCTGCTGGAAGACCAAAGGAGTCAAAGCCCATGGGGTGCAGCACGTTAAAACCTTTAGAGCGCTTGTAGCGGCTCACGATATCAGAAGCGATGTAACCGAGTGGGTGACCTACGTGCAGACCCGCGCCCGATGGGTAAGGGAACATATCCAGCACATAGTACTTCGGCTTATCGGTGTTTTCGGTGGCCTTAAAAGTCTGGTTTTCTTCCCAGTAATGCTGCCACTTCTTCTCAATCTGATTGAAATTATACTCTGACATAGTTTATCGTGAATTCGCTTGATCTTAACAAGCTGCTAAGATACTTGATATTTGTGAATTGGTTAAATGGCTGCCTGGTTAAATTGTTGGGATAAACCATATAGGCATTTAACAATCAATAAGTACCTTTGCACTTTGAAGCAAAACGGAATAAGATGGAAAAATACGACCTGCTGGATGTGCCACACCTGATCTACGTGATGGATCCGATGTGCTCCTGGTGCTATGGGTTTGCGCCGGTGTTGCACCAGCTCAAAAAAGAACAGGAAGGCAAGCTAAATTTCAAGCTGGTGCTGGGTGGCTTGCGCCCGGGTACGACGGAGGCGATGGGTGACGATATGAAAGCCGCGGTGAAACAGCATTGGCAGGAAGTGGAGAAAGCGACTGAACAGGCTTTTGACTTCGGATTTTTTGAGCGAGATAGCTTTGTGTACGATACAGAGCCGGCTTGCCGCGCTGTAGTGACCATGCGCTACCTGCAGCCAGAAAAGGAGCTGGAAATGGCCGAAGAAGTGCAACGCGCCTTTTATGCCCGCAACAATGATGTGACCAAGTCGGAGGTACTCGCTGAGATCGCATTAGGACTAGGTATAGCGGAAGATACTTTTCTGGAGAAATTTCACTCCGATGAAATGAAAGAGAAAACGCTACAAGATTTCCAGATCGCCCGACACCTGCAAGCCAATGCCTTCCCAAGCTTATACCTGCTTGTTGGGCACAACTTGAGTCTGCTCAGCCGTGGCTACCGCCTGTACGATGCCTTGAATGCTAAATTAGAAGAAGCGCTGAAAGGGTCACGCCCTTAATCAGAGTTTACCATATTATCTGAACGGACCGGCACAAAATGTCGGTCCGTTATTTTTATACCTGTCTGGCGATTTACGTACAAGTCATAGTCTGTCTCAAACACCAAATCGCAGGACTTGAAAACCGCCGTCTGCCATCTCACCAAAAGGCAACTCCCTCTAAACCAACTGGTGCTGGGAGCTTCTATTCGGCGGCCTATTTTCAAGCTGATCCAAGTCGACTATCCCGATTTTACTGATGAATCCTATGTGGCGGTTGGGAATCTGAATAAGTACCGCAAATTGTATCTGGAGCAATTACTGGAAAAAGAATTAGGCGAGATCTCGGAGCTTGAAAAAGAAGTACTGGAGAGTATACAGGAAAACGAGCTGCTTTCTACCAACATCGAAGAGGAAATACTGGAGAACCTGCCACTTGGGGACCGCATGGCAGACAAGATCGCTACTTTCGGCGGCAGTTGGACTTTCATCATGGCTTTCTTCGGATTCATTTTGCTCTGGATGATGGTGAACGTTTACCTGCTAGCTACGCGTCCTTTCGATCCATATCCTTTCATTTTACTTAACCTGATCCTGTCCTGTCTGGCGGCGATACAGGCGCCCATCATCATGATGTCGCAGAATCGCAAAGAGTCAAAAGACCGGCAGCGCTCCGAGTATGATTACAAAGTGAACCTCAAGGCTGAGTTGGAGATTCGATTGCTGCATGAAAAGATCGACCACCTGATCGTGCACCAGAACCAGCGCTTGCTGGAAATTCAACAGATCCAAGTCGACCTGATGGAGGACATCCTTAACCGAACCCGAAAATAATTGTGAATCCTGCGTCTTTTTAAAGCCGCGAGCGTCTCCATTCTGAAATCAACTAATAGACAGTATTGGATTCTATAAAAGCATTTGTATTTGGGGTGACTTTGGCTGTTGCCGTGGGGCCCATTGCTCTGTTTTAGGTAGCATCGTCATTCAAATAATGCTGGCGACTATTGGAGCATCACTCGGTAGGTATATACAAAACCCCAAGACTATTCAAGTGCTCAATGTCATCAAAAGCCTCTGTATTATCGGATTCGGGCTAATGGGTATATTCAGCGCATAGCTTACTCAGTTGCACTCAGTACAGATGCCAGCGGGTTCACGCCGTTCCATAGACCATGACTCTCGACAGGTATAAACCGGGCGAAGAGCTCCTCACTGTACCACTTTTCTGCACGTGTGCGTTTGATCACTTCCTGGTGCATCGGACCTCGATAGGCATAGGTCTTCATGGCGTCCAACGACTCCCAGACACTAAAAGTAGCCTGCCGGATAAGGGGCAACTCGCCAAGGCCGATTGAACAGATCAATCCCTTTGCATCTTCGAGCGCCTTGCTTACTTTGGGGGTAAAGCGCCAGAACTGCGGCAGGGCCCGCCAATTAATAGAGGCACGTGTAAGCACAGCCACTGGTCCGTCGTGTTGCTTTTCGGACAGCTGTGGTGTAAAGGGCTGCACGCCGTCCCACAGGCCATGCGCCTGTGTGGGCAGGAGTTTTACCGTCCAGATCTCAGATGCATGCAAGCGATACTCCAGCATCAATTCAGAACGCTCCAGAAATTCATCGGCGGCTTCTTCGCTCTCCCATGTACACATCAGGCCATACCTTCTGAAATTAGGTTTGATGCTAAAACCCTTTCCCTGGCCGCTGCCCAATAATTTATAAAATAACAAGCCGGGTATTTGGTCTAATTCAGCGCCTTTGGTGCCCATTTGGGCCAGGCCCCAACGGATATGGCCTTTCCGAAAACCAAAAAGCGTCAGGGTAGTAAGTCGATCGGACTGTGGGATAATTTGTCGCACGGGATTCGGGTATTTAAAAAGGAGGACTACTTTAAGAGCTTGTTTAAACTCTAAATGCAATTTACAAAACGAATAAATCAAAAACACCTGCCGAACCGAAATGTTTGGCAGGTGTCTCCAGTAATTTTTTCAGCTGGTGCTATACCTACAAATTCATCTTGTCATGGTCGCCAGTTTTGTAGCTTTCGCCGGTCAAAGCGGCCTTTGCCATACCGATCAAGTGCACTACGGCGCTGTTAAGTGAATCCCAGTATTCAGCTTTGTCGATGGTCACTTTGATCAGACCAATATTCGGATCGTCTTTGCCCTCCGGAAACCATGCCTTCATGGCAGGTGTCCAGAGTTCGTCGATCTTTGCTTTGTCTTTGGTAAGCATGGCCTTGCCCGAAACGGATACATACAAGTTGTCCGATGGCTTAGCATAGCTCAAGTTCACGTGCGAGTCATTCTTAATCTCGTGTGACTTACCAGATTCGTAGCCCGTGAAGAACCAGATTGATCCGTCCTCCTTGATTTGCTGGTTGCGCATCGGGCGACTACGAATGCTGCCGTCCTCGTCCAGCGTGGACATCATGGCGGTATCTACATCTTTTATCTTATCTATCAGTGTCTGCAGTTTTTCTGTTCTATCGTTATTCATAGTTTTTAGGTTGTATGTGTTTAAGTGGTACGGGCTATAGCGCAAAAGTGTTTATACCCGTTTTCATGATACCTTTACAACCGAAGCAAGTATAAGATGTTTATATTGCAACCGAACAAAACCCCGTACCCTTGAACTATCTGGCCCATATTTTTCTGTCAGGCGACAACGAAGAACTCCTACTGGGCAATTTTATAGCCGATGCCGTGAAAGGAAAACAACTGGAGCTATACCCGGCCGGCATTGCCCGTGGCATCAGGCTGCACCGCCTGATCGACACTTATACCGATACCCATCCGGTGGTAAGCGAAACCAAAGCCCGACTGCGGCCCCACTTTCGCAAGTATGCTCCGGTCGTGGCCGATCTTTATTTCGACCATTTTCTGGCCAGCCGGTTTGAGGAGTTTTCTTCTGAATCACTGGCAGCCTATACCGCACGCATCTATACCTTGATTAACCAACAGCTGCCTAATCTGCCGGAGCGGGTCCAGTATTTCTTCCCTTACATGATGCGGCAGAACTGGCTCCTGTCTTACGCCGAGGTGTCAGGTATAGCACAGGCACTCGGCGGACTCAGCCGAAGGACTTCTTTTGAGTCAGGTATGGACAGGGCGGGAGAGGAGTTGCTCGAGAACTATGCACTCTATAGCGAAGATTTTTCCCTGTTTTTCCCGGAGCTGATCGCTTATGTGGAGGAGATATTACCAGAACTGAAATAAGGTATAGCATAAGAATAGGCACAAAAAAAGGAGCCGCTATACCTGCGACTCCTTCCTCTTGCATTAGTCAATGGTTCTTAGTGGTGGTGTACACCGCCTTCACCGTGTACGTGACCGTGGTCCAACTCTTCAGCTGTCGCCTCACGCACTTTTTCTACTTTGCCTTTAAAAAACAGCTCTTTGCCAGCCAGCGGGTGGTTGAAGTCCATTACCACTACGTTCTCTTTCAATTCAGCTACACGGCCCTGCAATTGATTGCCTTCGCTGTCAGCCATCGGAATGAAGTTGCCTACTTCCAGCATGTTCTCCGGAATGCCGCCTTCTACTTCAAATACGCTCATCGGCAGTTCTACCACCGCGTTCTGGTCGAAGTCACCGTAACCGGCTTCTGAGGCGAGTTTGAAATCGAATTCGTCACCAGCGCTCTTGCCGTCAAGGTTCTCTTCGAACTGATCTGGCAGGCCGCTCATGCCGTATATGAACACCATTGGATTTTCGTTATTAGCAGTTTCAACGAGGGTTTGCTCACCGTTTTCGTTCTGAATACGGAGCTCGTAAGAGAGCGTCACCACTCTGTTTTTCTCAATTTTCATAATTGTGTGTTTTGGTTTGGTATCAGAAAGGTAGAAAGATTAACCGGAGAAGCATAACCGACCCGGTATTATTTGAACAACTCTCTGATGATGAATAAATAAAATATAAACTTATACCTACGCTAAGGAAGGCTCTCAGTTAGCTCCCAAGCGCTTTTGTAGGCACCGATGCTCTCTACGTAAGCGAGCAATTCCGCAAAAAACGGATTAGTCGAAAGGGTAGCGCTGTCGCCCACGATGATCAGCTTGCGACGGGCACGGGTCATGGCCACGTTCATGCGTCTTTCATCCGCCAGAAAGCCGATCTCGCCCCGCTCATTGCTGCGCACCAGACTCATGCAAATTATGTCGCGCTCCTGCCCCTGGAAACTGTCCACGGTGCCGATACTCAACTGTCGCTTTTGATGCAAGTCATGCAGGCGCGGTGTATGCTCCACCTTGTCCTGCAGGTAGTTGATCTGGGCTCGATAAGGTGCAATCACCCCGATTTTCAAAGGCGCCACTTCATCCCCTTCGTCGTAGTCTTTCAGAAGGTTAGAAAGGTGGTTGATCAGGAGGTCGGCCTCTTCCGGGTTAGCCGAACTCATGGTATCTGGCATTTCTGCCTCGTTATACCCGCAACCAGCCGTATCAATAAACTCCACCGGCAGGTCAGGGGCAAAGATCGTATTATACCCGTGTAGCTCTGCGCTGTGCACGCTTTCGTGTGCTATCAGTTCACCGCCATAGAATTGCTGGTTTGAGAATTGCATGATGTGGTGATGCATGCGGTACTGCGTCTTTAGCATTACCGAAACTTCGGGCTGCCGGTTGATGCACTTCTCAAATAAAGTCACGCTCAAGCCGCCCCTGTCCGCCTGAATAGACTTAATGGTAGGAGGCAACTGGCAATGGTCACCGGCCAGCACGACACGGTTGGTACGGCTAATCGGGATCCAGCAAGCTGGCTCAAGGGCCTGCGCCGCTTCATCAATAAATACCGTGTCGTAAGTCAGGTGGCGGATAGCTTTGTTGGCTGCGCCCACCAAGGTACAGGTAATAACCTGCACGTTATCGAGCAAGTCATCGGTAATGTAGTGCTCCACATTATCGGCCTCGTCGAGTAAGCGGTGGCTCTCTGATTTGTAGAGTTGGCGCTGCGCCCGCTCTTGGTGTCCGAACTTGCGCTTGAACTGATAGGCCATGCGCTTGTACTCTTCGGCTGTCTTGCGCAGATTTTTGAGGTCTTTGTAAGCCCGGTGTGCCATCACCTGTGCGTCCAGGGTATGCTCCAGCAGCACATCAGACACACGCGACGGATTACCGATGCGGATTACGTTTACGCCTTCGTTGGCAAGTTTCTCAGTTAAAAGGTCAACCGCCGTGTTGGAAGGAGCCGTTACCAGCAAGCGCTTCTGTGATTTCAAGGTATGGAGAATAGCCTGTACGAGCGTTGTGGTTTTGCCCGTGCCCGGAGGTCCGTGAATGATGGCCACATCCTTGGCCTGTGCGATTTTCTGCACGGCTTCATTCTGCGACTCGTTCAGCACTTGTATCTCCTCCAGCTTCTCTTCTGAGAAAGTGGCGGGTTTTATACCCAGCAGGATGTCACGGAGCTCAGCCAGACGTGTCCCTTTGGCTTCCTGCACCTTTTTCAGGGCAATCTCCATCTCGCGATAGCTGATCTCGTCAAATGTCAGCTCGACGCCCATACGCCCGGTCCCCACCCAATCAGGGAGGTCCTCTTTGTTGGTCGCCAGGATTACCTTGTTGCGCTTGACGCCCAGTACTACGCCACTCAGGCTGGATTTTTCGCCGTTGTTGATGAAAAGTGAGGCTGTTTTGCCTGGCTGGAAAAGGTGCAGTTGGTCACGGTCGGAGGTACGCTCCAGCTCGATCACCACCTTGTTGCCAAAACCGATTTCTTCTTTTGAGATGACGATCGGATACCAGCAAAGACCCATTTCCTTGCGCTCCGTGATCGTGCTCTTTAATGCCTTCAGCTTGTATTGCTGCCGGTCTTCTTCCTGTTCTATTTTCAGCAAGTCCTGTACCTGCCGTAGTTCTTCAAAAATGTCGATCATTCTTATCTAAAAAAGAAAGGCTGGGTACAAAGAACCAGCCTTTTCCGTAGCTTTTGTTCTATTTGTCCATACCTGAAAAGGTATCGTTTTATAACAAAAAGCGTGTGCTAAATAATTCCGCTGAAACAAGCTGTTGCTTAAACCTGACAAGGTCATCTCATTATACTTTATTTGTCATCCTGTAAGGATCTTGTTAGCTCTTAGTTTAGTCTTAACCTCCCGGGGGGAGGGGCCCTCTATTTCAACCAAGTTTCTTAACAGAATGACAGAAAGTTTTAACGTTTCACTTTGTAGGAATCAGCGCTTGTACCAATGGCAGCTATACGGCCCTAGGCCTTCTTACGTTTTTTAGGCGTCTTTTTGGTGCTCAATCTGATCTGCAAAAACACAGCGTAGAGGAACATGATGAACGCGGCACCACCCAGAATGGCGATCACGCGGTCTTTGCCATAGCGCACTTCGTCCGTGGCTTTCAGTTGCTCTTTGAGGTCCAGAATGACACGTTCGCGCTTCTTGGCCTGACTCTCAAGCGTACTGATCTGCCCTTTGAGGTCGGTGATCTGGTTGTTGATCAGGCGCTCGTCCTGTTGGATCATCTTACCGGCCCGCTGGCTCTCTACGGTACTTTCGGCAATCTTGCGCACACTGGCCTCTTTCACTGCCGCGATCAGTTCAGAGTCTTTTCGGATGATCTCTTTGAGCGTGTCAATGATGTTGAGAAGGTCTTTTTTGGATTGCTTGCCCCAGAAGTTGCTGTTTTGCCCGCTGTAATACTGGTACTCCAAAATCAGCTGTTCACGCTCGCCCATCAGACGGCTGAGCTTGTCTTCTTGCGGTGGTGCTTGTTCCTGTGCCTGCGCGCCCACAAACCAAAGGCAGCAAATACAAATAGCCAGTAGTTTCTTCATCATCATAAAAGGAATGCTTTACTCTATCACGCAAATATGGCCATCCTTATTGGATTAGGCACAAATTATTTTTGATTTGGCCTGTAAAAATAGAGGATCAGCACGGGCAAAAGCAAGAGGTCCGCTACCACGGCAAACACCAGTGTGAGACTCACAAACACCCCCACATAAAAAGTGCCGTCAAAAGTAGAAAGCACCAAGGTCATAAATCCCGCCACCAGAATGCAGGAGGTGATGATAATGGCTTTACCAGCCGAGATGATGGTCGTCTTGATGGCATAGGGCAGCGACTTACCTTTGCGCAGCTCCACTTTGAGTTTGCCGAGAAAGTGAATCGTGTCGTCCACCGCGATGCCGAAAGCTATGGTAAAAATGATGGAGACCGACACGGTCATGTTAATACCCAGAAAACCCATGATGCCCCCGATCATCAGCAAAGGAATGATATTGGGCACCAGTGAGATTAATACCATCCGCAGCGATCGGAAAATCAGTCCCACCAAGATCGCCACCACCAAAAAAGCGATCAGCAAGCCCTGCAGCATGTTGCTGACCACATAATCGTTGTTTTTATCGAGCATGACGGCACTGCCGGTGATGCGTGTCTGCAATAACTCGGGATTGATGTGTTGGTCAATAAAAGCCTCCAGCGAGTCATTTAGTTCTTTCGCCCGCACACTACCTACGTCGGTCATTTTACCAGCCAGTCTGCCTTCCTGTTGATCAGCCGTTACGACAGCCCGCAGCTCGCTCCGTTTGCTGAATGCAGCCAGTCGCCGCTGTACCTGCTGCATTTCACGTTCGTTGGCGGGCAAGGTATAATAATCCGGCAGACCACCGTTCTGTGCACGATGGATGGCGCGTACCACCGTGGCAGGGGATGTGATGAAGTTGAGTCCGTAGGTCTGGTAGAGGTAGGTTTCCAGTTGATCGACCTCCTGCAGCACTTTCAGATCGTACATGCTTCTGTCTGGACCGGCGATCAGGTGCAGTTCAAAAGGGCGAACCCCTGAGAACTTCTCCTCAAAATACTGGAAGTCCTTGATGATCGGGTCGTCATCGCCGAGGTCTTCGAGCAAAGTCGTGTCGACCTTGATCATGCTGATGCCGATCAGTGAAACCAGCACAATGCCCATGCTGGTGTAGAGAATAGGATAGGGCCTGCGCAACACAAAGGTATAGACCCGTCGCAAGAGCATCGGCCATGACAAGTCCGTGCGCCGGGCACGCCTTGGGTTTGGCCGTTTGATCAACAGCAATATGGCAGGTAATACCGTGAAAGCCAGCACAAATGCCAGAAAAATGCCAATGGCCGTGTATAGACCGAACTCACGAATCGGCACAATCGAGGTGGTAAGCAATGTCAAAAAGCCGACAGAAGTGGTAAGCGAAGTCAGCAAGGTGGCCATGCCTACTTCCCGGATCGTGATCCGGAGCGCTTGAAGTTTAGTGGCTCCCAGACCAATCTCGGTGATGTAGCGCGACATGATGTGAATCACATCGGACATACCTACCACAAACATGATGGTCGGCAAGAGTACCGTCATCACATCGATGGGCTTGTTAAATAATCCCATTACGCCAAGGCTCCAGATAACGGATAGCAATACCACCACCAAGGGCACCAACACACCCCAAGCCGTTCTGAAAGCGATCCACAGGAATAAAATGACCAAGAGGATAGAAGCCGACATAAAGATCGCCAGTTCGATCTTCATCTTCTCGATGAAGACCGACTGTGCCAGTACCTTTCCGGCTACATGGTGTTCCTGTAAGCCCAATCGCTCGATCTCGCCATACATGGCGGCAATAAGGGAGTCACCCGGTTCTTTGCCCAGATCGTCGCTGGTCTGCACGAATAGTGAAACGGCTGTGGCATCCTCCGAGAATAGCGTGCCCACCAGTTCACGACTTTGGTAAATTAGGGTAGAGTCTTGCGCATAGCGCTCGGGCTCGTCGGGGTGGAGGTAGGGTATCTCAAAATAGCCGAATTGCTCAATGATCGGACTTTTGACGGTAGTAGGAGAGAGCACCGATTCCACATGGGGCCGCTGCTGCATATAGCGGGTCAGCGTATCGACCTTCTGCAAGAATTGCTGGTCAAACAGACTGCCGCCATTGTCGAGGCCGATGAGCAAATAGTCGTTGTCATTACCGAATTTGTCACGATAATTCAGATAGTAGGCCAGATCCGGATCACCCTTCGGGAAGAAGTTGTCGAAGTTGTAATCGAAACGCAAACGGGAAGCATAGAAAATGCTGAGTGCCGTCAGGATAGCGATGACGGTAAGTACAAGTAAGCTGCTGGTTTTGTGGCTCAAGGGACTAAAAAATGATGGTTATCATTTTGGACATTGGGTGGAACGTGTATATTTACTCACTCAACAACAAAGGGTTGATTTCTGTTTAAACAATCTATAGACCAATGGATATGAAGAAAATCGTTTTAGCGCTGGCACTGGCAGGATTTGTAAGTGCCGGAGTAGCTACCCCAGCCCTCGCCTGCGAAGGCGGCAAGTGCAAAATGGAGCACACGGACAAAAACGGCAAAACGAAGAAAGGCAAAAAAGGTGAAAAAGCTGCCTCCTGCCACATGACTGCGGCCGCCACGATAGATAAAGATGGCAAAGCTACAGCTGCTGCACCGATGTCGTGCTGCGCGAAAAAAGATGCGCCTAAGGTTGAAGCTGCAAAGGAAACAAAGGAACAGCGGTAGGCTTAGCAGAGATTAGTTAAAAGGGGGATTTGCTGAGAATTAAGTAAATCCCCCTTTTTTTATGGGTGTAGCTTGTGCACGATTCTGACAGGTTGAGTTTTATTGTCATTTCGACCTTTGGGAGAAATCTGAATTGTGGTTGAGACCAGACTATTCTTCCCCTCGCTCGCGTCCCGCGAGTAAGAGTTATCCAGTGGCGTCCCGCCACTTGGCACGAATAAAAGCGGCCAGAGTCCGCATGATAGCCCACACTCGCCAAAGGCTAGCGAGAGGGGCAGATACTTTTAAATTATTAGCTCACTAACTCCAAAACTCCACTACTTCACTAACCCAACCCTGAACTTCCGTCCCTTTATCTTGCCAGTAGTCAATGCCGCCACAATCTCCTGTGCCCGATCGGCAGGTATAGCCACATAGCTTGCTTTGTCCTGCACTTCAATGCGGCCGATCTGATCGGCTTTCAGGCCGACGGCGGCGATCAGTGCACCCACAATATCACGGGGGCTCAGCTTGTCTTTTCTGCCTGCGTTGATGTGGAGTGTGGCAAAGGCTTCTGTACTTTCCGGTTCAGCTTTCTCGACGCGTGCAGCCAGTTCATTTGTATTCAGCCATTCATCCATCCGCACCAATCCCCAATCGCGCAACTTTTGCTCATCGCGGGTGGTGGCGAAGGTATAGACCTCTCCGCTTCGTCCGGCTCGACCGGTGCGTCCGCTGCGATGCAGGTAGGCTGCATCGTCGTCAGGCAGTTCGTAATGGATGATATTTTTGAGCGCGGCAATATCGAGTCCGCGAGCTGCGAGGTCGGTAGCGACCAGTACCTGCGTGGTTCCGTTGCGGAAAAGCGTCATGGCCTTGTCGCGGTCCTGCTGCTCCATTCCGCCATGAAGGGAGCGAGCCCCAAAACCGTGCTTGGCCAGCATGGCCGCCACATCGTCGGAGGCGCCGCGGGTATTGCAGAACACCACCGTGCCAGCGGGGTTAATGCTTTGCAGGAGATGGAGCAAGGCTTGCTGCTTATCCGGCTGCATAACTTTTATTCCTGTGAGCCGCACCTGATCAGGTATAGCGTTAGGCGACACCTGCACAAATTGCGGATTTTTAAGTGACTCCGATATCAGTTGCTTTACTTCGTCTGGCATGGTAGCTGAGAAAAGGACAGCCTGTCGCTTTTTAGGTATAGCCTCTAAGATTTGGTCTATTTCATCAGCAAAGCCCATTTCAAGGAGTTTATCAGCTTCATCGAGTACCAGCATGCGTACCTGATTAAAGTCGACGGTCTGCCGGTAGAGGTGGTCGGTCAGGCGGCCGGGCGTACCTACGAGCACCTGCGGCGGGAAAGCCAGCGATGCCCTTTCCTGAGAGAAAGAATGCCCGCCGTAAAAAGCACTGATCTTAAGGTTGTCGATCTTTTGGGCTAGTTGTTTCAGTTCATGACGTACCTGCACAGCCAGTTCACGGGTAGGAACCAGCACCAGCGCTTGTACAACTTGTTTATCAGTATCGATCTGCTGCAAAAGCGGCAAACCGAAGGCAGCTGTTTTTCCACTACCTGTCTCAGCCTGTCCTGCAACATCCTGTCCTTTCAGGAGCGGAGGTATAGCGGCAAGTTGAATAGGAGTAGGGGTATGAAAATCTAGCTCAGCGAGGCGCTCTAATAGCGCAGGGGAGAGTCCCAATTTATTAAAAGAAGCCATAGGCATGGGTACGTGATCTGCAAAGGTACGGATTCCAATATATCCCATTGGCTATTTTTTCAGTAAGAAGAGTATGGCAAACGATTACAGTCGAATAAAGAAGCTGACGTATTGGTTATTGTTTTTAGTGTTACTGGTCTATGTACTGATAGAGGCACGTGAGTTTCTATACCCTTTGGTAATGGCCTTGCTGTTTGCTTACCTGCTGTACCCGATCGTCAAGCAGTTGGAGAAGTGGGGCATCCCCCGGCTGCTGGCCAACTTTGCTACCATTATCACAGCTATGGCCCTTTTTGCAGGTTTGATGGTACTACTTTACAAGCAACTTTCGGTATTTCTGACAGATTTTCCTGAGTTAAAAGAAAAAGCCCTCCTCAACATCGATCAGTTGCAAGCACATATAGATAGCAAATTTGGGGATGACAGCCAGTCTAACGAGCGCTGGCTTCGGCTACAGGTAAATAATGCGCTTGACCTTAGCGGTTCAGCCATCGCTGAGATCTTGCTGGCTACGACTAGTACCCTTACCAAATTTGCATTGATGCCAGTCTACATTTTCCTGATGCTCTATTATCGCAATAAGTTTGAAGATTTTCTATTTAAAGCCTTGCCCTCACATCGCCACGGTAAGGTAAAAGTGATGATAGATGAAATCTCCGTTGTGACAAAGCACTACATGGGGGGCGTGGTGATTGTTATCCTGATTCTTTGTGTTATCAATTCGACCGGCTTGCTGATCATTGGGGTAGAGTATGCCATCTTGTTAGGCATTGTGTCAGCCTTCATCAATTTTATACCTTACTTTGGTACACTGATCGGTGGTGCCATCCCACTGCTCTATACCTTGATCGTGCAGGGCGATCCACAAAAAACCCTTGCCGTATTGTTGTTTTTTCTGGCAGTTCAGTTTACCGAGAACAACATCCTGACGCCCAATATAACAGGCAGTCGCGTCAACATTAACCCACTTTTTACAATCCTCAGCATTATAGTTGGAGGTATGCTGTGGGGTTTGCCGGGCATGTTCGTGGCAGTACCCATCATAGGCATGTTCAAAATATATTTTGACAACACCCCTGAACTGCAAGCCTATGCTTTTATGCTGGGCACGGATGGCACCGAGGAACATGCGCTTACCATTGATAAAATTCTTCGTTTCCTACAAATCAGAAAGTAAATAGCCCTTTAGGATGGCAATGTCAGACTTATGTTAGAATAAGTAAAACAAACCGAAAGTTGAGAGGTTACTTTTGCATATAAGGTGGCATTAAACTTAATAAGATTTAAGGCATCATTTATGCTGCAGCACATGCAACTCTTTTAAGCATTAGGGCGTCTTCTTTATAATTCTTTTACCCATTATTAATTTAGCCAAGGGTTTGTCTACCTCTATCATCACCGGATTTTTTAAACGCCGCATCACACAGCCTGTGCTCAACCTGCTCCGGCAGGGGATGACGCCGCATAAGCTGGCCGTGACGGTTGCGCTCGGTTCGGTGGTGGGAATCTTGCCAGCACTGGGCATCACCACGGTAATGGGTACTGCACTTGCAGCCCGTTTCAGACTGAATATCGCAGCAACGGTACTGGTGAGCTATCTGGTTCATCCCTTACAGCTTCTGCTGATCCTCCCGTTTATTAAAGCTGGTATTTTTATTTTCGGACTGGATGATCTGAAGCTGACTTTAGACGAGATGATCACCATGTTTAAAACAGACTGGCTGGCTGCTTTGAATAAACTCTGGGTTGCCAACCTGGCAGCCGTTTCGGCCTGGGCCATACTGGCTATACCTGTTGGCGTGCTGTTATACTTTGCCCTGCTTCCTATTTTGAAACGGGTGTTACCGCAGCCGGCACCTCTTGTTACCGAAGCTATACCTGAGTTAGCTGTACCAGCCATGCCTCTACCTGAAACCGAAGTAAGAGCTTAGTGCTACCTTTCAAGGCATAGTGTCTTGCTTCTGAGATAAACTTATTATGTCTTTAAAATAAAAGCCAGCTCCTTACGAAGCTGGCTTTCATAATTTATGATCTATGCAGATCAGGCAGACTCCAGGATCTGGAACAGTTCGTCCAGCTTAGGGGTCAGGATGATCTCCGTACGGCGATTTTTCTGACGGGCCTCTTTCGTTTTAGCATTGTCGAGGGGTACGTACAAGCTGCGGCCAGATGGTGTTACACGTTCAGATTGAACACCGGCTTGCGTCAGAATGCGGGTGATCTCAGTAGCGCGAAGCACACTCAAATCCCAGTTGTCTTGCATTCCTACGGTGCCACGGGCGATCGGCACATCATCCGTGTGACCTTCCACCACTACGTTTACATCCTGTTGCTCTTTCAGTACAGCGGCCAGTTTCTTAAGTGCCTCAACACCTTTAGGGTCTACTTTGGTAGAACCGGAGTTGAACAGCAATTGCTCTGCCAGCGACACGTATACCTTGCCGTTACGGATGTTCACGGTCAGGTCTTTGTCATTGAAGCCAAGCAGAGCGTTGCTCACTTTAGAGCGAAGAGCATTTACGGCTTTATCTTTTTCGTCAAGAATGCGCTGCAGTTCGGCCAATCGTTGCTCACGTGCTTTCAGGTCAGCGTTCAGTTTGTCGATCTGCGACTTGTTCATGTTCAGGGTTTCACCCAGCGCTTTACCTTCTTTCAAGGCCTGCTGCAGGCTTTGCTGGTATTCTGCTTTCTGGCGTTCCAGTTCGGCACGTTCCTGCTCCAGCTGAGCTTTTTCACTTTCCAGCGCAGATTTCTGCTGCTCCAGGGTGCTCTTCTGTTGCTCCAGTTCTGACTTGTCCAGTTCCAGCGCATTCTTGCGGGCCATCAGGTCTTCGTATTTCTTTTTGGAAACGACGCAAGATGATAGCGAAAGACTTCCGACCAATAGGAGGGCGGAGACTTTGTAAAGATTCTTTTTCATGTCAATCAATTAAGGTTGGATGGTGCTTCAGTGTTGTTCCTTGATTATTTAGCTGCTTCTGTTTCGATGCGGAACATGCCTTTCGGATCCGGCATGCGGGCCATTAAATCTGACAGATAGGTATAGTCGAGCGACATAATGTTCAGGTCACGGCCACGGTGCAAGTAGTCCCAGGCTTCGGCGTATTTCTTGTTATGGAAATAGACCTGCGACAGGCTTGACATGGCGAACGCATTGTTCTGATCAGATTTTAACGAGCGGTCAAGATAGGCAGCCGCTTGCTTGAGGTTCTTTTTCTTTTTGTCTGTGACATACAGCTGCAGATAAGCCGAGCCCATATCTGAAAGCAGCAGGGAGTTGTTAGGCTGGTACTTCAGGGCGCGGTCAAACATACCCAAGGCATCTTTTATATTGCCTCTGTTATACTCCACCAATCCGAAAGCCCAGTAGGTGTTAAAGTTATCCGGATTCAGGAGCCACGCCAGGTTGAAGCGATACACAGCAGTATCAATCTGGCCTTCGTTAAGGAACTCCCAACCACGATCCATGAAGAAGTTGCTGGCCTCTGTACGGCTTTCGAAACTCTTGTCGCAGCTGGTCAGGAATTTCTCATCGGCTTTTTGCTGCGCATCTGTCTTGGCCACGTTGCCAAACATAGGGAGCACTTTAGGCGGTAGCGGAGTCTGCTGCTCTTGCGCAAAGCCCATGGAGGCACTCAGTAATAGGGTGGCCGCAGCCAGGAATACTCTTTTCATGTGATCGTATAAGCTATAGGGGATTATCCTTCTAAGTTTTAAAAATACGCCACCTGTCTGGAATTACCAAATGCATCCCTGTCAATTACTGGTATTTGCCAGCCGGGTCTTCCTGCTTCTCGAGCAAGGCGGCAATAAATGCGGCGTCTGCCATCTCCTTGTCCTTACTGATACTCTTGTGCAGGTAGTTCCAAGCCTTACCGTACTCCTGCAGATAATAGTGGCTGATGGCTAATTTGTAATAAGCGTCAGCTGCGTTGGGGGAGTAATGCACGGCGCTTTCCAGCAGTTTGCGGCTCTGGAGTAAATCTGCCGGGTTGCTTTCAGCATAGAAGCGCCCAAGATGACTGGTCGCCAGGTCGGTGAGCAATCGTGGATTGTGCTGGTCTTTCTCCAGTGCATGATACAGGACGAATAGCGCTTTGTCAAATGATTTTTGCTGACCGTATACAAGCCCGTAACCCCAGTATACCTCGTTGTTCGTGCTATCCATCAACCAGGCTTTACCAAATAGCAGACTGGCTGAGTCGGGTTTGTTTTCGTTGAAGTTTCGTTTCGCTTCCAGCGCATAATAAGCAGAGGCTGCTTTGCGATTTTTGAATCGTTTGGCCTGCGATTCGAGAAATTTCTTCTGCTGCAGCTGCTCCTCCTGTGTGGCAGGTTTTCTGACAGGGATCACGTCGGTCAGGCTGAGTTCAGGCTTGGGGGCAACTTTATTTTCAGTGATGGCATTTTGGGAGGTGCAGGCAGCTAAAGTGCCAACTAACATAAATCCAATTGCGATTAAGTGGCGTCGCATGATTAAAGCTTATTGATTCTCGCTTCCAACGCTGCCTGGCCTTTAATAGTGCCTTTCCACTAACACTTCTCCTTATTTTTGTCATATTATCCAGTTTGGCACTGGTATAGCTCAAATTCGGGAGATCATTAGCAGCAAAAACAAGGTATTGGCCCCGCTTAGAATAAAATTAATATATGTAAAGTGTCGTCAAAATAACGACACATTTCGTATATTTGAGAAAAGGATTTAATTATGGGCAAGGCACTTAAAATAAACAGCGGGATCAGCTACAGTCTCATCGATGACCGGGATGTTTTCATGCTGATCACAACCGTGCGGGAAGGTATAAAGTACGCTACCTTTCAAAACATTGCCAACAAAATTCCATTCAGCATAGGGGAGTGGTCGGAGTTTTTGCACCTATCAGAGCGCACCTTCCAGCGCTATAAGAAAGAGCAGCGTAAGTTTGACCCGTTGCACTCCGAAAAGATTCTGGAAATTACATTAGTCTATAACAAAGGGGTAGAGGTGTTTGGTGAGAAAGAGGATTTTGATGCCTGGCTGGAAGCAAAAAATGTAGCCCTCGGAGGTATACGCCCTAAAGAATTACTGGACAGCACATTTGGCATCGGTCTGCTACGCGACGAGCTGACCCGCATTGAACATGGTGTGCTGGCATGATCGTATACCGGCTCAGCAGAAAGCAGTATAGCAATGACCTGTCCGGCAAAGGTGCTGAGCTGGCAGGGGGACGCTGGAACAGTAAAGGCACAGCTGTACTTTACACTAGCGAATCCATTGCCTTGTGTACTGTTGAAATAGCCGTGCACATGCCACTTGGCATTGTTCCCAAAGATTACCACCTCGTCACCATTGAGCTCCCCGACGATGCTGCCATGGGGGAAATAAAAGAAAAAGATATTCCAGCCTCATGGAAGTCATTTCCGCACAGCAACGACACTCAGAAAGTAGGTGATCGCTACGTAATGGATGGAGCCAATCTTATACTCAAGGTGCCCTCTGCTACCGTACAGGGCTCTTTCAATTACCTCGTCAATCCGCGTCATCCAGACTTTCACAAAGTCCGGATTGATAAAGTGGAGCCTTTCGCTTTCGATAAGCGTCTGTTCGTCAAGTAGCTTGCTTTTAATGCAATTCATAGGTTGTTCCCATTTCAGCTATGGTGCAGCCCCATCCTAGCGTGTCCGTTATTTTGAGCCGAAGCGCTTCCAGCGCCTGTGCTTCCCCGTGGTTGAGGTATACATGTAGAGGGGCCTCTTTCAGATGGCCGAGCCACCACAGTAGGTCAGCCTGATCGCCGTGCGCAGAGAGTGATGAAATTTGCTGAATCTCAGCTCTCACCTGATAGTAATTACCCTGCATTTTGATTTCTGTGGCTCCGCTCAGGAGTAGACTTCCGCGTGTGCCAGGTGCCTGATAGCCAACCAGCAGCACCGTGTTTTTCGCATCATCCAGCAGTCGCTCTAGGTAGTAAAGCACGCGCCCTCCTGTTACCATGCCACTACCAGCAATCACGATCTTAGGTCCTGGTTTGTCGAGCACACGCAAGGTCTGTTCAAAGTCACGTATGACATGCACATCGCGCATCATCGTGTGGCACTCGGCATCACTTAAGCTATGCCAGTCGCGGTGGTGCAGGTATAACTCAGTCACGTCAATGCCCATCGGGGTATCCAGGTAGATCGGTATGGGAGGTATGCTGCGGTCTTCACGTAGTGTGTTCAGGACAAGCAATAGTTCCTGCGCACGCTCCACCGCAAAACTTGGAATAACCAGCACACCCCCTTTTTCAACTGTATGGTTCACGTAGGCCTGCAAAGACTCGTAGGCCGACGCTTGCCCGTGCAGTCTGTCACCATAAGTAGATTCCAGCACAATATAGTCTGCTTCCCGAATACTAGCAGGCGGCTCCAACAACAAGGGCTGTCGACGGCCAATATCTCCTGAGAAGATAATCGTTCGCCCCTTACACTTGAGTTCAATAAAAGCGGAACCCAGAATATGACCGCTCTTACGAAAGCAGAATTTAATATCCTCATTGACGATTACCCATTGATCAGCGTCATGCGTCTCAAACAATGGCATTGTCATGTCAACGTCACCTGAGGTATAGAGTGGTTTGGCAGGGGTGTGTTTAGAATAGCCTCTGCGGTTAGCTTCGGCAGCGTCCTCTTCCTGTATCCGGGCACTATCCCGCAGTATGATTTCGGTGACGTCCCGTGTTGGTGTGGTGGCGTAGATGGGGCCACTGTACCCATTCTTTGCCAGTACTGGCAAATAGCCGCAATGATCCAAGTGTCCATGCGTAAGAATAACAGCGTCTAATTCTTCGACATTCAACTGCAGTTTCTGCCAGTTGAGCAGGCGCAATTGCTTTAATCCCTGAAACAGACCACAATCGATCAGTACCTGGTGTTTATCTGTTTTGAGCAGGATTTTAGAGCCGGTCACAGTACCGGCACCACCCAGAAAGGTCAGTGTAAAAGGAGGGGCTTTGTGCAGCATCTGTTTTTTATTATGTGTTGAGACAAGGTAGACAATACTTCACTATAGAATAATGACCAATGTTTCTTTTTTAAATTTAAATTTCTAAAAGTCTTGGATACGACTTAACAGTTTTTTAAAACTGGCGTGTTGGCGGCCCTCCTGCATTTGGCTTATCTTTGCTACATGAAACAGATTTTCATTTTGCTAGTCTGCTTGCTCTGGCAGGGAGTGGCAATGGCACAAGTAGACACAGTGCAGCGTGTTATCTCTGACAGATATAACAGCCCGGCACAGCAAGATAAACCTTATGTTATTCTAATATCAGCAGATGGTTTCAGGTATGATTATGCCGATAAATTCGACACCCGATTCCTTAAATCTGCACGAGCGCAAGGTGTGGAGGCGGAGTCTATGTTACCAGCCTTTCCTTCTAAAACCTTCCCCAACCATTATTCAATTGTGACGGGGCTATACCCTGCCAGCCATGGCTTGATCAATAATTACTTTTACGATCCGCAACGCAAAGAGCACTATACCATGCGCGACCGTAGCAAAGTAGAAGATGGCAGCTGGTATGGCGGTACGCCACTTTGGGTACTGGCGGAACAGCAAAAAATGGTAGCGGCCAGTTTTTTCTGGGTTGGCTCTGAAGCACCCATTCAAGGTATACTGCCCACCTATCACTACCAGTACAGCGAAGTAATGCCAATCGAGCGCCGTATTCAAACGGTTGTAGACTGGTTGAGTCTGCCCGAAGAGAAGCGCCCTCACCTGATAACTTTTTACTTGCCCGAAGTAGATCATGCCGGACATCGTTACGGTCCCGATGCACCTGAAACCAAACAGGCTGTATTTGAACTGGACAAAAACATGCAGCTCTTAACTGAGGCTGTTGCTAAAACGGGCTTGCCGGTGAATTATGTTTTTGTTTCGGACCACGGCATGCTACAGATAGATACCAAAAACACCTTGCCTTTGCCAGCAGCTATTGATACAGCTAAGTTTATGGTGTCGGGTGGGGGTATGGTGGTGGAGTTGCACGCCAAAGATAAAAAGGCTGTTAAACCAACCTACCGCAAGTTGAAGAAAGAGGCAAAAGAGTATCAGGTATACAGAAAGAAGAACATGCCGAAACACCTGCGCTACGGTGCCAAAGACGATAAGTATGGGCGGGTAGGAGATATACTTTTACTGTCAGATGCTCCGAAGGTTTTCCACTTTTCATCCCGTCCGCCTCACCCTGGCCAACACGGTTACGACGCGACCAAAGTGAAAGAGATGCATGCTACCTTTTATGCCTGGGGACCCGCATTTAAACAAGGCGTGAAAGTCGACACTTTCGAAAACGTGGATGTATACCCATTGATTGCTGAAATATTGGGTTTGCCATACAAGCATAAAATTGATGGCAGCAGACATTTGCTTGATAAAGTATTACGATGAGCATAAGTCATGTCAGAATTAAAAAAAGTAAAGCCCGCTCCAATTCTCTGGAGCGGGCTTTACTTTGAATATAGCGGCTTAATTACCTGCAGGCAGATAAATCTGTAAGCCTAGACTAATGGAAAGACCAGTAGAAGATCCACCAAAGTCTACGTTAGCATTGCTACGGATCAGGTTAAGCATACCTTCTAGCGCTACGTTTCTCGCTACAAAGTACGCATAGCCACCGCTAACACCATATACGCGTGAAAAAACTGAATCGCCATCACTGTCTTCTTCAGAACTACCAGCTATACCTACAACGGCTTCACCAAAAAATCTGCCGGTAGGAGAGGCTCCCTCAGGGAAATAGTAGCGGACAAATGGCGTCACACCATATCGGAACGATTCGCCACCACTGTAGATAGACAAACCTAACTGCGCCTGAGCACCGATCACTGCATTATCACTGATAAAATAGCCTGCTCTGGGAGTTAAATCCAAGCTGAAGGTTCTGGACTTGAAGTTATGACCAACATTGGCAACACTAGCGCCAACAAGCCAATTTCCCTGTTGTATAGCATCACTAGCTACCGGGGCTGACGTTTGAGGCCGGGGAAGGTCTTCCACATCCTGCGCAAAGACATTGGTTGATAAAAAAATAATTAAAGCTGAAAGTAAATAAATTCTTTTCATAGTAGTAGTCTTTAATAGTTCGCAAATAATTGTACTTATTGTATTGTAATGTTCCTATAATTATTAACGAAGGGCATTCTCTTTTGTTTAAAATAGCACATAAGTTGCTTTCAATCAATCGGCTATACCATGAGGCCTATGTTAATTAAATTGCATTTAGCATCCGCATAAGTTAGTGAATGGGATATACAATTGAGTTAATGCTTTCTGTGTTCAAGTAGAGATAACATACAGCCTATTTAACTGAAACAACAGTCAGGATATTCGCATTGTCAGCAGTCCTGTCAGGCAAACTTTATGTCGCGGATTACGATACCGCTCTTTGGGTAGGTCGGCATACGCTCCAGGGTATAACTGAAATCCTGTGGTGGAACCTGATATGTGATCTTATTCACTAAAATCCCCATGAGATGAGTTTAAACCAATGCAGTATGCGCACTTAGCTAAATAAAGTATTATTTGTTAAAATTTAATTCATATAAATAGATGCATAATAATGTCATCCTACACCGCTTTCAGGAAGGGGAAATGAATCAGAATTTTAAGACGAAAGTGCTGAAAGCTTTTCCAAGACACCGGGAGGTAACTGATGCGGGTTTCGAATACATTGGAGTAGCAGGTGGAGAAGAGCCCGGAGTAGTGGACACGCTCAATGGTATCCTTAACGAAATGGGCATTGGCAGGGAAGGGTTCTTTGGGCAGAACGATTATGTGGCGCTGTACTTCAGTCGGGATAAGGACGATGACGATGTGAAGCGGCAATTACTGATCGGGACGCAGGATATGGTAGACAAAGACGCTGAAACGATGTCAGCTGATGCACACCGCCATGCGATCCTAAACCTACTGAAAGTTGATTACGCAAAAGCACAGCCAAACAAATAAGGTCTGTAAATAAGAGAGGCAGCCGTAAAATTCGGCTGCCTCTCTTATTATTGGGCCGTGTAGTCGCTTAGCAGGCCTTCGTAGATCCAGTTGGCGAGGGCCTGCCTGTTATCGGGAATCACAAAGCGACGTTGATCTTTCACATTGCGGATATTTCCGAGCTCAATGAATACGGTAGGCGGGTGGCTGTACTTAATCACGTACAGACTGCTCCGCTGCGTTACATTACCGGAGTAGTCGCGGTTGGGTTGGTAACGTCTGTATTTGTTTGTGAAAGTCTGGTGAATGTTCTTAGCTAGCTGCTCCCCATCCTTGCTGTTTTCGTGGTGGTAGAAGAACACATCGATGTTTTGGCTTTCGCTGCGGCTGTCAACGTGTATAGCCAGCATGCGCTGATAGGAACCCTTGTGCTTCAAGTATAAGTTGTTAACTGCATTCGTTCGCTGTCGTAGTCGCGCACTATGGTTGAGCGGGATCGGTTGGTTAGGGTAAACCACTTCATTCCGGTCCATTTTCAAAATTCCCTCGTCACGTATTCCGTTCTCCGGGTCCTGCACGATCATATACACGGTTGCACCATGCTCCATTAGCACGCGGGCAAGACGAATGGTTACATCATAGGCATATTCATCTTCTGCGAGATCATGGCTGCCATACTTGCCCACCGCACCCGGGTCAGGACCACCATGCCCGGAACTTAAATAATACACTGCTCCCTGTAGCTTGTTTGACTTTACTTCCACACGCGCATACCTGTCCCCAAACAAAGGCATTTCAATCATCCGGGCGGCCACCTTGGCTGGGCCGGCACTTGATTCGCTTCGTGTTTTACTGGCCTCTGTGGCGACACGTGTATTGTCGCTGACAACAGTCGTATTCTCGGCTGAGGTAGCGCCCTCAGGCAAGGTGTACTCTTTTCCGGCAATCAGGCCATTGTCTTTGCCAAAACGCTCTTTATTCATCTCCACAAACTTTTGAAGATGCTCGGAAGGGTTGAGGCCGTGGCGGCGTAACAAGGTATAAATTCCGTCACCGGGCATTGCTACAACCTGCAGGTTAGCGCTTTGACCGAAGGCGGTTAAAGTGAATACAAATAAGAGAAGGGTGATAATGGAGGTACGCAATGCAATCAAATTTATCGGCATGTGTTAAGAATCCGATATTACTAAAAATGTATGAAGTATAAAAGACCCGTTGTGGGATCAACGCATAATATCGGAAGCTCTATATACGGGCCTTGGGATTTTTTACTTCATTATTTTTGATTCATTGCAAAACACGCCCTTACAGACTTTTACTGCACACGATAATTTTTGAGTTCATAGCGGCGCATCAACTTGTCAGAATCGGCATAATACCAGTCAGTTCGGATCATACCGATCTCTGGAACTACATATTCATTAACCCAGGTTGTGCTGAGAGAGGAAGAAGATTTTTGAGAAGTTTGTCTTTCAAAACTGAATTCTATTGCTTGATTTGCATGTGGCGAATCCGGTACAGTTACAAGGCCTGCTGTCCTTCTGTGGAAGATCCACAAGGTATAATTGGGATACTCATACCCGTATCCGATGCCAGACATATCCGGACTAGGGTAGGTGATGTACTGCTCTCTAGCGTCCTTTCTGTAGTGCACGTAGCCATCCTTGTCATTGCGGACAATCATCCCATTATTCATAATGTACCAGGTTGTTTTGTTGATCAGGGTGTCTTTTACCACTTGTCTTCTGAACATGCTGGTTGACAATACAGCCCCATCAGAATTGTAGTCTATGAGTTCATATACCCATTCATTGCCAACCTTCAGCGGCACGATGACTTCCACCGGTTCTATTTCTTCTTCTTTATCACAGGAAAAGAAGCATAGCCCCAAGCACAGAAGGGCGACGGCTTTGAATAATGGCTGCTGTTTCATAGGAATATAGGCTATCTTATAGTTGTAAGATGCTAAAAATCAATGAGTAGTTGCATGCTTTGCTTAAATAATATTATAAAAGTCAGATATAATCAACTTAACGCGCACAAATTCCCCTATACGGACAATATTGGCAGATCTCCAGCTCTTTTGTTTTCCGGATTACTTCATTCGGATCAAGCAATTCCTGAACGAAACTGGTGAGCAGCTTCTCAGAAGAAGTGATAAAGTCTTCCCCGGTAGCCTGCTCAAAAGGGAAGTCTGCTGTCAGGACCCCGGCATCAAGATTGCGGAACGACAGTATTCCTGATTTTGCAACGATACGAGTCGGATCCAAATGACCTGCATTACGGAGCAGTAGCTCAGGTTTTTGCTCCAGGTTACGCTGCAGGATGTACTCATAGAGCCACAGCTGCCGTGCCTTGTCGTACTTGGGCGATGTGATAAAGTGCAGTTCTACATCATCCGGCTTCACGTTCACCTGGTTGCGTTCCACTTTGCCGGTCTTGTAATCGATCACACGAAGCTCCGTGCCTTTCAAGTCGATGCGATCAGCCTTACCGGCTACTTTTACAGGTATAAGTTCATCGCCAACCTGCACCAGCAAGGTAGTTTCCAGTTGCTCTTCCAATCGCAGCACATAAAGTGGTAATTCATCATCTGAGCTTAACAGACTTTCCAGGTACTTCTCGAGCACTTGCACAGCTACTTTGAAAAGCAGGAAGTTCATGCCGCGCTCCGGTGTCGCGCCACGTGTCACTTTCTTGAATTCATCCTCCACCTTGGCCGGCAAATCCTGCAGCATCTGCGATACATGGGGCTTTTCAATTGGCTGGCCATTTTGCTCAAAAGGCCTGAAAAAGTCCTCTAGCACCTGGTGCACAATGGTACCGAACTGGTCTGCCCCGAGCTGTTCTTCCACTTCGTCGATCTCCCTGATCTTGGCGATGCGGCTGAAATAGTACTGCAGTGAACAGTTGATGTACATGTTCAGATGAGATGGGTAGAGGCCGCGCTTCAGTTCCTGCCGCAACTGCTCCAATGTCTGAGCATCTTTGTGGATAACAATATCTTCGTCGTATGTTTTCTGATCACGCAGCTCCACCGTAGCGGTCAGATCCCGAAATCTGATCTTGGGGTTACGGAGGGCCAGATCGTTTTGCAGCTGTAGAATAAAACGGCTTTTCTCACCTGAGCCATAGGTGTCGGATGGCAATACATAGAGCAGGTTCACGTTTTTGGCCCGCTGCAGGAGGCGGTAAAAGTTATAAGCCATGGCGCCTTCCGACTCGGCATAAGTCGGTAGCCCAAACTGCTTGAGCACATCAAATGGCATCAGCGATTCGTGCCTTTTAGGAGCAGGCAGCGTGTTCTCATTCACCGACAGGATGATCAGGTTCTCGAAGTCGAGGGCACGGGTCTCCAGCATACCCATGATCTGCAGATCCGAGATGGGCTCACCACTGAATGGCAGACGCTGCCGGCCAATCAGTTCGTTCAGGAACTTACGGAAACTGCGTACCGAGATCTTCTGCTCCCGACAATCGAAGATGGTGTCGAGTCGCTTGACGATGGTATAGAAAATGTAGAGGTACTCGGTTTCAATGGTGCTGGGCTGATGACTGTACATTTTATGCAGCAAGTCGATCAGCTGGTAAAGCGAAGCAATGATGTCGTCGCAATCGCGCCAGGATTTGAACAGCACTTCAAAGAGCGGTTCGTGCTTGCCCATTTTCAACAGGTCATTAGCCGTGATCAGCACGCGGTTGTCCTGCACGATCCGGTCCAGCACACGCTGCACAAAACCGTGCAGTTCCTGCTTGTCAGGCTGCTCGTTCAGGTATAGCTCATACCTGCGGATGAAAGGGTGGGAGAGCAGCTTGGTTACCGTCAGGTGATGATACTGGTATACCTTGTAACCAGACTCCTGCAGTTGTGTCACACCCGTGAGGTGCACATCAAAGAGCAGATCGATGAGGTTATAAAGCGGCGTGCCCTTGAAGCTGAGGCCCATCGTCACGTTATAATTTGCCACCTCATTAGGTATAGAATGCAACACGGGAAGCAGAAGTGTCTCGTCAGGCAATACAACGGCTACCTGAGCGTGCTTATCCCGCTGCCGGATTTCCTGTATCAGCTGCCCAGCCAGCTTGCCCTGCATGCTCGCATTGGCCACTCCGATCACGTTGATCTCTTTCTCGTCCGTGAGCAAAAGGTTTTGCTGCCATCGCCATTCCGGTAAATTCCAGGTGCTCTTATACCTGCGCAGGAAGCTGCCAGCCCGGTTGGGTGTACCTTCCTCCATATAAAAGTCATCAGAGTCGAACAGCACTTCCGCTTTGTTGTGTTTGAGCAGTGTACGGATGATCTTCTCCTCAGAACTTGTAAGAGCATTGAGACCAATAAATAGATACTGTGCACATTCAGGTGACTTAGCCAGTTGCTCTATGTTATCGGACACGATCTTGAACGCCATACCTGTATAAGCCTGCTTTCGCTCATCCAGGTGGTTCTTTAGGTTGTGATAGGTCTTCTCAATGTTTTCCCAGAGGCTAAAGTACTTTTTGACAGCTGGCGTCAACTCCTTGCCTAAGTTAGCCGGATCCCATCGTTCCAGGGCCTTGGCCTCGCTTACATAGTCAAACAACTTACCGGTGTCCACCAGGTTCTGGTCAATGCGGCTGAAGTCGTCCAGCAGGGTACTACCCCAGGTGATGAACTGGTCGAAATCAAGATTGGGGTCCTGTTCCCGCATCAGATCATAGAGCTCAAGTTGCAGGTTGATTGGCTCTAACACATCTACTCCCGCCAGCCTGGTGATGAAATCCTCCATACCTGACACTTCCGGAGACCAGATCGGCTCGGGAGCAGCCTGCGCCAGTGCATTCTTGAAAAAGAAACTCGCACGACGGGACGGCAGCACAATGCACAGCTCGCTGATGTTCTCTTTATACTTTTCGTAAACGTACTTTGCCGCTAGCTCTAGGAAGGTCTGCACTTTTTAAGGAGAGATTAAGTAATTGAGTGATGGAATGAATCGTTGATACACGATATCGATAGGTAGCGATTTGTAACTACAAATTATCGAACGTTCTAACTTCTTAACTTTTTAACTCAAAACCTTTCCGTCTTCATCCATTGGAAGAAAAGGATTGAAAGCGATCTCCCAGAGGTTATCATCCGGGTCGGCGATGTAGCTGCTATAGCCACCCCAGAATACTTTTTCGGGTTGCTTGAGCACACGGGCGCCTTTGCCGGCAAGTTCCGCCACCAGTTCGTCTACCTCTTTTTCAGAGAGCACATTATAGGCCAGTGAAAAGCTTTTAAACCCTTTGCCATCAGCTTCCAGACCAGCATCGTCTGCCAATGATTCCTGAGGGAACAGTGCTAATTGCAGGTCATTTAACTGAAAGAAAATGATGCTTTCAGTGCTGCTCTCAAGTGGCTGCCATCCGAACACTTGCTGGTAAAATTCTCTTGAGCGCTGTAGGTTCTTAACACCTAGCGTAATTAATGTAATTCTCTGTTCCATATGCTACCTCTGCTGTTTTACTTATCTCTTTTCAGCTAATGCAATACCTGTATTCTCTTATTTTGCTTCTTCGTAAGCCGCCTTCAGCCAACCGATCAGTTCTGCGTCAACATCCACTGCCTGCTCCAGTCGCACGCGATGCGAGCACATAGCATTGAAACTACCAGAGTTTTCGAGTCTGCCTACTGCTTCTTTGCCTTTCAGGTTGATACCTACATCCAGCCTGGTTTTAGTGGATGGCTGTATCAGAGCAAACTGCTTTTTGCTGCGCACGCTGACGTAGGCGTTTTTAGGAGCCAGTTCTACATCATCCCCAAACTGCTTGATCTGGGCAACAAGGGCTTCATATATGGGCAGGAGTTGCTCTTTTCCTTTGTACTGTTTTTCAACCAGATCCTCAGGTTTCTCAGTTGAACCAGCATCGCTACCCTTTGCCTTGAGCGCTACCATATTAGCAAAGCCATGGGTAAAGTCATGATCGGTTTTCAAGAATTTCACAATCTCACCGTGTTTCTGGAGACCTGTACCGTGCACGATCTGTATCCATTCTTCGAGTGATTTTCCTGTATTCTTTTGCAGGTTATCGATCATCGTTTGTGCTGCTTTGTCCATGCGAATGTTTGTTGGTTAGATGTAATGCGTACTTATAGCTTAAATATTGCCTGCTTATTTAGAGCGCCAGCCCCATCTGCAGGCTCTTGCCACCGTAGGACCATTCGTATAGTTCTTCTGTATCGAAGTAGTAAAGCAGGCATTTTACTTTCTCGTAACCGAGCTGCTTAAAGCGCACAGCGTAGTGGTCAAGTTTGTTACGGTGCTCTTCCAGTGGCGGTGGCAGTTTGAATTCCAGCAGCACGACCTGATCACCATCAAATACCACTCTGTCGGGCTTGTAAAGATAGGCGCGGGCATCGAGCAGTTCCTTCTCGTGTTCTACAATGACCTTTTCCGAAAAATAATGGCTGATCTTCGGGTGATTTACCACCTCCAGCAAGCGGTCTTTTAAAGTACCTTTCTCGCGGTCGCTGATAATGCCCTGGTACACCATCTGACGCAGCACATCGTCCAGTTGCGCAGCAGTCAGGATGCGGGAAAGGGCATAGTGCAGCTTCTTGTTCTGAATGCGCTGCTCAGTCTGTGTTTCAAAGTCGAAAACATTATTGGCATGTTGCTTTAACTGGAGTCGCTGCGCCCAGTCGTTGGTTTGCAGGTAATCCAGGGTATACACCGGTCCGATCTCTCGGCTACCGCTGTCCTGCGCCTTGGGCTCTCCGGCGTATACCTGGTAGCAAAGTTTTCCGGGCTCCCACAAGCCCTCGGTCACCAGGTAGCGGTACAGCAGGTGACTCACATTCTTGGCTGTCCCTTCCAGTGCTTTCTGCGCCTTTCTTTCTTCAAGCAGATCCTTCGCATTGCCGATCAGGTATAGCCTGTCCTTTGGGCGGGTGAGCGCCACATACAGCATGTTCAGGTTTTCAATAAAGGTCTTTTCGATCTCAGTGTTGTATTGATGGGCCAGTTCAGTATGCTCCAGGCGTGAACTGATATTGACAGCCACACTGCGCAATTTGCCCATCACTTTGTTATCATCAGACAAACGGCTCCACATCAAGGCCCTCGTCTGCGGCTCCGTGCTCCAATCGGCAAACGGAATGATCACGATCGGGTAAGCTAGCCCTTTGGCCTTGTGAATACTGGTAATGGTGATGGCATTTCGGTCTTTTGGGGTGTTGATGCTCAGTTTTTCCTTCTGCACATCCCAATAAGCCAGGAAGTTATTCAGGTTGTTGCTGTTCTTAAGGCTATACTCCAGCACTAGGTCCAGGAAGCGGAATAGGTACTCGCATTCGTTGTTATGGCCCAGCAAATTGAAAATACGAATCAGCTGCTCGGTGAGTTCATAGATCGACAAGTTGCCTGTCTCACGCTCTTTCACATCAAAGCCCTCTTCACGCAAATAGTCAAAGAACAGCTTCGGGTCGGCTTGATTAGAGATGCGGGCGATTGTTTGGGCCAGCTCCGTGGTAGGCACCTTGCCAGTGGTCACGGTATGGATCAGGTATAGCGCCTCTGACTTGGCGAGCGTGTCGTTCGGACGGTTGAAGACCCGGAACATGGCAATGATTACATTGATCACTTCCGCAAACTGCAGTGAAAGCGAGTCCTGCGAAATAATATCGTACTGCTTCTCTTTCAGGAAATTGGCGATCAGCTTACTTTTTGCATTAGTACGGCACAGGATAGCCATGTCCTTTAAGGTATAGCCATCTGCCAAGCCCTGACGCACAAGTTCGATCACCATGTTCAGGGTACTCGCATCGTAGCTCAGTACCTGCTCATGGGTATAGTCATCGTAAAATTCTTCTGTCCGGACACAGCTGTTCAGGTCGTATTTGAAGTTCAGGTCGTCCGGGTAGGTAAACATGATCTGCACCTTGCCACCCGCTTTTCCTGTTGTGGGAGCCTCCTGCACAAATTTATCGTCGTAGATAGAGGTGAAGGTACCATATACCTTGTGTTGCTCACTGAAGAAGGTAAACAGCTTGTTGTTGAACTCGATGATCTCGCGTCGACTTCTGAAGTTTTGCTGTAACTCATCGGGAGCCAGGTTTTCACGCACTGATTCATAACGCTCCCTGATCATGTGTCCATGGCGCCGGTTTTCATAAAGCAGGTGCGTGTTATTCTTATAGAGATGCAGGATCTGTTCCATCTCACCGCCACGCCAGCGGTAAATCGCCTGCTTGGCATCGCCCACCACCATACTAAAATGTCCGGAAGCCAGGGCGTTATCGACGAGCGGCAACAGGTTGTTCCACTGCAGTACCGAGGTGTCCTGAAACTCATCGATCAGGATGTGGTTATACTTCTCCCCAAGCCGCTCATATATAAATGGCACCGGCTCCTGCAGCACAATGTCGATGATGCGCTTGTTGAACTCTGAAATGTGCACGGTATTACGATCAAGCTTGATCTCCTGCAGACATTTTTCCAGTTCATTCAGCACCGATACTTTGTACAGGTGTGGCACTACTGCTGAGATCAGGGTAAAGGTACCCGCAAACTGTTCTTTGATCGACTCAATGTTATAGTAAAGATCGGTGAGCAGCTGTCTTATTCCGTCAATTTGGTTTTTAATAGCGGTAGAGGCCTTGCCGGCATACCACTTGTCTTCTTCCACTGTCTGGCGGGCGTAGTTGTTGCCGTAAGTCAGGTCTGCTTCACGGTTAAACTTTGTAAAGTAGCCAACAAGTCCGCGATTGCCCTGGTAGAAGTCAGCAGGGGAGAGGCCTGCCTGAGTAATGGCTTGCAGCGCTTTGCCGGCATCTTCCTGTAAAGCGCCCAGTATACCTTCCTGTAAGTCCTTGAGTTGTTTTCTTATCTCTCTGAAGTCCTCCAAAGTAAGTCCTTTCAGGTCCGTTACCGCTTCGTATACCTGTTCATTGAGCAGGTTCTTGGCAAAGTCGGCCAGGTCGTCGGCCAGCGTGTTCCAGCTTCGTCCTTCACGGGCTTTTTCCAGTGCATACTGTTCCAGGGTCTCAGACAGCAAATCGTCCTTCCGGTTACTGACCTTATCCAGTAGCAATTGTACGGCTGTGCTAACCAGGGTCTGGGAGTCCAGGTCTACCTCAAAGTTGTAAGGGATATTAAGCTCTTTCGTAAAGGCCTGAACGATCTTGTTAACAAAGCTATCGATCGTGCTGACAGAGAAGTCACTGTAGTTATACAGGATCTGTGTAAATAATTGTCTGGCACGCTGGCGAATCTGCTCTATGTCAAACCTTTCGTCCGGAAAGCGTTGCTGCAGTTCAGCCACGATCTTTCCGAGCAAGTCTTCGCTCTTCTGCTGTTCTGCTGTACTCAGGTTAGGATTATTGAAGTTGCGCAAGGCCCCCAGTATGCGCTCCTTCATTTCAGCGGCGGCATCGTTGGTGAAAGTAATGGCCAGGATAGAACGGTAATAATCCGGGTCAGAAGTATGCAGCGCCAGCTTCAAGTATTCTTTGGTCAGGGTATAGGTCTTTCCGGAACCTGCTGAGGAAGAGAGTATCTTGAAATTTTGCGACATAGCTTGCGGAGGTTTAACGGGATTCTAAAGATACAGCTACTGTGTGGCTTATGCCAGTACCTGGCTCCAAAATAATATATACCCCATAGCAAGTGATTGTCGGTCAAGGTATAAAAAACAAAAAGCTCCACCGCTTGCGCGAAGGAGCTTTTGCCTTTCTAAATTTGAGTAAAAGGCTAGGCGTATACGATCTGCCCTTTCTTTTCCTCTTTATCTTTTGCGGACACATGGTCATGCACACAAACATTGCGCATGATACGAGCCATTGAAATAGAGTAGTCCGTGATAATACAGTGCTGCTGCTCGGTGCTCATCAGCGCTTTGCCACCTCCCAGCGTCAATTTATTAAGCTCAATCACTTCGTCAAAATTATGTCGCAGCATCTTGAGCGCCTTGAAAGACGGCTCGTTATAGTACATCGGGATAACCTGACAGACGGCATAGCTTCCTTTTGCACGCTCCTTCGCAATCATGCTACACAAGTTAGACGCGTTCATTTTATCAAGGTCGGAGATGATCACAAAGAACACCTTTGCTTCACTTCTGTCTGACTTAATGATGGCATTGCTTTGAAGTAGGTTGCGTGATACTTTGGCACCCTTCATGAAATCCTCATCTTTCAAGATCTTATTATGGATCTTAAAGGCAAGCGCACCAGAAGCGATTAAATGAAAGTCTTTGCTTTTAGCTGTGATTTTGGAGAAGTGTAACATAATTAGAAAGGATTAAAGGGTTAAAAATCTAGGGTATTTTTATAGGTGAAATTTCTTTCACACATCTTTTCATATATTTTTTTTGCTTTCAAATGGATGAGCAGGGTGGCGTAGGTATAGCCTAGGTCAAAGGATACGCTAAAGGCTATCCTAAATAGTAAGCTAAATTTATGCTGTTAAAATTAAACTGGTTTTCATCCAGTAGTACACTAAACTACGTGCAATATATTGGATATACCAATGAAAAATTTTAATAATAGTTAACAGCCTGATTTAAAGTGCAAATGTCCTCTTTTTACGGGTAAATGAAATTGGTGTTTCTTATTTCAATAATAATTTGGAATATTTTGACGCAAAATAAAAAAGAATTTGAAATAAATATAATCGTTCACTAATTTCTCAGAACAATTTTATAATTGAATAATACCCAAATACTTGTAACCGGTGGATTTATAATATATTACAACGCATGACGATGATGTCATTTATTATGCGTACCTTTGCAGCCGATTTGGAATCAGTCTGATTTAAGTAAAACTGGCTACACCGCTGTTAAAGCAAAACCTGGTTGATTTTTATTCTTGTCGGACTTCTTTCTCGTAAAGAAGGGTTTATGGACAGGCTGTCTCCAGACGTAGTGTAAAAAGTTATTATAATCAGAATGAACAAAATCAGATTTGACGAGCTTCCGCTTTCGCCGGAAGTACAGCGTGCTATCGCTGACATGGGCTTCGAAGAAGCATCTCCCATCCAAACAGAAGCAATCCCGGTAGTACTAGAAGGACGCGACATTATCGGACAGGCCCAGACGGGTACCGGTAAGACGGCCGCTTTTGGTATACCTACCATTGAAAGCATCGACGAGAACGATCGCAGTGTACAGGCACTTATCCTGTGCCCGACACGTGAATTGGCTATTCAGGTAGCCGGAGAAATCCAGAAACTTATTAAGTATAAGCCAGGCATCAGCATTGTGCCTATTTACGGTGGTCAGGCGTATGACCGTCAGCTGCGTGCCCTTAAGCAGGGTGTGCAGATCGTGATCGGTACGCCGGGCCGTGTGATGGACCACATCGAACGCGGTACCCTGAAACTGGACAAGATCAAAAAGATCATCCTGGACGAGGCTGACGAAATGCTCGACATGGGCTTCCGTGACGACATCGAGTTTGTACTGAGCAAAATGCCGGAAGAGCGCCAGACGATCTTCTTCTCAGCTACGATGTCTAAGCCGATCATGGACCTTACTAAGCGTTACCAGAAAGATCCGGTGATCGTGAAGGTGGTGCACAAGGAGCTGACAGTAACTAACATCGATCAGGTATACTTTGAGGTGCGTAACTCTATGAAGCAGGAAGTTCTTTCCCGCATCCTGGACATGCACAACATGAAGTCGGTTATTATTTTCTGTAATACCAAGCGTATGGTAGACGAATTGGTAACCAACCTGCAGGCACGTGGCTATTTCGCTGACGCGCTTCACGGTGACCTGAACCAGAACCAGCGTTCTAACGTGATGGGCAAGTTCCGCAACGGTACACTGGAAATACTGGTAGCAACTGACGTGGCTGCCCGTGGTCTGGACGTGGACAACGTAGAGGCCGTATTCAACTACGACCTGCCGCAGGACGAAGAGTCTTATGTACACCGTATCGGTCGTACGGGCCGTGCCGGTAAGTCTGGCCGTGCTTTCTCTTTCGTATCTGGCCGTTCGGACATGTACAAGCTGAAGGATATCATGCGCTATACCAAAGCGAATATCCAGCTCCAGCAGGTACCTACTTACGAAGACGTAAACGAACTGCGTACCAGCGCATACCTCGAGAAAGTGCGTGAAGTACTTGAGAAGGGCAACCTGAGCAAGCACATCACCAAGATCGAGAGCCTGGTGAACGAAGAGTATACTTCACTTGAAATTGCTGCTGCTCTTTTGAAGATGACTTTGAAAGAAGCTAAAACAAAAGAAGCGGGCAAAGAAGCTGAAAAAGGTCTTGGTGGACCAAAAGCTGGTTTCGACCGTCTTTTCATCACCATTGGTAAGAAAGACCGTGTGCATCCAAAGGATCTGATCGATCTGCTGAGCCAAAACGCCGATATCCCTGCTTCTAAAGTAGGTGACATCGACCTATACGACAAGTTCAGCTTTGTAGAGGTTCCTAGCGAATATACAGCTGACATCCTGCAGAAAGTAGGTCGCATCGAAGTAGATGGCCGTATGGTGATCGTAGAGAAATCACAGAAGAAAGAAGGCGGTGCTGCCGGTGGTGGCAGAGAAGACTTCGGCTTCAGTGATCGCGGTGCTGATCGTGGCGGCGACCGTGGTGGCAAGCGCTTCGGCGGTGTCGACCGTGGTGGTTACGGAGATCGTGACCGTGGCCCTCGCAAGGAAGGTGGCGGATACGGAGGCGGTGGAAGTCGTTTCGGTGGCCGTGGCGACCGTGACTCTTTCAGAGGCGGTGACCGTCGCAGCAGCGGTGGCGATCGTGGAGGTTTCCGCAAAAAAAGATTCTAATTGACCGAACCTGCCCCAGGGCAGTTCGTATAAAAGGATATACAAAGCTTGAAGTGTAAAAAGCTTCGAATTGTTTAGAAAAGGCTGACTTGAAACGTCAGCCTTTTTGTTTTATAATTTTTTTCACGGACGGCGTAACTTTGGTTAAAGCCTCCCGTTAAAGAAGGTATCATAAAAAGGTTGGAAGATTATTCTACTGTTTTACGCAGTTAGAACTGATAAGCCTGACATCAGACGGATGTCAGGCTTATTATTTTTATACCTGTTTATACCTGCAGGGATAGGAAAGGCCACACAAAAAAGGAGCTGTAGCAGCTCCTTTCTGTTTTATACATCATTTTCTAAGATCAGGCACTGTCACGCAGTGAGCGGATGTGGTCGTGTGCGTTTTTAACGTCTTGGTACTGCTGTTCAATGATCGGCTTCAGATCACCTGGCAGGTTTTTCTCTTTGGCCTCTTCATAAGCTTTCACGGCATAGTCTTCACCACGCTCGCACTCCTCCAGTATACGCTTTCTGTCTTTTGATGAAAGAGCAGCTTTGATATCGATCCAGGCGCGATGCAGAGTTCCTTCAATGGAGCTTGACTCGTCGTCAGTCTTACCCATTTTGTGCAGCTGATCCTGCAACTCAGTAATCATACTATCGCGCTGCACAGCGTATTTACGGAACAGGTCTTTCAGGTCTTTGTCTTCTACGTCTTCGGCAGCAGTTTTATAGCCCTTTACACCGTCTTTGCATCTTTCGATGAGGTGGTGTACGGTTGAGTAAACTTCTTTATTAATTTCCATAGTGATATTTTTATTAGGTTTTGTATGCTGATGTACTGCTTTCCCTAAATTTTTGTTTCCAAAATGGATATATCGCTATGCTAGGATATGGGAGCGGCCATGGCCCGGCCTGCCAGGTAGCCCGTCGTCCAGGCAGCCTGAAAGTTAAATCCACCCGTAATGCCATCAACATCAAGCACTTCGCCCGCAAAGTATAAGCCCGGATGCAGGCGGCTCTCCATTGTTTTCATGTTGATCTGACTGAGGTCCAGGCCACCGCATGTTACAAATTCTTCTTTGAAGGTGGTTTTACCATCTACCTCAACGGGCATTCTCAGCAGCGCCTCTACGAGCTTATTTGTATGCTTGGCAGGGAGTTCAGACCACCTTACCTCGTCACTTATACCTGCTATACCTGTGAGTGCCTTCCACAGTCGTTGTGGCAGACCAAATAGTGGGTTGGTTGTCACTACTTTTTTAGGGTGTGCTTGTCTGAACTGCTGTAGCTGCTCCCGCAGGCTTTCTTCTGTTTGATCGTGCATCCAACTTACCAGGGCGGTGAAGCGGTAGTTCATGCCATGAAACAGGCGGGCGCCCCAGGCAGAAAGTTTCAGCACTGCCGGACCGCTATAGCCCCAATGTGTGATCAGCAAGGGACCTTCGTACTCGAGTTTCTGGCTGGCTATACGTACCCTGGCCTGAGGCACAGACACCCCTTGCAGCTCTTTGAGCGGCGAACCCGGTACATTGAAGGTAAACAGGGAAGGGACAGGTTCCTGTATGTCATGGCCCAATGCCCGCAACCAATCATAGCCCTGGCTTTTGGGACTACCGCCCGAACAAACCAACACCCGATCGGCATGCAGTTCGCGGTTGTTGTTCAGGTATAAGGTATAGCCTCCTTTGTCATGTAGTGGTACAATGCGCTCCACGGCCATACCTGTTTTTACTTCTACACCAGCCTTGGCGGCTTCGCGCTGCAGACAGTCGATGATCGTCTCAGAATTATCGGTGATCGGAAACATACGGCCGTCGACCTCTGCTTTCAACTTCACGCCACGACTCTCAAACCATGCGACTGTTTCCGTTGCCCCAAAGGTCTTAAATGCTTCTTTCAGCTGTTTGGCGCCGCGAGGATAATGCTGCGCAAAGACAGAAGGTGTAAAACAGTGATGAGTCACATTGCAGCGGCCGCCACCCGACACCCTCACTTTAGACAACAGCTTGTTGCTTTTCTCCAGGATGGTAACCTGAGCCTCCGGATTAGCCTGCGCGCACGCAATTGCACCAAAGTATCCGGCCGCACCGCCACCTATGACTATAACTTTTATCAAAATAACTTAATGTTGACTGTTTGTTGCTGATTGTTTGCGGTGTTAAGAAATGAAGCAGCAATGAACAATCAGCACTTCTGTTGCAAAGATACTAAAAGAAAGCCATGGGATCGGGATGGGAGAAGACATAGGCCAGGTCATCTTTCAGTTTCTGGCTGCTGATCAGTTTAAAACTCGTTTCTTCCATATCCTGAAAGGTAGGAGCTTGCAGACCGATGGCTTTGGTAGCGGCTACATAAAAGTCACGACGGCTCGGGTGCTCGTCAGCACAGGCGTTGTATACCTGGCCCCATTTCTTCTGAGCAATGATGCGCTCTAAAATGTTAAGGCAGTCTTCCAGATGAATCATATTAACGGGGGCATCGCCGTTTGGCAGATCATGCTTACCGGCCATAAAACGCCCCGGCTGCCTGCTATCTCCAACAAGCCCTCCAAAGCGCACCACGGTACATACCCAGTGCTCACTGTCCCGGAACATTCTCTCCACACGTAAGAGTGTATTGTCAGGATCCAGTTCATCGGTAAAGCTGGTGTCTTCTTCGGTCACGATGCGGTTAAGCTCAGGGTATACGGAGGTGGAAGACACAAAAAGAACCCGGCTGACAGGCGACTGCAAGAGTGCTTTCTTTAGCACATGCATCTGATGTAGGTAGCTCTCACCACCATCTGCGCGGAGTTTGGGTGGAATGTTCAGCACCAGCACATCTGTCTGCAAAAAATCACCCAGTACTTCTTCGTTTGAAGTAGAATCGGAGAGGTTGATCAGATAAGGGTTTATATCGGATTGGCGCAGGATTTCCAGCTTTTCCTCAGAGGTGGTTGAGCCATTTACACGCAGTCCGGACCGTACCAATCGTTGAGCTAGTGGGAGACCGAGCCAGCCGCAGCCCATGACGCTTATGTCAACTTTCTTTTGCATCGCTTTGGTGTTTTGGAGGTAACATTCCGTAAGCTCACTTGTTATCGTTTGCTACAAAGGTAATCCTAAAATTATACATTCATGCAGTACGACGTCATCCTGATCGGTTCTGGTTTTGGTTCACTCACAGCGGCAGCTCTGCTCGCCCACAGAGGACTGAAAGTAGCCGTACTGGAACAAGCCAAATACCCTGGTGGATGCGCTTCCTCTTATAAACGGAAAGGCTACTGGTTTGAGACAGGCGCCACGACACTGGTGGGCCTGGACGAGCACATGCCCCTGCGCTATCTTCTTAATGTGACAGGGATCGAATTGCCACTCGTAAAGCTTGACACGCCCATGCAGGTGCATCTCTCAGACGGACAGCTCCTGACACGCTACGCGAAGCTCGACGACTGGATAGAAGAAGCCGAGCGTGTATTTTGTCCTACGGGACAGCGGCCCTTCTGGGAGCACTGTTATGAGATCAGCCAGAAGGTATGGCGTACTTCGCTGGAGCAAAAATCCTTCCCTTTCTCCAATATCAAAGATCTGTGGCAGGCAATGGGAAGCGTACGACCGCATCAGTTGTCTTTGCTGCCCGGTGCCTTCAGAACCATGGAAGACTTGCTCGCCAGGTATGGCCTGCTAGACCATAAGCTTTTCAGGGACTTTGTAAACGAGCAATTGCTGATCACGGCGCAGAACCACCTGGGGGAAGTGAACGAGTTATTCGGTGCGACCGCTTTATGCTATACCTTATTCGGCAACTATTATGTAAAGGGCGGCATGATCGGCATGGCCCGGGCGCTCGAGCGCTACCTGCACAGCAAAGGGAGTACGATCCTGTACCGGCACAACGTCCATTCCATTACCCGTTTGCCAAATGGCTATGAAGTAAGTTGCATGGCAGGTACTTACCAGTCTCGCTTTGTGATCAGTGGCATACCGCTAAACAATACCTATCAGCTATTTCAGGATGATCGGGTGAAGCAAAAGTTGCAACCCTACCTGCTGCCATCGGCGAAGCTAAACGGTGCCTTTACCATGGCGCTGGTACTTCGTCAGGCACCTGCTATACCCGTGCTGCACCATCAGGTACATGTGCCCGGTGGCTTACCCCATATTGGCAGCAGCAGCTTCTTTGTGAGTTACAGCCACCCAGCTGACAGTGAGAGAGCACAGCAGGGAGAAAGGGTAGTGGCGATCAGTACACACGTCCCTGACCCGGCAGTGCTTCGCATCGAAGACAAAAAACAATTGGAAGAGGCGATCATTGAGAGGATGGAGGCATTGTGTCTACTAAGGCGTGCAGATATTATGCACCAGGATTCGGCAACGCCCGGCGCCTGGATCTTCTGGACACAAAGGGCCTATGGCATGGTGGGCGGCTACCCACAGTACCGTGACATAAAACCATGGCAAATGAAAGACGCCCGACTCGACCACAAAGGCGCCTATACCTGCGGCGACTCGGTGTATCCGGGGCAGGGAATAGTGGGTGTATGTCTGAGCGGTATCATGGCGGCAAACAAATTGTTGTCGGATCACTTTTAAATTTGACTGGCCTCAAACAGTGCAAGATGACAATTGCACTCAAATTCTTGATAAATAAATGTCTTAACATTGATTTTATATTTTTAATATGCTGTGATATAATGGTTTAAAGATTGTATATACACATATGAAAATATAACAATCCGATAATGTTTGATTGATTTTAGTGTGGCATCTTTGTTAAATCAATCAAATCAAACCTTATTGTATGTTAAAACAATTACAACGCATGATGTATCTGTCCCTGGTTGGATGGATGCTTGTATCCTGTTCGCAGGAGTCGGTGGTTGCTCCCGCTGATGAGCAAAATTTAGGGACCATCACCAGTATCGCCAATGCTACGGCGACAAAGGATGGCAACCGGGCCATGGGTAACCCGAGTGGTGCCAATACGAGCTACTCGAACTACCTGATTGACAAAGCGCAGTATTCAATGTCTTACAACACCTATCGAGGTACGCCCAACTGGGTGAGCTGGCACCTGAGCAGTGCCTGGCTAGGTAGCACGCCCCGTCAGGATGACTTCAGAGCTGATAATTCCCTGCCAAGCAGCTTTTACCGTGTACAGCCTTCAGACTATACCGGAAGTGGGTTTGACCGTGGCCACAATGCACCGTCAGCGGACCGCACACTTACCATCACGGATAACTCTGCGACCTTCCTGATGTCCAACATGATTCCACAGGCGCCTACCAACAACCAGCAGACCTGGGCTAACCTGGAGAACTACTGCCGTAAACTAGTAAGCCAGGGGAATGAACTGTATATCATCATGGGGCAGTATGGCAAAGGAGGAACAGGCAGCAATGGCTACAAAGAGACGCTGGCAGGAGGGAAGGTAACTGTACCTAACCGAATCTGGAAAGTAATTGTGGTATTGCCTGTGGGGACCAATGATGTAAGCCGGGTGACCACCAGCACACGGGTAATTGCAATTGACACGCCTAACTCCAACAGCATCAGCACCAGCTGGGGAAGCTACCGCACCACTGTTGATGCGATCGAAGCAAAAACCGGCTATAACATTCTCTCTAATGTGCCCTCTTCAGTACAAAGTGTGATCGAAGCCCGTGTTGACAATGGACCAACTTCATAAGGTATAGCCTTAGTGTTATGATACAAAAAAATCCCCGGCTGCTATAGTCGGGGATTTTTCTTTTCATCAGGTTTCGACCACCATTGTTTTAAGGCCTGCAATCTCACCGTTTGGAGTGCGGCCTAGTATGAGCACCAGTTTCTGCGTCTCGCCGACACGGTATACCTTGACATCCTGCAGGAGCTCGTGCAGCTTTTTCTCCAGGTGCTGGAAGCGCTTGGCCTGCTGCATGCCTTCTTCTCCAGCATCGGGTCTGGCATGTGTCATGTTCCTGAGAAAGTAGGCCAGCTCCATTTCCTCAAACGGATAGTCAGCCGGCATAGCCGCCAGTTTGAGCACTGTTTCTTCGTTCAGCTGTTCGCCCTGGAAATCTTCGGCCTGGTAAAATTCGAAAGGGGCATCCGTTTCACTCATCATGAGTAGTCCGTCGGTGGCCTCTTTCAGTTCGGTTTCAATTTGTTTTAGATCCATAGTTTTAAATGCTTCAGCAAAAGAATGCTTCTTTTACTCTTTTTGTCGTTGGAGGTTCTTATCTTTAGATAGTCAGCACTGAAAATTATACGTTAGCTCTTTTTAAAACAAACAAAATAAAATGATGAAGGCAGAACCTATGCTGAAAGAAGGCGCCCTGAAAGGGAAAACCATTGTAATAACCGGCGGCGGCACTGGCCTCGGCCGCTCCATGACAAAGTACTTTCTGGAGCTCGGCGCCAACGCCGTGATCTGTAGCCGCAAGCAGGATGTGCTTGATAAAGCCGCCGAAGAGCTGATGCAGGAAACCGGCGGACAAGTACTGCCTATTGCCTGCGATGTGCGCAAGTACAACGAGATCGAAGCCATGTTACAGGCTACCCTTGACAAATTCGGCAGGGTAGACGTACTCGTGAATAATGCAGCGGGCAATTTTGTGAGCCCAACGGAGCGCCTCAGCCACAAAGCCTTTGATGTGATCACCGACATTGTCCTCAAGGGCAGCTATAACTGCACGCTGACCCTCGGCAAGCACTGGATCGAGCAGAAGCAGGAGGGAACCATCCTCAACATCGTGACTACCTACGCCTGGACCGGTTCCGGCTATGTTGTGCCATCTGCCTGCGCCAAAGCCGGTGTACTGGCCATGACACGCTCGCTGGCCTCTGAGTGGGCCAAATACGGCATCCGATCCAATGCCATTGCCCCGGGACCATTCCCAACCGAAGGCGCCTGGACCAGACTTTTCCCAAAACAACTGGCTGACAAGCTCGACCCTGTGAAGCGTATACCTGTCGGCCGCTTCGGAGAGCACCAGGAACTGGCGAATCTAGCAGCCTATCTGGTGTCAGACTACGCTGCCTTTGTGAACGGTGAGGTCGTGACCATTGACGGGGGCGAGTGGCTTTACGGTGCCGGTGAATTCAATTCTTTCGACCAGATCCCGCAGGAAATGTGGGACGCCATGGAAAAACAGATGCGTGGCAAAGGCCAGCAATAGTTCATAGCATAAAATCTAAAATAGATCACTACCCAGGTATAATCCGGCTTTGTCAAATAATAGCCGGACTATACCTGGGTAGTGATTTATGCTTTCCATTGGGTATGAAAATACGTTCCGGCGGGCTTGTCTTTGCGCTGGTAGGTATGCGCCCCGAAATAATCCCGCTGCGCCTGGATGAGGTTTGCTGAAGAGTTTGCTGTGCTATACCCCAACAAGTAGTTCAAACCTGAAGAGAGCACTGGTAGCGCAACACCATACTGCAGCCCTAAGGCGACTACCGCGGCAAAGCTTTGTTGTGCGTTGCGTATTTTATCGACCAGCGTAGGGGCCATCAGCAAGCGCGGTTCCTGTTGGTAGATGCCTACCAGTTCTTCCATCAGCTCCGAGCGAATGATGCAGCCGTTGGTCCAGATGCGGGCAATCTCGCTGAAGTTGAGCTCCCAGTTTAATTGCTCCGACACTTCACGCATTAAGTTAAAGCCGATCTCGTGATTGATGATGCGGGTCACCTGATAGGCTTGCCTCAGACTGGCCACAAAACTGCTGTTGTCTATGGTGACTTTGGGGATTTGCTTTTGGTAGCGTTCTGCCGCCTTTACTCTTTCAGCTTTCATAGCGGAGAGGGCGCGGGCCATCACGGCGGCCGAGAGGGTGTCATAAGGTACACCGTACTCTAAAGCAACCGTGGCAGACCAGCCACCGGTGCCTTTCTGTTCTGCCTGGTCGAGTATCTTGTCAAGCAGCAGCTCGTCACCCTCTTTCTTTTGCAGAATATCGATCGTGATCTCCAGCAGATAGCTTCCTAATCCGTTCTGTTGCCATTCCTGAAAGATAGTGGCAATTTCATCAGGAGCTATACCCAGCATATCGCGCAGCAATGAATAAGCCTCCGCCAGTGCCTGCATCTCTGCGTACTCTATGCCATTGTGCACCATCTTTACAAAGTGGCCTGCCCCGTCAGGCCCGACATAGGTGGTGCAGGGCTGGCCTTGTCTGTCTTTTGCAGCGATCATTTCCAGGTATCTGGCCACATGTTCATAACCCGCTCTGGGACCGCCCGGCATGATGGACGGCCCTTTGCGGGCGCCTTCCTCACCACCTGATATGCCGGTCCCCACAAAGTGCAGCCCCTTATTGGCAAGCAGTGCGGTTCGTCTGGCTGTGTCTTTATAGAAAGAGTTGCCACCGTCAATCACCACATCACCAGGCTCCAGCAGCGGCATTAGCGCCTCCAGTTGTGCGTCCAGGGCACCGGCATAGATCATCAGCAGTACTTTGCGAGGTTTCTCCAGGGACTGTATAAACTCTTCGAGCTGATCATAGCCTTTTATATTGGTGAAAGAGGGGTTCTCGGCAATCACCTGCTCGGCTATACCTTCCTCTTTACCGGGCACGTGCCGGTTGTACATCGCGACACGCACGCCACGGCTGGCCAGGTTCAGGGCAAGGCTTTTGCCCATCACACCGAGTCCGATCACACCAAATTCTGAATGTGGATTCATATGCTCTAGTTTTGTGATGACTTCCCGAACGATCTGCTCAGGACTTAAAGAAACATCGACGTGTATACCATAGGCAGGCTTTTCCAACGCCTCCAGCTGCGACTCCAGCATGGTAGGAGGCATGAAATGCGCATGACGGGCCTGTAATCGCTGCAGGATAGTATCGCGGGAGCCATCTAGGTATACCCAGCTGATATCCGGGACAGTCTGCAGCACCTTGCGGTACTCTTCCTTCAGAGCAGAGCAGGCCAGCACGGCTCCTCCCTCTGCTTCCCAGGTGGGTATCATATCTGCCAGTTGAGCCAGCCAGGGTGCACGGTCGCTGTCGTTCAGCGGAATGCCCTGCTGCATCTTATCGATGCTTTGTCGGGGGTGATAATCGTCTGCATCATAAAAAGGGAGCCGGAGCCTGTCAGCCAGTTTATGCCCGACGGTGGTTTTGCCACTTCCCGATACTCCCATCACGATGTAAATCATAGTTGCTGACTTTATAAATGCGCTTCCCGTTGCTGCCGGAGGTTTTACACGCTGTTCAGTTTTGTACGGAATTGAGAGGAGTAGTTTGCAAATAACCGATTGCTTATAACATTAAAGTGTTTGCATGTGTAAACACCCTCTATGAATGTTTTCGTCACGGGTGCGACAGGCTACATTGGTCATAGCCTGGTAAAAGAATTAGTCGAGCGAAACGATCAGGTGTCAGCGCTGGTCCGGTCAAAAGAAAAAGCAGCTGATCTGGCGGCGATGGGCGTGCAGCTTTATGTTGGTGACTTACAGGATGTACAGCTATTGGAGGAGGCTATGGAAGAAGCAAATGTCGTCTTTCACCTGGCGGCCTATGCCAAACCCTGGGCAAAAGACGAGCGTACCTACCGAGAAGTAAATGTGACGGGAACCGATCATGTATTGGCTGCGGCACTGAAAAAAAACGTACATAAGGTAATACTCACCTCAACCGCCAGTGTTTACGGACCTGCTGCATCACCACAGCAACCTGTAGACGAAAACACCCGGCGCACTACACCTTTTACGAACAGTTATGAAAGCTCCAAGGCAGAAGCGGAGGCGCTCGCACGTGCTTATATAAAACAGGGACTGGCAGTTGTGATCCTGAACCCAACCCGGGTATATGGTCCGGGCAATGAGACCGATAGCAACGGCGTAGCCAAACTGCTGCGGCTATACCTGGCAGGCAAGTGGCACTTTATGCCCGGTGACGGCCACAGTACAGGCAATTACTGCTTTATAGATGATGTGGTGCAAGGGCACCTGTCAGCCATGGAGCAGGGCAGGAGCGGGGAGAGTTACCTGCTGGGTGGTGAGGACGCCACGTATCAGCAACTCTTTGCCCTCATCGGCAAACTCACCGGAAAGCAGCGAAAGCTTATACCTGTACCTGGCCGCTTGTTGCGTGGGGCAAGTTGGGTCATGGTCGCGCTGGCAAAACTGACCGGCACCAGGCCTCTGATCACCCCGGACTGGACCCGTAAGCTGTTGCTTCACTGGAGTGTGTCGAGTCACAAAGCTGAAAGAGAATTGGGCTATACCATTACACCACTAAAAGAAGGACTATCGAGAACGCTACAATCACTCCAACAGAAATGAAACCTGAAAAGACTTATACCTTGATAACTGGTGCCAGCGCTGGCATTGGCCAGGCTATGGCTACGGAATGTGCAAAGCGTGGTCAGCACCTGATACTGGTCGCGCTGCAGGACTCGGGACTTGTGCAAACTGCCATCAGTTTGCAGGAACAGTATGGGGTAGACGTCAAAACGATCGAGCTGAATCTGATCGCGCCCAATGCCATTCAGTACTTGTATGATTGGTGCCACGAGCAGGGGCTTGGCATCAATGTGCTGATCAACAATGCTGGTATAGGCAACTACAGTTATTTCCAGGAGTCGTTACTGGAGGATTACCTTCAGATGATACAATTGAATGTTAGTGCGGTGGTAGCGCTAACACACCTGTTTATACCTAAACTCAGGGAGCACGAATCGGCGTACATCCTGAACGTGGGCAGTTTTGCTTCGCTTATGCCGCTTCCCTATAAGAGTGTGTATGCGGCCACCAAAAGCTTTGTCCTGACCTTTTCGCGCTCACTGCAAATGGAACTTGAGCCTTATAACATTCACGTAAGCTGCCTGTGCCCGGGGCCCACCAGCACCAAAACCATGCGGAAGCGCAACCAGCATATCAAGAAAGGGAAAGGCATTCTGACCAAAACCCCAGAGGAAGTGGCGCGACAGGCAATTGATGGTTTGTACAAGGACAAAGGACTAATTATACCGGGCTGGAAGAACAGATTCATGATCCGGCTGGGGCGCATCCTGCCGTTTTCAGTAAAGAGCTACATTCTCAAAAAGATCTTTAAACAGGGCGTAGAGGAAGACATCGTGGATGCCACGCCGCCAGCCACTACGCCCCGCAAAAAGGGGAAGGTCACACTATAGCGATCTACTGTCCCACAGGAACGCTGCGCTGTATTTTATTTTGAGATGTACCTGCATTTTCATTCTTCATAAGCTGGCGCATGTGCTCAATAGCATAGTATAGTGCATCCACCTTTATATTCACAAAAACATCCGGTGCGATGCCATAAGGGTCTATCGGATTTTCTTTGATGTCTTTTGCACGGTAAGAGGAGGGGAAGACAACTTCAAAACAACCGACATCTTTAGAAAGACCGTTGAAGCCGTCTACTACACCTGCCGTATTCTGTCCGTACACTACCACCTTATCGCTTTGGTTGGCACGAAACACAAAAGTCTCTCCGGAGCTTGCTGTTTTTTTGTCTGTTAAAATGATCACCTTTTTCGGACCATTATAAAGCGTATCTGTTTTAAAAGTCCAGGAATTATCATCATATTGAAAATAAGCGGTTCCTTGATTGGCTATAAAACCATCATACTCTTCCTTTCGCTGCTTCGCATATTCTTCCACCGTTAAACCTCTTTGGGCGGCAAGAGCTCCTATGATCATTTTCATATTGTATTCGCTAAGCCAGAAACCGTTGATAGGCAATTCAATGGGGCCGCTTAAAACATAAGGCAACACAGGAAAATAAGTCCCGTCATTACCACCGCTGTTTCCCCTCACATCGATAATCATAAAATCCGATTTCATGATCTTCTCGTGATGCGATTTCATCAGGCTGTCCACATAAGAACGTTCAACTGAGTAGAAGTCCGGAAGTCTCAGATAGGGGATGTCGTCGATATAAGCCAGATGAAACTGATTGTACTTGGCCTGAACTTCGTTCTTGGGCTGTTGATCCTTTTCTTCCGGCCATACCTTGTGCCAGTCACCCAAACCATCCATTTCGAGCAGCGATCTGCCAATTTGCTGACCCGTTGTTTTTTTAATAGAATGATCTCCCATCATGAAGTTCACCTGATAGGAACCGCCTGATTTTGTAGTCAATTCAAATTTGACATCTGTTTGTTTCCAATTCGGGTTGCTGCTGTTCAGAACAACGCCCACATAGTCTCTTTCCAGCTTGTTTTCTCCTGGATTCGGTACAATAGCAACGGTATAGCTGCCATTTTCCCAAATACCGAAGATTGGATGGAGGCTATAGTTCTTTTTTCTGTAAGCTTTCTTAAACTCTTTTTCAGAAAGCTTTATTTTTTCATTATGATAAACTTTTTTACCCGAATCCAGGATGTACGTGTGTCCATCTCTAAAGAAATGCAGGTACTGATCCAGGATGGCTTTACAGTCACTTAAATCAGTCACCTGTTCGGTTTTGCGCCGAATGACCTGCTTGTGTGCATTGTACAGGTCTCTGTTCTCATCTGTGACTTTATAGATAAACAGGGAATAGTCTTTCTCATAAGCATCTGTAGTTGCGTCAAACGCATCAGTACAATTACAATCCTGCGCTTGCAAAGAGCTGATGGACGCCATAGACAAGAAGACTGTCAGGAAGGCTGGTAAGCATGTTTTCATAAAGGGTGGCGTGTGATTAATTAAAGACTATCTTATTTAAATATTAAAGATAATGAATTTAATTAATTCGACGCTATTGTCATAATCAGCCACTAAATGTCTTAACCTTTTACTCTACTTTTAAAACATTTACAGGTTCAATATGCGCCGCTCGAATGGTTTGGGATAGGACAGTCAGAAGCCCGACTATGGCAACCAAGCCAAAGCCTATGCTTACATTTATAAAACTCAATTCAACAAGACTGCTGCCTAAATCTTGTCTAATTAATTCCCCGCCAAACAAGCCAGCCGGAACACCAATAAGTCCGGCAATCAGGATAAGAATGCCAAAATTTCTGGTAACTGCCCACACCAGTTCTTTGTTGCTTGCTCCCAATACTTTTCTTATACCCAATTCTTTAGTGCGTGTTTCTACAGAGTAACTGGCTATGCCCAAAATGCCCAAGCCAGCGATTATCATGACAATAAGAGCTAAGCCTCCAATAGAACCTAATCTATCTCCAATTCTTAGATAACCATCTTTTAAGTTCTGAAGATTTGCTGTTTTTTCAGGAAAATGGTTTTCCCAAATGGATTGAATAGCTTTGGTTGCTTCCAATTCTGTGTTTGGATTTATTTTTATAGTCAAGGTGGCTATTTCATCTGGCAAATACCTATATACTAAAGGAGCTGTTTCGCCAATAATTTCATTGGGCATAATGCCAATGACCTGTACATAGGCTGAATCCAGTAACAGCGTTTGCCCCACTAAAGTCTCTGGTTCAGGTTCCAGTAATTTTGCGGCAGCTTCATTCACCAACACATATTGCTCCCTATTTTGGGGCATATTATCAGGGAAATTCTGTCCAGATTTTAAGCTGATGCCTTCTGTTTCAATTGTTTTTGGGTCAATACTTACGTAATACATTTCCAAAATTTTATCCTTCAATGTTACAGAAGATTTGCCCTTTTTCATCGGTTTAAAGTACCAGTTAGTTGCCAAAGTTGTCTCTACCTGGCTTAACTGGCTTATTTCGTTTTGCAGGTTTTCATATTCTTCACCTCTTAAATCAAGTGTCAAAACATTAGGCGACACGGTTGATTTAATGACTGCATGATTTTTTATTTCATAATCGGCTACTATGACAACCACTATCATCAGCATAATGGTCACTGAAAATTGTACAACAATCAACGCTTTGTAAACAGCAATACTCCGGAACAGCTTAATATTCTTCATTTTACGCAAAACCTGTATAGGCTGAAACGCTGACAACAGCCATGACGGAAGTGCCCCAGCGACTAAGCCTGTGATAACTGCATATGTCAACAAGCCTAAAATTAAGATTGTGTCATAGGAAAATGCCGTATCCATTTCGGGTATATAGTGCGTTAAAATTTCAACACATGGCATTGTAAACATTAAAGCAAACAAAGCAATAAGGGTAGATTCCATTAAGAACTGACCGATAATTTGCCCTCTTGTGGCGCCTAGCGTTTTGCGAATACCTACTTCCCGCGCTCGAGAGAAGGCACGCGCCAATGTCAAACTGATGTAGTTGAAAGCAGATAAAAGAGTTAAGGCTAGAATTAAAAACAGCTGTATTTTTATGCCCATCCAATCGGTGCCCGCATGGTGGTCATTTTTAATGTCTTTGTTTCGAGGAGTAATAGCCTCAATGGGTTGTGCCAAAAATTGAAGGTTACTCTTCTCCAGTTTCCGAGTATAGTTTTGGAGCGTTGTATTGAGCTGGGATAAATCACCTTCAGATTTTAAACGCGCGTAAATTGCTGCACTCTTGAAGTCTCCCCATTTTTGTGCACTAGTACTCAGTGCTCCTTTTTTTTCAAGTACTTCGGCAGCATTCATAGAAAGCATGGCCTCAATGGGTAGGTGTGTTTCTAAAGGCGGGTCCTGGATAATTCCCCCAACGGTATAAGCTCCTAGCTTTTCAAATTGAACCGTTTTCCCTAAAGCATTGGCGTTGCCAAATATTTTCTCTGCTGTTTTTTCAGTTAGAAAAAGGGTGGTGGGATTATTGGTAAGGCTTTGTGCATTACCTGACAGTAATTTGAAGCCAAAAACATCAAAAAAAGAAGGCTCTGAAAATTTTATGTCAATAGGCACATCACCTCCGTCGGTTTGCAAGTTATGTTTTCCAGCCAGACGCACTTTCACCATTTTTTCAACAAAGGAGATATTTTCTATTTGAGGCGCCAACGCCAATGGAGCTGTGGCCCATTGGGTTTTCGCCACCTCATCTGTTTCCTGTGTGAGTATCCGTACTATTTGATTCAATTTTGGATGAAAATGGTCTGTATCGTAAGTGGCTTTTAGACCTGTAAAAAGAATAACCCCAACCGCCATACTCAGTGACAAACTCAGTATGTTGACTAATGAAAAAAGTTTGTTTTTCCAGAGTATCCGCAAAGCGATTTTCAGATTGTTCTTTATCACGACTTAAAGTGTTGATTTTAGATGAAGCGTAGACCAGGTACTAAAGGGGAATCCACTTAAATCCTATTGGCAAAGTTGGTACCAAAACACAACTAATTAATTGTCAATAGATTATTAAACAGTTTGTTGTGTTTTTAGGCTACCAATTATAAACTACTGTTCGATTCCGGACACTTGACTGTATCGATTTCATACAGTCAGGAACAAATTAAATTATACCAAAATGAGACTGCGGCAGTTAATTTATCTCAGTGGGTGTTTGCTGTTGAGAAGAAGAAGGGTAGGATGGTCAACGTTTCTATCTTGGCTGGGAACATTTATTGGGTTAAATAAGAGTGTCATGTTGCTAATGTACTTGTGAAGCTGATGGGTGAGGCGTAGCAGAGCATAAAGGCTGCACCTTGTTGTACAAGGTATTTCTTTTATTATTTATAGAAGTTTAGCGTTTTCATAATTTGTTCGTCCGACCCTGCTACTTTAACTACAATGACTCTTCCTGTTGTGCAGTTGCATGCATAACAAAACTGTTGTTTGGCCTGATCAAATTCAAACTCAATTTTCTTAACATTCACGTTCTGATTCTCTAAATATCTTTTTATTTCTGCTTTTCTCTCCTCCTCAGTATCATCGCTGTTCTGTCTCCATGGATCAGCACATCCAGTTTCATCCCAATAGAAAATCGTTGATTCATCGTCCTTTTTACAAGAAGAAAGCGCAACAAATAGAGTCAGACTAATAATGATTAGTTGATTTTTCATGTCTATATATTTAGTACAACGTGCTTTGCTATAAGATGGCGGAGCTAACTTATATTTTGTTGGGCAGAGTAGTTCTGCAAGCTCTTATAGTTTCTACAATTTAAAGCCAACTCCAAACCGTATCCCAGCGTCAAGTATCCTTTGCTGATAATTCTCTGGGCGGAATTGGATTATAGCATGCTGCTGTAAAAAAGGATTGACAAATACAGAGACCTGTGGAGTAAAGCTATATTTAAAACCTATACCTGCCATTGCACCGATTCCTGATTGGTTATCTAGCATACTGTGTTTTGTTTCAAAATCTGCCACAGTACCGAGGTTCACGAAAAGGTATTTCAGAAAATTGGCCCTGAAAGTAACTGGAACAGATACAGTTTGTAAGTTGCTTCTATGGAAAGTTTTGCCCCCGTCTGGACGAGCATGAGAAGTGAACATTATATTATGTTTGGAGTAGTTCATACCTGCTTCTACATCAAGCCAGCTATTAAGTGGCTTTAGGTAAGAAATGCCTAGACCATAAAACCCATCTCCGTCAAAACTTCCTGCGCCTTCTAAATTGGTTCGAAGTATTTCACTTGTTCCTTTAGAGACAATAAGATTTAACTCTCCCTTCGGTATGTCTTGACATAAACCTTGGTAGCCTACGCCCATTAAGCATAGCATTAGTAGTCCTTTTTTCATACTTTTCTTAATTAAGTTTGTTCGTTAATACTTTGCCCAACGTTATGGTGTAGACGATGTGCGAAAGCATATAGTATACATGTGGTTGTACGAAGTACTTTTTCATGCGTGAGGAAACGTTCCTGTAGGATAAGTTCGCTTCTTTCTTGTCAATAAAAATTCCTTCTTTTCATTTTCGCCTGTTGTTAAATCCTTCAAATGAAGTGTAATCCTTATTTTTCTATTCTTGTCAATTATATCGTTTAGGTTTTGAGAATAAAAAAGGAAGGATTTATCAGCCCTAACTTCGATTAATTCCAAGGAGTCTCCTGTTTCTAAAAATTGCAACTCTGCGTTAGTAACTTCTATTTCTTTACTTGAATTCTTACCATTAAAGTAATTATAGTACAGCTTTGATGTAGATGGAGTATAAGCACTAACAATCAAAAGCTCTTTGTCATATAGCCTTTCTTTTTTGCAACTTAATATATATCCATCTTCACGAATGTATTCTTCCTTTTTTTCCTGCTGGTAAGTCACAGCTGTATGAAAATTGCAAGAGCTGCAAAAGATTATTGATACTATTGCTATTTTGTTCATTCAGATTTATTACTACGGACTTAGCTATGGTGCATTTTAATGCAATATAGGTGTGGTTAGCTAATGATTTTCTTTTCTAAATTCTTTAAGACGTCTAAAGAATTCGTTAAATGCATTTTCTTCATTTCCTTTACATTCTGCTAATAAGATGGAGCTAAAAGAATTGCCAACAGTTAAACTTTCTTCTGAACTTCGTCTTAACCAATACTCAAACTCCTTGAATTCTGGTTGTCCTACTTCATAGATGTCGTCTGCAAATCCAAGAGTCAGGTAACCATTTAAAAAATCTTGAAGTGAAGAGATAGTTTTTGAAGTCAACCACACATTAGGTTTCTTCTCAATTAACTTTAACATTTCATAAAGCTTTCTTGCTGAAGTCACAGTTACATCATTCTCTTCTTTATTCATGATTACAAATATTTGCTAACGTCTTGTATAAAAGGCGAACAAGGCATAGCCGAAGTGTGACTTATTTACCTTGTTGGCATGTGCTCTTCTAATCGTTAATTGGTTTATTACTTAAACCTTCGGCTTTCAATAATTGAGCGTTTCGAGCTATTAAACTGTTAACCTGTTCTTCATACTCTGGATGTTCAACCCAGAATACAGTTTTTATCTTTCTAACTCCTTCTAATAAGTCTCCTTCGAACAAGTCACCTTCAGCCAATATGTCCTTTTTCAACTCTTCAATGGCTAAGGGCAAGAGATATTTCAATCCAATTCCCTGGCTAATCATGATTCTTAAATCTTCAATACTGAATTGGTCTAATGGGACTTTTCTTAATTAATGGCAGCGAGTAACTGTATGGCTTTCTTCTTTTAGCTTTCCCCAGTAGTCCTTCTCAAGATTTTCCAAAGTTTTAGATTTCCAATTACTCTCAAATTCCATTTCTTTATGTATTGAGTTAATGCCAACGTCTTGGCTAAAATGAGCCTTGGTTCTTTTTAGCTCTTGTTGAGCTAAGTAGTTTTTCATTTAGAATATTGACTAAGTTCTCTGCTTCCTTTTTACTTAGAGTTTGACCAAAAACTTTGTTGTTTCCATAATACCCAAACTGTATTTGTCCGCCAGTAATCCCATACATTCTGAATATTAAAGGGGACGTTTGTTTTGTCACCACTCTGAAATTGTCTATTTGGCTTAATTCATACTTTCTTTTAGAAGTCAGGATTGTGCCAAGCTTTTGAACTGTTAGCTCCTGAGCATCTAATTCAATTCTTTCTTTTCCATTTAGGTGCCATAAGAAGTATTTGAGTACAAACACTCCTGCCAGTATAATTAGAGTTGTGAAAATGATTAGCTCACCGTCTATTTTTTCTGGATTGGTAGCTAAGCCATAAAGTATCGTCAATGTAATGCCAGCCCAAACAAGCGACCAAGCCCCAGTAAGAAATAGAATCAAGTAGTTCGCTTCTCTTTTAAGCGTTACTACAAGACTTCTATGATCTTCAGATTCTATTCTCACTTTCTCTTTTATCATTTCCTATTAACGGTTGGGCTATGCGGTGGCAGAGCTGCCGTATAGGTGTTGTTACCACACGTTTTTAATGTAAACCAAAGCTTACTAATTTGATTTTTGGAATCATTTTACAAAAAATTAATTGGGAGACTTAGTAATATACCTCCAATTTATTCCACCATTACTTGTATAACCAATTAAAGTATCAGAATAAATTACTCCTACGGACTTATCTTTGAAATTTATTTTAGATACTTTATATTTGAGAGTAGATTTTAATTTCCAGGAAAGGCCACTGTTACTAGTTTCATAAAAGAGGTTATCCATTACTCCAAATCCATTTGATTTACTAATAAAAGTCACATCCTTTAACTTTATAGGAAAAGTAATTTTTTGCCAAGTCTGGCCATTATCATGGCTTATAATACTGTAATTTAAATTAGGCTTATGTAAAGCAATTGCATTATCCTCTATTTCAGTAAACTGTATTCCTTTATGTCCTAAGGATCCAAGATAATATTTATTATTCCAAGTCTGCCCCATGTCTGATGAGTTAAAATAATATATTTTATCATCATCTGAAGGTTGAGTGTTATTTACTTCGTTTGCAATTACATGGAGTTTTCCATTGTTAAAAAAGCCACTCAAAATACTGTAGCCATTTAGTACTTTATTAAAACCTGAAATCGCAGTCCCATTTTCAGTCCTAACAATTTTTGATTCATCCCAGTTTGAACCTGCATGTAAGAAATATGATTTTTCATTAATAGGTATATATCCAATCCACCAATCTCCAAATACCGGGTCTAATGTGTAATCTTGCTGAAATGATTTACCATTGTCAAAACTAAAATATGTTCCAACGGGCGACGAAGTATAATCCCCAGGATGCATAATCACTTCAATGTTTGGAAAAGGATGGTATATTTTATCCCAAACTGAAAAGTTAGTAACATTATGATGAATAACATTCATTTTATCATCAAGTAATGTGAAGTTAAGATTCCATCCTTGATCTCCGTCTACTAATATGAAATTATTATCTTTAATAGTTACTGAATTAATATTGGTAATTTTATCAGAAAAGAATATTTCTTCTTTTTCAACTTTTTTAATATCAGTTTCTTTTTCACAGGAAAAAAGGCTAATCAAACTTAATATAAGTATATTATATTTTAGGATACTATTCATAAGTTTGGAGAAAAAGCTAAAAGGTACTTCCATTTAATAATTTTATATTTTAATTCTCGGTTTATTGTAAATATGTGGTAACGTTACTCGTGCATAATGTGGGGAGGCGTAGCCGAACCTAAATTATGAACTTTGTTGGCAGAAGGAATTTTTAATTTTCTTTAGTAATTTGATATATGTAATCAACCAGTTTATCAACTTCGCTATTTTCATATTCCAAAGGTTCGATCAACCCGACAGCATAGTCTCTTACTTTATCTCTGCTCCAGCCTGCTAATGTGCTAAGTGTTGAGTCAGAGAGATGCTTTAGTCGATTTGCTATTGCTTTTCCTGTAATGCTATCAAACTTATAAACTGACCTTTTTAACCAGTCTTCAACTACATCAGCACGCCCTTCTTCCTTGAAGTTTTTAATTACTTCTTCTCTCGCCTTTATCAGAAGACTTGTTATAAGTGGGCTGCCAGCAAATTCATTTAAGTCATAGCTGTCTATTTGGTCAGAGAACTTGACCTTCGCCAGTAACTTTTGAAGTGCGTAGATTTCGTCTTTATCAGCTATAACCATTTCTTCTATGATTTTTATTACTGCCAACGTTACTCGTGTATACCTTGTGCGAGGCCATCAGCCGAAGCATAGGGTATAAACTGTGTTGGCTGGAGTTATTCTATCTCTTCTAAAGTAAATGTTTTAGCAATGATGACCAAGTTATCATCTTCATGAGGCTCACCAGTGTTTCCATAAGGGTCTAGAGACAAATAGTAAGAACCATTTTCTTGTTTTACAAGAACTATGTCAGAGTAATAGTCACCATCCATATCTTCATTTATACCTACTTCTAACACCTGCTCAAACCGCAGTTTAACTCTACATTTTTCAAGCTTCTTCTTTTCTGCTGACTTTCTTATAATCAATTCTACTGTTGCGGTTGACTTGCTTCTTTCTTGATAATTAAGATTTGCTTCGATGGAAATGATTTGCCCATCACCCAGCACATAATTTGAAAGCGAGTCTTCTAATTCCATTTTCTTTGATTACAATTGCTGCCAACGTGCTTGTATAGACGACTTGCTAGGCTTATGCCGAAGCATGAGGTATATACTTTGTTGGCAAATGATTTTTCTTCTGCTCAACCTCAATCAATTTCAGCTATTGCATGACTTATAATATATTGATTTGGCAGCGATATAAATTTTATTGTTGTAATCTTCTGGATGTACTATGAATAATTGATAACCTTGCTCTATCTCCAACTTTTTATTCAACTCCATTTCAATCTCTCTGCTTGGAACTTCAATTACAACATCTTTAGTGTTTGTATGCCAACCCTCAAAGTATACAGAAGCATAAAACACATCCTCAAAAACTATTTCCAAACTATGATTAACTGTTAGGTCTGTTCCACCAGCTATACTTAGGCTCCGTCCATTGTATTCAAGAACTTGAAAGTCAAACCAGTTATTTTGCCGTATTATCTGGTCGATATCATTTACAGTTATTCTGTTTTGTTCTTTCATACTTTAATTATTTGCCAACGTTACTCGTGCAGCCGATGGGCGAGGCGTAGCCAAGCATAAGAGCTGCACCTTGTTACAAGCTGTTTTTCTTTTTATTTGTAACCGTATACTATCAATTTCTCTGGTGTCGATTCGATTTCAAGCTCACCGATTCCAGCTATTTTATTGCTTATTTCTGATAAATCCTGATAGTAAGTTAACGGTTCCAACATCTGCTGCCCCATCGGCCTGTTTACCGTCCAATTGCTTGGAAACTCAACCCATTCAATTTCCTTAAAAGATGAAGGCCCACCAGTCATTATATCGTTTATGCCCTTTTCATTGAATACTACTGGATATTCGTCAACGGGAGGTATTCTTAGTTCACGCAATACATTATCCCATACGTCTTTTATGAGGCACTTTTTTACTACTTCATCATGTTGAGATAAAATTCTAAACAGTTTCGTCCATTTAGAATTATTCATATACCTTCCTGAAAAGCTATCAAGCTTCTTTTCTAATCTTGCTTCGTATTTTAGATTTCCATCTATCATTCAAATTGCTTGTAACGTTTTGTACAGGCTGCGGGTGAGGCGTAGCCGAGGATGGAGCCTGTGCCGTGTTACATGCTGTATTTTTATTGTTCAACCACAGCAAAATTCTCTGCTATAACATAATTATTGCCTATAAGTAAGGCTTTACTCTTTTTCCCTACATATGGCTTAGAGTCTAGTGTGTTGGTATTAATTGAGTGTTTGTTCAATACTTCCACAACTTTCTTTGTTATTTTTGGCGGTGCTTCCAAGATTTTGCCGCTTCCAGTCGTTAGGTTATTCATAAATATTTGGTAGCCATATTGAGCATTTCTGTTCACCAAGTAAGAAGTCCATGGGTGCCAGCCTAAGGTGACATCATCAATTGCTTTCCTCACCTCGTTAGCAACCAATTCAACATTCTCAGCTTTTGAACTTACATAGGTGGATTCCAGACTTTCATTGAAGTCTATAAGTAAAGGATGTTCTTCATAATATTGAAGTTCCCCAGTTGTTCCTTTCCTTAAGTTGAATTCTTTTTTATTGAAGAAGTTCACCTTAAAAGATTGTCCGTCCGCTTTTAACTGAACAAAAGTAGTCTGAGTAACTTCAATCTCTACAATCTTATTTCTTAGCTCCTCTATGGTCACTTTTAATATTTATTATTGTATGTAACGGTCTAGTACAGGCTATGGACAAGGCGTAGCCGAGACTTAAGCCTGTGCATTGTTAGCCCTTGTTATTTTTATTATTCTGTTACCGAAGATTACCAATGAGAATGCAACTAAGTACCAAATAAACTCGCCTAAAATCACGCCCTGCTGTACCAATGGCAAAAATAGGACAATCAGATTCAGAAATAGATGCAACAGAATAACCAGAACTATATTATTAAATAAAATATAGATCCATGAAAGAAGAATTCCAATTGAAAATGCCCAGATATAGAATTCTATATAAACTTGCCCCTGCCTTATATGATCAAAGATATGTCCACAAGAGAAAATTAAAGATGAAATGATAACAGAGAGCCAAACAGAACCTGATCCGAATGACTTTTTAAACAGTTGAATGAAAGCAGCCAAGAGAAAAAACCTAAAAACAAGTTCTTCAAAGACAGCTCCGAAAAGAAGCTCAAGGAAGTGCCCAAAAAGGATTAACACATCTCCCTGAGTGGTATATACATACTGAGGGAGCAATAATAAAAATAAACATACTGTTGCGGTTAGAATCACGATAACAGCATTTGAATTGTTTCTGTATATGTTGCTATTTAAAACTGATACTCCGTAAAGCTTGAACAAAGCCGAATAAAATAATATTGAGTACAGAAAAGCAACCTGACCAGGAGTAATAATTCCACCTGTCCATATTCTAATTTCTTCACTAAACAGAGAAGGAATGAAAAAATTCACAAGAACAAAACTGTTAATCTGTATTATAATCAACAGTAACAAAACTTTCTTCCATGAGATATTGGAAGGAATGTTTTCAAGATAATCACGTAATAGTAATTTCATTTAATAAAGGCTAACGGTACTTGTATATGCTACTTGCGAGGCTTTAGCCGAAGCATGAAGTATATATTTTGTTAGGCTGTTGTATTGATATCAAAGTTTGCCCACACAATTTCACGGTCAACCATTGTAAACCGCAGAAAGTGGTTATAGCTAGATTTAACATTAAAATTAGGCTCTAACACCAACCACCAAGTTTTGTTATCGCTTTTTATTTCTACTCCTGTCAAGAAGTACATTTTCTTTATTTCATTCAGGGGTTTCTCCCATTTTGTATCTTTATACTTGAGGTGAGCTAATTGATACAACTTCTCCATAATCACATCATAGTCACGAGCAAGCTGTTCGATAAGAATAATTTTATCAGAGATGTCTTGTTGGTCATCGTCAACCATTATGCCTAATTCGACTTTATTTTCTGGTGAAATATTGTCAACATTTCCGAACCATTCTTTCTCCCTGCGACGGTAACTAAGATTTCCAAATGGTTCTACATTCATATTAAATTTATTTAGTATGTAGCCTAACGGTTGGTACAGGCTCTGGTGAGGCATAGCCGAAACTAAAGCCTGTGCAGGGTTACCATACGATGTTCTTTTTAGGACGTGTGTCAACGACTACTGTTTGCGCCCAAAGGTCACCTAATCGTTGATTCCGTTCTGTATTTCTAATAGTTATAATCCCTATTAACCCGAAGAAAAACATGTCGATTGGGTCAAGAAGATGCCTTTTAAAAGACTGTCCTAAAGTCGGTTTTTGTATATACCCACGAATTGACACAGGTTTCAGGTCAACCAGTATATTGCCTAAGGTTGCCCCAAGTAATTGTTCCATACCTACAGTCATTATACACCAAAACAAAATAGGAACTAATGCGGGCAAGCCACTTACACTGTGCCCACCTTCTTCATTGGGCGTTCCTATCGCAAAAACATATGCAATATCAAAGGCGAAAATCATTAAGTAATCTACAAAACCTGCGAAAAACCGCTTGCCTAAGTTTCCTTTAGTTTGTAATCTTTCTTCTGTAATCTGCAAAGGAATTTATAAATTAATATGAATGGTAACGTTACTCGTGCAGCCGATGGGCGAGGCGTAGCCAAGCATAAGAGCTGCACCTTGTTACAAGCTGTTTTTCTTTTTATTTGTAACCGTATACTATCAATTTCTCTGGTGTCGATTCGATTTCAAGCTCACCGATTCCAGCTATTTTATTGCTTATTTCTGATAAATCCTGATAGTAAGTTAACGGTTCCAACATCTGCTGCCCCATCGGCCTGTTTACCGTCCAATTGCTTGGAAACTCAACCCATTCAATTTCCTTAAAAGATGAAGGCCCACCAGTCATTATATCGTTTATGCCCTTTTCATTGAATACTACTGGATATTCGTCAACGGGAGGTATTCTTAGTTCACGCAATACATTATCCCATACGTCTTTTATGAGGCACTTTTTTACTACTTCATCATGTTGAGATAAAATTCTAAACAGTTTCGTCCATTTAGAATTATTCATATACCTTCCTGAAAAGCTATCAAGCTTCTTTTCTAATCTTGCTTCGTATTTTAGATTTCCATCTATCATTCAAATTGCTTGTAACTACCTGCTAGCAGGAGTACCTACTCCCACTATCTGCACTATGACTGGAGTACTATTTGCCCATTTTATAGCTGGTTTCGCAAAGTGGGGGCCTTTCGTTTTCATCTCTTTCATAGCGTAACACTAATATAGCTTATTTCTACAGATTGTCAAGCGGACTCACAATTTTATCCAAGGCGTAGGTGGTTACATGGGTGTACACTTCGGTGGTCTTGCTGTTCCTGTGCCCAAGCAGGGTCTGGATGTAGCGCAGATCTGTGCCCTGCTCCAGCAAGTGTGTGGCAAAGGAGTGGCGTAGGGTGTGCGGGGTGGCATTAGTCTTCACGCCAGCCTTTTTGCGGCAGGCCTGAAACACGTTGCGCAAGCTGTCTGCCGTGTACTGGCCGCCGAACTGTCCCTCAAAAAGCCATTCTTTTGGTTTGTATTCCTTGTAATACTGCCTCAAGCTTTCCAGCAGCTTTTGTGAGAGCACGGTGGTTCGGTCTTTTTTGCCCTTGCCACCCCGAATCAGCACCAGGTTGCGGTCCGACTTCACATCAGTGAGCTTCAGGTTGATCACCTCGCCAATGCGAAGCCCGCCCGCGTAGAGCAGCTGCAGCATGCAGCGGTGCTTGAGGTTGTCGGTGGCCGAGAGTATCTTGCGAACCTCCTCCTTGCTGAGCACCGTGGGCAGCCGCTCGGGCTTCTCGGGACGCTCCACATTGTTTAACTGCACCTCGTGGCGGCCCAGCACCCGCTGGTAGTAGAACTTGACGGCATTAATGCTCTGGTTGATGAAAGAGCAGGAGTAGGCCCCGACCTGAACCATCTGCCGGTGGTACTGATTGATGTCCTCTTCTGTAAAAGTACTGACCTGCTCCAAACCTTTGTCTTTGTGGCTGTTGAGGAAGCGCAACAAAAGCGAGTGGTAGGTGCGGATCGTGTTTAGGGAGTAGTTCAGCAGGAAGAGCTTCTCTAGGTAGTCAATCGGGCAGGTGATGTAGCCTGCCCCCTTTGCATAGGTCTGCTCCCAGAGCCTGCGCAGCAGTACCACGTCCCGCACCACCAGCTCCTGGCTCAGCCAAAGCCAGCCCAGGCCCTCCAGCTCCTCGGCTAGCTGCTGAATATGCTGCCCACCCTCGGGTATGGCAAAGCACTTGGGCTCGCGCTGCCAGGTGGCCAGCCTGCTGTGCCGCAGGGTCTCGTATACCTGCTGGCTGTGGCGGAAGGTAACGCTGATCACCGTTTTGTTATCCTCCACCAGCATCGGTTGCAGCTTCACCACCGGCATGTCAGGCAGCTTTTGGAGCGGCTCGCCCTGCTGCCCGCCAGCCAGTACCGGCACCAGCTTGCCAGGCTTGAGCCTTTTGGGTCGGTACAGGTACTGTGTGCTCACCTTAGCCAGTCCCTGAAAATGGGCGAAAGTCATCTCCAGGCTCTGCGGCCGGTGGTGCATCACAAAGCACTTGTAGGTCTTGCTATACTTGATCCAGCCAGCCTCCTTTAGCCGCTTGATAATAAAAGGATTGGGCTTGTGCCACAGGCGGATGTATTTGACGCCTTCATGCTCCAGGGCATTGAGATAAATAACAGGCTGATTAGAGGGGTGTTGCATCATGCATAAATTTTACAGCTGCAAGTAAGTACCTAAACCAAAGACAATCGTAAAATACTCGGGTAAGTCCGGGTATACCCGGCTAAACCGGTCTTACCCAGGTATAGCCCAATAAAAACGAACAATGTATGCAGGAGAGAACATGTGAAAACTGTAAAGCAAAGCTCACAGGCAGAATCGACAAACGTTACTGCAGCGATCAATGCAGGTCTATAGCCAAAAACAGCCGCAAGAGCCAGAACGCGGGAGAGCGCCTGATAAAAGAAATCAACACAAAGCTGCGCCATAACCGCTTTGTGCTGCAGCGCCACAGCCCTGAGGGCAAAACCACGCTGCGCCGCGAAGTACTCCAATTGGCAGGCTTCGACTTCCGCCACTTCACCCACCTCTACCGCACCAAAAGTGGCAACACCTACTACTTCTGCTACGACTACGGGTACTTCCTGCTTGAGGACGAAAAGGTACTCATCGTGAACTGGCAACCCTATATGGAGCAAAACAAGGCGTAAAGAAACCCGCTTTCAGGTATAGCCAAATAAAAAATCCCCGTCTGATCATTCAGACGGGGATCTATGAAATAGGGGGTACGCCGTTGTTTAGTTTACAACTTCAGCAGCCTCTTTTTCTTTCTTCTTGGCTGCTTTTTTAGCGGCTTTCTCGGCTTTGCGCTGCTCTCTTTTAGACAGCGGTGAAGCTTTAGCAGGTGCTTCCGCTCTGCGGCGTGCATCTACCTGCGACAGTCCGGACGTGTTATCGTTTACCAACGTCATCTCTTTTACCAGGTGACCTGCACCGGCAAACTTGTCCACGATAAACAGCATGTAGCGCACATCCACCGAAATGTTACGTACCTGGTCCGGGTTATAAGTCAGGTCACTCATGGTACCTTCCCAGTTGCGGTCGAAGTTCGTTCCGATCAGCTGTCCGTTGGCATTGATCACCGGGGAGCCGGAGTTACCGCCTGTGGTATGGTTCGAAGCGATAAAGGCAACCGGAAGCTGACCATTCACGCCGTAAGGACCGTAGTCTTTCTTGTCATACAGTTCCTGCAGACGGGCAGGTATAGCGTAGTCTTCAGCTGCACCAGAAGCAGCCTTTTCGATGATGCCTTCCAGAGTCGTAAAGTACTTGTATTTCACGCCATCCACTGGCTCGTAAGGCTCCACTTTGCCATAAGCTACACGCAGGGTAGAATTGGCATCCGGGTAGAACTTACGATCCTGCTGCATGGCACGCAAACCAGTCATATACGTTCTGTACAGCAGGTTCAAGTTGTCATTCACCTTGGTGTAAGTCGGCAACACGTTCGTGCGGTAGTAGTCGTTGATGCTGCTGGCCAGCTGAAAGCCCGGGTCATTTTTCAATGGATTGGCTTTGCCCGCTTTAATGTCAGCAATCGCCTGACGCACACCGGCTTCGGAAGTGAAGAGCGACTTGCTGTATACCTCGTCGGCATACTTGCTGAAATCGCCTTTGTATTTCGAGCGCACCATCGCGAAGGCTGACGGATGAAGCTTCTGATCCAGGTTCTCGTAATACATGCTCATTAGAGCAGCGAATACCTTTTTATCGGTCGGGGCATTGTAGTTCTTAAAGTAACCAGCTACACCTTTTTCAAGACGGTCGAGCTGGGCGTTGATCTCCTGCTGCGGTGCTTTTGCTTCGATCAGCTCGTTTAATTTGATAAACTCATTGGCATAGCGCACCAGCTCCACACCCCAGGCAGCTTCCATGATGTAGTCGCGGGCGATCGTGATGCCCTCCAGCTGCTTGTAGTTCTTTTCAAAGTCGGCGATCAGGTTGCCATACGTCTGCTTGCGGGTGGCATCAGCATTAGCCCAAGCGGTGAACTGCTTCTCAAGCTCCTGCTTGCGGGCAATGGTGTTGGCCTTACGAAGACCACGGTTCTCACCGATCCACTTCTTCCAGGCATTGGCCACACTGGCATATTTAGCGGCATACTGTATACGCACGGCATCAGAGGCTTTCATGTCCTTATCCAGCACAGCCAGTTTCGTATCACGGATCTTGATCTTGTGCGGATTAGAGGTCTCGTAGATTTCCTCAATAGCATGCGAAGTCAGGTACTCGTTCGTACGGCCCGGGAAGCCGAACACCATGGTGAAGTCATTCTCCTGCACACCGCTCAGAGAAATTGGCAGGTGGTGCTTTGGCTTGTAAGGCTTATTGTTCGGAGAATATTCTGCCGGGTTGTTGTTCTCATCGGCATAAATGCGGAAGATGGCAAAGTCACCGGTATGGCGCGGCCACATCCAGTTGTCGGTGTCGCCACCAAACTTGCCGATAGAGGAGGGGGGAGCACCCACCAGACGGATGTCGCGGAAAGTCTCGGTCACATACATGTAGTATTCATTGCCATAGAAGAACGGACGAATAACGGCATCGTAATGCGTACCTGCGGTAGCCTGCTTGCGTACACTGGCAATGTTTTGTTGCACCATTTTCTCGCGTTCAGCCTCTGTTACGTTAGCTGGTATACCTGCCAGAATCTGCTGCGTCACGTCTTCCATGCGCACGATAAAGGTGGCAAACAGACCCGGATTCTGAAGCTCCTGCTCGCGGTTCATGGCCCAGAAGCCTTCGGTCAGGTAGTCTTTCTCCACTGAGCTGTGGCTCTGGATCTGGCCGTAGCCGCAATGGTGGTTGGTAAGCAGAAGACCCTCCGAAGAGATCATTTCGCCGGTACAGAAACCGCCAAACGAAACGATGGCGTCCTTGAGGCTCGACTGATTGATACTGTAAATGTCTTCGGCAGAGAGCTTCATGCCCTTTTTCTGCATTTCTGCTTCGTTGAGCTGCTTGAGGAGCATAGGCAGCCACATACCTTCATCAGGCTTGGCCTTGCTTATACCCAGACTCAGACAGGCTGCAGCAAAAAATGCTATAATGCGCTTACTGATCATGGTTTTTATAAAAGTTGGTTTTGAACCCCCAAGATACGGAAGAAATATGAGTTTGGGGGTTTGGGAATTTAGGAGTTTGAGAGTTTAACACTTAGGGAAGTAATCTTGTAGGAATAGGTTGCGACCAGTCCGCTCTGCTTAAGATTTTTAGTGTCATTTCGAACTGGGGGTAGGGGCCCTCTTTTAGTGAGAGATCTGGATTAGTGCCCATACACTGAAATAATCCAGATCTCTCCATTCTATCGAGTTGACAGTTCAGGATATTCAAATACCTGTGCACTATTCGGACAGGTCTCGACCCGTCCCTACAGAATTACTTCCCTAAATCCTAAACTTTCAAACTCCTAAACTTTAAAGCGTTCCCATCGTCGGCTCAAAGTTCTTGTTCCCTTCCCAGTTTTTAAAGTTGGAGATCTCTTTCTGGAAAGAATCGATGAACCAGGCCATCAGACTGATGTCGTCCAGGAAGCCGATCACAGGTATAAAGTCGGGGATCACGTCAAGGGGTGTCACCAGGTATAGCAGTACCGCCACACCAGCAAGCAGCGACTTGTTGGATACTTCCCGGTAGGAGCCATTGATGTAAGCCTTTACCAGGCGGATGAAGGTCTGCATGACTTCCTTTACCTGAGCAAAGCCGCTTTTGTCGCTCTCCACGTCCACCAATTTGCCATAAGCTGTGGTCAGCAGCATGCCCAGTTTCACGGGTTTTGAGACCAGGGCGCCGGCCTTGCCCAGAAAGCCTTTGAAAATAGTGTGTTGTGATAATTTGAATCCTTTATTTATGAGTTCCTGAATCATGTTTATGTCTTTTGTTTGGACCTTATACGGCAACATCCCGGTAATTGGTATGAACCGTGGCTTCAGGCAGACTGAGGCTGTTTTCAGGAGAAAAAATATTCTTGCTAACTTGCTTGACTGTGTTGTTTTTTCTCCTTTAAATTGGTGTACCTTTAGCATCAAATTATCCCATACACCTCTAGGCATGTCGCATCGTATATGAAAGCGCCACTCATCGTACTGGTGTCGTTGCTGGTAGCTTCGGCCACAGTATACTTCGGTTCATTTCTGCTTCCTGACTCCTACGAGGTCAGGCGCTCCATTGTGGTCAATGCCAGACCGGAACAGGTGTTCGCCTACCTGAACAACCCGACCGAATGGGAAAAGTGGAATGCCTGGAACAAAGCCTACGATCCAACCATGATCCGCCTTTATGGTGGTCCGCTTACTGGCAAAGGCGCCTACCAGGAGTGGAACGGTGACAAGGTGGGAATGGTTAAAGTACACTTCACGGATAGCACACCGCCAACAGAGCTTTATTACAAGCAACTCACCAAAGGAGAGGATTTTGAGACCATCGGCATCTTCAGCCTCGAACCGTTGGAAGAAGGAACACGGGTGGTATGGCAACAACGGGCAAAAGTGGCAGACGACCCCTACAACAAATACAGAGGCTTCTTTAAGAAATTAAAAACCGAGCAGGAAACAGAACAAAGCCTGCTATCGCTCAAAGCTTTGTTTGACCCTGTGGCAAAAGCAGAAAGCAAAGCACAGTTAGCTAATAGAAAAGGCCGCAGCTAGGTATAGCAGCGGCCTTTTGCTTTAATTCAGGTATAGCTAGAGCAGTTCGTTCGCCAGGTTGGCAAGCTCGGAGCGCTCTCCTTTCAGTAGGGTGATGTGGGCATACAAGGGATGGTTGCGAGCCCGGTCAATCAGATAAGAGAGGCCATTGCTCTGCGAGTCCAGGTAAGGCGTGTCAATCTGGTAAATATCACCCGTAAACACGATCTTGGTATTTTCTCCTGCTCTGGATATAATTGTCTTGACTTCGTGCGGTGTCAGGTTCTGCGCTTCGTCCACAATAAAGTAGATGTTCGAAAGGCTGCGCCCCCTGATGTAGGCCAGTGGCGTGATCACCAGTTTCTCCAGTTCTACCAATTCTCTTAGCTTTTGGTACTCTTTGCTGTTCTCGGCATACTGATTCTGAATATACTTCAGGTTGTCCCAAAGCGGCTCCATATAAGGATTGAGCTTCGATTTGATGTCGCCGGGCAGGTAGCCGATGTCTTTGTTGCTGAGCGGCACAATAGGGCGTGCCAGGTAGATCTGCTTGTAGTCACGGCGCTGCTCCAGGGCACTTGCCAGGGCAAGTAGCGTCTTGCCTGTACCAGCTACACCCTGTATACTCACCAGTTTGATGCGCGGATTTAACAAGGCATGCATGGCAAAAGTCTGCTCGGCATTGCGGGGTTTCACCCCATAGGCCGTTTGTTTGTCAACCCGCTCAAACTGGTCCTCCACCGGGTTATAATAGGAGAGGATCGAGTTCTTGAAGCTCTTGAGGACATAGAAATGATTGTCAGGAGGAGTCTCTTTGATCACTTTGCCACTGACAGCGTTGCCTTTCTCGTACAAGTCATTGATCACATTCGAATCAATCTCCTCGAGGGTATCGCTGCCGGTATACAAGCCGGCTACATCCTGAATCTTGCCTGTTTCATAGTCTTCGGCGATCAGGTTGAGGGCACGGGCTTTGAGGCGCAGGTTAATGTCCTTGGTCACCAGCACCACTTTGCTTTTAGGAAAGTCCTGCTGCATATGTAGGGCGGAGTTCAGGATATGGTGATCGTTCTTGTCTCCAAAGATCTTAGTCGCATCCAGTTTGGCGCTTCCGTTCATCATCACCTTAAACTTGCCTTTTGTCTTGCCATTGAGCGGAATCCACTCCTGTAGCATGTGCTCCGAGGATAGCTTATCGATAAAGCGGATAAACTCACGGGCCTCAAAGTTCTTGATGTCGTTGCCTTTCTTAAAGTTGTCGAGCTCTTCCAGCACCGTGATCGGGATAGCTACATCATGCTCCTGGAAGTTTTGCACCGCACTATGGTCGTATAGTATGACGGAGGTATCGAGTACGAATATTTTCTTCTCTTTTGTGTCAGAGGGTTTCTTGTTAGCCGGGTCTTTTACCTTGCTGGCCGTACGGGAAATTTTTTCGGTGTTGTCCTGGGTTGTCTTCGTCTGTTTGGGCATAAGGGAAGGGCTAAAGGGCTGAACATACTCTTTTTACGCAATTACATAGCGCTTAGTCTATCTTTGAAACAGGCTATTTCTCAACCCGCACAGGCTCTGTTACAAAACGCAATATTTATTAAAAATTAGTTATCTGATTCATAACTATTTACAGTTTATTTAAGTACAACTAAATATTTAGTTGATATAGAAATATTTTTTATATTTGCCAAAGTACACAGCTTTTACTGAAGCTGGTGCCATGCGAAACTACCTAAGATACTGTCGTATGAAAATCTGCTATACCTTCTTCTTAATCATGCTCCTCGCTATGCCGCAGGGACTGCAGGCGCAAGAGAAGCCCAAGCAGGGCATCTGGCCCTTCAAGATCAACCGTTTCGACAAAGAGGGCCGTCACCACGGACGCTGGAAGCTATACCTGTCCGATAACACCACGCTGCTGCGCAACGGCCGTTTCAGGCACGGGCAGGAGCGGGGCAAGTGGCGCTACTACTACCCGGATGGCAGCATCCGTAAGATCGAATACCACAAACCCAACTCCAAGGAGTTCCTGGTCAAGCTATTCCACGACAACGGCGAACTGGAAAAGCAGGGGATGGCCCGTGTTGTAGAAACTGAGCTCGTGATCCACTACTATTGGTTCGGCACCTGGCAAGTCTACAATCGCGCCGGCCAACTCACCCATACCGAGTATTATGAAAAGGGGAATGAGATGAAGTTGAACATTAGCAGTAGGGACTGAGGCTAACTCAAAGTATAATACTCTTCCTTTTCCTTATCATGCAGCCGCAAATACCCATGAATCACCAGCTTCACTAACATTCGATAAGCCCTTCTTTCAGAAAGATTCGCAATCTTCATATACTGCCGGAGCGTAACCCGTCGGTTGAGCGCCAGATAATCAAGCACGGCACGCTCATGCCGGTCGAGCGGGATGCGCTCGAAAGAAGGCTCCTCGGTTTGCATGGACTTTTCCACCATTTTACTGGTCTGCACGCTCGTATCATTCACACGCACATAGCCGCGCCAGTCATCCTCTTTCACTTTGGCAAAATGCGGCTTCTGATCACTTTCCGGGACCGTTACTTTCAAAATGGTATGCCCGTCCAGTTCTACTTCTTCATAAGCCAATTGAAGCGGAGGATCGCAGTAAAATGCAGCTGCCAATTCCAGGGTATGTTTTTCTTCATCCGGGTCAATGCCCACGATATAACCATTGTCTTTCACACCGATCAGAATGGTGCCACCGCGTGTATTGGCAAAGGAGACCATTGTGCGGGCAATTTTGTCGGGCTGGGTTACCCGTTGTTTGAAGTCTACCTGATCATTTTCGCCCTGCCAGATCAGGCGCTGTAAATCGTCCATAGTCAGATGGCTGTAGGTATAGCGGCTATACCTTATGATATAATGAAATGCGCTGTTTTTAAATAAACCCGCTGTGCGCAGTATATAGAAAGCATAAAAAAAGCGAGCCTGTCGGGGCTCGCTCTCTTTATACGCAATATTTATTAGAATGGCAGATCGTTGTCTGCATCGCTACTGTAGAAAGAAGGAGCAGCTGACTCCTGAGCCGGAGCACCAGCCGGAGCACCAAAACCACCGTTTGCCGCAGCACCCTCTACACGCCAAGCCTGCAGGTTGGTGAAGTACATGGTCTGGCCATTTTTAGTGAATGGCTTGCCTGTCAGGTTAAAGGTAACTTTCACTTCGTCGCCCTGCTTGTAGTTGTCGATCAGGTTACACTTGTCTTGTGTCAGCTGGAACTTGCAGTACTGCGTGAATGAGCCATCCGGAATCTCCAACACGAACTCACGCTTTCTGAATTTTTCACTTACCTGCTGTTCTTCAAACACTTCGTACAGCTTTCCTTGAATATCAAACGACATAAAATAAACTTTAGAATGAATAGATTGATCTAATGACAAATATACAAAATCTTTGGTTTCGGCGGGGCTAAAAAAAGGTAGCTTCTTTAAAATATTGCCTTAATAGGGCCCACACAAAACAGCGAAGCGCTTGCCGGCGTAGGAACCACTGTAACGCACCAAATACCTATGCAGAACCTAGCTATTGCCATTCATGGAGGAGCCGGCACCATTACACCTGCCTCCATGACACCTGATTTAGAAAAAGCTTACAAGAGCGCACTGTCACATGCCCTGAATCAAAGTTACCAGGTACTGGAGAAGGGTGGAAGCGCCCTGGATGCAGTGGAACTGGCTGTTGCCCTGCTGGAAGACTCTCCGTTGTTTAACGCCGGCAGGGGCTCTGTATTTACTAAAGAAGGCAAACATGAAATGGATGCGGCCATCATGTGCGGCAAGACCCTGGAGGCAGGGGCTGTGGCAGGAGTGCGCAGTATCCGAAACCCGGTGCGGCTTACCAGGGCCATACTGGAGCACTCTGATCATGTGTTCCTATGCGGCTACGGGGCAGAGGAGTTCGCCCGGAAGTATGACATCGCTTTTGAGCCGGAAGAGTACTTTTATGACAAGCACCGCTACAAGCAGTGGCGCGATGTGCGGGACACTGACATCTTCATGCTCGATCACACCGAGGACCGTAAATTTGGAACTGTAGGTGCCGTAGCCCGTGATGTAAACGGTGACCTGGCCGCCGCTACCTCCACAGGCGGTATGACCAACAAGAACTACAACCGCATTGGAGACAGTCCGGTGATCGGCTCCGGAACTTATGCCAATAATGATACCTGTGCGATCTCCTGCACAGGCCATGGAGAGTTTTTCATTCGGGCGGTGGTCGCCTACGACGTTTCCTGCCTGATAGAATACAAAGGCTATACCTTGCAGGAAGCCTGCGAGGAAGTTGTCATGAACAAATTGGTCCGTTTTGGGGGCGAGGGTGGCTTGATCGCAGTCGATAGTAAAGGCAATCTTGCCCTGCCTTTTAACTCAGAAGGAATGTACCGCGGCTATAGAACCAGTAAAGATCAGGAGGGCAGAGTCTCTATCTATAAAAGTTAGTTGCTGCTAGACTCTGAAGCCAGTGCGTTTTTCTCAACATCTTCCATGTCCCTGTAAAAGGCACGTGAGTTTATGTTGAAAACATTCCCCTTGGCCAGCACGTGCATCATCATACCGGCAATGGCCACTGGGCGCCCGTTCTCTATGTCGTTGATGTTGGTATACTCTACGCCGTGCCCATCTACCACCACCACCAGGTTGGAGCCTATGGTTTCGATCATGTGACCGTCTGTGATCAGGACACCCGTATCTTCTCCAAGCCCTATACCTACTGTTTTGGGGTGTGTCACGACGGCTTCCATCAGTCGCCCGAAGCGGCCCCGGATCACAAAGTGCGAGTCGATGATCACACCGCTGATCAAACCAAAACCATGTCCCATCTTAACGGAGCCACGTAAAAGAGCCTCAGTAGAGCTGCCGCCCTTAATCATGATCTCTGACATGGCCATGGCGCCCGCACTGGTGCCCGCGACAATAAAGTCCTCGTGCCAATACCTGTCTTTGATAATCTGTAGAAACTCTGTTTCGCCGAAAATGCGGGTGAGCCGGGATTGATCACCGCCGCTGAACATGACACCGTCCGCTTTTCGGATACGCTTCAGGTATTCAGGTTTCAGGGCGTCTTCCTCTTCCCGGATGTGCATCATGTTGACTCTCTCACAGCCCAGGATGGCAAATGCACTTTCATAGCGCTCGCCTACCTCTTCAGGTATAAGCGATGCCGTTGTGATCACTTCAATAGTAGGATTGCGGGCAGGTATCTCACTTAGGAAACGCTTTAATATTCCCAGCTCAAAGAAATCAAGGTAATATTTCTTTTTATGCTTTGGGTTGGGGTATGAGCCTTTGTCTTCATTTCCGCCAATGGCTATCAGCTTTCCTTTTGGTCTATCCACGGGTGCTTCTTTTTTATGCTTATTGTATAATAATTCGGAAGGTATGATCGCAGCAGCCATCACTACCCTTCACTAAGATTACCTATATTTTTCAAAATCGTTACGACTGCAATGCCTTTATTCTGTTTTGAGGGCATATTTCTTCAATTAGTTGAATTGCACTCAAAAAAATAAGCATAGGTAAAACAATACAAATATCATATTTGTTATATATCTACTTGATATGCGAACTTACTATATATATTTTATCTAATTAAAGTTATATTTCCTAAACCTCTGTAATATCCTGCCGTATAGTAATCACACAAGCCCAGGCTTATATTTATTTACGACGCTAAACCTTTCCAAGCTATGAAACTAAACAACCTGAACGACTTATTTGTCCACGAACTCAAGGATATCTACAACGCTGAAAAGCAGATTACAAAAGCGCTTCCGAAAATGATGAAAGAGGCATCGTCCTCTCAGCTCAAGAAGGCCTTTGAAATGCACTTAAGTGAAACAGAAAAACAAATAGAGCGACTGGAGCAAGTCTTCGATATTTTGGGCATGAAGGCCTCTGGTGAAAAATGCAAGGCGATGGAAGGAATCATCAAGGAAGCGCAGGACATGATGTCTGAAAACGCAGACTCTGATGTGATGGACGCCGCCCTGATCGCTTCGGCCCAGCGTGTGGAGCACTACGAAATTGCCGGTTACGGCACCCTTTGTACTTATGCTAAACAGCTAGGTCACAAAGAGATTTTGAACCTGTTGCACACAACGTTGGAAGAAGAAAAAGCCACAGACCTCAAGCTGACTGATCTGGCTGAAAGCAAGATCAATGTGAAAGCCGAACACAAAGGAGCAAAGTAAAGCTCTAACGAAATAAGGAAAAAAATCTGTCCTTTCCCCATGCTAACCAAGCTGGCCAGAAGGAGACAGATTTTTTTCGTTTATACCTGTACCATCAAAAAAGCCCCGCATTGCTGCAGGGCTTTTTTTAATAATGGTATGTCTATACCTATTTCAGCATCGCATCCAGCGTGTTGGTGGACACGGCATGGTAATTTGGCTTGGCACGTACATAGATTTCCTGTGCTCTCTTCTTGCCTGCAGGTGTAGCTGACAGTGCTTTGTAGATCGGCACCAGGAATTTGCGACGGCCTACGTTAGTCAGGAAGTTGTCCAGTGCCTGATCAGCTGCAGTATAGTTGTTGCGGATGGTATGGATAAACCAGGCAGCCAGCACTTCACTATTGCCGGAGTTCGTAAAGCCAAAGGCTTTGTCCAGTTCGGCCATCTGCTGCTGGTTCATCTGCTCAGGTAGCATCCGAATGAAATGCAGCCATTCGTGGCTAGACCAGTCTTTGGTCTGCAGCTGATTGGCTGGCTTGCCGCTTTGCCAAGCTTTGAATGACTCCTCTACCTGAGCGAAGCGCTTGGAAGTCGGTTTTGCATGATCTTCAGGAAGCCCTGGCGTATACACCCAGCCTTCGATGTTAATCTGCTCAGCAATTTTCTCGTCACCCTGAATCAGCTCTTTGCGCAGAAAATCCAGGAAGAGGTCTGTGTTCGTGCTCTGGAAAGCAAAAGTCTGGAAGTACTTGTTCAGGAACTGGTCAAAACGTTCGCGACCAACCACCCGTTCGATGTTCTGCAGAAAGAAGTTACCTTTTTCGTAAGCAATATCGGTCAGCCCTTCGTCTGGATCACGTCCTTCTAGGTCCAGCTTCAGGCGGGTGTCATCGCTGTTGCGGCCAAGCTCGTCCAGCGTGTGCTGCAAATCCTGGTAACCCAGCACGTTGAGCATGTCGGCATAGTCTTTTCCATAGATCTCCTCCATGATGCGGCGCTCAAAGTATACTGTGAAGCCTTCATTCAGCCAGAAGTCATCCCAGGTACCATTGGTCACCAGGTTGCCGCTCCAGCTGTGTGCCAGTTCGTGTGCGATCAGACTGGTCAGGGAGCGGTCTTTGGCCAGCACGGTAGGCGTCACAAAGGTCAGGCGCGGGTTTTCCATACCGCCAAAGGGGAAGGAAGGAGGCAACACCAACAAAACGTAGCGATCCCAGCGGTACTTGCCATACAGCTTTTCAGCTGCCACGAGCATCTTGTCCATCTCAGCAAATTCATACACGGCTGCATCAATGGTAGCAGGTTCGGCATAAATACCGGTCTGCTGCCCGATTGGCTTGAATACCATATCACCCACGGAAAGCGCCATCAGGTAAGATGGGATAGCCTGGCGCATTTCAAAGGTATAGCTACCGGTATTGTTTTTCTGCTGCGGGTTTTCAGCGCTCATCACTGCCATCAGTTCTTTCGGCACCTGCACTTTGGCGTTGTAGGTAATGCGTATACCTGGGCTGTCCTGTATCGGAATCCAGGTGCGGGCCAGTATTGCCTGTGACTGTGTAAAAAGGAACGGATGCTTCTTGCCGGCTGTCTGTTGCGGATTAAGCCATTGCAGCGCATCGGCATTGGCAGTCGTGCGGTACTGAATGGTGATATAATCTGTCTCAGGCTGAATGGCAATGATCAACGGGCGGCCCAGAAACTCCTTTTCATCACCCAGCTTAAAGGTGGTAGGAGTTTGCTCTTTGCCCAGGTATACCTGTTCTATTTCAAGACCACGGGTATCGAAAATGATCTCGTTTCCTTTTGCCTTATTATCAATCTGGTAAGAGGCTTTGCCCGAGATCACTTTTTGGTCAAAGTTCACGGCGATGTCGAGGTCCAGGTGGCGGGCCACGGCCTCTGCTGGCTTGGCAAAGCTGTGGACATCGTTTGGCGCCTGGGCCATTCCTTGCTGTTCTGCTGTCATAGTTTCATCAGTCGTAGTGGTTTGGGTTGAACAGGCGCCTAGTTGCAGACTTCCGGCCAAACCCAGGCCAAGTAAGAATTTACGGTATGGAGTCATTGTATACATTAGTTATGGTGTGGTAAGATACATTATTTGTCAGGAACTGTAAAGTACCCCCGGCTAAACGTATCGACAACACCTGAAAGTACGTAATATGTTATAGAGGAATATCTATACCCCATAAATCGTAGCCTTAAGAGCGTGTGGACGTGCAAGGCCAGCTGTGTGAGCGTATACAGAACATTTTATGTCCTTTTGAAGTACATAAGCAAAATCAAAACTCAGAGGCTTCGACAGCTTAGAAATAGCACAGTTTTAAGTAAGACTTTATAAAATGGTTTTATGATCCCTCTGCAGTAAGCCATTAAACAAACAAACATGAACCCTTTCATCATAAAAAAAATTAAGCCGATCGGCCTGGTCATTCTCTGCCTGTTCAGCCTTGCTTCTTGCAATCAGAATGCAGATGGCAATGGGGAAAGCAAAGGAGGTGTAAAAGAAATGCTAGGCATTAACACCTTGGCAGCCACTGAAACTGATAGTCTTTACATCAAAGATTACATCAGGGATCAAAAACAGTTTAAAGAATATGAAGATCTGATCTACCAGTTCTATGGTGATCGTGAATACCGCCTGGCCTGGTTTAAAGGTTCTGACCTGGTGCCAGAGTCCGAAAAGTTGCTGACAACCATCAACAATGCTAAACAGGAGGGACTGGATCCGAAAGAGTATAAAGTGGTAGCCATTGACGAAATGATTAGCCGCTACAATGAGATGGGACGTAAAGATTCGGCCAGACTCGAATTGCAACAGCAGATAGACATTGCACTTACGGGTACTTACTTCAATTACGCCTCTGACTTTTACAGAGGGCGCATCAACCCGAGCAATGTCAAGCAGGTACAATGGGGGGTTAGAAACAACAAGATCAAACTACATAAGGCATTACAAACCATCCTGAAGGAGCGGGAAAGTACCTATCCGTATTATGAGTTTGAAGCCTTGCACAAAGGGTACATGGACCTGCGTAACGCCCTGCAGCAATACCGAGAACTTGAGGAAAAGGGAGGCTGGGCTAAAGTTGAACTCGGCAACCGGAAGATACTGGAAAAAGGGGATACTGCAGCTGCCGTGATCTCGCTGCGCCAGCGCCTGAGTCCGGGAACCCAGATTAATGCCAATGACCCGGCGATGCGTAAGTTTGACGATAAACTGGAAGCGCAGGTAAAAGCATTCCAGGACCTGCACGGTCTAGCACAAGACGGTAAAGTCGGTGGCAACACCCTGCGCATGATGAACGTGTCGGTAGAAGACCGCATCCAACAGATCATGATGAACATGGAGCGTTGGCGCTGGATCCCAAAACGTCTGGTACCAAAAAGCCTGGACCAGAAATACATCTGGGTAAACATACCGGAGTATAAACTCTATGTGTACGAGGACCCAAGCAATAGCCCGGAAGCAGAACGTGGTTATAAGAAGACGATGGAGATGAATGTAATCGTGGGTAAGACCCTGAACTCGACCCCGATCTTCAGTGACAAGTTGGAATACGTGGTGCTCGCCCCATACTGGAACGTACCAAACAGCATTGTAGAAAAGGAAATTGCGCCGGCCATGGCCCGTAACCCAGGTTACCTGGACGGCCAGAACATGGAAGTGGTGACAAAGGAGCGTAACCCGAAACAGATCTCCCCATCGTCCATCGACTGGTCATCGGTTACTGAGAAGACGTTCCCTTACATGGTGCGCCAACGTCCGGGGCCGAAGAATGCTTTGGGTACGATGAAGTTCCTGTTTCCGAACGAGCATGCCATCTACCTGCACGACACCCCAAGCGGCTCCCTTTTCAGCCAGACACAGCGTGGGTTTAGTCATGGTTGCGTGCGTCTGCAGCGTCCCATGGATCTGGCTAACTATGTGCTGAAGGACATGCCGGAATGGAATGAAAACCGTATTCGGGAAACCATCAACGGAGGTGAAGAAGAATGGATCACGTTGCCGAAGAAGATTCAGGTATACCTGGTATACTTTACCAGTTGGGTAGATGAAGACGGAAACGTTCACTTCCGCGATGACATCTATGGTCATGACAAAAGACTGGAACAGGAACTGTTTAGCTAATCCAAAGCTATAAATCCTGAACATTAAAATGATAACTATGAAACAGATATGGATAATAGGGATGTTGTTCGGACTGCTGATCGTCACTGCCTGTGGCGCACAGCAGGAGGCGGATGACAGACCAGAAACAATAACAGACGAGCCGCTGATGCAGCAGGAAGAGGAGCAGGACACTACCCTGCAGGATGTTGAGGAAGTGACTATCCGGGCAACCGGGGGTGAGGAATTGCAAAGCATGACCTTTGACCGTGACACGCTGGAAGTAAAAGCTGGTTCGCATGTTAAACTAGCATTTACAAACGAAGGGAAAGATCCTAAAATGATCTATAACATCGTGTTCACCAAAGAAGGGTACTCGGCACAGGTTGCCCAAAAAGGAAGCAAAGCCGGTGCTTCAGGCAATTACTTGCCAGACAGTTCCCTGATGCTGGCTGCCTCACCGTTGGCCTTGCCCGGACAGACCGTTACAATGGAGTTTACTGCCCCGGATAAGATCGGCGTGTATGAATTTGTAAATACATACCCAAGTGACACCCCTTTAATGAAGGGAAAGCTGATTATAAAGTAGATAGCTGCGCAATACAGATACATTTTCAGGAAAGCCTCTGCTGAATAGCAGGGGCTTTCTTTTTGATCATTAACCACTTACAGGTAAAGCACTCGAACGAATCTGAAAAAAAAGCATGTTTGAAATCATACGATGTTTCAGCCGATTGCATACTTTTGCATCATCCTGATCGCTTATGAAATTCACCGCCCCTGACTGTCTTAATTGTTCTAGCCGAGCAAACTCACTGCTGAGCTGCTGCAGAGCATCTGAGCTGTCGCACCTAGCAGAAACTAAATCCTGCTTCGCTTACAAGAAAGGGCAGTTGATCTTTCATGAAGGCGGCAAACCCACAGGGCTATATTGCATCAGCTCCGGTAAGATAAAAATTGCCAAACTGGGAAGCGACGGCAAAGAACAAATTGTGAGATTGGCTAAACCAGGGGACCTGATCGGATACCGTGCTCTAATGGCTGATACAAATTACTCTGCTTCGGCTGTCGCACTGGAAGATGCCGTGATCTGCTTCATACCGCGATCTCAGTTTCTGGAGCTGATCAGCCAAAACGTGGCGTTTGCAGGAGGATTGATGAAACTGATCTCTAACGCATTAGGAGAAGCTGAGGAGCGTATGGTGCAGATGGCTTATAAGCCGGTGCGCGAGCGTCTGGGAGAAGCACTGTTACTTCTTCAGAAAACATATCAGGAGCGGGAGGAAGGCAACACGTTCACGATCTCTATCTCACGCGAAGACCTGGCATCCATAGTCGGTACCGCCAAAGAAACCACGATCCGCCTGCTGTCTGAGTTAAAAGACGAAGGCTTGATCACGACCAAAGGCAGCTCCATTACCATACTTGATCACGATAAGCTCTACAAGATCAGCCACATGTACGACTAAGTCGGTAGGTTTGAGGGATAAACAGGTATAGGGATAAGAAATAAAAAACGGCAGCCGTATCACGTCTGCCGTTATTGTAGCTCAGTCTCTCCTCTAAGCTATAATCACCTTATACTAAACACTAAACTTTAATCACAAAACATTATTTTCAGGGGCCTGACAGGTTCTTTGCTTTGGCCATTTATCCTTTCTGATGTTACAAAATTCGACTATCTGAGCGTGGTATGCACTGAGCATTATCAGTTCAGAAAGTGATATGCGTCATCTTTTAGGCTTTGCCTCCCAATTACCTTTGTACCAGACATAAATAAAGGAAAATTGTGATGGAAGCCGCACTCCAAACCAATATTCAGAACTGCTATCACTGCGGGGATTCCTGTGGTGACGAGCCCATTGTAGCGCACGAAAAAGCTTTCTGCTGCGATGGGTGCAAAGCCGTTTATGAACTTCTCGAAGAGAACAATCTCTGTACTTACTATAATCTGGAGGAAAACCCGGGCCTGACAGGCAGAAAGTCTATTTCAGAAGCTCGTTTTGCCTATCTGGATGATCCGGGTGTAGAAGCTCAACTGATCAACTTCCGAAGTGACAAGATCTGCAAGCTCACCTTCTACATTCCTCAGATGCACTGTAGCTCTTGCATCTGGCTGCTTGAGAACCTGTTTAAGCTAAACCCAGGTATAGCCGAGACGACGGTTAACTTTATGCGAAAAGAAGTCGCCCTGACTTACTTCCACGAGAAGACTTCTTTGCGTGAAGTAGTAGAGTTGCTGACCCGTATTGGGTATGAGCCTGCTATTACTTTGGCTGACACGAACGGTAAAAAGACCACCAGAAAGAGCCGTGCCATCATCTATAAACTAGGTATAGCCGGTTTTGCTTTCGGCAACGTGATGTTGCTGGCCTTCCCGGATTACCTGGACTTCACACAGGGGCTGCAAAACAATTTAGGTTCCTTCTTTGGCTACCTGAGCATCCTGCTGTCCATACCTGTGTTCTTCTACAGTGCACGTGGCTTTTTCACGTCAGCCTGGGAGGGCATTAAGCAGCGCATGGTCAATATCGATCTGCCAATCTCTACCGGTCTGTTGGCGCTCTTCTTCGTTTCCCTGTTCGACATCCTCACCAGCCGAGGACCAGGCTACCTGGACTCCTTCACTGGTCTGGTGTTTTTCATGCTGATCGGTAAGTATTTCCAGCAGCGCACTTATGACACCCTTTCATTTGACCGCGACTATACCTCTTATTTCCCGGTATCTATCACGGTGCTTAAAGAGAACGGCGAGGAAAGCTCTACAGCTGTACGAAACCTTCAGGTGGGAGATCGTATCCGTATTCGCAACCAGGAACTTATACCTGCCGATGCCATCCTGCTGCACGGTCGTGCCATGATCGACTATAGTTTCGTGTCTGGTGAATCTGAACCGGTAGAAAAGGTGGTAGGCGAGGTGATCTATGCAGGTGGACGGCAGGTAGGGGAGAGCATCGAACTGGAGGTGGTGAAAGAGGTGTCACAAGGTTACCTGACGCAACTCTGGAACGATACCGTCTTCTCTAAAAACGAAGAGCAGTACCTGCATACCTACTCCAATATCGCAGGCAAGTACTTCATCATCGTGACATTAATGGTAGCTGCCGGTGCACTCGTTTACTGGGTGCCACGTGACATGGATATCGCGATGAAAGCCTTCACTTCTGTGCTGATCATCGCCTGTCCGTGTGCTTTGTCGCTGGCTACGCCCTTCGTGCACGGCCATACCATGCGTGTGTTTGGTCGCAACAAGTTCTACCTCAAGAACACGGGCGTAGTAGAGCGACTGGCTAAGATCGACACTGTAGTGTTCGACAAAACAGGTACGCTGACGGAGCCAAGTGAGGCAGAGGTAACTTACACAGGTAAAACAGTTTCCGATCCACAGCAGCAAGCGATACTTTCAGTGTTGCGTCACTCGACGCACCCGCTCAGTCAACGCATCAGCGAGTCTATTCAAGGCACCACAGCTCCGGTAACAGATTTCCAGGAATATACAGGTAAAGGACTGGTCGGTGAAGTGAACGGCATGCTGGTGCGCGTAGGTTCTGCTGCTTACATAGGTGTGCCTGCGGACAAGCAAAAAGACACGCTCAAGACAACAGTTTATGTGTCTGTTGATGGCGTGGTGCTGGGCTACTATACCTTCTTTAATGTGTACCGCGATGGCTTGAGCAGTGTGCTGGGTGAACTGAAAGACAAGAAAATCGCTGTGCTATCAGGCGACAACGACCATGAGGAAGCAAGACTGCGGGAGCTACTCGGCAACGAAGCTGAACTGAACTTCAACCAGTCCCCGGTTCAGAAGCTGGAGTACATTCAAAAACTAAAAGAGCAAGATCATCGGCAGGTACTGATGGTAGGGGACGGCCTGAACGATGCCGGTGCCCTGAAGCAAAGTGATGCAGGTATAGCCCTGAGCAACAGCGTCACCAACTTCTCACCTTCCTGCGATGCTATCCTGGATGCGGAGTCATTTGATAAACTGAGCCTGTTTCTAAAATTCTCTAAAAAGACCATGTCGCTGATCCTCCTGACCTTCGCTGTGTCGCTGGTTTACAACGTGGTAGGTCTCACTATGGCCGTCATGGGACTCTTTACCCCAATCGTGTCTGCTATCCTGATGCCGATCAGTACGCTCAGCGTAATGACTTTTGCCACACTCTCCGTTAAGTACGCCGCTAAAAAAGCGGGACTTTGATAATGACTGCTTGAGTGAATGAGCGAAATAGTGAATCAAAATTAATGGTTCGCTTTTAAGCATCCTCTACTCAAACAATCACTCCTACACTCAATCACTAAACCCAAAATCCCATGTATATCATATTTGTTCTTATCGCTGTCAGTGTGCTGGTAGCCGCTGGTTTCCTGGCTGCCTTCCTATGGGCTGTTCGCTCCGGACAGTACGACGACGACTATACCCCAGCTGTGCGCATGCTTTTCGAAAACGAGTTCAACGGAGCTCCTAAAACCGATAATCCAGGTCAAAAGCAGCCATAAGTCAATCTGATTACTGATGACAATCACCTGGAAGAATGACTTTGGTCATCTTTTCAGAGAGGCCGAATTCTCAATTTTGCACATGATTAATACACAGTCAAACAATAATACTCAACAAACCTTAACCAATGGAGGACACCGCACATGTCAACTAATGTAGCAACTGTCTTAGAACCGAACCCGAAACGGGTAGGGCAGGATTCAGGGGTCTCGGAATCCTTTTTCTACGACAACAAGATCGTTCGCGACTTTGGTATCGCCACCGTATTCTGGGGTGTAGCCGGTATGATCATCGGCACCCTAATCGCGTTCCAGCTCGCAAACCCCGATATGAACCTGGGTAACCAGTACACGACCTTCGGCCGTATCAGACCGTTGCACACCAATGCGGTGATCTTCGCTTTTGTGGGCAACGCCATCTTTATGGGTGTGTATTATTCATTGCAGCGCCTTTGCAAGTCGCGCATGTACAGCGACAAACTCAGTAAGCTAAATTTCTGGGGCTGGCAGCTGATTATTGTAGCTGCGCTTATCACATTACCGCTGGGCATCACGACGTCCAAAGAATATGCAGAGCTGGAGTGGCCAATTGATATCGCCATTACATTGGTATGGGTGGTGTTCGGATGGAACATGTTCGGTACCATTGCCAAGCGTCGTGAGAAGCACATGTACGTAGCCATCTGGTTCTACATTGCCACTTTCCTGACCGTTGCGGTACTGCACATTGTAAACTCTTACGAATTGCCGGTTACCTTCTGGAAAAGCTACTCTGGCTACGCCGGGGTGCAGGATGCGCTGGTGCAGTGGTGGTATGGCCACAACGCGGTGGCGTTCTTCCTGACAACGCCGTTCCTGGGCCTGATGTACTATTTCCTGCCTAAGGCTGCAAATCGTCCGGTATACTCTTACAGACTTTCCATTATTCACTTCTGGTCGCTGATCTTCATTTACATCTGGGCTGGTCCGCACCACTTGCTGTATACCTCATTGCCTGACTGGGCACAGTCATTGGGCGTTGTATTCTCTATCATGCTGATCGCTCCAAGCTGGGGTGGTATGATCAACGGTCTTCTGACACTCCGCGGAGCCTGGGACAAGGTACGTGAAGAACCAGTTTTGAAATTCATGGTAGTAGCGATCACCGCTTACGGTATGGCTACTTTCGAAGGCCCGATGCTGTCGCTGAAGAACGTAAACGCTATTGCGCACTTTACGGACTGGATCGTAGCACACGTGCACGTTGGCGCCCTGGGCTGGAACGGCTTCCTGACATTCGCGATGCTATACTGGTTGTTCCCACGCCTATATAAGACACAACTACACTCTAAGAAGCTGGCTAATGCGCACTTCTGGTTAGGTACACTAGGTATCCTGTTCTACGCCATCCCAATGTACTGGGCAGGTTTCACCCAAGGTTTGATGTGGAAAGAGTTCACAGCAGAAGGTACTTTGCAGTATTCTAACTTCCTGGAAACAGTGCAACAGATCGTTCCGATGTACTACCTGCGCGGTATCGGTGGCGTGCTATACCTGAGCGGTGTGTTCCTGATGATCTACAACCTGTACAAGACAGCGAAATCTGGTGCATTAGAGGCTAACGAAGCGGCTATCGCTCCTCCGATAGTGAAAGAAGTGAGCCACAATGCCGGTCACTGGCACAGCTGGATTGAGAAGCGCCCAATGCAAATGGCGGTTTGGGCAACGGTAGCGATCCTGATCGGTGGTCTGGTAGAGTTTATACCTGCTTTCGTGATCAAGTCAAACGTGCCAACCATCGCCAGCGTGAAGCCTTATACCTCCCTGGAATTGCAAGGTCGTGACCTGTACATCAAAGAGGGCTGTGTGAACTGCCATACGCAAATGGTTCGTCCATTCAGATCAGAGACAGAGCGCTACGGTGAATACTCCAAAGCAGGTGAGTTCGTGTATGACCACAACTTCCTGTGGGGCTCTAAGCGTACCGGTCCGGATCTTCACAGAGTAGGTGGCAAATACCCGCACAGCTGGCACTACCACCACATGCTCGACCCGACTTCCATGTCTCCGGGCTCTATTATGCCGGCTTACCCATGGCTGTTCGAGCAGGACATAGACCTGACCACAACAGAAGCCAAGCTGAAAGTGCTCAAGCAACTGGGTGTACCTTACGAGGACGAATACATCGCCAATGCGAACCAGGAGCTCATGACCCAGGCACGTGCCATCACAGCCGACCTGGCCAAAGAAGGATTGGAAGTGCGTCCTGAAAGTGAGATCGTGGCCATGATTGCGTACCTGCAGCGTCTGGGTACCGACATTAAGGTGAAAGCTGAAGAAGTAGAAGAATAGCAAACCTGACATCAGTCTACATGACAAAGGACAGAAGGTCAACTCGGAAGTCCTTTGTCACTAGGTCTGAACGTCAAAAACTCAAAGACAATGTATAAGAACGTGTTACAAGCCATAGATGGCATTGAAATATACCCGCTCATTTCATTTACAATCTTCTTTTTGTTCTTCCTGGGTCTGCTGGTATATGTGGCCCTGATGGATAAGAAGTATGTGAGCAACATGAGCAGCTTCGCCTGCGCAGATGAGGATCAAGACCAAACAATAGGAGGGAACAGACAATGAAATCTCCCATGAATAAACTGAGACAACTGGTCCTGGCGGCCGGCTTTGTCCTGATGACGGGTGCTTCGGCATTTGCACAGGATGCAGTGCAGGGCAAGAAAATATTTGAAGGCAACTGCGCTGCCTGCCACAGCATAGATGCGGATGTAGTAGGCCCAGCCCTGAAGGATGTGCACGAGCGCCGCGGAGATGAATGGCTGCACAAGTTCATCAGCAATTCGCAGGAATTGATTCAATCAGGTGATGCCGATGCGGTAGCCGTGTACGAGAAGTTTAAAAAGATGCCGATGCCGGCATTTGGTAGCTCTCTCTCTGATGAAGACATCAATCATGTGATCGCCTACATCAAAGAGGCCAGCGACGCTGCACCTGCCCAGGCTGAAGAGAAGACAGCAACAACAACAGTTAAAGCTGACACACCGGCTGCCGTACAGGATGTAGCCTTCATGGACCTCCCACCGATCGTGCACTTTATCTACGGTTTGGTTGGTCTGATCATCCTTCTGATCATTGTGGTGCTGTTCATGCTCTTCCGCCTGATCGTACCGATGATGGGCGACTCACTGAAAGACGAGGAGTTCCAGGCGTCATTCTCAGGTCGTGTATACGCCCTTATGAGTGGTGATGCCACGGTGATGACAGGCAAGGCCAAAGACGAAATCCACTCCAACCATGATTTCGACGGTATACAGGAGTACGACAACGACCTGCCACCATGGTGGAAATACATGTTCTATGTGACGATCGTGTTCGCAGTAGGCTATATGCTGCACTACCACGTGTTCCGCACAGGTGCCTTGCAGGCCGAGGAGTACGAAATGGAAATGCAGCAGGCATCCCTGATCGCAGCTCAGAATGTAGAAGACCCGAATGCCGTTACCAATTTCGAAGTGCTGACAGACGCCGGTGCGCTTGAGTCTGGCAAGGCGATCTACCTACAGAACTGCGCGGCTTGTCACGGCCAGGCGGGTGAGGGTACAGTAGGTCCTAACCTGACCGACGAGTACTGGCTGCACGGTGGGGATGTGAATGACATCTTCCGTACGGTGAAGTTCGGTGTGCCTAGCAAAGGTATGGTGCCTTGGCAAGGTAAACTGACCAAAGACCAGATGCTGGAAGTAAGTAGCTACATCCTGTCACTGCAGGGCAGCAACCCGCCAAACGCCAAAGAGGCACAGGGCGAGAAAGAATAAGTTAACAACCAACCTTCATGAAGGCAGGCATTCGAAAGAGTGTCTGCCTTTCGAGTTTTGGCTATTACTGATGACAATCACCTCGAAGAATGACTTTGGTCATCTTTTAGCAGGACGCGAATTCGGACTTTTGTATCAGCAGAGCGTGGTACTAAGCGACCTCTGGCTACAATTACTTTTTTAATCAGGCAGGATTAATATCCGCACAAATTAAACTGCCATGGCAACTAAATTACAAACAGCTCCGGACGAGTTCCGTGACCATATCTCGACAGTAGACGAGCATGGTAAAAGGGTATGGGTATACCCCAAAAAACCCAAGGGTAAACTCTACGACTACAGAAAGTGGGTAAGCTATGGCTTGCTGGCCTTCCTGTTTGCCGGGCCTTTCATTAAGATCAACGGGCTACCGCTATTGATGCTGAACATCATCGAGCGCAAATTCGTGATCTTTGGCATTCTCTTCTGGCCTCAGGATTTCTTCATCCTGGTGGTGGCCTTTCTGGCCATGGTGGTGTTCATCATTCTTTTCACGGTAGTGTATGGCAGGTTATTTTGTGGCTGGGTGTGTCCGCAGACCATCTTCCTCGAAATGGTCTTCCGTCGCATTGAGTACTTGATTGAAGGAGACTATACCAAGCAGCGAGCACTAAACAAAATGCCCTGGAATACGGAGAAAATCCTCAAGAAAAGCGCCAAGACGGCCATCTTCCTTTTGATTTCCTTTGTCATTGCCAATACTTTTCTGGCTTATATCATCGGGATAGACGCCCTGAAACAGATCATCACAGACAATCCGGCTAATCACCTGGGTGGCTTTGGCTCTATAATCGCCTTTACAGGAGTGTTCTACTGGGTATTTGCCTATTTCAGAGAGCAGGTATGTACCATCGTATGTCCCTATGGCCGTCTGCAGGGCGTAATGCTCGACACAAAGAGTCTGACAGTAGCTTATGACTACGGTCGTGGCGAGCCGCGCGGCAAACTACGCAAAGGCCAGGAACGCACAGAGGGTGACTGCATCGACTGTAAACAATGCGTGCAGGTATGTCCCACAGGTATAGACATCCGAAACGGCGCACAGCAGCTGGAGTGCATTAACTGTACAGCTTGCATCGATGTCTGCAACGACATCATGCGCATGATCGACAAACCTGAGGGCCTGATCCGCTATGATTCTGAGGAGGCTATCGCAGAAGGACGTCAGTGGAAGCTGTTTACGCCACGTGTCATGGGCTATAGTGCCGTGTTGCTGCTCCTATTAGTTGCTTTGACAACGTTGCTATTAACCCGCGATGATGCTCAAGCAACCGTCCTGCGAACACCTGGCCAGCTATACCAGAAAACAGAGCAAGGCACGGTAAAGAACCTGTACAACATCTCGGTGATCAATAAAACGAATATCGATATGCCCCTGACCCTGAAATTGCTAAACAAAGACGGTACAGTTCAGATGGTAGGCAGTGAACTGGTGCTGCCGGCACAGGGCAAAGCAGACGGGGTGTTCTTTGCGGAGATCCCACAGAGCCAACTGACAGGTAGGAACGCCAAGATCGAGATCGGCGTGTATCACAAAGGTAAGTTAATCACCACGCAGGATACCAAGTTTCTGGCCCCTGCTAAATAAAGACAGCTTAACTAAAAGCCATTATTCAAGAGCAATCATCATGAAAACTGATAAAAATAAAAAATTCACTTTCTGGCCTTATGCCATCGTTATCGGGCTGGTTTCCTTTATGGGCTATATCGTCTACTTCGTGGTACTGGCCATGAAGCAGGATGTAGACCTGGTCAGCAAAGATTATTATGCGCAGGAGATCGCCTACCAGGATCAGATTGACCGCGTGCGCCGCACACAGGCGCTGGGCGATGTAATGCTAACTTATAAGGAGGAGGGCCAGACCATTCTATTGCAGGTACCCGCCACTTACAGCGACAAAAAGTTAACTGGTATGGTGACCCTTTTCCGCCCATCAGACGATAAGCTGGACCAGCAAATGCCGCTGCAATTGGGTCGCGACTTAAGCCAACTCATAGAAGTAGTAAATCTTGAAAAAGGTTTGTGGAAAGTTCGTGTGCACTTTAGTGACGGAGCAGAAGCATATTATTCAGAAAAAACAATTCAAATAAAGTAAGGCCATGATCTGGGCAGGTTTTCTATTTGGAATATTAGGCAGTTTCCATTGTGTCGGGATGTGCGGCCCTATAGCAATGGCGCTACCATTTGTCGGGAGCTCCGGCTGGCGTTACTACGCCGGTCGGCTCCTGTACAATGGTGGTCGCATCGTTACCTACGCTTCGTTGGGCGCGCTCGCAGGCGCCTTTGGCCAGTCACTTGAGATGGCAGGCTTACAACAAACAGTCTCTATCGTATCAGGCGTACTGATACTCTTATTGCTCGTGCTGCCAGCCGCTCTCAAAGGCAGGGCTTCCAACGTACTTGGAACAGACAAATTGATAGGCTGGGTACGCAAAAAGCTCGGCTATTACTTTCAGAAAAACTCACTGGGTTCGCTTTTTATGGTGGGCATGCTCAACGGACTGCTTCCCTGCGGTTTCGTTTACATTGCCCTGGCCGGCGCGATCAGCGCCCCAGGTATAGGAGGAGCCATGTTGTACATGACACTTTTCGGATTGGGCACTTTCCCACTCATGTACATCGTCTCGCTCTCAGGTAAGCTGATCAGCTTAAAGGTGCGGGGCATGTTCAACCGCGCAGTACCTTATGTGGGGATGACACTGGCAGTACTGTTTATCGTGCGCGGACTAGGTCTGGGCATTCCATACCTGAGCCCCAAAGTAGTACAGACTGCACAGCATACAACCGAAATGAGCTGCTGCTCAAAGCCAAAATAGCTTTATACAAGTTATGTTAAACGTCACTTTTCCAGGTGATGCAGCTCAAGCAGCCGGACCAAACGACCTATACCTTCACTATACAAAACATGATCACAATGACAACGCTATCGCAGACAAAACGCATTCTGGTACCCATGGAAATGAATGAGACAGGGGAGGATCTGCTCTATTACGCCGGGCAACTTGCTCATGCGCTGGGTGCTGAGCTATACCTGTTCCATGCCTGCAAAACCGCTGATATGACCTTCACGCAGCAGAGCAGTTGTATTCAAAAGTTACGCTCCTTTGCTGAACGTGTCTTTAGTCGCGAGTTCATGGCCGCTAAAGTTACTGTACCATTCGATTGCATTGTGCGCCCCGGTCAGATCCTCGACAGCATTGCGTCTGTGGTGCAGGATTACCAAGTCGACCTGGTGCTAGTGGACGCCGGTGCCCGGGCGAATAAAGGGCTGACAGGTGAATCTGCTGAAATGACATCCGCAATGATGGATCTTATTCCATGCCCTGTCATGGTACTCCCAACCTCCATCAGATACCGAAAGTTAAAGCACCTGGTGTTCGCAACCGACTTTACGGATCAGGACCAGCGCGTACTTTTCCGGATAGCGGACCTGGCCCAGCAGCTGCAGGCAAAGCTTACCCTGGTGCAGGTATACAGCGAAGATGAGCGTACACAGCTATGCACCTACAAAGCCGCCTTGCTGGAATTGGAAAAGCAGTTGAAGGGACGTAACGTAGAACTTAAGCTACTGGAAGAAGAAGATGTGCTGGAAGGGGTGAGTGAGTTCTCAGAACAAGCCTCGGCTGACATGCTGATTCTGGCCACGCAGGACAATTACCTGATGGAGCGTCTTTTTAGCAGCAATTACATGAAGACCATGGCCTTTCATACCCGTATACCCTTATTAACTTATCGCCAGAATAAGAAAAAGCCCTGTTCCGGTTGTTGTGTGAATTGTGCCAGCAAGCAGAAAGAAAAGGAGCTGCAGCTTAGTTTGAAAAATTTGTAAGTCAGCCAACATGTTGGTTCGTGATTTCATTGAAAGAGGCATCTTAGCGGGAGAGCTGGAAAGCTTTGCCACGGGTAGTTGCCTTTTTAGAAAGGGGGAGGAGACAGACTTCTTATACCTGTTGACGGAGGGAAGTGTGGCAGTAACCGATATCACAACCGATATGGATGAGCAAGTAGTGGCTCCTCCTGATTTTTTAATAGGCATCACAGACTTGCTTCATCCCGTTTATAGTTTTACAGCTTTCACACTGGAACCCTCTAAATTGATAAAAGTTAAAAAGGAGGATTTGACCTATGCTCTCCAGTATAATCCGATGCTGCGTTTATACCTGCTCAAAATGATGAGTTGGGAAGCAGATTTGATCAAAACACCTTTCGAATAATTCAACCTGCTTATGATCAGGAGCCGGTAGCTTGTCGCTATCGGCTCTTTTGTTTTTATAACTTATAACCAAAGCATGTAGTAAAATAAAACATTGTAACCCCGCCACCGCACTATGAAGAAAATCATAAACCGGCTGAAGCTTGTCATTCAGTTCATCTATACCAGCATAGGTTTTTACCCGACCATCATTTCACTGATCTTTTTTGGGATTGCAGTACTGATGATCTATTTTGAAACAAGGGGAATTAGTAAGTCGCTGAAAGATGAATTGCCATTTTTTATCATCACACACGGCGAAACAGCCACCATGATCCTCAGCTCGATCGCCACCGGAATCTTCTCTCTGATCGTGTTCAGTTTTACAATGGTGATGCTGGTCCTCAATCAGGCCAGCGCCAACTTCTCGCCCCGTGTTATACCAGGTCTGATCTCCTCTAAGTCAAATCAAAAAGTACTGGGATTATACCTGGGAACACTGATTTATACCTTGGTTGTCATGGTAAATATCCGCTCTGAAAGTTATGATGCCGACCTGCCTGGTCTGGCGGTATTCATGGCGATGTGCTTTACGATCCTTTGTCTGGCATTCTTTGTATACTTTATACATTCCATCTCAGCTGCCATTCAGATCGGCAATATCCTGGAGAGTATCTACAAGCTGACTCTGGATAAATTGCGAGAGGAAATCGCTAAAGACGAGGGCAAGGTGCTTCCCGCCATTTTCGAAACGGGACTTTGGCAAGAACTCAACAGCGACTTCAGTGGATACCTGCAAAAGGTCGATAAGAAATCTATGATAGAACTTTGTAGAAAGCATGATGTGGTGCTGGAATTCATGCAGCCACTAGGCGATTTTGTGATAAAAGGTTTGCCATTTGCAAAAGTAGCCGGCACTCTGAAAGATAAAGCGGCTTTTTGTAATGAGCTTTACGAGAATGTCAGTTATTACCAGGAAGAACTCGCCGACCTGAACTATCTCTATGGTTTCAAACAGATTACTGAAAGTGCTGTCAAAGCTTTGAGCCCCAGTGTGAATGACCCAGGCACTGCGATTAAAGCGATCGACTACTTAACCGACCTCTTTATCATCCGGATGCAACTGACTGACGAGAAAATCTTTCATGATAAAGATAATATACTCCGTCTACGCCTGGATGAGGTGACATTTGAGGACCTGTTGAGTCATTGTCTGGGGCCAATCCGGGTATATGGCAGAGAAGATCCTGTCATAGTGCTACGCATGCTGAACCTGCTCAAAAACGTCGCACTCGCCGCAAAAAGCAACCCAAAGCGACTAGCTCCGATCGCGATTGAAGCGCAACAGGTCTTATCAGATGCGGATGAAATAACGAAGAATACAGGTGATCGCGTAAAAATAAATCAGTTGGTAAAAGCCCTCAACGACACCTCTGTACTGCCACATACCCTCCCAACGCTGAGCTTATAATTGGGGACTTAAGCGAAAAAAAGCTATTTTTACAGGAATTGCTAATTCCTGTTTATGATTTTCGATTCGATTAAGAGGGCGCTGGACAGTGTGCTCAACATCATCCACGAGACCGATGAGCCGGGCACTATTCGCGAAATTTACGATAAAATTCCTGTCCGCGGCAATAACACCTGGATGCTGATCTGCTCTGCCATGCTGGCTTCTATTGGCCTTGACACTGGATCCGGCGCTGTAATTATCGGGGCCATGCTTATTTCCCCTCTCATGTCTCCGATTCTGGGAGTGGGTCTGTCGGTTGGCATCAATGACCGCGAAATGTTATGGGCCTCTGTTAAGAACCTATCACTCGCAGCGGCAGCCGGCCTGATCGTGAGCACGTTTTATTTCATGATCACTCCACTGGGAGAGCCTACCAACGAACTGCTTGCCCGTACTAAACCGACGCTACTGGATGTGATGGTGGCCTTCTTTGGAGGTGTGGCAGGTATAGTTTCCATTTCGAGGTCAGACAAATCGAACGCTATACCTGGCGTGGCCATCGCCACCGCCCTGATGCCGCCGCTGTGTACAGCGGGTTACGGACTGGCCCTGGGCCGTTTTGATTTCTTTTTCGGGGGCTTTTACCTGTTCTTTATCAACGCCGTCTTCATCAGCCTCGCGACTTTCCTGATCGTGAAGTACCTGAAGTTTGACATCAAGCACTACGTAGACAAGGCCACAGAGCGCCGTGTAGCCCGTATCATGGCCGTCATGCTATTTATAGTGGTATCGCCTAGCGCATACTTCCTTTATAACATTTACCAAAGTGTACAGACCAAAAAGAAGATCGAAAACCTTGTTGTGCGTGACTTCGCCAGCCGGAATAATGAGATCATCAAATGGGAGGTAACTGATACTGATTCGCTCAATACCATTAAAATCTACAGTGTGGGCAATCCGGTGCCGGATACACTGATCACACACTATAACACACTGCTGGCTAAGAACTCATTGCCCAAGCACCAGGTTAAACTCGTGCAGCTCGATGTGTCAGCTGAAGATGTGCGACGCATGGCCTCCGACATCACCAACAACCTGACCAAAGACTTTCTCAAAACGATTGAGATTCAGAATATGCAGAGCCAACGTGCCGATAGTGTGATGCGACTGGCTAATTCTTTCACGCCTGTCAGCGCAAGTCGGGAGCTCAAGCTGATCTTCCCGGAGATAGATAAAGTAGAGGTGGGGGAAATTGTGTCTGTAGCAGAAAACAAAGAAAAGCTCGACACAGTTATGTTGGTTATGATCGGATGGAAAAAACCGCAAAAGGCTGACATGGCGAAAAATAAAAGTGCTGTATTCGTAGACCCAGCCAAAGTGACGGAATACGAACGACGGATCGAGCAGTATATGGCCAATCGTTTCCGTCGCGATTCTGTGAGAGTTTCATCTACTTTATAAGCTAGCGTATGGCAAGTCAGCAAAATGGTTCTTTAAAACGAAAGCTCTACAGCATTATATTTGAAGCTGAGACGCCATCAGGGAGAATGTTTGACATTATCCTGCTGATTATCATAGTGGCCAGTGTTGTGGTGGTCTCACTAGAGAGTGTAGTGGATTTGCGAAGGGACTACCTGCTCATCTTTCAGACGCTGGAGTGGGCTTTCACTATTCTTTTCACAATAGAATACATCCTTCGCATTTACAGTTCGCAAAGGCCTTTAAACTATGTTTTCTCTTTTTTTGGGATCATCGACTTTCTGGCTATCATACCTACTTACCTGAGTCTGTTTGTAGTAGGTTCGCAATACCTGTTGGTGATCCGGGTGTTTCGCCTGCTGCGTATTGCCAGGGTTTTTCGACTCACCAGTTTTGTTAATGAAGGACAGGTGCTCTCCAAAGCTTTGCGTGGCAGCTTAACCAAAATCACGGTTTTTTTGGGTGTTGTGCTGATGTTGGTCATTGTGATGGGTGCTTTGATGTATGTGATTGAAGGCAGAGAAAGCGGCTACACCAGTATTCCCAAAAGCATCTATTGGGCCATTGTTACACTCACAACGGTAGGCTTTGGCGATATCACGCCTGTCACACCGCTGGGACAATTCCTGGCCAGTTGCCTTATGATCTTGGGTTATGGCATCATTGCTGTGCCTACGGGTATCGTATCAGTGGAACTGGCCAATGCAGAGCGACTGAACACGACTACCCGTGTCTGCCCAAATTGCCACAAGGAAGGGCATGCTTTGTCTGCCAACTTCTGTGATAATTGCGGTTATGAACTGCACCAGGCAGATGAAATAATCGGGAGCAACATCTAATCGATGATAATTCGGGGGATGTTTAAGGGAAGTCGCGTCAGCAGCTCATAATTGAGTTGTGTACTCAGTTCTGCGAAGGATGCAACTGTGATGTGTTCATTCCCCTGCTTGCCAAGCAATACAGCCTCATCTTTGAGTGATACATCCGGTATACCTGTCACGTCTACCATCAGTACATTCATGTTAACAATACCGACAACAGGTGCCCGGTGCGACCTGATCAATACTTCTCCCTGGTTACTTAAGCTTCGACTAAAGCCCCAGGAATAACCGACAGGTATAGCGGCGATGAGCATTTCACTAACAGTCTGATAACTCGTGCCATAACCAATATACTCACCAGCAGGTACCAGTTTCAGGCTCATCACGTGACTTTTCCAATTGATCAGTCTCCTGAGCGGGTCCATCCGGTCGGTACTAATCCCCATGTAGCGCTGGTATATTTCCGGGCTCGACCAAAAGCCATACTGCATGATTCCTACCCGAACCATGTCTAAATGCGTTTCAGGATATGCCATCACGGCTGCTGAACAGGCCGTGTGAAGTGTCTCTATCCGGAGCCCCTTTTGCTTTAAGGAGCGCACTGCCATATGGTATTTATACAACTGGTTTGTCACACGATCATGGTTTTCGCTACTCTCGGCACCAGCATAATGCGTTGAGACACCTACTACTTCAAATGCACCGGGCTGTTGAAGTATCATATCTGCAGCTCTTTCGATTTCGTGGGTATCTAAACCAATGCGGTTCATCCCTGTCTCCAGGTCGAGGTGGATGCGGGCTGGCTTTTGTAAAGAGAGTGCCGCCTTTCCTGCTTTTTCCAATCTGTCCAGCGAGAAAACATAGAACTCAATATCATGGGTGATAGCCCAGGTCAGCTCATCATCATCAATATACCCCATGATCATGATGGTGGCGGTATGGGGGAGTACCTGCTGCAGGCGATAGGCCTCGTCAGCACTGAAAACTGAAAAATGATCTACTCCACAGGTATAGGCCAACTTGCCATACTCTTCAATACCGTGGCCATAGGCATTCCCTTTGATGACGGAAGAAAAACGCACACCAGGCTTGAGCTGGGCTTTAATGAAATTCAGGTTATGCACTAAAGCCGAACGGCTTATTTCAATATAAGAGCTATAAAACATGAAGCGGCTAAGGGGTTAGAATGGATTGTGCAATTCGATAAAAGAGAGAGGCTCCTGCAGGTATAAGCTCATCCGGGAAGTCATAGTCAGCATGGTGTAACTGGGGCTGCTCCGGACCTGAACCCAACCCAAAAAGAGCCCCGCTATACCTGTTAGTAAAGTGACCAAAGTCCTCTGACCAGCGCACCGGTTGAGTTGCCTGCTTCACCTCCATGCTCAAATACCGGGCAGCCTGCTCGATCATATCTACTGCTTCACTACTGTTGCGTGTCGCAGGGAATTCTTCTACCCATTCTAATTCATACTTTAACCCATACTTACATGACACCAGCTTAACAGCTTCTATAGCAAAAGCTTTCAGCTGGTTCAGATCTTCTTGCTCAAAAGCTCGCAGCGTTGCCATCACGGTTGCAAATCCAGGGTTCGTTCCGAAAGCCACCTCGCCCAATCGGGCATGCACCACGGTAAGCAGGGTCAGGTCCCGGTAACTTTGCTGGTCACGTATCAGGGCGTTCAGTGCCTGTATCAGTTCGCTCATACCTTCTCCAGGGTTCAATCCATTCTCCGGTTCGGCAGCGTGTGACTCTTTGCCCTGTAACTTCACTTGCAGGCCTACTGAAGCGGCTGCAAATATTTGTTCCCGCACTACGACCTGTCCCATAGGAAGACCGGGCATATTATGCAGGGCGAACACATGATCGGGCGCGATCTCCTGAAAGGCTGGTGCATGCAGTACCGCCCAGGCCCCGGCGCCTGTTTCTTCTGCGGGCTGGAAAAGCAAAACGATTCGGCCTGTCTCAGGCGGACCATGGTGTAACAAACTAGCCAGCCCGACCAATATGGCCATATGCCCATCGTGCCCACATTTATGGCTTACGCCCTTTCGAATAGAAGTATAGGCCATCTCGTTCTGCTCCAGTATGGGAAGCGCATCTAACTCGGCACGAAACAGCACAGTGGGACCAGCCTTCACATCCTGTCCATTAAAAACTGCTGCAAACCCGTTACCTCCCAGGTCTGTGATAATTTCATCTGGTTGATAGCGCTTCAAAAAACACTGTAAGGTATGGCTTGTTTCGTACTCCAGGCCAGAGAGTTCTGGATGCTGGTGCAGGTGATGGCGCAGTCCAGTTATTTCATCTAGATCAGGTATGGACTTGGAGGATAGGGTAGAAGGTATCATAAAATTTGTATAGAACTTAATTAGGGCTTACGATGGTTTGCGATAAACCTTTACAAAAAAGCCTGCCCTGCTAACTTTATTAAGCTAACAGGGCAGGCTCCGATTTTATTATACGCTTTCTAGGAGGTTATCTCAGCACAGATGTCAGCCACTACCAGCAGCAGCACCTGTCCGATCTTTATAACGCCCTCACGAACTTCGTTTAAGCGGGACTCTTCTTTTGCATTCGACTCTACAAAGCGCACAATCTCCTTCAAAGACTCAATCTTCATGGTATCGATGGTAGATTTTACCTTATGGGCCAGTGCACCTACTGTTTTCCAGTCTCCCTGTTCCATGGCTTGCTGCATGTCACGTACGGTGATTGGAATAGTATCTGCGAAAAGCTGACGCGCTCGGTTCATGAAGGCTTCATTATTATGGGACATCTTCCGGATGATCTCCATACTATAAAGCGGTTCTGCGTGCAGGATTACCTCTTGTTCCTGTACGACATGCTTTTCCCGCAACTCGCCGCTGTCACGCTTCTCTGGCAGCAGATTGGCGATTTTGGCATACAACACTTCTTCATCAAAAGGTTTAGAGAGATAGTCATTCATACCAGCGCTCAGGTACTTTTCAGCATCACCTTTCAAGGCGTTGGCTGTCAGAGCAATGATAGGAATGTTTGCTTTCTTCTCGTCGCCTATAGCCCTGATCTGCAAGGTGGCATCTATACCACTTAGTTCCGGCATCTGAATATCCATCAAGACGATGTCATAGTCTGATTGCTTCACCATTTGCACAGCCTCAAGCCCGTTGACGGCAACGTCAAGTTCAAAACCCCAGTCTTCCATAATAGACTGCGCCAGAAAAATATTCACTTCATTATCTTCCGCCAGCAGCACCTTCACAGCACCCAGGCTGCCATAGTCAATATCGGAGGCTTCATCTTCCGGCAACTGATCCATTTCGCTCTTCGGGTAAGTGATCATAAAGTGGAAGACACTTCCTCCCTCCGGGTTGTCTTCTACCCAGATATCACCTCCCTGGCGTTCTACCAGGTTTTTACAGATGCTAAGCCCCAACCCAGTACCGCCATACTTACGGGTAATACTGGAGTAAGCCTGCGTAAAGCCTTCAAAAATAAGGTCCTTCTTGTCAGCCGGTACGCCTATACCTGTGTCAACTACAGAAAATTCAATGGTAAGGGTAGTGGGTGTTTCCTCCAGTGTTTTGGCATGCAGGGTCACACTTCCTTCCTCCGTAAACTTGATGGCATTGTTTAGCAGGTTCAGCAAGATCTGATTCAGGCGGTATGGGTCACCCTGCAGCAGTGTTTGTGGCAGGTCCAGTGTTCCAAGCTGTAGTGCGATGTCCTTTTCTTCAGCCTTGTATTTGAGGGTCTGGCAGGCGGCGTGCACGGTATCCTCAATTTTGAAAGGAATAGACTCCAGTTCCAGTTTACCGGCTTCAATCTTGGCCACATCCAGAATATCATTGATAACTACCAGCAGATTGTCCGCCGACTGATTAATGATTTTCAGGTAATTAACCTGTGTTTCATCCAACTGGGTCTTGTGCAGAAGCCCGCTCATACCTAGTATACCGTTGAGCGGCGTTCTGATCTCGTGGCTCATGTTAGCCAGGAAGTTCTCCTTCACACGGGCAGATTCCTCTGCCGCTTCTTTGGCTTTTTTGAGTTCACGCTCGGTTTGGATACGGTCTGTCACATCCTGTGCAATACCGATAACATAAGGCTCCTGACCGTCCTCACTTACTTTATAATTTTGGTAATTGAGGAAACGCTCCTCTTTGTCTTTGCGCAGCACACACAGTATACCTTGTACCACGGTATTGTCTTCAAACTGCTTCAGGTAGTCCGGGAAGCGTTGGCGGTCCATTAGCGGGAAGAACTGTTTCAACTCTCTGCCAATGAGCTCGTGCTCTTTGTAACCGAGCATCTGGACCAGGTATGGATTAACTGACAGGATTACGCCCTGCATATCATGCGTACACATGTAAGCCTGGCTATATACAATCAGGTCACGGTACTTTTTCTCACTTTTCTTAAGGGCTTCTTCAGCTAAACGGCGTTCTGTGATATCGCGTGAAGAGGACTGTATCTTCACAACGTTTCCATCACTATCTGTAATAGGCTTGATGCTGGTTTCCACCCAGATGTAATAACCATTGCGGTGCTTCTTACGATGCTGAACTGTCGTGTCGTGTTTCTCCTCCAAGGCTACTTTATGCCCCATGGTCCTCACTTTATCAGCATCCTCCGGATGAATGACGTCATAGGCAGAGATGCCTATCAAATCGGATGGCTGGAAGCCAAGCATTTCCTCAACGGCATTTGACACATAAAGGTAAGTGCCTTCAGGGTCATGCAGGCAGACAAGATCCCGGGAGTTCTCTGAAAGCAGCCTATGCAGTTCTTCACTTTCCTCAAGACGTTTGTTCGCGTTGTACTGCTCTGTAATATTCGTTGAGATGCCCAGCACATGGATTTCACCGTCTTTGGTTTTGAGTGGTTTTTTAATGGTATTAAACCATTCCATGTGTCCATCAGGCAGGGTAAGACTTTCCTGCACACGCAGTTCCTGCCCGGTTTTGATCACAATTTGGTCAGTATCGTTGTAATGCTGCAATTCATGCTGCACGTTGTGCAAATCGTTGGTATTATGATTTATAAGATCTTCCGGAGTTAAGCCAAATAAGGCGGCGCACTCCTGGTTGGCGAGTTTAAAATTACCTTGCCCATCTTTAACAAAGATGAGGGAAGGACTAGTATCAAGCACTAACCTGATAAAGTCATTTTTCTCTTTTACTTCTATGGCCGCTTTACGCTCTTCTGTAACATCGCGCACAATGGTAAGTACCTGCTCCTCATTGTACTTCACAATGCGGCTTTCGTAGTAGCGGGAGTCCAGTTCATAATTAATAGAGTGAAGCTGACCGGTGGAAAGCACTTTTTGAATGAGATCAAAAAATTTCAGGTTAAGCGGCGGCGGAAGTATGTCATTAAGAGTTTTACCAACTACATCAGATACTTCTACCACCTCATGTAAAGTGTGTTCATTGTGCATCTCCAGGTATAAACCCTTTTTATTGATGATGAACATGAGGTCAGGCATGGCATCCAGAATAGCACGGATCTTTGCTTCGCTGGCTTTGATCTCCTGCTGGGCATTGTGCAGGTCGGTGATATTGAGGCCGTGCCCTATAATAAGCTTAATTTCGCCTTGATCATCCAGCACAGGGTTCAGCTTCCGGATATGGTAGCTCACATTCCCCTGCTTGTCGACCAGCTTCTCCTCAAAGGCAACCTGACGGCGCTCCTCTATTGTCTTGATTAAATGTTTCCCTCGAGACTCGATCCGATGCAGGGGCACGTTACGATAAGCGCAGTATTCTTCGTTTGTTTTATTGATAATCCACTCACGTAGATGCGGGTCTGAAACAGCAGCCGGGTTAACGAATATATAGCGCAGCTGATTGTCGTATACTGCAACATCCGAAGGCAGATTGTTGAGAATGGCTTCATAAAACTCTTTCTGCTGGGCAAGCTCCTGATTTTTCTGGCGCAGTTTTGTTGTGTCTTCAGCAGAACCGATGATCTGGCAAACTTTGCCCTCGGCATCGCGCTTGAAAACTGCCTCTCGGCAGTAAAGAATTCTGCTGGAGCCATCACTGGCACGTACACTATAGGTAATCTCACGCACTTCCCCGTCCTGGGCATCGAGCATACCTGAGGTATGCTGGAGTAGAAGAGGCTTATCGGCATCCTGAACAACAGACATAAAGAAATGCCCGTTCATGGCATCCAGCTCCTGCTGGGAATAGCCTAGGATTGTTTTAATGCAATTGTTGAGGTAGATGCTCCTGTTTTGTTCTAGATCATAGATATAGACAATGCTCGGAACCATGTGCATGACATTTTGCACGAACTCTGTCGTCGTATCCGTCTGATGAGAGCGAAGTACTTGTAATTCGGTGGTTAGTGCGTTGGCTTTCGATTCGGCCTCTTGCCGTGCCTTTTTTTCTTTTTCGAGCTCTTGTCGCAATACTTGCAGCTCGTATGAAGTTTCCATCATGCAATCAATTAAACCCGAGTGAAAAGAGAAGCGGATTCATCTGCAAATTATCGCTTTTCGTTGGAGTAACAATCGTTATGCAGATATAATTTAATGCAATACTGAATAATTTCCCGCTTTCACATAAGTGAAAAATTGTAAACCTAAAATGCTGAACCAAATTTCAATTTAGGTAAATGCTAACAAGAGACAGATGAATATATCTATAAATATACCCCATGTAATTCTCGGCATAGTTCTATATTCTAATCAATATAAAATTGCATTAAATAACAAACAATGGGGATAATAGGGCAGGGATATCATCTATAACAAATAGGTATTAACTGCATCAAACGCTTAAAACAATCAAATATTCTCATTTTATAGAATAAATCATATTTAATTAAAATTTAGTTTATTTCAAATGTCAAAAAATAGGGCAACCTTTAAAACAAACAATTTATGATCTAACAGTAGAATATTTACCCTTATGAAATTTGCTCGCCTGAAGGAGAATTTTATTAGCTCGATCATGGATAGCAGTGCAGAGCTGTTCTCTGTCATAGATGCTTCAGGCAACTACCAGTTTGTAGGTGGTTCAGTCAGTAACCTGCTTGGGTACCAACCTGAGCAATTGGTTTCACGTTCGGCATTCGAGTTTATACATCCAGAGGACCAGCCACTGGTTGGAGCAGCCTTAGGAAGTGCCCTCTTCAATAGAACTACCGAGTTGCCTAACTTTCGTTTCAGGCATCATAACGGGAGTTGGCGCTGGATGCAGTGTCGTATTACTAACATGTCGGACAACCCCGAGATACGAGGATATATTACGAATTCAATTGATGTAACAGAGCGGGTGGAAGTGGAGCGGCATCAACTCCGTTCCCAGGCACATTACGAGTCTCTCTTCCATAATCACCCGGATGCTGTTTTTGAACTGGACCGAGGGGGCTTTTTTACACTCGTCAACAAAAATTTCCCAACCCTCACGGGCTTTGAGCCCGAAGAGATCCAAGGTGCACATTTCCGTGAGCTAGTCCTCGAAAAAGACCTTCCGATAGCTATGAATGCTTTTGTGAGGGCCTTGGAGGGAAATGCTCACCAGGTTGAACTGACAATAGCTAAACCTGATCGAGAGGAGGTATACCTGACCATCGCGGTTGTGCCAGTAGTGATAGGTCATGACATTGTGAAGATACAAGGTATAGCCCGTGACATCACGTTGCAGAAGAAATACGAAACCTACATAGAGGCGCAGTCCAAGCAGTTGCATAACATAATGGAACGGGTACCAGAGTCATTTTTCTCACTTGATCGGGAATGGCGCTATACCTACGTAAACAGCTTTTACTGTGACTATCTGGGTATGGAGAAGAGTGATTTGCTAGGAAAAAATATCTGGGATCTGTTTCCCGGATCGAAGAACACCAGTTTTTACAAAACCTGCCTTGAGGTGGCAGCAACAGGTATAGCTGCTGTTGCCGAGGAGATATCTCCCTATAATGAGGCCACCACTATCAATGTTCAGGTATACCCGACGGGGGAAGATATATCTATCCATTTAGTAGATATCACAGAAAAGAAGAAAGAACAGGATCGCCTGGAGAAGCTATCCCTTGTAGCCAGTAAAACGAACACCTGCATCCTGATTAAAAACAAATTGGGACAGGTTGAATGGGCCAACGAAGCTTTTGAGCAAGTAACCGGCTATACTTTGAACGAAGTGCTAATGCGCGATACGATGGGGCTGCTGGCTGGTGATGAAACCGATCCTAAAATGCTAGCCAAGATCCGTAAGCGCATTGCCAGTGGCAAACCTTTTAGAGGAGAAATCCTGAACTATACAAAAGCTGGCAAAAAGATATGGTTTTACCAGGAGATCACGCCTGTGTTTAGTGACAACGGCGAGCTGCTAAAATTTATATCGATCAGGACCGATATTTCGCAGCGTAAAGCCAAAGAAGAAGATCTTGTTAAAGCTACCCATGAACTGTTTCGGCAGAATCATGATTTGCAGCACTTCAGCTACATGGTATCACACAACTTGCGGGCACCGGCTGCCAATATCATGGGCCTTTCCAATCTGATGGGCCGTGTCGATAAAAATGATGCGATCTATGATCAGCTCGTACAGAAGATCAGGTTATCGGCACACAATCTTGACATGGTCATCCGGGATATGAACCACGTGCTCTCCATACGTGATCAGCAAGAGGACCTCCACTGCGAAACGGTATACCTGGCAGAGGTGGTGAACGAAGCACTGGCGGTTATGGAATACAAACTTAACCGGGAGCCCTGCCATGTACACCTTGAAGTTGATCCGGACATCACGCTGTTCTCCAACAAAACCTACTTACTGGAAACACTGAAAAACCTGCTTTCGAATGCTGCCAAGTTCAGGAACAAAGACAAAACGCTTGTGCTTCATATAACCGCTTGCAAAAAGAAAGAAACTGTCACTCTTAAAATCACTGACAATGGTATTGGGATGGACATGGAAAGTGTGCAACAAGACCTGTTTAATATTTACAAGAAATTTCATGTAGGTTACCAGGGAAGGGGCATCGGGCTCTTCCTGGTCAAGACATACCTGGAGATACTCAAAGGCAGTATCAAAGTATCATCAGAATTAAATAAAGGTACCAGCTTCAAGATTAAACTTAAAAACTATGCTTAGTAAAGTATATTTGATTGATGATGATGAAGTTACCCTCTACCTGACTGGCCTGGTAATTACATTTTATGCGCCGGAAACTCATTGCGTCAGCTTTGAACACGCACCTGATGCCTTAGCTCAATTGAGACTCGACTTGGTGAACGACAGTTTGCCCACCATGATCCTGATGGACTTGAACATGCCGGTGATGAATGGCTTGCAAATGTTGGAGGCATTAGAAGCCATCCTTTGTCATGCGCCGACCATACCACAGGTATACGTACTCACATCATCGATCAGCAACACAGATAAACACAACTGCAAGAAAAGCTCGCTGGTGCTGGATGTGATTGAGAAGCCGCTGACAGATAAAAAACTTGAGGAGATAAGAAGCCAATATCCACCGATTCCCTCTTGCAGCCGTACATAAAATAGCGTACCCATATGACTACCACAGATATCCCAATACAGATGGATATAAATAAAGAACTAGAACTGAATCAGTTCGAAAAACTTAACCAGGCGCTGTTTCACAACCATCCGGATGCCATTTATTTGTTGGATCTGGAGGGGAATTTTATAATGGTAAATGAAGAGGTTTGTCGGATTACAGGACAACCACGGGAGGCCCTGATCGGTCACAGCTTCGAACCGCTGATTGAAGAGAGCATGAAAGCCTTTACCAATGAACGTTTCCTGGAATCCATGCAGGATAATCCGCAGCGCTACGAAACTTCCATCAATACCGACGCTGGGATCAAATACCTGGACGTCACCAATTTCCCGCTCAAAAGCGACACTCGCATCCTGGCTATATTTGGTATAGCCAAAGACATTACCGACAAGAAAGAAAAAGAGATCGAGCTCGAAAAATACACAGAGCTGTTGAAAGTACATAACGACGAACTGGAGATATTTCGTAAAATTCTTGCCCATGACATGCGCAAGCCTGTTGCTAATGCACTTGGCTTTGCAAGGTTGATGCAGGGCAATCTGCCCGAGCCTAAAGAAAATGAGGTGAAGCGCTACCTGTTGCACACAGTAGAGTCCATTGATGTGATGCTGCGGGATCTGAATGAATTGATTGCCTTACAGTCGACCGGAAAGGAGATTAAAGAAGAAGTAGATGTGAACAAGACGCTAAAGCGGATTGTGAACTTCTTTCAGGATGAAATCAAACAGACAGGTGCAACCGTGGAGCTTGAAGTAGCCGATGATATTAAGATAAATACGATCAAGGCTTATTTCAATAGTATTCTCCGCAACCTTATCTCCAACGCACTGAAGTACCGCAGTCAAAATCGGCCTACACTTATAAAGGTAAGTGCCCATTTGCATGACGAACTCATAACGATACATGTAGAGGACAATGGCATCGGTATGGACCTTACCAGTATTGGCAAGGAACTGTTTCAGATGCACCGTCGCTTTGCACCAAAGGCGGCGGAAGGAAACGGCCTGGGACTGTATATTGTGAAGCAGCAGGTAAGACTGATGGGAGGTCAGATCAGGGTAGAAAGCAAACTTGACAAAGGCTCTGTTTTCACGATAACACTGCCTACCACCTAAGGCATGCTAACCTATCGGAACACGTTATTTGTTATTTGTTCCGATAGGGCTACACCTTATTTCACTGTCAGTTCATGACTTTGGATCATACGGTAGATCGTCGACTTTCCAATATCCAGCTTATCGGCCACTAGCAGTACATTATAGTCATACCTGTCCAGGAAACGCTGAATAATAGCGGTAGTGTACTCTTTCAGGCTACGCTCTTCTGCCAGGAAATCCTTTTCGGTGTGGCTTGCTGAGAAGTTTATATCCTGTTCCTGAATAGTGTCTTCGTCAGCTAATACTACCGCCAGTTCTACAAGCGCCTTCAACTCACGCACGTTACCCGGGAAAGCATAGGAGAGTAGTTTCTGCTGCGCTTCAAGCGACAAATTCTTACGCCCCAATCCATTTTCTTTGACGAACGCATCGATGAAAAATTTAGCCAGGATCAAAATGTCACTCCCTCTCTCACGTAAGGGCGGCAATTGAATGGGTAGCCCCAGCAGGCGGTAATACAAGTCTTCTCTGAAGCGACCCTTCTTCACTTCTTCAGCCAGATTTTTGTGAGTGGCCACTATGATGCGCACATCCACCGGCACCACTGCATTGCCTCCTACACGGGAGATTTCTTTCTCCTGAAGTACCCGCAATAACTTCGCCTGCAGACTGATGTCCAGCTCACCAATCTCGTCCAAAAAGATCGTACCCTTGTTAGCTTCCTCAAACTTGCCCAGTCGACGTGATACGGCTCCGGTAAAGGCGCCTTTTTCATGGCCAAATAGCTCACTTTCGATAAGCTCACGGGGGATAGCGGCCACATTCACGGCTACATAGGGTGTCTTTTTGCGAGTACTATTATAGTGAATTGCCTTAGCAACAAGCTCCTTACCAGTACCCGTTTCGCCATGCACCGACACCGTGATATTGGTTTTGGAAGCTTTGTCCATCAGGTTGAACACCTTTTTGATCGCATCGCTGTTGCCGATGATCACTTTACTGAAATCGTATTTCTGTCCGATCTCTTCTTTCAGATGATCGATCTCTTCCCGGAGCGAAACGTTTTCGCGTATCTTATTGATTGTGTTCCAGAGGCGCTCCGGTGTGTCTTCGTCTTTTACAATATAATCATAGGCCCCTAACTTCAGCAGGTCTACGGCAGTCGCCACATCTTCCTGGCCAGAGATAACAACAACCTGCACATCAGGATTCTGTTCTTTTATCCGCTTCAGTACTTCAGACCCATTTTTGTCAGGCAGCGAGTAGTCAAGCGTCACCACATTGGGACGCAAATGCATGCTGGAAAGGCAGTCATTAGCTGAGTGAAATTTCCGAATTTCATAGTCCGGATTCAACGACAGGTGATATTCCAGCAGCTCGCTGTACCATACGTCATCGTCCAGTATGAATATTTTAAAAGAACCGTTTGTCATCAGGTAGTAGAAAAAATAGCAATTGTTGGTCAAATATAACTGAAAAGTTATATCCTGTTAACAGTTTCCATATCAAATTTGGTTTAACTGCAGCGGTTAATTAACATTTCAATATAATGTTATAATTCGCCTCGGTTCAGTACTTTACCGATTCTGGTAATGCGGACTCAGGCCTGTCAGCTTAACTTTTGATGCTTGTTAGCAGTATGGTTCATTTAAAGCGAACAAACCTATGCAGGAATCAACCTTTACGGAAGACACCAGACAGCTTACTCTAAGCCTCCAGGATTCATTATCTAACCTATATAATAGCTTCGTGATGATATTGCCGGAGCTCCTGATTTCACTTGTTCTCCTGCTTATCTTCATATTTGTGGCAGGCAAGCTGAGCATCCTGGTTCAGAATAGGCTGGGTAGGAGGGTAGACGATCCTTTACTCGTTAATTTTGTGTCAAACATAGTGCGGTATGGCTTAATCCTGATTGGACTGATGATCATGCTGCAATTGATTGGCCTGACAGGTATAGCCAGTGGCCTGTTGGCAGGTGCCGGATTGTCGGCTTTTGTAGTGGGCTTTGCGCTGAAAGACATAGCCGAAAATTTCCTGGCCGGTATCATACTCGCATTTAACCGCCCATTCCGAATCGATGACACCGTAAAAGTGCGGGACTTTCATGGCAAGATCATGGTACTGAACCTGCGTAGCACCCTCATGAAAACTTTTGATGGAAAGGATATTTACATACCGAACTCCATCTTACTGAAGGAAGTAGTTACCAATTTCACCAGGGACGGCTTGCTCCGCATAGAGTTCATAGTCAATGTAGGTTTACACCACGACTTTGAGACTGTCAGGAACATTATCATCCAAAACGTTGAGAACCTGGAGGGGGTGCTGCATGAAGAGAAACCGGCTGTAGTGATAGAAGACTTCACCGCTACAGCCATGAATCTACGTGTTCTGATATGGGTGCATACCTATGACTATAAGATGACAACGCTGGTGCTCAAAACACAGGCGATGGACTGCGTGAAAAAAGCGCTTCAGGAGCATGGTATTATGCAGGCTGCCAAATAAACCTGTTTATGCGTTCGTGCTTATCACTTCACACTTGGCCCGCACAAACATGAACACGCCATAGCAGATCAGACCTAAAGCTAAGATGCCCAACAGGTACGAGCCATAGGAAGCCTCTTCCAGATATTGAAAGGCCTGCGAACTACTGCCAGCTTCCTGCGAGTTGGAGTTAATGGCAGCGCGCATCAATAAATAACCGATGATCAGCCACACAAAACCACGGGCGATGTAACCAAGCTTACCTGCCCGAACAAGTGAGGTTCTGACTTCGGGCTTCAGCTGCTCCGCCTGAACTTTGTTCATGTATTTGCCGGAGTACGCTCTGTAAAACTGATAGATGCCCATGATCATGGTACCGATAGCTACAGCACCTAGTAGCCATTGGCCGAAAGGCTGTGAGAGGAGCTCACGGGCCAGCGTTTGCCGGGAGTCGGCGCCATTGCCACCCCCGTTGCCCAACACTAGCTGCGCGGCCGTAAAAGCAAGGGCGCCATACACAGCCCCACTAAATGCGTAGCCGATGCGCTTTCCTATACCTTTGGCATCTGTGCCTTTGTCTTCGGTATCGCGAATAGCCTGGATAAAACGCCACAAGGTATAGCACAGCATACCTGCAACGACCAACGCGAGCAATATTTTCCCGAAGGACTGCTCCAATATAAACTGGAATACGCCGGTCTTTCCGGCCCCCTGTTCGGTCTGACCTCCAAGTTCAAAAGCAGCCATAAAGGCAAGTGCACCGACCAGGCAGTACACAACTCCTTTAGCGATCAGACCAATTCGGGCAAATCGTACGACCCATTCCGGACGGGGAGCAGGTATACGGGAAGGTGAGATTGAGATATCCATAGATCATGTATAGTAACCTTCCCATACACGCAAACTTATAACTAAAGTTTAGCACCCTGCCTACATGTTTTTGAATCGCTTATGTGCTTCTTCCTCCAGCCGTCCGCGATGGTCTGGATGTGCGATCTCTATCAAAGCTTTGGCACGCTGGCGCAGGTTCTTGCCATACAGATAGGCAACGCCATACTCTGTTACAACATAGTGCACGTGCGCACGAGTCGTTACAACGCCTGCACCTTGATTAATGTAAGGCGTGATCCGCGAGATGCCTTTGTTGGTGACAGACGGAAGTGCGATGATCGGTTTGCCCCCTTTGGATAAAGCAGCCCCTCTGATAAAGTCCATCTGCCCGCCTATACCTGAAAACTGATAAGTACCGATGGAGTCAGAAACAACCTGACCTGTCAGATCAATCTCAATCGCACTGTTGATGGCCGTTACTTTAGGATTGGTGCGGATAATGCTCACATCGTTCACATAGTCAGAACTCAGCATGGTGATCAGCGGATTGTCATCCACAAAGTCATAAAGCTTCCGGTTGCCGACGATAAAGCCTGTGGCGATTCTTCCAGGGTGCTTCTTCTTGAATTCATTCGTGATCACGCCTTGCTCTACCAGCGGCAGTATGCCGTTAGAAAACATCTCGGTATGGATGCCTAGCCCTTTGTGGTTAGTCAAGCTCTTGAGTGTGGCATCCGGTATACCGCCAATCCCCATTTGCAGGGTAGCACCGTCCTCTACCATTTCAGCAATATAGCGGCCAATGGTTTCCTCCGTTTTAGTAATGCGCTGGCCATAATCCACTTCTGGCAAGGCTTCATCTACTTCCACCAACGCGTCGAAGCGACGGGTATGGATCAGGGCATCGCCATGCGTGCGGGGCATCTGTGGGTTTACCTGTGCAATAACGTGCTTCGCACTGATTACCGCCTGGCGGGCAATGTCAACGGAAACACCAAGCGAACAGAAACCATGGCTATCGGGTGGTGAAACATGCACAATGGCTACATCCAGCGGCATGATACCAGAATGGAAAAGGTAAGGTATCTCACTCAGAAAAATCGGCACATAATCACCGCGACCGCTATTGACAGCCTCCCGCACATTGGCAGACACAAAAAGTGAGTTTATGTAGAAAGCATCACTGCAACGCTCCTCCGCGCAGGGCATATCTCCAAAAGTTGAAATGCTTACCAGTTCCACGTTTCGGAGTTCATCAGCACGTTCTGCCAGTTTGCCAAGGAGGTATTGTGGCGTGGCGGCGCTGCCATGCACAAACACGCGATCACCGGATTTTATGACAGAAAGTGCATCTTCAGCTGTTGTGTACTTCAATTGAGGTTGATTCATGAGTTCAATTTTTAATTGTTCTGCATCGAGCGTCTCGCTTAACTTACGGTATGTCAGATGCTCGGTTTGAAACACCCGCTAATTCGGGCCTTCCTATTTATTTATTCGCAAAAGAATATATAAATTTGAGAGCAAGCTATGATAAATGTCACCCTTAAAAATAAGCATGCGTAAGGAGGGAAGGAGAGAAGCTCTGATCCTTTGCCCACTACGCACCCACATCATCTATGAAAAGCATGAAAATTAAACTGCCAGCAGCGCTATACCTCTTTCTGTGCGCCATTACATTCAGTTCTTGCGTGGCCACATCCGGCATTGACAACACTAGCAGTATAAGTTCATCTGAAGGCGTGTTAAGCAAGAAGGGCACCTATTCCTGGTACCAGCCCACCCCTTCCGCAGAACCGGCATACGGTCAAGGCTTTAACAATAACCTGCATGAGCACATGCTGCAAGCCATAGAGGAAGAGCTGCAACGCAAGGGCTACAGCAAGACAACGGTGAATCCTGATATGCTGGTAGCCTATGATGTCAGCGTATCGGTGCCCGATGCCATGGACAAACCAGAGCTGTATGGACCCGGATTTGGTTATAGCTATGCTTATATGGCTGGCTACAGGTATAACTATGGCAATGCCGAACTACCCGGCTATCGGGCTGTTGATCTATTTAAGCAGGGAACCCTGATTGTAGATGTAATTGATCCTAAATCAAAACAGCTGCTTTGGCGTGGATGGACGGAAGGGGCAGTTAAAAACTTTGATGCTGGTTATGGCAAAATAAAAGGTCTGGTCCTGGAAATCATAAAACGAATGCCTGCCGCTGCACAACCATAAAAACAAAACCCCGCTGCTGAAGCGGGGTTTTGTTTTTAGAGCTCTAGTCAGCCCGAACAAAATTATTGAAGCGCATGACGTCTACCGGCTTACCGACCACATAGACTACATCACCGCGTTTAAGCTTGGTGTGGGCATTGATTTCAAACAGTGTTTCGCCATCACGCTTTATACCTACCACCGTGATCCCAAAACGATTACGCACGTCGGCATCCAGCAACGTTTTACCTATCAGTGAATCGTCTTTGGTATAAACTCTCAGACTAGCGACCTCGATATCAGGCAGGTCAGATGAGATATTGCCGCTATTGGATTTGCTGCCCGTCATGCTACGCAGCATATCGTAGTTATCGGCCCGGATACTAGAAGTAAAATTGGCAATTTCATCACGAGGCATCAGGTATTTGGAAAGCACACGTGTAAAAATCTCGATCGAAGTCTCAAACTCCTCTGGTATAACTTCATCGGCACCCAAACGGAAATTTTCTTCCATCTCCTGCACGAAGCGCGTTCTGACAATAATATGCACCTTATCACTCACTTCCCTGATACTGGAGATAATACGCTTGGTCGCCTCGGGGTCCGAAATAGCAATAACCACTACACGTGCCTTGTGTATGTTTAAGTGGGACAGGATAACGCCATGCACTGCATCACCATACAGGATGGGTTCTCCACGGAGTCTTTCCTCTTTCACTGTCACTGCATTCAGCTCCACGATCACATAGGGGATGCTGGCATGGCGGGCTGCTTTGGCCACGTTGCGCCCGTTTATGCCAAAGCCAATAATGACAATATGATCTTCTAAGAGGTGCATATTGTCCGGGGAATCCACGTTGGCAGGGGCGTTGGGTATCTGGTTATTGACAGGCACCCAACGCGCACTCAGTTTATTGGCAATCGTATGAAAAGAACCGATCACGAACGGAGTGATCGCCATCGTCAGGAGTGAGACAGAGAGAAAGTACTGGTATACCTCTTCTGAAAGCAAACCACTGTTAATACCCGTTTTAGAGAGGATAAAGGCAAACTCACCTACCTGAAACAGGGAAAGGCCAACCAGTATAGAAGTTCGTAAGGGATACTGCAAAATACGGGCAGCCATGGCAGCTATTATCCCTTTTAAGATAAAAGTGCAGACAGTCAAAAGCAGTATAAGTGGAAGGTGCTGTAGCATGAAACTAAAATCCAGCAGCATACCGATCGACACAAAGAAGAAGCTGGTAAAGATCTCCCTGAATGGCAGAATGTTGCTGGTAGCCTGGTGACTGTATTCTGACTCAGATATGATCAAACCGGCCATAAAAGCCCCTAGAGCCAAGGAAAGGCCAAGGCTCTGCGTTAACCAGGCTACTGCAAAACAGATAACAACAATGCTTAGAATAAAAAGCTCCTTGCTTTTAGTCTGAGCTACCAGGAAAAGCAGTTTAGGAACCAGGTAGCGGGCACTGATCAAAACAAAGACAATGACAAAAGCCCCCTTCAGCACCATCAGCAGCAACTCCACCACGATATTGTCCGCGCCACCAGCCATAAGCGGGGCTACCAGCATCATGGGCACCACCACGATATCCTGAAAGATCAGAATACCCAGTACCACTTTACCGTGCGGGCTGTTGATCTCTCCTTTGTCTTGCAGCAGTTTCAGCACGATGGCTGTACTACTCAGGGCGAACAGGAAACCGACAAAGAAACTTTCGGCCGTAGAAAAATTGAACATCATCAGCACCAGGCCGACCAGTAATATGGTGACGAGCACCTGCGTGGCGCCACCCAGCAGCACAGTGCGTTTGATCAGTGCCAGGTTACGCAGCGAAAACTCCATGCCGATGATAAAGAGCAGCAGAATAACGCCAATCTCAGCAAGTATCTCAATATCGTGGATATCTGTGATCAGGTTAAGCCCATGCGGCCCGGCAATAACCCCCGTCATCAGAAAACCTAGAATGGTAGGCAGCCTGAAACGCTGAAAGAGCAAAATCACCACAACGGACAATCCTAGAATAATAACGACGTCAGATAGTAAAGGAATTTCCATTCAGTTATAGTATGTCCGTGGGTCTTTGTTATTCGAGTTTCAACCCACTAGGGTTGAATGATCAAGCAATATAGTGAAGTATCTAAATCATTTTTACATAAAATACACCCCAAGCAGTTTGAAGCAAATGTTTCCAAAAAGCGAAAGCATGTTTTTTGAAGGTTAATTTTTACCCTATATTTAGGGTTCGGAACCTTGCTAAAAACACTATACCTCATGAAACAGTACCTGAACCTGATGCAGCATATCCTCGATAACGGGGTAAAAAAAGAAGACCGCACCGGCACTGGTACGTTGAGTGTATTTGGCTATCAGATGCGTTTTGACCTGTCAGAGGGCTTTCCTTTGGTTACGACAAAAAAGGTGCATCTAAAGTCTATCATCCATGAGCTGCTGTGGTTTCTGAAAGGGGATACCAATATAGCCTACCTCAAAGAGAACGGGGTTTCGATATGGGATGAATGGGCAGATGCGAACGGAAATTTAGGTCCGGTATACGGCTCACAGTGGCGAAGCTGGCCAACGCCGGATGGCCGCCATATTGATCAGATCACGCAAGTGGTAAATCAACTCAAAAATAGCCCTGACTCGCGCCGCATCATTGTGAGTGCCTGGAACGTGGCCGAAATTGAGAACATGAAGCTGCCGCCATGCCACGCCTTTTACCAGTTTTATGTGGCAAATGGAAAACTCAGCTGCCAGCTATACCAACGTTCTGCTGATGTCTTCTTGGGTGTGCCGTTTAATATTGCCTCCTATGCCTTGCTAGTGTTGATGATGGCACAGGTGACAGGCCTGGAGCCGGGAGAGTTCATTTGGACTGGTGGTGACACGCACTTATACCTAAACCATCTGGAGCAGGCACAGTTGCAGCTTACCCGTGAGCCACATGCATTGCCAACCATGCGCCTGAACCCGGATGTGAAAGATATTTTTGACTTTAAGTTCGAAGACTTTAAACTGGAGAATTACGTATCACACCCAGGTATAAAAGCACCTGTGGCGGTATAAAAAGCTATCGCACAAGTCTGTAAAGCAAAATGCCCGAAGGAAAGCTTCGGGCATTTTTTGTTAGGGATTGGTCGACCAGATGCCGGCTTCTTTGATGAACACGCGGCGATTTAGTTTTAGCTGCGCCACGATCAGTTCGGCAAAGTCCTCAGGCTGCATCACACGTTCAGGGTTACCATCGGTCAACTTTAATTCAATTGCTAGTTCTGTCGCCACCGTGCTAGGCGTGAGCGTACTCACACGGATATTGTGCTTGCGCACCTCCTGCATCAATGACTCTGACAGGCCGATAACGGCGAACTTAGAGGCGCTGTATGCGCTTGTTACCGGTGCGCCACGCTGACCGGCCGTCGAAGAAATATTGATGATGTCACCTGTCTGGCGTTCAATCATTTCGGGCAATACGGCACGCGTAACATAGTAAACACCCATTAGGTTGACCTTGATAATATTTTCCCAGTCAGCAGGCTCTAATTCCAGAAACTTGCCAAACTTGGCTGTACCTGCATTGTTGATCAGGATATCGATAGGACCTAAGGCTGCGCCTATTTGCTTAACCGCCTCGTTTACTGAATCCATATCGGTGACGTCAGCAGTAGCGACGGCAGCTTTAACACCCAGTTCCTTTACTTCAGCTGCTACTTCTTCGAGCTGAGAGGTTGTACGTGCAAGCAATCCCACATTTACACCTTCTTTGGCCAGTGCAATAGCAATAGCACGGCCTATACCTTTACCAGCGCCTGTAATAAGGGCGCTTTTGCCTGTTAATTTTTCCATGTTGTAGTATGCAATGTTTGTAGCTACAAATATACTATAGAATGTGGTAAAGGTTCCAATTTATGACATAGTTGTTCGGGGTAGATTTTTAAAGACTGAAGGGGAGCGTACGTTTTTCCCTGCTGCTTTGCATGGCCAACTCGATTAACCGGATCGTATTCCGTGCCTGTTCCGGTTTTACCTCAAGTGCAGCGTTCCCTGATACAGCGTCCCGCACATTCTCGTAAAATCCACGATAGTCACCAGTCTCACTCTGAATTTTACCCACGAGTCGTTGTCCCTGCACTTCTGTGTCCAGCTTGCCCCATATATTTTCGGGTTCGATGCCCCAATCAGTTGCAGACGCTGGTGTAGCTCCTTGCTTGAGCGCAGCTTCCTGCACGTCCAAGCCATATTTTACAAAAGATCCTCTTTCGCCAGAAAGTATGAAGCGCGGACTAGGCTGTTTCACCAGCATACCTGCTTTCAATATCACCTTCATTCCATTGGCATAAGAGAGTGTCAGGTCAAAGCTATCGATGATCTGGCCACCGCTTCGTTGGGTGCGCAGGTCTGCATAGACTTCCTTAGGTGTTCCGAATAGCACCAACGCCTGATCGATCAGATGGGAGCCCAGGTCGTACAGTATACCTGTACCGGGCTGATCTTCTTCTTTCCAGGTCTCTGATGCAGGTATTGGCCGGAAGCGATCGAAATGAGCTTCGTATTCCACCAGCCGCCCCAGCAACTCACTATCTATTAATTTTTTTACTGTTTTAAAATCACTGTCCCAACGACGGTTCTGATAGACGGTGAGCAGTTTCCCTTTTTGGTTAGCCAGGTTGATCAGTTCAGTAGCTTGCTCTGAGGAAACAGTGAATGGTTTCTCTACTACCACATGCTTACCGGCCTGTAAAGCAGACTTAGCCAGCTCGTAGTGCGTGTCGTTGGTGGTTGCCACGATGACCAGGTCTATTTGCTCGTCCTGCAGAATGGCGGAATCATCATGGACCACTTCGGCAGTAGGGTATAACTGCTTCACCAATGCAATGCTTTCCGGGCGATTCGCTCTGACTTTGTATAGTTGGAATCCAGATACTGCTGATATAAAGGGAGCATGAAAGACCCTGCCGGCCATTCCAAAACCGAGTAAACCTACTGCTATTCTATTTTTCATTATGCTTAATGGTAATGTAAGTATTGTGAAAAATCGTGATACTGCCATCATACAAATAGCAGCACATGTAAACTTACTATAAATTACTGCAGATGTTCCGATGTGCATTCATGCACAGAAGTATTGTTATGGATAATCTCATTTCTGTGGTTCTCATGCAAAATCTAGCCATTTCCTGGAAGACGCTTCTTTCATACGCCTAGAATATCTGCAACTGGTTTACATTTTCGGAAAAATCATTGGCAATAGAGTCGACTTGAAAGTGAACTCCACGGCACAAAATGCTTTCGTGCTAACGAGGTATAGTGGCCAGGATCATGCAGTGGCCAATGGCATCGACAGAAGCCTGTACCCACAGCTCCGCACGTTCTCTTTAGGCTTGAATCTCAATATATAAGCTCTAAAAGTGAATTGATAACATAAAAGACTGCCCTCTGATTCGGGCAGTCTTTTCTAGCTGTTCGCTTTCAGCTTATACCTGTAAGTTCGTCTTTAAATTTTGCACCCATTCAGAATTGGTATGCAACTGATTTTCTTTCAGCCATACTATACTTCTAACACCTGTCACATTGGTCGCAAACACACAATCTGCTGCAACCAACTCTTCCGGCTTTGCCAGGGTTTCCTGTATGGCTATACCCTGCTGCTGGCACCAGCGCATGATAGAGCGGCGTAATATTCCATTCACACAGCCTGTCTCTAAAGCAGGGGTGTGAAGCACTCCGGCTTTCAGCCAGAACAGATTAGAAGAAATTAATTCTGCCACATATCCTTCCGTATCCAGTACTATCATATCATCAAACCCTTTGGACTGCTTTTCTATACCTGCCAGCACATAAACCGGCGCTTGAGGTCCTTTGAAATGGGAGAGAGGTGAGAAAATAGTTCGCACAGTCTGGCATATCCCGACTTTTAAACCTGCTTCAGGTGTAATATCAGCCGGCACAACAGTCGCCACCCATTCTACTTCATTCAACTGAGGAGTATACAGTCCTTCGCCAGCTCGCCAAACCTTTATTTTAAGCCGGCCGAACTCCATTGCATTGCGTTGTTTAGCTAGAAGTAAAAGATTTTCCTCTAATTCTCCATCCCAGAAGTAAGCAGGTATAGTCAGTTGCAAAGCTTCAGCAGCTTCTCTCATTCGGGACTGATGATCTGGCCAGAAGCACAGTTTACCACTTACCACCATGACCGTTTCGAAAAAACCGTCATTGTATTGAAAGGCCCGGTTCGTGATAGGCAACTTCAGATCTTGCTGAGGGAGGAAGTGGTTGTTGTAGAGAAGCAATTTAATAAGTTAAGTTGAAAGTTAAGCCTTCTTGTCATCTTGTAAAGATCTTGTTAGCGAATTGCAAAGGCTCACAAAACTGGCAATGACATATAAATATATGCTAGATTAATTTTTAACCCCTCACCGTATCAGCGCAAATCGCTTCCCCGGCATCGCTTTAACCATCCCTTTAAATTCAAGTGATAAAAGCACAGAAGCCAGTTGACTAACGGGGACATGTGACTTCCAGCCTAGGTTGTCCATTTGTTCTTCACCCGACTGGATCAGCACTTGCAGTACCTGCATCTCCTCGGGCGTGAAATCAGCCGGGTCGAGGGCAGGTATAGCAGCGGCTCTTTTGGAGGCCAGTTTGTCTTCTACGTCCCAATTGAGCAACTCAATCAAATCTTGCGTAGATGTCAATACGGCAGCTTTATGGGACTTGATCAGCCAGTTCGTGCCTTCGGACATCGGAGAGTTAATATTCCCCGGAACGGCCATTACTTCCTTATCGTAACTGTGGGCAATATCGGCGGTAATCAAGGTGCCGCTTTTAAAGGCTGCTTCTATCACAATGGTGCAATCCGACATGCCAGCGATAATGCGATTGCGGGCAGGGAAACGGGGCGCGTCGGGTTTGGTGCCAAAGGTGTTCTCTGTGATCACACCGCCTTGCTCAAGCATTTTCTCGGCGTACTTTTTGTGCACACCCGGGTAGATGGTATCGGGTCCGGAGGCCATCACGCCTACAGTTGGTAAACCAGCCTGCAGAGCGGCTCTATGTGCGGCAATGTCGATACCATAGGCCAGCCCACTCACGACCATCACATTGTAAGGCTTGAGTTCTTCGACAATCCGCTCGGTGACAGCCTGACCATAACTGGTTGGTTTTCGGGTGCCTACTATGCTGATAATGCGGCGATGATTTAAGTCTGAGTTGCCTCTGAAATAGAGAAGGGGCGGCGCATCTGCAAACTGTTTAAGCCGGTTCGGGTACTTTGGCGAGGTATAGAACAGGAGCTCCACGTTCTTATCAGCCGCCTTTTTGAGCACGTCTTCTGCCTCTACCAAAGCCTGTCGTCCATTGTCACGTACGCTTTTAGCAACACGTTCCCCTATACCTGGCACCTTCATCAATTTAGCGACAGGTGCATCAAATACGGCTTTAGCGGAGCCACAATAGCTCACCAGCACCTTCGTCAACTGATCACCGACGTAAGGCAAAAAAGAAAGGGCTACTTCAAATTGGGCTTCCTGTGACATGCACCAAGGTACGCAGGCTTAGCTTTTGGTGTTCAGCTGTTCCTTGATTCCTACTAAGAAAGAACGCACCTTTTCAAGTGAATTGATGATCTCGATCTTGTCCTTCGTCTGCACCGATTTGTTCTTCAACACTTCCTTGGCGCCTTGTATGGTAAAGCCACGCTCTTTTACCAAATGGTAAACCGAACGCAGGTCTTCGATGTCCTTTGGGGTATACTGACGGTTGCCTTTCTTGCTTTTCTTAGGCTTGAGCTGGTCAAACTCGGTCTCCCAGAAGCGAATAAGCGAAGGGGCAACGTCAAAAATAGCAGCTACTTCACCGATGGTGTAATACTGTTTTTCGATTTCTCTTTCTTTATAAGGCATAGTGTCAGTTTCAAGGTATAGCAGTCACAGCACTAATTTTCAGGTATAGCCTGCTGAAATACGGCTAAAATATGCTACTTTTGCCCATATTGCGACAAGTATAGCATGGCCTGAAAAGGCTGTTTCTGTAAGGCAAAAATTCTATATTTTTTGTTATTAAACAACAAGTATAGCACATTGTATCTAAAGGCTTAATAATCATAGATGAACTCAGCTGAGATTAGACAAAAGTTTCTTGACTTCTTTGCTCAACGGCAGCACCAGATTGTGCCGTCAGCCCCCCTTGTGGTAAAAGATGACCCCACCCTGATGTTTATTAACTCAGGCATGGCGCCCTTCAAGGATTACTTCCTGGGCAACAAACCAGCCCCGTCCAAGCGCATCGCCGACACCCAGAAATGTCTGCGCGTATCGGGCAAGCACAACGACCTGGAGGAAGTAGGCTATGACACCTACCACCACACCATGTTCGAGATGCTGGGTAACTGGTCATTTGGCGACTACTTCAAGAAAGAAGCGCTTGCCTGGTCATGGGAGTTGTTGACAGAGGTATACCAGTTGCCAAAAGACAGGCTGTATGTGTCCGTGTTCCAGGGTGATGATTCGGAGAACCTGCCAATGGACCAGGAGGCCTATGACATCTGGAAATCTATGATTGCAGAAGACCGCATTCTGATGGGCAACAAGAAGGACAACTTTTGGGAGATGGGTGATACCGGTCCCTGCGGTCCGTGCTCGGAGATACACGTGGACTTGCGTACCGATGAAGAACGTGCGCAGGTAGACGGCAAAAGCCTGGTGAACAATGATCACCCTCAGGTTGTCGAAATCTGGAACAACGTATTCATGGAGTTCAACCGACTAGCAGACGGCTCGCTGGTAAAACTACCTGCACAGCACGTGGATACAGGTATGGGCTTTGAGCGTTTGTGCATGGCCATCCAGGGCAAACGCTCCAACTACGACACTGATGTGTTCCAGCCGCTGATTCAGTTTATCGCTAAAGAAGCCGGCGTGACGTATGGCGAAAACGAGAAAGTAGACATTGCCATTCGCGTGATGGCTGATCACATCCGTGCCATTGCCTTTACCATTGCCGACGGTCAGTTGCCGTCGAACAACAAGGCGGGTTATGTGATTCGTCGTATCCTGCGTCGTGCGGTAAGGTATAGCTTCACCTTCCTTGATTTCAAAAAGCCATTCCTATACAAACTGGCAGCCGTACTGGCCGACCAGATGGAAACGGTATTCCCAGAGTTGAAAGCACAGCTGAGCTTTGTGCAGCGTGTGATTGAGGAGGAAGAGAATGCTTTCCTGCGCACGCTGGAGAATGGACTGAAGCGTCTGGATGCGCTGGAAGCCAAATTTAAAGAGAACAACAACACCATCGATGGCAAAACAGCCTTCGAACTATACGACACCTTCGGTTTCCCTCTGGACCTGACCGCCCTGATTGCCCGTGAAAAAGGCCTGAAAGTAGACGAGGCTGGTTTTGGTGTGGAGATGGAGCAACAGAAAAACCGTTCCCGCAATGCATCGGCTTCAGAGCAGAGCGACTGGGTGATCATTCAGCCAGACGTGGAGACGGAATTCCTTGGTTACGAGCATGACGTAGCGGATTCGCATATTGTGCGCTACCGTCAGGTGAAGACCAAGAACAAGAGCGAGTACCACATCGTGCTGGACCGAACGCCTTTCTATGCCGAGAGCGGTGGACAGGTAGGTGATACGGGTTACCTGATTTCGGATTCGGAGCAAATCGAGGTGCTGGACACTAAGAAAGAGAACGACCTGATTCTGCATATCACGTCCAAGTTGCCTAACAAAGTAGAGGCGAAGTTTAGAAGTGAAGTGGATTTTGAGCGCCGCAACCTGATTCGTAAGAACCACTCAGCTACGCACTTACTGCATGCTGCTTTACGTAAAGTTTTAGGGGACCACGTGCAGCAAAAAGGCTCTTTGGTAAACGATAAAGTATTGCGTTTCGACTTTTCACACTTCTCTAAAGTAACGGACGAAGAGTTGCGTGAAGTAGAGACCATCGTGAACCAACGTGTGCGCCAGGCTATACCTTTGGAAGAGCAACGCAACATCCCGATCGCCGAGGCAAAAGAAATGGGTGCTATGGCACTGTTCGGTGAAAAGTACGGCGAGTTTGTTCGTGTGATTGCCTTCGACCGTGATCACTCGGTGGAGCTTTGCGGTGGTATTCACGTGCATAATACAGGCGAGATTGGTTATTTCAAAATCCTATCTGAAAGTTCCGTAGCCGCTGGTGTGCGTCGTATTGAAGCAACGACAGCCGGCTCTGCAGAAGAATACATGCAACAGCAACTGAACGAACTGAATGCCGTGCGCGAAGTACTTGGCTCACAAAGCAACGTATCAGGTGCCGTGCAGAAGTTGCAGGAAGACAATAAAGCGCTACAGAAGCAATTGGAGCAGTTCGAATTGAAGCAACTCACCAGCCTGAAAGAAAGTCTGGTGCAAAAAGCCCAATCCATCGACGGTGTGAACTTTGTGGCCGAGAAAGTAGATGTTAGCACAGCTGATTACCTAAAGAAACTGGCTTTCGACATGCGACAGGCACTCGACAATCTGGTGCTGGTACTTGCCGCTGAAATCGACGGTAAACCACAGATTGCCGTAATGTTGTCGGATAACCTGGTGTCGGACCGCAAACTGAACGCCAGCCAGATGGTGCGCGAACTTGCGAAAGAGATCAAAGGCGGCGGCGGCGGACAGCCATTTTATGCCACGGCTGGTGGTAAGGACGCATCTGGTTTGCAAGCTATACCTGGCAAGGCTGCAGAGTTGGTAAAAACATTGATTAATGCTTAATATAGAATGTCGGAAGCCTTCTTTGATACAAAATCAAGAGGACTTCCGGTATTTATACTTGTAAAATGGATAAAGCAATAAGAGACAAATACCAGGCGATCATCGGTCTGGAAGTACACGCCCAGCTACTGACGGAGAGTAAGGCCTACTCGTCTGACTCCACCGAGTATGGCGTGCTGCCAAACACGAACCTAAGCGTCATTACTCTGGGTCACCCGGGTACGCTGCCACGTATCAATAAGTCCGTGGTAGAGATGGCCGTGAAGATGGGACTGGCGACGAACTGCGAGATCAGACGCTACAACATTTACGCCCGCAAAAACTATTTCTATCCCGATCTTCCAAAAGGCTATCAGATCACCCAGGACAAGACACCTATTTGTACGGCTGGCTACCTGGACGTGAAAGACGCTGAAGGCAATGACAAGCGCATTGGCATCACGCGGATTCACATGGAGGAGGATGCTGGTAAATCGATGCACTTAGCCGGTGAGACGGAGACCCTGATTGACCTGAACCGTGCCGGTGTGCCCCTGATCGAGATTGTATCAGAGCCCGATATCCGTGATTCAGAGGAGGCTTATAACTACCTGACGGAGATTCGCCGCCTGGTGCGTTACCTGGAGATTTGTGACGGTAACATGGAAGAGGGCTCGCTGCGCTGCGATGCCAATATTTCGGTGATGCTGAAAGATTCTCCGCTATGGGGTACCAAAGTAGAGGTGAAGAACATGAACTCGTTCCGCAACGTGCAGCGGGCCATCGAGCACGAAATTGAGCGCCAGATCATGGTAATTGAAAACGGCGGAAAGATCGATTCGGAAACCCGCAACTTTGACGCAAACACTGGTACTACCACGGCCATGCGCTCAAAGGAAACGCTGAACGATTACCGTTACTTCCCAGAGCCAGACCTGCCAGCATTGGTGATAGAGCAGGAGTGGCTGGAGCGCATCAAAGAAACAATGCCGAGTCTGCCGCAGGAGCTCTACAAGCGCTTCACAGAGGAATTTGGCTTGTCTGATTACGATGCCGGTGTATTGACCGATTCGAAAGAAATCGCCCTGTACTATGACGAACTTTGCAAGTATACCCAAAATTACAAAGGCGCCGCCAACTGGGTTACTGGTCCGGTGAAGTCATACCTGAACGAGCTGCAGCTCCATATTAAAGACTTCCCATTGCAGCCGCACGCCATCGCGGAGATCATTGCGCTGGTGGACGAGAACAAAGTAAGCCACTCAGTAGCTGCTAAGAAAATTTTCCCTTACATGCTGGAGAACCCAGGTATACCTGCACACCAGGTAGCTGAAGAGCAAAACCTGCTGCAGGAATCAGACTCTGACTCACTCAAAGCGATAGTTGCTGAAGTTCTGGCTGCTAATCCGCAGAAAGTGGAAGAGTACAAAGCGGGTAAAAAATCACTGGTAGGTATGTTCATGGGTGAGATCATGAAGAAAACAAAAGGCAAAGCCGATCCGAAAGTAGCCAATCAGTTACTGCAGGAAGGTTTGAATGCTTAACCTTGCTTACTTTGTAATATGGACAGGAGACTAAAGACGACGATGAATTCGTTTGATTAGTCTGCTTCCTCAAAACTTATTACAGTTATTTTGGATTGTATAAGTTATAAGAGAAACGTTCTCCATAAATCCCAAGAGATATGAACCTTAAGAACTATGTAGTATTAGCTTCAGCGGCTGCACTGTTGGCCAGTTGCCAGGGCAATAAAACGGCTACAAACGGCAGTGCCTATACTATAGAAGGTAAACTGCAAAACGCCTCACCTGGTCAGATCTTCTTATTTGAGTTAGGCGAGCAGCAATTCATTGCGCGTGATACGGCAAACATCAGTCAGGATGGCACCTTCACCTTCCAGGGTGAGGTGAGTGAGCCTACGCTTTATCGCCTCGGACTCGATCAGCAAAATGCCTTGATGATGGTGCTTGAAAACAAGACCATCAAAGTAGAAGCTGATGCCAGCAATCTGAACAATACGGCCCGCTTTGAAAACTCCAAAGACTCAGAGCTGTTCCAGCAGCTGAATAAAATGGTGGAAGAGTCGCGTCAAAAAGAGATGGTCCTGAGTGAGCAGTTCAACAAGGCTATGTCGGAAGGTAAGACAGAAGAAGCCGAGGGCTATCGCCAGCAGTACCTGGCTTTGCAAAAGGGAATCAAAAACTTCATTGCAAAACATCCAGAGTCCATCGTATCAGCTTTTGGTACGCTTAGCCTGGTGAACCCGCAACTGGATTTTGCCTTTGCAGACAGTATGCTGACGCTCTATACGCAACACATACCTGAGTCAAAATATACCAAGTCACTGAATGACCGTCTTTCAGCTATGCGTACAACAGCTGTTGGCTCAGTTGCTCCTGATTTTAAACTCCCGACGCCAGATGGTGGAGAAATCGCCTTGTCTTCACTCAGAGGCAAATATGTGCTGATCGACTTTTGGGCTAGCTGGTGCGCTCCGTGTCGCAAAGAAAACCCGAATGTGGTACGCATGTACAACCAGTATAAGGACAAAGGTTTTGAGATATTTGGCGTATCCCTTGACCAGTCCCGCGAGAAATGGCTGAAGGCTATTGCAGACGACAAGCTAACCTGGCCACAAGTATCAGACCTGAAAGGATGGGAAAGTTCTGCTGCTCAACTTTACCAGATAGATGCGATTCCGCAAACTATACTGCTGGATAAAGAAGGCAAGATCATCGCCAAAGGTTTAAGAGGAGAGGAGCTGGAAGCGAAAATTGCCTCTTTGGTAAACTAGCACACATTATATACCTAATAAAAAGCGAAAGCCCTTCTAAGTTGGAAGGGCTTTCGCTTTTTTATGTCCTAGCAGAGAGCTATAGGCTTACTTGAAAACCCGTTGCAGGGCTCCCCACAGCAACTTCTTCTGTTCCTGATCACCATCCAGCACGGCCAGAGACTGCGAGAAAACTACAGGCACGCCATCCACCGGCACCGGATTGTAAAGTGTGAACTTATCGTGTGGCAGGTCTGTATCAAGTCGGCTGGCAAAGCTGATGATATAATTTGTTTTTGCGGTGGCACGCAGCGCTTCAAACTTAGTAATGGTACCTGAAACATTGTTGACAAAAGCAACATCAGCAGGACCGAACCCAATGGCTGCCAGAATCTTTGTCAGGAATTGAGATTGCGGCAGGGCTCTGAATTCTGAGTCAGGCAATGTAACGAGTACGATCAGACCTTTACGATTTTCACCGATCAGGTCAAAAGACTTAGGCTGCGGAACAGACTCCACTTTGGGAAGTTTAGGTATAGCCGCAGCCGGAGCAGCTGGTGGCGCTGGAGCAGCCTCTTCCGCAGGTTTAGGAGCCACTACTTCTGTATTCACAGGTATAGCTTTTTCTTCAACAGCCGCTGCTGGGACAGTTTCTGGCGCACTGACAGCAGGCACCATATCCTGATCAATCAGGTAAAGCGTTTCAGGCATAAACTGCCTGAGAAATTCCGCATTCAGTTGCTCTGGTGTCAGTGCTGCCATTGTCCTCTGTTTATATTTGCTCCGCTTACTCCTGGTCTTCTTTCAAATCGAAGATAGAGCGCAACTCATTGGCCTCGCTTGGCTTCATACGGCCAGCCAAAACCAGACGTAACTGACGACGACGCAGGGCACCGTCATACAAGCGGATCTCTTCTTCTGTTTCAGGTACAGCCTCAGGCACGTCAATAGGTTTACCAGACTGATCTATTGCCACAAAGGTAAAAAAAGCTTGATTTGACATCACCTTACGACCCGTCGGTATGTCCTCCGCATATACCACAATGTGCACTTCCATGGAAGAAGAGAAAGCACGGGTCACTTTGGCTTCAAGAGTAACGACATTTCCCAGCTTTATACTTTCAGCGAACGATACATTGTCAACCGAAGCAGTCACCACAATGCGGTTGGAGTGCTTTTGGGCGGCAATGGCTGATACAATATCCATCCAGTGCATCATCTTACCGCCCATCAGGTTATGCAGGGTATTGGTATCGTTTGGCAATACCAACTCGGTCATGATCACATATGATTCGCTTACTTTTTTCTGTTTACGCATGTCAGTTCTATAAAATCTGACGCAAAGATAGGGCACGAAAGGCCAAACTAAAAACCGCCCTATAATTAAGATAGTGTTACTATATTAAAGAGAAGGAGCATCCCAGCCCGATTTGCCCAGTAGCGGCACAAACTTAAAATCGGCAAACTCCTCCTGCGTAAATTCGTTTTCGCCCGTGCGGGTGATGCGTAGCATTTTCTGGCTTGACTCACCACCAACAGGTATAACCAAAATACCGCCCAGGTTTAGCTGACTAACAAGTGTCTTGGGTATACCCGGTGCACCAGCCGTTACGATAATCTTATCATATGGAGCATGGGCCGGTAAGCCCTGCGAACCGTCGCCGTGGAAGGTATGCGGGAAAAGTCCGTACGTCTTAAAAAACTTCACCGCCTTATCATAAAGAGGCTTATTATACTCGATCGTATAAACGGAAGGAGTGATCTGAAGCAGGACACAGCATTGGTAACCCGAACCTGTGCCAATTTCAAGCACTTTATCGGTAGGCTTTAACCTGAGCAGTTCCGTCTGGAAAGCGACGGTATACGGTTGTGAGATGGTTTGTCCTTCACCAATCGGGAAAGCTTTGTCCTGGTAGGCCTGCTCCAGAAAGGCTTTTTCGAAGAAAAAATGACGGGGAACAGTTTCGATTGCCGCTAACACTCTTTCATCGCGTATACCTTTGTCTCTCAACTGTTTTACCAAGGCGCGGCGCATGCCTTTGTGCTTGTACAAATCTGTCTGCATTTCCCTTTGTTTGTAACGGTTAATAAAGTAGCGCTGTAGCGGTATTTTCATGTATAGGAGAACCCTTATGCATTAAATCAGCATTCGCCACAACTGCCATATGCGAAAATAAGCATACCAAGGCACAGTTACCTAACCAAGCAGTAATTTAATCTCGCCACACGTCGATAAACTTAGCCTAACCGTGTTTTTAAATAAAATCATAGCTAATTTTGAGTCCAGATCATAACCGAACAAACCTATGTTTACAGGTATAATAGAAGGTATGGGCCAGGTATTGGCCATTCAGGAGGAAGGCAGCAACAAGCACTTTACGCTCTCAGCCCCATTCACGAACGAGTTGCAGATCGACCAGAGTGTAGCCCACAACGGGATTTGCCTGACTGTCGTGAATATCACTGAAACCGGCTATACCGTAACAGCTATTGACGAAACGCTTCAGAAAACCAACCTGAACAGCCTGAAAGTAGGCGATAAGGTAAACCTGGAGCGCTGCATGAGTGCCAATGGCCGCTTCGACGGGCACATCGTGCAGGGACATGTAGACCAGGTGGCTGTATGCGAATCTGTAGAAGACCAGAATGGCAGTTGGGTGTTCACCTTCCGCTATGACCCTACTTTGGGAAATGTTACGGTTGAGAAGGGCTCCGTGACTGTCAATGGGATCAGCCTGACGGTCGTGAATTCACAGGAGGACCGTTTTTCTGTCGCGATTATACCTTATACCTACGAGCACACTAATTTGCACCAGGTGAAGCCCGGCTCCACTGTCAATCTGGAGTTTGACATCATCGGGAAGTACGTAGCGCGCCTGTTAGGGAAGTCGTGATCACTATTTTACAATGATCTGATGCTGGGTAACCCCATAACCTCCCCATATACCCAAGCCACCATTGATATTTGAACGGGTGGTATTAGGAGACCCTATGGGACTGCCATTGTTATTACGTTCGTTTTCCAAGGTATACCAGAAGCGGTAGTGCGCCAGATCGATGGCTGCCCAACGAACTACGATCGTATCTCCTTTGCCAAAAAAACCATAGGTATCTAAGTCAGGAGTACTGCCCCGAGGTTCACCACGGTCTAAGGGGTAGCTTAGATTCTGCACGCCATTGATCAGCTCGTCATTAAAAACGGAGGCAAATAAACCGGGGTAAAAAGGCTCACTGTTTCGCTTGGTGAAGTAGCGCACACTATTGCCTAAAGTATCCGGGTCGCGGTAGCGGTAATAAAGCGTGAAAAGGCTATCCTGTTGCGGGTCAGGGTGCGGTTGTAGAAAAAGCTCTTCTAAAGGATTTAAATTAGGAATAGTAGTTGAAGAGGTTAGCACACGCCCTTCGTGGCTAATGCGCAATTGGTAGCTTTTGCCCACTTCACCTATCAGCTCATCCGAGGTATAGACATAAAAGATAAAGCCACTGCCGCTGCTCAGTTGACTTTCAGGTATAGCATACTGCGCTGACACCAACCGACGCAGTTCAGGCGTGAAAGCAGCTGCAGGTACTTCCTGCAAGGTATAGCTTTGACCGGCTGAAATGACCGCTACCTGTGCGCCGTGTACAAAACTGGCTTCCAGGTCAGCGGGAGAAAAACCCGCAAACACAGGCATACTTCGCGTCAGCACCACGACCGGCGGAGCGCCCTGTTCAATATGTCCCTCTACAACCAGCTGTTCCTGTCCTTCGGGTAGATCAATAATCAAGGTCTCTTCGCAGGCAAACAAGAGAGGAAATAAGCTAAGGAGTAGGTATTTTCTTAAATTCATGGCATTACCATTTAAAATTCCAGGTGGCGGAAGGCAGTGGGAAAGGTATAAGGGACACCTTTTTGGCCTGCACCTGTGTCTCGGAGCTATAAGGTGCGCCTTCGCTATCGATGTAGTATAAGAACGGATTGCGGCGACCGTACACATTGTAGATGGCAAAGGTCCAACTCGACTGTAATCGTCGCTGTGCCTTGCCCTCCAGGGTGGCAGAGAGGTCTAGTCGATGAAAAGGCTCCATTCGAAAACTGTTGCGATCACCGTATTGATAGTTGACAGTCCCTTCGATTATATAGCGTCGCTCGGGCATGGTGGTGGCCTGACCAGTACCATACACAAAACTGCCCCCAAATGTCCAGCGTGGGTTGAGTTTGTATGTGGCCACTACTGATACATCTTGCCGCCGATCGAAACGGGCAGGAAAAGTTCTTCCCTGATTGAGGTCAGGGAAGGTGCGGTCGGTACGTGACAAAGTATAGCCGAGCCAGCCCTGCAGGTCTCCGTAGTTCTTGCGCAGGAAAAATTCTGCCCCATAGGACTCACCGCTTCCCCGTACAAATTCATACTCCAGATCACGATTGGAAGGGCCCGCCACAAATCCCTCCCGGTACTCCAGTTGATTCTCCATGGTCTTGTAGTATACCTCGACAGAACCTTCGTACATGTTTTGGCCGAAACTCTGGAAATAGCCCACCGCATATTGCGAGGCCCGTTGAGGTTCTACAATGGCAGAGCTTGGCACCCAGACATCCAAAGGTAAGGTGGTATAGGCGTTTGAAACCAAATGAAGGTACTGCGCAGAACGGGTATAACTGGCCTTGATAGATGATGCAGCCGTTAAGGTATAGCGCACAGACACCCGCGGCTCCAAGGCATGATACGTTTGAACACGTTCATTGGCAGCATAGGCCACTGAATCAACGGGGCGCTCGTTTTGGTCGAAGGTATAAAAAGTAAAAGGCCCTATTTGAGAAAACAGGCTTGCCCGCAGACCAAGACTGAGTAGAAGACGATCCGTCACATTCCAGTCATCGGACAGGTATAGCGCTCCTTCATGCGCTGTTTTCGACAGAATACGATCAGTTGAAAAGACATCACCTTCCGAAGTTTCGGCGCTCCCAGAGCGAGGCCGTAGGATATGATGGGTATAATGCAAACCATACTGGAAATGATGGTATGCAGAAGGAGAGTAGACAAAATCAGTCCGTAAGGAATAGTCACGCACCCCAGTTTCCACGGCTGTCCTGATTCCCCCGAAATCCCAGTCAAAGCTGAAGTCATAATCACTCAATATACCGGACACATCGACTTGATGCTTATCTGAGAACTGATGATTCCAGCGTGCCGTGGCGGCGGCATTGCCCCATTGGAAATCGGCCACAAAGCGGCCGGAAGAGAGTGTGAGCGCCCCTACATCTTTACCATAATAGCCACTCAGGTATAGCCGGTCTTTGGGAGACAAGGTATAGGAAAGCTTCCCGTTAAAGTCATAAAAGTAATAAGGCACGCCACCTTGCTCCGTGTTGCGCAGAAAAGGCCCGAAGAGCGCATCCACATAAGTACGGCGGGCGGAAAAGATGAATGTTGCCTTCTCCTTCACCAATGGCCCCTGCAAAGTGAGGCGAGACGCAATCAGGCCTATGCCACCCTCAGCCTGCAAGCTGTCCGAGCTGCCTTCTCGCAGTTCGACATCCAACACTGATGAAAGGCGTCCGCCATACCTGGCTGGCATATTCCCTTTGATTAAAGTAGCTTTGCTGATCGCATCGCTATTGAAGACAGAGAAGAAGTTGAGCAAGTGTCCGGGATTGTAAACTACTGCCTGATCTAGCTGCACGAGGTTCTGATCAGCTCCTCCGCCACGCACATAAAAGCCGGTGTTGCCCTCACCCCCTGACTGAACGCCAGGCAAAAGCTGAACAGTTTTCATGATATCCGTCTCACCGAACAGCACAGGCAAGGTTTTCACAGATTCCATAGGGATATCGAGTTCGCCCATCACAGCAGTTTGCGTAATCGGCTTGAGTCGCGTCCCGATCACTTCGACTTCGCGGGTGCTGTAAGTAGCCTGTGTCAGTTGCAGATCAAGCGTTTCATTCCGAAAAAGCTGCAGGTTGATTTCCCGGTTTTCATAACCGATATAGCGAATAAGCAAGGTATAGCTACCGGCAGGCGCACTTAGGCTATACCTTCCATCAGGTTCAGACACTGTACCAACGGAAGGCCGCTCTTGTAAACTGATAGAGGCACCGGCCAGAGGCTCGGCCGTAGTAGCATCCAGTACCCGACCACGCAGCACAAAGCCTTCCTGTGCCCACGCGGGTAGCATCGGCAGGATAAGAAGCAGCAGGAGTAATATATGTCGTAGTTGCAAGTCAGGAATCGGCTGTTCTAACAATACGTCAGAAACAGCGGATCATGCCAAAGGTTTGTGCTGAAAGCGGGTATATTTTCGCAGCCAGAAGCGGTACCCTACAACTGCCAGCATCGCTGTACCAGTACCTACCAAAGCGCCGCCCAGCGTATCTCCCGGATAATGTACACCCAGGTAAATGCGTGAGTAAGAAACCACCACTGCCCAGACCACCAGAAATACCTTGAAGAACAGGTAGCGATCCGAGAGGATTAGGTTAAAGAAAACCGCCAGCGCAAATCCTGTAGAAGCATGGGAAGAAAGAAAGCCAAACTGACCGCCACAGCCACGCACTAGGTTGACCATAGCAGAAATCTCCGGATCGTGGCAGGGGCGCAAACGGGCAAAATAAGGCTTGAAGATGCCTGAGGCCACATAATCGGCCAGGCCTATACCTGCCACAGCCATCAGCAACATGGGGATGCTCTGCAGTTTGTAGCGCCAGATGATGTAGCCAATCAGCAAAATATAGAATGGCACCCAGAAGTACTTGTTTGAAACGGTGACCATGACCGTGTCCCAGAACGGGCTTTGTTGATCGTTCAGAAACAGGAACAACTCCTGGTCCAGCTTCTCCAGTTGATCCAGCATGCTTACTTGATATTGATCCAGTCAATGTCTTTTTTGAGATAGCGCAGGGTTTCCTCTTCTGACCCGCCTAGCTCAGGCTTGTGGTTGTAAACCCAGGAAGCATGCAGCGGCAGACTCATCAGAATAGACTCTATACGGCCATTGGTGGCCAACCCGAATTTGGTGCCACGATCGTACACGAGGTTGAACTCCACATAGCGGCCACGGCGGATCAATTGCCATTGTTTCTCATGTTCACCATATGCCAGCTCACGATTCTGGTTGATGATCCTGGTATAGAAAGGGGCGAAAGCATAGGCCACGTCACGCACAAAGGCAAAGCGCTGTTCCATGCTGATCTCGTCGGTCGCCATCAGTCGGTCAAAGAATATACCGCCCACGCCGCGAGTCTCCTGTCGGTGCTCATTGTAAAAATAGTCATCGGCCCATTTCTTGAACTCCGGATAATAGGAGGGATGGTGCTTGTCGCAAACGGCCTTCATGGCCTCGTGGAATTCACGGGCCTGTTCCAGATCCACATAGATCGGCGTGAGGTCAATGCCGCCGCCGAACCAGGCTGTTCCGTCACCTGCTTCAAAATAGCGCACGTTCATGTGCGTGATCGGCACCATGGGGCTGTGTGGGTGCATGACCACTGAAACGCCAGTCGCGAAGAACTTCGGATCGGGCATTTGCAGCATTTTCAGAAACTGGGGAGAGAGCTCACCCTGTACTGCCGAGAAGTTGACGCCACCTTTTTCGAGCACGTTTCCGTCTTCGATGATGCGGGAAATGCCGCCGCCGCCCTGCTCGTGCTGCCATTCGTCCTTCTGGAACGTAGCACCGCCATCGCAGTTTTCAAGGTCGCGGACCAGATCCAGCTGGAACTGGCGCATAAAAGCTTCAACTTCTTCTCTGAACATTTTATAGACGTTAGATGTAGACACAAGAGACCAGATTTTTGGGAAAGTCATACCTGAAAACCAGCATACAGCGTTACAGACCAAAAATCAGAACACAAAATTACCAAATAATGCCCGCTCTACCCAGCTTAAGATAGTATTTTAGAAAAAGGGCATTTTTTCTTAATTTCGGGCAACAACTACGCGCAATCTATGTCAAAAGAATTGATGGAGGCTTTTAAGATTGATACAACCATTCTTAAGAAAGCTTACCGACTGATGATAACTGCCAAAACCTTGGCAGACACCTACGAAGAAAACAAGACCATTTGCAGCAAATACGTGCACAGCACCTCGCGCGGGCACGAAGCAATTCAGTTGGCCACGGCTTTCCAGCTCAAACCCTACGACTTCGCCTCGCTCTACTACCGCGATGATTCTGTGTTGCTGGGTATAGGCATGCAGCCCTACGAGCTGATGCTGCAGCTGATGGCCAAAGCCGATGATCCTTTTTCGGGAGGGCGTACTTATTACGGTCACCCGTCACTTCGCCGTGAAGGATTTCCGACCATACCACACCAAAGTTCTGCTACTGGCATGCAGGCTATACCTGCCACAGGTATGGCGCACGCCATTTCCTACTTTGAGTCGCAGGGACTTTCAAACAGTGAGGAAAAGCCAGTTGTGCTCTGCTCACTCGGTGACGGCTCTGTAACAGAAGGCGAAGTGGCTGAGGCGTTCCAGATGGCAGTGCTCAAAAACTTGCCGATCGTATACCTGGTGCAGGACAACGATTGGGGTATTTCGGCCACCGGCAAGGAAATGCGCGCCATGGATGCCTATGAATATGCGGGAGGTTTCAAAGGAATGGAGCGCCTGCGTGTAAACGGTTCTGACTTTGCTGAGTCATATGAAGGTATGCGGGTGGCGTTTGAGTATGTACGGGAAGTGCGCAAGCCTATACTGGTACATGCTAAAGTACCTTTGCTGGGTCACCATACCTCGGGAGTTCGCCGTGAATGGTACCGCGGGAACAACCTGCAGGAGCACAGCGTGAATGATCCGATCCCGAAACTGCGCCAGGCCTTACTGGAAGCAGATGTCACTTCTGAAGAGATACAGTGGCTGGAGCAGGAGGCTCAAAAAAATGTGGCCGAAGATTACCAACGTGCCTTGGATGCGCCAGTGCCCGATCCGGTTACTTTCGATCAACATGAATTCGCCCCAACACCTGTTACTGAGGAGAAAGGTGAGCGCAGCCCATCCGGTACTGACAAAGCCATCATGGTAGACGCTGCGCTCCACGCTGTCGATGATATTCTGCGAACCTATCCTGAGGCTCTTTTTTATGGTCAGGATGTAGGAGGGGAGCTTGGTGGCGTATTCCGGGAAGCAGCGCTGTTGGCTAAGAAATATGGTGACAGCCGTGTATTCAATACCCCCATCCAGGAAGCCTACATTGTGGGCTCTACGGCAGGTATGTCAGCAGTAGGCGCTAAGGCAATTGTAGAAATCCAGTTTGCCGACTACATCTGGCCAGGTATGAACCAGTTGGTAGAAGAGTTATCAAAGAGCTGCTATTTGTCCATGGGCAAGTTCCCGGTGCAGTCGCTGATCCGTGTGCCGATCGGGGCTTACGGTGGCGGTGGCCCGTACCACTCTGGCAGTATAGAGTCTACCTTGCTGACCATACGCGGTATCAAAGTAGTATATCCAAGCAATGCCGCCGATATGAAAGGCCTGATGAAAGCTGCCTTCCTGGACCCGAACCCCGTGGTCATGCTCGAACACAAAGGCCTATACTGGTCTAAAGTGGCCGGCACTGAAGACGCCAAAACAGTGGAGCCGGATGAAAACTACATCCTGCCACTTGGCAAAGCCAATATCGTGCAACATGCCAGCGACGAGGAGATCCGTATGGGTAATTCCCTAACCGTGATCACTTATGGTATGGGTGTATACTGGGCTAAAACTGCTTCAAAGCAATTCCCGGGTAGCGTTGAGATCCTCGACTTGCGTACCCTCAATCCGCTGGATTTTGAGGCCGTTGTTGCCTCTGTTCGCCGCCACGGCAAAGCCCTGGTGCTGACAGAAGAGCCGTTGATGAACTCGTTTGCAGAGTCACTGGCGGGCCGCATCTCCAAAGAATGCTTTCAGCAGCTGGACGCACCGGTCTATACCTTGGGCGCTGCCAACTTGCCGGCTATACCTTTGAATGTGGAGCTGGAGAAAATGATGCTGCCAAATCCGGAAAAAGTAGCTGCGTGTATTGAAGAGTTGTTGAATTACTAGCCTCTGTTCATTAGCATCAATCACGAGAACCTTAAGACATAAAAAAGCCTCTGCAAATGCAGAGGCTTTTTAGTTTAAGTTTGGATCAATGCTTGAGAAGGCTTATGGATTGATTTAATGTATCAGATTGTATTCGGATGATGTATTTTTCTGTAGAGAGGTCAGAAACCTGGATAGTATGCAAATCACCTCCTGTAGCCGCAAACTGTCGAACCACACGGCCATCCACCGCAATGATAGAAACCTGGTAAGTACCACCTGGTAATCTGGACAGGTCGAGTGTAGTGTAGTGCTGGGCTGGGTTCGGATAAATTCTTGCTTTTGCATCCTCTTGCAATACGCTTTGACTTTGAACCGCTACAACTTTGCTATACTCGTAAGTGCCATCTTCATCGACTTGCTTTAGTCTGTAGTAGATTGTTCCGGTGGGTACTTTACTATCCGTAAACTTGTAATTCCTGACAAGGCTACTCGTTCCTGCACCATCTACCTTACCAACAGCTTCAAAATGTTTCCCGTCTGTGCTGCGCTCAATCACGAAATGGTCATTATTCAGTTCTGATGCTGTAGCCCAAGCCAGCAGCACGTTTGGATGCTGCATAATTGCATGGAATCGGATCAGAGTAACCGGCAGTGGAATGATTGATCTGGCATCTCTGAAGTTATACTCGTTGTTAGCGTTCAACTGCATAATAGCTGCAGCACCACTGGAATCTTCGTCAAACAGGTCAACCAGTCCATCCTTATCCGAATCCTTGTAATAGCTGGTTTCAGCATTGAGGTAGGCAGGAATACCACCTACAATTTCCATCCAATCCGGTATGCCGTTCCTGTTGGCATCTGCCGTAGTATAGAATCCTTTGCCAGTAGCTGCCTCAAATCGAGCAGCTCTGGCCTTCAGGTCGTCGAGTGCGGCACCATCGTTATTGTCGTCAAAGGCTTCGATGTAATCGGCAACCCCATCTTCGTCAGTGTCACGGTCCAGGTAATCGAAGAACATGTCTTCATCCGTGTTCACCGGCTCGAGATGCTTTCCTGTGACTGTACATTGGCAAAGGGAATCCCAGCCGTCGTAGGCGTCATCCAATCCATCACGATCGGAATCCACCAAACTCCTAGGTATAAAGCCATGGGTAGGTTGCGCTTCGATATAATCAAGCAAACTATCATTGTCTGCATCAATATCCATGTAGTCAGGTATTCCATCTGCATCTGAATCAACAACTCCAAACACGCTATTTCCTGAGTTTGCGCCTATTTGAATGGCCACCGGCATACCGTTTTCGCTTACGGCACCTTTGATGGTACCTTTTTGGGTATCATAGATTTCCTCAGCTGGTGTTTTGCCCAGATTAGCTTCCAGTACATTTGTAAGGCCATCGCCGTCAATGTCAAGGTCGTAGTCGTTGAGTACACCATCCATATCCAGATCAAACCAGTCGTTGATGCCATCGCCATTCAGGTCACGGAATGTGCCATAAAACGGGTGCATATAGGCAGGGTCGTAGAAATTGAACTGACCATTACCGTTGTGGTCACCAAATGGATTTGCACCTTTGTTTGAATCACTATCCGAGATACCATCATTGTTGTCGTCGATGTCAACAGCGTCAGCTATGCCATCCTGATCCCAGTCGTCGTGCAGGCTGAAAGTGATCGAATTGACAGATTCATTGTTAAACTCGTCGACAGTTCTGATAGTTACCGTGTAGGAGCCAGCCCTAAGCGCTAAGCGGTCAGTCACCACCAGCCTGCCATCAGCTCGCAATGAAACGCCGGCAGGTAAGCTACCACTCACAACATTCGCTCCCAGAATGTCACCATCCAAATCACTCGCGCTTGCCACCACATCGTTGTTGCGCAGGAAATGGAAGTGTACGTTGCTATAATGCTGGACGTAAGTCGCTTCCCTATCCACTACTGCGAATACTATGGCAGCTGTGTTATTGCCACTCGCTGTTTTGCCGCCATTGGGGTCGTACTCATTTGCCGCCGATACAAACACCTGGTTGGAATATGTGGCTGCTACGGTGGTGGTTACTGTAAGTACCAATTCCTTTGTTTCGTTTACAGCCAGGTCTCCAATCGTCCAGGTACCCGTGTTGCTGTCGTAGGATGTTCCCTGGGGTGCCAGCACATTGCCAAGACTCAGATACTCCGATACTATACCGGTCAGTGCCACACCTGTAGCTTCATTAGGGCCATTGTTCGATGCCTTGAATGTAATGGTATAGGTCTGGTTTACAAAGTAAGGCCCTTCACTCACTAGTACTTGCACGGCAACATCAGCAGTGCCGGAAGTTACAAAGCTCGTGGTGGCAGTGTTATTGGTTGCAATCGGGTCATATTCTGTAGCAGTGTCTATGGAAGCTGTCGTTGCATACGATCCAGCCACGGTAGGAACAACACGCAGTTGCAGCGTCTGCATTTCGCCGGCCAGTAAGTCAGATCCGAAACTCCAGATGCCGGTAGTAGCGTCATATACACCTATTGATTCAACAGCCTCCAGCACTTGCAAACCCTCAACCAGCAGATCTTTAATAGAAACATTGCTCGCCGCATCCGGACCATTATTGATTACCTGAATGGTGCGCATCGTAGGAACGCCCACATAATAAGGTCCGGCAGCAATCAGATTCCTTACCTCTAGTTCCGCAACGGGAACTACCGTTAATACAGCCACTGCCCGGTTATTGTCCATTACGTTATCGTATTGATCTGCTGCTGTAACACCACCACCCAGGTTTAATCGGCCAGTCTGGTTCGGTATACCTACCACATAAATTGTTTTGGATTCTCCCGAAGCCAGCGTGCCTACATTCCATATACCTGTAGCGGGATCATAGGTAGTGCCGGTAGGAGCTTCAAAACTCTTAAAGTCTAATGAGCCGGTTCGGGTATCCTTACCTATCAGGCCTGTCACTGTATCAGGACCTTTATTCGTCACCGTGATGGCGAACGTAGCTTCTGTCAAACCTCTGTAGTACACACCATTTACAGCGCCTGTCACGTCCATGGTTATTTCAACATCGGCACGTTTCTGTACTGTGATCGTTTCAGAATCAGAGTCAGGGTTTGCGTTATTTCCCTGCGACTCATTTAAGCTTATAAGTGAGCTTGAAAAGGTGTAGTTTTTAGTGCCGGTCACGTTTACGTCAGCAAGAGGTTCCACCACCAGTATTAGTTCCGTAAACGCCTGAGATGCCAGTGTTCCGATGGACCAATTACCATTTACATAAGTACCTACTTTTGGTAGTGCCTGCTTTAGAGTCATACCTGGTGGCACGACCGCATCCAACGATAAATTACTGGCCGCATCCGGTCCTGTATTGATGACTTTCACGGTAAATGTGATCGCATCCCCTGTATAGTATGGTCCTGCAGATTTTATAACCTCGACAGCTATATCGGCAGTAATGATCCCATTACCGGATGTGATACTGTTCGATGCAGAATTGTTACCGTTTACATTGTCAAACTCCGTATGCGTTTGAGTAGCGGTAGTCGTAATGACAGCGCTATTCCTGATGATAGCCTGTATTGTTAAGACATGCGATTCGCCGTTAGCCAAATTACCGACATCCCATCGGCCGGTGACTGCATCGTAGCTGCCAATTGTAGCTGTTGCACCATTGAATTCAAGCGATTCAGGTAGTAAATCGTTTACTACTACATTGGTGGCACCGCTAGGACCATTGTTGCGCACGACCACCGTATAGGTCACCTGGTCACCCGGATAATACTTCCCATCAGTTGCCGTAGGAGCAGAAACCCTATTTGTAACGGCGACATCAGCCGTAGGGGCAACTGTAGCCGTTACAGTCGCAGCATCGTTGCTTTCTTCTCTGTCAAATTCAGGATGTGATTGCGACGATGAAAATTGTTTTTCACCTGGTGTAGCAGCCAGTACCGTGATATTGATAAACTGAGTCGCGTTCGGAAGGATGGATGGGATTGTCCATAGATAGGTACCCGTGTGAAAAGTGCCCGAAGAGCCATTCACACTCACATACGTCATACCGGGAGGCAGCAGGTTCTCTACCCGCACATTGGTCGCATTGTTAGGACCATTGTTGAACGCTCTTACCGTGTACACAATAGTCTGCCCCTGATTAGGCGTACTGTTGTTTACAGATACCATCAGTTCTACATCAGCACTAGGGTTGACTGTAATGGTATAGGTGGACACGTTGTTGGAGGCATTGTCATCTAGTTGATGCCCATCGCGTGCATTCAGAGAGGCAGTAGTAGATATGCTTCCGAGTTGAGACACCCGAGCATTCAATGTGAGCGTCTTCGTCTCATTAACCGCCAAGTTGCCAACCAACCAAATTCCTGTTACAGGGTCATATCCGGCTGGGGTAGTACCCTCCAACGTAAGTCCGGCAGGCAATTTATCTGTAATACTAACGCCTGTGGCAGCATTTGGGCCCAGGTTTCTGGCTGTTACCGTGTAAGTAACCAGGTCACCATTGTTGAAAGCAGTGCCGTTTACCGTGTTCCGCACTTGTATGTCAGCGGCTGGCACCACATTGATGGTCGCTGTACTGCTATTGTTGCTGGATACGTTGTCTGGTGTTTGACTGGCAGATATGGAAGCTGTGGAGCTGATGGAGCCCAAGACCCTAGGTATAGCCGTAATGGTCAGTGTTTGTGAGCCTCCAGAGCCAAGGTTTCCAACTGTCCAGATGCCAGTAGAACTATTGTAGGTGCCAACAGAAGGAGCGGCACTCACAAAGGTTAGATTATCAGCATTCAACAGGTCAGTCAAACTTACACCCGCAGCAGCCTGCGGGCCATTGTTGGTAAGCGTAACGGTATACGTGAAGGCTTTACCTATGATGTGCGGTCCCGGGGAAGCGACGTTGGTCACTGCCAGGTCTGCACTACAGTCGTAGGTATAAGCCACCTCCTGATTCACGGAATTGGTAAAGCCGTATGTCCAGGTGTTCACGGTATACAGGTCTCCAGCAAAGTTTGAAGCTGATCCCCAGATATGGACCCCCGATCCGGAAGGTACACCAAAAAGCTGGGTGCGTGCTCTGGAGGGATCAGTTGAGTTGGGGAATTTAGCTACATCCAGATTCGTGTTATCCCAGTACAATTCACTGTTATACGTGACTGGGGAGGTGGCTCCTGGCCTGACGTTACCTACCCGGAAACCATACATGTTGGTTTCGGCATCCCACACCGGAAAGTTGATAGGGGCACTGCCGTTTTTGAAACGGTATTTCATCGTGGTGCCGGAAGGCACTACCTGGCCTAAACCATTCAAACCGTTCCATTCAATACGCTTTGTGCCGGCAGGGCCTGTTTGTTCCAGAAGCACGTCTGCGGTACCCGGTTGATAACCATCTTGACCGTTCAAATCAATAAGTACCATAAAAGTGCTCTGTTCAGAGCTGGTACCTGCAAAGGTGGCACCGCCACGTCCTGCACTGGTGTTACAGTAATTGGTAACGTCTACACTAAAAGTCGGAGCACTGGCCGTAGGCCAAATGGTAGGGTCGGGGTCGTTCACAAAGTTGTAGAACTCCGGGTAGTCCCGCTGCGAGGTTTGGCTTCGTCGACGTGCCTCAAACGTTGCACCAGCAGCGGTTGTTGAACCGAAGCGGTTGGTTACAAACCTAAAAAAGTTCTGAGGGGCTATACCTGCCAATTCCAGCTTCTTGACATAAAAACGGTCAGTTTGTGTTTCGCTAGGTATAAGCGGGTACATGTTAAAGTCTTTGGAAAACAGGTTATCTGTGCCTCCAGCCGAAAAAGACCATAACTTACTGCGCATGCGGCCCTGCTTCTCCAAGCCATCTGCGCCGATTACCGTGAAGTCCCAGAGGTCGTAGACAGAGAAAAGCTGTCCATCTGTCAGGTTTGATTCGCCCACTTGCGTGAATTCAACCCAAAGATCAAGGTCTTCAGAACTATTATTATGGATTCCCAAGGGTGCATACCCTGTTGTAACAGCTGGTCTACCACCAAGTGTTGGACGATTAGGCCCCACCATAACCTGTGTTGGGGTACCGATGACACCGTTAGCTGCATTCAACAGCATGTGACGGGTAGAGCTCTGGTTGCGTGTTAAAGTAGTTTGTTGGACGATGGTGCCTGCTACATCAGTAGAACTAGTCCTTCTCCTAACAGTAATAATTAAATCACTTTGATTAGCGGTTGTCTGGTCGTGGATAGCACGCCTTACACCATAGTACAGCCTTTCACCTGCTTTTACACGAATCAATAAGCGATGATCCTCCGAAAAGGTAGCCCCATTTCTACTAAATCCGGCAGGTTTCAGAAAACTGAGGGATGTCATCTGCACGCCGTTAGCATTCGGAAAATTGGCGTCATGGGCTAAATAACCCACCTTGTCATTTCTGACGTCCGTTAATCCAAATGTATTGGTGTGAGGGGTTAACTGTTTGGAGCCTTCAGCGAAAATGAGAATAGGTAGCAATAGCAAGGCTATTGCCAAAAGCAGGCGTAAAGGTTGGGTCATATAGATAAGCGTAAAAGTGTGCCAGCAAATAATATCTCTTAATATCCTGCTCTCAATTAGCGCCCGAGTGACACCAACCAGATTTTGGCCTAACACACATGATAAGCTTATTAGTTTAATTCATTTCAAATATTTTCGACTCAAACCCCATATTATTTGAAAAATCACCTGAAACATTTGTTAAAGCTTATTATTAAGCTTCCAAAAGCAACGATGACATAAAATTAACAATGAATAGTGCAACCCGAAATTTATCTCCAGTGCGGATTTCCAGGTATAGCCACACAAATTTCGGGTGGTATAATACAATTTTATTAGAATGGATAACCTATACCAATATTGAGGTTCGTTCTACGATCAACAGGGTCAGTCTGCCTGAAAAAGTCAGAGAAGCGGAAGTCACGAATCACGAATTTGTTTCCGTTAATGTCTCCAGCCGGGTTGTATACCTGCGTCGCAAAATCAAATCGAAGGATCACTACAGAGAAGTTAAGGCGCAGACCAAAACCTGTTCCTACAGCGAGTTCTTTGTAAAAGCGATTGAACTGGAATTCAGATCCGGGCCGGTTGTCAGGCTTGAGCATCCATACATTTCCAGCGTCGACAAATACTGCTCCGTTTAGGAACCCCACCATATTGAAACGGTATTCTGCACTCGCCTCCAGCAGTACTTCACCGGGCTGTTCAGCAATATATCTTCTTTCAGTTTCTTCACCGTTCTCAGTTTCTGTGAGCACACGCCGATAGGAGCCAGGGCCTAAACGACGGGCCTGCCAGGCACGCACACTTGAAGCACCTCCGGCAAAGAAGTATTTATCGTAAGGTAACGCATTAGTACCGAACAGGGGACCGCCTACACCGGCATTTACACGATAAACAAAATAGCGCTGACCTCCCAACGGCAAATAGCGCCGGTAATCGGTGTTCAATTTGGCATATTGGAACTGCCGCAGGTTGCCTGTTTCAGGCAAAATACCCAGTTTGGCAGTAAGGCCGCCTACCTCGGTAAGCACACGCATGTAGCGGGCGTTGCGCGACTGCAAAAAGTCGTTTGTGTTGTAAATCAAGTTGAAGCCAACGAAAGAAATAAATCCGCTCCTGAAACTTTCTACAAAAGAACGGCTAAGCTGACTTAGCTCCCGCAGGTCTTCTGCAAAAGTGGGATCAATACGATTTACCTGAATAATATTGATGTTGATCGGCGAGAACACATACTGTACAGAAGGCGTCTGAAGAGGCCGCGGATACTTGTACCAGATGTAGTCAAGGGAGGCTTCGTAAATGCTTCTTTGAAACTCAGCACGATTTACGTTGGTGTAGCCGGTATATAATCGGGTCCTGGGATTGAAGTCCTGCAAAATATTCTTTCCTCCAAAGGGTAGAATAAAAAGTGGGAAAGTAAGCGCGGCATCGCCACCAAACTCCCGTATCATGACCGTTTCATCAGTTGCAATATTGATCTGCCCCTCCAAGCCTCCACGGATACCGAATTCCAGGTTCTCAGCTCCTCCGAAAACATTGCGTGTTTTTAGTCGGATACTAGAAAAAGGACCTGGTCTACGCTCGGTAAAATTCATACCCAGTTCAGCCGTTTCCTGAAACTTCTTGGCGGGGAGGGCATTGATAAAGGCATTCAGCTGATTGGCAGCAGTAGAGTCCGTCAGGTCTGTGATCTTACTGTAATTGACGTTGTTAAACTGAAACACATCCATTTCAGCCAATCGCCTTTGCGTCAGTGAGCTACGAAACTGGCTGTATCGTTGCCCAGGGTATACAGACACCTTCTTGTCCAGAATACTTGTCGAAAACTTCTGGTCGTAAGCCAGGTACTTTACATTGTTATACTCGACGGTGTCCCGCACGAGGCCAAAGCGATCAGCATCCGTTTTAAAGTATACGTTTCGGATGGTATAGGCTTTGTGAAATGGCTGGTCTTCAGGGTTTTGGATAATTGTATGGACCCGTACGGTATTTCCTCCGAAGCTCGTATCGACATCAAACTCAATGTAAGCCCGAGCAAAGTCAAAATAGCCATTGTGGCGAATCATCTCGTACAGACGGTCACGCTCGGCGCTAAGCACTTGCTCGTCGTATACATCGCCTAGCTTGAGTAGTGACCTGTCTTCATAACGCTTCACTACCTGCAGCAATGAGTCATCAGGTATGTTGTAGTTGAACTCACTGTAGCGGTAAGGCTCGTTCTCGACGATATTAATTGTGATATATGCTTTTTTGCCCTTTACCTGTTTTTCATAGCTTGCTTCGTGATTAAAGAAGCCTTTGGTGTTCATGTAGATATCCAACTGGTCCATCGTGCGCTCCATCAACAGCGAGTCATATATGGCAGGTGGCTCACCGATCTGCATCAACAGGTTACCCTGTTCTTTGCGGTCACGCTGGCGGGCTATGCGCCGGTCAAAACGGTCCTGAATACGGCGTACCTTTGTTGAATCGTCAGCCTGAGCTACTTTTTCGGTTCGCTTGGCACGTAATTTTTGAATCCGCTCGTCAATACGGCTCGGACTATAGAATCTTTTCCCGAAATTATAAATTGCCAGATAAGGCGTGGAAGCAAGAAAGGTACGGTTGGGCCGCTGCTGGTAAACAGCTTCTACATCAGTCTGGCTGATGTGTTCCAGGCCTTTGGGTTCTATACCTAACAAGAGCTGTTCATTCTCACCCAAATTCTTGGTTGGCACGCAGGCAGCGAAACTTATAATTGTAATTACCAGCCCGAATATGTAACATCGTGTTTTCAAACGATTTTCCGCTCTATGTTGTCAAAAGCAATAGTAAAGTACGTCAATGCCCTGCAAGTAAAAAAATACCGCAACCAACACCAAGCCTTTGTAGTGGAGGGTGCCAAAAGCGTCATCGAGCTGCTCAGCTCAGATTTTGAACTCCAGCATCTGTTCATCACCGAAGAGTTTTTGCAGGAGCATGGCAACAAACTAAGCAAAGGTACAAGATACGAACTTGTTACGGAACACGATTTGACCAAGGCGGGTACTTTTTCCAGTAATAACGCTGCTTTAGCCGTAGCCCGCATGCGCCAACTCCCCAACTTGCGGTTTCAACCCGGTGATTTTACGATCGCACTTGACGATATCCGTGATCCTGGCAACCTAGGCACCATCATTCGCATTGCAGACTGGTATGGCATTCATAAAATCGTTTGCTCTGAATCATGTGCCGATTTCTACAACCCTAAAACCATTTCAGCCACCATGGGCTCCTTTACCCGCGTCAAAGCCTATTACCTCGATCTGAGTGAATGGTTACAAAGCCTACCGGAAGGTGTTGAGGTTTACGGTGCTTCACTGGACGGTGATAACCTGCATGGCATGAAGCTGCAGCCACAGGGCGTAGTAGTTATGGGCAACGAGGCAAACGGCATACGACCGGAAGTGGCCAGCAAAGTAAACCGGCTCATCAAGATTCCAGCTTTCGGTAAAGCCGAGTCACTCAACGTAGCCACGGCCACGGCCATCATTATCGACAACTTCATGCGCAACGCAGCCCCCTAAAACAAAAGAAGCCTCTGTGTAGAGGCTTCTTCTGATAACAATATAATCACCAAACTAACAGCATTTTAATTGAACAGTCTTAAACCAAAGCTGATCACGTTGGCATCCGGCCCACGGTTTTCTTTGAAGAGGTCATTCATGTTGTATTTCACGAAAAGGTCCAGGTTGCCGTAGCCAACCACACCGGTCAGGCCATACTGGAAGTCAGTCAGGTTATAGCTGCTGCGTACCTTTTCTTTCTGTGTCTTGCCACCGTCCTCGAACTTGAACTTAGAGTGAGCACCCAGGCGATAGCCCACAAACGGACCGGCACCAATCTTAAAGCCATCTTTTCCATTCTGACGCTTAAACTTCAGCGTCGGCATCAGCGGTACGTTTACAGAGGAGTGCGTCAGCTTCGCTTTATCATAGTTGATCTCCATTTCACGTCTGAAGAAGGTCACATCGTTCATATCTTCTTCGATCACAAAATTGCGGTCGAACATGTAGTTGTTAAAGGCAAACTCAAGACCTGACACCAGGTATAGCGGGCTCTTACGGCCACCGATCTGAGAGTTAAGGTGCCAGTTGAGGCTAACATAGCGTGAGCCCAGTGGCTTCAGGTCAGGCACTTCCTGGCTATTAGTGTTCAGGAAACTATTCAGACCCAGGTCGAGGTCAAAATTGAAGCGGGTAGATTTGTAAGACTTTTTCGCATGGCTTGTGCGGATACTGTCACGTTCGGCCTTGTTCGGCACATTGACATCGACTCTCGTATTGCCATCCTTTTCTTCAATTTCTACATCGATCTTGATGTTCTTGTTGATGCGGATCTCATGCTTTTCCTTGCTCACCTTGCCATTCTGGTCAGTTTCCTGCACGGTAATGGTTACTTTTTCGGGATCACTGTCGTCCTTGCCGAAAACCACTGTTGTTTCCTGTGACTTTAACTCTTTATTGGCGCCGTCCATACGGTCCACCTGGTCTACGTATTTATTCAGCACGCGCATTAGGGAGTCAAGGCTATAGTTTTCGAAAGCTTTGAGCTGTTCCATGTTCTGTAGGTATAGCACCATTTTAGCGCCATTGGCCATTTTTACAACGATCGTATCCTGCTGGCCGAGTCGTTCGCCGATGGTTTGACCGCCTTTGGCAGACACACCGGTGGCTGCAGCCATGATGATGGCCGTAACGAGAAGTAGTAACTTTTTCATGGTTTTAAAAGATTAGAGATTAATGACTTTAGATATTTTCTGTTTTCCAATTTGAGTTTCAAGTGCAATTCTGTCTGCGTTGATGCCGAGCTCCGACAATTCAACCCGTTCACCGTTTGAGAGGTTTCGAACCTGCTTAAAGATGTTTTTGGCAAGCTTTTGCTTTTTCTCAAAGCCATTCAGTTCTTCATCTTCCTCTACTTCTTGAATGGCCACAGCACGTTTTATTATAATTTCTACTGGCTGTGCGTTCATATCCACAGTGTTAGCGGCAAAAGCAACCGGGGTTGTTTCTCCTGTGTTATAGTAGTCACCCTTTTGAGGAGCGTCAGGTTTAGCCGGCTGTTCTACCTTTGCAACAAGTTGAGAAGCTGATACGGTCGGGCTGGCACTGGTTTTAGAGCTAGTCTTTTTGACAGCAGGCTTTGTTTCTGCTTTGGCGATCAATTGCCTGGTTGCTTCAGACTGTTGAGGTGCTGCTGCGGTAGTTACAGTTGGCGAAGCTGGCTCCACTACTGCGTCATCTTTTGGCAGATCAGTGGCAGGTTCAATTACCTTTGCAACTTGCTTGTCTGCTTCGGTTGGCTCCGTAACGATAAATGGCTGCTCAGGTTTTAAGCCATTGCGGTCAGCCAGTCCATCACGGTCTACTGGCACAGTGCCATTCTGCACGTTGTAAAATACGATGCCCACCGAAAGTATCAGTGCGATAGCTGCCGCGATAGAGTAGGAGAGCCACATAAAGCCACGGGGCTTCGCTTCCTCCTTTTGGGCACCTGGCATCTCGGTTTCTATCCGATCCTGCAGCCTGTTCCAAAGATCGGCAGGAGGCGTGGGCGAAGAAGGGCCCAATCGCTCTTTGAATAGTTTGTCTATGTCTTCTGGTTTCATAATAGAACCTCCTTTTATATCAGCTGGCGACTGCTTCCTGACCGGTTAGTCTTCGCTGCAGCATAGCACGTGCTTTGCTTAGCTGCGATTTTGAAGTACCTTCCGTAATGTTCAGCATGTCGGCTATTTCCTTATGGGAATATCCCTCAATTGCATACAGGTTAAATACTGCCCTGTAGCCGGCAGGTAAAGTTCGCAACAACTCCAGGAGTTCGCCCTCCGCCAGATCATGGTCGGCTCCTATGCCACCCGCCACTTGTACGTGGTCATCCTCGATCGACAGGTATAGCGACTCTTTTTTTCTTAGAAAGCCAAGCGCCTCGTTTACCATGATGCGTCTTACCCAACCTTCGAAGCTGCCTTTACCTTCAAACCTGTCTATGTTCTGGTAAACCTTCATAAACCCGTTCAATAAAGCTTCTTCAGCGTCCATCTGGTTTTTGAGGTAACGCAGGCACACACCGTACATCGGCGAGGCAAAGCGTTCGTAAAGGCATTTCTGCGCTTTACTTTCGGCCTTTTGGCAACCTGCTATTAACTCCTGTTCTGTCACGCTGGGTAAAATTTTATCAAATAATGTCGCTTTCCTGGGTTTTTCTGGAGCTCTTTTGTCTCTCTTTACCTCTTAGATGTCCATAAGCACCGGGAGGTTGCCCAAGCAAGAATAAATTTCTCATATTTTTTTCAAATAGCGACATCGTTGCCTATAAAATACTGGCTATCAACCAGATTATATTTCATTATTTTTTTATCCGATAAGCGACTAAGCAATCAAAAGTGATTGCGAACACTAGTCAGCATTTTTAAGAATGATTCTGAATAGGAGTAAAAGGGACGGTTTTTGGTGGAATACCTTATCTTTGTGAAGATGAAATTTGTGGCGATCATATTTACCCTCTTCATATTTTGGAGTGCCTGCCTGCCATGCACCGATAAGATCATGGATAGCCACGAACATCTTCCTAGTATGACCGATGTCGCCGACACGACCGGTGAGTCACCTTTTCATGAAGACACATGCCCCATGTTTTGTAGCTGTGGCTGCTGTGCCACTTTCACGGTTGCAGTAGAAACAGAGCACATTGTCTTTCGTGTACCTATCATACCACAAACAAAGCCACTCATTTACCCAGAGTTGAGCGAAATTAAGATTGCCTCTACCTGGTGGCACCCTCCACGGCTGGTAGCCTGATCCTAACATCAATTTTAAATGCAGTCCGAAGTATAACCACAAGCCCTGAATAGTGCTTGCGGCTTTGCTGCATACCTATTTCTATTGATTAAAATCAAGCTTACCATGTTTAATAAGATCATCGATTTTTCGATAAATAATAAACTGGTTGTTGGGCTGATGGTACTGGCGCTGATCGTATGGGGCACTTACTCCCTCACACAATTGCCTGTTGATGCCGTTCCTGATATTACCAACAACCAAGTGCAGGTGGTCACTTCTTCGCCTACATTAGCCGCACAGGAAGTAGAGCGGTTCATTACCACCCCCATTGAAATGGCCCTTGCCAATGTGCCGGATGTCATCGAAATGCGATCGGTATCTCGTTTCGGGCTTTCAGTGATTACCGTCGTATTCAAAGACGAAGTAGACCAGTACCTGGCCAGGCAAATGATAACCGAGCGCCTGGGAGAAGCAAGCAGACAGATTCCCGAGCAAATGGGTACTCCTGAGCTGGCTCCTGTGACCACGGGTCTAGGCGAAATCTACCAGTACGTGCTGGTTACCAAACCGGGCAGCGAAAAGAAATACAGCCCTACCGAACTCCGTACCATTCAAGATTGGATTGTGCGTCGGCAACTGCTGGGTACACCGGGTGTAGCCGATGTAAGCAGCTTTGGCGGATTCCTGAAAGAGTATGAAGTAGCCGTGAACCCAACCAGCCTCCGCAGCATGAACTTATCCGTTACCGACGTGATCGGTGCGCTGGAGCAGAACAATGAAAATACAGGAGCAGCTTATATTGAAAAAAACCAAAGCGCTTACTTCATTCGTGGCTTAGGGCTGGTGAGTAACCTCGAGGACATTGAAAAAATTGTTGTGTCCAATCGCAATGGCTTGCCTGTACTGGTACGCGATGTGGCGCAGGTACAGTATGGCCATCCGGTTCGCTACGGTGCCCTGACACGCAATACCGAGGGCGAAGTTGTCGGAGGCATTGTACTGATGCTGAAAGGTGCCAACTCATCTGAGGTGATCAAAGCTGTGCAGGACAAGGTGGCAAGCATACAGTCCTCTTTGCCCGAAGGCCTGGTCATTGAAGCTTATCTGGATCGTAGCACCTTAGTTGATAAAGCCATTAATACCGTGGCAACTAACCTGATCGAGGGTGGCTTGATCGTCATCTTCATCCTTGTACTCTTACTTGGCAATCTGCGGGCGGGCCTGGTAGTCGCCTCCGTTATACCGCTTTCGATGCTATTTGCCCTGGGTATGATGAATGTATTTGGCGTATCGGGCAACCTGATGAGCCTCGGTGCAATTGACTTCGGTTTGATAGTAGACGGCGCCGTGATTATTGTGGAAGGCGTCTTACACTTCATCGTGGTCAAGAACAAAGATTTGCCACTGCGCAGATTGACGCAAAAGGAAATGGACATGGAAGTAAAAAGTGCTGCTTCCAACATTATGAACTCCGCCGCTTTCGGTATGCTCATCATCCTGATTGTATACCTGCCGATCATGGCGCTGGTCGGTATAGAAGGGAAGATGTTTAAGCCGATGGCGCAGACGGTGAGCTTTGCCATCATGGGGGCATTTATACTTTCGCTCACTTACGTGCCGATGGTAGCGACACTGCTCTTGAGCAAAACCACCAAGCACAAACCGAACATCTCAGACCGGATCATGGGTTTTCTGGAGCGGGTATACCGTCCGGTGATCACCTTTGCCTTACACAGCAAGGCACTCGTCATTGGTGCGGCACTGGTTCTTTTCACGTTCAGCCTGTTTGTGTTTAGCCGTATGGGGGGGGAGTTCTTGCCTGACCTGGAGGAAGGGGACTTTGCCATGGACCTGCGCCTGGTGCCGGGCGCTTCACTCACCCAGACGATTGAGACAACAACTAAAGCCAGTGAAATATTGCTGACCCAATTTCCAGAGGTAACAGAGGTGATTGGCAAGATCGGCACGGCTGAGATCCCGACCGACCCCATGCCGATAGAGGCAGCTGACGTGATGATCCTGCTCAAAGACAAAGATGAGTGGACCAGCGCCAGCACCCGCCAGGAACTTGCCGCCAAAATGGACGAAGCCTTGAAAGTAATTCCGGGTGTTAATTACGGCTTTCAGCAGCCGATCCAGCTGCGTTTTAACGAACTGATGACCGGTGCCCGACAGGATGTGGCCATTAAGATATTTGGCGAAGACCTGGACCAGCTGTCTGACCTAGCCGATCAGGTAGACAAACTAATTGCGCCTGTTACCGGTGTGCAAGACATATATGTGGAGGAAGTGACCGGTCTGCCGCAAATCGTTGTAGATTACAACCGCGCCCGCATGTCGCAGTACGGCTTGCAGGTAGCTGACGTGAATGCGGTGCTCCGCACGGCCTTTGCGGGCCAGGCAGCAGGCGCCATCTATGAAGGTGACCAACGCTTCGACCTGGTGGTGCGCATGGAAGGAGGTGCTCGTCAGGATCTGACTGATATCGAGAATCTGTTTGTTTCACTGCCACAAGGTGGGCAGGTACCACTGCAACAGGTAGCAGATATCCGGTTCGAAGAAGGTCCTATGCAAATCTCTCGTGAGGAAGGCCGCCGTCGAATTGTAGTCGGCTTTAACGTGCGTGAACGGGATGTGGAGTCGATTGTGTCTGAAATACAGGAGAAGCTGAGCCGGGAACTACCACTTCCAGCAGGCTACTTTATAACCTATGGCGGTCAGTTCGAAAACCTGGTACATGCCAAGCGTCGCCTTTCGGTGGCCGTGCCGGCGGCACTGCTACTTATCCTTTTGCTCTTATACTTTGCCTTTAAGTCCATTAAGCAAAGTCTGCTCATTTTCACGGCTATACCTCTGTCAGCGATTGGTGGCATCTTTGCACTCTGGCTTCGCGATATGCCTTTCAGTATTTCGGCAGGTGTGGGCTTTATTGCCCTGTTTGGCGTGGCGGTGTTAAATGGCATTGTATTGATCGGATACTTTAACCAACTAAAGCGGGAGGGTATGAACGATGTATACGAACGAGTTTTGCTCGGGACGAGTGTGCGTCTGCGACCAGTTCTGATGACGGCTTCTGTAGCCGCCCTGGGCTTCCTGCCGATGGCGCTTTCCGGTTCTGCCGGAGCAGAGGTACAGCGTCCACTGGCAACTGTGGTGATCGGAGGCTTGTTCACGTCAACTTTACTCACCCTTGTCGTATTGCCAGTGCTTTACTATATTTTCTCTTCCAATGAAAAACCTACCGAAGAGAAAATTCAGCGCAAATCAGTATCGGTTCATATAATCACGCTATTGTTAATAGCAGGCAGCTTCCTTTATGCCGGACAAGGTATGGCACAGACGGTACAGGGCCCATTGAATCTGCAACAGAGCATCAACTACGCAAGAGAGCATAACCTGGGCTTGAAGAGCGCTGCCTATAGTATGGAGCGTGAAAAGGCCTTACGTGGCGCGGCTACTGATTTGCCCAAAACAAACTTGTCCTATAGCCGTGGTCAGATCAGCACGATCAATGCAGATGAGTATATATCGGCTTCACAGCAGTTTGCATTCCCAACAGTATACCGCGATCAGGCCCGACTAGCCGATGCAAACATAAAGCAGTCAGAAGCTCAAAAGCAGATTGTGGAGCGTGCACTGATCCGGGATGTTAAACAGGCCTGGTATCTGTTGCAATACCAGAACGAGCGCCTGCGCTTGCTGCAACAGCAGGACAGTTTATATGGACGCTTCACCAGAGCCGCTACCATCCGGTTTAAGACTGGGGAAACAGGCTACCTGGAACAGGCTACTGCTGAAACACGCAGCTTAGGTATAAAAACGGAAATGCAACAGGCACTGGCCGACCAGCAGATAGCCGAGCGTCGACTGCGTCAACTTTTGCAGGCACAGGAGCCGCTTCAGTTTGAAGATGAAAAACTCTCAAAGCGCGAATTAATCTTACAGGCTGACAGCTCCACTTTGGCTGCAAACCCCTACATCGCCTTTCTTCAGAGTGCGACGCAGGTTGCTGAGCGGCAAAAGCAGTTGGAACAATCCCGTCTGTTACCGGACTTTACGGTCGGTTACTTCAACCAGACATTTGTGGGAGAAGCACCCCGTGAAAACCCATCGCGGGTGTACAACTCTGGCGACCGCTTCACAGGATATGAAGTAGGTATAGCCGTTCCGCTTTGGTTCGGCGCACAGAAGTCGCGCATCAAGGCGGCTAAAATGAACGAGCAAGCTGTGAAGAGTCAGGTAAGGCACCAACAGCAACAGCTGTTGACAGAAATCCAAAATCTGGCGCAGGAGCTGCAAAAGCACAGTAATACACTGGCCTTTTTTGAACAAGGTGCCTTAAAGCAGGCTCAGCAGATGAACAAGGCCGCCGAGCTTAGCTTTCGTACTGGCGACATTGATTATATCGAATACGTGCAGGCCCTCGACCAGGCATATCAGCTTCGCAGCAATTACCTGAACGCCCTCCGCGACTACAATCAAACAATTATCAGTTTAGAATTTACCGCAGGACTAGAATAATATGACAGCATATAAAATTAAACTCATTACGCTTTGCGGACTAATCAGCCTGGCAGCATGCTCTAAGCAAGCCCCTGCCGAAGAACCGGAAGCTGCTACATCGGAAGCCGCAGCAACCACATCTCCATTTGTTGTTGCTTTTTCGGAAGCTCAGCAAAAAGTCGGCGACATTGAACTGGGATCAATCGAAAACAGAGAGATATCAGCTCGCATCACAGCTAACGGACAACTTCAACTGCCGCCACAGAACAAAGCCAGTATCAACCCGTTGAAGGGCGGTATCGTGCGCAGCATACCTATTAAAGAAGGAGAGTATGTTCAAAAAGGCAGAGTGCTGGCTACGATCCAGAATCCCGAACTGATTAAGCTGCAGGAGGAGTACCTGACCACCCGTAACCAACTGCGCTTCGCTGAGCAGGACTACGAACGGCAGCGCACACTCACGGAAGAACAGGTAGGCTCACGCAAACGCTTCGAACAGGCAGAATCGGATGTGCAGGTGCAACGCGCAAGACTAAAGGCACTCTCAACACATTTGTCTGCCATGGGGATATCGACGAAAAGCGTAGAGGCAGGACGCATCACTTCGACGATGGCCATTACAGCTCCGATTAGTGGTTACGTGCGTGTTATCGACGTGAACATGGGATCCTACGCGCAGCCTGGTCAGCAAATGTTTGAGATCGTAGACAACCATCACCTGCATCTGGAACTCAGCGTGTTTGAGCGCGACTTCAGCAAAATGAAAGAAGGGCAGAAGGTCCTGTTCTCTTTGCCAAATGTGGCAGGGGAGCCGCTGGAAGCCGAGATTTTCGCATTAGGAAGAGCCTTTGAAGGGGATTCCCGCATGGTGACCGTGCATGCAGAGCTCGAGAACAATAAGAACTCAAATCTTTTGCCGGGTATGTATGTGAATGCGCAGATACTGGCCGGAAAACAGGAAATGCCAGCACTTCCTGAAGAGTCTGTGGTGCGCTACAAGGGCAAGCATTATATTTTTGTGAAAGAAGGCCCATCGACATTTCGCATGCAGGAAGTGGAGACAGGTATAGCCGAAAATGGATTCACTGAAGTGAAGACGCTAAAGGAATTGCCAGCTTCAGCACAGGTAGTTACCAAAGGTGCCTATTATGTGTTGGCCGAAAAGATGAAATCAGAAGTGGCTGAAGAGTAGTCAGGTATAGAAATGGCCTAAAAAAATACAGCGCTGGTTCCAATGAAGGGACCAGCGCTGTTATTTTTTGAAAGGATTAATTATTAATTAAACTTTCAACTTTTAGCCATGCTTTTATACGTGACTAGTGTTATGAATGGTTACAAATCTTTGAAAATAAATGAATTATTTTTTAAAAAGTGCCCTAGGAGGCTCTATTGGCCACTAAAATATCTTCCAGTACAGCCCATACATTGTCAGCCAGTATACGCTGCCCTTCTATAGTTGGGTGAATCCCATCCCCCTGATTGAGCGCCCGATCGCCAGCTACGCCCTCCAAAAGGAAAGGTATAAGTGCTACATCTTTGTCCTTAGCCAACCGTGTGAACACTTGCTCAAATTCCTGTGTATAGCGCTGCCCCATGCTTGGCGGCATCTGCATACCTGCCAAGATAATCTCCGCTTCCGGATTCTGTGCCCGCACTTTGTCGATGATCGTGCCCAAATTATCATATGTGGAGGCCGGATCTATCCCTCTGAGTCCGTCGTTAGCGCCCAGTTCCAACACAAACACATCGATTGGCTGCTTCAATAGCCAGTCAATACGACTCTTTCCACCTGCTGAGGTCTCTCCGCTCAAGCCGGCATTTACAGCTTTATAAGGAAGACCTAATGAATCGATGCGCTCCTGGATAAGGGCAGGGAAGGCTTGATCAGGCTCCAGTCCATACCCGGCAGTAAGGCTATTCCCGAAGAATACGATCGTTTTGGTACGCTCATTTTTAGGGGCTACTGCAGTAGCAGTGGTGTCTGTTTGTACCTGCTGCTCTGTTGCCACCTCCTCAGTGGTAGTTGCCTGCTCGCAGCCCGCCAAGGTGATGATGAGGGCCAGGAAGAAGGAGATATACTTGCTCTTTTTATTCATGAAAGTGATTTTTTGCTAAATTTAGTTTTATCAATCTTAAAACCTATAACGACCACTATAAGTTATTAGGTTCGGGATTCGTTTGAGGTATAGCTATACCTGATTAAGCAGAAACCTAATTTCCGTTCCACAAAACACAAGCTACGTGTCTACAATATTAGAAATCAACAACCTTAAGAAGACCTACGACAGCGGCGACCGTCACTTAACCGTGTTGGAAGGTATAAACTTTACCCTACAGGCTGGCGACACTTGCGCTATTGTGGGACCGTCCGGTAGCGGCAAAACCACTTTACTGGGCCTTTGCGCCGGACTAGACCGCGCCAGTAGTGGCTCTGTGATCCTCAATGGTGTGCGACTCGACAACCTAAGTGAAGATGCCCGGGCACAGGTACGCAACCAGTATGTGGGGTTCATTTTCCAGAACTTTCAGCTGATACCTACCTTGACGGCATTGGAAAACGTCATGGTACCGCTGGAATTAAGAGGGGAGCGCAATGTGCAGCGGGAGGCTATGGATTTGCTGGCCCGTGTGGGCTTGGCCGAGCGCCATGATCATTACCCGACACAGCTATCAGGTGGGGAGCAGCAGCGGGTGTCCCTGGCCAGGGCTTTCTCCAACAGACCCACAATACTATTTGCGGATGAACCCACCGGTAACCTGGATGAGGAAACAGGAGATAAGGTAGAACGCCTCTTATTTGAACTTAACCGTGAGGCTGGTACTACACTGGTACTTGTCACCCACGATTTGGAACTGGCCGAAAAGACACAGCGCATTATCCGCATCAAAGGCGGTCATGTGGTGTCTGATACCGGAACAGCTGAAACAGTTCACCAGCCCGAGGACTCCAGCCACTCTTAAGGCATAAACGCTGGCATTATAATTAGTTATACAATTTAACATCAAGTATACCTTGTCTGACAAAAAGCCAAATCCGGATAAACCGAAACTGAATATACCTTGGCTACTCAAAATGGCGTGGCGCGATACCCGTCGCAGCCGGGGCAGACTCATTTTGTTTTTATCTTCCATCGTACTGGGCATAGCCGCTTTGGTTGCTATCAACTCTTTCCGTGATAGTTTGCAGCTCGCCATTGACGAAAAAGCGAGGACCCTGATCGGAGCAGATCTGGTGATGGGCATGAACAAAGAGCCTGACTCGCTATCCATGGCGCTTATAGATTCAGTAAGCACGCTAGGCAAGCGCTCTGACGAGAACCGCATGATGTCCATGGTGTATTTTGTGAAGAGCAATGATACCCGATTGGTACAGGTTCGGGCATTGGAGGGTGAATTTCCTTATTTTGGAGCCATCGAGACAAATCCGGAACAAGCTAGCCGAAGCTTTCGGGAAGACAAACGCGCGCTCGTAGACAATAACCTGATGTTGCAATACGAAGCGCAGGTCGGAGACTCGATCCGGGTTGGGGCGCTGACCTTTGCCATTGAAGGCGCCCTGCATCGTATACCTGGACAGACCGCCATGACGGCCGCTGTGGCTCCTGTGGTCTACATACCAAGGCAATATCTGCCGGAAACTGGTCTGATCCAACGAGGAAGCAGGGTTTCTTATTACTATTACTACGATCTGAATGAGTCCGTGCAGCCTGACACGCTAGGCAAGAAACTGGACTCACGCTTTGAGGAGTACGGCATGTTCTACGATACCGTAGAGACCCGCAAAGCTAGTATGGGCCGTTCTTATGACGAATTGGCCCGTTTCCTGGCCTTGGTGGGGTTTGTTGCCTTGCTGCTGGGCTGTGTGGGCGTCGCCAGTGCGGTGCACGTATACATGCGCGACAAACTGGCCACCATCGGTATTCTACGCTGCTTAGGCATGAGCGGCAAACAGGCTTTTCTGGTATACCTGTTTCAGGTAATGGGCATGGGCTTGCTGGGAGGTTTGGCCGGTGCCGCCATTGGTAGCATCGTGCAACTTGTGCTGCCGGAGCTGTTCAAGACATTCCTGCCTGTGAGTGTAGATGCTTATTTCTCACTGGCGGCTGCCACACAAGGTATCCTGCTAGGAGTCGTGGTTTCAGTTCTGTTCGCGCTACTGCCGTTACTAAGCATCAGGCAAGTTTCACCTCTCATCACGCTACGGGCTACGGTCGAGCACCTCACTAATCAGAAAGACCCGCTCCGGTGGGCAGTCTACGGACTTATTCTGGCGTTTATTGTGGTCTTCTCGCGATGGCAGCTGGGCACATGGTGGCAGGCACTATACTTTACAGGTGGCGTTATCGCAGCATTCCTGGTGCTGGCCTTGCTGGCCAAAGGACTTTCCTGGACCGTCAAACGCTTTTTCCCTACCCATTGGGGCTATGTATGGCGACAGGGCCTGGCTAATCTATACCGACCAAACAACCAAACCCTGTTGCTGATGGTGTCTATCGGCTTGGGCACGGCGCTGATTGGAACGCTCTTCATGGTACAGCGCACTTTGCTGAGCGAAGTGTCACTATCCGGCACCGAGAATCAACCAAACCTGGTGCTTTTCGACATCCAGAACGCACAACGTGATCAGGTAGCTGAACTCACTAAGCAGGAGGGGCTACCCATTCTTTACTTCGACCCAATCGTAACCGTGCGCCTGGAACAGATAAATAACCTGACTTTGGCCGACGTGCGGAAGGATACTACTCTTGAAATCAAACCCTGGAATTTTACACGCGAGTATCGGGTAACCTATCGAGATCACCTGAGCGACTCAGAGAAAACGCAGGAGGGTAGCTGGAGTGAAGGGCAGTATACGACCGGTGGCAGAGTCCCCGTATCATTGGAAGAGCGTTACGCAGAGCGTATCAAAGTAAAGGTGGGAGACTCGCTGCTATACAATGTTCAGGGAGCAACTATACCTGCCCGCGTAGCACATGTGCGTCGAGTTGACTGGAACCGGGTTCAAACGAATTTCCAGGTGCTCTTCCCGGAGGGAGTCTTGGAAGAAGCACCCCAGTTTCATGTGTTGATGACCCGCAGCGACAACGAGCAGCAAGCGGCTCAATTCCAGCGACGGGTGGTAGAGGCTTTCCCCAATGTGTCAGCCATAGGCCTCGACCTGATTTTGCGTACCCTGGAGGAAGTGGTTAGCCAAATCTCCTTTGTAATCCAGTTTATGGCACTGTTTAGCATTTTCACCGGATTACTCGTTCTGGTGGGATCAGTGAATGTGAGCAAGTACCAGCGCGTGCAGGAAAGTGTGCTGTTACGTACGCTGGGCGCTAATAAAAAACAAATCTTAGGTATAACGCTGATGGAATACCTGATGCTGGGCATATTGGCCGCTGCTGTAGGCTGTGTGATTGCCTTTGCTGCTGCCTGGGCTTTGGCCGTATTCAGCTTTGAGATGGAGTTTGTGCCTGTTATCTGGCCTTTGTTGGTCATCTTCGTACTGGTGACCTTCCTGACCGTGGCTGTAGGATTACTTAATAGCCGGGGTGTGCTGAACAGGCCGCCACTGGAGGTTCTGAGACGGGAGGCATAAAAACAAAAAAGGGATCTCTTGAAAGATCCCTTTTTCTAAAGTTAACATAGACAACAAATGCCATCTGCAAACTTTGATTATATTGGTTTATACGCCCGGCTTTTAGGGAGGTTGCAGCTCCGAAATAAAATTTCAAAAAAAATTTAATACGTGCTGGAAGCCAGCATCACCAAGGTACAGTGGTGCATGGTTTCTATACCTGCGTCTTCCGCCAATTGCTCCAATTCTCGGTTTTCTGTACCCGGATTGAATATGATTCGCTTCGGCTGCAGGGATATTATGTAGTCATACCAGGTCGGCTGATTTTGCGGTCCTACATAGAGCGTGACTGTATCTACTCCTTCAATTTTCTCTGTTTTATCGGTGATGATGGGCTGACCGCCAACTTCTCCTTTGCGAATGCCCACCGGTACCACTTCGTGGCCATGTTGCTGCAATCGGTGAATGGCCTTATAAGCAAAGCGGGAAGGATTATCGGTAGCACCCAGTACAAGTGTCTTTTTCATGGTTCAGATTTTTGATCCCTTTATTTAACCGCTATTCGTAGCGAAACGTTACAGGGCAATCAGGTATAAGCCAAATACAAGTACAGCTGCATACCTATGCCAGTACCTTGGCCGCAATTTTTTCAGCACAACGTTCCCCATCCATCGCTGCTGATACAATGCCACCTGCATACCCGGCACCTTCCGCACATGGGTATAGGTTCTTGATCTGCACATGTTCCAATGTATCTCTGTCACGCGGAATGCGAACCGGTGAAGAGGTACGGCTCTCCACACCAATGATCTGGGCGTCATTGCTCAGGTAACCGCGCATTTTGTTGCCGAATGCTTTGAAACCTTCCCGCAAACGATAAGCCATGACAGGAGAGAACAGTTGGTTTATGTCCACTGGCGTCAGGCCTGGCTGGTAAGATGTCTCCAGCAAAGCGCCTCCGGTTTTCTGACGCGTAAAGTCAAGGAGGAGTTGAGCAGGGGCCTTCTGGGTTCCGCCCGCCATTTCGCAGGCTTTGCGCTCCAGGGCTTCCTGCATCCGCAAACCAGCGAGCGGTCCGTATTTGTCGATCTCCATGTCTTCCAGCTCAATCGCTACGACGATGCCCGAGTTGGCAAACTTTGAATCGCGGCGGCTTGGCGACATACCGTTCACAACGACCTCTCCGGGAGCCGTAGCTGACGGCACAATGAAACCACCCGGACACATACAGAACGAGAAGATACCCCGTTGTTTGTTGTCGTATACTGTCTGGTGCACGAGTGCATATGAGGAAGCTGGCAGCCAGCAACCCCGGTCTTCGCATTTATATTGTATGCTGTCAATCAGTTTTTGCTGATGCTCCACTCGCACACCCATGGCAAAGGGCTTTGCCTCAATGGTAATGCCTTTATGGTGTAGCAATTCAAAAACGTCACGGGCACTGTGGCCAGTGGCAAGAATCACGGCTTCACCAACATACTCCTGACTGTCCTGCGTCACAACGCCCTTCATCTCGTTCTGCTCCACGATAAAATCGGTCACCCGTTTGTCGAACAGCACTTCGCCACCCGCCGCTTCGATGCTCTCGCGAATGGCTGTGATAATGCGTGGTAATTTATTGGTGCCGATATGCGGATGGGCATCAAAAAGGATGTCCCGTGTAGCACCATGCTGCACAAAGATCTCCAGGATACGCTGTAGGTCTCCACGCTTTTTGGAACGGGTATAGAGTTTACCGTCCGAATAGGTACCGGCACCGCCTTCCCCAAAACAGTAGTTCGAGTCAGGATTGACGATGTGCTCTTTATTAATAGCTGCCAAATCACGACGACGGGCACGCACGTCTTTTCCGCGCTCCAGCACAATCGGCTTCAGTCCCAGTTCAATGCAACGCAGCGCCGCAAACAACCCGGCAGGACCAGCACCCACGATGATCACCTTTTTGGCGTTGGTCACATCAGGGTAGCTATACTTGGCCGAAAGGACATCGGCAGGAGGGGTGTCCAGGTATAGGTCGGCCCGCACACGGAGCAAAACCTGCCGACCACGGGCATCAATCGAACGTTTGATGCGATGGATGTGCTTAACATCCTCTGGCTTGAGTCCGGCACTCTTTATAAGCTCCAGTTCCAGCACTTCGTCATTGTACGCCACTTCCGGCGACAATACAACTTCAACTTCTTTCTTCTTCATTTACAACAAGTAAGGTAGCTATCCTTAAACTTTTAATTTACAAACTAAGCATTTAATAAACTAAGTAAACTTTTGTATAAGTACACATTGGCTTAAACACTCAATCAAAATTCTAAATATCTCCGTTCAGCACTTTCTCAACCCAACCCTTGCCCCAGTTATTTAGTTCTTCTTCTGACCAAATCGCTGGATAGAAAATACGTTTCTGAAACTTTGGAGGGAGGTATTTCTGCCAATTCGTACCGCCGGTAGCAGCAATTACTTCCGGGTCACGCTGCAGGTAGCGTACGGCAGATTTATAGTGCATTAGGGGCCAGTTGACATTCACGTTGCTATCCAGTTCACGCAATTGACGGATCAATCGTGGGTTTTGCTGTTCTTCCTCAGGCAAGCGTTTGTATACCGCCCAAACATTTTTGCTCTCGTATTCACGTGCAAATTGGATCAATTGTGCCGTATATTTTTCCTCAAAACGAAGCAGGGTGAGTGTCTTTGACCCAGAAGACACTTCAGTTGCGCCTTCTTTCCAGTAGATACACCCCATCAGTTCTTCATGTGTGCTCTGCAAACCAAGTGCTTTGCGCTTCTCCTTATCAGTGAGATTACGTAACTCCGTAGAGGCAATTTCAATCATGCGATATTGCACCGATTGGAAACCACTGGCAGGCATGAGGGCCATCCGGAATTGCAGGAACTGCTTCGGGTCCATCCCGTCCACCATCACATCAAAGGAATCAATCAGATTTTCGAAATAGCGGTTAATGCGCTTTAAGCGTTTATAGAGGATCTCACCTGTAATCTCCTTGTCTTCACCAATTTGACGATACTCTTCCAGGCAAAGCTTAAAATACAACTCCGTAATCTGGTGATACATGATAAAAATCTTTTCATCAGGTATAGACGTGCGCGGATTCTGTAAACTGAGCAGCGTATCCAGGTGAATATAGTCCCAGTAATTAAGGTAATCCGTGTAATAGAGCCCCTCCAGATAGGCAGCCAAATCTTGCCCCAGCGGCACGTATTTAGCTTCCAGTCGACGGAGCTGTTCCAGTACTTCCGGCTTGAACGGTTGTTTTTCCATGTTGTACAGATGGGGTTTGGTAAGACGCCATTAGCCTACAAATTAAGTAAAACAATTGCAGAGATACTGACGGCACGCTAATATTTGTCACGACCTATAACAAAACAAATGTCTTCACAAATAAATCCCTGATACTCGGGCAACCATATGTCACGATAAAGCATCCTAATGTGTAGATAGTCCGTCATATCTGGCTAAGCTCAAATAAGATTTGTGGGGCTGATGCCTATATTGATAGAGCAAAACAGACTGTTGGTAGAAATCACCAGAATATAACGGCGAAAAAATGTTATAATAAGCCTTAATTGTTAAATTTGGGTTTTACGATATTTACCCGCTTATACTTCTATGGCAGAAAAAAGCAGTGTCTTTGATATGATAGGACCGATTATGATAGGACCTTCGAGCTCTCATACCGCTGGTGTTGTGCGCATTGCGCGTGCAGCGATCCGGGTATTGGGCACCGCTCCTGAGGAAGCTATCATCACCTTTTACAATTCATTTGCGCAAACCTATGAAGGGCATGGCTCAGATCGTGCCATCATTGCCGGGCTACTGGATTTTAAAACAGATGACAAGCGCATCAAAGAGGCGTTTGACTTTGCCAAAGAGCGGGGACTCAAGTATACGTTCCGTTCTGTAGGCAATGCCTCGACCATGCACCCCAACACGATCAAACTCAACCTGAAAGCGGGTGATCGCGAGGTGGAAGTAATTGGCCAGAGTCGCGGTGGTGGGGTGATCAAGATCGTGGAAGTGGATGGATTTACAGCTAATTTCTCCGCAAACCAGCACACACTGATCATTGATGCGGCTGACGTGAAAGGCAGTATTGCGTTCATTGCTTCAGTTATAGCCCACGATGACTGCAACATTGCCACCATGAACGTGTCACGCAAAGGCAAAAACGAATTGGCCCGCCAGTTTATTGAGATGGACTCAGGTATAAAGCCTGTTACACTGGACTATCTCAAGCAATTGAGCTGGGTGAAGCACGTGATCTATATCCCCAACATCGACCTTTAAGAAGAATTCATACTATGAAAAAAATGTCAAACAAAGTACTGCTGTTAGCGCTTGGGCTATCTTTCGGCGGTTTTAGTTCTGCAATGGCACAACAGCAAGGTGCAGGTAGCGATGGGATCTGGTCACTGGAGGAGGCTGTCAATTACGCTAAAACCAATAACCTGAACGTCCGTCAGAGTGGTCTGAACCGTGATCTAAACAGAGCTGACCTGAATCAGTCGCGTGCCGCCAGGCTCCCAAGCATCAATGCGAACGGTAACTACAGCTTTAACACAGGTTCTTTCCAGGATCCTGTAAGTTTCAGTCTGCAAACACAAAACGCACGTACCTCCAACGTTTCCATAAACGCGTCCTTGCCCTTGTTTGCCGGTTTCCAGCAGGTAAACCAAATCAAGCAAAACAGCCTGGACCTGGAGGCGAGTGAGCAGGATTACCTCTCAGCTCAAAATGACATTACCATTCAAATTGTGACTGCCTATTTGAACATCCTGTTTGCCAACGAGCAAATGAATGTTTCTGATTTGCAGCGTAACCTCACCAGACAGCAGCTTACACGCACACAGGCTTTATTGAAAGCAGGTAGTGTGGCAGAGAATGCCGTGCTAGACCTGGAGTCGCAGTTGGCAACAGATGAGCTGAACTTTATCACTGCACAGAACCAGCGGGATATTTCAAGACTCACCCTGATGCAACTCCTGAATATACCGACCACAGAAGAGTTTCAGGTAGAGATTCCGGAGATACCTACTCCTGATGAGAATCCGGTAATTGTTGATGGGAGCCAGGTATACGACGTTGCTTTACAGACACTTCCTGCTATACGTGCTACTGAAATTCGTCTGCGCAGTGCAGAAACAGGCCTTAGCTTGGCTCGAGGTGCTTATTTCCCGCGCCTTAGTCTTTTCGCCGGCGCAGGTAGCAGATACGCCAGCACCAGCCGCAGGCTATTGGCTATCGAGCGGGAAGTGGTAGGTCGTGTGCCTCAGGTAGTATATCTAAATGAAACAGGCTCTGCTTCTCAGACTTTATGGTTTGACAATATAGAAACTCGCCGCATTGACGAGTATTATGGTATGTTTAACCAATGGGACGATAACCTGAACACGCAGGTAGGTGTGTCACTTCAGGTTCCGATCTTGAACAGCTTCCAGGTACGCACCAATGTGCAGCGCGCTAAGATACAGCAGCAAAACGCACAGCTCAATGCCGATATCGCCCGCAACAACCTGCGCCAGACAATCGAGCAGGCCTATGTGGATGCCATCGCCGCACAGCGTCGGTATGCGGCCGCACGCCAGCAGGTAAACGCCTCTGAGAAGAACTTCCGCAATGCTGAACTAAGACTTCAGGGTGGTGTGATTAACACAGTAGATTTCAATATAGTAGCTAATACATACCGCTCTGCACAATCCAGTTTGGTACAGGCAAAATACGAGTACACATTTAAATTAAAAGTCTTGGATTTTTACCAGGGCAAAGACCTCTCTTTCTAACATAAAATTATGGCAGCTAAAAAATCGAATAAGCTTATTTACACCCTGATAGGCGTACTGGTTCTGATTCTTGTACTGGCTCTGGTAGCTAAAAAAGCAGGCTGGATTGGTAAAGAAGAAGGAACAGAGGTAGTACTGGCAGAGGTGAAGCGCACCGAGATTGTCGAGAAAGTAAGCGCCTCCGGTAAAGTACAACCTGAAACCGAAGTGAAGATCAGCCCAGACGTATCTGGTGAGATCATCGAACTGACTGTACAGGAAGGTGACTCTGTTGTGAAAGGACAGTTGCTGGTTCGAATCCGCCCTGACAACTATCAGTCACTGGTAGACATGCAAACGGCTGGTGTAAATCAGGCACGTGCAAACCTGGCCCAGTCAAAAGCCCGTCTGGCACAATCAAGAGCCAACTTTGTTCAAATAGAACAGAACTTTGAGCGTAACAAAAGCCTTTTCAATCAGAAAGTAATTTCTGAGGCTGAGTTTCAGCAAATAAAAGCACAATATGAAGCCGGCAAGCAGGAGATTGAGTCACTGGCTCAGAGCGTGCGTGCCGCCGAGTTCAGTATTCAGAATGCACAGGCCTCCTTGAATGATGCCCGCGAGAACCTGAACAAAACTACCATTTACGCTCCTGTGAGCGGCACTGTATCAAAACTGAATGTTGAAAGAGGTGAACGTGTGGTGGGTACTTCCCAAATGGCTGGTACTGAGATCATGCGCATTGCCAACCTCAACAACATGGAGGTGCGCGTGAATGTGAACGAGAACGACATCATCCGGGTAGGTATGGGTGACTCCGTAATCGTGGAAGTTGACTCTTACACCAGCCGCGACGAGAAGTTCAAAGGCATCGTGACTTCTATTGCCAACACGGCAAAAGATGCTGCCTCTTTGGAAGCAGTAACCGAGTTTGAAGTACGTATCCGCCTGCTGAATGAATCTTACAGCCACCTGGCAGATAAGAACGCCCGTCCTTTCCGCCCGGGCATGACGGCATCAGTTGACATCATCACAGCACGCAAAAGCAATGTTTTATCTGTACCTTTGTCAGCAGTGACAACTCGTTCTAACAAACCAGCCAGAGCATCTGAAGAGAATGCGGAGGGTAACAACGCTGATAACAATGCAGATGCGGCTCCTGCAGCGCCAACAGGTCCTGTAGAAGAGGTGGTGTTTGTACACGACGCCAACAATACAGTGAAGTCAGTGAAGGTGAAAACTGGAATCAGCGATTTTGAGAACATCGAAATTCTGAGTGGTTTGGAAGAAGGACAAAAAATAGTATCCGGTCCTTTCAGAGCCGTATCAAAGACCCTGAAAGACGGTGCTAAAGTGGCCGTGAAAGATGAGAAGTCACTAAACAAATCAGCTTTGGCTGAAGCGAATGGTGAATAACAAATAAACATCCGGTTTGGAAAAAATTGCAGTTATAGGAGGGGGGAGCTGGGCTTCTGCTTTGGTGAAGATCCTCTCAGAAAATAAAGCCCAGATACACTGGTGGATGCGCAACGAAAACGATGTGCAGCACCTGAGTGAGTACCGACACAATCCACGTTACCTGAGTGGCGTGACCTACGACCTGAATTATGTAAAGCCTTCAACGGACTTACGTAACGTTGTAGCTGTAGCAGACTGGGTTATACTGGCAGTACCAGCCGCTTTTGTTCAGGAGGCATTAGGTGGGCTGGAACAGGATGCCTTAAAAGATAAGGTGCTGATTTCTGCCATCAAAGGGATGATCCCGAAGCAGAATATCCTGATAACGGATTACCTTGGCCAGCAGTACGATGTTCCGAACAGCCACCAGCTGGTCATTGCAGGTCCTTGCCATGCAGAAGAAGTAGCGATGGAAAAGCAGTCGTACCTCACGATCGGCTCGCACGACCTGCCTACGGCTGAGCGCTTCTGTGAACTGCTGCGCAACCGTTATGTTAAAGCTAACCCGCTGGATGATCTGGACGGTGTAGAGTACTGTGCTGTGATCAAGAACATCATCGCACTTGCCTGCGGTATAGCGCGCGGTTTGAATTACGGTGACAATTTTCAGGCAGTGCTGGTATCGAATGCGATGCAGGAAATTGAACGCTTCTTGCACGCCGCCATGCCGATCCACCGTGACCTGAACGGTTCGGCCTATTTGGGCGATTTGCTTGTGACTGCTTATTCGCAGTTCAGCCGTAACCGTACTTTTGGCAATATGATCGGTCATGGTTACACTGTAAAATCAGCCCAGATCGAAATGAACATGGTGGCGGAAGGATATTATGCGGTGCAGAGTATTTACGAACTGAATAAAAAACTCAAGGTAGATATGCCTATTACAACAGCGGTGTACCATATCTTATATGAGCGCATTTCGCCAGCTGTCGAGTTCGAGATATTGAAGGAAAAACTTACCTAAGCTAACATTACTGATCGAATGAAAGGCATACCTCGAGGTGTGCCTTTCGCGTTTAAAGCCCTAACTGCATGGCGGGGTCTGATACATGAAACAGCATTTCCAGCAAATTGACATCTTAAAGGGACTGGCCATCTTTGCCGTGCTATTGTTGCACTCACTCTCGCGGGAGCAACTGGTTTCCAGCTATGCTGTGTTTCATATCTGGCAGGCCGTACCTGTGTTTATGGTATTGATGGGTCTGAATCTGGGCATGTCTTATGGCAGCAAAACGCTTCACTTTCATCAGCTTTATACCCCGCACTATTTTCAAAAAAAAGCACTGCGCATTATATTTCCGCTTTTACTTATCTATCTTATTTCGTTAGCGTTGGGCTACGTTTGGGAACAGGTATACGCACAGAATGTCTATACCTTGAACTGGACGAACCTGATTGGTGTCCTGCCTGTGTCCGGTAAAGGCAATTATTTTATTACCCTCTTATTGCAGTCACTGCTTGTGCTGCCTTTAATTGGCTATACCTTCAATCGTTGGCCACTTCGCACGACTTTTATCCTGTTATTCGTTGAAATTACCTTTCAGCTGGTCGCTTATCAACTGGATTATTTTGAACAGGACCGCTATCTATATGACGCCGCATTGTTCCGTTACTTTTCAGCAATTGCAGCCGGTCTGTGGGTTTCAAAATTGATTATCTCGGATTTTAGAAGGTATAGCTGGATATTAGTCCTGCTTGGAGTAGTAAGTGGCCTTTACTTGTATGTGCATCAATACCAAGGTATAAGTCTACCTTATATCAGACCTGAATGGCAGGCCCAGTTATTTCTCACTTTCCCATATGCCGCGATGCTGATCCTTTTGGGTATACTGGCATTTCCGCAGCAATCTGATTTTATACTATTTAGGCTTATGGCGACAGTTGGACAGGCATCCTATCATATCTTCCTGGTACAGGTATTATATTTTGGTCTGATCCAGGATGACAAAAATGTAACCTTAAATTTAACAGTGTGTCTGGTAGCAGGAATAATTTTTTATCAAATTGAATCTCTTTTAAGTAAAAAAATATCAAAGTAAAAGCATACAAACTGACGCTCTTTTTCTAACTTAGGCTATGATTACAAAAGTTACTTGTGCACTTATCGAACAATATGGTCGTGTGCTGATTACGCAGCGTAGCGAGACGATGTCCCAAGCCATGCTTTGGGAATTCCCGGGAGGAAAAATTGAGGACGGAGAGACCGAAGCGGCCAGCCTGATCCGGGAGATTAAAGAAGAACTTAACTTAGACATCACTCCGGTACAGCGGCTCACGCCAGTGGTGCAGGAGTATGACGATAAAACAATCGAACTTATACCTTATCTCTGCCAATACAACGAAGGCACCATTCACATGACAGAACACCGGTCATACCACTGGGTTGAGCCACAATACCTCCCTGATTATGATTGGTGCCCGGCCGATGTCCCGATCATGAAAGAACTTATAGCCCTGACTGGTCAACAATCAATCTAACAACCCAAAGCAATCCCTTTTCCCAATCCCTCAAATAGCCGTACCTTTAGGGTATGGAATTACCACATTCATTTGTTGAGCGCATGAAAGGGCAGCTTGGAGCGGATTATACCCGTTTCGAAGCCGCCTTACAACAGCCAGCCCCCGTCAGCATCCGACTAAACAAAAGCAAGCTGCAAGGTGAACTAAACCTACCACAGGTACCGTGGACGGAAGCGGGCTATTATCTTCCGGAGCGACCGCAGTTCACGCTGGACCCACGCCTGCATGCCGGAGCCTACTATGTGCAGGAGGCTAGTTCTATGTTTTTGGAACAGGCCATGCGACAGCACGTGGACCTAAGTCAGCCACTGCATGTTTTGGACTTATGCGGAGCTCCTGGTGGTAAGTCGACCCACATCGCTAGCCTGATCTCACCCGACAGTTTGTTAGTGGCTAATGAAGTGATTCGCAGCCGGGCCAGTATACTGGCAGAGAACGTGACCAAATGGGGGAGTGGGAATGTGGTGGTTACCAATAACGATCCGCGTGACTTCGGCCGCCTGCCTGAGTTTTTTGATGTGATGGTGGTGGACGCCCCCTGCAGTGGCGAAGGGATGTTCCGCAAAGACCCGCAGGCAATGAACGAATGGTCGGATGAAAACGTGAACCTTTGCGCCCAGCGGCAACAGCGCATCCTGATGGACGTATGGGAAGCCCTTCGGCCGGGTGGCGTCCTGATTTATAGCACCTGCACCTGGAATCTGGCCGAAAACGAACAAAACATTGCCTGGCTGGCTGATCAGGGAAAGGCCCAACCGCTTGCGCTCAACCTCGATCCAGCATGGGGAGTGGAAGAAACTGCACTCCATGGTGTCTCCGGTTATCGCTTCTACCCACATCAGGTACAGGGCGAAGGCTTCTTTTTGTCCGTTATCCGCAAAGCGGGGGAGTATGAGGCACCTCAGCGGTCCTCTAAAAAGAAAAAGTATAAACTGACGCACGCCGGCAAAAAAGAACAAGCCATGGTAAACGACTGGTTAATAGAACCGGGTCGTTTTGCCTGGGTTCAGTATGGAGAGGTAATCTCGACTATACCTGAAAATCTCTTTGAAGAAGTTGATCAGCTATACCAGAACCTGTATGTGATCTACGCAGGGACTGAGATAGCCGAAGCGAAAGGTAAAAAATTAAAACCACTGCAAGCCCTGGCACTATCACAGTACGTCAACAGAGCAGCTTTCCGTACTGAAGAACTTGAACTTGAATCAGCTCTGCGCTACCTTCGCAAAGAAGACATTGGCATCAGTGGTAATAGCAACGACTGGATCTTACTTCAGTTCGAAGGCCTGCCTCTTGGATGGGCCAAACAAGTAGGCAACCGTCTCAATAACTACTATCCCAAAGAATGGCGCATCCGCATGGAATTGCCACAAGTTTTAGAGTTACAGAGTTGGGGAAGTTTGAGAGTTTAGGAGTTTGAGAGTTGAGGAGGTAAGTAATTTTCGAATCTAGCATACCTAATTTTAAACAAAAGGCCCACCATTATGGCGGGCCTTTGTATTTTTATCAACAAGAAGAAGAAAGAATTGGCACTCACTAATTCCTAAACTCCTCAACTCTCAAACTTCTAAACTCTCTTTATTCCACAAACAGCACCAATCCTTTCAAATACTCACCTTCGGGGTGGAAGATGGAGATGGGGTGATCGGCGGGTTGGGAGAGGTGGTGCATGATCTTGATATTGCGACCGGCCTCAATGGCAGCTGCCATGACCGTATTGTTGAACAGGTATTTGTCTACCACCTGTGAGCAAGAGAAAGTAAACAGAATGCCACCCGGCTTAATGCGTTTCATGGCCTCGGCATTCAATCGCTTGTAACCCATTACAGCGTTGTGACGCACTTTCTGGCTCTTGGCAAAGGCTGGCGGGTCCAGAATGATCACATCGTAGCGGTCTTCCTTGCCCTTCAGAAACTCAAAGGTATCCACCGCATACGCTTCATGGCGGTCAGGTGCCTGACTCAGATCGCCGTTTTTGATCGTCAATTCAATCGCTTTTTTGGATACATCCACCGAATGCACGTCTTTCGCGCCGGCGTTGAGGGCGTACACTGAAAAACCTCCGGTATAGCAGAAGGTATTCAGTACCGACTTGTCTTTCACGTAACGGGCCAATAACTCCCGGTTTTCGCGCTGGTCTATAAAGAAACCAGTTTTTTGGCCACTTTCCCAGTCCACGAAAAACTGATTCTCGTTCTCAGTCACTACCACGCCACCGCTTGATTCCCCAAACAGGTAGCCATTCTCAGCCTGCACCGGCGATTTGGCTGGTAGTGATTCTGCACTTTTGTCGTACACCGCTTTCAGGTGCGGACCATAGATTTCCTGCAGGGCTTTGGCAACATGCTCACGCACCGAATACATGCCCACAGAGTGCGTCTGAATCACGGCCGTGTCTTTGTACATGTCCACAATCAGCCCGGGCACGCCATCGCCTTCGGCGTATACTAAGCGGTAAACATCCGTGTGCGGATTGTCGATCAGGCCAAGGCGGTTACGGTAATCGTAGGCTTGCTGTACCTTGCTTTTCCAGAAGGTATAGTCCGGCTCGACCTGCTCAAAAGAAAATACGCGCACTGCAATGGATCCTGGCGCCCAGTGGCCCATACCCAAAAACTCGCGCTGGTTAGAGTATACTTCTACAGTGTCGCCTTCTTCCGGCTCCGTTCCTTCAATTCTTTTGATAGCGCCAGAGAAAACCCACGGGTGAAAACGCTTTAGGGAGTGTTCTTTTCCTTTGGCAAGGTATAATTTAGTAAGAGACATCTAGATTTATGTGCTTATTATGTAATGTGCTGATTTGTAAATGGGGCAATGTGTTAATGCGTTATGGTAATTAAAGTTGCGATTCAGGCAAATCGTTCCAGGTGAGCCTTGTCATTTTATATTTGCTGTACCTGCAGACCTATAAAAGGCAACAATGCAAAAGATTAAAGTGTGATCACTTGCAGATCTTTGAGATAGGTATAGAGTTTCTGGACAGGTAGTCCGACAACGTTAAAATAAGAACCCTCTATCTTTTCGATCCCGATCATGCCAATCCACTCCTGTATACCGTAAGCACCCGCTTTGTCGAAGGGTTTGTAGTACCCGATGTAGTAACGGATCTCTTCGTCGCTCAGCTTCTTAAAGTATACTTTGGTCACATCATGGAAGATCGTCTTGGAGTTTTTGGTCAGGATGCAAACACCTGTGATTACTTCATGGTGCTTACCTGAAAGTGCTCGCAGCATCTCGTAAGCTTCCTCAGCATCGGCAGGTTTATTCAGAATGCGCTCACCCAAACACACAATTGTATCAGCTGTGATCACCACTTCGTTTTGCAAGTCCTCGGTATAGGCATCGGCTTTGTGCGAAGCCAGAAACTCGGCCACTTGCTCACGCTGCATGTGCTCAGGAAAATCTTCGTGTACTTCCTTCACGCGCACCTCAAACTGGAGACCAAGTCCCGCTAAAAGTTCTTTGCGGCGTGGAGAGTTAGAGGCAAGCAGTATCGGACGAGATAAATTCATTTTCTTTGATTGAGCTGAATAAAAATCCGCAGATCGTTTTCGGGTAAAAGAAAGTAGACTTTTGTGGCATAATGGCTCCACTGTAACATACCCTTTTCACCTGTTCCATCGATACATCATTAGTGATCAGTGCCAAACGGGATTTCCCGGAATCAACCTGACTCACGCAAGCAGTGAAGTTGCGCACGTAGCTCAGGCCAGGATAGTCCCGCTGCGCTTCCCGGTCTATACCCAACACCTTTTCGAAAACGAAATAATGCATCACGGTCAGGTCGAGGTCTTTTACTTCCTGTGGCACCTGCCAATCGATCAGTTCATGTACTTCCGGCTTGAGGCGCAGCTTGTAGGCATTGCCGGACAGGTATAGCCCAAAGGCCCAATTTTTGCCCACAATCACCTCGTTGAGTTCGTATGCATCCTCTTTAGGTGTTACCACAAAGTAAGCACGCAGACGCTCCAGAAACTCCTCGTCCGTCAGGTCTATGTTTTCCAACACCCGATGCGTCGGCAGAATGCGCAAATCGTCGGCTTCGGTGTTGGTCAGGTACATCAGGTGATAGTTGTAAGCCTCCGTGCCGGTATGGTTCGGATTATCGGCCATCCGTTTCTTACGGTACTCCAACGATCCTTCATAACGGTGGTGGCCATCCGCCAACAGTACCTGACGGGACTCCAGCACTTCCAGAAAATGCTTGATCACGTCACGGTCATGGATCACAGCCAGCACATCACGTACGCCTTGGTAGTCTTCTGTCACATAAAGCGGCGATTGAATGCTCTCATCCATGTAACGCTCCAGCACAAAATCGGGGTCCGTATAGAGCCCGTGTGTGGCGCTAGTGTTCATAAGCGTCTTGTCCAGGAGGTCAATGCGATCGTTCACAGCACTCGGAATCGTATTTTCATGGCGCAGGAGCACCCCTTCGTTCCAGTCGTAAGCTTTAATGTGGCAGATAAAGCCCTTGCGGCAATATTCGCGGTCATTACCCGGTAGTCTGAAATACTGGTAATACACATAGATGCCGGGTAATGGATCCTGCACAATTGTACCGGTGGTCTTCCATTCCTGCAACATATCCGCTGCAGTGTCGGCAGGTTGATCGCCTCTTGGGACAGATAGATGTATGCTGTTAATCGGGTTTTGGTACAGGGCTTCCCGCTGCTTTGCTGACACAACGTCAAAAAGAGGCGAAGTCAGTTCTTCAATCGACTGGCTCAGCTCTTCTTTATAGCGCCATGCTTTTATGGGTAGTATTTCAGCCATCAGGTTCGTTTACAGATTCTCAGGTATAGGATCAGGGAGCCAGTCTTTTGCGAACCCACTGCTTGTCCGCTTGCTCAAACACAATGCGGTCGTGCAATCGGTTAGGGCGACCCTGCCAGAACTCGATGCGCTCAGGCTTCAGCACGTAGCCTCCCCAGTGCTCCGGGCGAGGTACCACGTCCAGAGTGGCAAAATCCTGCTCATATTTCGCTTCAGCTTGCTCTAATGCTTCCCGGCTTTGTATTTCCCGGCTCTGAGGCGAGGCCCAGGCACCGATCTGGCTGCCGCGCGGGCGGCTGTGGAAATATACATCCGATACATCTCCAGGCACTTTCTCAATCGCTCCCTCTATGCGCACCTGACGTTCCAGTTCAGCCCAGAAGAAAGTCATCGATCCGAGTGGTCGTTCGGCTAAGTCCTGTCCTTTACGGCTGTCATAATTGGTAAAGAAAACAAAGCCATCCGAGGACACTTCTTTTAAAAGCACCACCCGCGCCGAGGGACGACAATCAGCCGAAACAGTAGAAAGGACAAGAGCGGTAGGCTCCAGCACCTCTGAAAGTATAGCCTCATTCAGCCATGCTTTAAATTGGTCCAATGGATCGTTGGAAACGGATTCCTCAGTAAGCGCCTGCCGGGAGTAATTCTTCCGGATAGAGGCAATGTCATGTTGAAGCGACATAGCAGAAACGATGTTTTGCCCAAAATTATAAAATAATCGGCTGTGGGTTGAATTTTAATTTATATTGCAATAATTTAAAAATATTTTATAAAATTAGAAGTATAATCTCTAATAACGACAGCTTTCGTATAGGCAGTAGCTGTATTTCATGGGTTTTCTCAAATTGTCTGATTTGTACCCGAATGTATTGTTTCCGTAAGAAGGTATAAACAGTGATTACCAGGCCTGAATGGCCACAATTGTAAAGAGGTAAAGCACATTAAACCCTGGATAATAATGGAGGAAGAAAGTGAAATAAAGCCGCAAAATGGCAGCATACTGATATCAGAGCCATACCTGGGAGATCCGAACTTTGATCGCACCGTGGTTCTTATATGTAGCCATGTAGAAGGCGAAGGAACATTTGGCCTGGTACTGAACCGCATGTCAAACCTTAAGCTGTCTGACGTGGTTGATGTATATAACGACTCTTTTGAGGTTGAATTAGGTATAGGAGGGCCCGTGCAATACAATACCCTGCACTATGTACACCAGATACCGAATTTGCCTCAGGCAGTGCAACTCAACGATAACCTCTATTGGGGAGGTGACTTTGAGGCGCTTCGGACAATGATCGGCACAGGCGAGGTAACGACAGCGGATATCAAGTTTTATCTTGGCTATTCCGGATGGACGCCTGGCCAGTTGCAGGAGGAGATCGACAAAAATGTTTGGATTGTGAACAACAATGCTGCAAATAAATTATTTAATTTGGAAGCAGATACGCTTTGGCGTAACATACTGCGCCAAATGGGCGGAAAATACAAGGTACTTTCAAACTACCCTGTAGACCCCCGCCTGAACTGACAAAACGTGGACTAAAACCTGAAGTCATGACAACTGATAAACAGCACACCGACGCAAACGGCGCTGAGGCGAACAAACCCCGGCCACAAGACGAAGCACAAGCCAACAAGCAGCAGGCCTCGTCACCGATGGATATTGTAGAGCAGCGCCTTGCCGAAATCAACGCACAAAAAGAAAGTGCACAAGCTTTACCATCGGAAGAAGGTGTGCCAAAAGAAGATCAGCCTGAAATAAAACCGGAGCTGGCTTCTGAGGCAGAAACGTCAGAAACTGAAAAAATTACAGAGGCATTTGCTGAGGCAAACCTGCCCGAAGCGGAAGCAACCGAAGCAGAAGCAACCTCTTCGCCAGAAGCTCCTGCCGAAACTTCATCTCCCTCTTTGGATTCAGCACCTACTGAAGTGAAGACACCTGTAGCCTCCACGCATGACCACCATGATGATGAAGAACTCGATGAGGATGACCACACGGATTACAGCGAGCTCCCAATGGAGGAACTGCGCAATCACCTGAGCCAACTTCTGAAAGGACCAGATGCAAAGCGCAAATACAAAAAGATTCAGGAAATCCATCGTCAATACGAAGACAAGTTCCAGGTAGAAAAAGGCCAGGCACTTGACCGATTCCGACAGGAGGGGGGAACAGAAGAGGATTTCGAATACCACGCTCCCATGGAGCACACCGAACTGGAGCAACTCTATGCCGCCTATCGGGAGGCACGCTACCAGGAGCGCCAGCATACCGAAGAGCAGCGGGGTCGCAACTTAGAGCGCAAGCGCGAGCTGCTTCAGCAGTTGCGCACGCTGGTTGAATCCGCTGAAACCAAAAACAGCAGCGATGAACTGAAGAAACTACAGGGTGAGTGGAAAAGCATAGGTCCTGTTCCTCCAGGTGAGGCACAAGAGCTATGGGATTCGTACCATGCCCTGCTTGACATCTTCTATAACAACCGCAGCATGTTCTTCGAGATGAAGGAGCTGGACAGACGCCGTAATCTTGATGCCAAAACACAGCTGATTGAACGTGCCGAAGCCCTGCAAAATGAGCCTTCCATCAACAAGGCGCTTCAGGAGCTGCGCCACTTGCACGAAGAGTGGAAAAATATCGGACCAGTACCTAACGAACAGCGCGACTCTATCTGGGAGCGCTTCATTCAGGCGTCTGAGAAAGTGCATGAGCACCGTCGCTCTTACATGGAAGAGCGCAAGACTGTGGAACTGGCCAATCTTGAGAAGAAGCGTGCCCTTCTGGCCCGTTTGCAGGAGTTCCAGAACTTCAACACCGATCGCATCAACGAGTGGCGCGATAAGACGGATGAAATTCAGAAGCTCAAAGAAGAGTGGGATAACGCCGGACTTGTTCCGAAGGAATACGCCGAAGAGGTTAACAAAACGTTCTGGGGCAATTACAAGGCATTCTTCCAACACAAGAATCAGTTCTTCAAAGGGCTGGATGAGCAGAAAATGCAGAACCTGCGTTTGAAAACAGAGCTATGCGAGCAGGCAGAGAGCCTGAAAGAAAGCACTGACTGGAATACGACCAAGGAGAAAATGATCCAGCTTCAAAAGAAGTGGAAGACCATTGGCCGTGTACCGGATAAGCATTCAGACAAGATCTGGCAGCGCTTCAGAGCGGCTTGTAACGAATTTTTTGATCGCAAGCAGTCACAGGAGCAGCAAAAAGGGGCTGAGATGGAAAAACTCTCTTCTGAAAAACTGGCACTGTGCGACCGCATCACAGAGGAGTTGGCACAGCCCAATACAACGACTTCCCTGGATGACTACAACAAAATTGTAGTGGAGTGGGGAACCCTGGATGCCGGCAATAAGCGCGTAAGCACGCGGGTAGAAGAGAAGTTCTTGTCGCTGATGGAGCGATACCTGGAGCGTGTACCTGACCTGCACTACGATGACCGCGCGACGATGCTGGCACAACTGCAGGTGGATCGTCTGAAGAACAGCCCGGACGCTTCCCAGAAGCTGTACCAGAAAGAGCAAACGCTCCGACGTGAGATCTCCCAACTTCAGAACGATATACAGACCCTGCGTACGAACCTTGAATTCTTCGCACGTTCCAAGAACGCTGATAAGTTGCGGGAGGAATATGAAGGCCGTATAGACGAGACACAAAAACGTATAGACATCCTGCAGCGGCAGCTGGCCGCTTTCAGAAGATAAAAATTTCTATTTGATACTCAAAAGCTTATCGCAAAAGGGCAAAAAATCCAGCAGCAGGTATTTGTATATTAAAAACTATATTATACCTTTGCAACGCTTTAGAACGATAGGGCAACACACAAATAAAGTATCGCCTCCTTAGCTCAGCTGGTAGAGCAACTGACTTGTAATCAGTAGGTCGCTGGTTCGATCCCGGCAGGGGGCTCAACTTTATTTGTAATTATTCCGCCTCCATAGCTCAGCTGGTAGAGCAACTGACTTGTAATCAGTAGGTCGTTGGTTCGATTCCGACTGGGGGCTCTTAAAAGGCTTCAGAGAAATCTGAAGCCTTTTTTGTTTTTATACCTTTCTCAATTCCCCTCCAGACTCATTTAAAGCTTTTTACACTGCTGGTACAGCCGGCTATATATGCTTTTTCAAGTTTTATGACTTATTTTGGGGATTCATCCAAGCATTGAATACTTTCCCCATGCAACTCATAGAAGTAAACACCCCTGAACTAGCCGAAGAGTTTATTAAAATGCAGGTAAGGCTTTACCGCAAAGATCCGAACTACATACGCCCGCTTGACAAGGATGTGCATCAGGTATTCGATCCCAAGAAAAACAAACTGCTCAGAGACGGAGAAGCGATCCGTTGGATCCTGCGTGATGAAGAAGGGGAAACTATTGGCAGAGTAGCCGCTTTCATCAATAAAAAAACAGCGCGATCCTTTGAACAGCCAACAGGCGGCATGGGCTTTTTTGATTGTATAAACGATCAACAAGCAGCTAATATGCTATTCGATGCCGGTCGCAACTGGCTACAGGAGCGTGGCATGGAAGCGATGGATGGACCGATCAACTTCGGAGAGCGCGACAAGTGGTGGGGTTTGTTGGTAGACGGTTTCTACGAGCCGACCTACTGCATGAACTACAATCATCCCTACTACCAGCAGCTATTCGAGAATTATGGTTTTCAGCTGTATTTCAATCAGTATGTATACTACCGCACCGTAGAAGACCCGCTCGGGCCTGAGTATCATGAAAAGGCACAGCGTATCCTCTCGGATAAAGATTATCACTTTCAGCATATCGACAAGAAGAACCTCAACAAATACGCGGAGGATTTCAGAACTGTCTATAACAAAGGCTGGGTAAAACATGAAGGGGTAAAAGCCATGGGCGAAGCGCAAGCTAAGTCAATCATGAAGGCATTAAAGCCAATACTTGACGAAAAAATCATCTGGTTTGCCTATCACAAAGGCGAACCTGCCGGTTTCTTTATCGCTATACCTGAACTCAATCAGCTGTTCAAACATGTGAATGGTAAGCTGGACTTTTGGGGCAAGATCAAATTTGCCTACCACCGCTGGAGAGGGTCCTGCAAGACGATGTACGGTATTGTATTTGGTATCACACCAGAGTGCCAGGGCAAAGGCGTAGAGGCCGCCATGGTGGTGTCAGCAGCCAAACTGGTACAGGGAAACCCGAACATCCCTTACTATGACTTGCAGATGAACTGGATCGGTGACTTTAACCCTAAAATGATGAAGGTTATAGAGCAAGTAGGAGGTCGCGTTTACAAAACTTACGTGACCTACCGTTTCCTCTTCGACCGTGAGAAGGAATTCAAGCGCGCACCGATCATTAAGTAAGCAATGGATTCACTGACGCAGATCGTATTAGGAGCCGCCGTTGGCGAGGCTGTGGCAGGCCGCAAGCTTGGCAATAAGGCCTTGCTTTGGGGCGCCATTGCCGGCACCATACCTGATCTGGACGTGCTGGCCAATCCACTGCTGGACATGGTAGGGCAACTTAGCTTTCACCGCTCAGTTACACATTCATTTTTATTTGCCATCATTGCCTCTCCAATTTTAGGCTGGATGCTTTGGAGGCTGTATAGAAATGAGCGTGCTTCGTTTTGGGACTGGACCTGGCTCTTTTTACTGGGTTTTACGACTCATGCTATACTTGACAGCTTTACCACCTGGGGAACCCAGCTGTTCTGGCCTTTCAGCAACTATGGCGTAGCCTTTTACAATATTTTCGTTATCGACCCGCTCTACACGGTTCCCTTCCTGATCTGCGTGATTGCAGTCATGTTTTATGACAGGCGAAACCCGAAGCGCCGGCACTGGAACAATGCAGGGCTCATCATCAGCTCGCTTTACATCGCTTTCTCATTTGCTGCTCAGGCTTATGCCAAAAATGCATTCTCTAATAGTCTGCAGGAGCAGGGTATAAGCTATGATTCAGAGATCGTAAAAGCAACACCTCTGAACACACTGCTATGGTCTGTCACGGCTGCTACAGAGGAAGGCTTTTATACAGGCTTTTACTCGATACTAGATCAGGATCGGAACATCAGGTATAGCTTTGAGCCGCGGCAGGAACAACTGCTTAGCGAATACCGCGGCCATCCGAAAATGGAGCGCCTGCTTAAAATCACCAAAGGGTATCATGCGGTGGAAGAGGCGCCACAAGGCATCTATATCAAAGACTTGCGCTTTGGTGAGTTTGACGGGTGGCAGGAAGGCAAAGGACAGTATGTGTTCGTATACCATGTTTGGCGCAAACAAGACGGCTCCCTTCAATTTGAAGAGATCAATAATCGCCCTAAGATTGACAGTGATTATCTAAAGGCTTATTTACGCCGTATTCTGGGAAATAAAGACTAAATCTAAGCGTATGACATCAGCAAGATGGTTACTTACAGGCAAAAAAGCGGTTGTCACGGGCGGCTCTAAAGGTATAGGCGCTGCGATTGTGGCAGAATTTATCGCACTGGGTGCCGAAGTACTGGCGGTAGCCCGCAAAGAGGCGGACTTGCAGCAGCTGCAAGCTGACTTTCCGGAAGGATTATCGGTGCTGGTGGCTGATGTCAGCAATGCAGAAGGTCGCCAGAAACTACTCGACAGAGTGCAGGAGCTTTGGGGCGCACTTGATATACTGGTGAACAACGTGGGCACCAATATACGCAAGCCCGTTACTGAATATACCTCCGAAGAGTACGATTTTATGATGAGCACGAACCTGCTGTCAGCTTTCGAACTGAGCCGGGGATTTTATCCTTTGCTGAAAGCATCGACACAGGGCAATATCATCCATGTGACATCTGTCGCCGGACTGACACATGTGCGGACCGGTGCTATTTATGGCATGACGAAAGCAGCGCTGGTACAACTCACCAAAAACCTGGCAGGGGAGTGGGCCACAGATGGAGTACGTGTGAACGCCGTAGCCCCCTGGTACATCAGTACGCCTCTTGCGCAGACTGTGCTGCAGAACGAACAGTATCTGCACGATGTGCTCGTCAGAACCCCCATGCGGGTAATTGGCAAGCCGGAGGATGTCTCGGGTGCAGTGGCCTATCTATGCATGCCGGCAGCAGCTTATATTACCGGTCAAACACTGGCTGTAGACGGGGGATTTACCATCAATGGATTTCATCCGGCTTAAGGTATAGAACAGGTATAAAACCGCTCTTTTGGGTGTCTAAACTATCCCCTAAAACACTGGTTTATTAATCCAAAATTTACTACTTTTGTATGATTAGGCTGCAAGAGCGCAAAACAATTTTCAGCGCTTTTTAGAACCCGACATGCATGGCAAAAATCCGATTGCTTTTACCCATTAGCGCTGCTCTGCTGCTTCTGACTTTTTCATCCTGTAAACCTATGTGTCCGATCACTTCATGCCAGGTGCGCATGGTGCATGCGCATGGTGAGCAGGAGTTTCGCGGCCAACCCATACACAAGAAGCAAAATCCTAAAATTGGCGAAAAACTGCCAAAGCAAACAGGGGAGGTGCATAAGCGCACCAATGACAAAAGTCAGCGCAAGAATTAACGAATATTACAGGCTTTCGCCTGAAGAGTATATCTACCAACACAAAACTATTATTTAGACCTTGAACATGAACGAAGGCGAACGAATAATACCGATCAACATTGAAGACGAGATGCGCGGTGCATACATCGACTACTCAATGTCTGTTATCATTTCCAGAGCCTTACCCGATGTGAGAGACGGCCTGAAGCCAGTACACCGCCGTGTACTGTACGGTATGTCAGAACTGGGGGTATCCTATAACAAGTCCTACAAGAAATCAGCACGTATCGTAGGAGAGGTGCTGGGTAAGTACCACCCGCACGGTGACTCCTCGGTGTACGAGACCATGGTACGTATGGCCCAGGAATGGTCGCTGCGCTACCCACTGGTAGACGGTCAGGGTAACTACGGCTCCATAGACGGTGACTCACCAGCTGCGATGCGTTACACAGAGGCTCGCCTCAAGCGTATAGCCGACGAGCTTTTGGCTGACCTGGACAAAAACACGGTGGACTTTGTGCCGAACTTCGATGACTCCCTGAAAGAGCCATCCGTGATGCCGGCCAAGTTCCCGAACCTGCTCGTGAACGGTACATCCGGTATTGCAGTAGGTATGGCCACTAACATGGCCCCACACAACCTCACAGAAGTGATCAACGGCACGATCGCCTACATCGATAACAAAGATATCACGGTAGCTGAACTGATGCACTACATCACAGCCCCTGACTTCCCGACAGGTGGTATCATCTATGGTTATGATGGCGTGAAAGCTGCTTTCGAAACTGGCCGTGGCCGTGTGCTGATGCGCGGACGAGCTATCTTCGAAACCTCTCCGACAGGCAAAGAGCAGATCATCGTGACGGAGATTCCTTATATGGTCAACAAGGCTTCCCTGATTGAGAAGACAGCAGGACTGATCAACGAAAAGAAAATTGAAGGTATAGCTGACCTTCGCGACGAGTCAGACCGTGACGGTTTGCGCATCGTGTATGACTTGAAGCGTGATGCTATACCTAACGTAGTACTCAACAACTTATACAAGTACACCCAGCTGCAGTCTTCGTTTGGCGTGAACAACGTGGCCCTGGTAAAGGGTCGTCCGATGACGCTGAACCTGCGAGACCTGATCCACCATTTCGTAGATCACAGACACGAAGTAGTAATTCGCAGAACGCAGTACGAACTGGACGAAGCGAAAAAGCGTGCGCACATACTGGAAGGCTTACTGATCGCCCTCGATAACCTGGATGAAGTGATCAATCTGATCCGTTCATCGCGTGATCCAGAGATTGCTCGTAATGGCTTGATGGAGCGCTTTGCCCTGTCAGAGATTCAGGCACGTGCGATTCTTGACATGCGTCTGCAGCGTCTGACTGGTCTGGAGCGTGACAAGATTCAGGCAGAGTACGCCGAGATCATGAAACTGATCGACTACCTGACCTCTGTTTTGAATGACGAAGGCCTGCGTATGCAGATCATCAAAGATGAATTAAATGAAATAAAAGAGCGCTACGGTGACGTACGTCGTACCAGCATAGAGGCTTCTACCGGCGATATCTCTTACGAGGATATGATTCCGGAGGAGAACATGGTAATCACAATCTCCCATGAAGGTTACATCAAGCGTACTTCGCTGAGTGAATACCGTAGCCAGAGCCGTGGCGGCGTGGGCTCACGTGGTGTTGCTGCCTCAAAGGAAAGTGACTTCACAGAGCACCTCTTCGTATCGAGCACGCACCACCATATGTTGTTCTTCACCGAGTTCGGGCGTGTGTTCTGGATGAAGGTATACGAGATTCCGGAAGGAGGGAAGACCACCAAGGGACGTGCGATCCAGAACCTGATCAACATTGAGAAAGAAGACAAAGTGCGTACGGTGATCAATGTACGTGACCTGAAGAATCAGGACTTTGTGCTGAACCATAACCTCGTATTCTGTACGGAACAAGGTACTATTAAAAAGACCGTGCTGGAGGCATACTCCAGACCGCGTACCAATGGTATCAATGCGATCACGATCAACGAAGGCGACCGTCTATTGGATGTGCAGCTCACAACAGGCAACAGTGAAATCATCATTGCGCTGGAGTCAGGAAGGGCGATTCGCTTCAACGAGCACCAGGTACGACCGATGGGTCGTAACGCTGCGGGTGTTCGTGGTGTAACACTAGCTGGACCAGAAGACAAAGTAGTTGGTATGGTTTGTGTAGAAAACGAGAGTACAGAACTTCTGGTAGTCTCAGAAAATGGCTTCGGAAAGCGTTCGTTGATGGATGAATACCGTATAACGAACCGCGGCGGAAAAGGAGTGAAGACCCTGAACGTAACCGAAAAAACCGGTAAACTTGTAGCCATTAAAGGGGTAGTAGATACCGATGACCTGATGATTATTAACCGATCAGGTATAACAATCAGACTTCGCGTAGCGGATATCCGTGTAATTGGTCGCGCCACACAGGGTGTAAGACTGATCAAGTTAACGGAAGGTGACCAAATTTCTTCTGTAGCCAAAGTAGAAATGGAGAATGAAGAAGAAGTGGCAGAAGCCCTGATGGAGCAATCTGAACTAAAGCCTGAAGACTCCTTACAACCTGACACTCAGATAGATCCTGAGGTGTCAGAAGATGAAGTTTAATCTGTAAAATGGAATTTTATTTTATTTATTAATCGTTTAACAAACAAACAAAAACCAATCTCTGAATAGTATGAAAAAAATACTGATGACAGCCATGGCAGCCGCGAGTGTTCAGGTTGCTGTCGCTCAAAACTCAGCCGTGAACAGCGCCGTGCTTAATCACAAGAACGGAACGCTGGACAAAGCGCTAGAAGACATCAATAAAGCAACTGAGCACAAAAAGACACAGGATAAAGCAAAGACCTGGTTCTACCACGGTGTAATCAACCAGGACCTGATCGGTCACCCGATTTACGGCAAACTGGCTACTGAGAAAACGCCGGAAGTGGCACTTGCCTCATTCAACAAAACGTTGGAAATAGATGGTAAGGACGGTCAGTTCGGTAAGCAAGTACCGGAGCGCATGGAGATGCTTTACGGTCAGATCCTGAATCAAGCTGTTGAATTCCATAACAGCCAGGATTGGGATAATGCCATTGCCAAGTACGACATGGCTTCTAAGCTAAACCCAACAGATACAACTGCTGTACTTTATGCAGCTTATGCTTCAACTGCTAAGCAGGATTATGCCTCAGCTGTCAAGTATTATGATAAGTTGATCGGTATCGGCCACACAACTGAAGACGTTTACAAAAACAAAATTCAGTTGCAGCAGGCAGTTGATGCCAGTGACGAAGAGGTAATGGCTTCCATTGCAGCTGGTTTGGAGAAGCACCCGAACAGTGTATACCTGATGCAGGAAGAGCTGCGTTACTACCTGAAAAACGACCGTGCTGATGAGGCCATGGCGAAGCTTGACAAAGCGATCGAAGCTGATCCTAAGAATGCCAGCCTTTATGCCGTTCGTGGTAACCTGCAGGAGCGTAAAGGAAACATCGATGACGCTTACAAGAACTACAAGCAAGCGGTAGAAGTTGATCCAAATAACTTCGATGGTTTCTTTAACCTAGGTGTACTGGAGTACAATAAAGGCAGTGAGTTCAACAACAAAGCCGCTAAAATGGACTATGCTACTTACAAGAAGCAGGGTGCTAAATTAGAAGCGCAGGCTAAGAAACACTACGAAGCATCATTGCCTTACTTTGAGAAGGCATTAGAAATTCAGCCGAACGATCAAGCAACACTTGCTAACTTACAGCGTGTTTATACGCGTCTGAAGCGTACTGCTGATGCTGAGAGAATCGGTAAGAAGCTGAAGAACTAATCTAATCAGATAAGTTTTGAAGAGAGAAAGGGAGTCTAAAACAGGCTCCCTTTCTTATTGCCAAATCCATTACTTAACATAATATAAATTATAAGACTAATTATATACGAGTATAAATACTCTATAATAAGTGTCACTAATAATATACTTTATGTTAAATAAGCTTAATTTTCATAAACTTCATTCTAATTAAAGCTTTCGGGATTTTATATTCCGAAGTGCTTCCTGCAACCAGTCTGTCGTCCTGTTATTTTCTTTAGCAAGTTTGATGGCTGTCTGCAGCACATCCTCAGCTTCCTTATACTCTTCGAGTCTGTAAAGCAAAAGCGCATAGGTATGGTAAAATGGTACTGTTGTTGGATCTAACTCAATGGCACGCTTGCTCCAATCTCTGGCATTAATTAGCGCCATCTTGTTCTGAATACCTGCCTGGTAGATATAATATGCAGCATTGTTTAACTTCATTGTGTATGTACTCGGCATTACTTCAAATCGTGTAATTACCTTGGTTTCAGTATACTGCCCGACCTCACTTAAATTCTCAGCCATAGCAGTTCCGGACGCCCGACGTGCTTGCTGTAACTGTTTCTCGGTGGCTACGATTTTAGCAGCTGAATCATGCGGACTTCTATCTTTTGTTTCAATAGCATGCCGCATGGTATTGACAATGATCTTGTTATTGATATCTACACGTTTAGGAATCGGCAAGGTCCTGTAAAGACTGTCTACCAACCTCGGATTTTGGCGTGCCACATTAAAAGCCTGGCCGCCAACTATCGGACCGAATTCATGTATATACACAACGTCAGAAAATGACATACTACCTGCTGCATCAAGGCTAATAGCAAAAGAATCAAGCAGTTCGTCTTCTACCTCCACTCCCATTTCCTTGCTCAACTGCAGGTACAGCCTTAAAAAGTCAACATCTCTCCGACCCTTTTTATACTCTTGACCGAAATGGCTTAAGTTATGCGTACTGTTCTTCTTATCATGGAACGCTTTGATATCATCCAGATAGCGTTGTTGAGAGGAATAGTTGCCATGATTACGATGAATCAGAGCACCATCAGGACTCAGGTATAGAAATGTCGGGAAAGCCCGGACATTGTATTTGGCGGTCAGTCGATTAGCAGCTGAGGACCTGTAAGGTGCTTTGAAGTTCAAGAATTGCTTGTTATAAGCCTTTACAACCTCAGGATGCTCAAACCCTGCCCCCATCATCTGCACACGCAATTGCTTGGGTATATCCTTGGAAATCTCAGGTCCGGACAGCAACACAAAAATAGGCTTGTCCAACTGCTGCCCTTTTACCAATACTACCTCTAATGAATCCTGTTCAAAATTTAAGTTTTGAGAAAAGGCGTTGTTGCAAGTGAATAAAATTAAGAAAAGGATCGCCAAGTTTGCTTTCATGCCGAGAATTGTGGTAGCCATTGTATATCTTAAATATAGCTAAAACAATATTATTAAAAGCTGAACCATTCCATTTTCTTATTTAACATATAAAAAAACAGCCAGACTATTTAAAGCCTGGCTGTTTCTATAGCTGTTAAAGTTATACTATATTAGCTGAATGGTATGGTGGTCAATCCCTGGTGATTGTGCAAAATACTGCTCGACGTTCGACTGCTTATCAAGCATGGCGTAATCATCATCGCCACCTCTTACCCATCCTACTAGTGCCAGTGCTATAGCCGTCGCGATCGCTATTACAAAGGCTGGCCACCAACCGTCTACTTTAAAGTTACCTACTAGTTTATCGACCAGTTTGATCATAATTGCCGTTACAATCAGGCTGATGATAGCTTCCAGCAAAAAGAAAGAAACCAGGTTAAGGACACCGCGCAATAGCCATCCAATGGTAGCATTAAACAAACCAATCAAAAAGGCCACCCACAGGGCTGTTAAAAAGCTCTTGACATGTACCTGCGGTAACATATAAGCCAATAGCAGGATGACACCGGCGCTTACTAATAAATTGAGTATAAAGTCCATAGTTCGTATTGATTTAGTGACAAATTTCTGTCCTAATACGGAAACGGTCGACTATAGATATTCTAAAGCTGAAATTTGCACCAGAATAAAGCTATACTACTCTTTCAAATAACTTTTTTTCAACTTATTACGGAAGGAGTCTTCAAATTTCAAAACTTTAGGGCGGGCTATTGATACGACATAAGGATCATCGGGATTATTGCGGTAGTAATCCTGATGGTAATCTTCTGCGATCCAAAATTTGCCTGCAGGCTTGAGCTCTGTCACGATACGGTTCCGGAAAGTACCGGCGTCTTCGAGGGCGCGCATATAGTTACGTGCTTGATTTCGCTGCGTCTCATCGTGAAAGTATACGGCAGAGCGGTACTGCTTGCCCACGTCAGGTCCCTGTCGGTTGAGCGTAGTAGGGTCGTGTGTGGCAAAAAACACTTCGAGCAATTCCCGATAAGTGATCACGTCCGGCCTATACCAGATACGCACAGCTTCTGCATGGCTGGTTTTACCACTGCTGACCTGCTCATAGGTCGGCTTGTTCTCTGTTCCGCCTGTGTAACCAGACTCGACACGGTCAACGCCCTTCAAGCGTTCAAAATAAGCCTCGGTGCACCAGAAACAGCCTCCTGCAAAAGTAGCTTTGCTTAAGCCAAGGGTATCAGCGCTGTCACCATAGTTATAAGCGCTCTCCTGCAATATAGTACGCTGCTCCCCCCCCGACTCGGTACACCTCCAGAGCAGTAATAAAAAAGGGAATAAAAGAAATGTATATTTTCGATTCATACGCCACAAGCCTTATTATTGGCTACGCTAATTCAACAGATTGGGATTGGTTTTTGTTAAAAAATAGAGGCTTCTCCCCTCTTACATACTACTGCTGCCAAAGTTTTTAAATACCATGCTTTTTATCCGCGATCACTTTATCTAGTTCCCATTCCACACGTTTCCTGAGCGGCTCGCGTCGCACATCACAGTTAGATTTGGTGCAGACGGGACATGACACTTCTATGCAGGGATCTGTATGGATGAAAAGCTCAATATCAGGATCAATCTGCTCCCGCACGAGCGCCCCAACCGCTTCCACTTCTTCGTGCGCTTCTAACACAGTGAGGTACCAGGGCACTGTCAAGTGACAGTCGATGTGCAAGGTGTTGCCGTATTTGATTACACGCAGGTTATGAATGTCAATCCAGTTTTCGCGTCGGTTATCATTAAGCACCCCTACGATGCGTTTCAATAGTTCATAGTCGGCTTCATCCATTATACCTGCCAAAGAGGCCCGCAGAATACGGTACCCCGTAAAACAGATAAAAGCGCCGAACAAAATGGCAACGACACTGTCTAGCCACACCTGACCGGTCAGGTATAGTAAGAACAAACCCACCAGTATACCAGCTGTTGAGTAAGCGTCTGTCTTAAGATGCTTCCCCCCGGCAATCAGAACCATAGAGTTTGCCTTGTTTCCCCGCTGCTCTGTAATATACCCTACCACGAAATTGATAACGCCTGAAAAGGCGATCAGGTATATACCGGCATCCAGTCTGGAAATCACCTGTGGCTCAAAGAGGTTATAAATAGACTTGAATATAATTGCCCCTCCTGCTACAAGTATAAGGGAACCTTCCAGCGTAGCTGCTACAAATTCTATCTTGCCATGTCCGTAAGGGTGATTCAGATCTCTAGGCCTTGCCGACAGTACCAAACTGTAGAGTGAAAAGCCACCGGCTACAACATTAATGATGGACTCCAGGGCATCAGTCAGAATGGCGTTGGAATTGGTAAGGTAAAATGCGAGAAACTTAGCCAGCAATAGGAGAACGCCCACAACCAGTACAAGCAGTTGCATGCGGATATTTTCACTCTGCTGCCGCGGCACTTTCTTCATTGCCATTTAAGTTTCTAACAGGTACGTGTCGCACTTTCCTATACCTTACAAGGTAAAAGGTATAGCAGCTGAAGACAAGCATAATTAAAATTAACGATAAGATTGATTGGCAATGAGCTTAGCTCAAGGTATCGGCAAGGTCGAGCCAATTGGGATTCATGGATTCTACCAGGCGGAAATGCTCCTCCGTCCCGATAGATTTAATATGACGTTCACGCACGAGCGCAATTTCCTTCAGATCATAGTGTTCGTAATACACGAGTTTAGCCTGGCCAGGCTGTCCACTGACATGGGATATCTGTTGCAGAAGGTTTTCAGAGATGCCAATGCTTAATTGTGGCTGCGTCTGATCACCCATTATATAGACATAAAAGTGATTTGCGTGCTGATTTGGCTGCATAAATTCAGGTGAGTTAGTAGAAAGGTATACGAAAGATGCACTACCTGGTTAAAAAACCTGCAGCCATTGGCGGGCATCCTCAGATAGGAAAAAAGTACGCATAGCAATACCTGTACTCTTATCAACGGTATTGTCTATTTCTAGCTGGGTGAAAAATTCGTAAGAATATATCCAGGCAAAATACTTAACACCTGCCTCCTGCAAAGACGGAATCCATACCTGATTCATCCACTTCGTGTCACCTGAGTGTCCTGTCACCTTTGAGTTGTCATTCAGAATTTTGTAAATGCCATACTCCTTGACATAATCAAGAACTTTGAGACATCCTTCATGCCCTTTGGCCGTGTTCAACCATCCTTGCCAATTTGAGAGCAGCAATTTCTCACTTTCGTTCACCCGAATCTCCAAAAATTCACTCTGGTGCACTAAAGGCTCCTGGTTTTCACGAACATACAACATATCAATTGCCAGTTTACTTCTACTTGTATTTTTTACCTATGTAGTAGGGCTATTGTTGCTTATTCTACACCAATCATTGAACTATCCTAATTATACCTTATTTAATATAAGCATATTTGAACTTTAATACCCTAAAATAGTATTGTAGTAGCACTGTTTGTTCTCCCTAATAATCTAAATGAATCAGTATAAAGATAACTTTTGTCAAATAAGCTACACAGCCGAAACCAATCAGGTATATTTTAAATGGCTTCTTCCACCGGATGAGTCAACGTTGCTCTGTTGCTATGACAAAGGAATTGATATAGCTATTTCAAATCAGGCAGATAACTGGGTAACAGATAACAGCATCGGTTTTCACCTTGATGTATCGATGCAGCGTGCTTTTGCGCAACTGGCAGCCAGACGGCTGGAGGAAACTTCACTCAAAAGAGTGGCACGTGTTACGCCGATAGACGTGTTTCAGGTACTGGTCACAAATAAAATCATTGACCAAATCAATGATCTAACCACCAATTGCATTGAGATAGAGGTGTTTCATAACTCTCAGGATGCCATGGCTTGGTGCTCCCAAATTGCCTGTGTATCCTTAAACTAGTCTTTTAAGCATCGTACTATATTGCACTAATGGCGCTCGGACCTAAGCTGATCGAAAAACTCAACAAGCTCTACACACCAGACAGCAGGCTTGACCAGCATTATAATGGTAAGGACCTCACTATCATTACCAACGAGAATGGAGAGGCCATTACCTTGTTTATTGGCAAGAGACTAGAGGATGGTGCGATTTCGGGGGAACGTTACGTTCGTAAGATGGTGCGCGACAGCAAAACAGGAAAGCTTGTCCGGAGTCATTGGGATTTGAAAGGAAAAGTGACCCGAGGCAATTGATCTTACAGTTCCTGCATATCAAAGTCTTTGCCACGTCCATACCTGATCAGGTCATGTAACATGAATACTTCCAGGGTATGCAGATCTTTCACTTGGTATGCCCCTTCTTCCGGGATGTCCACCACTTGAAACTCAAAGCGCTCACCGTAATTTTCCATTACATATTTTTTCCCTTTCCGCAGGTTGTCAAACGATATGGCCATGTTGTGTATTCTTATTGGAGATTTTCGGCAAGTATAGGTAGCTTTCCGCTCAATTCTTAATATATGGCTATCTTTGCGATAAAAATAAACGAAGGTGTTAGAGATAATATACGAGGACGATAACTACGTAGCGGTTAACAAGCCCAATGGGTTGCTGGTGCACCGCACACGTATAGCAGAGGAGAAAAAAGAGTTTGCCTTGCAGATGCTGCGCGACCAGTTGGGTTATCCTGTGTATGCCGCACACCGCCTTGACCGCGGCACTTCCGGGGTCCTGCTCTTCAGCAAATCTTCTGAAGCCGTAACACCACTAGTCAGATCATTTGAAGAAAAACAGGTAGCGAAAACGTACTATGCCATCGTGCGCGGCTATACTCCTGAGAAAGAAACAATTGATAGCCCCATACGTCCGGATAAGGACCACAAGCACAAAGCACCACAAGACGCAGTTACGCACTACGAACGGCTAGCTACCATCGAGTTGCCTATACCTGTTGGGCGCTATAGCACAGCCCGTTACTCCCTGGTAAAAGCAAACCCTGAAACAGGCCGCATGCACCAGATCCGTAAACATTTTGCGCATATCAGGCACTATATTATAGGCGATAAGCGGCATGGTGATTGGCGCCACAACCAAATGTTTAGGGAGGAACTGGAATCTCCGATCATGCTTTTGCACTCGGCTTCGCTTGCATTCACGCATCCTGTGCATGATAAATTAGTTGAGATAAAAGCCTCCTTGCCACCACACTTTCAGCGTTTGTGCTTGCAGTTCGGTTGGGAAGAATCCCTGAAAAAAGAAGGGTTAGCACACAACCCGGTCGAAGCATCAGGTATGGCGTAGCATCTGCTTCACCATTTCGAGTTGTAGTTGGGCCACAAAATCGTTTCGGGAGTCTGCGTTGAGGGCGGTAAGCAGGTATGCCATGCGGGATAGCCGCCAGTCCTGCACTACTTCTCCATTCCGTGAACGGTATACCACTTTGAAATTCTCCTGAAGGGGCACATGCATGCAGTTACACACCTCCGTCGCCCGCTTTACAGCTTCACTCAGTTCATGCAGGCTATGGCAACCTTGCTGTTCCAGCAGGTCACTGGCGTAGCAGGTCAGGTTGCTTTCGGCTAGACTGTCAACAAAACCTTCAATGGGATTCTGGATGCTGATATGGTCGATGGTCATTAACATGGCAGGGAAGGCTTAAGGTGTTCTACTTCATTTATACGCTGGCTGTCTTGCGTTGGTGCAGTTCTCTGAGTCGTTCCATCAAACCACGCTCCTCTTCTGTGAGATGGACTGGCAGCTGTACCTCTATCTTTACGTACAAATCGCCGTGCTGGTCTGCTTTCCCGTAAACGGGCATTCCTTTCCCGCGCAGGCGCAGGATCTTGCCATTCTGAGTACCGGCCGGTATTTTGAGTTTAAGTTTGCCTGTGAGCGTGTTTACCTGTACTTCCCCTCCCAGAATGGCAGTATACATGTCTAGGTTCAGTTTTGTGTGCAGGTTATCTCCCTGGCGCTCAAAATCTGGAAAAGGCTGTACCTGAACGCGTATGTACAAATCGCCTGCCGTACCTCCTCCCATGGCTGGACCGCCCTTGCCCTTGATCCGGAGTACTTGTCCGTCCGTCACGCCCGGCTTCGTGGTGATACGCAGTTGCTGACCATTTACGGTTAATAAACGAGCGGTGCCGCTATAAGCTTCCTGCAGGGTGATGAGCATTTCGGCTTCGTAATCCTGGCCTTTGGGCGCTTGTCTGCCAGAGCGGAAGCCACCACCCTGTTGCGAAAACCCTCCTCCGAAAAACTGCTCAAAGAAGTCAGAAAAACCGCTGCCTCCCCCAAACATATCCCCCATATCGCCTTCGTAGTAAGTACCGCCATAGCCGCCACCCGGTCTACCCTGGTGTTGCCCGCCCTGCTGAAATTGGCGCCAATTCGTACCCAGTTCGTCATACTGTTTGCGTTTTTGTTCATCCCCCAATACTTCATAGGCCTCGCTGATGTCTTTAAACTTCTCTTCAGCAGCTTTGTCTCCTTTGGTTTTGTCAGGGTGATATTTCTTGGCTAAAGCACGGTAGGCCTTTTTAATGTCAGCCTGTGAGGCAGATTTCTCAACGCCCAATATTTTATAATAGTCCTTGTACTCCATGCTTGTATAGGTATAAAGGTCAGTTACAGGTATAAAACGCAAACCTGCACTATGAGTTAAGCAGATATAAAACAAAAAGCACCGCCCCGAGAGGCAGTGCTTTTGATCATTTGTTCATTCTTGATTTTAGATGGTGTCTGTCACAACAAGTAGTGCATAGATTACACCTGGAATCCAGAAGAGCAGTGTCAGGATAAGGCTGATCCAGAACTGGGTGCCCAGACCAACGTGCAGGAACACTGCCAACGGAGGAAGCAATACAGCCAGGATGATCTTGATAATGCTCACACCGCCGCCACGACGATCCTGTTTCATTGCTTCACGCACCTCTTTCTTGAACTCCTTCTTCTCTGCTTTGGTCATGTTGGCAATGCGCTCTTTTGCCATTGCCATCGCCTCTGCTTCTGTCAACTTAACTTCTTCTTTAGCAACCGGAGCAATTGGAGCTACTTTAGGAGCTGATGCAACCGGAGCGGCAGGTGCAGCAGCGCTAGCCATCAGCAGCGGTTCCTCTACAGCATTTTCAGTTGCTTTCTCCTCTGCTGCGGCCATCGCAACCTCACTCAGAGAAATTTCAGGGGCTACCTCCTGCTGTGCAGCAGGCTTTTTCATGTCATGATAAGGAGCTTGCTTATGACCAGCGAACTCGTAGTATTTGGCGGAGCTACAGGCAAACATCATTTGCGCGGCTATCAGAACAAATACCAGATTAAGTAAACTTTTGATCTTCATAGTTTTAGGTTTTAAAGGTATTAAAAATAAAAAGATTGAGCACCTCCTAAGGGTGTATGGTATAGAAAGAGATAGCGCTATGCTTATATGCAAAACTCTTCATATATAACATACAGTACTGCAATACAGGATATTTTGTTCTCTAAATAGCATTCTCTATAAGCAAAGCTCTGTTCCGAAGCACCACTTCCTGCAATGTACTGGCGAGTAATTCCTGTATTTGCTGCCAGCGGGCACCCCCTTGCTGCGGGAATTTCTGGTTTACCTCGAGCTCGATGCCGACATATTCGTTGGGTTTGAATTTGCGGCGCAGGTAGGTTGGAAATCCATCCGATATGCCAAGATATGGATAGTTGAAGCGTACCAAGAGTTCTTTGTCGGCTTTGTTTAGAGCGGCTTTCCACTCTTTGCAGTAAGCCTGTTCATGCTGGCGCTTCGGGTCATAGAGCAGCCCAATGTCAGCTTGCCGATCCTCTCCGTCCAATGTCGGGGTAAAGGTATGTACTGCCACATGCAACATGCGACGTCCTGCGGACACAAAATCAGAGACCATTTGCTCCACCTGCTCCCGGTAGGGCTTGTAGTGCTTCTCTAGCAATCGCTCCTTTTCAGCGGGCGGCAGCACCTGTGTAAAGTCAGAAAAAAGCTTGGCATGGTGCAGCGAACGGTTCAACTCTACCAATAGCCTGCTTGTTTCAGAATAGAACCCTACATCAGCTATTGGCTTCATGGTTTGATACAGCTCCAGTGCACCAATATCATAGCCCTGGTGTGTTTCTAGTATTTCCTCCTGCCCATGAAAGAGTGGCGCATAGGCAGACGGGATCAGGTTTCCTCCGTGTTCGCAAGTGAGTAATAGTCTCAGCATGGCTTTTCAGGTATAAAAACACCGCCCTGCTCCAGGCAGCGTGAAAGACTCAGGTATACGCTTCGTATTTTTTGCTCTGTCGGATTTTCACCTAAGGCTTCGATAATACGCTTGGATAGACAACCGCGTGATAAGATCACATTCAAAGCGTGGGCGACATGGGGCTGCTCTTCCAGATTGAGCGTTTCAGTAGTGATATGTTTCCAAAGCTCACCCACCGTGCAGTTATCTTTGCAGTCAAAACCAAAGCAATCTATAAAATCACGGTCATTGATGATAGTCTCCTGTCCGCTGTGCACTACTTTCAGGAAGAGGTCAGACAAGCGGTTTTCGTCCCATTGTTTTAGCTTGTCCAGGCTTACCCAGCGCTCCCCTACCAGCGCCTGTATGGCTGCAACAACAGCCTGCAGCACGGCCAGGTCAGCTACCGGACTCTCCTGAATATCGATGATGCGGATTTCGATGGCGTTGCGGTCAAAGCGGGCAATGGCACCGCGGGAGTTTAAAAACTCTTCCTGCAGCACACCTTCCGGATCATAGGGTGCCACCGCTTGGTACATGCGATTCAGAATCTGCTCTTCGTAATCTTTGTGTGTGAAAACGGCTTCGGGCACTACCTTGCCGGCAATGGCAGGTATTTTGTCCTGGTTATGGCGGTATACCTCCAGTCGGGTGTCCAGCATACCGGACAGCTTCCCATCCAGCATTGGGGATGAAGCTGCCAGGGCAGGTATAAGGGGCAGTACCATTCGGATGGCGGCATGCAGTTTGCCGAATTCCTCGTCGTTACCGAAAGGCAGGTTCAGGTGTGTACTCTGAAGATTGGCCCAGCCATGACCGCGACAGTCAAAGATTCTGTTATAAGCTTCGTACACGGCATTGTGCTCATGCGGCCACAGCTTGGTTTCGCTGAAAGGATCCATCAGAGGATGGGCTCCCGTCGGCAAAAGAATCGCATTGTGCTTTTCGAGCAGCTGATTTATTTTCCTGACATGCTCCTGAAAATCGTTTTCCAGTCCCAGCAAGGTATGGGTCGGCGATTGCGTTTTGAGTTCCACCACATGCAGTACCAGTTCATTGGACCAGGCCATTTTGCCGAACTCCACATCTGACACGTAGGCACCCACCTCCTCGTGAATCAACTGGTCAGTGATGGGCCGCACTTGTAATGTGTCCCTGTCTACGATCATATATTCCATCTCCACACCATAGCCTTCAAACAGGTGCAGTGTTGCGGTTTTAATACTCATCTGTTCTAACGTTCTTGTTGTCATCTATGCGTTTCTTTATGGATTTAAGAATAGAGGTATAAAGCTCCTTTTTAAGTATCTGATCCTCGCAACCGGCGTCGATGCTTGGATTGTCGTTCACTTCAATTACATAGGCCTTACCATCCATCTCCTTTATATCCACACCATAAAGCCCGTTGCCAATCAGGTTAGCTGCTTTGATAGCCGTGTGCAGTACCACGAAAGGAACGTCTTCAAAAGGGACCGTTTCGTGATCTCCCTCTGTATCGTTTTTCTTTTTGCCGTTCCAGTTATAGATCTGCCAGTGCCCCTTGGCCATGTAATACTTACAGGCGTAAAGCGGCTGCTTGTCCATGATTCCGATGCGCCAGTCAAAGTCAGTCGGTGTGAACTCCTGTCCGATGATCAGTTCAGAGTCTAGCAGCATTTCGTCTAGCTCCCGCTGCAGGCCTTCGCTGTCTTTGGCCTTTACGACACCTTGCGAAAAAGAGCTATCCGGCTTTTTGAGCACGCAAGGTATACCGAGTTCCTGCTCAACAAGTTCTCGGTTGTCTTTGTGAATGATCATGGTCTTGGGAATAGGCACTTTGGCTTTGGTGAGCAACTCCGCCAGGTATACCTTGTTCGTGCAACGTAGGATAGAGATTGGATCATCAATCACCACCAGTCCGTCAGCATAGGCTTTGCGCGCAAACTTATAGGTGTGATGATTAACGGAGGTCGTTTCACGGATAAATAGCGCATCGAACTCTGGCAGGCGCCGGTAGTCGTCTTTGGTGATCATCTCCACATAGAAACCCATCGCTTCACCGGCCTCCACAAAGTGCTGCAGGGCTTTCTTGTTAGATGGCGGCTCTTTTTCATCCGGATCAACCAGGATGGCCAGATCATAGATTTTGTTTCGTCCGATTTTGGCGCCTGAAAAACGGTGTCTGGCAAAATAGGACTTCGCAAAACGCAGCAGGTAGCGCCAGTGGTGCTCAGGTACGTCGTTGATAGGTATAGCTGATATGCTTTGCAGTACCCACTCATCTTTATATACAAACTGTGCCCTTAACAAAGGCGCCTGGAACAGGTCGTGCAAATGCTTGCAAAGCTTCTCGTACTTTTTGGCGACATTCTGCCCGAAGTAGATACTGAGTGTAAAAGACTTCGACCGCAGACTTCCCAGGGTTTTCTGAATCAGGTCATTGAGCTCTACGGTAATGGCCCGCACGATTGTAGGGCTCTTAAGATCCTGCATGGTAGCTACGCTAGGTATAGGCTTGTGTCCCCGTGCTTCGGCAAGCAGCGACACGTAATAACCCGCACTCTGGTATTTGTAAGAGCGACAGAGGTTAAAAATTCGGGCATTCTTAATATCCGTATAAGCAGTATCCGTCAGGTAGGTTTGGACATCCACCACTTCCACATCTTCAATCGCCACATCCCAGTCTTTGGGGGAGTCCACAATTACTATTTTTCGCATAGATTATTCGTCGATGGGTTGAGATTTCGCTGGTTGTATAGCCAGCAGGTTAGCATCGTAGGTGGCCATGCCCAGCATAATGGAGTTGAGCAAATGTGATGCTTTGACCTCGTAATAGTTGTTCTGAAAAAATGGGTTCTCCTGGTAAGGATCTGCCACTACAATGTGCTTCTGGTCTTCTGCAAAGCCACAAAGCACCACAAAGTGTCCCATCGGGTAGCCACGCACATCGTCATAGATCGAGTTGCCATTTTCGTCAGTGAACTCGCGTGCGCTCTGGTATAGATAAGTAGCACTCAACCCGGTAAGGAGCGGAATGTCTCTCTCAAAATACTCTCTCAGCAGGCCTTTGGTCAGATCCGTGCAGCGTAACTCACCGCCCAGCTTCAGGAAATCAATGTAGGCTTGGGTGGCACGTCTGAACTTAGTGCCTTTTCTGAACTGCAGCTGTTGCTCCAGTTTTCCGATAATTTCCTCGTTGCTAAGCTGAAACCAGGTAGGATCGAAAATATGCAGGTTGTAGGTATAGATGCGCGCCCGATAGCCCCGCTCAAGGGCGTGACAAGCCAACAATACCTCCAGTGTCCCGCCTTCGTCCAGGTATGGCACTTCTTTGATCACCTCACTAAGTGAGATGGTATCTTTAAAATAGCGATAAACCGCATGCAGACTTGTAGGTCCGCAAGTGGAATCATCGGGTTGCGTATGGATCTTGATCGGAATCACAGGCAGCTATTTTTGTTACACTTTCTATCAGTGTGCCTGTTATACGCGGTCTATGAAAGAAGTTATCTGTATTTTAGAAAGAAGAATTAACAATATGCCGTAAGTTCAGCACAATTATTGCGCTTATTTATGCTAGCTTACATTGGGTATTGTGAGCCACAAAACGTATATTGTATTTTACCAAAACCTTGTGCGCTATGAACTGGGCTTATCGGATAACAAAACGAGATAAAGTGGCATTTGCACTGGGTTCAGTGTTTGCGATTATCATACTGGCTAACTGGTTTGCCAGCTACAGCATTGGGCGGGTAAGCAATCAGTTTCGGGAAGTTTACCAGGATCGCCTGGTGCCTTCATTGGTTATTTCGGATGTGATGGAGCGCTATTATCAAAACCGACTCACGTTGGAAGATCATATTCTATCAGATGCTGCAACAGAGCAAGACAGTTTGCATCAGGCCGTTCTGGCTAACACTCAAGAAATCGAATCCCTTATCAATCAATTTGAAAAAACCTACCTGATAGAGCGTGAAAGCGCTGGCTTGGCGACATATAAAAAGCAGTTTAAAACGCTTGTTGTCGTGCAGGATCGCATCCTGCAGTTGAGCAGTGCAGGAGACAAGGTAGAAGCTGAAAATCTGTATCGTACCGAGGGCCATCAGGCGTTCCTTCACCTGCTGGAGCCGCTGCATGAACTGATTCAGTTGCAGGGAGAAGTTGGGAAAGAGTTGTACCAGTCGGCTGACAGACAAGTTAAAACGCTGAAAGTGCTTTCTTACTTAGTAATTGGCATGTCGGTTTTTATTGCGTTGCTGGTCGCTACGCTGCTGCAGGCTACACGCAAGCTAAAAAATATCAAACCTCAGAATTTCCACTTGAATTAGGCGTCAGTACGGTAGTGCCCACCGCCTTAAGCATAAAAAAGGGAAACTCGTTTCAGACAAGCTTCCCTTTTTTGTTTATCGAGAATTAACGCAGCTACTTCACCAGCTCATTTATCGCCTTGTTGGCTCTTTCAAAATTAAAGTCAGCAATTGCCTGGTCCATTAGGTTGGCAATTTCTTTATTGCAAAGGTTGCCGATGCTGCCCTCGTGGGTATGGGTTACTGTCTCAGGTACAGTAAAAGTTCCTGCTTCAATGCGTTCGCCTACCACCTTGTAAGCATCCCGGAAAGGCATGCCCGCCAGTACTTCCGCATTCACGGCATCCACACTAAACGCATACTTATATTTTTCCTCGTCCATGATCTGATCCCGCACTTTGAGTTGTGGCAACATGAAGGACATCATTTGCAGGCAGTCCTTCAGCTCTGTAATAGCCGGAAATAGAGACTCTTTGAGCAGTTGCAACTCCCGGTGATAGCCGGAAGGCAAATTGACGAGTAGCATAGAGATCTCGGTCGGTAGCGCTTGCAGTTTGTTGCACTTGCCGCGCATGATCTCAAACACATCCGGATTCTTTTTATGCGGCATAATACTCGAACCAGTAGTTAAATTATCAGGCAAACTCACAAAAGCAAAATTTTGACTCATGTACAGGCACAGGTCCATGGCCATGCGTGCCAGCGTAGCAGCCACCGAAGCAATAGCCGTACTCACTACACGTTCCGTTTTGCCGCGGCCCATTTGTGCGTAGACCACATTATAGTTCATGGTACTGAAACCCAATAAGTCAGTTGTCATCTGGCGGTTAAGCGGGAAAGATGAACCATAACCGGCGGCCGAGCCCAGTGGGTTTTTGTCTGTTATTTTGTAAGCTGCCTGTAGGAGTAACACATCATCTACGAGACTCTCGGCATAGGCCCCAAACCACAAGCCAAAAGACGAAGGCATGGCAACCTGTAAGTGGGTATAGCCCGGCAGCAGCTTGTCTTTATGGCGTTCACTTTGCTCCTGCAATACATCAAATAAGCCTTTAACCTCATTTACCAATTGCTGCAGTTCATAGCGCAGGTATAGCTTCAGGTCAACTAGTACCTGATCGTTGCGCGAGCGGCCACTGTGTATTTTTTTACCTGCTTCGTCCAGCTTCCGGGTTAGCTCCAATTCTACCTGCGAGTGCACATCCTCCACCCCTGGTTCTATCACAAAATCGCCAGCCTCTATGCGGCGGTAGATGTTTTTCATCTCCTGCTGCAAGGCCTCCAAGTCTGATGCGTCCAACAAACCAACCTGCTCCAGCATCCGTGTGTGTGCCAGGGAGCCCAGTACATCAAAAGCGGCCAGTTGCATATCAAACTCCGGATCTCGACCCACGGTGAACTGTTCGATCTCTTTTTTGACGTCGGTATTTTTCTGCCAGAGTTTCATGGATTAAATTTTTGAATGAGTGATGGAGTGAATGAGTGAATTTCCTTTATGTCATTTCGAACAGCGTGAGAAATCTGGAGTGAATATCTGATACAACTATCGAAATCCAGATATCTCAAAGCTATGCTCGCCCCCTTCGACTCACGTCTCCAGCATATTTGAGATGACATTGATTTGTTTATTTAATTACCTGCTCCAGTATATCGATGTACAAGCTTATACCTTCTTTAATTTCATTTTGGTAAATGTATTCATCTGCCATATGCGATCTGGCGGAGTCGCCAGGGCCAAGTTTTAAAGAAGGAATTGAAAGCAAGGCCTGGTCTGAAGTAGTGGGTGAACCATATGTACTGCGACCCAATGCTATACCTGCCTGCACTAAGGGATGTGTTACAGGTATAGAAGAAGGTTTTAGACGCTCAGAACGTGGCTTCACTTCCGCTTTCACATGCTGCCGGATCGTCTGCAGTACTTCCTCCATGCTGTAAGCATCGGTCAGCCTCACATCTACGGTAAATTTACAGCTGTCAGGCACCACATTGTGCTGCGTCCCCGCCTGTACCATGGTTACCGACATTTTTACTGGGCCCAGATGTTCTGATACCTTTGGAAAACGATACTGCTGAAACCAGGTGATATCCGGTAATGCTTCGTAAATGGCGTTTAGGCCTTCTTCACGGGCGGCATGTCCCGAGCGACCTTTGGCTTCGCAGTCGAGCACTAGCAGGCCTTTTTCAGCTACAGCCAACTGCATCAAAGTCGGTTCCCCAACGATGGCGGCTTCCAGTTCTCTCAGTTCAGGTAGTATTAGTTCCAGACCATTTCTGCCTGATATTTCTTCCTCGGCTGTGGCAGCAAAAACAAGGTTATACATGAGGTCCTTCTGTTTATAGAAGTACAGAAAGGTAGCCAACAGCGACACCAAACAACCACCTGCATCGTTACTGCCCAGTCCGTACAGTTTTCCATCCTCTGTAGTAGCTGCAAAAGGGTCGCGGGTATAGCCAGTATTCGGCTTCACGGTGTCATGATGCGAATTGAGTAGCAGTGTAGGCAAAGCCGGATCAAAGTGCTTGTTGAATGCCCATACATTATTGAGTTTGCGGTGCGTTTCTACTCCTTCGCTTTTCAACACAGCTTCAATAAGCTCAGCCGTCTGATCTTCTTCTCTACTGAAAGAAGGTATGGCGATCAGCTGCCTAAGCAAGTCAAGTGCTTTCAGATATAGTTGAGCCTTATCCATGCTGTAACTGTATAGTCGTCCCTGTGAAACCAGTAGTAAGCGAAGGCAAGGCTTCAGCTTCTCCAATCAGAACAGCACTCACCCCGTGTTGCAAAGCAGCAAAAGCATTATCCAGCTTCGGAATCATCCCATCAGACACAATGCCTTTTTCTTTCAACTCCTTATACCTGTCCTGGTCGATATTTGCTATCACGGAATTGTCATCTGCGGCATCTGCCAGCACGCCTTTCTTCTCGAAACAATAGACAAGCTTTACTGGATAGTGCGGAGCCAAAGCAGTCGCCAGTACCGAGGCAATGGTATCGGCATTGGTGTTGAGCAAACTGCCCTGACCGTCGTGAGTGAGTGGAGCAAATACAGGGGTGAGGCCTGCCTGTAAAAGCGCTTGTATTGCATTTGCGTTTACAGTCTCTGGATCTGCTATGTCACCTGCAAAGCCGTAGTCAACTGTCTTAACAGGGCGCTTGCTGGCAGGTATGGCATTGGCGTCAGCACCAGTCATACCGATGGCATTGCAGCCGAGCGCCTGCAGTTGGGCTACCACATTTTTGTTTATCAGCCCGGCATAGACCATGGTTACCACCTTAAGTGTTTCAGCGTCGGTCAGGCGGCGACCCTCTACATAAGCTGGCTCTATACCTAGCTGCAGCCCGATCGTAGAGGCAATTTTGCCGCCGCCATGCACCAGTAGTTTCGGCCCGGGCAGCGCAGCGAAATCAATCAAAAAACGCTGCAACCGCTCCGGGTTATCCAAAACATTTCCGCCAATTTTTATGATGTACATATTGTAATTGAGTGATTTGAATAATGGGCTTATGGGTGGTAGGTTGAATCAATGAAATGGTCGAGCGATGTCGTTAATTGCGTAGGGACAGGTAGCGACCTGTCCGCAGGTATAGTGATCGGCGACTACGAACAAAATACGATTGTAGGATATATATTATTCGTGCATGATTCGGACAGGTCACGACCTGGCCCTACACCTAAAATATCGCAAAATCACTCAACCACTCAATCAAAAACCACTAAATCATTTCCCTTCCAGCATTCGCTTCAACACAGCTTGTGCCGCATAAAGGCGGTTGTTTGCCTGCTCGATCACTAGTGAGTTCGGTCCGTCCAGCACTTCATGACTCAGTTCCAGACCGCGGCGCACAGGCAGGCAATGCATCACTTTAGCGTTGTTTGTAAGGGCTAGCTTTTCGTTTGTGATCATCCAGCCTTCGCCGTTTGTGAGTACCTGTCCGTACTGCTCGTAGCTTGACCAGTTCTTCACATAAACAAACTCTGCACCTTGCAGCGCTTCGTCTTGATTGTGCATAACCTGTGCGCCTTTTGTGAACTCCTCCGCCAGATCGTAGCCTTCCGGGTTGGTGATCACCAACTCCACATCCGCCTGCTGCATCCACTCAGCAAACGAATTGGCCACACAATGTGGGATCGCCTTGATGTGCGGTGCCCAGCTCAATACCACTTTCGGTTTTCTGCCAGCTGCAGCCTGCTCTTTGATCGTCACCAAATCTGCCAGACTCTGCAGTGGGTGTCGTGTGGCAGACTCCAGACTCACGATCGGAACGCCGGTCAGCTCAATAAATTTGTTCAGCAAGTCTTCGCTGTAGTCCTCTTCTCTATCCTGTAGCTTCGGGAAAGAGCGGATACCGATGATGTTGCAATACTGTCCCATTACAGCAGCGGCTTCCCGGATGTGCTCTACCGTGGTACCGTCCATGATCACGCCATCGCGGGTTTCGAGAGCCCAGCCTTCTTTATCGAGGTTCATCACCATCACGTTCATGCCCAGGTTCATCCCTGCCTTTTGGGTACTCAGGCGGGTGCGCAGACTAGGGTTCATGAAGATCAGTCCGAGGGTTTTGTCCTGACCAAGAGCTTTATGCGCGTAGGGATTCTTTTTGAGTTCGAGTGCTTCGTTCACCAGGGCGGCTACGTCCTGCACATCGTGTACGGAAGTGAATTGCTTCATTAGGCGGTTACTTTTTTGCTAAGGATCGTGGAAAATGCTTTCAGGAACTGGTCGGCTTCTGATTTGCTGATGGTAAGTGCCGGCAGCAATCGTAAAGTGTTCTTATTAGAAGAACTGCCCGTGAAGATGCCAAACTCGTTGAGCAACAGCTTGCGTATACCTGCGCACGGCTCGTGCAGTTCAATACCGATCATCAGGCCTAGTGCACGCACTTCTTTCACGCCTGGCATACCTTCGAGTTTCTCGCGCAGGTAATGCCCCATGATGGTAGTATTGTATAGTAACTCTTCTTTTTCAATCACCTCCAGCACCGCAATGGCAGCCGTACAGGCCAAATAATTGCCACCGAAGGTGGTACCCAACAAACCATGTCGCGCATCAATTTCCGGGCTGATCAGCACACCGCCCACCGGAAAACCATTGCCCATGCCTTTGGCTATGGTGATTAGGTCAGGTTTAATGCCAGCATGCTGGTGCGCGAAGAATTTACCGGAACGGCCGTAGCCGGACTGCACTTCATCCAGAATCAGCAGAGCGCCTACCTGTTTGCAGCCAGCTTCCAATGCTTTTAAAAAGTCCACACTTGGGATGTTTACCCCTCCTACACCCTGTATACCTTCCACGATCACGGCAGCCAGTTCCTGTCCATGCTGCTGCAAGGCCTCTTCAAAGGCAGCCACATCATTGAAAGGAAGGAAAATGACATTATCGGTCTGGTTGATCGGCGCTACGATGCTCGGATCATCAGTGGCAGCGACAGCAGCTGAGGTGCGGCCATGGAAGGATGCCTTAAAGGAGATAACCTTTTTGCGACCTGTCTGGAATGAGGCCAGTTTCAGGGCGTTTTCATTTGCTTCAGCTCCGGAGTTACACAAAAAGAGGCTATAATCTTCGTAGCCACTGAGCTTGCCCAGTTTTTCGGCCAGTTCTTCCTGCAGCGGATTCTGCACGGCGTTGGAGTAGAAACCAATATCGTATAGCTGACGCGCGATGCGCTTTACATAGTGCGGGTGAGAATGACCGATGGAGATAACAGCGTGTCCGCCGTACAGGTCAAGGTATTTGCGGCCTTCTTTGTCCCAAACAGAAAGACCAGCGGCTCTTACAGGTTCGATATCGAAGAGCGGGTAAACATCAAAGAGGTTCATGGCTATGGAATTAGATGTAAGAGGTTAGAAAATAGATGTAAAACAGGGTTCTTGGGTATGCTAGCATTGTTATGTTGCTGATAATTAAATTTTTAAAAAATTTACGGGTGCTTATAAAAAGTAGCCCCCTTAAGTTCTGCTCCTCGCTCGCGTCCCGCGAGTGTGAGTAATTTAGTGGCGTCCCGCCACTTGTGCCGTGAGGCACAGATAAAAGCGGCCAGAGTCCGCCGGATAGCTCACACTCGCGGGACGCGAGCGAGGGTGTTATAAAGAACAAAAGCTAAGAAGCTCGCTCTATAAAAATTTAAAAAGCCGTCGCTTTCAACTGTAATCCCGCTGTTTCCTCCAGACCGAAAACCAGATTCATATTCTGTACAGCTTGTCCGGCGGCACCTTTCAGCAGATTATCGATCAGGCTCGTGATGACCAGCATTTGTCCATGCTTCTGCAGGTATAGCACACATTTGTTCGTGTTCACTACCTGTTTCAGGTCTGGGTTCTGGTCGGTGACTAGTGTAAAAGGATGTCCTTTGTAATAGTCCTTGTACAAAGCCTGGGCTTCTTCTACCGATAGGTCCGTCTGCAAATAGGCCGTGATAAAAATGCCTCTTGCAAATGGACCGCGGTAAGGAACAAAGTGAATCTCTGGCTGGGCTTCTCCCTGTAGGCTTTGCAGACTACGCTTGATCTCGCGCAGGTGCTGGTGCTCCATCACCTTGTAGGTCGAGATATTCTCAGTGCGCCAGCTGAAATGTGAGGTTGCGCTCAGGCTCTGTCCGGCTCCGGTTGAGCCCGTAATGCCGCTCACGTGCACATCAGCGTTCAGCTGGTTTTGCTTGGCAAGTGGCAGCAAAGCCAACTGTATACCTGTGGCAAAGCAGCCCGGATTGGCAATGTGCTGCGCCTGCTGTATCTGCTCACGCTGCAGCTCTGGCAAACCGTACACAAAGCTTCTCTCTCCGGCCTCAACCACATCAGAGGTGGTATTTTCATTCCAGCGGAAATCCTGACTCAAATCAATAATATTAGTATTGGCAGGCACGTCGTTTTCAGCCAGAAATTTAGCCGCCTCCCCATGACCGGCGCACAGAAAAAGTACATCGACAGGTATAGCCGCATCAGCAGAGAACATCAGTTCGGTTTCACCCAGCAAATCGGGGTGTGCGGCGTATACCGGTTTGCCCGCCTGACTGCGGCTCTGCACAAAGGCCAGCTCTACATTAGGGTGCAGCAAAAGCAGACGTAACAGTTCGCCACCGGCGTAGCCCGCCCCGCCTACTATACCTGCTTTTATCGTCTCGGCCATTATAGTTCGGTATTGTTGATCTTGTGGTACATCATGGCTTGGTTGCCGAAAATTTTCGAGAAGCCTTTCACATCCTCACCTGACCAGGCATTGTTCATCTCGCCGTAGCTGCCGAACTTAGAAGACATCAGGTCATGCTCTGACTCTATACCTTCCACCTGGAAGCGGTATGGTGCCAGCAACACATGCACTTTACCGGTCACATTCTCCTGCGTTTCCTGCAGGAAAGTCTCGATGTTGCGCATGGTCGGGTCGATGAACTGCCCTTCGTGCAGCCAGTTGCCGTACCATGTCGCCAGTTGGTCTTTCCAATAAAGCTGCCACTTGGTGAGCACGTGCTTTTCCAAGGTATGGTGGGCCTTGATGATCACCATCGGGGCGGCTGCCTCAAAGCCAACTCTGCCCTTGATACCGATGATCGTGTCGCCCACGTGTATGTCGCGGCCAATGGCAAATGGGCCGGCTATACCTTGCAGCGCCTGAATAGCCTGCACCGGACTCGCATATACTTGGTCATTTATACCTGTCAGCTCACCTTTCTCAAAATGCAGGGTCACACGCTCCGGCTGCTCTTTGGTCAGCTGTGTAGGGTAGGCAGATTCAGGAAGCGGCTGGTGTGAAGTCAGTGTTTCTTTGCCACCTACGGAGGTTCCCCAGATGCCTTTGTTGATGGAGTACTGCGCTTTCACAAAGTCGTATTCAACCCCATGCTGCTTCAGGTACTCAATCTCCTCCTCACGTGACAGTTTCATGTCACGGATCGGTGTGATGATTTCGATCTCCGGGATCATCACGTGAAAGATCATGTCGAAGCGCACCTGGTCATTGCCGGCTCCTGTGCTGCCATGGGCCACGTAATCGGCACCTAAGGCCTTGGCATGACGGGCAATAGCCATGGCCTGCGTCACACGCTCAGCACTTACCGACAGTGGATAGGTGTTGTTTTTCAGTACGTTCCCAAAAATCAGGTACTTGATACAGCTTTGGTAGTAGTACTCCGTTTCGTCCAGATTTGTGTGCTGCGCCACGCCCAGATCATAGGCGCGCTGCTCGGTCTGCTGCAATTCTTCTTTAGTAAAACCGCCAGTGTTCACGAGCACAGAGTGTACTTCCAGGTCTCTCTCCGCTTTCAGGTACTTTACACAGTAAGAAGTATCAAGGCCGCCGCTGAAGGCTAAAACAACTTTCTTTTTCATGCTATCTTTAAATGCTTGTCGGGTTGATGTTTGGGTTTGTGTGGCCTTGGGCAAAGGTACCGTAGCCTACAGGTATAGCTGGTTCATCGATCGGCGTCAGGATCTGTAGCTGATCGCGTGCGATCGGCTTTTGCTCACGGCCCGGATCATAAAGCATGGCGGTGCAGAGGCAGTTGCTGCGGTTCTTCATCACCAGAATCTCGTAATTCACGCAGCTCTTGCAACCGCTCCAGAAGGCATCATCGTCTGTCAGCTCCGAGTAAGTAACCGGACGATAACCCAGATCAGAGTTGATCTTCATCACAGCCAGACCCGTGGTCAGACCAAAGATTTTGGCATCCGGGTACTTGGTGCGAGACAGTTCAAATATCTTCTGCTTGATGAGTTTAGCCAATCCGCTTTTGCGCAGTTCCGGCGATACGATCAGGCCTGAGTTAGCGACATACTTGCCATGGCTCCAGGTTTCGATGTAGCAGAAGCCTGCCCAAACGCCGTTCATGTCCAGGGCAATAACAGCCTTGCCTTCCAGCATTTTATGGGCGATATACTCCGGGGTACGCTTGGCTATACCTGTCCCTCTGGCTTTGGCAGATGACTCCATTTCGTCGCAGATCTGTGCCGCGTAGCCTGTGTGTTGCACATCGGCAACGGTAATGATAAAAGGTGATGGATTCATTTTGGAAAATATATACCCGGGCCTTGCCTGCGCAGAGCCAGATGCTATAAATTAAAACGTTGTAAAAACAGCTAGAACAGGTTATGCCCAATAGCATATCCCACTCGGGTGCTCAAACACTAATCACGAAAAAAGGGGAAAGATGACCACTACGTAGGCGATCGGGAAGCATGTCGGCCTAGGGCCTGTAGCGGACCACGGCGTTAATAGCCCTCAAAACTATCCTGGCAGACAGGATAGAAAAAGACGCACCTTTCAGCGAAAGGTGATTTACCATCTCAGATGATAAAGTCGGCTTTTTTTTCATTTTAGAATTCGGTTCAGAATTAATAACAGACTGCTGCCTGTTTGTGAAAACAAAGGTTTGGAAATAATATCGAATTAAACAACAAAGGGTTGTAGTTTATTGTAAAATTTACACAATCTTAAAGAATGTTACAACATTTGAAAGTTTTGAGTTACTTGGCTATTCCTCCATAGTTTAAAATGCTGCTTAGGAAGTGGCTGCAACTGTGAAAATGCGAGGCTTTGTGTATCTTGCGGCGCAATGAAGAATCTATCCTTAAGTGTCATCATCGGCATTCTTTTCTCTGCCATAGGCACCGCCTCCCTGTTCCTGACCCGCGATCCACTCATGGCCGCCATCTGGCTCAGTTTCGGTAATGGCCTTATCTTATCTAACTTGCGCTTCAGCAGACCAGATGCTGCTGGCAACATGGTAGCAGCACCAGTACCCAAGGTCAGGTTCTATGTAGGCATTTCTTTGATCATTATGGCAGTTGTCCTGCTTGGAGTGCAGGTATACACAGATATGCAGCAGGTATAAGTCAGATCCTGCTTTGTAATACCATTTCCACATTCACGAGTTTCGAATCGCGCTTCAGCTTCATTCTTAGTTTACGACCTGGTTTGCTGTCAAATAGCTCCAATAGCTCTTCCAGGGCCAGTTCTTTACAGTCCCGGCCATTAATATTGATCAGCTGATCGCCTGGAAGGAGTCCGCTCGCTTTGGCGGGTGAGTCGTCTATCACATGTGAAACAATGTAGAAATTGGCACCAGGCAGCGGCGTACTGATTTCGAAACCGGTCATATTGTAGTAGAAGGGATCCCGGTATTTCCGGTTAGGCATGAGCACCATACGCCGGTTTGGATAATCGAAAATAACGGTGAAGCGCTTCAGGATATCAGACCCGAGATTTCCATTGCGGTTTGCCAGGTTCAAGGCAGCTTTGATCGACTCCTCATCCGGAAAAGAGGCCGGGAGGTCCTGGAGTTCGTATTTGCCGAGCGAGAAGCTGTTGATGCGGCCGATCTTTCCGCTAATGTCCCCACTCAGCCCCCGTCCCAGGTAAGCTTCCATCACTTTTGGCGGTAATTTTAACCGATCATTGGTAGGCAGGTAGAGCGATATCGAATGGCTGGCTCCAGTATCGATCACCAGTTTCACTTTAATGGAATCGCCATTGTGCTGCCGTACATCCGCCTCCACATAAGCTTTCGTGTTTTCAATGTAGAGCGGATATACTTCTCCCTTTTTCGGGACCTTTAGTTTGAGATCAGGCCGGTACAAGGTGAGCGTTTTGTTGCTGTAATTGATCTTGACAATAAAATTCCGGAAGATATCATACCCAATGATGCCATGTATGGACATGCCCATCCGGGTCGAAAGATTAAAGATATCCTCCATCAGCACATATACCTCATGGTTAACCCCCATTATACCTGGCATGCGCATAAAATTACCTTTTGAGTAAAGCGCTTCTATTTCGTGCCCTGTCCCTAATCCCTGTATCGTAATGCGTCCGGCTTCATGTAAACTCAGCGAATCAGAGTAATGCAAGCGGGTGATCAATGTGTTTTTCACACCAGAATCCAATATGAAATTCAGTGTTTTTGAGTCGTTGATCTGCACCGGAATGATGATCAGGTTGTGGACCAGTTTAAAAGGAATGGTGATGCTTTTTCGCTTGGAGGTGAAGAAAACTGTATCGTTGGCATATGCCTGCCCCATTGCTTCAGAAAACAATAGACAGAAGCAAAGACAAAGCAGGATGAAGGGAGATAACCTTGTCATGGCAAAACCTAGATAAGACACAGATAATCAGTCTTAATAATATACGTAGATTCTGAGACAAGATGGTGTATATACCGAATAATATTGTTTCAGTACAATAAAATAGTACTGCTAAAACTCAAATACTATACACATTACTTGCGTCGCTTATGCCGTCGAAGTGCTGTTATGGAGGAGATTGACTGGCCACGCTCCCGCCCAAAGGTGAGCAGTTTAGGACTACCTATTAACTGCGAACCGTAGATGCCGGAGTGCCCTGAAAAAATGTAGGCCACCACACAAGCCAGTACCATATACACACTACTCTCAGCCCCAAAAAGTTCGATGGCCATGACGGTGCAGGTGAGCGGCGTGTTCGTTGCACCAGAGAAGACAGCTACAAACCCCATACCTGCCAACAGGGCCATCGGCAAAGGAATTGCCTGCGAGAGCGCATTGCCCAGAGTGGCGCCTGTATAAAACAGGGGTGTGACTTCTCCCCCTTTAAAACCCGCACCCAGGGTAAAGGAGGTGAACAGAATTTTAGCAAGTGAATCGTAAAGTGGCAATATTTCACTGAATGCGGATTGAATAACAGGTAGACCCAGGCCCAGGTAGCGGGTACTGCCCATCGCAAAGAAGGTAGCTGCCAGCACGGCACCTCCCACGACCGGCCGAAGCGGTACATAAGAGATATACCTGCCAAACAGTGTTCCCCAGAATAAAGTGGCTTTTGAAAACACCATACCAGCCAGACCAAAAATAGCTCCCGCTAAAATAGCCCAGGCTATACCTGTAGCATTCAGTTCCGGTACAAAAGGGATGACATATACTGTATGACTCACACCCCACAAGTGGTGACAGGTATAATCGGCAATGACGGCGGCCAGAAAGCTAGGCAAGAGCGATTCGTAGCGGATTCGCCCGATCACAAACACCTCCAGCCCGAAAATAGCGCCAGCCAGCGGCGTACCGAATAGGGAGGCAAAGCCAGCGCTTATACCTGCCGTGATGAGCAGCTTGCGATCGCGGGGTAGCAGACGAAACAGACCAGTGAACTGGTCGGCAATGGTGCCGCCCATCTGCACCGCCGTGCCCTCCCGTCCGGCAGAGCCGCCAAACAAATGCGTGACCAGCGTACCAAACAGCACCAGTGGCGCCATTCGGAATGGGATACGTTCTTGTGGTGCGTGGATTTCTTCGAGGAGTAAATTGTTGCCTTTGGCAGAGCGGCCGCCATAGTAATGGTATAGCAAACCGATCACAAGTCCGCCGAGCGGCAGCAGGTAAATGATCCAGGTATTGGCTTCGCGGTAATTGGTCACCCAGTTAAGCGAAAACAAAAAGAAAGCAGAGGCGGAGCCTACCAATAAGCCCACTACGGTACAAATGAAAAACCACTTCAAGGTATAGAGCGATGCCGCCCCCTGTTCACCAGAAAAGAGAATGCTTCGGATTACAGCTTTGAAAGCAGAATTGGGTTTAGATGATGTTGGCATAAAGTATAGTGATAACAGTCCTGCAGGTATAGCCAGCGCCATACCTCTTCTTCAGGAGTTATCAGCCGGAGCAAATTACCGGCGGTTCAGGGCAAACCCCATTGCCATCAGCTGCAAATATAGGAATTAGAATGAAATAATTGTTTTTCCTACCCCACAACACCTAATTCTGATTAATCTTCAAAAGCGTCGCTATACCTACCCTGAAGCCTACTTCCTGGAAACTGCGGTCATGGAAAGAGGCGGCTGTTTCGATGCGGAACACGCGGAACACATTGTCAAGCGAATAGCCTACTTCATAGTAATGCGGGGAGTGCTGCGTCTTGAGGTAGTTGAAGAAAACATTCTCTTTTATACCTGTGAAGCGTACCTCCGGAATCTGGGTGAGCAGGAACTTACGGAACTGGTAGTGCGTGTGCGCTGAAAAATAGCTGCCGTTGGTGCTGTACTGGTAGTAGTCGAGCAGACGGAAGGAACCAGCCGGCTTCATGCTGGTCAGGATAGTACGGTTGCCATCAAAATGGTTGTAGTCCATGAAGTACATGCTGCGGTTGTTCAGGAATGTGCCGCCGCGCAGCTCAAACTCCAGCTTGCCCCGCACCCCAAAGGCCAGCGCATGGTTGATACCCAGCTGCACCTGATCAAAATTCACGTCACTCCCCAGCACACCTGATACCCCTTTGCGGTACATGAACAACAGCTCCGGCGATTTCTCCATAATAGGAATTTTGCGACCGTTGTACATTCGGTAGCGCTGCACAGGGCGGTAACTCACGTTTGCCTGCAGCACGAGCGCTTCGTGCTTCGGAAACTCGGTGCTCTCCAGCTCTACATTGTCTGGCGTGCTGCTGGTGAATGTTCTATCAGAATCCGAGTAAAAGAAACTGCGGTCGGTGTTGTTATAAAGCTGGTTGCGCTGTGACCACTCTACATTTCCGTTCACCTTCAACCATACCGAAGGCTTGTACTCGAAGCCGGTTTTCACAAAGCTTTTTTCGTAGATCTTCATGTAATTGCGACGGAAAAGCAACGTGCTCAGTGTGTTGATGTGCGGATGGATCGGGTTGTCGCTGTTGAACTGCTCCACGAACTTGCCGCCATCCAGGTAAATCATGTGCGACTTGCCTTTGCTCCTAACTGTATGCGTCATGCGGGCTTTGGCATAGAACGTTTCGCTGTCGAAGCCATACCTGAAGGTAGGTGCAACCTCGAAACTGCGGCGCAAACTATCGTACTGGTGTCGCAGCTTGCCACTCAGGTTCACGTTCCAGCCCTCCACTGTGTTATAGTACACGTTTGTGAAAGTCGGGTCAATGGTCACGCGCGTTCTGGGCGAGAGTCTGTAACCGCCGCCTGTCACCAGGTCCAGGGGTTTGAACTTCTTCTTTTTGATAACATTAGTGGAATCTTTGCCTGTCAGCTCAGCCGACTTGATCTGCGCCAGTGAGTCATCGCGCTGGTAACCTTTAAGTTCTTTATCACTCAAAGGTACCGGCCGCACGGAATCCCAGTAAGCGGAGTCGCGCTTGGTAGCGAGTTTGTCTACCGTATACCTGCGCTCTGATATTACTTCCGGGTCCTTCTGCTCTTTCAGGGCTTCCTTTTCCTGCTCTACGATCAGCTGCCGGAATTGCTTGCGTGTGAGTTTGTCCTGATTGGCCAGGGCTTCCAGATTTGGATTTTTGCTGCTCGACTTTATAGCGGCTATGGCCTCGGGCACTTCTTCCACTTTCTCGTCGATGATCTCTTTTGGTGCCACCAGTTTCTTATTGAGTACCACCTGGTAATCAGAGCTGGAAGCCAGGTAGCGGAACTCGCCCCCGAAACCCATTACTTTGCCTGAGAAATGAAACTGATGCGTGGTTGGCATCCAGACAGTCGGGGCTACTTCAGCATAGTTCTGCTTCACTTGGATCGGGAAGCCCATCATGCTGGTTTTGAGGTCGAGGCTGTGGATGGCCCAATGGCCTTCGATGATATAAATATAGCCTTCGAACACATTATCGCCGCGGGATCGTGGGGTGACCTTGATCTTGTTGACGTCGATGTTACCTTCCTGGAAACTGCCCTCGTACTGGAATTTGTAATAGGCAAAAGCGGAGCGTGAAAGCGGAGACACCATCTCGACTACTTTGTCATTGTAAAAGCTCGCACTCACAAATGTCATCGGGGATATGCTGCCATTGTTGTCGCCTGAGGTGCGGATAGATATTACCTTTTCCTCGAACTTGTTAGGCTGCGCAAACTTGATCTCGCTCACCGACTCCACGGTATAAGCCTCGTTCAGCTTCACTCCTTCCTCTTTGAGTTTATTCTTCAGAAAGAAAGGCGCATTGGTTAGTTCACCGGTACCTTTCACGTATACCTTCATCTTGTAGCTATCATACTGCAGCAAGTGGTATTTTTTCTTGGCGATGGCCTTGCGCATGATGGTATAGGCCGGGTCCTCCCCTTTGCCTTTCACCTGCACCTCTTTCAGGGCAAAGGACTGCTCTCCCAATCGAAAATCACGCTGCACCCAGCTATCAGAGATTTCCACCTGCACCTGCTGCGCTTCATAACCGATGTACTTTACAACTACCATGTGCTTCCCGGCCGGTAGCTTTATCTCAAACTCACCGTTCGCGTTACTCGACGAACCGTTGTTGAGATTGGTGATGTACACCGAAGCAAAAGGCAGTGCTTCGCCTTTCTGGTTCTTGATGCTGCCGCGTATACCTTGGGCAAAAACAGAGATTTGAAACAGAACCAATACAAGGGTCAGCAAACAGGAAAGCAAACGCATAGAAATAGCAGATAATGAGATGAGGAATGATAAAACAGTCAGAAAACTAGCATATTAAACTGTAACCTGGTTGCGGGTCCCCAGAGGTAGGCGGGTGCATCATGCAGGGAAAGGACGGTAAGTTAGTTTTCATAAAAAGGGTTAAAGGTAGATTAGCAAGCACTCGTATAATACCTGCAATATATAGCTATGATGCAATTTTACCTTAATCGGTTGCATGTTATTTCAGATTTTTTCGGTTAAACCCCGACAAAAACAGCTGCTGTAACGAAACAAAAAACTTTCGGTACAGCAGCTGTTATAATTGGCGAAAAAATTCTGGCAGTAAGTATTTGAGCCTGAAAGTTTAGCAGAATGAAATTTAGTTTTTGATTGTGGCTTTAGACTCTACTTTTTTGAGATAAGCAATGGCTTCGTCAGAGAATACAAACGGTTTAGACTTGTCTTTCTTAGCTGCTTTGTTGTAAAGGTGTATGATCTGAAAAGGGTTGTCAAGGTTGGACACCAGCTTCTTTTTCAGTCCATTCCGCTCAATCACGTCGGCCATGTAAAAACCGGGCACGTGACCGCTCATTCCAATTACCTGATTTCTGATCTCTTTGCTGGAGTAATGCTTCTCACCTGAAGCTATTTCCTTGATGGCGGCATCTACTCTGTGGAGGTTTTGCTTGCCGAGGTCCAGCATGTAGGGTCCCCACTGCATGTCACCCGGCATGGTAGCGGCAGTAGCATATTTCTTGTCGATCAGATCGGGAACACCCTCGTTCATCAGCAACTGCAGCATCAATAGGAGGCTTTTGTCTTTGTCGGCTACTTCATAGTGCTTTTGTTTGTTGAGTAAGTGATGCAACTCGTGACCGCCCACTGCACCGGGTTTCACCTGGTTGAATTTGTACTCCCCCCACAGGTTCAGTACCATGTTGCCGTTATTCGCGACCGCATCGTTGCCCAGCGCGATCAGGTATACACCTGCCTCAGGACTTCTAGTGTGCATGCGTTTAGGTAGCATACTGTAGCAATTTTGATACATGGTATTTATATAAGCGGCTTTATCTGCCGCCAGTTGCGCCAGGTAGCTTCGCAGTTCTGCTTCATGCGCTTTGTACACATGGATACTATAGGTCATGTAGTGTGCCTGGTTATCCTGCAGTCTCACTTGCAGCGTGCTGTCATGTTCGGGCAGGTATACCACTTCCATTGTTTTGCGGAAGCGGTTCAGGTAGGTTTCCGTATAGCCCTGGTTTTGTATATACTGGCGGTTGCCTTCCATCTCCAGAAATTGCTGCCAGGTGCTATCGTGCAGGCGCTTGCCTGCTTTCAGGGTATCGACCAATTCGAAGTATCGCTCCGCAGCCGAAACATCAACCACTTGCGCCTGTGCACTGTATCCGGAAACTGCTAAGAGCAGAAGAGTAAAGAGTTTTTTCATTTAGGTATAAGTTTGTTTTAAATAGTTATTTTTGAACTGGCCGGGAGTGCATCTCAGACATCTTTCAGACAGCTTCTGCTCATTGAATCAGACTTTTAAGACCCCACGGAAAGCCCTGGCAGCATAATAGGATTGCGCACCGTTGTGATAGACAAAAACATGATCATAGCGACGATCGCAAAAAAGGGCACCGCCCAGCTTTCTGATCTCAGCTGGCGTCTGGATCCAGCTCGAAGTTTTCAGGTCGAATTTTCCCAGCTTTTGAAGTTCTCGGTATTGCTCCTCAGTCATAAGCTCAATGCCCATGTCTGTTGCCATGTCGATAGCGCTGTTTTCTGGCCGGTGTTCTTTTCTGGACTCGAGTCCTTCGCGGTCATAGCAGACACTTCGGCGCCCTTTGGGGCTTTCCACTGAGCAGTCGAAGAAGGTATATTGGTTGGTCTCCGGATCATACCCGACCACATCCGGCTCCCCACCGGTATACTCCATTGCGTGGAGCGACCAAAGTTTCGTTGGATTTGTCTCTAGTCTGCCTTGCACATCGGCCCAGGCTATACCTGCATGGCGGTGCATGTTTTTCTCAAAACGAGCTTTAAGGTTGCTGAGCAATTCTTCTTGCTGTGCAGATGATAAGTCTATTTTAGTTGCCATGGTCAAATCTACTTGATTACAACTCACTTCTTAAGGGTAAAACCAACAGGTACTTTAAGTTTGTCAGAGTCATACATGTTGATGTACAACACGATCGGTTCTGCCAGTCCATCGTAAATGATGCTATACTTATCGAGCAGGCCGCCACCCATCATGCCGTTTTTGGACTGAAAATTACAGCAGCTTCTAAGCCGTTTATAACTGATGGGCTCCCCGTTAGGACCAGCTAACGCATTCAGAAACCGTCTTTCATTAAGAGGACCCTCCGACTTATCAGCGCCTCCAACCATGATCGGATTTTTGATGTCGTAGCCGTAAGTTTTGTCTTCACTGACTTCTGCGATCACGAAAGTAGTTTCATCCAGTAGCTTTTGCTCGTGCATCGGACTACCATAGTCAACCATGCCTTTTGTAGTACCCATGCTCTGGGTAGAGCCAGCATTTTTGGAAGCACTGCAAGAGATCGCCAGAAAAGCGATGGGAATGAGGTAAAGTTTTAGCTTCATATAGTTTGGTTGGGAATATTACTCAATTTACAACAAGTCGTTAATCATCCCCTTCACTTCGTTCTTCCCAGGAAAGGCGGTAAATTTATTGATGAGCACACCTTCTTTGTTGTATAGTAGATATGCCGGGATAGCCTCAAAATCAAACTGGTTCATGGTGTATTCCCACTGAGTGTCTGTCAGGTAATAATGCTCACTGCCTATTCCCTTGATTTTTTCTTCCCATCGCTCCCGAGGTGAGGACGTATCTGTTAAATACACAAATACAACATCCTTATCATAAAATTCACCCTTTGTGCTTCTGAATTCATTCATCGCTTTCAGGCAGGGACCACACCATGTTGCCCAAAGGTCAATTAAAACAACTTTGTTGGTATGTTTGGCGACAATTGTTTGGATTACTTTATCGCCCGCAACGGATGAGATGTCAATGACAACAGCAGGTGATTTGAACTTGTCTAATGCAACAACCTGCTGGTTTTTCCGAAACAGTATCTTGGCAATCTCGCCGTTTTTCCAGTAATCTCTTATAAGCTCTTTTTGCTTTTCAGTCAGCGGCCTTACTTCCTCAGTCAGCTGCCTGGCATAAGCATTGGCTGCTAAAACATCGTAGTATGGGCCACTGTCGAATCCGACTAAATCCGATAAAATAGCTTTCACACTTGCCAACCAAGAGGGAACATCGCTTTCTCCTATCTCAGGAAGCCCTAATACTTCATTCTGGAGAATTTCTTTTTGAAAATTCGAAAAATCAGAAGTGAGCAGATATTGTGGATCGTTGAGATTAAAATCCTTCAGGAAGCGAAAATAGGACCTGTCAAGCTTTTGCAGAACAGGTTTATTGTTTGTGTCACCAGTTGTTTTTACATAATTAAACATCATCTCATTCTCATAAGCAAAGACATGTTTTATATGCATGTTTAAACGAAAATCTTTAGACAGCACTTCTTTTAATTCTTTCGACAGTAATGTATCCTTATTTAAAACATCTAGTCTCTCTGATATAACCGTCTTGGCATGATTCAGAAAATAATCTGTGCTTTTGTCATACAAGTGTTCCCGAGCTTTCCCCGAACTATAGTTTCCGATTTTATACAAAACCTCTATACCTCGGATCATGTCATATTGAGTCATAGTAGCAGGCGTAACGTCAACATTCTCGACATCAAGATCCGAATTATAAGCAATGTCGAGATTAGTAACATTACCACTTGTCAATTTAACATAAAGGGGCTTGTATGGATTTAAGCTTGTGCTTAAACCAACTAAAGAAACCGCGGTTTCAACATCCACATCAACAGAGAATTTCCCTGACTGATCAACGAGCGCTTTGTATGGAACAAGCTCTCCCGTAATTGGATGTGGAACAAACAAATTTACAAAAATGCTATCCTGGTCTGCGTCATTCGGACTTGTTATGCTGCCTGTTATTGTAGCTGTGCCTGCTATTATTTGAGATGTTCCTGCTCCTGCAGAGGCTGTGTCTGTTACCTTACTAATAGACTGGTTACATGCTAGCAAGAACAAAAGGCTGAGTATGCCAAGGAGATTTGATTTCATCATTTTAGTTATCGTTAACTTGATTTCAATTATGACTTTCAATTTTTTTATTCATCGATCTTTGTTTCTTTATTCTTACCAACGGACTTGTGCATAAGGAGCCCTTAGCATAGCAAGGGTTAAAGCTGAACTTTGTTGGCGCATGTTGTTTTTATTCAACTATAAAGGCAATGATAACAGACATTACAAGAAAGACAAAATATGCTTTTCCAGCCCAATGTGTCCATTCATGTTACTTTGAAACATTTCTGTTCTTGTAATTCCTATATGAAATAACTCCCATTACTATAGGTCCTACAATAGTTAAATAAAATGCACCGAGAGATGCCATTGCAGACCATTCCCAGAAGAAGGTCGTTAACATTACAAGTAAAAGTCCACCGTATGTGGCAAAAGTTAAAAACAGGTCAATGGTAGGTGGATTTTCTACCTTTTCTCTTTTTATCTTCTGAATAAGTCGAAGGTACAAGATTAACCCTACCATTGGCACGATAAGATGAATAGCTAAGAAAATGATTACTCCTTTATTCATTATTTTAATTTGCGCCAACGTACTGGTGCAGCCGATGGGCAAGGCGGAGCCGAGCATAAGGGCTGCACGTGGTTGTGTGAAGTAATTTTTAAGTTCGGATGTTGTAGGCTACCTGAATCTTATTCACCCACTCTTTACCCCATACCCTTAATTCATAAGTCCAAACATATTCTGTTTTCCCATTCTCGGTCCAGTTCTCTTCATTGCTGTCCAGCATAAAACCATTTTCTATTTCACTGTCATAGATGTAGAAGGCATTGCCATCAAGCTCTATAACTTCTTCAAATTTGTCTATAGTAAAGGAAGAGTCAAGCAACAAAAAGATAGAATTGTAAAACCTATGGGAAGTTAGATAGCAATTTTCTTTACTCAAGTTCTGCCGTAAACATGAGAATATCTCTCTTAGTTTATCAGCCTGCGAGAATGGAAAGTTGATGATATAGGTTGGAACCTCTGAGTTTCTATAATGGATCCTTTTAGTAACAGAACTCACTTCATCAAGTGACAAAACGGATTTCTTAGGAATGTTTTTCCCAGTAATTTTTGAAAGGGAAGCTAAAAAGTCGACAAGGTAGTCTTTACGCTCTTGTTCCTTTCTCAAGTGTTGGATTCTGTCTTGTCTACTCTGCTTTGTGTTCATAGTTCTTATTGCACACAACTACCTGCTAGCAAGAGGTCCTACTCCTACTATCTGTACTATATCTAGCCTGTATTAATCTTTTTAACCTCTCTCTTTATATAGTTTTCTTTCAATATATATAAATTATAAAACATTGCCCTACCTATTGAATGAATTATAAGAAAATGACCGTACAACTGGTAGAAATCTCACAGACTTATAAGGCCTAAAGAAGTAGCTCCGTAAATATTATTATCCTAACAAAACTAACTACGCTACAAGCTTTCTTCTACTCTTACTACTACCCAATAATCTGCAGCATATTGCACAAAAACATCAACCCATATCTACCCTACACCCACTCTACAGCCACTTTTATCAGGTAAAACAGGCTTTTCAGCAAAATTTTGAGTATATTCAAAATCAGCGATACTAATCACACAAACTCAAACTTATACTATTCTAATAGATGCACATTATTGACCTTTCCATTTTTGTTCTCTATATGCTGGCCATGCTGGGCGTTGGTTTTTACTTTCTCAAAAAGAACCAGGGCGCTGATGATTACTATGTCGGAGGCCGGAATATGAGTAGCGGACATATTGGTTTGTCGGTTGTGGCAACGGATGTGGGCGGAGGCTTCTCTATCGGCTTGGGCGGACTCGGCTTTGTGATGGGTCTTTCGGGTGCCTGGATGCTTTTTACCGGTTTGCTCGGCGCCTGGCTGGCAGCAGTCTTTCTTATACCTAAGGTGAAGCGCAACCCGGCTTTCGACAGGTTTCTCACTTTCCCCCAGATCTTCGGGCATTACTTCAACGCCAGAGTGGCCCTCCTGGCCGGCATTATCTCAGCCATTGGCTATACCGGCTTCACCAGCTCGCAGATTCTGGCCGGGGCAAAACTGGCGAGTGGCACCTTCATCAACCTCGACCTGAACACAGCCCTTCTGATCATGGGCATTATTGCAGTGGTCTATACTGTAATGGGCGGTCTCAAAGCAGTGATCTATACCGACACGGTGCAGTGGGCGATCCTGATGGGCGGACTTGTCTTTATCGGTATACCTGTTTCATTTCTGGCAGTTGGCGGCGGCGTAGACCAGATCAGCTTTGGCCAACTCACGGATTTTGCCTGGGTGTCAGCTCAATCCGGACGTAGCATGGAGGCAATCCGCAGCACACTACCGGCCGAGTTTCTCACGCTCACCAATATCACCTGGCAGCAGATCGTTAACTGGGCTATTACCATCATACCGATCTGGTTTGTGGGCATGACCCTCTACCAGCGCATCTATGCTTGCCGCGACGAGAAAACGGCCAAACGGGCCTGGTACCTGGCCGGTTTGTTTGAGTGGCCGATCATGGCTTTCATGGGCGTAAGCTTAGGTATACTGGCCCGGGTAGCGGCTGAACAAGGTATGTTTGAGGCCCTTGGCGTGGGTGCTGCCGTAGATCCGGAATCGGGACTGCCGATGCTCCTGCGCTCGGTGCTGCCGGTCGGTCTGATGGGCCTGATGCTCTCGGCTTATTTCTCGGCTATCTTGTCTACCGCCGACAGTTGCCTGATGGCTTCTTCCGGCAATATTGTAACCGATGTGATCGGTCACTTTACCAAGTCTGATCCAGATTCCCCTAAGATGCTGCGTCTGTCTCAGCTCATTACACTGCTTGTTGGGGCCTTTGCGCTATGGCTCGCCACTACCATGACCAATGTGCTCGATCTGATGCTCTACTCCTATGCCTTTATGGTATCCGGTCTGTTTGTGCCGATCATCGGAGCCCTCTTTTGGAAGCGCCGCAGCAGTGTGGGTGCATTCTGGGCCATGCTGGTGGGTGGTGCAACGACCATCCTATTACAGGTAACCATGAATGCCGAAGGAATCGTAGAAATGCCGTTGCTCGGCCTTAGCTTCGAGCTGCCCTACGGCCTCGACCCGAATTTATTTGGCCTCACGGCTGCCCTTGTGCTTTACATTACGTTAACTATACTATACCCCAATAAAACTGAAAAAGAGAAATGGCAGAAGACAAATCCGTCCAATACGAGATCCACACCCCAACCAATCACCAGCAACTAAAACGCGACGAAGTGCTTGACTTCCTGTTCCAGCACCTGGACCAGTACGGCGACGCCCGCGAGGACATTGCCAAGTGCATGGACTATGCGCTGTCGGATGCCGAGGGCAAAGGCGGTTCTGTGATCGAGGCCCGGGAAAACGGCAAAGTAGTGGGAGCTCTGATCCTGAACAATACTGGCATGAGCGGGTATATACCGGAGAACATACTCGTATACGTAGCCGTGCATGGCAACCAGCGCGGCAAAGGCGTTGGCAAAAAACTGGTGCAGCTGGCCGCCGAAACTGCCGATGGCAGCATCGCCCTGCACGTAGAGCCCGACAATCCGGCCCGCCACCTGTACGAGAAAATGGGCTTCACAAACAAATATTTAGAATACAGACTTATCCGATAACAGCATGGCAGTCTTAAAACTGTGCCGCAAGAAACTCAGACACAACTATAACCACATCGACCGGGTGCTCCGCGAAAAGGGCATCGACTGGGGCATCGTGACCAAACTGCTCTGCGGCGAGGAAACCTTCCTGAAAGAAGTACTTGACCTTGGCGTAAAAGAGATTCACGACTCCCGCGTAACAAACCTGATCGCCATCAAAAAAATGGCACCCGATGTACAAACCGTTTACATCAAACCTGCCCCAAAACAGAGTATACCTGACATCATCAAATACGCTGATGTGAGTTTTCAGACGGAGCTCGACATCATCCGGCTGTTGTCAGAAGAGGCTGTGCGGCAGGACAGAATCCATAAGATCATCATCATGATCGAGATGGGCGATCTAAGGGAAGGTGTGATGGGCGACGACCTGGTGGATTTCTACGAGCAGATCTTCAACCTCCCAGGTATAACCGTGATCGGTCTTGGGGCTAACTTCAACTGTCTGCACGGCGTGATGCCGACGCAGGATAAATTGATTCAGCTCAGCCTGTACAAACAGATCATCGAAGCGAAATTCAACATCGAAATCCCCTGGGTATCGGGCGGTACGTCGGTGACGATTCCGCTCCTCTTCAACCACCAGATGCCGAAAGGTATTAATCACTTCCGGATTGGAGAGGCCCTGTACTTTGGGCTCAACCTATTTACGGGCGAGACTTTCGCAGGCATGTACGATGATGTGTTTGAATTCTGCGCCGAGATCATCGAACTGAATGAAAAGCCCATGATCCCCATCGGGATGCTGGCCGAAAACCCAAGCGGCGAAAGCTTTGAGATTGACGAAAGCCTTTACGGCAAAACCTCGCATCGCGCCATTCTGGACGTGGGTCTGCTCGATATTAACCCCAAATACCTGTTACCCAAAGACCATGGCCTGACTGTAGTAGGTGCCAGTTCGGATATGCTGGTAGTGGAGCTGGGCGAGAACGAACAAAACTATAAAGTAGGTGATGTGCTCAGCTTCAACCTCCGGTACATGGGGGCGCTCAGCGTGATGAACTCCCGTTACATTGCCAAACAGGTAGTTGAATAGCTGCTTAGCTGAGAAACTTATATCTGTAATCAAACGCCCTCATTCCAGTCTCGCTGGGGTGAGGGCGTTTCCATCTTAAAGTAATTCACAGAACAAGGTATAGCAGCGCGAAAACTTTTCAGGGTTTACTACGTCTCTAAGGTGAATCTGAATATGGCTATACCTTTATACCTTGGCTGCTAAACCGACTTTGATCCATCGCATCGTCTACTCCTTCGAAAGTTCCGAGCAGGTGCTCGTGCGCGGAGGTACGCTCGCCATCGTAGTTGCCCTATTAGCGCTTTCCTGGTTCAACTCGCCCTGGGGAGACTCCTGGCTATACCTGTGGGAGAATCCGTTGACCCTTACCTTCGGAACCATTAGCATTGTCAAGCCAATCGGCTACTGGGTGCAGCAGGTTCTACTGCCGCTCCTATACCTGGTACTAGGCATGGAATTGAAACGGGCACTGCGTGTGGGTGAACTCAAAGATAGACCCGCATTAATTTTCACCCTGGCTGCTGCATTGGGAGGCATGGCTATACCGGCAGCGCTCTATCTATACCTTGCTCCTGCTGCTGCACAGGCCGGCTGGACGGTAGTGGCTACTGCTGATGCGGCTACCATATTGGCCCTGTTGGCTTTGGCCAGCAACGCAATCCCCCTCCCCCTGCGCGTGTTTCTGTCATCAGCGGCCATCATGCAAGGTATAGCGAGTTTGCTACTCAGTGAGATACTCTATGCATCCATTCAAAATTTACTGGCGCTCTCCATTGCCACAGGCGTGTTTGGCCTGTTGGTGGTGCTACGGGCACTCCGGAACCGCACCATGTGGCTATACCTGTTGATGGGTCTGATCATGCTAATCAGCTTTCTGCTGGCAGGTGTGCAGGGAGCCGTGGCAGGTGTATTATTGGCGCTTGTTATTCCAATTCATTCGCGGGTAAGCGAAGAAGATTTTATAATAACCAGCGATACCGTGATGGGACAGCTTCATGCGCTGCGTATGATGAAGCGGCCGGAACCCGACGAAGAGATGGAAGAGGATTTCCAGGCTGCTGCACATACGCTTCGGGTCAATTGCACAAAGGCTTTATCGCCGCTCCGGCGTTTGCAGCAAAGGCTCCTGCCCTTGGCGGCTTACGTGGCTCTGCCTCTTTTTGCGCTTGCTTTTGTACCCTTTGCTTACAACAGCTTTGCATGGCGTGACCTGCTTGACCCGGTGCCCTTTGGTATAGCCATCGCGTTGGTATTCGGGAAACCCATCGGTATGCTCCTCTTCGCCTGGCTGATATCGCTGACAGGTATAGCGCGTGTACCTACTGGTGTGCACTGGGGGCTGCTAACAGGCGGCACCCTACTGACAGGCGTCGGCTTTCTGCTCTCTCTGTTTCAGGCTCTGCTGGTTTTTCCTGCCACAGATCAACTCACCCTTGTAAAAATCAGTCTTTATGTGGCATCTGCATTGGCTGGTTTGGTTGGAATACTGATCGTAGCCCTGAACGCGAAAAACAGAAGACCTGCTACACGGTAAGGTATAGCAGGTCTTCTGATAGAATTATATTTCCGCCAAGAGAGCAGAAATGTATAGTCTTTAGTCGTTCCCCAGAAGGGCATCCAGGAAGCCAAGCTCCTCTTTTTCTTTCTTATAGACAATCATTGGCATGTCGTCGTTGTGACGCAGGATCTTCTCTGTCACGCTACCCAGTACAAACAAAGCAGCGGCAGACTTACCTTTAGCACCGATCACCAGCATGTCGGCTCTGGCACGTTTCGCCTCTACCACGATCAGTTCGCCTACATCATCTTCATTTTCCTGTTTCACAAGTCGCAGGGTGGCACGATCTCTCAGTTCAGGGAAACGGGCCAATACCTGCTCAAACTTGTCACGTGCAAACCCTTTCATGCGTTCGTCAAAGTCTTCGTAGCTGATGCCTAAAGTAATGTAGCCAGTTGGCACTTCGTAAACATGCAGACAGGTGATGCTTACCTCCGGTCTGGTGAGTGCTGAGTGCAGGATACGATCGAGCGCCATTAAAGAGTATTCTGAGAAATCGACACTGACCATGATGTGTTTCATGATCGGGTCTTCGTTTTCAGGCACGAACATCACACTCACACGACCGCTACGCAGAATCTTCTGAGCCAGCACACCGCTGCCGCGCATGTGGAACTTGCGACCTACTACCACCATGTCGATCTGATTTACTTTTGACCAGTGCAGCAGCTCTTTCAGCGGAGATCCCTCCACCACTTGCACTTCCACCTCAGCCCGTGAGTCAGGACCGAAGTAGCTGCGCACTTTCTCTTCCATGGCAACACGCATCTTTTCGTCAGGCGCCATGCCATTTGGCATACCTTCCAAAACCTCAGCCGGTATGTCCAGGCTTTTCTCGGCGTGAATGAAATATACTTTCTCTATTTCAGATATGGAGCACAGATAGGCAGTGTAGCGGATCAGGGTGTCGTCCATTTCCGAGAGGTCGAGCCCTACCATAATACGTTTCAGCGAATTCATGATGATAGTTGGTTTATGGGTTATGGTTTGCTGCGCTTGTCATTTTCTCACTCTCCCCCTCAATTTCAGCCCTGACGTAACATAAAATGCGCAGATTGGTACTATGTGTTAAATCAGCTACGAAATTAAGAAGGATACATTTACAAACTAAGCATTTTTGATGTTTTTAGCTATACTCGCAGGTTTCCTGTTCGCATTTGCCGCGCCTTTACTTTATCGCTGGCTGGGCAAATGGGTATACGTGCCCATGGCGCTTTTGCCACTCTCTATTTTCATTTACTTGCTCACACTGGCTCCTGCCGTGCTGGGCGGTGATAATCTAGGAGAAGTGCAGCAGTGGGCTCCCTCACTCAACATCAACCTGCATTTTTTCCTGGACGGGCTCAGTCTGCTCTTTGCTTTGCTCATTACCGGCTTCGGTACGCTTATCATGATATACGCGGGCGGATACCTGAAGGGTCATCCCTTGCTGGGCCGCTTCTACTTATACCTGACGCTCTTCATGACAGCCATGCTGGGCCTGGTGCTGGCGGGCAATATTATCTCCCTGTTCGTGTTCTGGGAACTGACCAGCATCAGCTCATACCTGCTCATCGGTTTTGGGCATGATAAGGAAACTTCCCGCAGCTCAGCCCTGCAGGCTCTACTCGTTACCGGTCTCGGAGGGCTGGCCCTCATGGCAGGACTCATATTAGTGGGCATGGCAGGGGAAACTTATACCTTGAGTGAGCTGCTGGAACGAGGCGATTTGGTGACCAATCACGCGCTATACCTGCCGGCACTTGTGCTGGTACTGTTGGGGGCCTTTACCAAGTCGGCACAGTTTCCCTTTCACTTCTGGCTGCCTAATGCCATGGCGGCGCCAACTCCGGTTAGTGCATACCTGCACTCTGCTACCATGGTAAAGGCTGGCGTATACCTGCTTGCACGGTTAACACCCGTGATGGGGGGCACCGACGAATGGCAGTATACCCTGATGTTGGTCGGGGGCATCACCACCGTGCTGGGTGCATTGCTGGCCACACAACACGTCGATCTCAAAGCCATACTCGCTTATACCACCATCAGTGCACTGGGCTTGCTGGTCACCATGACAGGTATAGGCACCGGACCCGCGCTCGAGGCCATGGTTGTGTTTCTGCTTGCGCATGCCCTCTACAAAGGCACCTTTTTCCTGGTGGCCGGCAACGTGGACCACGCTACCGGTACCCGAAACCTGACACAGCTAACGGGCTTATCAGGCTCAATGCGTTACACGGCTATCGCGGCACTGCTGGCCGGTATGTCGATGGCTGGTTTGCTGCCCTTTTTTGGTTTTATAGGCAAAGAACTGGTCTATGAAGCCACCCTCGAAGAGAGTCCTTTTCGCTGGATGCTCTTTGCCTTGAGTTTCTTTTCAGGGATGGTGTTTGTGGCTGTCGCGATCGCCATAGGCTATGGTGTCTTCTGGCGGCGAGCTGCGCAGGCTACTCCCCTGCAACACCCGGACAAGGCCATGTTATACCTGCCCCCCATTATTCTTGCCAGCACAGGGCTAGTGTTTGGCTTGTTGCCCGGCTTCTTTGTGACACCGCTGCTGCGTCGGGCAGCCGAGGCCATGCTGGGCGTTGAGCAGGTGTTCGAACTGGCGCTGTGGCACGGCTTCAACCTGGTGTTGGGTTTAAGTTTGCTTACCGTTGCATTGGGCTACGTGGTCTACCGCTTCTCCAACAGACTGCTGAGTTATGCCAGCCGCTTCAACGGACTTTACCGCTACGGACCAGCCAACCTGTACCAGCTGTCGCTAAAGGGCTTTCTGGCTGGGGTTACCAGGCTGACAGCGGCCATCCAAAACGGCTATCTGCGAAGCTACATAGCCGCTATCATTACAGCACATATTACCCTGATTGTGCTTTCCCTCTGGAAAGACGGTCCGAGGCTGGAGATTTCGCATCGTTTTCAGGAACTGTCGGAGTTGCGCATGTACGAAGTGGTTTTATTGCTGATGATTATACCGGCGCTGATCTTCCTTTTCAAGTCACGCTCCCGCTTAACTTCAATCGCCATCATGGGTATCATCGGTTACTCCATGGCACTGTTCTATATCCTTTTCGGCGCTCCCGATGTGGCGGCCACGCAGCTCCTCATCGAAACGCTCACGGTTGTGATTTTCGTGCTGATACTTCACAAATTGCCTGCTTTCCGCTACCTGTCACATGCCTCGGAGCGCTACAAGTATGTATTGCTCTCACTGGCCTTCGGTGCCATGATGACCTATGTGATCCTGATCGTGAAGCAGTACCCACTAGACTCACAGCTGAAGGCTTATTATGGTGAAAACAGTTACCTGCTCGGGCAAGGGCGCAACATTGTCAATGTGATCCTGGTGGATTTCCGGGCGCTTGATACGCTGGGTGAAATTGTGGTGCTGGCTGTCGCGGCCATTGGCATTTTGGCCATGCTCAAGCTTCGCATGCAGAAAGGAGACAAACCATGAAAACCGTCATACTTGCGGTTGCTATCCGCATCCTTATTCCAATCTTTATCATCTTCTCGGTTTATACCTTGTTTCGTGGCCATAACCACCCCGGTGGAGGTTTTATTGGAGGACTGATCGGGGCTATCGCCTTTGTGTTTCATACCATGACGCACGGTCCGCAGCAAACCGTGGACACTTTCCTGAAAATAAACCTGTACGGCTATCCGCGGCAGCCCAACCAGAGCCGCTCCCTCTACCTGATGCGCATGATGCGGGTCAATGTCTGGCGCCGCAGAAAAATGGCCTATCACCCGGATATCAAAGAGCGCATGATCCGCATCGAACCTATTTACATCATCGCTACCGGACTACTTATCGCAGCCACCAGTGGTGTCGTAGGGCTGGCTTTCGGGCAGCCTTTTATGCATGCTTACTGGGCTGATTTTTACATCCCCATCGTCGGAAAACCGGGAACTCCCATCCTATTTGATATTGGGGTATACCTGCTGGTGATCGGGGTGGTGCTCAAAATAACTTTTGTGATGTCAGAAGAATAAAACCATGGAACTCATACTCCCGTTTTTGATCGGAATACTTTTTTCAGCGAGTCTCTACCTGATTCTGCACCGGCATTTTTTTAAGCTCATACTAGGGCTCATTCTGTTTGGGCTGGCCACTAATCTGTTCCTGTTTGTGATTGGTCGTCTGACACGAGGCGGCTCGGCCATTATCGGGCAGAATGAGCGGTTAGCCACAGAACCATTTGCCGATCCTGTACCGCAGGCACTTCTGCTCACAGCTATTGTGATCGGTTTCGGCATACAGGCCTTTGCCATCGTGCTGATCAAGCGGGTATACCAGTCATTCGGCACAACCGACCTCGACGACATGAACACCACCGACCAAATAGAAGAAAATCACTAAGACACCCTATGAACCACCTGCTCTTAATGTTGCCATTGCTAATTCCGCTGTATGGGGCTATTCTGAGCCTCTTTTTCTGGCGGTATGTGCGTGCGCAGCAAATTGTCGGCATTCTGGCACAAGCCTGTCTGCTGATCGCTTCTTTCATGCTGCTTTTTGATATAAATGACAACGGTATCCGAACTACCCAGATCGGTAGCTGGCCTGCTCCCTTTGGCATTACGCTGGTAGCCGACCTTTTCAGTTCCATGATGGTGATCACCAGCGCTATTACAGGTATGGCCATCTATCTTTTCTCTATCAAGGGACTTGACAAAGCACGGCAGACGTTTGGCTACTATCCGGTTTTGCTTATCCTACAGATGGGGGTTTCCGGGGCTTGCCTCACGGGTGACCTGTTCAACCTCTTTGTGTGGTTTGAGGTGTTGCTCATTTGCTGCTTTGTGCTGATTGCATTGGGCGGTACCAAGCCGCAGTTGGAGGGAGCGATCAAATATGTGACCATCAACTTTCTGGCTTCAGGCTTTCTGCTGACAGGTATAGGTGTGGTATACGGTATACTGGGTTCACTCAATCTGGCCGAACTGGCTGTGCTCGTTCGTACCCCTGTTTCGCACCCTGCCCTGATCACCATGGCCGGTATGTTCTTCCTGATTGCTTTTGGCATCAAGGCCGCTATTTTTCCGATGTTCTTCTGGCTGCCTGCTTCTTACCATACGCCACCCATTGCCATCTCAGCGTTTATTGCCGGTATGCTCACCAAAGTGGGGATGTATGCACTGATCCGCTTATTTACGCTGGTTTTTGTAACTGACCAGGAGCTGACTATCCCGCTGTTTACTGTGCTAGCCGGTTTCACGATGGTAATCGGGGTATTTGGGGCGGCTTCGCAAAATGATTTTCGTAAGATCCTGTCATTCCACATCGTCAGCCAGATCGGGTATATGCTGATGGGCCTGGCCCTCTTTACGCCTTTGGCATTGGCTGGTAGTATCTACTTTATCATCCACAACATCCTGGTCAAGACCAACCTGTTTTTGATCAGCGGAGTGGTAGCGCACGACCGGGGTACGTTTTCTCTCAAAAAGTTAGGCGGCGTATACCTGCAGCACCCTTTCCTTTCCGTTTTGTTTTTTATCTCAGCTTTCTCACTGGCCGGTATACCACCCTTCTCAGGGTTCTGGGGCAAGTTTATGCTGGCCAAGGCCGGTTTTGAGATCGACAGCTTTGCCATTGTCCTTACCTCTCTGGCCGTCAGTCTGATCACTATTTTTTCGATGACCAAAATCTGGAACGAAGTATTCTGGAAAAACAAGCCTGAATCGGATCCCCTGCTGGATGTGATGACGGAGCGCGATAAGAAAGACAACCGTCTGCTTCACCTGCCAGTGATATTCCTGGCTTTGTTCATCCTCTTTATTGGGGTATATGCCGAACCGGTGGTGTCCATGGCTCAGCTTGCCGCTGAGCAGCTCCTGAACAGCGAATTATACATCAACGCCGTATTGAAAAGATAGCATGAAAACATTTATCGTCCATTTCCTGATCGCTTTCTTCGGCAGTTACATCTACTTTGAGTATGGCGACCCTGTTGTGCCTTACAATGCGATATGGGCCGTTGTGGTATCTGTCATCATCATGTTCATCCTGTGGCTGACTTCACCCTCCTATCATCGATCTTATTTTCATAAACTGCCGAAAGCCATTGTCTTCATAGCCTATTTCCTGAAGGAACTGGTGGTGGCTAACCTGAAAGTGGCCTATGATATCCTGACGCCCAATTACCGGATGAAACCAACTGTCATCGCCTTGCCTTTAGCTGCCACGACTGATATGGAAATCACCTTACTGGCGGGCATTATCACGCTTACACCAGGTTCCCTTTCGATCGATGTGAGCGCTGACAGAAAGGTGCTGTACGTGCACACGCTTTACGTCAAGCATAATGATCTGGAAATCGCGAAGCACACAATAAAACATGGTTTTGAACGCCGCCTTTTACAGCTGACAAGATGAGTATATTCTCCTTTACACTAATTTTTGCCATGGCTGCCCTGAGTCTCTGTCTGGTTATGACAGGTATTCGTTTTGCGATAGGCCCCACGTTGCCTGACCGCATCACAGCCTTTGATCTGTTTGTGGCCAATGTCATTGGTATTGTAGCCATTTACACAGAGCTCACCGGCAACGAAGACTTTATTGATGTGGCCATCATTCTGTCCCTTTTCGGCTTTCTGGGCTCTATCTCTTTTGCTTATTACCTCATGAAATCAACAAGGTAGCTTATGCTTGAAGACATTAATTTTATGCTCGTCCGGGAAATCATCAGCTCGGTGTTTATCATCATCGGTGTAATGTTCATGCTGATCTCCACTATCGGTCTGCTCCGCTTTCCGGATTTTTACATCCGCATGTCGGCCATTACCAAAGGCGCTACACTAGGGCTAGGGCTCATTTTGTCAGGTATGGGCATTTATTTCAACGAACCCGATATGTTTTTGAAAGTAGTGCTCATCATTGGCTTCACATTCATCACCTCGCCGGTCGCGGCACACGTAATCGGGCGCACGGCGGTGCGCAACAAGATCCCATTCTGGGATCGCACCAATCTCGATGAATTTAAGGAGTACCTGCACAAAGAGCACAATGTGCATCGTGACCACGAGCGTGACAATAAACAGGTATAGACGGGCTTAGTGGGTCGGATGGTGTAAAAAGGGTCTGACAGACTCCGCATAAGTGTCGAAGGCTTCGACAGTGGTGATAACGTGGTCAGGATAGGTGAGCGCTGTGAGCTTTCCTCCAAAAACGCAGCCTGTATCGATGTTGATGGTATTGTTTTTCCAGCGAGGCTCCCGAACAGGCGTGTGACCGTAAACGACAACTGCTACGCCGGAATAATCGGCGGCCCAATCCAGTCTTACCGGCAAACCCTTCTCGTCCAGCTCGCCAGTGGTGGGGCCATAAAGACAAAGGTCACGCACAGACTTGCTGTGGCGGCCATGCAAACGCTCCTCAAGACCGGCATGCGCTACCACTAGCCGGCCATTATCCAGAATGATGTGGTGTGGCAAATTTCCCAAGAAGGCACGCACTCTGTCAATAAACGCCTTGTTGTAATTCTCGAGTTGGGCCACCGTTAGCTCCAGACCGTGGCGCACCTTTACGTTGCGGCCCATTAGCTTGCGATACAGCTTGTCATCATGATTGCCACTTACACACAAGGCAACATCCTGCTCCATCATATCCATGACCAGACGCAGCACCTCCGGCGAATTTGGTCCGCGGTCCACCAGATCGCCTACAAACACGGCCATGCATCCCTCTGGGTGAGTAACGTGATAGCTGCCCGCCGCTTTGTCATCCTCTATTTCGTAACCCAACTTATGAAGCAGTGCCAGCAATTCATCAAAACAGCCGTGCACATCCCCAATGACATGGAAATGGCCGTGCAGGTCTTTCAGTATCAGGTTTCCGCTTCTGTCTGGGTCGTGCTGCATACAAGATTTGTATTGTTTCTGGTAAGGTATAACCACTATATTAACTAAAAAACAGGGCTACAGGTTAGATTTCCTATGTTATTTTTTTTCTAAGCGCTCAGAGTTTATACTTTTATGGTCAAGGTTTTTTAACCCGGACTTTAAAAACTTTTTTTCGTAAACCCGGCTGACCTTTCCCGTATAGTCCCACATGCCACAGCTTCGCAAGTATAAAATACCACTTCTTTGGCTTCGCCGCCATACCTCAACCCGCAATTTCATTCTGATCTCCAGTGTGCTTGTCGGACTGACGGCCGGACTCGCTGCCGTGGTCCTCAAAACATTGGTGCATTACATCCAGCAGTTGCTGGCTTACGGTAATCGTCTGCTGGAGGAACCTGTTTGGCTGGTTGTGTTTCCGCTGGTGGGCATCCTGCTGGTGGTGTTCCTGGTGCGGGTGATGTTCAACGGACAGCTAGGTCGTGGCACAGCCAGCATCCTGCATACTATCTCTCAAAAGTCAAGCCTGGTGGAGTCCCATAAAATGTACTCACATGTGCTGACCAGTGGTATCACGGCTGGCTTCGGGGGTTCAGCCGGTCTGGAGTCTCCTATTGTGGTGACGGGCTCAGCCATTGGCTCAAACTTTGGTCGTGAGTACCACCTCAATTACCGGGACCGTACTTTGCTGCTGGCTTGCGGTGCGGCCGCAGGTATAGCTGCTGTCTTTAATGCGCCCATTGCCGGCGTGCTTTTCGCCATCGAAGTCCTGCTGACCGACATTAGCATTTCGGCCTTTATACCTTTGATCATTTCGGCGGTTGTGGGGGCGCTCTGTTCGCGTATCATCCTGCGGGAGGAGCAACTTTTCTTTGCAGACCAGTTGGGTTTCTTTGCCGCATCACATGTGCCATTTTACATTATGCTGGGTATACTCACTGGGTTGATGTCGGTTTATTACAGCCGGGCGGCCTGGCGTATTGAGGCACTCTTTGAGCCGTTTCAGGAGCAACCCTACCGCCGCGCCCTGGTGGGTGGTGTATTGCTTGGTTTGCTGATCATGCTTTTTCCGCCACTTTTTGGTGAAGGGTATGGTGCAGTAAAATTGTTAGAAAGAGGCAGACCTGAAGGACTATTGCAAGACAGCTGGCTTTCCTTCTTTGGCACAAACGAATGGTTGGTGCTCGGGTTTGTAGGTATGCTGGCGCTGGTAAAAGTGGCGGCGACCACCTTCACGATTGCCGGGGGTGGCAATGGCGGCAATTTTGCCCCTTCCATGTTTGTGGGGGCGCATGTCGGTTTCTTTTTGAGCCGACTCACTAATATGCTGCAAATTCATAAACTGCCCGAAGGCAGCTTCACAGTAGTTGGCATGGCAGGTATTTTGAGTGGTGTGATGCATGCTCCGCTAACTGCTGTCTTTTTGATCGCTGAAATATCCGGTGGTTATACTTTGATGATCCCACTTATGATCGTGTCGGCCTCTGCCTATGCCATGGTCAAATACTTTGAGCCTTTCTCACTCGACACGAAGAAACTTGCCCAAAAAGGAGAATTGCTCACCGCGAACAAAGACCGCACCGTGCTCCGCATCATGCAGATCCGACACCTGGTTGAGACGGACTTTCACCCTGTCAGGTATACCGCCACGCTGCGCGAACTGGTGGACGTGATTGCCCACAGCCGTCGCAATTTATACCCGGTGGTGGATGAACAGCAAAAACTGAGAGGTATCATCCTGCTGGAAGACGTTCGGGAAATCATGTTTAAGCACGAAAAATATGACAAAGTACTGGTTACAGAACTGATGTCGGCGCCTCTAGCTGTCGTGCGTCACAATGATACGATGGGGGAAGTAATGAAGAAGTTCGATGAAACCGGCGCCTGGAACCTCCCCGTCCTGAAAGATGAGCTATACCTGGGTTTCGTTTCCAAATCAAGCATCTTCACGAAGTATCGCAAGCTCTTAATTAAGACGACAGGAAACTGAGGGTTTGAAGGTAAAAAAGGTAGAACGTTTAATTTTAAGTAAACCAGAAGTAAGACCTTTAGTTAATTTAAAAAGGATTTACCAAACTCTTAAACTTTATACTTTTCTAACTTTTTACTTTCTCAACTTATCGGTTTGGGTCCTGGAGGTCAGCGCCTATCCCTTCAATTCCGGCGGCAGATCGAAACCCACTAATGAGGCAGTCTTTCCAGAAATTAAAAACAGAGCGGCTTTTGGCGCGCACCACTGCAATATCACCGGGACGCAAATCTTCACCCTCCTTCGGATTGTCCGATTTAATGACAATCTTATTCGCCACCTTAGAGAGAATTTTCTTGCCAAGCGACTGCCTTTTATCTTCGTCTTTGGTTAGCACATCCACCTTAAAGTTCTGATAGCGCACATTCAGGTTACCGCTTGCTTTGTTGCGGTACAGCTCTATGTTAAAATCACTTTTTTGCAGACTACCTTCCTTAATGCTTATAAATGCGGTCGGCTCTAATATCGGATTCAGAATAGCGGGGTCAGCTGGCTCGACAGTGCCCTGTATGGTATGGTAGGCATTAGGGTCCAGCAGGTTCATCCGGATGGTTAAGGCAATGGGAGCTTTTCCATATAATGCTGCTTTAGCATCAATCACAGCTGGACTTTTAGTAGACATGCGATTCTTGTCGTTCGTCACATTGGTAATCGTAGCATAAAAGTTCTCAATAGTGATAAGGCCTTTCTCAACTGCTTCTTCTGCAAGTTCCTCATAGCGGATGTGCATACCCTGCACCTCTATTTTCTCAAGTGTCAGTCCGGTTTTTAATTCCTGTATGATATCATGAGGAAGCGGTTTGTTTCCTTTGGGTGTGAAGTTTTTGCGATCCATGTAGGCGCTCAAAGACGGGTTCTTGATCACCACATTACTGGCAACTAAATTGTTGTGACGGGAGTGCGCTTTATAGTCTACACCGCTCACATTAATTTCTGGTATTTCCAACCGCATGGTCGACACAGCCATGCCTTTCTTGCGGGCGAGGGCAGCATTTTCGAGCAGTGGAATCAGTTTCAGGTTGCCTATATTCAACGTGCCGTCCTGTGTATTGGCTTTCAAGGCAGCTGCTTCCAGTTTATAAGTGCCGTCAGGCAAATTGAAAGCGGCTTTGCCTGTTTCAAGCGAAATGCTCCGGGCATAATAGGCGCGTCCCTCATCCTGAAAAGCTACACTGTCGAGTCGAAAGTCTTTTACAAAAATGGAGAAGCCCTCCAATGCAATACGGTCTGTCTTGGCATTCTGCTGTTCCTTAATGCGCAAGGTAGCGTCTTCTACTTCCATACTTCCGATCTGCAGGTTTTTCATGATGCCCTCTACTGACGCGTGCAATGGCTCGTGGCTTTCGGTTGTGTCCTGGCGCATTTCGGTAATCAATATTTGCGGTCGGCTTATTTTCAGCTTGCTAAGGTCCAGTGGTTTGCCGCGCAGTATCCCGATAAAGTTTATACCTGCCAATACCAGTCGGTCCGTTTTCAAATCAATCAGGGTGCGGGGTGTTTCCTTCAGGGTTGTGTCTTTCTGTGTGATCTCCTGCCGCTTATCCCATTCCTCAAAATCAGGAACCAGATGAATTGAGTCTGCCGTGATACGTCCGCTCAACAGCGAAGAATCAAAACCGTGGAGGTTCAAGGTATAGAGTCCGTTAGATTCTTGTTTCACCCTTGATTCCAGTTCACTTTGAAGCCACGGATTGAAATATTGGGAAGTGAGTATACTGATAATAATAAGTAGCAGGGCCAGGATGAGCAGTAACCATACCCACCATTTATGAAGAAGCGATTTAATTTCCACGTGTTAGCTTAGTTTCAGATGAATACGGCTTCAGACACTATGTGTTTATAACCTGACGCTAATACACTTGTTCGAGCCCTTCCCAAAAACCTGATCAGTTCTATAATGCCTCATCCTTGCCATCGTTTTGATGAACACAAAACATAAATAAAACTTTGATCTTTGAACGCACGTTCAATAATTATATATTTGAACAAACGTTCATTCATTATATGGTTAGATTTCAGGAAAAGAGAGAACAAAGTATAAATAAGCTGGTAGATGTGGCGCTGAGCCTGTTTGCAACGCAGGGTTATGAAGCTACTTCCATCCGTAACATTGCCAGTGAGGCAGGTATGTCGCTTGGGCTACTGTACAATTACTTCAAAAGCAAAGACGAACTACTGGAAGAGATTTTCAGGCGTGGAGTCGAAGACATCCATGCATCCTTTGTTCAACTGCCTGACCATGCCGCTTCAGGTATAGAGCAGCACATCAGGCAGACCGTTAAGTTACTAAAAGAGAAAAAAGACTTCTGGAAGCTGCTGCATGGCATCCGGATGCAGTCAGAAGTCGTCAAGCAATTGATGGGCGAAATGCAGGAACAGACTGCTTACATTGAAGCTCGCATTCGCACCAACCTGATCGAGGCAGGTATCCCCTTTCCTGACCTTGAAGCCAAACTCCTGTTTGCCGCTATCGACGGCATGGCCAACCACTATCTGTTGTATGACCAGTATCCCATAGACGATGTGGCTTCGCTCCTGATTATGAAGTATAAGAAGTGATTATTAAATTCTTAATCTGAAAAAAGATGAAATCTCCTGCCTGGATTGACCGCATCCTCTATCCTTTCGCACATCATACACTCGCTCTACCAGCCGGACAAATGCATTATGTCGATGAAGGGCAAGGCGAACCCATCGTGTTTGTACATGGTACACCTACGTGGTCTTTTGTCTGGCGGCAACAGATTAAGGCGCTTAACCGCACACATCGCTGCATTGTCCCCGATCACCTTGGCTTTGGCCTGTCCGATAAACCAGCTGACTTTGCCTATACCCCCGAAGCGCATGCACAGAACCTGGAGCAGTTAATCGAGCACCTGCAACTCAAGGCTATCACACTGGTTGTCCATGACTTCGGAGGGCCGATTGGACTCAGCTATGCTTTGAAGCATCCGCAAAATGTCAAGCGCATCGTGCTGTTGAACACCTGGATGTGGTCGCTGGAAAGTGAAGCGTCCATGATGAAGATCAGTGGTTTTCTCAATGGCAGTGTGGGCCGCTTCCTATACCTGAACCTGGGTTTTTCGCCCCGCATCTTGCTACCTAAGGGCTATTACCACAAACGACACCTTAGTAAAGATGTGCACCTTCACTATTTAAAACCACTCAATAACAGCCGTAACCGAAAGGGCACCTGGCATCTTGCTGTCGCACTAAAGGAATCCGGACCGTGGTTTGCCAGTCTCTGGGAACAGCGGGCCAAATTGCAGGCTATACCTAAACTGATCTTGTGGGGAGAGAAAGACAAGTTGCTGCCGCTTCATTTCCTGGATCAATGGCAGAAGGCTTTTCCAGAAGCAAAAATAAAGCGTTTTGAGGCTGGGCATTTTGTGCAGGAAGAAAAAGGAGGTGAAATCGCAGACGCCATCAAAGATTTTATATAAAGAATTTTTAATATTTATTGCAGCTAAAGTAATCTTTTTCATACCTTTATAGTCAAATTAAAACTATGAAAAAGATCATACCTTTTGCGTGGCTTTTAGCACTTTCAATGCTTTCTATCTCTTGTGACAATGACAAGGATGAAAGCACCACGATTGTGCCGAAAGTTGAGGCGACTATGGAAAGATCTTTTAATTATCTGGATTCTGCGGAAGAGTCTAAAGCTGTCTATAGCCTCAGCTTAAAGGAAATGCAGCTTACGTCTGATGAACAAAAGCTGGAGATTAATTTTGCCCCATTGCGTCCTGCTGCCAATGATGCCTTGGTGTTCAGTTTAAAGCAGGAAGAATTGCTGAACGGCTACGTGGGTACTTACCCGATTCGTTCACTTTCAAATAACAAAAAGGGTCGCGCTGATATCACTTATTACCACTACTACAACAAAACCAGCAAGAGCGCCTTATTTAGCAGTGGCAACCGTATGGAGGGCCATTTTGAGATCAAGTCCTATAACGCCACAACAGGATTGGCAAACGGCAGTTTTGAAGTGACAATCTCAAATGTGACAGACCCAACTTCGTATGAAAGCAATCCTTCAGTACCGCGCAAGTGCAACATCATACTCAAGGGTAAATTCAATAACCTGAAACTGAAAAACATTTAAGCTGCCAGGCAGCAAATAGACTGAGGACCAGCCGCTACCGCGACTGGTCATTATTTTTTATGGCGCTCCTGTAATACAGCCACTACGTCGGCTAACTCCAGCCCTGTAGCTGCTAGGAGCACCAGTAGGTGATAAAGCAAGTCAGCAGCCTCCCCCTTCATCGTTTCAGTTTTACCTGCCACCGCATCAATTACGGTTTCTACGGCTTCCTCTCCAACTTTCTGCGCGATCTTGTTCACGCCTTTGTCAAACAGGAAATTGGTATAAGATGCCTCTGTCGGGTTCGCCTTGCGTTGCTGTATCACCTCTTCCAGTCTGGCGATGAACTGAATCGCAGCCGTGCGTTTAGCAACCGCATCTTCGCCAAAGCAACTCGTATCACCGGTGTGGCAGGTTGGTCCTTTAGGATTCACCTTGATCAAAAGCGAATCATTGTCACAGTCATCAACGATGCTGACTACCTGCAAGGTATGGCCGGAGGTTTCGCCTTTTGTCCAGAGACGGTTTTTTGAGCGGGAGAAAAAAGTCACCAGCCCTTCCTTTTGCGTCTTATCAAAAGCCTCCTGGTTCATGTAGCCCAACATCAGCACTTGGCTCGTCTGTGCATCCTGTATGACAGCCGGCACCAGCCCGCTCATTTTATCGAAATCGATTTTCACGTTGTGAACGTTTAGAGTTAAAAGTTAAGAGATAAGTGTTTGAATAATTTCACACATTCCCTCCATCACTTATTCAAAATTATCAGATCCTCACCGCTATACCTTCCATTTTCAGGTATCCCTTCAAATCCGGAATATCCAATTCGCGGAAGTGGAAAAGACTAGCGGCTAAGGCCGCGTCGGCATGGGCTTCCTGGAAAGCGTCAGCGAAATGCTGCTTGGTACCTGCCCCACCAGAAGCGATCACAGGCACGGAAACGGCTTCTGAAACGGCCTTGGTAATATCCAGCGCAAACCCTGCTTTGGTGCCGTCGTTGTTCATGCTGGTCAGCAGGATCTCACCTGCGCCCAACTCTACCACTTTCTTTGCCCAGTCCACAGTAGCATGCTCTGTTTCTACGGTTCCGGCACGGGCGTATACCTTCCAGCCGGTGGCTTCGGTATACTTGGTGTCGATGGCCACGGTCACGCACTGGCTACCGAAGCGGCGGGCTAAATCCTGCACCAGCTGTGGATTGCGTATGGCGGCTGAGTTGATCGACACTTTATCGGCACCGGCTTGCAACAGCACCTCCACATCGGCCACGGCACTGATACCGCCACCTACCGTGAAAGGTATGTCGATGTGACGGGCAATGTCACGCACAAGTTCGGCTAAGGTTTTGCGCTCTTCGTTGGTGGCAGTGATATCCAGAAACACCAGTTCGTCGGCACCCTGTTCGGCATACCATCTGGCCAGCTCCACCGGGTCACCGGCGTCGCGGATGTTTTCGAAACGGACCCCTTTTACGGTGCGGCCGTTCTTGATGTCCAGACAAGGTATAATGCGTTTAGTTAACATAAGAATCGCGCTAAGTCCTTTAAAGTAATCGTTCCTTCGTAGATCGCCTTCCCGATAATAGCACCTGTTACGCCGATCTCCTGTAGTTCCTCCAGATCCTGCACGGTTGTTACACCGCCACTGGCAATTACCTGGGCATCTGGCAAGGTTAACTTAAGGTGTCGATATGTATTGGTCGATGGTCCCTGCAACTTGCCGTCTTTGCTAACATCGGTGCAGATGAAAAGTTTGGCCCCCGTCATCAGATAACCCGACATAAAATCCTGTAGCGGGTATTTGCTCTCTTCGGTCCATGCGCTGATGGCGATGTTAGTGCCTTTAAAATCGGCTCCAATGATGATCTTGTCGGCTCCGTATTCCAACAGCCAGTTTTTTACCTTCTCCGGCTCACGCACCGCTATACTGCCCGCTGTGATTTGGGCAGCCCCCGCATCAAACGCCTGCTTTACGGCCTCATCGGACTGCAAACCACCGCCAAAGTCAATGGTCAGGTTGGTATTAGCGGCAATGTTTTCGAGCACGTTCAGGTTCACTGGTTTGCGAGCACGGGCACCGTCGAGGTCTACCAGATGCAGACGTTTAATGCCATTCGCTTCAAAACGTTTGGCTACTTCCAGCGGATTGCTGTCGTAGGTGGTTTGTTGAGCGAAGTCGCCCTCGGTGAGGCGCACACATTGGCCGCCAATCAGGTCTATGGCTGGGATGATTTCCATCATAAGGCAAGGAAGTTTTTAAGGATCTGAGAGCCGGCAGGTCCGCTTTTTTCAGGGTGAAACTGCGCGGCATAAAAGTTTTTGTATTGCAAAGCTGCCGAGAATGGCTCCGGATAAGAAGTCTGAGCAATGGTGTACTCACTCAATGGCACGTAGTAGCTGTGAACGTAATAGGCGTACTCCCCTTCGGCTATACCTTCAAACAAAGGCGATTGCAGCTTCTCCAGTTGGTTCCAGCCCATGTGAGGCACCTTCAGGTCTGTCTCGAACCGCTTCACCGGCAAAGGGATGATGCCGAGTAAATCCGTATCCCCTTCTTCAGAATGCTCACAGAGCAACTGCATTCCCAAACAAACTCCAAAAAAGGGCTGTTCGAGTGTCGGCAGCAGTTTGTCCAGATTGCGGGCCCGCAGCTGCGCCATGGCCGACGATGCCTCTCCCACTCCCGGAAAGATGACTTTATCCGCCGCTTTGATCGTCTCAAAATCGCAGCTCAGCGTGGCCTGCACGCCCAGCCGTTCCAGTGCAAACAGCACCGACTGCACATTACCCGCTTTGTAATCAACTATAACGAGGTTCATAGTTTAGTATTTGATTTTTGATAATAGGCTAATCGCCAAAAGATAACACGATTAAAGAATCTGCTACTTAAATACCCTGAAATGCATAAACACGAATAGCTGCGTCTCACAACAAGAATACATTTGGGTAATTATATAATCTTAATCCTGTTAATCCTCTAATCCTGTAAATCCTGATTCAGACAACAAAAAAAGCCTGACTCTGTTCGGAGTCAGGCTTTTGGAAAATATATTTTAGCAAGCTAAATCAAATCCATAGGCTAGCGGCTCCGAAACTTTTGTTTCGTGCATGATGATGATGCAGATGTGCCATTGTGCCTTTCATTGCCGTAAAGGTAATCAATCGTGCATTAAACTGATACTTTATTTTCAGGTTTTTTTGCATGTATTTCCTACAGCAGTGTCCCACGTAAGATACTTGCCGCAATAGTGAAATACATGATCAGCCCGGTCACATCCACGAGCGTGGCTACAAAAGGCGCCGACGAAGTAGCAGGGTCCATCCCGAGTTTTCGGAGCACAAACGGGATCATGGAGCCTGTGAGTGTTCCCCACAGCACGATGCCTACCAGCGACAAACCCACCGTAGCCCCGATCAGCACGGCGTATTCTCCATAATCATAGAAGCCAGCCTGCTGCCAGAGCATGATGCGTAGGAAACCAATCGCACCTAATATCAAGCCAAGCATAAGTCCCGAGAGCACCTCTTTGCGCATCACATACCACCAGTCCCGTATACCCAGTTCGTTGATAGCCATGGCGCGAACAATCAGTGTAGCCGCCTGCGAACCCGAATTACCCCCACTGGATATGATCAAGGGAATGAACAATGCCAGCACGACGGCTTGCGCTAGTTCCTCTTCAAAATGCCCCATGGCCGAAGCCGTCAGCATTTCACCCATAAACAAAATGATCAATACGCTGGCACGTTTGCGAACGAGCGTCATTAAGGGCGTATCGGTATAGGACAGCTCCAAAGCCTCCAGACCACCAAATTTCTGGATATCCTCTGTATCACGTTTCTCGATTTCATCAATGATGTCATCAAAGGTCACGATGCCGACCAGTACACCGCTTTCCGAAACTACAGGCATAACTGCCCGGTCATACTTATCAAACAGCTCGATGGCTTCTTCCCTGCTCATGGTGGTGGTCAGCGAGACAAACTGCCAGTCCATCAGCGATTCTATCTTGTCTTCATCCTCCGCCATCAGCAGCTTGCCTATCCGAATGTCGTCGACAAGCCGGTTGTTTTTATCGACCACATATATGTGATTCATGGTCTCCGCCTTCTTTCCATATTTTTTGATATGGTCGAGCGCCTGGCGGACCGTCCAACCCTTTTTAGCCTGTATATAATAAGGCGTCATCAGTCGGGCAATGCTTTTTTCGGGGTAGCCCAGCAGGTTGAGCGCGATGCTCTTCTCCTCAGGCGAAAGCAGGTTGATGGACTCCTTTATAAGTAAGTCAGGGAAATTCTCAAAGATCTCGGTCCGGTCATCTGGCGCCATGTTCTCCAGCATTTCGGCGGTATCAGCAGAACCAAGTTTTTTGAGCAGGTCTTCTTGGGTGGTATAATTGAAATAGGTAAACACATCTGACTTGAGTTCGCCCGGCAAAAGTAAAAAAGCCAGCAGGCGTTCTTTCTCGTTCAAGCCGCTGATCACGTCTGCTATATCACCCGGATGCCCTTTGCTTAAGTCTTTTAGGTTCAGTTCTTCTATGGTAGCTGCCATCACGCTTTGTTTTGATCAGTTAAAATTTAGTTCAGGTTCAGTCCAAAAGCCAGTCCCAGCCACGGCTTACGCTGATAGATCCAGTCATGGCGGTATTTGTCGAGGAGATGATCGAAACCCAATGCCAGACCAAAGGTGAAGTTGTTGATGCCGACAATACCCGCCAATCCATTTAGCAACACAACGCCTTCATATTCATACCCTACCTGACCACCCGTCACGGCTTCATTCACTGTGGTAGCGCCTATACCTGAAAACAATCCGACACTATAGCCGAAGTGGTTCAGAAAACGACGATGGTTACCTAATGGTGTCGCTTTATAATGGATGCGAAAAACATCACTGCGAGCTCCAATGAACAAGGCGCCTTGAAATGTGGTATTGAGCTGATTAGGTATACCTGCCGTTCCGGGACGATACTTAAATGGAATGGTCAGTACATCCAGATCAAAGGAGGGCTTGGAGAAGGTATAGGTATGGCTGGGGGCTGCATCAATTTCCTCAGGTATAGCAAGAGTAATTTTGGTGGTCGTGTCGAGCTGTACTGCCTGCCCTCTTCTATAATCCTGCGCAGGGTAAAGCTTGAGTGATTCTTCCCCCATGTCCACGTATACCCTGGCTGCCGGTTCTCTTGAAATTTTAGCCTTGTAAATCCCTTCCGAAAAAGAATATTTGGAAGACTCCTGAAGTGACGTGCAACTGGTGAAAAACAGCACAGCTGAAAGCACCGGAAGTATTAATTTATTTACTATCAGTAGGTATAGTTTCTGCATAAGCGGTTGTTGTATGCTTTAGTACGCAAAATGCGGGGTTGGTTATAGCATGAAGTGCAAAAGCCTGACGCTATCGCATCAGGCTTTTGTTAAACTCTAGTTCTCTCCCAAGTATAAGGTCCTTGTCCCCGTTCAGAATGACAAAAAATATTGATTAACCAGCTATCAATTAAAATCCTGCTAATCCTTAAATTCTGAAAATCTTGATTCTGACAACTATACCTTAAAAACTCTCCCGCAACGCAAAAGCCTGTCGCATACGCTTGATCAAACGCTCCGACTCCTGAAAGTTGACGGTCTGTTGTCCGTCCGAGAAGGCTTCTTCCGGCTTCTGGTGCGTTTCGTAGATCACACCGTCTGCACCGGCCATCACGGCGGCCAGTGACATCGGCTCCACATAGTCACGCAGGCCGATGCCGTGTGATGGGTCCACGATAACCGGCAGGTGGGTCTTTGCTTTGAGCACTGGCACAGCATTCAGGTCGAGCACGTTACGGTAGGCGTTTTCGTAGGAGCGAATGCCTCGTTCGCAGAGCATGATCTTTTCATTGCCATTGGAGAAAATGTATTCTGCTGCTTGTAGCAATTCTTCCAATGTGCCGGATATACCACGCTTCAACAACACGGGTTTTTGCGCCTCACCCAGTGCGTCCAGCAAGTTGAAGTTCTGGCTGTTGCGGGCACCTACCTGAAACACATCCACAAAGTCCACCATGTCTTCGATCTGCGACACCTGCATCACTTCGGTGATGATCTTGATACCGTTTTCGTTGCATAACTGGTGGAACATGCGCAAGCCTTCCAGTCCCATACCCCGAAAAGCATATGGAGAGCTACGGGGCTTGAACACTCCGCCCCGCATGATCTTTACATTATTGGCTTTCAAGTGTTCCACAACTAGTTCGATCTGCCTTTCGCTCTCAATAGAGCAAGGCCCTGCCATGATGCTAAAGTTGCCCTCTCCTATCACTACGCCATCACCTAAGTCGATCAGCGTCGGATTTACACGCCACTTGCGGGAGATCAGTTTATACTCGTCGGATACCCGGTGAATGTCCGCCACGCCCGGCAACTGGCCCAGCGTTCGGATGTCAAAATCCTTTTTGCCGATACCGACAATGTAGTGTGCCTCCTGCGTTTTTACTTCATTGGCTTTAAAACCGACCTGCTTCACTTCTTTTAGTATTGCCTCCTTCAGTTCAGTAGGTGTACCTTGTTGCAATTGTATGATCATGCTGTTTCTTTCTGTCTGATGCTTTGAATAAATGTGCTGATATTCTCCTTCAGCGTACCCTCTTTGCTCAATGCCTTGATAAAAGCACTGCCAATGATTGCGCCGCTGGCGTGGTTGCAGGCTTGCGTGAAAGTTTCATTGTTGTGGATGCCGAACCCGATGACACCGGGGTTGCGCAAGCCCAGTCCGTTCACCCGCTCAAAATAAGCCGTGTTAACGACCGACTGCCCCGTGGTGCTGCCCGTTACCGAAGCCGAGGATACCATATAGATGAAGCCATTGGTATGCGTATCGATCTCCCGGATGCGCTGCTCGGGTGTCTGGGGCGTAATCAGGAATATATTGCTGAGGCCATACTGCTCGAACAAGCCTTTATATTCCCGCACATAATCCGACAAAGGCAGGTCTGGCAGGATAAGGCCGTCTATACCTAGTTCACTGGCTTTTTGCAGAAAGCGCTCCACGCCGTATTGCATCACCGGATTGAGGTAGCCCATCAGCACCAAGGGAATCTGGGTATGCTGGCGGATATCCTTTAATTGCTCAAACAGTTTCGGAATGGTCATGCCGTTGCGTATCGCGGCTTCGCTGCTCTGCTGTATGGTCGGACCGTCAGCCAGCGGATCTGAGAAAGGCATGCCTATTTCAATCAGGTTTACCCCGTTTTTCTCCAGCTCCAGTATGATCGGCACAGTGTCCTCTAAATTAGGGAAGCCGGCTGTGAAGTAAACAGAGAGCAAACCCTTTGGCTTTTGAGCGAATAGTTGTTTTATTCTATTTGTCATTGAAATCGAATCTGTCTAAGTAAGTTGCCAAATCTTTGTCACCGCGGCCTGATAGGTTAATCACCACCACCTCTTCCGGCTTCGCGCCCAATCTGCCGATCGCGGCCAAAGCATGGGCTGTTTCCAGCGCAGGTATAATCCCCTCAAGTCGGGTCAGTTCAAGCACTGCCTGTAGCGCTTCTTCGTCGGTAATACTTTCGAAGATCGCACGGCCGGACTGGTGCAGGTGCGCATGCAGCGGTCCCACACCCGGATAATCCAAGCCTGCTGAAATCGAGTAGGGCTCAGTCACCTGCCCGTCTTCGGTCTGCATTAACAGTGTGCGACTGCCGTGGATGATACCCTCTTTGCCCAGCACCGAGGTAGCGGCCGACTCACCAGAATCTATACCTAGCCCGGCGGCCTCCACGGCTACCAGCTTCACTTCAGGTGTATCCAGATAGTGGTAAAAAGCACCCGCCGCATTGCTGCCACCTCCCACACAGGCCACAACATAATCTGGGTTCTCGCTGCCGGTTTTCTCCAGCAGCTGCGCCTTCATTTCCTCTGAGATCACCGCCTGAAAACGTGCCACCATGTCCGGGTATGGGTGCGGCCCCACCACCGAACCGATGATATAATAAGTGTCTTCAGGGTTGTTGATCCAGTCGCGGATGGCTTCGTTAGTAGCGTCTTTCAGGGTGCGGCTACCGCTGGTGGCAGGCACTACGGTGGCACCTAACATTTTCATGCGGGCTACATTAGGGGCCTGTCGCTCAATGTCTACTTCACCCATGTACACGATGCACTCGAGGTTCATCAGTGCGCAAACGGTAGCTGTAGCTACGCCATGCTGACCAGCGCCTGTCTCCGCAATGATGCGGGTCTTGCCTAGTCGTTTGGCCAGTAAGATCTGCCCGATGGTATTGTTGATCTTGTGTGCACCGGTATGGTTCAGGTCCTCTCGTTTGAGGTAGATGTTCGTGTTGTATTTCTCGGAAAGGCGCTTGGCAAAGTATAGTGGCGTCGGCCGTCCTACATAATCGCGGAGCAAACTTTGCATTTCCTCCTGAAAGTCCGGCTCTGCCATGATCTTCAGGTAATTCTGGCGCAGTTCCTCCACATTGGGGTAAAGCATTTCAGGAACATAAGCCCCTCCGAACTTGCCGTAAAACCCGTTATCGTCTACTGAGTATTTCATATGGTCTTATTTTATTGTCATTTCGAGCTTTGGGCAGGGGCCCTCGTTAAGCGAGAAACCTGGTAGTTTCAGATCCAGATCTTTCCTTTCGTTGAGATGACAGTTTGTTTAGTTTTTTTCCTTTATCATTGTGACTAGCTTCTTCACCTTCTCCACATCCTTCAAACCCGGCTCCAGCTCAAAACCACTGTTCACGTCGATCGCAAAGGGTTTGGGGCGAAGCTTCTCAAATTCCTTGCTCTGCAGGTTTTCCAGATTCAGGCCGCCGCTCAGGAAATAAGGTATAGGTGAATAGTAGCCTTTCAGCATTTCCCAGTCGAAGACAGTGCCGTTGCCACCGTAATTGTTGCCGCGGGTGTCGAAAAGAAAAAACTCGCAGTAGCGTTCGTAGAGCAAGGTGTTTTCAAATGAAAAGTGGTCGTCTACCGAAAAAGCTTTGATCAACTTCAGTCCTGCTTCCTGCAGATCCCGGCACTGTCCCGGTGTTTCGCGGCCATGCAGCTGCACCAGTTCCAAGCCATACTTCTCTACTGTAGCCAGTATTACTGCTGTGGCTTCATTCACAAAAACGCCAACTTTCTGTATACCTGCTGGCAGTTCAGCTACCAGCTCGGGTGAAATGTAACCTTCGCAGTAACGCTTAGAGCCTTTATAAAAAATAAAGCCCATGTAGTCGGGTTGCAACGCAGCGACTTGCCGGATGTTTTCCGGTTCCCGCATACCACATACTTTGATTTTCAGGTCTTTCATCTCTTCGTCATGCTTTAATGGAAAGCTTGTTAGCTACACTTAGGCCTGTGACTGAGCCGGTATAAGGTCTTGCTGCAATTGACGCAGTTCACGTATAAACTCAGCAGCGGCACGTTCCGGTCGGCCATCAGCCATAAAAGTCTCCCCGATCAGGAAGCCATTGTAACCAGCCTGTTGCAACTCAATCAAGGTTTTCGGTGACTTCAATCCGCTTTCCGATACTTTGGTCATACCAACTGGAATGTGCTGCGCCAGTTCTAATGACAAAACAACATCCGTCTGGAAAGTCTGCAAATTGCGGTTGTTCACGCCTACGATCGTTACGTCCTCACAGAGCGTTGCTTCCAGTTCATCTTGATTGTGTACCTCCAACAATACTTCTAAACCGAACGAACGAGCAAATGTAGCCAGTTCCTTCAGTCGTCCCGGCTCAAGTGCGGCGGCGATCAGCAATACGGCATCCGCCCCGATCGACTTGGCTTCCACGATCTGGTACTCGTCCACTGTAAAGTCTTTTCTTAGGATCGGACAGTAGTTATACTTGCGGGCAACCATCAAGTCTTCATTTTTGCCTCCGAAGTAATTCGTATCAGTCAGGATAGATAAGGCCGAAGCACCCGCCTGCATATAGCCAATGGAAGTGCGCTCCACCGAAACATAAGGATTGATGTCGCCTTTGGAAGGTGATTTGCGCTTGATTTCGGCAATGATCCCACTCTTGTCAGGACGCAGTAGATAGCGTTCCAGTGACAAACAAGGCGTCTCGAAGTACAGGCTTTTCTCCAGCAACTTTACCGGGTATAGGGCCTTGCGTTCTTCTACTTCCTTGTATTTATGGGCAATGATCTGGTCAAGTATGTTCATGTTTTTGGATTTAAAATTTGAAGTTTATTATTTCAAAAATGATTAGGCTGTTACCAGCTTATTGTCATTTATCAGCTTGTTAAATAAGGTATAAGCCTTGCCTGATTGGAGTGTTTCTTTAGCCAGTTGCACCGCATCCGATACAATGGTTTCAGGGCGGGCGCAGTTGATAGCCATCCCGGCATTGGCGGCCACCACGTCGGTCTGGGCAGCTGTGCCTTCGCCTTTCAGTACCTTCAGGAAAATCTCAGCGGACTCAGCTATACCTTCGCCGCCTTTAATCTGGCTATGCTCCAGACGACCGAGGCCCAGATCCGAGGCATCGAGTAATTGCTCTTTGCTGTCGGCGATTACTTTAAAAGGACTGGTCAGGGAAATCTCGTCATAACCGTCCAAGGTATGGAGGATGCTATATCGGATATTGGGTTGCTGTTGGTAGAGGTAGCCGTACATGCGGGCTAATTCCAGACTGAAAACACCTACCAGCTGTTTTTTCGGGAATGCCGGATTCACCATCGGGCCGAGCATGTTGAAGAAGGTTTTCACGCCGAGGTCTTTGCGGATCGGCCCGACACTCTTCATAGCCGGGTGGAAAAGTGGGGCATGCAGAAAGCAAATGTTGTACTCAGCGATGCTGCGCTCGAGCTTGTCTTTGTCGGTGGTGAACTGAATACCCAAAGCCTCCAGCACATTGGACGAGCCGCAGGAAGAAGAAACGCCATAATTACCGTGCTTGGCCACTGCAATCCCATTGGCCGCTACTACAAAAGAAGATAGCGTGGAAATGTTAAAGGTATCCTTTCCGTCGCCGCCCGTGCCGCAAAGGTCTATCGGGTCGTAAGCGTCTAGTTCTACGCGGTGGCAGAGCTCGAGCAAGGCATTGCGAAAACCCTCCAGTTCCTCCACGGTGATGCTGCGCATCATGTAGACCGTAAGGAAGCTAGAAATCTGGCTTTGGTTATACCTGCCAGCGGCAATATTTTTCAGCACCTCCCGCGCCTGCTCCCGGCTCAACGTTTTATGTTCAAATAAGTGATTCAGTATTTCTTTCATGGTTGCTATTTTTTGTCTTCTCGGGCACAGCGAGTAATCAACTACATCTTTAAATTCAGATCTCTCCTATCGTCGAGATGACATTTAATGTGTTAACCAGTTTTTGATCATCTCCCGACCATGCTCTGTCAGCACCGACTCCGGGTGAAACTGCACACCGCGCACATCATAATCCTTGTGGCGCAGGGCCATGATATGACCGGTTTCATCCACTGCGGTTGGCACCAGACAGTCAGGCAAAGTCTGTTCAACAAGCCACGAGTGATAGCGGCCGGTGTTAAATCTTTGCGGCAGGTTTTGGAACAGAGATTCCTTCTCGCAGATAACCGCTATTGGGGTAGCAATGCCGTGCCATACCTCATTGCTGTTAAATAACTTGCCACCGTATACCTCACCTATTGCCTGATGTCCAAGGCACACTCCGAAAAGACTTTTGCTTGGGCCGAATTCACGAATGATCTCCTTCAGCATACCAGCTTCGTCCGGTATACCCGGCCCCGGCGACAGCATGATCTTATCAAATTTCGCCACTTCCTCCAGGCTTGTTTTATCATTTCGTCGCACCGTTACCTTCGCTCCCAGTTCCTGCAGCAAGTGCACAAGGTTGTAGGTGAACGAGTCGTAATTGTCAATTACCAGAACTTCCATATTAATTGATCTCCTGTGCTAAGGTGAGGGCTTTGCGCAAAGCCATAAGTTTGTTGTCCACTTCCTGCAGTTCGCTGTTATCGTCGGAGGCGGCCACTATACCTGCCCCGGCTTGGTAGAATAGTTTATAATCCTTGCTCAAAAAAGAACGGATCATGATGGCGCTGTTGAAATTGCCGTTGAAGTCCATGAAGCCGATGCAGCCCCCGTAAAAAGAGCGGTTGGTGGTTTCGTATTGATCGATCAGCTGCATGGCCTTATACTTGGGAGCACCTGAAAGCGTGCCGGCCGGAAACGTGCTGGCCACCATTTGCAGGGAGCTTTCCTGATCATGCAGCTGTCCGGACACTTTGGACACTAAGTGAATGACGTGCGAGTAAAACTGTATCTCCCGGAAAGTCTCCACTTCTACACTATGACCATTGCGACTCAGGTCGTTGCGGGCTAAGTCTACCAGCATCACGTGTTCGGCGTTCTCTTTCGGGTCAGCCAGTAGTTTTTCAGCCAAAGCGGCATCGGCTGCATCATCACCGGTTCTGCGGAAAGTGCCCGCAATCGGGAAAATGCTGGCCTTTCCGTCCTTGATCACTAATTGCGCCTCCGGAGAAGAACCGAAGATCTTGAAGCTTCCATAGTCGAAGTAGAACAGGTAGGGCGATGGATTGACAGAACGCAGTGCCCGGTATACGTTAAAATCGTCTCCCTGAAAGGCCTGTTCAAAGCGGCGGGAAAGCACCAGTTGAAACACATCGCCCCGGAAACAATGCTCCTTCGCCCGCTTGATATTCTGCAGGAAAGCTTCTCTGCTAATATTACAAACCTCCTCACCTATCGACTTAAAGGTATAGCTCGGAATGTTGCGACTGTTAAGCAAAGCCTCCAATTGAGCGATCTCGTCTGTATCCGTCTCACCACAGGTATGCGAGAAAATATAAGCCTCGTTGGTGAAGTGGTTAATAGCTATAATGTAGCGGTACACAGCATAGTACAGGTCCGGCATTTGTTGGCGGTCGCTACGCAGCTCCAAGTCAATGTCCTCAAAATAACGCACCGCATCATAGTTCATGTAGCCAAACAAACCATTGCTGATAAAGTTGAAGTTTTTTTGCTCCGACTCAAATCTGCTGGCAAACTCTGAAAGTCTACTAGGTATATTTAAGTCTTTTGTGATGGAAGTCTGCAGCGTGCGGCCATCGGGAAAGCTCTCCGTTAACACTTCATCTTCAGCCTTGATACTCGCCATTGGACTGCAACATATATAGGAGAAGCTGTTCTCAGCACCATGATAATCCGAACTTTCCAACAATATGCTGTTTGGGAAACGGTCGCGCAGTTTCAGGTATACACTCACTGGCGTGAGGGTGTCGGCCAGAAGGCGCTTATGCGTAGTCGTGATCTTATACTTTGTCATCTTTCAGATAGAGTTAAAAACAAAAAAAGCCTGCTGTCCAGGTGAACAGCAGGCTTTTATACCTTTGGCTATAGATTGTATTAACTTCTTAAATACAGCATAGCGGGTCTGTTCACGATACCTTGCGTAACGTGCCACCACCATGCAGAATGAAGAAGATTTTGGATCATGTTCTTTTTTGAATTGGGTAAGAATAAATCGAACCCCCTGTTGCAAAGGTAAAGGCTAAACTGAGGAATACAAATACTATGACTAATTATTTTTGTCTTTTTTTATATAGAACCCACCCTATGATTTCATAACAAAAGATGTTTGCTAGCTGTATATAAAGATAGAGTTGAAATTGGGAGAACGCATTCCATTTTTGGGAAAAATGTGATTCATGAAGCGCCTCTCACCTTCTGCATAACACCTGTTAATGAGACATTTAGGGCTTCCAATTTGGCTAATATTAATTGGGTCTGATTTTTGATATTTACTTCTACCACTTGCAAGTCTTTATCCTGCTTCGATTGTTCTTTTTAAGAAAAATGTGAAATGGCAGCGATTGAGTTTAAGGGTTTTGAGATTAATTTATGAAATTGGTTAGAAACGAAATTTTATATAGACAAAGCAATATTCTGATAGAATATAACCATGCTGAAGGCTGGCTTTATGTGAATTGGCGTGGCTACCAAAACTATGATTCAGTGGTGGAGGGTTGTGAGAAAATCCTGGACCTTCTGCTGGAAACGAACTGTACGAAAGTACTTAATGATAATACAAATGTAGAAGGAATCTGGTCTGGTGCCTCCAAATGGGTTGGTCAGGATTGGCTTCCACGGATGCAGGCTGCTGGTCTGGAGTGTTTTGCCTGGGTATATTCGCCTAGTGCATTCAGTAGATTGTCCGCCGACAAGTCCCTGCAGCACACGCAAGACCTAAGTTTTATAAAGACATTTGAAGACATAGAGGCAGCCAGCGACTGGTTGCGCGCCTGCTGAACAACAACCAACCGCTTACACAACCAGATAAAAAGGCTGACCGCATTCATGCAGTCAGCCCTTTTTATTTTATAGCAGTTCTTCTAAAGAGTCCCCTTGGTGCTTGGGATTGAATTATCTTCCGGGTTGCGCCTCACGGCCATCTGAATTGCTTTGGCAAAAGCCTTGAAAATAGCCTCGATCTTGTGGTGCTCGTTCTGCCCCTCCGCCTTTACATTCAAATTACTTTTAGAGGTATCACTAAAGGATTTAAAGAAGTGAAAGAACATCTCGGTTGGCATATCCCCTACTTTCTCGCGCTTAAACTCCGCCTCCCACACCGTCCAGGGTCTGCCACTGAAATCGATGGCCACCTGTGCCAGAACATCGTCCATGGGAAGCAGAAAACCATAGCGGCTTATTCCCTTCTTATCACCTAATGCTGCCAAAAAAGCTTCTCCTAAAGCCAGGCCAGTGTCTTCAATGGTATGGTGTTCGTCGATGTGCAAATCACCTTTCACCTGAATGCTAAGGTCCAGTTTGCCATGCTTCGCCAATTGCTCCAACATGTGATCAAAGAAGCCAAGACCGGTGTGGATATTCATCTGACCGGTACCATCCAGATTCAGGTCGATGGCGATATCCGTCTCGTTGGTCTGCCGACGAATGCTTGCGCGGCGAGCGGGCAACTTCAGGAAGGTATAAATTTCGTCCCAGTCATTAGTGTTCAGAGCTGCCTCTTCCACCTTATCCTCACCAATAAAAATAGCTTTGGCACCCAAATTTTTTGCCAGCTTCACATCCGTAAGTCTGTCTCCGATCACATACGAATTTGCCAGGTCGTACTCACCTGACAGGTACTTTTTCATCATACCTATACCCGGCTTTCTGGTCTCTAAGCCTTCATGCTCAAAACTTCTGTCAATCAGGATATCGTCAAAGTTTATTCCTTCTCCTTTTAGAATATCCAGCATCTTGTTTTGATAAGGCCAAAAGGTATGCTCCGGGTAAGAATCTGTGCCAAGTCCATCCTGGTTCGTTACCATGACCAACTCGTAATCCAGCTCATTGTATATTTTGTATAGATTGCGGATCACTTTCGGCAGAAACTCAAACTTCTCAAAAGAATCTACCTGAAAATCCGTTTTCGGCTCCACCAGAATGGTACCGTCACGGTCTATGAATAATGCTTTTTTCATTTTGTTATTTATAGCATTTTTAAGTGAGATGGCATTTACATATTGTTCTCAAATACCAAGCACTTGTGATTATTTAAAATTAGAGATGGCTTGAAACAGCTGTTGGTTTTCATCTACTGTCCCTACTGATATGCGCAGGCAGCCCTCGCAGCCAGGCAAACTGGAGCGATTGCGCACCACGATACCTTGATCCAGCAAATAGCTATACAGACGATTAGCTTCTTTTACTTTTACCAGCAAAAAGTTAGCATCCGATGGGTATACCTGCTCTACCGCCTCGAGTGACGGAAGTGCCTGCACAAGCATCTCTCTTTCCTGCACGATTTCTTCGATCATGTAGGCCAGTTGTTCGGTCTGCTCTAACGCTTTAAGCGACAACTCCTGGGTTGCTTCGTTTATATTATAAGGCGGTTTGATCTTATCGAGTAGCGCAATGATTTCCTCTGAGGCAAAGGCCATCCCCAGCCTCAAACCTGCCATGCCCCATGCTTTGGAAAATGTCTGCAGGATAACCAGGTTCGGATATTCGGCTAATCTGGTAGACCAACTAGGTGCATCAGCAAAGTCTATGTAGGCTTCATCAACCACTACCAGACCGTCGAAATTATCCAGTAGCGTTTCGATGCTTTCCGCTTCGATCAGGTTACCGGTTGGGTTGTTAGGAGAACAGACAAAGATCAGTTTGGTCGTGTCCTTCACCTGCCGCAGCACTTCCCGTACCGGAATTTTAAAGTCAGGTGTCAGCTGTACAGCATCCAGCTGCACCTCGTTCAGATTAGCCGATACTTCATACATGCCATAAGTTGGCGGAAGGTGCAGCATGCTGTCCTGCCCCGGTCGGCAAACCATGCGGAACAGCAGATCGATGGCTTCATCAGATCCATTGCCTAAGAAGATCTGCTTTGGTGAAATCCCTTTAATTTCTGCTATCTTCTCCTTTAGCTTTTTCTGATGCGGGTCCGGATAGCGATTGTATCCTTCTCCGGCCAAACTACCCAGATTATTTTCATTCGCATCGATGAATACATTGGCTGTACCTTTAAACTCATCCCGAGCTGAGGAGTAGGCTTTCATCTTGAGTACGTTAGGACGTACAATATTCTCCAGGTTAAACATTCTGCACCTCCTTCAGTCTGATACTTACTGCATTTTTGTGAGCTTCCAATCCCTCCGCTGCCGCCATAACTTCAATCGTTTTTCCGATGTTCTGCAAGCCTGCCGAGGTGATGTGTTGGAAGGTAATTTTCTTCACAAAGCTATCCAGCGACACACCGCTGTAAGCACGGGCATAGCCATTCGTGGGTAAGGTATGGTTAGTGCCAGAAGCGTAGTCGCCTGCCGATTCAGGACTGTAGTTTCCTAAAAAGACCGATCCTGCATTGGTGATCTCGTCGAGCACTTCTTCAAAATTTTGGATAGAGAGAATTAGGTGTTCAGGGGCATACAGGTTCGAAAAACTTAGCATTTCTTCCACACTGTTGAGCAGTATACCTAAGCTGTTATCCAAGGCTTTAGCTGCAAATTCATGCCGTGGTAAAACAGATAATTGTGCTTGCAACTCCTGCTCTACCCTGCTTAGCATGTCAGCAGAATTACTTAGTAGTATTACCTGCGAATCGGCTCCGTGCTCTGCTTGCGAAAGCAGATCTGCTGCTACAAAAGCGGGATTAGCAGAATCATCAGCGATCACCAGTACTTCGGAAGGACCGGCCGGTAAGTCAATGGCTACTCCCGTCTTGCTGAGCATTTGCTTTGCCACAGTCACATATTGATTGCCCGGCCCAAAAATCTTGTTCACAGCAGGTATAGATTCCGTACCGAATGCCATAGCCGCGATAGCTTGCGCACCACCCACTTTGGCAATCTTATCTATACCTAGCAGCGCAGCGGTATAGCGTATAGCCGGGTGGATGTTTCCATCTTTAGACGGAGGTGTGCAGAGTATAACTTCTTTACAACCTGCCAATCGGGCTGGAACGCCCAGCATGAGCAAAGTAGAGAACAGAGGTGCTGTGCCACCCGGTATGTACAAGCCAACACGATCGATCGCAACACTTTTTCGCCAGCAAGTCACACCCGGCATTGTCTCCACCTGCTTCGGCTGCTCAGCCTGCTGCACATGAAAAAGCTGTATATTGCTGTAAGCTTGGTGAATGGCGGCTTTTAGTTCAGAGCTAAGTTCGTTCTCAGCCGCTGCTATTTCCGCTGCAGAAGCAAAAAGGCCACTTAAGGTTACACCGTCGTACTTCTGAGTTAGCTCGTGCAAAGCAGCATCACCCTGCTCCTGCACTAGTCGGAAAGTCTGAGCGATACCTGCTTCCAGGTCCTCAAAATTCTGTGTTGGTCGCCTCACTAAGTCCTGCCAAGTTGCGCTGGCCGGATATTCTATTCTGCGCATCATACAATCATCTTTTCAATAGGTACAACCAATATACCTTGTGCTCCGGCAGCCTTTAGTTTCTCAATGATCTCCCAAAAATCATCCTCGTTAACTACAGAGTGCAGTGAACTCCAACCTTCTTCGGCTAGTGGTAAAATAGAAGGAGATTTAGCGCCAGGCAGTAACTCGCTGATCTCGGCTATTTTATCATTTGGGGCATTCAACAGAATATACTTAGCCTTTTGAGCACGTTGCACGGCATGAATACGGAACAACAGCTTATTCAGGATCTCCTGCTTTTCAGCATTCAGGCCACCGTTAGCGATCAATACAGCCTGTGACTTGAACACACGCTCTACTTCACGCAGCCCATTGCTGATCAGGGTGCTGCCGGAACTTACAATGTCGCAGATGGCATCTGCAAGACCTATGCTAGGAGCAATTTCCACAGAGCCACTGATGGTATGAATATTGGCCTGAACTCCTTTTTCTTCAAGATATGATTGCAGCAAATTCGGATATGAAGTTGCAATGTTTTTGCCCTGCAGATCACTGATGTCTTCGTAGCGGTCACTTTTAGGTACAGCCAGGGACAAACGGCACTTCGAGAAACCAAGCTGTTCAACGGCCAGGTGCTGCATGCCTTCTTCTACCAGCACATTCTCTCCCACGATGCCAATATCGGCTACGCCATCGGCTACATAGCCCGGGATATCATCATCGCGCAGGTATAGGATCTCGAGTGGGAAATTCGTGGATTCAGTTTTGAGTTTTAGAGAGCTGGTGATGAAAGAGATACCACACTCACGGATCAGTTTAAGCGAGTCTTCACTCAGCCTACCGGACTTCTGGATTGCTAAACGTAGCATATATGTTGATTGGATTAATTAGGTACAAATAAGAATAACCTTGCTGCTGGCAAAGTATAATAAGGGTACGATGACCCTATTGGGGGCTATATGGTGCTATGATTCCTCTTACGAGGAATGATGGAAATGATGATGGTGCGCAGCAGAACCACAGGCAACAGGTGCTGCCGTGATAGAGGAAAGAATGATATGTAGCGTGGTTTTGCTCATACTGCTGTCGCAAAGGTACTGTTGATTTTGATTTATACAAATTTCAACCGATAATGTTTTTTTATTGGCATAATTTGGCCCTTAAATAAAAAGGCACCCGTCAGTTACGACAGGTGCCTTTTTATTTAAGGGCCAGAGACCCTGCAAGCGTTAGCTTACTTCTTAAGGATCATTTTAATGGTCTGTGCTTTAGAACCGGTGATCAGGCGGGCAAAGTATACGCCTTCTGCCAGGTGACGGGCATCCAGTTCATACTCGTATACCTGTCCGGCCTCAGCCTTGCCAGTCGCCACTTTCTTGATCAGCGAGCCTCTCACATCGTATACTTCCAGCGCAAAACTCTGATCCGTATCGAAAGCGAAGCGAATCGTCGTGCGATCAGCGAAAGCGTTTGGATAGTTGTCAAAGCGGGCAGTTGATAAGCCTTCCAGTTGGTCAGCAGTTTCGAGTTTTTTGCCGCCTGGGCTAGCCGCAACTGCTTTATTCTCGTGGATTACGATAGAGCCGCCGCCGAGGGCTGTTGCAACACTTCCTGGTTCTGCACTCTCGTCAGAAGTGTATTCATTGTCATACACAACTGTGCCAGAGTGCTTTTCCCAGATCTTAATTCTGAATTGGTCAACATTTCCACTGCCTTTAAGTTCACCATCTACAGCAATTACTCTGAATGCATAGCCTCCATTACCATTGATTGTACCTTCACCAGTGTACGTTGCTTTGTGTTTGGCGATTACAAGTGACATGGCAGTATGCGAAGAGCTCTTGAAATCCAAATTACCTGCATTGAGGTGGAATGTCGTATTACCGTCCACCTCGTTCACTTCGTTCTTGCCTTTCTTGTACTTAGCGTTGAAACCAAAGTTAGCTTTACCTGCAACTTGCATATACTGGTAAGCTGTATATTGTGGAGAAGAAATCCAGCCCCCACCTGTTACGAAACCATCTGTTGGATCATACACAGGAAGATAAGCAACAGCTTCATCACAACCACCTTCAACTTTGGCTTCTACTTTATAAACCTCTACAGGGAGTGCTTCTGTCATAGCATAGTTGGCTACACCATCAGCACCTGTAATACCAGCACCTCTGAAAGCTCCATTAACATAGAAATTAACTTTCACCCCATCTACAGCTGGAGAAACTTGGGCGCTTAAAGTAGCTAAAGATCCAACTTTAACCGGATTGCTGCTTGCACTTGCGTCTACAGTTACTGTGTTGACTGTGAGAGTGCCGTTGACATAAGTTACATTGTAGTTGCTCAATTTAGGATCTGTACTAGCTGGTATAACTGTTGTGCCGTCGAAACTATAGCTAGTAGTGATCACTTCACCATTTACAGCACCAGATACTGTGCACTTAAGATCTGTTGGATTTACTTGACCACAGTATTTACTCATGCTAGGGGCGGTGATGCTTAGCGGGGCCTTGCCGATGGCGAAGGTCTTGCTGTCGGCAGATGGCTCGTAGTTGGCATCACCGGCGAAGCTGTAGCTGGCCGTGGCTGTACCGGCATTTGTGTTGTCGGCGTACTCAGCAGCTGGAGTCAGGTTCAAGTTACCAGGACCGGTTACGCTAACTGTCGCTGGCGTCTGAGCAGAACCCGTGTAGGTGAACGGACCGCCGTTGATCGTAACGGTGGTTACTGTGCCCGCCTTGCCGATGGCGAAGGTCTTGCTGTCGGCAGATGGCTCGTAGTTGGCATCACCGGCGAAGCTGTAGCTGGCCGTGGCTGTACCGGCATTTGTGTTGTCGGCGTACTCAGCAGCTGGAGTCAGGTTCAAGTTACCAGGACCGGTTACGCTAACTGTCGCTGGCGTCTGAGCAGAACCCGTGTAGGTGAACGGACCGCCGTTGATCGTAACGGTGGTTACTGTGCCCGCCTTGCCGATGGCGAAGGTCTTGCTGTCGGCAGATGGCTCGTAGTTGGCATCACCGGCGAAGCTGTAGCTGGCCGTGGCTGTACCGGCATTTGTGTTGTCGGCGTACTCAGCAGCTGGAGTCAGGTTCAAGTTACCAGGACCGGTTACGCTAACTGTCGCTGGCGTCTGAGCAGAACCCGTGTAGGTGAACGGACCGCCGTTGATCGTAACGGTGGTTACTGTGCCCGCCTTGCCGATGGCGAAGGTCTTGCTGTCGGCAGATGGCTCGTAGTTGGCATCACCGGCGAAGCTGTAGCTGGCCGTGGCTGTACCGGCATTTGTGTTGTCGGCGTACTCAGCAGCTGGAGTCAGGTTCAAGTTACCAGGACCGGTTACGCTAACTGTCGCTGGCGTCTGAGCAGAACCCGTGTAGGTGAACGGACCGCCGTTGATCGTAACGGTGGTTACTGTGCCCGCCTTGCCGATGGCGAAGGTCTTGCTGTCGGCAGATGGCTCGTAGTTGGCATCACCGGCGAAGCTGTAGCTGGCCGTGGCTGTACCGGCATTTGTGTTGTCGGCGTACTCAGCAGCTGGAGTCAGGTTCAAGTTACCAGGACCGGTTACGCTAACTGTCGCTGGCGTCTGAGCAGAACCCGTGTAGGTGAACGGACCTTCAGCTATAGTCACAACTGTAGTTGTGGGAGCTTTAGCAATAATCAGAGAGCCTGTACCGTTGGTAGCAGAGTAGTTACTGTTACTTAACACAGCTACCACAGCATAAGTACCAGCAGCAGTTGGAACAGTGACAGAAGCTGTACCTGTAACACCATCTACAACTGGAGCATAAGTCACATTTACTGCAATGTCAGTAGGTAAAGTAGTTACAGTAGCACCTTGGGCAGAACCGTTATAAGTTTTCTCCAAGCCAGTTACAGTAATAGAAGCAGGAGCCTGAGTAATGGTGGCAGTTGCAGGAGTTATTGTACCCAGGCTATAGTTGCCAGCGGCAGTTCCTAAAAGAGACACGTTACCTGTTACTGTTCTTGAACCAGCATCAGCAGAGCTGAACAAAGCGTTACTAACTTCTCCGGTTACATCATCTCCTGCGAGCACTCCTACTAAAGAAGCAGTAGTGCCTGGAGCAGCTGTGTTGCCGTCGTAAGTTTTGCCCGAGTTAGCCAAAGTGGCTGTGATGCCCTTGGGATTTACAGTTAACATAGCTGTATTACTAGTTACACTAGTATTACATCCAGAGACAACAACACGGTACTCATACCCATTCATCGAAACAGTAGGTGAAGCAACAGTATAAGAAGTTGAATTTGCACCTGCTATTTGTATCCAGTTAGTACTGGTGTTGCTAGTTCTATATTCCCATTGGTAAGTAGGCGTTGTGCCAGATGCAGTAACAGAAAATATGGGGTTATTGGTACCACCATAAGTAACTGATTTAGCAGTGGGATGAGAAGTAATAGAAGGAGTAGTGCAAGTTATAAAGTTACCTGTAACTGAATTATTCCCAGTATAATTTCCATTAACTATAAATCCTTGATCATAATTCGAACTATTAGAAATATATATTCCAGTAGAATTGAAAGTCCAATATATTGGAGTACCATCTAAAGCTGCGACTCCACCATTACTTTGCGACTTAAAACTTACTATTTCTGTTTTAGTAGCAGCTCCTATAGGGGTAGCAGGTGTATAGGTTACAGTAACTGAGACGTCGGTATTGTTAGGTAATCCAGATGCTTTAAACTGAACATTACCATCTGTAAAATGTGTAGTAGCCTCAGCTTTAGTTTGCTGGCCAACCACAAGCACATCGAATGCAACACCAAGATGCCTTTTTTCGATCTGGTAAGTAATCATCCACTTCCCATCTTTATCAACTGGTATATTATGGAAATCATGCTCATGTTCTCCATGGTATGCAGGAGTTTCTTCAAAGTGGATATCAACGTAATCATCCTGCGTCCAGCCATAACCAGTAATGATGGCTACTTCTCCAGGCGCATAGTCAGCCTTATCGGACATTACCGTAGGAGAATAACTATCAAAGGCATTTACGCCCGCAAAGGAAAGCGAAGCAATGAGCGTGACTACATAAAGTAGTTTCCACTTCGCCATGTGATTTAGTAAAGTTTTACCATTCATACATTTTTAATAAAGGGTTTAGGGTTAAAAGCTTTTCAATCATCTCACCTTTTAGATCTAAGGTGCAAGTGGTAGTAGAACAATGGTGACCGTTCAGGTATGGACACAAAAAAAGAACATACCTTTCCTGATTGATGCATAGCAACACTACAGAAGTCATGTTCTTTAGAAATCACACCTAAGCTTATATAATTTAAACTAATTAATAGCTTTATACAAAAATACAGCTAAAAGGTTATACTCTTCAAATAATTTTTTAACTTATTTCCATAAAATATTAAATTTTATATATCTTTCAGCTGATGTTAAGATGATAGCTATCCAATTAATTGCTCTATTAGAAGGCATATATTATGTTATACCACTTAGGAGGATTAAAAACAGTGCTATTTTTAGCTAACTTTGTATCAGAATCTTGATAAATTTTTTTACGTGTTTTGGCATAGTTTTTTCAGTAAAGCCCTATACTACCAAGGACACTCCATACGTATAATGATCATGAAAAAGTATCTGCTTAGCTTATTGACACTGGCTTTTTGCTTTGCGCTCAGTCAGCAGCACGCCGAAGCACAGATTAAACTGCCTCAGGCCAGCCCGGAAGCAATGGTGAAACAAACCATTGGACTAACAGAAATAAAAGTGCGCTATCATGCACCCGGTGTTAAAGGCCGACAGATTTTCGGATCACTCGTACCGTATGGCACACTGTGGAGGGCTGGTGCAAACGAGGCTACTTTGATTACCTTCGAGGATGATCTCTTCCTGAATCACGAGCGAGTACCAGCTGGTACCTACTCTTTCTTTATTTTGCCAGAAAATGAAACGGAGTGGAACATCGTACTGAACAAAGACACGACCCTGTGGGGTTTGGAAGGGTATAGCGAATTGAATGATGTAGCCTACCTGCGGGTGACACCTAAGAAGGTACCTTTCCATGAAACACTACAATTTTCGTTCAGTGATATCAGCACCAATACAGGCACGATGCACCTGACGTGGGAAAACTCACAGGTGTCGATCCGCATTGAGACTGAGATTGAGAAAAAAGCACTGGCTAATATCAAGAAGGCTATCAATGCAGCTGCTCCGGACGATTGGTATACTTGGGCGCAGGCAGCAAACTATCTGCTGGCACGCAGAGATCAGCACGAGAAAGCGCTCGAGTACATCAACAAGTCTATTGCGATAAAAGAGAATTTCTACAACAATTGGGTAAAGGCCAGGCTCTATGCACTGAACAGAGAGTATCAGGTAGCAGCTAACCTAAGCGCGAAAGCTATGCAGCTGGGACCTAAGGAGCCGGAGTCGTACCAGACTTATGCCCGTGAAATTGAATCGTCATATAACGAGTGGAAAAAAAGGAGGTAATCTAAAATCGGGCGATAAAACGTAAGTTAACCCGGCGACCCGTCAAAAAGTTAGGTATAGCGTAAGTCAGTTCATTTACATCGGTCACGTAGCTGTAAGAAATACGGTTCTGGGCATCGATGATGTTAAGCACTTCCAGGCCGATCCACAGGCTTTCCAGTGATACTTTCTTGCGATCCGTCAAGTCGTCACCCAAGGCGATCAGTTTCGAGAAACCAATATCGACTCTCTTATAAGATTTACCGGAGAAGGCACTGCGGAACTCCGGACGATTAGGTGGACCGAAAGGCAAACCACTGCCATACACAGCGTTCAAATACATCCGGATGGTAGGATTATCAGGCAAGTGGTCCTGGAAGAACACGCCTATGTTCACCAATTGGTCTGTTGGGCGCCGCATATAGCCCCGGTCCCTGCTCCCGATTATCTCACCTGAACTGCTATACACCAGCGTCGAGTCGCCTTGTACATTTTCCCTGGTCTGTATCAAACCTAAGCTCAACCAGGACTCCGCTCCTTTTATAAACTCCCCGTTTACCCGCACATCCAAACCGGCTGCATAGGCTTTCGCATTGTTCTGTCCGTAATAGCGCAGTCGCACGTTATCCAGATCATAAGGCACGACATTGGTCATGTGCTTGTAATAGGCTTCCGTAGTCAGTTTGAAGTCACGGTCCCAAGCCTTGAACAGATAGTCGCTTCCGATGACAGCATGAAGGGAGCGCTGTGCCTTCAGATCTGGATTGAGTTCTCCCTGGAAGTTACGTAACTCTCTATAGAAAGGCGGTTGATAATAAAGGCCCACAGCAGCTTTGAAGGAAAGGTCGGGGTTGCGGCGGGTAATGAAAGAATACTGTACCCGCGGTGTGATAGTCAGTTCATCATTGTAGCTCCAGTAGCTGACCCGAATGCCATAGGTGATGGTCTTAAGCGAATCCAATTCGTAGGTATGCTGGACATAGCCATTATAGCGTTGTGTGTGCAGGTTAAGGTCAGAATTCAGCTGGTAGGCAATCGTCACAAAGTCAGAAGAATCTACAAAGCCGTACTCAGATAATCGGTCATTGATGCGCTCCAGACTGGCTTTGGCACCGGCCAGCACAGTGCTGCGCGAACTAAGGCGCCAGGTATTACGACTCTCAGCGGCCAGTACAAGCGCCTTTAAAGCATTGCGGGCATGATCAAACTGACTGCCGATGCCCCTATCCCGCAGGCATTCTCCCATGTCGTTGCGGCCCAAGGTGTTGACGTCACAGAGACGGTACAATGCCTCAATATCACGAAACTCCCGCTCCAGTGAGTGCACACCTGATACAATAAACTCAGTCAATAAGTTATCAGAAACCTGATGGCTCAGATTAGCCCCCACCTGATAGGTATCATATTCCATGTTTTCCTGCCCTTCGTAGGCCACAAGCAGCCGAAGCGGTGCCTGGCGGGTTCCGAAAGTGGTGGTGCGGTTCTCAGGCTTCACCCTGAAATTATTGCGGGCATAACTACCAAGTAGGCCAAGTGTGGTTCGCTGTGGTTCTTTGCCCAGGTCGAAACTCAGGTATACCTGACCGTCTGTAAACACTGGCCGATACTCTCCGTCAACCTGAAGTCCTTGCAACATGTACCGGCTGTTCTTATGGCGCAGGCCCATCAGGTAAGTTACTCGCTTGTTCTTCGAGGCTTCCTCCAGGTGAATCGCACCACCGGTCAAACTACCGGTCACAGAGCCGGCAAAGGCAGTTGGTCGCTTATACTGGATGTTCAAAACCGAGGATAGCTTATCGCCATACTTGGGCTGCCAGCCGCCAGAGGAGAATTCTACATTGGCCACCAAATCAGGGTTGACAAAGCTCAGGCCTTCCTGCTGAGCCGCTGAGATAAGAAAAGGGCGGTAGATCTCAATGCCGTTGACATATACCAGGTTTTCGTCATAATTACCGCCGCGCACCGAGTAGGTGGAGGACAGTTCGTTGTTGCTGGTCACGCCGGGCAGCGTAGCCAGTATCATGTTGAAATCACCGAAAGCAGATGGAAGTGTTTTGGTGAGTGTCGGATCCAGGCGGGTTACGCTGACCTGCTCCCGGGTATCGTCTTCGCGTTTGCCCCGCACATCCACTTGCCGCAACTGCTGCGGGTCGGCTTCTAATACAAAGTCGAGCACCAGCTCCTGCCCTGCCTCCAAGCGCACTCTCTGCTCCTGCAGCTTATAGCCCAGGTAACGTACGACTAACACCAATTCTTCTGCTGCAGGTAGTTTCAGGCTATACCTCCCTTGAGCATCGGTCTGAACACCAAGGGGACGGCCCTGCACCCCGACCGTTGCCATTTCTAGTGGCTGACGACTAGAGCCCTGAACCGTACCCTTCACGATACCCTGCTGTGCGAAGACACCTGCTGGCAGCAGCATTACGAGCCATACCGCAAGATATCGAAACATAGAGGGTGTTTAGGTTAAATTTAAGCCTGGTTTTTCAGATTGGCGATGGTCTGCAACGGATCGGCCGAGTTGAACACAAAGCTACCGGCTACCAAAGCATCAGCCCCTTTCTCCAACAACAAAGGCGCGTTCTGCTGGTTCACACCGCCGTCTATCTCGATCAGCGCATTGGAGTTGCGGGCAATGATCAGGTTCTTCAGTGCTTCAATCTTGCGGTAAGTGTTGTCGATGAACTTCTGTCCACCAAAACCCGGGTTTACCGACATCACACATACCAGATCCACGTCAGCAATTACATCGTCGAGCAGTTGTACGGAAGTATGCGGGTTAAGGGCTATACCTGCCTTGGCTCCTGTTGCTTTTATTTGCTGAATGGTACGGTGCAGGTGGTTGCAAGCCTCCAGATGCACGGTAATGATCTCGGCTCCAGCCTCTCTGAACTGCTCAATGTAAAGCTCTGGCTCCACGATCATCAAATGCACATCCAGTGGCTTTTTGGCGTGGCGCTTAATGGCCTGCAGCACTGGAAATCCAAAGGAGATGTTGGGCACAAAGCGGCCGTCCATAATGTCAATGTGCAGCCAGTCGGCCTGGCTTTCGTTCAGCATTTCTACTTCAGACTGCAGATTGGCAAAATCAGAAGCTAGTACAGAGGGGGCGATAATTGGTTTCATGAAGCAAATATAGAAATTAAGATAGAATCTGTCTTGTGAAAAACACTGGCGCTAGAGTCTAACAAAGCGTAGGGTAATATTTTTACTGTTTGAACTCACCTGGCATAAGTATACACCCTTTTTAAGTTGAGTCGGCCTGATGCTAATTGTATGCATTGCCTTCTGAGCAGGTAGCAGTTGGGTATGTACCAGTTTCCCGGAAGCATCGTAAAGCCGCACCATGGCATGTTCTTTTTGCCAATGCTCGTCCATTCGCAATACGATGGGGGCCTCGGATACGGGATTAGTGATGCTTATACCTGCTGCCTGTTCATCAACTAAACTTGTGACAAGACGGGTATAGTTTGGAATGCCGTAGCCGATGGTATTGTTCGGGTTGTTGTAATTGCTGCCCATCTGGCGCATCAACTCCAGCAATTGTAAGTTGGTGAGCTTAGGACGTGCTTGCCAGATACAGGCAACCATACCGGCCATGATCGGACCTGAAAACGAGGTACCGCTGGAGCGGTTTAGATTACCTGCAGAAGACAACACGTATACCTGTTGTCCCATGGCCACTACATCCGGTTTCAATCTTTGGTCCGCCGTGGGGCCTACCGAACTGAACAGTGCATGCACGGCAAGCGAGTCTACCGCTCCCACCGTAAGCACAGAGTCAGCATCAGCCGGAGCAGAGATAAAACGCCACGCTTTGTTGCCTTCGTTGCCGGCGCTCGTTACTACCAGCATGCCAGTAGCAGCAGCCAGGTCAGCAGCTCGTGTCACAATGGTAGTATTACCGTTTAATTCACTATAAGAATAGCTATAAGAAGGAGCATCGAACAAGGTATAGCCGAGCGAAGAATTGATCACATCCACCCCGGCACTATCAGCAAACTCAGCGGCCAGCAGCCAGTTCACTTCTTCAATGTTATGCTCGGTAGCAGCATCTTCGGTCCGGAACAGGTAATAATTTGCTTTGGGAGCCGTGCCTACTATGCGACCCGGATCGTATGCAGCCATGGTCGATAAGACAGATGTGCCGTGCTGGCTGTGGCCGTACACATTGGTCTTGTTTCCTACAAAGTCGTAAGTACCTTTCAGCTGATCATTTTCGAAAAGATGGGAGAAAGCACCGATGGTGTTCACGCCCGGAAAGCCAGCGTCGAATACGGCAATGGTCATACCTTCGCCCTGATAGCCAGCCGCGTGTAGCTCCGGTATACCCAGCATGTTGGACTGATGAAAGGAAGGTCCGAAGTATGATGCGTCGAAAGAAGCAGCTGTAAGTGCCAGGCTGTCGTTAGACTGTGTGCCACTTTTCTTGTTAGTAGGACCTGGTAACCGGTTGAGTTGCTGTGTGCCTTTGATGAAAGCAAGGGTTTGCAACTCAGCCAATTTCTCAGGAGTGCACTGTACGACTGCGGCATTGAACCAGCGGGAGGTGTAAAGCACTGTTGCACCTGTAGCCTTGAGGCCGCTCACATAAGCAGGGTTTACCGGCAGGTCACGAACAGAAAGCGCTATACCCTGCTTGCTGCGGCGTTCAATTGCCTTGGCAGAAAGGTATAGCGCTGGTTGTTCTAAGGTATAGGGTGAATTGTTCTTGTCAGTAAAATAGATCAGATGCTTTTGCTCTGTGCTGCCACTCCCCTGCCCCCTTGTGGAAGGAGCTATTATCAGGAGACAGATAAGCAGCATCAGAATACGCATAGGACTTACAGTTTACCGTGCTCGACTAAGACTACTTCGCGTTCGTGGCCACTCGTAACTTTAAACCCATCAACGCAACCAGCGCCATTTGCACAATTCTCGTAGTTCAGTCGGTCGGATACACGATGCACCAATCCAATTCCTTCAGCATATACTTCAAAGCGATCATCGAGTTTAGTACTGTTCGTTAACAACTTCTGAATTACGGTAGCTGTATTCGGGTAAGATTGCCCCCCTACTTCGTAACTCAGTCCTACATTTTCGTAGGTATACACTTCTTTTCTATCACGAATCTTATATGTTGAGCCATCAGTCACCTGACCAGTATTATACAAATCGCCCACGAACTCTAAGCCGTTCTTAACCGGAAATACAAGTTTAATGAAACGAGTATTATCCTTGGTAAGCACGACCATTTGTTCGTTCTTGACAACTGTCATCACCGAATCATCAAGCCATGCTGCTGCTGCATTTGGCCGAATAGACCGAACAATCTTATAAACAAGCTTTCCGGTCTGGTCATAAAAGCTGGTATCAACCCGTTCCCTTAGTTGATAGTTGAGTTTAGAAGGTGTTTCACTGAAATAAAGTGTCTCCTTCACGTCATAAATCCGATACTGCCCTTTTTCCAGTGGATAATAATCATAGCCCATCACCTGTGGGTCGGGGTCCTTATATTTATTTTCGCAGCCAGCCACGAAAGCGGCCAGCACAACCAGAAGCAAAAGGGCTCTTCTCATTATTGCAACACGTTCAGGTTATAGTCTGAGTTATAGTTTGACTCGATCCAGCCACCACCTACTACGTCGTTTCCTTCGTAGAAAACTGCAGCCTGACCAGGAGCAATCGCATGTACACCACTCAGGAAGTGTACTTTCATTTTGTCTCCTTCTTGCTCAATAATAGCTTCTGTCCCCGGGTCATTATACCTTACCTTTGTAATGGTTGGAATAGGCTGACCAATCAGGTTCTCATACTTCACCATGTTAAGCTTGCCTACGGTCATGGCATTTTTAGCCAGGTCCTCATAGTTACCCAATATTACACGGTTAGTCTCTTTCTCAATTCGGGTCACATAAGCCGGAAAACCAAGTGCTATACCCAGGCCTTTACGCTGACCGATGGTATAGAACGGGTAACCTTCGTGCTTGCCTACAATAGTGCCATCTTCCAGCACAAATTCACCACCGGCTACCTGCTCTTCCAGGCCTTCAACGCGGCGCTTCAGAAAGCCACGGTAGTCGTTGTCAGGTATAAAACAGATCTCATAAGACTCCGGCTTGTTTACCAGTTCCGTAAATCCACGGTCCATGGCCATCTGACGAATCTCTGTTTTACGCAGTTTACCCAAAGGAAACATCGTACGGCTCAGACTTTGCTGCGAAATGCCCCATAACGCATAAGACTGATCTTTATGCTCATCGAGCCCCTTCGAAATCACAAAACGGCCATTTTCTTCACGTATGTTGGCATAGTGCCCGGTCGCGATAAAATCGCAGCCTAACTGATCGGCGCGACGCAGCAAAGCATCCCATTTAATGTGTGTGTTACACAACACGCATGGGTTTGGCGTGCGGCCTGCTATGTATTCATCTGTGAAGTGGTTGATCACATAATCACCAAATTCTTCGCGTATGTCTATAATATAATGTGGGAAGCCAAGCTGAACCGCAATGTTTCGGGCGTCATTTATGGAGTCGAGGCTGCAGCAACCGGTTTCTTTCTTGCTGGCGCCGCTCGATGCATAATCCCATGTCTTCATGGTCATACCCACCACTTCATAGCCCTGCTCGTGCAACATCACAGCCGCCACGGAGCTATCAATGCCGCCGCTCATGGCTACCAATACCCTTCCTAACTTACTCATTTATCTTTAGAATTGTAATTCGAATTGCTATAATTTTACTACAAAGATAGTAACATCAAGGCACTAATAAAGATTCAGCGTGTCAAATATTGTAGCAACAACTATTTGAGAAGAGATGTCACATTAAAAAAAACATTAAAAAATATGGCATCGTACCCGATAAGGAACTTACTTTGGAATTCAATAAGATTAACTGAACCGATCCGGTTTTTAAAAGACAGATTGCTATGGGCTTACGTACCTCTGTAATAGTAAATGGTATTAACAATTTGAGCGATGCTCGTTATTGCGCCGGTATGGGCGTAGATATTATCAGCTTTAACCTGAAACTGGACGATAAGGAGCGCATGTCTTCTGATACGTTGAAAGAGATTGTAGGCTGGATATCTGGTGTAAAGCTGGCCGGAGAGTTTGAGCGCGCCAAGCCTGATATCATCAACCAATATGCAGACGACTTTGGCCTGGATTATATTCAACTTGACACTCCTTACCTGATTGACGAAATCGAAGAGATCAATCGTCCTGTAATTCAGAAGGTGTTTATCAATAAGGATACCGTTGAGAGTGAATTGCTGGAAATGATGGAGCTATACGGCCCATCCGTTGACAGCTTTCTGATCTATTCATCAGATTTCGAGAATATTGACGAAACTAACACCAAGTTTCTAAAAAACCTGGCGAAACGCTTCCAGATATACCTTGGTTTTGGAGTTCACCGCGATAACATCAACTCTGTATTGAAGGATATCAAACCAGCAGGTATAGGTCTGCGTGGTGGTCACGAGATCAAACCGGGTCTTAAAGATTTTGACGAACTGCAAGAGATCTTCGAAGAAATAGAAGAGAACTAGTCAGTTCAAATGTTGAGGAATCAGGGGGATGAACGCTTGGAAGAGACAGCTTAAATTGGGCTAGATCCCATAGAGACTGACTTGAACCAGCCTAGGTAATACTAACTATACCTTTTCTGTTACGAACTGAATTTGAAACTATTGTACTTACAAAACGGGCCGCTATACCTTCGTATAGCGGCTCGTTTTAATTTAATTAAAAGCTCTAATTAATATACGCTTATACCTTAAACTGCAGGTATTTAATAGTGATTCCTTCTGCCAGGTAGCGTTTTTCGTAAGTAGTATAGATTCCCATGGTGTGGTCTTGCAAATCAGACTTGTAAAGGTCATGCGTATACAAAACATCTTTAGCCTGCCGCTCCTGCAATACTTCCAATGTAAAATCAAAAAGCATCTGGTTATCGGTCTTCAAATGAAGGATCCCTCTAGGCTTTAGTATCTTTGCATATAGATCCAGGAAGCGTGGAGAAGTAAGGCGGCGCTTGATGTCGCGGTCCTTTGGTCGTGGATCCGGGAAAGTAACCCAAATCTCATCTACCTCTCCTTCAGCAAAGTTATCTTCCAGATTTTCAATAAAGGTGCGTAGGAAGGCAACATTATCAAGCTCCTCATCTTCGGCTAAAGAACTGCCTTTCCAGATACGGGCTCCCTTGATGTCAAGTCCAAGAAAGTTCCTCTCAGGGAACAGCTTGGCCATACCGACAGTATACTCGCCACGTCCGCATCCGATTTCAAGGATCAGTGGATTGTCATTGTCAAAAAACTCGTTCCGCCACTTTCCTTTCAACTGTCCATAAAGCTCATCTCCAGGCTCTACTACATTCTCTCGCTCCGCTATCGCGGCAAACTTTGCTAGTTTACTTCTTCCCATTATTTATAAATCATCAATCTCTGCAACCACAAAGGTACTACCTCCAATAAAAATAACCTCATCCGGTTTCGCATTTCCCTTCGCTGCAGCAATGGCTTCCCGCACACTTTCATAAGCTTCACCTTTCAGTCCGACCATATCCGCTTTTTCCTGCAACTCTGCCACAGGTAATGCACGTGGTATCTGTGCCTGACAGAAGTAATAGGTATAGCCCTTTGGCAGAAGCTTTAGAATTGTTGTCACATCTTTGTCGTTCACAGCACCAAAAACCATGTGCACATGGTGAGGGTGCAAGGCCTCTAACTGAATAAGTATTTGTTTAATACCATCCACATTATGACCTGTATCACAAATGGTTAAAGGATGATCACTTAATATATGCCAGCGACCTTTCAGACCAGTAATGGATTTGGTATGCGCTATACCTTGACGGATAGCATCATCTGAGATAATGTATCCTTGCTCTCGAAGTAGCAATAAAGATTGCAGCACGCCGGGCAGGTTAAACTGCTGATACACACCGGCCAAATCGGCCTGTAAAGCAGATAGCCACAATTTGTCGTCCAGGTATACGTCGTATACCTGTCCATCCAGATGCTGCTCAAGCACCTGTACTCGCACGCGATCGGTAGCAAAAAACAAAGGAGCCTGTTCTCTTGCAGCCTTCTGTTCAAATACCTGCACAATCTCCGCTTGTTTCGTGCTAATCACAGCAGGTGTACGGGGTTTGATAATACCAGCCTTCTCTCCTGCAATTTCGGCTAGCGTGTCGCCAAGCAGTGCCTGGTGATCAAAGCCAATGTTGGTGATTAGCGAAAGCTCCGGCTCGATGATGTTGGTAGAATCAAGTCTGCCTCCCAGACCAACCTCAATAACAGCTACATCCACCTGCTCATCAGCAAAATACTGAAATGCCAGCGCCACCGTCATTTCAAAGAAGGAAGGCTTTACCTTTTCAAACAGGTCTTTGTGCTGTTCTACAAAAGAGATGAGATAATCCTGAGGCAGTTCGGCGCCGTTCACTCGCACTCTTTCGGTAAATGACTTGAGATGAGGCGAGGTATAGAGCCCTGTCTTATAACCGGCACTTTGCAGCACAGCGGCTAGCATGTGGGAGCTGCTGCCTTTACCGTTGGTACCAGCCACATGTATTGTCTTAAACTTGTGCTGCGGCTGACCCAGTGCATCACACAACGCAATGATGTTGTCGAGGCTCTTCTTAAAAGCAGCATTGCCGATGCGTTGAAACATCGGCAATTGCTGGTATAGGTAATCAAGACACTCTTGATAAATCATGAATTCAATAGAAATTAGCGTGATCTGATCACAAAGGTAACGGTTCCAGTGGCTCCTGTTGTGCTTCGTCCTCCACCTGTGCGGCTGAAAGTAGTTTTCTGAAGTTGTTCGCGGTACCACTTCTCTACGTGAGGCGATACGGTACTCTCCAGTCGATCGATACCGATCAAGCTGCCGTCTGCGTCAATACGAATGCGGAACTTCACAAAACCAGTTTCATTCTCGTAAGGGTCACGCTTTGGAGAGATGTCGTAGCGCCATCCGGCCATATCCAGACCGTCACCGCCGCCACCGCCGCCAGGCGTACCGTCGTAGTTTTTGGCAGTCATCTGACCACGCGGGTCACCTTTGTCTCCTACTTTGTTCGCGTCATCGCCATTGTTGTTACCAGTAGCCTCGCTGGATGTACCTGCTTTACCAGTACCGGTGCTTTCGGTAGGCTTACCCGGGTATAGCGTACGTGGCTTCTCAGGTTCAGGCTTCTTCACCTCTTCCTTCGGCTGCTCTACCGGTTTCTTTACCTCCTCCACTTTAGGTTGTGGTTTTGGCTGTGGTTTTACTTCCTCTTTCACCGATACGGGCGATTCAACAGGGGCAGTTACCACCTTAGGTGTTTCAACAGGTGTAGGCGGTGTGGGAGTGGCTGCAGCAACAGGCTTAGGCTCAGGTAGCGGATCCGGCTGTGTTGGCGCTGGCTTGCTGTCCTGCACGTTCTTCGACTCGTTCGGAGTAGCCTTTGACTGTACGTCGCCGCTTCCCATGGCATCAGTGCCATAGTTTATCTCAATGCCGATCTCCTCGTCTGGATTGCCAGGGGCACCATTCCAGGCCAGCAGGAAAAAGAGCAGCAATAGAATAATGATGTGCAGGGTAATACTTATACCTGCCGCAATCTTCTTATTCTTTTCCTCTTCCTGTGATAATGCTATCTCCATGTGTAATTCAATGCTACTTTGTAGGCTCAGTGGCCAAAGTTACTTTCGCTTTCAGACTGGCAGCTATACCTGCCACCTTAGCCAGGTACTCCACCGGCACGGTCTTGTCAACGTTCAACACCACCACGCCTTCTTCTGTTCCCTGCAAAAGTGCTGCCAACTGTGACTCCAGCTGCGACTCGTCAATTTGCTTACCGTTCAGAAAATACTGTATGTCTTTCGTTATGGTAATGTTCACCTTCTCCATCACGATGTTAGACACCTTGCTGGAAGGCAAACTAACCGGTAGACCAGTAGGTGTCACAAAATTAGAGGTAAGCATGAAGAAAATAAGCAACAGGAAGATGATGTCCGTCATAGAGGACATGTTGAAATCGGGATTGATCCTGTTTTTAGAGCGTAAATTCATGCTTAAAGTTGTGGTTCTTGTAACAGATCAATGAATTCAATAGATGAGTACTCCATAGCGTGCACGATGTTATCGATCTTAGACACCAGGTAGTTATACCCTACGTAAGCTGGCAGACCAATCATTAGACCAGCAGCCGTTGTTACCATCGCCTGGTAGATACCAGCTGACAGCAACTGCGGACTTACAGAGCCCTCTGCCTGCGCAATCGCAATGAAGGCCTGGATCATACCAGTTACTGTACCCAGGAAGCCTAGCATTGGAGCAGCACCAGCAATGGTTGCCAGGGCAGCCAGGTTACGCTCCAAACGGCTGATCTCGATCTTACCAACGTTCTCGATGGAAGTCTCAATATTTTTGAGCGGGTTACCAATGCGGCTAACACCTTTACCCAGCATGCGTGATACGGGCGTATTGGTCTGAGCACACAGCATGCGGGCACCATTGATGTCACCAGCTAATACCATGCTTTTGATGCGATCACTAAAGCCATCAGGGTTTTTGGCAGCCTTCTTCAGCGTGAGATAACGCTCAAAAAAGATGTAAACGGCAGCCAGAGACAGCAGCAGCAGCGGGATCATGGCCCATCCACCTGCCATTGCCAAGTCCAGTAAGGAAACTGAGCTTTCTGCTGTTTCTGCTCCATCAGCCAACATAGAAGTCGTGTCAGCAGGAGTCGTTGTAATTTGTAAGAAGAGAGATGTCATGTTAATTATTAAAAACCCAAATATTTTCTCCGAATGATTGTCTGTAAGTGTTCATGGCTGCCTGTGCCTCCTCTGCCGTCGCAAAGTCGGCTACAGATACTTTAAAGAGCCTATTGCCTTTGCCAGGCTCTAGTACTTTGGCCTCATGGCCGGTTTCTGCAATTTCCTGACGGCTAAATTCTGCATTCAGCATGCGGGCATAACCGCCAGTAATAATATAAAAGCGTCCGTCCCTGCCGCTTACCGTTGTACTGGCCACAGCTGGCGCAGCAGCTTCTGCAGCAGTAGTTTCTTTCTCATTAACGAATTCACCTGCAGCATATTGAGTGCCCGCGTCAGAAGTAGTGGTAGAAGATTCGTCCCAAACATCTGCATCGCTCTCTATACCTGATCCCGCAGTATCACTTGCATCGGCTACAGCTGACTGCTCAACGATAGAACCGTTCTGCACAAGAGCTGCAGTTGAAGCCTGCTGCGCATCCCCTGCCTGCTTCTCTTCACTCAATAGTGAAATAGGATTTAGGCTGCTGAGGTTATAGTCCGTTTGAAGCGAGAGCATATACAAAGCTGTACCGACCAAACCGGTTAGGGCCAGTCCTGCCGCCACGTGGTAGGCGCGCTTCAGTCGGGCTTTGAAAGGCTTTTTGGCTGGTACTTGTTCTGCTGCCTGTCGCTCCTTTATCAAGGTGCGCAGTACGGCTGGCTCTTCAGGACGGATAGGCCTGGCAACGATTTCAGGCAACCCAAAACTCGCCTCCAACAGGTTATCACCTTCCGTATATTCAAATACCAGCTTCCGTTCATGGTTGTATTTGAACACACCGATATCGGTCAGCTCAAATCGCTGTTCGTTATCCAGGCGGGTCCGCACCGTATGTACAAAAGAGATAACCAATTGTCTGGCCTCTTCTTTTGAAATACTGTTGGCGTAAGCGATCGTACTGATGAGCAACCCATCGTTTAGAACCAGCTTTTCATTGAACGCAATCTTTTTGGACGGTGGCACCAGTGTATGCTTCACCGGATTGATCCGGGCAGGCACATACCTCGTGATCAACCCGCCAAAGTCAGGTATGATCACGCAGTCGTGATTGTAGAGCAGGTGCTTAATGTGCTTTTCTACCATAGGCACTTAGAATGAATAAGAGACGCCTCCTATCAGGTTTATACTTTTGTTCGGGTAATTTACAAACCTTTCGTACTTCTGCGCAAACAAATTATTTACCATCAGGAAAGTGGTGAATCTGTTGGAGAACTTGTAGTCCGCCTTCAGGTTCAGGTCCACGATGGTATCCGTTTCCCGCAGCGCAAATGTGCCGTCAGGACGGCTAATGCGCCCGAAAGAACTCCCAATATAGTAAAGTTCTGAATTAAAGAGAATCTTGTCATAGAAGTTGTAAGTGGCAAAAACGCTTGCCATCAACCCTGGACGGTGAAACGGCTGCTCTAAGGTGGCTGTGCTATATTTGTTATAATCAGCCTTTAATCCAATGCGCAGTTCATCTGAATAATTAAAGGTAGCCTCCCCATAAATATTCAAAACATTTGTCACGCCGTCATCATACACCAGGTCAAACTTAGTAGAGTCGCTTGCCGAGTTGTTGTAGAAGTACATGTTACGGAAGTTCTGGTAGGCCACACGACCTGTCAGGTGCACAAAGTTGGCAATATTAGCCTGCATACCGCCGTAAACCTCCAATCCTTTGTTCTGATCGGCTACTCTTACATTCGGCGCCAGGAAAGGATTCTCCTGGGTCAGCTGATATAAAGTAACTCTTTGCAGGTCACCGCCTATACCTGCATATATCAATAGGTTATCCTTGATAGGCTCCACTCCTACGCGTACTGTTGGGTATACATTAAACTTGCGGGCGTCATTCACGGTGTCACCTGTGTAAGCCACGTTGGCACCAATCGAAAGGCGAATGGCGTTTAACTGACGTTCATACTGCGGATGAAGCTTGAACAATGTACGGCTCACAGATGCAGAGTCCTTGTGAGAAACAAGTGAGAGGTCCGCGTCAACTTTAAAAGCTGACACCTCGTCCAATCCATACTCGGTATTCAACTTGGCTGCAATGTTGGTCTCCCGCATGTCGTAATGATCATTCAGGTAGTTTACATTCAAGCCTGCTCTGAACAACAGCGGCATGCCTGCACCGTGATTATGCATATATCCTTCGGCATTAACGCGGTTGAATACCTGACTGATGGTATCACGGTCCACGGTAGTTTCCTGCACGGGGCTATACCCATAAAAATGGTACTTGTCGCGTCCGTAGCCTAACTTACCACCCAATGTCAACCCTTGCAGGTAGCTTTCGCCGTTCACATTGATCGCTGAGTTAGTTACAGCAGAATTTTTGCCATCTACAGGTCCTCTGGCAGAGGTTATATGACTGACATCCGCTCCATAAGAAGCCACATTGCTGCGCTTGTTATGGAAGTAGCCCTTCAGGTATAGGGTGGCATAGTTGCCTATACCTGCCTTTACATAGTTGCCATAAAGCTTGGTCAGTTCGTCCTGCTTGATGGTGAGCACACGCATCTGCAAGTCCACATCCTGATCCTCGAGGCGGTAGTCATTGAAGCGGTAGCGCACATTGCGTTCGCCTGGCTCAGGGGTCACTACTGCGAATTTCTGGTAGTTGCGTGATGCCCGCGGCAGCTCTATCTTGCGATCCTTCTCTACCACTACTTCCGAATCCTGCAGTTTGGCACCTTCACCCCAGCCCGTTGTCTGTGCCTGGGCACTGTTCAGAAAGCTATAGCCAGCACACAGTACAATTGCTGCTATGGAAGCCTTTTTCAATCTATTCTTCATGTTGATGTTTCTCTTCAGCTTGATCTGATGCATTATCTTTTTCTTCCCTTCACTGAGTCAGCCGGAGCAGTGCTTGGTGCGCCACCCAGCTTAGCCAGCTTTTGCTTCGCTTCTGCCACAATCTCCGGAACTGGCGAGTGCTCAATAATGGAGTTAAGTGTTGAAGTTGCCTGGAAAGTTTCGTTCTGAGCCACATAGTTGTCCGCGATGATCAGGAAGGACTTGCCCAGCCAGAAATCATAATTGGAGAACTTGGTGTTGAAGTCAAATGCTACGTCAATCGATTCTGCATACTTCTTCTGCTTGTAAAGAATCTCTGCTACCAGGTATTGCGCCTCTGCTCCATTTTCATCCGTGGCAGATGCAGCAGCCTCCCGAAGTTCTTTCAGTGCCTGCTCCAGATTGCCTTCAGCATAGGTTGCTTTGCCTTTGTAGAGAAGGGCTGTATTGTAAACGTACAGCGCCGCATTGCCCTGGCTGATCAGTTCATTGGAGATGCGCTTCGAAGCGGCATAGTCTTTTGTGAGGAAGTGGCTCTTCATCAAACCTGTCAGTGCAGTTTGCTGCTCACGACGGTTGATCGCCGTATCACGCAGGCGGCTGTAATACTTGATAGCCTCTGCATAGTTTTTATTCTCAAACTCTGCATCAGCCACTTTCTGGATGGCACGGTTCACGTACTCGCTCTTGTTCTCATCCACAACAGCTTTCATGCGCTGCAAGCCCTGCTCTTTCTGGTTGGTGCGCAAATAAGAATCAGCCAGGAAATAACGGGCATCGCTCACGAAAGGACTATTCGGATAAGTCTTCAGGTAATTCTCCAGTTTAGCTGCTGCCTGGTCGTATTTTTCGTTGAAATAAAGCGTTTTAGAGGCTTCAAATTCAATACTTTCTAGAGCATTGCTCTCAGGGTTTGCGGTCTTGAATTTCTCAGCATACGTATCAAACTCACTGCTGCGGTTCTGACTGGCCAGCACTTCCTGCAGACTATAGAGTGAGCCACTGGCAGAACGGGAGCTCGGGAATTCGTCGAGTACACGCTTGTAATCTGCAGCGGCCTCGGCATTCCTGCCTAGGTTTGCATAGGCTATACCTCGTTTCTCCAGCGCATTTGGTACTAATCGGCTTTGTGGCTTGCCCTGAATCAAGGCCGTGAAACCTGAAACAGCAGATTGGTAGTTGCCGGATTCAAAATCGATGATAGCACGCTGGTACATAGCGGGCTCCGCGTAGCGCGACTTCTGATATTGGCTGTAAACGGTCTGTAGGTTCTGTTTAGCAGCTTCCTTGTTCCCCATCAAACTAAGCACAATTCCTTTCTGGAAGTACACGTAATCTTTATCAGGAGAATTGGAGTTTAGCACTTTGTCATAAAGTGCAAGTGCCGGTGCATATTGCTTGTTCACGTAATGCAAATCAGCCAGTCGCATCATGGCATCGAAGTGGTTCGGATCGCTTGTGCTGGTACCATCTACATAAGCTTTGAAGTGCGGCATGGCTTTGTCGTACTCCTTGTTATTATAGTATGCGTAGCCAATGCCGTAGCGTGACTTCATGTAATACTCTGATTTACGGGCTTCGCTGTTACGGAACACAGCAGCGTAGCTGTTCACGGCATCCACATAACGCTGCCCCATAGAGAAGGCTTCGCCTTTTACAAAATGGCTCGCCGCCGTGATCTCTTTATCGTAAGGATACTGCAGTGACTTGTCCAGCATCGAAACCGCTGTCGGGAATTTACCTTCATTGAAGAGGTTCACCCCATACAGGTGCGTCACGCGCTGGTAAGTTTCCAGCATGCGGTAGCTCTTGTTTGGCATGCTCTCAATGTGACGAATAGCCTCTGGGTAGTTGTTAGAGTTGAAGTAGGCTTCTGTCAACAGGTTGTCGACATCAGCAGCCAACTCAGACTTTGGAAATTCCTGGTTGAAATTCTGCAGCGAGTTAAACACATCACGGAAATTACCCAGCTCGTAGCTAACCTGTGCAAACTTTACAGTTGCGGCTTCTGTGATCGTTTTATCCTGATCATTTTTGCGGGCCTGGTCAAAAGCGGTAAGGGCATATTGCTTATTGTCCTCACGCAGATAACTCATACCTAAGTAATAGGCCGCATTTTGTCCGAGTGCGTCTTTCTTGCTGGCTACTTCTTTAAAATTGGCAATTGCATTCTTATAGTTGCCGTTCTTATAGTCGGTATAGGCAATTTTATACTGTATTACGGGCTCTAGTTTCCGCTTGCCCTGTGCATATTGGCTGAAGTACTTTTCAGCAGTTTTGTATTCGGCACGTTGGTAGTACGCGTCACCAACTAAAAGCGCGATTTCGTCTGCCTGCTGCACCTTAGGTGTTTTAGCCAATGCTGCCTCACCGTATCGGATCACTTCGAAGATATCATTTTCCTTATACAGGATTTCCGTGATCATATAAGGCACGATCTGCGCGTAAGCCTCGTTTTTTTCGGCTATGAGAAGGTCAGCCTTTGCTGCATCGTAGTCTCCTTCGCGGTATGCGATATAGCCGGCGTAGTAGTTAGAGGCATAGGCAAAACGATGCTCATCTTCTCTGAAGCCAGTTGTCTTGTTCTTGTCAAACCAAATCTTGGCGTTCTTGAAATCTTTGTTAGCGAAGTAAGAATATCCCAGTTTGAACTCCAGTTCCTTGGTCTGCTTGATACTCAGAAGATGCATAGGAGCGCTTTCGAGCTTCTCCACTGCCTTTTTGTAGTCTTTGTTCTCGAAGTAATATAGGCCCAGTTCATAATTTGCCAAAGCCGTCTTCGGGTGCGTCGGGAACTTGCGGGTGAAGTTGAGAATCAGCTGCTCAGCATCCGGATGCAACAGGTATAAGCCACTCAAGGCGTAATAGTACTGTGCGTCTGCCGTCTTGGCATCATCACCGATCAGATTAATGTACTTGCGGAAAGCCTCCTGCGCCGCGCCGTACTTGGCTCGGTCGAACAGCTCTACGCCTTCATGGTAATGCTTGTCTTTTGCGGTGAACACCTGTGTGTGCTGGGCCACCGCTATGTGGCTACCTCCAGCCAAAACCGATGCCAACGCTACTTTATAGGCTATCTTCATATGTATCTTACTGCTCGCTTACGAGCTATTCTTATGGCTTTATCTTAGAAAACAGGTATAGACACTCTACAGCGCCATGCCTTGCAGGCAAATTCAAAGTTAGTCAAAAATCGATAACCGCACGAACCATAGGTGATAAACATCGGGCTCTCAAAACCGGGCGAACACCTCACACCTCTATACAATGCCGCAGCAGTAGCAAATATTGTGCTGTTCGTATGAAATTGTGCTTACTGAAAGGCCAAAGTTCTAGGAACCGGATGCAATATCTTGAAAACCAGTTCCTTTAAAATTTCTGATTCTCCCATATCACCTCCGCATATGCCTTTCACCTGTAGGTCAGCTACCCGGATATGATGTATAATGTCCACCACTCGCATCAACGGAAACACCCGAAGTGCCTGCAAGTATTCCTTTACCAGGAAGCCCCGGTTACCCAGGCTCTTCCGGACACCCGACTCTGACTTGTCAGCAGACTGATGCAAGGTCAAAAGCTTGGTGAAAAACGTAAAGAGCAAACTCAGGTTAGGTATAAGCGGGTTATTTTTGGGATTCGCCTCAAAATAGAGGATAATCCGGTTGGCCTTGAGAGCATCCTGCGCGATAAGGGCTGACTGGAGTTCAAAGATATTGTACTCCTTGCTAATGCCCACATTCTCCTGCACCACCCGCTCATCAATCGACTGTCCTGGCTTCAGATTGATCAGTAGCTTGTCGATCTCATTGGCCTGACGTGACAGGTCTGCGCCGATGAATTCACTGAGCAGTAGCACTGCCTTAGGACTTATCTGCACCCCTTTGCTCTTCACATACCCGGTGATCCAGGCAGGTATTTGATTATCGTAAAGCTTTTTGGTGGTTAGCAGCACGGCGTGCTTCTGAATGGCCTTCCCCAAAGCTTTGCGACCATCCAGGGTCTTGTGCTTGTGGCAGAACACCAGAATGGTAGAGGGTAGCGGATTTTGGAGGTAAGCCTCCAACTGTTTCATGCCTTCTTCGCGCTCCAGATCCACAATACTTTGCGCCTCTTTCACAATCACGACCTGCCGCTCAGACATCATCGGGAATCGCTTGGCCTGTAGCAGTACCGTGGCCACATCCACATCCTTGCCGTATACTACCACCTGGTTAAAGCCCTTTTCGTGCTCCTGCAGGGCGTTCGCCTCGATAAAGTCTGCGATCTGGTCAATGTAAAAAGGCTCCTCTCCCTGCAAAAAATACACGGGGGCGAACTGCCTTTTCTTTAATTGCTCCATTATGCCCTCCGGGGTGTGCGACATGCTATTGCTCAGGTATAAATTGGTGGTTGATCATGTATACTGACATCAAATATACTGGTATCTGCCCAGCAAATAAAAGGTCAGAAGACCAAAAAAAGAATAAACTTCCAATATGTTCTGACCGTCCTGAATATTATCTAATTTTATAAAGTGAACACCTACCTGCTCTTTGTCGACACCGAAACCTCGGGCCTGCCTAAGGACTGGAGCAAGCCCTATTCGGCCCGAGACAACTGGCCCCACATTGTACAGGTGGCCTGGGAGGTCTATACCTGGCAGGGAGAGTTAGTGAAGACTGAAAACTTCTATATCAAGCCATCAGACTATGAAATGAGTTCCGTTTCAGAGCGTATACATGGTATCAGTGTAGCCTTTTTGGAGGAGAATGGAATTGGGCGCCACGAGGCTTTACACTGCCTGCAGCAGGATCTGCTTCAGTTCCAGCCGCTGGTTGTGGGGCATTTCATGCAACTTGATTACAAGATGCTGGGGTTTGGCTTTTACAGAGCTGGTCTGGATAATCCGCTGGAGCAATTACCTACCTTCTGCACCATGCTCGCCACAAACCATTTTGTGCGGGAAGCAAGACACCGGCAGATGCGCCTGGGTGAGCTGTATATGCGGCTTTTCGGAGAACCGCTGCAAAACGAACACGATGCACGCCATGATGCCCATGCAACGGCTCGCTGTTTCTTTGAGCTCTGGCAAAGAGGCGACATTGACGACCATACTATCCAATTACAGCAGATGCCTTCGCCTCCACAGCCGCTCCGACGAAAACCACGCAGCCATCGGCGCAGACTCATGTACTTCGTCGGATTCTTACTATTGATCATTCTCCTATACCTAATCGCCTTACTGCTGACATGAATCCAAAATATGAATTTCTAAAAACCGTCAGGCCTTTTGACGTGCTGCCTGATGAGGTGCTGCAAGGGGTGGCAGAACTGCTTCAGGAGGTACAGCATCCAAAAGAGAGCATTCTATACCTGCAGGATGTGTCGAAATTACGTGGAGTGGATTTGATCGTGCGGGGCGCATATGAAGTGTTTTTTTATGATAGCGAACAAAATAAACGGCTGGTAACAAACTACGCTAGTGGCACTTGCTATGGGGGTGCCTCTCTCCTGCTCAACCGGCGCCGTTCGTTTCGCACCGTTATTTCGCGCAAAGGCACAGTGGTCTATACCTTGCACCGCAAGGAGTTTTTAGCGCTGTGCCAGGCCTATGAAGCCTTCTTCCATTACTTCACAGCCGAATACGGTCGACGGATGCTGGATGAAGAGTACGCACATTTTATAAGGCCATCGCACATTCAGCCTGAAAACAACATAGCCGCTGACCAACTCTACTCCCGCAAGCTCGAAACCATAGAGCCGCGCACCATAGTAGCCTGCCCCGGTAGCACCTCTATTGCCGCGGCCGCTCAACTGATGATCAGCCAAAAAGTGAGCTGCCTATTTGTGCAGAACGAGCAAAACCAGATCAAGGGCTATATTACGGACCTCACCCTGCGCAACAACGTGGTGGCACGGCAGGTACCCTATACCCAGCCCGTGCAAGACATCATGGATCAGCCCATCATATCGATTGAATCCAAGGCTTATATTTATGAAGCGGTGCTGCTGATGTTTCAAACCCGCGCACGTTACCTACTGATTACAGATGACAGTGGCTATACAGGTTTTATTAGCCGGAATAAACTGCTGAGCAGTCTGGCTCAGTCCCCGTTCATGTTCATACAGTCGGTCAAACTAGCACGTAGCGTATCCGAACTAAAGCAGCGCTGGCAAAAAGTTCCGGAGCAGGTATACCAGCTGCTTAACCGAGGTGTCAAGTCCGAAATTGTGAACCAAGTCATTACGACAGTGGCCGACACAATAGCCATTAATGTAATTGAAGGCGTTATCGAAGAAATGGGGCCACCTCCCGCCAGGTTTGTATTTATGGTGCTGGGGAGCGAAGGCCGAAAAGAGCAAACGCTACGGACTGACCAGGACAATGCCATCATTTATGAAGACAAGGCCAATGAACAAAGGGAGATGGTACGGGCATATTTCCTGGCCTTTGCGTCCACTGTATCCGAACGGCTTGACCATATAGGTTTCAGTTTCTGTGAAGGAGGATTTATGGCCAAAAACTCAAAATGGACGCATTCCCTCTCCCACTGGAAGCGTAATTACAGCAATTGGCTGCAGGAATCTGCCCCGGAGGCGGTACTGAAAGTAGCCACCTTCTTTGATTGTCGCTTCTTGTATGGAGAACAAAGCATCATGGATAACCTGAAAGGCTTTCTGCATGAAGAACTGGAGCACCCTAGGTATAAGTTTTTGCATCACATGGCCCAAAATGCATTGCAGTATGAGCCGCCGCTTACTTTTTTCAACAACATCAAAACCTTCAGCAAAGGTAGCCAGCAGGTGTTTAACCTGAAAAAGACCATGACACCGATTGTGGATCTGGTCAGGGCCTATGCACTGCGCAACCGTATCTTCCTAACCAATACAGGGGAACGACTGGAGGCCCTTGCCAGCATGGGTATTTTTACCGAAAAGGAACGCCAGGAATTGCTACAAGCCTATTATTACCTGATGGGGATGCGCTTGAAAAAACAGTCTATCCAGATTATCGATGACCGCAAAGAACCTGACAATTTGCTTGACCCGAAGACACTTACCAAAATTGAACAGGTAACGCTGAAGGAAATCTTCAAGGTCATCAGTGATTTCCAGACCAAAATACGGGTCAACTTCATGGAAACACTTTACTAAAACAAATAAGACTTTAAGAAAAGAACATATGCAGAACAGCCTACGGATAGGTATAGCGGTACTACTTCTGACCTGGTTTGGAACCACTCTGACAGCCTTTGGCCAGAGTAACAATCCTGTGTATGTAGATAAACAAGGCGTGCTGCGCTGGCAGAAAAGCAAGGCCGAAGCCAACTTCTTTGGTGTGAATTATACTGTGCCCTTCGCTTATGGCTATCGTTCCCACAAAGCTTTAGGTATAGACATTGAAAAAGCTATAGATCAGGATGTTTATCACATGGCCCGGCTGGGTTTCAACGCCTTCCGAGTGCATGTCTGGGACACCGAAATCAGCGATTCGCTGGGCAATTTGCTGGAAAATGAACACTTGCGCTTATTTGACTATCTGATCTACAAACTAAAGGAGCGGAACATCAAGGTCCTGATCACCCCTATCGCCTTTTGGGGACCTGGCTACCCAGAGCCTGATTATAAAACCGGCGGCTTTTCGAGCGTTTACAACAAGCAGCAGGCCGTCACCGAAGATGCGGCTTTTCAGGCACAGGAGCGTTACTTAAAGCAGTTTTTTGAGCATGTTAATCCCTATACCAAGGTTTCTTACCAAAACGACCCGGATGTGATCGCGACGGAGGTAAACAACGAACCGCACCACACAGGTCCGAAAACACGCGCTACCGAATATGTTAACCGCATGGTGAAGGCCATCAGAGGCACAGGCTGGACCAAGCCGATCTTCTACAACATCAGTGAATCGCCGCGCTATGCCGACGCGGTAGCCAACGCCAATATTGATGGCGTCAGTTTTCAGTGGTACCCGACGGGACTGGTCGCAAACCGCACCCTGCAAGGCAACTACCTGCCCCACGTAGACAGGTATAGCATCCCCTTCGATACCATACTTGCTTTTGCTGGCAAAGCCCGCATGGTGTACGAGTTCGACGCGGGTGATATATCCTCTCCCACCATGTATCCCGCCATGGCTTGCAGTTTCAGGGAAGCCGGTTTTCAGTGTGCTACGCAGTTTGCTTACGACCCTATGGCGACAGCATACGCCAACACCGAATACCAGACCCATTACGTTAACCTCGCCTATACCCCCGAAAAAGCCATTAGTCTGCTTATCGCCTCCAAGGCTTTCCAGAAACTGCCCCGCTTAAAAAGTTTCGGTGCTTACCCTGCTGATAGCGTATTTGATGTGTTTCGTGTAAGCCACAAGCAGCAACTAAGCGAAATGAACACCTCTCAGGAGTTTTATTACGCCAATACAACCAGTACCAAACCTGTCAACTTAAACAAACTCGAGCGTCTGGCCGGTGTAGGAAGCTCATCAGTTGTGGGTTATGGTGGCCACGGTGCTTACTTTCTTGACAAACTTGAAAACGGAGTATGGCGACTTGAAGTGATGCCGGATGCTATACCTGTTAGTGATCCCTTTGCGAAAGCCTCGCCACAGAAAGAGGTTGTGCGGATACAATGGCGTGCTCATACCATACAGGTAAAACTTCCTGAATTGGGTGAAAACTTTACTGTTGAGGCTTTGAACGAAGGCAACAGGTATAGCACTAAAGCCAACCAAGGTAGTTTCACAATTCAGCCGGGTACCTACCTGCTCGTCAAAAGCGGCAAAATATTTAAACGCAGCCAAAGCAAGCTTCACAACTTACAGCTCAGTGAGTTTGTAGCCCCACAGCCGTATTCTGGTGAACCTACCCTTCATCATCAACCCAAACAGGAAGTAACAGCTAACAAATCCTTATCAATCAGCGCTGTAATTGCAGGTATAGCACCCAACGATAAGGTCACACTGCTGATGAACAATTTCTCTGGCGTTTGGAAAACAATTGAAATGCAAGAGAACAAAGCTTACACCTGGCAAGCTGATGTGCCAGCAGATATTCTGACCCCTGGTCTTAATCAGTACCGCATTCTGGTGCAGAAAGGACAGGATGACTATACTACTTTCCCTGGTGGCCATAAAGGCAACCCACATGCCTGGGACTATACTCAGCAGGATTATTGGCAAATGAGAGTGGCCGCTGAAAAAAGCGCGTTGGAGCTGTTCAATGCTGCGCAAGACCGAAATCTCACCGTATACCCCAACCTGTGGCGGAGCGAAGAGAGACAGTTGCTCACAACCGAAATACCAGGCCAGATGGCATTGAAACTCAGCCGTCCGGATCTGAAAGAAGGAGAACCTGTAATCGCCTGGCAACACTACATTGGTGATAAGCTGCATAACAGGCAAACTGCACTGTCTGATTTCAAAAAGATCGTTGTAAAAGCACGTACAGACAATAGTGCCCCTTTACAAATGAAAATCACCTTCATCACTAAAGATGCCGCTGCCTATTCTGCTTTTGTAAATATTAATCAGCAACTGCAAGAGATTGAAATCCCATTGAATTCGCTTAGACCAGACAGTTTTATCCTACTCCCAAGGCCATACCCGGGTTTCCACCCTTTCCGTTTCAAGTCCGCTTCAGCTGATAAGTTTGATTTAAGTCAGGTCGAAAAAATAGAGGTTTCCATTGGTGAAGGAATAACAGCAGCAGCTTATGGGCAACCCTATAGCTTCGAAGTGGCATCAGTCTGGCTCACGCGTTAAGGACTTACAGGCCGTTAATCTGCCAACTCTTTTATATATTTGCCCTGAACAGACGATTATTTAGGCTTACATGAATCTGATAGAAGAATTAAGATGGAGAGGCATGCTCCACGATTTCATGCCCGGTACAGAAGAACAATTAGCTTCAGGTATGACCACGGGTTATATTGGTTTTGACCCGACTGCATCTTCCCTGCACATCGGTAACCTGGCAACCATCATGCTGCTGGTTCACTTACAGCGTGCAGGCCATAAGCCTATCGCACTAGTAGGCGGTGCCACTGGTATGATCGGTGACCCATCAGGCAAGTCAGCTGAGCGAAATCTGCTGGATGAAGCTAGTCTTCAAAACAACCTGGCAGGTATACGCAAGCAGCTCGAGAAATTCCTGGATTTCAATAGCGGTGAAAACTCTGCCGAGATCGTGAACAACTACGACTGGTTCAAAGAGTTCAGCTTCCTGGGTTTCCTGCGTGAGGTGGGCAAGCACCTGACCGTAAATTATATGATGGCCAAAGACTCGGTAAAGAAGCGTATCAGTGCTGACGAGGAGGGCAACCGTGCCGAGGGTCTTTCTTTCACTGAGTTCTCTTACCAACTCATACAGGGCTACGACTTTTACCATCTGTACAAGAACAAGAACGTGCGTCTGCAAATGGGCGCATCTGATCAGTGGGGTAATATCACGACAGGAACAGAACTGATCCGACGCATTGACGACGGCAAGGCCTTCGCGCTGGTAGGTAAACTGGTAACCAAGTCGGATGGTACTAAATTTGGCAAGTCCGAGGGTGGCAACGTATGGCTCGACCCGGCTTTCACCTCTCCTTACAAGTTCTACCAATTCTGGCTTAACTTATCGGATGAAGAAGCCGAGAAGCTAATCAAGGTATACACTCTATTACCGCAAGAGGAAATTGAGCGCTTAACTGAAGAGCACAAACAAGCCCCTCATTTGCGTGTATTACAAAAAGCCTTGGCTAAAGATGTTACAATTCGTGTGCATTCCGAAGAAGATTACAAATCCGCTGTCGATGCATCTGAAATTTTATTTGGAAAAGGCGATTTAGAGACACTTAAAGGCCTAAAAGAGGATGTTTTGCTTTCTGTTTTCGAAGGCGTACCGCACATTGAAGTGAGCCGCGGAAGCTACGAAGCAGCTGCCACAGTAAGTGATTTGCTTTCTGATGTAACTGGCGGACAGATTTTCGAATCGAAGGGCGAAGCTAAGCGCATGATCAAAAATGGTGGCGTGAGCATCAACCGCCAGAAGATACAGGGAACAGAGGACGCTGTAAACTATGAACTATTACAGGCGAAATACCTGGTGGTGCAGAAAGGAAAGAAAAACTACTTCCTTGTTTCAGTTAACTAACTGAATAACAGCCAACTACAAACAAAAAAGGTGATCTTTTCAGATCACCTTTTTTGTTACTATTGCTTAAAGAGTTACTTATTTAGTCTCTGTCGCGCTGTTTTTCATGTCCTGAACTTCCTTACGGATGTCCTGAGCCATGTTTTTCAGGTCCTGCATGCCTTTACGTACACGAGTACCGGCAGCTGCGTTGTTCTTGTCATAGAATTTTTCGAAGTCAGCTTCCAACGACATTACTAGGTCCTTGAGTTTGCTAAAGTTGTTGTTCATTTGAGGTGTTTATTATAGTGAAACATTTGTTTTTACTGCTCCAATATACACATTAAATGATAACATGCAAAGATTAGCAAACTTTAATATATGCCTCTAAAGCAAATTAAACAGACACTGTTGACTTAGAGTATAGACCTTTATCTAGTTTTTGTGCAATCTTTTCGAATGCGTCGATTGTCTCTTTCACATCGTCCAGCGTATGCACAGCTGTCGGGATAAGACGCAGCATGATCACGTCTTTAGGTACAACCGGGTATACTACGATAGAGCAGAAAATGCTGTAATTTTCACGAAGATCAAGTGTCAACTGCGTTGCATCCGGAATTTGACCGTTCAGGAACACAGGTGTTACCGGTGATTCAGTTGTACCGATATTGAAGCCTTTATCACGAAGACCTTTCTGCAGGGCATCTACTACTTCCCACAGTTTATCTTTCAGCTCAGGCTTGGTACGGAGCAGTTCCAAACGCTTGATAGCACCCACTGTCAATGGCATAGGCAGTGACTTGGCAAAGATCTGAGAACGCATGTTGTAGCGCAGGTACTCTACCACTTGCTCGTCAGCGGCTACAAAGGCACCAATGCTGGCCATAGACTTTGCGAAAGTAGAGAAATACACGTCAATTCCATCCTGCACACCCAGGTGCTCACCAGTACCGGCACCAGTCTTGCCCATGGTACCGAAACCATGCGCATCGTCAACCAACAGTCTGAACTGGAACTTCTTCTTCAGTTCAACCACTTCCTTCAGCTTGCCCAGGTTACCAGACATACCAAACACACCTTCTGTGATCACCAGAATAGCGCCACCTGTGTTGTCTGCCCAACGTGTAGCACGCTCTAGCTGCTTTTCAAGGCTGGCCATGTCATTGTGACCGTAAACAAAGCGTTTGCCCTGGTGCAGGCGCACACCGTCGATGATACATGCGTGCGACTCAGCATCGTACACGATCACGTCATGACGATCTACCAGCGCATCGATGATCGATACAACGCCTTGATAGCCGAAGTTCAGCAACAGCGCGTCAGGCTTCTGCACAAACTCAGCCAGGTCAGACTCCAGTTTCTCGTGCAGGTTTGAGTTACCAGACATAATGCGGGCACCCATTGGGTAAGCCATACCCCATTCAGCAGCGGCGTCAGCGTCAGCTTTACGCACTTCCGGGTGGTTAGCCAGACCCAGGTAGTTGTTAAGGCTCCAGGTAAGTACTTCCTTGCCCCTGAACTTCATGCGCGGAGCGATCTCCCCTTCAAGCTTTGGAAACGTGAAATAGCCATGCGCATAATGTGAGTGGCTGCCTAACGGACCTCTGTTGGTCAACAACTTTTCAAATAAATCCACCTTGTGTTTAATTAAGTTTCGGGATAATTTAAGGTTCTGATATAGTTAGTTATACTATATGTTCAGTTCTGAGTATAATGCCTGCAAATTTATGATTTTATAGATTCATAAACAATTTCTAATACTCTTGCCGCCCCTTTTTCGACAGCTCATTTTTAAGTTTGCCTCTTATACCGTTTCTTTGAAGAAAATAAAGCTTAGCTACTGCATGAGAAAAATCAATAAGATACTCGTAGCCAACCGTGGTGAAATAGCCCTGCGTGTGATGCGCTCTGCCAAAGAAATGGGAATCAGTACCGTTGCCGTATACAGTGAGGCTGACCGCAATGCCCTGCATGTGCGCTACGCTGACGAAGCTGTGTGCGTAGGTGGTCCCAAGTCAAATGAATCATACCTGCGTGGGGATGTGATCATTGAAGTATGTAAACGACTACAGGTAGATGCGATCCATCCAGGCTACGGCTTTCTTTCTGAGAACGCAAATTTTGCCCGTCAGGTGCAGGAAGCCGGTTTGATCTTTATCGGCCCGTCTCCGGAAGCCATCGAACTGATGGGTAGCAAACTGGCCGCCAAAGCAGCTGTTGCCAAGTACAAGATACCAATGGTGCCGGGTACCGAAGAGGCTATTTCGGATGTGGAAGAAGCCAAAGAGATCGCCTCAAACGTTGGATTCCCCATCCTGATCAAAGCCAGTGCCGGTGGCGGTGGCAAGGGGATGCGCGTAGTAGAAAGCGTGGAAGTGTTTGAAGAACAAATGAAATTGGCTGTCAGCGAAGCGACTTCTGCTTTCGGTGATGGTTCTGTTTTTATAGAAAAATATATCGGTTCTCCTCGTCACATTGAGATACAAGTACTGGGCGACACCCATGGCAATATTGTTCATTTGTTTGAGCGTGAGTGTTCTATTCAACGCCGCCACCAGAAAGTGATCGAAGAAGCCCCTTCTGCTGTCCTTACACCTGAGCTCCGTGATGAAATGGGCCGATGCGCTGTGGATGTGGCCAAAGCCTGCGATTATGTGGGAGCTGGCACAGTGGAGTTTTTGGTAGATGAAAATCTGAACTTCTACTTCCTGGAAATGAACACCCGTCTGCAGGTAGAGCATCCGGTGACAGAACAGATAACGGGCCTGGACCTGGTAAAAGAGCAGATCCTGATTGCAGAAGGCAATCCGCTTAGCTTTCGCCAGGAAGACCTGACCATAAACGGCCATGCCTTGGAACTACGTGTTTACGCTGAAGACCCTGCCAATAACTTTTTGCCTGATATCGGTCGCTTAGAAACTTACGTTCGCCCACAGGGACTTGGTGTGCGTGTAGATGACGGGTTTGAGCAAGGGATGGACATTCCAATTTACTATGACCCGATGATCGCTAAATTGGTGACTTTCGGCAAAGATCGTCAGGAAGCGATTGAGAAAATGCTGCGAGCTATCGACGAATACAAAATCACAGGTATAGAGACCACCTTACCTTTTGGCACATTTGTCTTGCAGCACGAGGCATTTGTTTCTGGTAACTTCGATACCAAATTCATTGAGCGATACTTCACGCCTAGTGTACTGGACGCAAAGCCAAATAGCGACACGGAAGAAATTGCGGCTGTACTTGCAGCGATGCTGCTCGGAAACAACAAGCCTAAAGTGACCGCCGGCAGTACTGGCACACAAAATGGTACTGGTTCGAACTGGCGCAAGAACAGAGTAAAATAGGTATAGCCTGTTTTAAAATAGCAGAAAGGGCCGGTCAAATGACCGGCCCTTTCTGTGAGTATACTTAGTCCAAAAGTTAAATCAGATCAAAGAGGCTGCGGACCCCTACCTGCTTGGCAGAGGTGAAACCTTCGCCGAAGGTCACCCCGATCGCATGTCCATACTCACGTGCTCTGGCTTCGATGAAATCCAGAAACTCGGGCGATGAGATGTAGGTATTCGGGGAGCTGTCGTCGGGATTGTAAAACTGTGTTCTGAAAGCCCGGATGGTCTCCAGTTTCTTCTCCCAGTGAGGCGTTACATCCATGACAAAGTCAGGCTTGATATAGCGGTCCTGGATAAAGTTGTAAGTTGCCTTCGGGCGCCAGGCTTGTTGCTCCAAACCATCATCACCCAAGGTTTTGATCATTTTGAGCCCTGCCAGGAAACAGGCCTCCGCTACTACGGCTGCACCACGTCCATGATCGGGATGGCGGTCATGCAGGGCATTCATCAAAACTATATCTGGCTGGTACTGGCGTACCTTGCGCACTATCTGCAACTGGTGCTCTTTGTCATTTGCAAAGAAGCCATCAGCAAAGCCTAAATTATCACGCACCGAGAGTCCCATGATCTTGGCAGCTTCATCTGCTTCCGCTACCCTCTCAGCAGGTGTTCCTCTTGTACCGAGCTCCCCTCTAGTGAGGTCTACAACCCCGGCTTTCCTGCCAGCGGCAATATGAGCGATCAGTGTACCGGCACAACCGAGTTCTACATCATCCGGGTGTGAGGCAAAGGCAAGTATATCTAACTTCATTCTTGAGTGCTTTCTTATCTGATTCGGAGCGAACGTCCAACTTTCAGGGTAGTACGGCTGCTAATACCGTTCAGTTTGGTAATCTGCCCAACAGAGACGCCATAGCGTTTCGCTATACCTGAGAGTGTATCACCGCTTCGTACTTTATGGTAGGTTGCCTTACGTGAGCCACTGCTGCTGCTTCCCTTGGACTTGTTGTAATAATTAAATAGAGCCGATGTGATCACAAAACTCTGCCCTTTGAGCAGGTAGTCCGGGAAGTCATACATCAATTCCGGGTCAAGTGGGTTGCCCTGGTAACGTACTTCATAGTGCAAGTGAGGTCCGGAACTACGGCCGGTACTACCACCCAGACCAATTACCTCACCGGCTTTTACAAACTGCCCGGTCTCCGCGATGGTCTTACTCATGTGGCCATATAGCGTCTCTAAGCCGTTGTAGTGACGTACCACAATGTAATTGCCATAGCCACCGCCATCCCACTTGTTAATGCGTACCACGCCGTCAAATGCGGCATAAATAGAGTCTCCGGTATTCAGGTCTATGTCAGTACCGTAATGCCAGCGGTAACCTCTGTGGCCGAAACGGCTAGTCACAGGCGTTTTCTCCAATGGCATTTTATAATCACGTTTAACTCTCGGATCATAAAGTGTGATGTCTACTGTATCCTGTAGCTGACGGCCATCCATTCGATACGGGTTAATATTCCGTGTATCCCAAATGGCATAATAACCCGCTATCTTGATCCAGGTGGAGTCGATCAACACCTCTTCCGACACCTCTACGATGTGCTGCTCCCCCAAATCAAGCTCGGAGGTATCTTCACTCACAATGGATAGCTCTTTCTTTGGATTAAAGAAAATTGACTTTCCAGCATCCGATTCATCATCCGGAAATTCCTCGTACTTGATCAGGATCGTGGTGTCAGGCCGTACGTAATCTATTTTAGGCGACTTCACCTTAAATAGATCTTTGACCTTACCCTGAGCAAAGGCACTGTTCGCCCCAAAAACGAGACAGAACAAAAAGAGTGCAATCGTAAGGGGTGCTTTATACTTTAGCATTGTATTGATTATTAGGCAGAGCTGCTGTGTTATGCTCATTCTCGCAAAATTAACTACAGCAACGCCATTTTATTGTGGTCTTACCTTAACAGCCGCAAAAGTTTCTGACTGCCGGGCAAACCGTATTGGTCATTTTTAGTGCAAATCCTGGGCAGCCAGATAGCGCTCAGCATCCAGCGCGGCCATACAGCCTGAACCTGCAGCCGTCACTGCTTGACGATAGGTAAAGTCCTGCACATCGCCACAGGCAAATACACCGTCAATATTGGTCTTGCTTGTACCAGGTATAGTGCGGATATAACCATTCTCGTCCAGGTTCAGGTACTCGGCAAAAATATCAGAGTTCGGTTTATGACCAATGGCCACGAAGAAACCGCTCACCGGAATCTCTCTCAGTTCATCTGTCAGAACGTTGCGTACCCGCACCGCTTCCACTACCTCTTCACCCAAGATCTCGTCGGTCACAGAGTTCCACAGTATTTCGATGTTCTTGGTTTTCTTCACACGCTCCTGCATGATCGTGGATGCACGCATCTCATCACGGCGAATGATCATGTATACCTTACTGCAAATATTGGAAAGGTAGGTAGCTTCCTCAGCAGCCGTATCACCGGCACCTACTATTGCTACTTCCTGACCACGATAAAAGAAGCCATCGCATACAGCACAGGCACTCACACCATTGCCATTCAGGCGGGCTTCCGACTCCATACCCAGCCACTTTGCTGATGCTCCTGTCGAAATAATAACGGTATGCGCCTCTATTACTTTCTGGTCATCGATGGTCACCTTGTGTGGCTGCGAAGAGAAATCTACTGCTGTGGCAATGCCATACCTTACATCGGTGCCAAAACGCTCTGCTTGTCGCTTGAAGTCTTCCATCATCTGCGGACCGTTGATTCCGTCCGGATAGCCAGGGTAATTCTCTACATCATTCGTAATAGTTAGCTGTCCACCAGGCTGCAATCCCTGATACAAAACAGGACTAAGTCCGGCTCGGGAAGCATAAATGGCTGCTGTATACCCGGCGGGACCTGAACCAATGATCAGGCATTTTACTTTTTCTATTTCCATGTTTATGTGATGCTTATTCGAAATTGGTTGCAAGTATACAAAAAAATCTCATGCTCTGCCTGCATACCTCCTATGTTAATTAGAGGGAGACACGCCTGAACAAGTATACCTGGCATAAAAGAAAAGAGCCCTGACCTTACGGACAGGGCTCTTTTTAATAGGTAATTAGCTTAACCTAAATAAGGCTTCAATGCTTTGCTTCTGGATGTATGACGCAGTCTTCGGATTGCTTTCTCCTTGATCTGACGCACACGCTCACGAGTCAAATTGAACTTCTCTCCGATCTCTTCGAGCGTCAGTGAGTGCTCACCGTTCAGGCCAAAGTAGAGTGTGATCACGTCAGCTTCACGCTTGGTAAGCGTAGAAAGGGCGCGCTGCACTTCCTTACGAAGTGAGTCGTTCATCAGGCCAGTGTCCGGAGACTCTTCGTCTTCGTTTTCCAGCACATCCAACAGGCGGTTTTCTTCGCCTTGCACAAACGGAGCATCTACTGATACGTGGCGACCAGAGATCTTGAGCGTATCCACCACCTCAGCGGTCGTTAGCTCCAGCACCTCTGCGATCTCTTCCGGAGAAGGCTCACGTTCAAATTTTTGCTCTAATTCAGAAAAGGACTTAGAGATCTTATTAAGGGAACCAACTCGGTTCAGTGGCAGACGCACAATACGAGACTGCTCGGCCAAAGCCTGCAGAATAGACTGGCGGATCCACCAAACGGCATAAGAGATAAACTTAAAGCCTCTAGTTTCATCGAATCGCTTCGCAGCTTTGATCAGACCAAGGTTACCTTCATTGATAAGGTCGCCTAGTGAAAGGCCCTGGTTCTGGTACTGCTTAGCCACCGACACAACGAAACGCAGGTTAGCTTTGGTTAATTTCTCAAGCGCAAACTGATCCCCCTCTTTGATTCTCTGAGCAAGTGATACCTCCTCATCCGGTGTAAGCAAATCAACTTTACCAATCTCCTGAAGGTACTTGTCCAGCGACTGGCTTTCGCGGTTGGTGATCTGTTTGCTTATCTTGAGTTGTCTCATCAGAGTATAATGTTATTGCAAAAATGTGAAAATCTTAATTTCGGGCTCGTTGGGGTAACATCAGAAAATCGCGCAAAGTTCTTACATATTACGAATAAAATCAAGAACCTCTAACGCGACATGTAAACATAATACTCCTGACACCGCTCAGCCTTATACGGAGCAGTTGTCAGGAGTATCAAATATCAGGATTATTTCTGCTCTTCAGCGCCTGGCTTCGGTAGGATAGCCTTGCGTGACAGCTTGAATTTACCAGTTTTCTTATCGACGTCGATCAGTTTCACTTTCACTTCCTCACCGATCTCCAACACACCGTCCATTGTTTCGAGACGCTCGTGCTTGATCTCAGAGATATGCAGCAAACCGTCTTTGCCTGCCATGAACTCAACGAAAGCACCGTAAGGCTGGATCGATTTCACCGTACCGATGTATACCTCTCCTATTTCCGGCTGCGCAACGATTGCCTTAATTTTGGCAACGGCGTTGTTCATAGAGTTTTGGTCGCTGGCGAAGATGTTTACGTGACCTTTCTCGTTCTTCTCTTCGATGATGATCGTAGCGCCAGTATCTTTCTGGATCTGCTGGATCACTTTACCACCTGGTCCGATCACTGCACCGATAAACTCTTTATCGATCACGATGTTGAATGAACGTGGCGTATGTGGCTTGTAGTCAGCATTTGGAGTAGCGATGGTCTTGTTCATCTCGTTCAGGATGTGCAGACGACCTTCTCTTGCCTGGGCTAGTGCCTGGCTCAATACGTCGTGTGACAAACCTTGTACTTTGATGTCCATCTGGCAGGCTGTAATACCTTTGCTGGTACCAGCTACCTTGAAGTCCATATCACCCAAGTGGTCTTCATCACCTAAGATATCAGAAAGAACGGCAAAATTGCCTGTGCTCTCGTCTGTGATCAAGCCCATGGCTATACCTGAAACGCCATCCTTTACAGGAACACCGGCGTCCATCAAAGCAAGTGAGCCGGCACAAACTGTAGCCATAGAAGATGAACCGTTAGACTCCAGGATGTCAGACACGATACGGATCGTGTATGGGTTCTCAGAATCTGCAGGAAGCACTTTCTTAAGGGCACGAAGCGCCAGGTTACCGTGACCGATCTCACGACGGCCAGGACCTCTGTTTGGCTTCACCTCACCTGTTGAGAAGGCTGGGAAGTTATAGTGCAACAGGAATTTGTTGTAACCAGATACCATCGCACTGTCGATCATCTGCTCGTCCAGTTTAGTACCCAATGTCACAGTAGTCAGTGATTGTGTCTCACCACGTGTGAATACGGCAGAACCGTGCGTAGCTGGCAGGTAGTTGATCTCAGACCAGATAGGACGGATCTCGTTCAGCTGACGACCATCCAGACGTACACGGTCATTCAGGATCATCTTACGAACAGCGTCTTTCTCTACATCATGATAGTAAGTTTTGATCAGACCCATGTCATAACCATGGTCCTCACCAAGAGACTCAACGAATTCGTTCAGAACGGCTGCAAAACCTTCCTTGCGTTCCGCCTTATTCGCTCTGCCACGCTTGGCAACTTCATATGCTTTGTCGTAAGTCGCCTCGTATACCTTCTGACGAAGCTCGTCATCGTGTGTTTCGTGTGAGTACTCACGCTTCTGCAGTTTGCCTACCATTTCGGCAAGTTCCATCTGCGCCTGGCATTGCACCTTAATGGCTTCGTGCGCGAAAGCGATTGCTTCGAGCATCTCTTCTTCTGAAACCTCGTTCATCTCGCCTTCTACCATCGCTACGCTGTCGATAGAGCCACCAACGATCATGTCGATGTCTGCGCTCTTCAGGTCAGATACTTTCGGGTTGATCACGAACTGGCCATCGATACGCGCTACGCGTACTTCAGAGATAGGTCCGTTGAAAGGAATATCAGATACTGCAAGTGCTGCAGAAGCTGCCAGGGCCGCCAGGGCATCCGGCATAATCTCCGCATCAGCAGAGATCATATGTATGGTCATTTGCGTTTCGGCGTGGTAGTCTCCCGGGAACATTGGTCGCAGGATACGGTCCACCAAACGCGAAATCAGAATTTCGTAGTCAGAAAGTCTTGCTTCTCTTTTCAGGAAGCCTCCTGGTATCTTACCGGAAGAAGCAAACTTCTCCTGATAGTCTACAGAGAGAGGCAAAAAGTCAACCCCTTCACGGGCTTCTTTGTTGGAAACAACGGCTGCCAGGAGCATGGTAGTACCCATTTTCACTACGACAGATCCGTCAGCCTGCTTGGCTAGTTTACCAGTTTCGATTATGATCTCCCGGCCATCCGGAAGAAAGATTGTTTTTGTGATTGCGTTTTGAGACATCTTCAATTATTATTTTTTGGCATCTAATAAACAGGGCTGCCGTTTGCAGCCGCTGCTGGGGTACTGGCAAAGAGGAAGGGAAGGAATGGTACTGAAAAAATTAGGGAATCCCTGTAAGAAATTCCCTAATTTTCTGTAAGCTTATTTACGGATACCAAGTTCGGCGATGATCGCTCTGTATCGTTCAATGTCGTTTTTCTGCAGGTAGTTCAGAAGTCTTCTTCTCTTACCTACCAGCTTAAGAAGACCAAGACGAGTGCCGAAGTCTTTTCTGTGAACCTTCAGGTGCTCTGTCAGATCAGCAATGCGCGTAGTGAACAGCGCGATCTGGCCTTCTGCAGAACCAGTGTCAGTCTTAGACTTGCTCAGGCTGTGCTTTTCAAAAATTTCTTGTTTCGCTTCAGTAGTTAATTTCATTGCGTATAAAAAATATCAATCTGTTATATTCAGTGGATAGTTTCCCGTATAAGCCGCAAAGTTAAATAAAATATCTATATTAAAAAACTATTTGCAGCGAGTTATTTTAGCGCAGGATTATATTTTATTGCGCTTTAAGCGAGCCATCAGCTTGCGCCAGAAATCTATTTCGAGGAGACTGGAGTCATTCTGTGCCTGGTATAGGAAAAACAGACCGATTGGCAGCAGGATAGCGTTCGCCCCCCACATTCCCATCTCAACAGGTATAAGCCCCTCTCTGGCCCACTTCTCTCCCAGTATACCCAGCACATACATCACAATAAAGAACATGATGGAGATGATCACAGGCACTCCCAACCCCCCTTTCTTGATGATTGCTCCTAGTGGAGCGCCAATCAAAAACATAATCACGATGGCGAATGACTGCGTATACTTGCGCCATATCTCAATTTCGTAATTGTTAGCGTCACGGCTTAGCGTAGTCACCCGCTCCTTGTAGCTTCCTGTAAAGCTCTTCACGTTTCGTGCCTTGTTAGCGGCTGCCAGCATAACATCCGCAGTCAAAGGTGATATAGCCTTGCGCTCATGCAAAGAGTCCGGCAATGTTTTGGTAAGCGGCAATCCATTCTTCACCTGGCCTGTATCGGCTTTAAAGTACATATAGAACGGATCGACGTTTGGCGCATACATCTGACGCTCACGCGTGCCAGATCGGCGCAGTGAGTCTGTTACCGCTGTCAGCTGCCCAATGTTCTTCATCATCTTGTTGTCCGAGAAGAGCTCCTCACGGGTACGGCCCAATTCAAACGAGGCTAAACTGAAAATGATCTTTGTAGCGTCAAACTTTTCCCGCACAAACTGCTCGGAAGAATTCCGGAAACCACCATTATTTTGATCAACATAGGTATTACCCCGGAAGAGTTCCAGAATAAGGTAGTTGTCATTATGCTCGGTATACATCTGTCCTGAATCGGCCAGAATCACAGTAGTGTTGTTACCGCCCTTGGAGTGATCATAGATCATGATATCACGCAACGAACGACCGTCATTCAGTTTTTCGTTGATCTTGATGCTGTACCCTGGCAAACCGTTGTAGAAAGCCCCTTCCTTAAAGTTCATGGCAGGCTTTTTCTGCCTGATGTCCCATAACAGACTATAGGCCTTCAGGTTCGCCTTCGGTACCACAAAATTATTGAAGTAAAAGGCTCCAATGGCAATCGTAATCACAACGAAAGCAACCGGACGCAAAATGCGTGGCAAGGCTATACCTGACGTCTTGATGGCTGTGAGTTCGTGGTGCTCTCCCAAGGTACCGAATGTCATCAGTGCCGAGAGCAATACGGCCAGCGGCAGTGCTACAGGAGCCATGTTGATGCTGAAATAAAACAGCAGCTCAGCAAAAACGTCGTATCCAAGGTCCTTCCCTACCAGTTCATCAAGGTATTTGAGCATGTACTGCGTGAGCAGGATGAACTCCACGATGGCAAACGTGAGCAGAAAAGGGCCGGCAAATGATTTTAAAATTAGCTTATCTAGTTTCTTCATGTGGGCCAGGTGGCAAGCGGGCAATAGAAAAGCCCGGTTTTTTTCTTTAACACCGGACTTTCAAAAATCGTGCAAAGATAATCCTTTGACGGGAAGAAACGCTACCCTCCTACTATTTCGCGCAGTTTCTGCAGCAGATGTTCCCACAACTCTTCCAACTCCTCTTCATCATTCTCCTCTGAGTAATCCACTACTTTCAAATACTGCTCCTGCGTCAGCTCACTGGATTCGATTGAAAAATCAATATAAGACGGATCAGATACATGGGATTTATCGTCATTCAGGAAAAGGAAGCGCACAGAACGATTTGTACGATGGCTTGTCATCTCAGCATAATGGTTGCGACCGTCCCAAAAGAAGTTGAACACTTTGTCCTCGTTTATGGACACATCATCACAAAACCACTGGGCAAGGCCACTTGGGGTGCTCAGATAGGGATATAATAAGCGGGCAGATGCATTTATAGGGTACTCATGCACAAATTTCGTCTTGGTAGCTTTCATTATCTGGTATTGTAAGTGACTGAGTAAGTATAGTGTTAATTTCTGATTTGCTAAATATACAGAAAATAAAATATTTTTTTGTGCATCAATTGTTGCTTTTTTAAAAACTTACCCCTTATATTTGCACCACAATTCGGCGGGGTAGCTCAGATGGTTAGAGCGCAGGATTCATAACCCTGAGGTCGGCAGTTCGATTCTGCTCCCCGCTACAAAGCTCCAGACATGGTCTGGAGCTTTTTTTTATGCCCATAGCCCAGTTCAAGCAGCTTCCTTTCAGTTGCACTATCCAGTTGCACTATCTGACAATGGCTTTGACCTCTCGGAAGAGATTTCACTTTCTTTTGGCGCTAGCCCCTCTTTTTCATATCTTAAAATTTATGGGCTCCACCAACTTATTATCCCCAGAGCCTTTTATGATTCTTTTTTTAATCTAAACCCTTAAAACAACCGATCATGAAAATGAAAAAGATTTTGTCAGGTGCACTCGTTCTCTTCGCTCTTGGATATACCAATACGGCCTCAGCGCAGCAAGCTACAGAGGCTCCGCAGCAGGAACAGCTTCAGCAGGACAAGTTCTCAGAAGAAGAACTTAAGAAGTTTTTGCAGGCAAATGCCAAAGTGACGGCTATTCAAAAGGAAGGTCAGCAAAACATGCTCCGTATTATAGAGGAAGCAGGTATGGATGTAGAGCAGTTCAATAAATTTGCGCAGGCGCAGCGTGAGCAGAAACTAGCGGAGACAGGTGCAAGCCCAGAGCAGCTCGCCGCTTTTGATAAGGCTGCAAAACAGATAATAGAAATACAGCCGGCGGTAAAAGAGAACGTTAAAAGCGCTCTTGAAGAAGAAGGTCTGACAGAAGACAAATACAAAGAGATTGTAACCGCCTACCAGCAGGATGAAGCCGTCAAGGCTAAAGTGCATGAACTGATGGCCCGCTAACAGGAATCGATACAAGAATAAAAAAGCCCTTGCAGTGTGTAAGGGCTTTTTTTAAACCACGTAACTTATGCTTTCTCAAAAGAAATCAGCAGAAGTCGCAGTTAAATGTTTATTAAGTAAATGGATAAAGTAAGACATGAATGCATACAACTTATTGCATCTGGTATACTGCATGTTAAAGGGACATTTAGTCATCTCAATTCCAGCCCTACCTGAGAAAAACATGGCCTGGACGTGATTCTGTTCGGTAGGATAAAATAGAACAGTTCCGCTACTACCAAGCACTATTCGATTCATATACCAGTACTATAACATGCGCAAAGTCAACTTTGAATAGTTTGCACTAAGGTATAAAAAACAAGAAGGGCCTGACTTGCGTCAGGCCCTTCTTCTAATATATGTGAAGTAAATTACTTTACCTTCTCAACGATGCTCTTGAAAGCTTCTGGGTGGTTCATCGCCAGGTCAGCAAGTACTTTGCGGTTCAGGTCGATGTTAGCCTTCTTCAGGCCGCCCATTAACTGTGAGTAAGACATCCCGTGCTCACGTGCACCTGCGTTGATACGCTGGATCCAAAGGGCGCGGAAATCTCTCTTTTTCGCTTTTCTGTCACGGTAAGCATAAAGCAAACCTTTTTCAATTGCGTTTTTCGCAACTGTCCAAACATTCTTGCGACGGCCAAAGTAACCTTTGGCCATTTTCATCATTTTTTTTCTTCTGTGTCGCGCTGCGACAACGTTTACCGATCTAGGCATTTCTAAAAAGTTTTGGCGGCTGGTGATTAAATCTAATCTTCAAAAGACCAGACACCGGGTTCGTACTAATAATTTAACCTTCTAATTCCGGAGAATTAGATTTGAAGCATCAATTTCACGCGGTCCATATCAGCTGAGCTAACAAGGCCAGTGTGAGTCAAGTTACGCTTCTGCTTCGTCGTTTTCTTGGTCAGGATGTGGCTTTTGTAAGCGTGCTTACGCTTGATCTTGCCAGTACCTGTCAAAGAAAAACGCTTCTTTGCACCAGATTTTGTTTTAACTTTTGGCATGTGTATATAATTAATTAAACAAATTACTTTTTAACAGGAGGCGCTACCTTTGGCGAAAGGATCAAGAACATTCTCTTTCCTTCCAGTTTAGGCAACTGCTCCACTTTAGCAATATCCTCCAGTGCCTGAGCGAATTTAAGAAGCAGGATCTCTCCTCTTTCCTTAAACACGATCGTACGTCCAACGAAGTGCACATAAGACTTTATCTTGAAACCACTCTCGAGGAAAGATTTCGCATGCTTCAGTTTAAACTCAAAATCGTGATCATCAGTGTTAGGGCCGAAACGGATCTCCTTGATGACTACTTTCTGAGCTTTCGCCTTCATCTCACGGGTTTTCTTCTTCTGCTCGTACTTGAATTTCGAGTAGTCGATGATACGGCATACCGGTGGAACAGCTGTTGGCGAAATCTCAACCAGGTCAAGATTCTGCTCGTTCGCTATTTTCTGAGCATCTCTAGTCGAGAATACTCCCTGCTCTACATTGTCACCAACCAACCGGACTTCTCTGGCAGTTATTTTATCATTGACTTTGTATGGCTCCTCCACTTTTCCGCGTGGGATGTAGCGCTTGTTTGGCGTAGCTATGGTTTTACCTCCTTAAATTTAGTTTCTACAATCAGGGTGCGAATATCGCAAATTTTATATCAAGAAAAAAATATCTTCCTTTAATTGTTCAGCATCTCAGCAATTTTTGACTGGAAAGTAGCGATGAATTCGTCTACAGACATGGTGCCTAAATCACCTTCTCCGTGCTTACGCACTGATACTGCACCGTTCTCCTGCTCCTTCTCTCCCACGATCAGCATGTAAGGCACTTTGCTCACTTCTGCGTCACGGATCTTGCGGCCGATCTTCTCATCACGGTTGTCAACGAAGCCGCGGATATCCTCCTGCTGCAGTCGGTCGTATACCTGCTGCGCAAAATCCTGGTACTTCTCTGAAATAGGCAGAATCGCAAACTGTTCCGGGCTAAGCCACAGTGGGAAATTACCACCACAGTGCTCGATCAGTACAGCCACGAAACGTTCCAGTGAACCGAATGGCGCGCGGTGGATCATTACTGGGCGATGCTTGGCATTGTCAGCGCCGATATATTCCAGCTGGAACCTTTCTGGTAAGTTATAATCTACCTGAATAGTTCCAAGTTGCCACTTTCTGCCCAATGCATCGCGCACCATGAAGTCGAGCTTTGGTCCGTAGAACGCAGCCTCTCCTAATTCAGTTACAGTGCGCAGTCCTTTCTCTTCAGCTGCTTCAATGATGGCGTTTTCAGCCTTCTCCCAGGCTTCGTCCGCACCAATGTACTTTTGCTTGTTCTCTGGGTCACGCAGTGAGATCTGGGCTGTGTAGTCCTCGAAACCGAGCGCATTGAACACATAAAGTACCAGGTCAATAACTTTGGTAAACTCCTCCTTCACCTGGTCCGGACGGCAGAAGATGTGGGCATCATCCTGGGTAAAACCACGCACGCGTGTCAAACCGTGGAGTTCGCCACTTTGCTCGTAACGATATACCGTACCAAACTCCGCATAGCGCACGGGCAGTTCTTTATAAGAACGCGGACGTGTTTTGTAAATCTCGCAGTGGTGCGGGCAGTTCATTGGCTTCAGGAAGAACTCCTCGCCCTCATTTGGTGTCTTGATCGGCTGGAAAGAGTCAGCACCGTACTTTTCGTAGTGTCCTGAAGTTACATAAAGCTCCTTGCTGCCAATGTGCGGCGTCACTACCGGCTGGTAGCCAGCTTTTACCTGTGCCTTGCGCATAAATTGCTCCAGACGCTCGCGTAACAGCGTGCCTTTCGGTAACCAAAGGGGCAAGCCCATACCTACTTTCTCAGAGAAGGCAAACAACTCCATCTCTTTACCCAGCTTACGGTGGTCACGCTTCTTGGCTTCTTCCAGACGCTCCAGGTATTCGGTCAGCTCCTTCTGTTTTGGGAAAGTGACGCCATAAATACGGGTTAGCTGCTTGCTCTTCTCGTCGCCTCTCCAATAGGCACCAGCCACGTTCATCAGCTTAGCCGCTTTGATGAAGCCGGTATTCGGGATGTGTGGTCCACGGCAAAGATCTACGAAATTGCCTTGGGTATAGAAAGTAATAGAACCGTCTTCCAGGTCTTTGATCAGGTCTAGCTTGTACTCGTCGCCTTTCTCAGTGAAATACTTGATAGCATCCGCCTTCGAAACCTCCTGGCGCTTGTACTCATTTTTAGCACGCGCCAATTCCAGCATCTTCTGCTCTACTTTGGCAAAATCGTCCTGCGAAAAGGATTTGCCTTCTCCCAGGTCTACGTCGTAGTAGAAGCCGTTCTCAACGGGAGGTCCGATACCGAACTTTATACCTGGGTATAGCTCTTCCAGTGCTTCCGCTAGTAAGTGGGCAGAAGAGTGCCAGAACGTATTTTTGCCCAGATCGTCGTTCCAGGTAAGCAGCTGCACCCTGGCATCTTCTTCTATGGGGCGAGACAGATCCCATACGGAATCGTTCACCTTTACGGCCAAAACATTGCGGGCAAGTCCCTCGCTAATGCTGGTGGCGATCTCAAGGCCGGTTACACCTTTTGAGTACTGGCGTACAGAGCCGTCTGGCAAAGTGATGTTGATCATGTTTTTTTCTTAGGTATCGTGTTAATAAACCTTTTGCCTAACAGCCATGCTGTCTAGCTGGGGCCTGGGTCTTTCTAATCTATATCGGAGCCTGGCTACACTCTGTAAAGCGTACGTATGCTTCGGCTCAATTGTCAGCATGCGTTCGTAAGTTCGCAATGCTGCCAGGTTCTCCCCTAGCCGCTCCAGGCTGCTGGCCCGTACCGATAGGTACTTTAGCAAGTTGCTATACCTTGGAGCGCTCTCCAGGTGCTGCAGGGCAAGCCCATATTCGCCTAGACCATGTTTTAACTGGGCTAGCTGAAAGTGGGTCACCTGCATCGTATCAGACAGTGATAGCACCTTTTCAAAGCTCGCCAGGGCGCTGTCTTTGCGTGCTGCCTGTAATTGTAGCATCCCTTTGTAATGCCACAGCTGAGGATCTTGCAAAGACTGTCGCAATCCCAGCTCAATATGCTTTTTAGCCTGTGGCAGATCCTGCTGCGCCAGGTATAGCCCGGCAAGTGAGCGATGCGTCTCCGTAAACTCAGGCTTTAGTTCCAGCGCCTGTAAGTAATGCTTGATCGCTGTTGCTGTATCACCAGTTACTTCCAGTACCCTTCCCTTATAATACACCGCATGCGCGTCATCCGGTGAAAGCTCAATCGCCTGTCGCGCAAACCGGGCTGCTTTTGCGTATTCGCCCTGGTCCAGGTATAGCTCTGTCAAAAGCACATAAAGTGATGAACTTTCAAAAGAGTTTCGTTCTGCCTGTAAGGCCAATGGCAGTGCCTCGTCGTGACGCCCCATCAGGTACAGTACCTGTGCTTTTACAAAGAAGTTGGCAGGCTCTTTCGATAACCTGATCGCTTCGTTCACATCGCTCAGCGCACGCTCAAGCTCGCCTTGCCGCAGCAGTACCATTACTCTCCTAGCGTACAGACTGCCATCGCGCTTCGATCGCTCAATGGCTTCGCTGAGGCTAACTAGCTGCTTGGCAGGATCTTCAACGGCCACTGCCTCCAGATCTACCATCTGCTCTCTTGTGCCCTCTTCTTTACCGCATCCGGAAAGCGCCAATACTGCCACCACTACCCAACTTAAGCCCAAACGAGACATCATGCGCTGTCTTTACTTACAAACTAGAATGGCGCTAAATTATAGATAATTTGCCTAAATACCGACATGAGGACTGCCATATAGTTTAGAAGATAAACAAAGGGCCTGCTACCGAATGGAAGCAGGCCCTTTGCATTGCATCGTTATCGCATCACTTCAGCGAATCCTGCAGCATGATCTTACAGCGCCTGCTTAACTCCAGTTCCTCCTTCGTTTGCAAGTCAAGGTTCTGGTCCATGGCACGCTGTAACGTAGTGACGCAGGCGTCTTTGTTCTTCATTTCCTGATAGATATTAGCCAGGTCAAAGTAATAGCGTAAGTTCTTCGGGTTATGCTGAATGGCCATCTCCATCGCATAAATGGCATCATCATTTGTAGCAGGCTTATTAGCCATGCCTCCCAGCATCACTTTATAGGCGGTGATCTCGGCGAAATTGAGGTTTGCCATTTTGAAATACCAGCGACCCAGCAAGTGCCAGGCATCTGCATGCTTAGAATCCGCAGTCAAAGCCCCGTCCAGGTAGCGCTTTAAGTCACTGAAAGTAACGAGCCGCTGCTTGGGGCCTGAAATAGTGGACAATGAGGCCATAGCAAGTGCCATGGCGTAATTAGAGCGAGCATCGATCGAGTCCATCTGATAAGCTCGTTGAGCATACGCTTTGGCAGTACTGAAGTGGTTGAGCTTTCGGCTATCATCCGAGAAGCGGTTACCCATCATACTGTGTAAAAGGCTAGCCTGACAGAGAGCCTCGTAATTAGTCTCATCAGCTGCTATAATCTGTTCGTATACCGCTAGCGCTTCCGTCTCCTTGTACTGCTCCTTCAGTTCGTACGCCTTCTTTAAAAGCACATCATGCCCGGAATCTCCCAGCACGTCCAATGGACGAATCAGGAAACCGAGCATGATGAATAAAATAGGTATGACCTTGAATAGTATTCGCATAATCTGTAATAAGCAACCTAATATATTGCTTTAAAACGACTTATGCAAAAAAGGATTTAATTTAGAACAAATCCAGCTGCTTCTTTTTCTTCAAAGCTTCTTTTGCACTGCCGTCATCTGATAGTTCTTCTACGGTTTCAAGCGCATCAAGTTGAGCCCCACTGACTTTGGCTGCTTCTTCTGCCAGTTCCTTTAGTTCGGAGGGCAGTGTTACGGGCTCACGCTTCGTGGTAACTTTCTTAGCTTTTGGCTTTTCTTCTTGCTCTACTTCCTCCTGTCTTGGCATTTTCACGTCAAAGATCTTAAAGTAGCTGAGCTTGTTGCCCATTGCCTTCCAGCCTTTTACATCGATGAATTCGCTTAGTAGAAGTTTCTCCGTTTCCTTCTCCCCGCGCAGCGAACGTTTGAAGCTGATAGTAGCCATCGGAAGCGAATGCGTTGAGACAGCTTCCAATCTGGAGTTTTTGGTCTCAGGTATAAAGCTGAATTTCTTACCTACAGTAGAGGTCTCGATCTTGAAACGCTTCACATAGTAGGTTTTATTATCGCCTTCAAAATAGATTGCTGAAACCACCAATTCCGGATCGAACTTCTGCAGCACCTTGATCTTCTCTACCGTGTAGTGGTTAGCCAGATCAAAGGTCGTCTGTTCGTATGTACCGTCTTCGAAAACCACCAGGATCGTGTCGTCAGTATTAAACGAACCCAGGTAACGACCACGGCCTTCCGTGTTCAAACGGCCGATCACTTCGTCGTAGAAGATCTCGCGTCCACCCAAGGTCGACTCGCCCAGACTCTTCTGCACGATCTTCTTGATCGGGTACTTCGTCACGATATTACCGTTTGATCCTTTGCCTTTTATCATCAATTCGGCAAAGTCATAGTCGAACTGCTTAATGCGGGCCGTTGACTGCGGAGCAAGGGTAATGTTCACCACCTCCGACTCCGAGTTCGGGTTGGCAGTCAGGTAATGCACCTTCGAGCCTTTGTTGCCTTTTGTCAGATCGTACTCCTTGTCACGGGTGATTGACTTCACAGAGAAACGTTTCGCAAAAGATACGCCGGTCTTGCCGTCCACATAGATCATGTTGTAGACCATGTGCTCGTCATTTTTGTTGTAAACACCGGCCATGATGATGTCTTTGCCCACGAAAGTCTTGTCTGCCACCTTGGTCACGGTGAACTTGCCGTCCTTGCGGAACACGATGATATCGTCCATGTCAGAGCAGTCACACACGAACTCATCTTTGCGCAGACCGGTACCGATGAAGCCGTCCTTCGCATTCATGTAAAGCTTCTGGTTGGCGATCGCAACTTTCTGTGCTGTAATTACATCAAAAGTTTTCACCTGCGTCTTGCGGTCACGTCCCTGACCATATTTCTTCAGCAATCCTTCGAAGTAAGCTATCGCGTAGCGGATCAGGTTGGCCAGATTATCGTCCACCTCGGCCATCTCCTCTTCCAGCTTTTTGATGTACTCGTCGGCCTTGAAAGAGTCGAACTTAGAGATACGCTTGATCTTGATCTCCGTCAGGCGAATGATGTCGTCCTCTGTCACCTCGCGACGAAGCAGCGGCTTATAAGGATCGAGTCCTGTGTCAATCGCGTTGAGCACAGCCTCCCATGTTTCGCACTCTTCGATGTCGCGGTAGATGCGGTTCTCGATGAAGATTTTCTCCAGTGATGAGTAATGCCACTTGTCTTCCAGTTCACCTTTGCGGATCTCGAGCTCACGCTTAAGCAGGTCCACCGTTTTGAAAGTAGAAATGCGCAGCAACTCATCGACACTCAGGAAGTGCGGCTTGTCATCGATGATCACACAAGTGTTTGGCGAGATAGACACTTCGCAATCGGTGAAGGCGTAAAGCGCGTCCATGGTCAGGTCAGGAGATACACCCGGCGGTAGCTGTACCTGTATTTCTACATCAGCGGCCGTGTTATCGATCACCTTCTTGATCTTGATCTTGTTGTTCTCGCTCGCCTTCACGATCGATTCCATCAAGCCCGTGGTCGTGATACCGTAAGGCACGTCACGGATGATCAGCATGGTCTTGTCCACCTTCTCGATCGTAGCACGCACCCGGATCTTACCGCCACGCATACCATGGTTGTAGTTGGTCACGTCCACCATGCCGCCGTTCGGGAAGTCAGGCAGCAAAGTCGTTGTGCGGCCTTTCAGCACATCAATAGAACCTTTAACCAGTTCCTTGAAGTTGTGCGGCATGATCTTGGTCGAAAGACCAACGGCTATACCTTCCACACCCTGTGCAAGCAGCAGCGGGAATTTAACCGGAAGCGTTACCGGCTCGTTCTTACGGCCGTCATAGCTCAGCTGCCAAATTGTGGTTTGCGGGTTGAACACTACATCCAAGGCAAACTTTGAAAGGCGTGCCTCGATATAACGTGGTGCAGCCGCGCTGTCACCGGTACGTACATCGCCCCAGTTACCCTGCGTCTCGATCAAAAGATCTTTCTGCCCCAGGTTCACCATGGCGTCGCCGATAGAAGCATCGCCGTGCGGGTGATACTGCATGGTCTGGCCGATAACGTTAGCCACCTTGTTGAATCGACCATCGTCCATTTCCTTCATCGCGTGCAGAATACGGCGCTGAACGGGTTTCAAACCGTCCTCTATGGCAGGTACGGCACGTTCTAAGATTACATAAGAAGCATAGTCGAGGAACCAGTTCTCGTACAGACCCGAAACAGGCGTCACGTTATGGATCACTTCCTCTTCACCGTCTGTAAACGCGATCTCCAACTCGTCTTCTCTTTCTATACCTTCGTTGTTCAGTTCGTCGTTATGCATATACTTCCTCAACTATATCTTTCTCAAACTTCAGATTCTCAATGATGAATTGCTGGCGCTCCGGCGTGTTTTTGCCCATGTAATAGCTCAGCATTTTCTGTATCGTCGTGTCCTTCTGCAGGAACACTGGCTTCAACTTGATGTTATCGCCAATAAACTTACCGAATTCGTCCGGCGAGATTTCACCCAGACCCTTGAATCGGGTGATCTCAGGGCGCTTGCCCAGTTTCTCGATCGCAGCCTGTTTTTCGGTTTCGTTATAGCAATAGATCGTTTCCTTCTTATTGCGCACCCGGAAAAGCGGAGTCTCCAAAATGTACACGTGGCCGTTTTTCACCAGATCAGGGAAGAACTGCAGGAAGAAGGTCAGGAGCAGCAAACGAATGTGCATACCATCGACGTCCGCATCGGTAGCGATCACGACACGGTTATACCTAAGCCCTTCCAACCCTTCTTCAATATTCAGGGCGTGCTGCAGCAGGTTAAATTCTTCGTTTTCGTATACCACCTTCTTCTTGAGGCCATAACAGTTCAGCGGCTTACCGCGCAAACTGAAGACCGCCTCTGTGTCCACGTTGCGGGATTTGGTGATAGAACCACTTGCCGAGTCACCCTCCGTGATGAAGAGCGTGGAAAGGATGGAGTTCTCGTGCTTGTCCTCGTTGAAGTGCAGACGGCAGTCGCGAAGTTTGCGGTTGTGCAGGTTGGCTTTTTTGGCACGCTGGTTGGCCAGCTTCTTCACACCAGCCATGTCCTTGCGCTCCCGCTCACTCTGCTCAATGCGCTTCTTCAGTGCTTCAGCCGTCGTCGGGTTTTTATGAAGGTAGTTGTCAAGCGACTCTTTGATGAACTCATTGATATACGCTCGCACCGCAGGACCGTCAGGACCCATGTCTATTGAACCTAGTTTGGTTTTGGTCTGCGATTCAAACACAGGCTCCTGCACACGCAGGGAGATCGCGCCTACAATAGAGCCGCGGATATCAGCTGCGTCGTAGTCTTTCTTATAGAAGTCACGCACCGTCTTAACGATCGCCTCACGGAAAGCCGCCAGGTGCGTACCGCCCATGGTCGTATACTGACCGTTCACGAATGAGTAGTACTCCTCGCCGTAATCGTTGCCATGTGTTATCGCCAGCTCGATGTCATTGCCTTTAAGGTGAATGATCGGGTAGCGCATGCTCTCCTCGTCGGCTTTGTTTCGCAACAAATCCAACAGGCCGTTCTCAGAGTAGAACTTCTTGCCGTTGAAGTTGATCGTCAGGCCTGCGTTCAGGTATACATAGTTCCAGATCTGGTTCTCCAGGTAATCCGGATTGAACTGGTAGTTCTTGAAAATGGTATCATCTGGCGTAAAAACCGTCAGGGTACCGTTACGCTGCGAAGTCGCCTCCAAGGCCATATCATTGGTCAGCACACCGCGTTCAAACTCAGCGACCTTCATTTGCCCGTCACGCACCGATTGAATGCGGAAGTGGCTCGAAAGGGCGTTCACAGCCTTCGTACCCACACCATTCAGACCAACCGACTTCTGGAAAGCCTTGCTGTCGTACTTACCACCGGTGTTGATCTTGCTCACGCAATCGATCACCTTACCCAGCGGAATACCGCGGCCATAGTCGCGCACCTGCACCTTGTGGTCTGAAATCTTAATGTCAATGGTCTTGCCGTAACCCATCACGTGTTCGTCGATGGAGTTGTCGATCACCTCTTTCACCAAAATGTAAATACCATCATCGGCCGAAGAACCGTCTCCCAGTTTACCGATGTACATACCGGGACGTAGCCTGATGTGTTCGCGGGGCTCCAGCGAGCGAATGCTGTCTTCGTTGTAATTATGCTCTAACTCTGCCATTCTGTAAGCGTAAGTGTATTTGATTTAGTGGAATCACTCGGAAATATAGAAAAATAAAAGAAATCAGACGCCACAAATAGTTCCGCCGCCTGATCGATTCATCTGTTAAAGAAGGCTATTGCTAATATTTTTAGTCAACAAATATAGCTAATTTTATCTGATTTATCAACTATATCTATACAACCAATCCCTATAGCTTACAGTTCACTAAAACTGCAGAAATACATAGTCGGGAAAAAGCTAATTTTTTTAGCATAAAAATATTTAGATTTAACTATACTTGCGCACTACTTTTGCTTAATTGAATGCGGTCAGAATAACCGTATACCTTATACATATACACCCTATGGAAATTAAATTACCCCAGTATTTTAAGTATGTCATCATCTTACTGGGCCTGTTTCTGGCAATCTGGGTATTGCAGAGCTTTAAAGCTGTTCTGATGCCACTGGTATTCGCTTTGCTATTTGCCCTGCTTCTTTTGCCGCTTACACGTGACCTTGAAAGATTCCGCTTCCCAAGAGCTTTAGCTATACTTATAAGTATTGTATTGGTGATTATTGTACTGGGGCTGGTTATCTGGTTTTTGTCTATGCAAGTTGTGAGCCTCACGTCGGAACTAGACACCATTGGCAAAAACTTTGATGCCCTGCTTATGAAAGTACAGGATTACCTGTACCACAATTTCGGAATACAGCCCGCCAATAAGAGTGAGCTATTCCGTAACATGATAGGCAGCCTGCAGGACCTTTCCACTACCTTTGTCGGCAGTACGATCTCGCTCACTACCGGTGCTCTCACTATGATCACCATCGTGCCCATTTTTGTCTTCTGCTTCCTGTACTACCGCGATCACCTGGAGCAGTTCATGTATAAGTTTGTATCCAAAGAGCGCCGAGGAGGATTCAACCACACGATTGACAACATACAGGTAGTAGCGCAGAGCTACATCTCAGGCTTAATGATCGTGATCGTGATCGTGGCCTTGCTCAACTCTGCAGGCTTGCTTCTGCTGGGCGTCAAGTATGCTATTTTCTTCGGTGTTTTTGCTTCCATTCTAACAGTTATACCTTACATCGGCATTCTGATCGGGGCCATGCTCCCGGCACTGTTCACGCTGGCCACTACGGGGCAGCTGTTCGACGCCGTGCTGGTGGTGCTGGTTTTTATGTTTGTGCAGTTTCTGGAAGGCAACTTCATTACGCCTTATGTCGTTGGTTCCAAGGTAAGTATAAACCCTTTTGCCGCTATCATAGCCTTGCTGATCGGTGGTGAAATATGGGGAGCTGCCGGTATGATCATTTCCATACCTATGATCGCGATCCTGAAAGTACTTTTTGACGCCTACGAACCACTCAGGCCATTTGGCTTTTTGCTGGCTGACATTGATGAAGTGAAGGAGAAGAAATCCGGTCGCTTCCGGAAGATGTTTGACAAGCTGCGTGAAAAAGCAAAAAGGGAGCGCTACGAAGATGATCGTGAGGCGGAGCATTAAGGGGTCTTTGCTAAATCTATTTGCATTAGGTAGGGCACAGGCGCGTTTTGAAACGTATTGCTAAGAATATTGGTTTACAAGATAACCCTTTGGAATAGACCAGGGATTGCTTCCATAAAAGCCTAAAATAGAATCAGCTTGTACGCCATCATAGACATTGAAACGACAGGTAGCCAACCTACACAGGACAGGATCACAGAGATTGCCATCTTCATACACGATGGCAAAGAGATTGTCGACAAGTATAGCACCCTGATCAATCCGCAGCGCCCTATACCTTATTACATATCCCAGCTCACCGGCATTACCGATGACATGGTACAGGACGCTCCCAAATTTTACGAAGTAGCTAAGGAAATCGTGCAGTTCACGGAAGGCATGGTATTCGTGGCCCACAATGTACGCTTCGACTATTCCTTTATCAAAAAAGAGTTCGCCGACCTGGGCTTCACTTTTCAACGCAAAACCCTTTGCACCGTCCGCCTGAGCCGTTCGCTTATACCTGGATTGCCTTCTTACTCATTGGGTAAGCTGTGTAAGAGCATTGACATTCCGCTGCAAATGCGCCATCGTGCCATTGGTGATGCGGAGGCCACGGCCAAACTGTTCGACAAGCTGATCAAGATCAATCGCCCGGTCATAGACGGGACTCACCATGTGGCGGACCCGGCTGAACAGCTTAAGAATGAGATCAAGGCTTCCCTCCTTCCTCCGGCTATCAGCAAAGAACAGGTTGACGCCTTGCCGACCGTTCCGGGCGTGTACTACTTCTATAACGAAGCGGGTGAAGTGATCTATGTAGGCAAGAGCATTAACATCAAGAAGCGCATCATCCAGCACTTCAACATCGACTACAAGAGCCGCAAATCCATCGAGTTCAAAAACCAGATCGCTGACATCACATACGAACTGATGGGCAACGAGCTGGTGGCTTTGCTGTTTGAGTCGGCAGAGATCAAGCGTATGAAGCCGCACTACAACCGGCAGCAACGGCGAAGCGTATTCAACACCGGTATTTTCACCTACGAAGACGAAAAAGGCTATAAACGTCTGACTTTCGGCAGCATTAACAAAGCCGATGATGTAAACATGACACCGATCATTGCGCTTTCTAATCAATTCAAGGCGAAAGGATTTCTATTCCATAAAGTGTCCAAATATAACCTGTGCCAGAAGCTTTGCGACCTGTATAAAACGCCGGGTGCTTGTTTCGATTATCAGGTACACATCTGTAAAGGTGCCTGTATTGGTGCGGAGACACCAGCGGAGTATAATGCACGAGTAGATGCTGCTATTGAGTCGTTCACTTACGAGCACAACAGCTTTGTGATTGTGGGCAAGGGCCGTGAGCTGGGCGAGAAGTCCATTGTCGTGGTGGAGCACGGCACCTACCTTGGCTTTGGCTTTGTCGATGAGTATTTCTCAGCCAACTCGTTGGAAGACTTTAAATCAGAAATACAGCGCTACAAAGACAACAAGGACATTCAGCAGATTATACGTGGCCATATGCGCGGCAAGAATAAAGACAAGGTGCTCGTCTTTGATTAGATTAGCCCGGTATAGACCTGCTTTTCTGAAGCTCCTGCCATCTATTTTCGGTTTAGAAATTTTTTATACTTAATTTCAAATCGAAATAAAACTTAAACATTCATGGAAAAACGTTTCAGATCAGGGGTTTTGTTCGGCGATGAAGTAACAGAGCTGTTCAAGTATGCCAATGAGAATAACTTTGCGCTGCCAGCCGTTAACGTGATTGGCACAAACTCTATCAACGCCGTGCTGGAAACAGCCAAGGCGCTTAACTCACCAGTAATTATTCAATTCTCGCATGGTGGTGCCACTTTCTTTGCTGGCAAAGGCCTTGAGAACGACAATCAGAAAGCTGCCATTGCAGGCGCTGTTTCCGGTGCTCAGCATGTGCACCTGATGGCCGAAGCATACGGCGTACCAGTAGTACTGCACACGGACCACGCCGCCAAGAAATTGCTTCCTTGGATCGACGGTCTTTTAGATGCCGGCGAAAAATACTACGAGCAACATGGCAAGCCGCTTTACAGCTCCCACATGCTCGACCTTTCTGAAGAAGAGATCAAAGAAAACATTGAGACTTGCGCCAGCTACCTGGAGCGCATGAACAAGATCGGCATGACCGTAGAGATCGAGCTGGGTGTAACCGGTGGCGAAGAAGACGGCGTGGACAATACCGGCGTGGACAGCTCTCGTCTGTATACGCAGCCAGATGAAGTAGCTTATGCTTACGAAGAATTGAAAAAGGTAAGTGACCGCTTCACGATTGCAGCAGCTTTCGGTAATGTACACGGCGTATACAAGCCGGGTAACGTAGAACTGCGTCCTGAGATCCTGAAAAACTCACAGGATTTTATCAAAGAGAAATTTGGAACAGGTGACAACCCGGTAAACTTCGTATTCCATGGTGGTTCAGGTTCTGAGAAAGCCAAGATCACGGAAGCGATCGGTTACGGTGCTATCAAAATGAACATCGACACCGACATGCAGTGGGCGTTCTGGGATGGCGTGAAAAACTATTACGAGTCAAAGAAAGAGTACCTGCAAGGCCAGCTTGGAAATCCGGATGGTGCAGACTCTCCGAACAAGAAGTACTACGACCCGCGCGTATGGCTGCGCAAAGGCGAAGAAAACTTCATTGCCAGACTGAAAGAGGCTTTTGAAGATTTGAATTGCGTGAATCGCAATGCTTAAATATCAGACTTGATGATAAAGGAAAGGGTGAGGCGAAAGCTTCACCCTTTTTTGTTTACTACTTATGCTCCATTAACCACTGGTAAATTTCCTCAGTATCCTCTTTGCGGCATAGCTCAGACCCCGGCGTCATGGTAGCGGCCGTGCCGGCAGCCACACCGTAGCGCACGACCTCCTCCAGTGGACAACCCCGTAGCAAACTCAGCACTATACCGGCAACCATGCTATCACCTGCGCCGACGGCGCTCTGTTGTTTTACTGTAGGCGGCACGACATAGTGTATACCTGTTTCTTTAGAGGCGAGCATGGCTCCGCGCGGGCCGAGCGACACAACCAGCACTTTGCATTTGCCTTCGTTTAGCACCTGCATGGCAAACTCCTCTTGTTCGAGCGCAGAGATGTGGTCTCTGCCGGCCAGTTTCGCCAGTTCACCCAGATTCGGTTTGATCAGGTATAGCCCCTCTCCTGCGGCCTTAACCAAAGCCTCACCGGACGTATCCACGATCAGTTTGAAATTGCGTTTGTGTGCAATGACGGCCATTTGGTAGTAAAAATCATCAGGCACGCCTGGGGCAAGGCTGCCACTGGCCACAACGTATTCAGGAACTTGCTCCAGCTTTTGGAGTCTATCGAGCACCTGTTGCCATTCTGATTCTCCAATATGCGGACCCGGCATGCCAAAGCGGAACTGGTCACCAGTACTATCCTCCATCACCATCAGATTTTCCCGGGTCCAGCTCTTGGTTTGGCCTGACCAATACTCAACACCTTCTTCTTTCAGCAGATCACAGAGCTTTTCACCAGCTGGTCCTCCAGAAAGCAACCAGGCACAGGAATTACCACCCAGTTTGCGAATGGCGCGGGAAACATTAACGCCACCGCCACCTGGTTCATATGTAGGTTCGTCGCAGCGGAGTTTCTTCTCGGGCAGCACCCGCTTCACGTGCGTGCTTTTATCTAGGGCAGGATTGATCGTGATGGTTAGTATTTTATGCATGCTTCTTCAGATTTAGTACCGACAGACTCCTGTATAGGTATAGGTATAGGTATAGGTATAGATTAAACTGAAAGTGATTTGATCACGGCTCAGCGGCGGATATCAAACTCTTTTTGGTCTCCCGTTCGGAAGGTATGGATCTCACCCCGCACACCGATTTTAACTTCTTTGGACCAGCCTCTGTCAAAAGTAATCATCATTTTATCAGCGGTGAGGTTTAGTTCTATCCAGTGACCACGATAGCGCAGCTGTAGGTTCAGACAGGGCATGTCTTCCGGGAGAACCGGATTGAGCCATAATACATCATCGCGAATCTCCAGCCCAGTATAGGCGCGCTGCACCAGGTCCACGGTGCCGGCCATCGCGCCCAGGTGTATACCTTCGGCTGTGGTGCCTCCCTGTATATCTTCGAGATCGCTCATCAAGGCCATTTCAAAATTTAACCAGGAACGTTTACGATCGGATCGGGCCAGCACCCAGGCATGTACGATTTTGCTTAAGGTAGATCCGTGCGACGTACGCTGTTCGTAGTAGGCTATGTTTTCAGGTATACTCTCAGGCTTGAAATCATAGTGCAGCTCTTTAAAAATGGAAAGCAGTTCCTCTGATGAAAACAGGTAAAACAACATCAATACGTCCGCCTGTTTGCTGGCTTTATACTTATTCACGTTGTCACCTTCACTCTCCAGAATGCGGTCGAGCCGCATGGCCTCCCCGTACTTGGCTTTGTACTTCTCCCAATCAAACTCCTGCAGTTTATCATAATCATCAAACTGCGCAATAATTTTAGTGTCTTCCAGAAAAGGAACATACATGCGCTTACTAATGTCCTCCCAGCGAGTCAGGTCGTCCGGGGTAATATGCAGTTTGACGAGCAATTCTTCGTAGCGGGAGTCGTCTATGACCTCTTTCAGGCCAAGAGCTCTTTGAATAACCCAAACCGCCAGTACATTGGTATAGGCATTGTTGTTCAAGCCTACTTCATTTGAATCCGGATATTCGGTGTGATACTCGTCCGGCCCCACCACGTGCAGGATTTCGTAGCGCCCTTTTTCCTGATTTAAAGTTGCGATCGTTGACCAAAACTGGGCTATATCCAGCAAAAGCTCCGCTCCATGGTAACTCAGAAAATCCATGTCTTCTGTGGCTTGATAATAATGCCAGACGTTATAAGCTACTGCTGAACTGATGTGCCGTTGCAGGTAAGTATTGTCAGGCAGCCAGCGACCGGACTGCGGGTTGAGGTGAATGACCTGACTTTCTTCACGTCCGTTGCTGCCACTTTGCCACGGGAACATAGCCCCCTTATATCCTGCCTCTTTTGCGGCACTGCGGGCTTCGTTAAGGCGGCGGTAACGGTACATTAGCAACTCGCGCGTGATGGCGGGCAAGTGCATGTTGAGGAAAGGAAAGATAAAAAGTTCATCCCAGAAGATGTGTCCTCTATAGGCTTCTCCGTGCCAGCCACGAGCCGGCACACCTACATCCAGGTCTACGGTATGCCCCGAAACAGTTTGGAGCAAATGAAAGATATGAAGTCGCAAAACGGATTGCACCTTCATGTTACACGCCGTATCAAGGTCGCAGCGATTCCAGAGTCGCTGCCATGCCCGCTTATGTTCTTCCAGGGCTTCTTCAAAAGTGCCCTGCCGGCCGCTGTTTTTGCAGGCATCCTGCAGGGGTTCCGAAGTAGCCCAGTCGCGGGAGGTATAGATCAGTACGCTTTTCTCAAGTCTTAAAGGCTGGCCTTCCGAAGCATGCAGCCTGAACTGGTGCTCCACATAACCTTCTTGTATCTTAGTTTGCGGCTGCATGCCACTTTCATCACCGTTCAGGTATAACTTTGTTCGGGCTACCTGCGCCATGCGGATCTTAGACTGTGTGGTTTGGACTACCAGGTAATTGGTTTCGTCGTCGTGCTGGCCTTGCTCCAGTGTTTCGAGGTGTTCACTGGCCAGATCACGGTAGCGGGCCACTCCGCTGTTGATGATGCGTCCGTCCAGTGCAGCCCGTACTTCAATTTCGCCTGACCAATTGACTGGCGTCAGCTTCCATTCCAATGCAGCCAGATGCGGGTTTGCCATGCTCACGAGGCGGCGGGTGTTCAGCATGGATTCGCGGCCTCTGCTGTCGCGGAAATAGACGTAGCGCAGCAGTAAACCATGTTGCAAGTCCAGTTCCTGCTTGAAGTCGAGCACATCGACACTACTCATGTGAAACCAGTCTTCATCCGGATGTCGGAAAGAGACGGGTAGCCAGTTGGGCCAGTTGACGAGGTCCTCGTTTTCGATCGGTTTTCCGGCTACTTCGGAAGTGAGTCGGTTGTAACCACCCGCCAGGTAGGTCCCTGGGTAATAAATATCTGCCTCCGCACGTGTTTCTTCAAAAGCGCCACGGGTAGCAATATAGCCATTGCCCAGGGTACAAAGTGCTTCACGCAGGGTTTGCTCTTTGGGCACCCATTTGTCGTAAATGATGCTCCATTCAACCATAATTTTGTTTCTTGATGGTTTCAGTCAGATCTTCCAGAAAAGTCCGCACTTCATCCACACTTTCCAAGGTATAGGTAGCAGCGGTTTTATCGTCGTGCTCGCCTACCAGTATACCTATGCCTTTGCCCTGCAGCTCTGCGAACGCATCTTCGTCTGTAATATCATCGCCAATGTAAAGCGGTATGTACTTGCCATTGTTCAAGCCAAGTTCTTCCATCAGCCACATGACCGCTTTGCCTTTGTGCCAATCCAGATTAGGTTTTAATTCATAGATCTTTTTGCCGTGCCCGATCTTTAGTTCAGGCATGGCATCCAGCACCTCATCAACCGCTTTGCGCACGTCCTCAACCTGATCATCGGCCACATTCCGGAAATGCACGGCTATCGCATAACGCTTACGCTCAACTAAACTTCCGTCAATAGACTTGAGTTTTTCCCGAAGTATGCTGTCAGCTTTCTCGAGCGCTGGCAAGGAATCTTTGGCCCCTCCCGGCTCAGAAGCCATGCCACCGGGACCTGTGATATCGAAACCGTGTGATCCGGCAAAGTACAGGTTGTCAAGTTTAACCAGTTGCTCCACATTCTGCCGGTCGCGCCCGCTCACTACGGCTACTTTGGTGACAGCAGCGAGTTCATGCAGGGCTTTCCGCATGTCATCCGAAAGTATAGCCATTTCGGGCTGTTTTACAATGGGTGTCAGGCAACCATCATAATCAAGGAAGATGGCGGGTGTTTTACCTTGAAACTGGGATTTGAGTTCATGGAGTTGGTCGAGGGCCGAAGGCAGATCATGGGCCTCACGTTTCTGTATCATAGTGTTGGTTTTGGGGTGTCGAGGATAGGAAGTTTATACCTTGGGAAATTCTTTGATCACTAGATCGGCGCCTCCTTCTTTGAGTGCTGCTTCATCGTGGGTGCGGTCTATACCTACCACCAGCCCAAAGCCGCCGGCCTTACCGGCCTGCACACCTTTGCGGGCGTCTTCGAAAACGGCGGTCTCCTGTGGCGCTATACCTAAACGGCGGGCAGCTTCCAGAAAAATATCCGGGGCGGGCTTCCCTTTCAGGCCGAGCTCTGAGGATTGCAAGCCATCCACATGATCTTCGAATAGCCGCTCTATACCTGCCGCATGCATCACATCTACACAGTTTTTACTCGCCGATATTACGGCTATGCGCATCCCATTTTTCTTTTGTGCCTTGAGCCAGGAAATAGTATCATCGTATACATCCACTCCCTCTTGCTTGAGTAATTCCTGAAAGTACATATTTTTAAGGTTACCGAGGCCACCAACCGTCTCATCGCTCAATTCATCCTCAGGTGTTCCTTCTGGCAAACTGATACCACGTGACTCCAGAAAATTGCGCACGCCATCATAGCGGGGGATCCCATCAATATGTTCCCGGTAATCGGTTTCAATGTCGAGCGGTTCGTAGCGCTTGCCCTCTTTCTCGCCCCGCTGCTGCAGGTATGCGTCAAACATACGCTTCCAAGCTTGCGCGTGAACCCGTGCGGTTTGCGTCACTACTCCGTCAAGGTCAAAAATAAGTGCTTTAATGTTTTTTTCTTGGAGGTTTTGCTGAAGGGAATTCATGTTTTCCATTTTTTTAAATCAGGATAGGGTCCAGCGCAAAGCCTGGAATAGCTGCCAGGCAAGCAACTGGAAATACCAGAGCTATGGGCCGGCTCAACTCATATTATCTAATATGCTTACGGAATGCCTTCGGTACGCTCATGTGGCGGCACGTCAGGACCTTGCTCCGGTCTGCTGGCAGGGTTTTCTCCTCCTGTAATATAATCGGTATGCGCTGGTGGCGTTCGTTTTCCGTCGTCTTCACGCAGTATACCTGTTTTTGGTTTATCTTTATTTTCTGATTGTTTTTTATCCTCTTTCATATATTGCTCTCTAAATTATGACATACTTGTATACTCAGACATACGCAAATAACTGTGACCATGAATGAAAGTATCCGATTTTAGACCTACGCAGCAGGCTGGTAAATGATACCCTTTGAGCACCCTCCTGAAAATACACTACCTTTACAGTCCGACAGAAGCATTGGCTTGCTTTAAATACCGATAACCCCGAACTTACTTTTTGAGTAATTTCTGCCAAAGACACATTCACAAAATAAAACATGCTACACACCGACAATCCGACCACAACCAACGCCTGGAATAAACTGGAAGATCATTTCTCTCAACTGAAAAACCAGCATCTGCGCGATCTGTTTAAAGCTGACCCGCAGCGCTTCAAAAAATTTTCGTTTGAGGTAGACGGCACGCTGTACGATTTCTCTAAAAATCGCATAACCGAAGAAACGCTGGACCTACTGGCTGCACTCGCCGAGGAGACCAACGTGCCTTCCGCCATCGACAGCATGCTGCGCGGTGAGAAGATCAACGCAACCGAAGGTCGTGCCGTGCTCCATACTGCTCTGCGCAACTTCACGGATCAGGAACTGATCGTAGACGGGGACAATGTGCTGGAAGAGGTACGGGATGTACAGCGCCAGATGAAGCAGTTCTGCGACCGCCTGCACAGTGGCGAGTGGACGGGCTACACCGGCAAAAAAGTGAAGCATGTTGTGAATATAGGTATAGGCGGCTCGCACTTAGGTCCGCAGATGGTAACCGAGGCACTCAAAAAATACCAGAAGCCGGACATCGAGGTACACTTCATATCCAACGTGGACGGCACCGACGCAGCCGAAGTGCTCCGCAAAGTAGATCCGGAGACAACACTCTTTATCATTGCTTCCAAGACTTTCACTACCAAAGAAACCATCACCAACGCCCATACGGCTCGCAGCTGGTTTTTGGAGACAGCCAAGGATGAAGCGCATGTGAGCAAGCACTTTGTAGCCCTTTCTACCAACACCGAGGCAGTTTCTAAGTTCGGTATCGCGCCTGAAAACACCTTCCGCTTCTGGGACTGGGTAGGCGGACGATTCTCACTCTGGTCGGCCATTGGTCTGTCAGTGGCCTGCGCCTTGGGCTACGACAAGTTTGAGGAGTTGCTGCGCGGCGCTGAAGCCATGGACAAACACCTCAAGAACACGCCCATGCGCCAGAACATACCGGTGCTGATGGCATTATTGAGTGTGTGGTATACAAACTTCTTTGAAGCACAATCACATGCCGTGCTGCCATACGATCAGTACCTGCGCCTGTTGCCGGAGTACCTGCAGCAATTGCAAATGGAAAGCAACGGCAAGACGGCCATGCGCAACGGCGAGTATGTCAACTACCAGACTCAACCAGTGATCTGGGGAGCGGCTGGCACGAACGGACAGCACTCTTTCTTCCAGTTGATCCACCAGGGTACTGTCCTTATTCCTTCTGATTTTCTGGCGCCGGTAAACAGCCACAACCCGATCGGCGAGCACCACCCCATGTTGCTTTCCAACTTCTTTGCGCAGACAGAGGCCTTGATGAAAGGCAAAACAGAAGCGGAAGTGCGGGCTGAACTGGAGAAGAAAGGGATGGCAGGCGAAGAGCTCGAGCAACTGGTGCCGCACAAAGTGTTTGAAGGCAACAAACCTTCCACCTCTATCATGTTTGACTTGCTCACACCTTATGCGCTGGGTAGCCTGATAGCGATGTACGAGCATAAAGTATTTGTGCAGGGGGTGATCTGGAACGTGTACAGCTTCGACCAGTGGGGTGTGGAACTCGGCAAGCAACTGGCCGGCACTATTGAAGAAGAATTGCTTAGCAATAAAGACACAGAACACGACAGCTCCACAGCCGGACTGATCAGCTACTACAGACAAAAACGCAAATAACGTAAACCTTGCAGGTTGTCTGCGTTTAAGGAGTGTATTTTCACCTTATGCAGCACCTGTACTACAGAACCGCGCTGCTGTTGGCACTTGTACTAGTGCTGGGCAGTTGCGCTAATGATAACTTTTACCAAAAAGACGCTCAAGTGCAGCCGGGCGAGTATGACCTCCCCCCGGCTGGCACTGACAGCGTGTGGGCCGTAGCCGGCAGGCATTACGAACGAGGCTGGCTGCATCGCTTGTTCTGGGGCCGCCATCACCGCGATAGCTGGAGCACGCCTGTTAAACTGCCTGTCTTTGACCTCTCCCACGTCAACGGAGGTATGGAAGTGGTGAAAAAAGGAGGCGGCTATCAGACCAGTAGTTTCCAACTCAAGGATAGCCTCGGCCGCATTTACGCCTTTCGTTCCATCGACAAAGACCCGGTGCTGGTGCTCGCTAAATTCTGGCGTCCAACCTTTGTAACCAACATACTGCGTGATCAAACTTCCTCGGCCAACCCCTATGGTGCCCTGGTCATACCTGACCTGGCCAAAGCCGCAGGTGTATACCACACCTCTCCCACCTTGTATTACGTGGCTGCCAATGACATGTCATTTGGAGAGCATGCCAAAGCCGTGCAAGGTAAGGTATACATGCTCGAAGAGAAGTTTGAAGGTATAGCCGACTCGCTGAGGATCTTCGGGGACGTGATAGGTTTTGAAGATTCAGAAGATGCCCTCCGCAAACGCTACGAGACCAATACCCACTATTTTAGTCAAAAGGATTTTGCAAGAGCCCGGCTCCTGGATGTGCTGGTAGGTGACTGGGACCGCCACAAAGGACAGTGGGATTGGGCCCAGTATAAAGTGGAGGGAGATATCAGGTATGAACCCATCCCGAAAGACCGGGACCAGGTGTTTTTGAAAATGAACGATGGCATTATACCTTTCATTGCCACCAGCAAACTGCTTGCACGCAAATTCAACTCCTTCGGGCCTAAAATTAAAGATGTAAAAGCACTGATGATCAATGCCCGATTCATTGACGAACGCCTGCTTCACGAATTAAGTCGAGAGGATTGGGTAAAAATTGCCAGGCAATTGCAAAGCAGTCTGACGGACCAGGTCATTGACAAGGCTGTCAGAAATTTGCCGCCTCCTATCTACGCTCTTAATGGAGAAAACATCGCGCAAAACCTGAAAAACCGTCGGGACCAATTGCCGAAAGTGGCTGAAGAGATGTATGAAATTATGGCTAAGGAAGTCACGGTAGCCGGCACTGATCAGGAAGACAAATTCCATGTGAGAAGACTCGATGATGAGCGCACTGAAGTGACACTAAGCCGTCCTGCCCAAAACGGTATACCTGAAAAAGTGCTGTACCAAAGAATATTCTTCAGAGAAGAAACTGAAAAGATCACGTTGCACGGACTCAGTGGAGACGATGAATTCCTGGTTGAAGGCACTGTTGCCAAAGGTATACTGGTAGAGGTATATGGCGGACTTGGAGAGGACGAAATCATTGACAGATCCTCCGTGAAAAGCTGGCGCAAAATGACCCACATCTACGACACCGAACGCGGCAACGAAATAGACTTCGGCTCCGAAGCCAAAGACCTCACCACCAGAGACGTGCGAGTGCATGCCTATGACCGGGAAGGAAACTGATTTAAGTTAGAAAGCTTGGAAGTTAGAAAGTGATTTCTCATTCAAGGATGACACTTTCTAACTTTTTAACTTTCTAAATTTCTAACTCTTAAGGCTTTTCTCGAGCATCTTCAGCACGAACGTTTCCATACTAGTAAGGTGTTTTGTTTTGGACTTGGTGGGGTCGTGCTTTTTGAGAAAGTTCATCAACTTGTCCTCCCGAAAGAGATTGACCACCTCGGGATGAATATAGTATTTGCTACAAACCGTTGGGGTGTTGCCCAGACCTTTAGCCACTTCTTTCACGGCTTCTTTTATACCTTTCTCTTTGTCCAGTTCCGGATCTTCGTCGATCACACGTTCCAGGCACTCCACCATGCGTACGGTGCCGCCCCAGGTCCTGAAATCTTTCGCGGTGAAATCATAGGCTGTCACATCCCGCAGATACTCGTTCACATCGCCTGATTCCAGTGTTTGCCGTTCACCATCTTCGTCATAGTACTGAAACAGGTCATAGCCCGGGATGTCCTTGCACTTCTTGACCAACTGCGCCAGACGTCGGTCTTTCAGGTCGATCTTCTGATCCACCCCCTTCTTGCCTACAAATGAAAACGTAACGGTGCTCCCATTAAAAGTAACGTGCCGGTCGCGCAGCGTAGTCAGTCCATACGATTTATTAGATTTGGCATAGTGCCGGTTTCCGATGCGGATGAGTGCATTATCCATGATCGAGACAACAAGCGCTGTTACTTTTCGCTTATCGAGCTTGCGGGATTGGATATCCTGCTGCACCCGCTCACGCAAAGCAGGGAGTGACTTTCCGAACGTAATCATACGTCCGAACTTGGTTAGATTGCGGGCATTTTGCCACTCCGGATGATAGATATACTGCTTCCGACCTTTCGCGTCGCGGCCAGTCGCCTGCAAATGTCCGCGGGCCGATTTGGAGATCCATACCTCAGTCCAGGCGGGTGGAATCACCATTTTACTGATGCGCTCGAGTGTTTTTTCGTCCGTTACTTTCTCTCCTTTATGGTTGAGGTAGTAAAAGCCTGTCCCCGCTTTCTTGCGGGTGATTCCCGGCTTTTCGTCGGAGGTATAAATCAACCCCGCCCACTCCGCTGAGAGAGCAGGGTCTTTGTATAGATTATGTAGTTCTTTCCTTGTCATTTGTTGAGGCATTAGGCGCCTCCTGCCAATAATACTTTAAACCGATGCAAAAGTTATTCACGCCACGGGCTATGCTCCTGCTTTTGGCTATACCTGCTCAACAATTACCCTTATATTTGTCTCCGAATAAAGACCTCCCCTATGACTATTCATAAACAGATTTCTTACCTCTATGCCTTCTTTGGTGTGTTCATGCTGGGTTGTGGCGCTGTAGCTGTAGACGTGGCTGGTGAGCAAGCCCGCACAGCACTTATTACAGGTATAGCCGGTGGTTTGCTAGCCCTGGTTGCCGGGCACTTTCTGAACCGCCGTCAGCGCTGGGGCTTTTTGCTGGGTACCGCTGAGGCCGGTCTGCTGACAGTCTTACTCGGCTGGCGATCGGGCACCTACTTCATCCGTCTGCTTGAGATGGTACAGGATGCGCCGGAGCCCAACTCGACCCAGACGGCAGGTATGGCGTTCTTGCTGACAACGGCTATGCTCGTCGTGGCACTTCTGACACTGGCAGTGTCCGTTATGTTTGCCAAACAAGTGTTTGCCGAGACAAAATAGGCGTTCGTCTATATTTTTCTATAGCATTAAACCTTTATGTGTTATATTGGTCCTAACACAAGACCAATCGTTCACCTAAAACAAATTAACATGCTACAGAAAATCGGTTTGAGTATCGTGCTCACGGCCAGTGTGGTCAGTGCAGCCGAGGCGCAGACAAAACTCGTGGAGAAAGTAACCAAGAAAAGCGATGAGCTGGTTATACCTTACGAAAAATACAAACTGGCCAATGGCCTCACCCTGATCGTACACGAGGATCACTCCGATCCGGTAGTGCATGTGGACGTGACCTATCACGTGGGCTCTGCCCGCGAAGAAGTAGGCAAGTCTGGTTTTGCGCACTTCTTTGAGCACATGATGTTTCAGGGCTCCGACAACGTAGCCGACGAAGAGCACTTCAAGATCGTGTCTGATGCAGGTGGTACCCTGAACGGTACTACTAACCGCGACCGCACCAACTATTTCGAAACCGTACCAAGTAACCAGTTGGAAACAGCCCTGTGGCTGGAAGCAGACCGCATGGGCTTTTTGCTGGACGCCGTAACCCAGAAGAAGTTTGAGGTACAGCGCGAAACCGTGAAAAACGAACGCGGCCAGAACTATGACAACCGTCCTTACGGGTTGGTGTACGAGAAAACATCACAGCACTTATATCCGCACGGTCACCCTTACTCCTGGACTACGATTGGTTATATCGAGGACCTGAACCGTGTGAACGTAGACGACCTCAAAAACTTTTTCCTGCGCTGGTACGGGCCTAACAACGCGACTGTAACAGTGGGTGGTGACGTTAATCCAGCTGAAGTGGTGAAGCTCGTGGAGAAATACTTCGGCTCTATACCTGTAGGCCCTGCCGTACAGGACATGAAGCCAATGCTGGCAAGGCTTACTTCAGACCGTTATATCTCTTATGAAGACAACATCCGTTTCCCGATGTTGCGCATGACCTATCCGGTGCCTGAAGCTGGTCACAAAGACGAGCACGCACTCGACGTACTGGCTGAAATCTTGGGACAAGGCCGTAACTCTATCTTCTACAAAAACTTTGTAAAAGAGCAGAAAGCCATGCAAGCCTCCGCCTTCAACTCTACTTCTGAGCTGGCCGGCGAATTTGGTATCACCATCATGGCATATCCAAACAGCACACTGGCTCAGATGGAAGAACTGCTTCGCAAATCAATCGCTGAGTTTGAAACCCGTGGTGTAACCGACGAAGACCTGCAGCGCTACAAAGCTTCTGCCGAGTCAAGCCTGATCAACCGCATGGCAAGCGTAAGCGGCAAAGTTTCACAGCTGGCTGCTTATGAAACCTTCCGCAACAACCCGAACTACCTGCAGGAGGAAATTCGCCGCATCAACGCCCTGACCAAGGCTGATGTGATGCGAGTGTACAACCAGTACATCAAAGGCAAGCATGCCGTTATCCTGAGCGTAGTGCCGAAAGGCAAGCCAGAGATGGTGGCCAAGGCTGATAACTATGCTGTTGACACGAATGTGTCGGTAGCACAGCCACAGGATTACAGCGGCCTGAGCTACACCAAGGCAGTTGACTCATTTGACCGCAGCAAGCGCCCGGTAGCGGGTCAGGCTAAAGCGGTAAGTGTACCGAACTTCTATACCGCTAAGTTTAAGAACGGCATGAAGGTGATCGGCACCAAGTCTGATGAGATCCCAACTGTTACCTTGCAACTGACTATACCTGGCGGACACCGTCTGTTAGCAAACAACCCAGGCAAAGCGGGTATCGCTTCCCTTACAGCGTCCCTTTTGAATGAGGACACTGAGAACTACACATCAGAAGCTTTCACCAACGAGCTCGACAAACTGGGTAGCTCTATCCGCATCGGCTCTGGCACAGATGACACGTATGTAACAGTACAATCACTGAAAAAGAACCTGGATAAAACACTTGTACTGCTCGAAGAGCGCCTGTTCCGTCCTAAGTTCGCTGCCGACGACTTTGAGCGCTTGAAGAAGCAGCAGCTGGAAGGTATAGCCAACCAGTCGACACAGCCAACAGCTATTGCCAGCAGCGTGTACAACAAACTGCTTTATGGCGAGAATCACATCATGGCTGTTCCTACATCAGGTACTACGGAGTCGGTTAGCAGCATCACCCTGGATGACGTGAAGCAGTTCTATGCTGCCAACTACACGCCTACCGGAGCTGAGTTGGTAATTGTGGGTGATATCGACGAAAAAGAGGTGATCGGTAAGCTGGGCTTCCTGAAAAACTGGAAAAAGAAAAACGTAACGATGCCTGCTGATGTGAAAGCGCCTGCCATTGCGTCTACTAAAATCTACTTCGTAGACAAGCCGGATGCTGCACAGTCAGAGATCAGAATTGGCTACGTGGCACAGCCATATGACGCAACCGGTGAGTACTACAGAACATCACTGATGAACTTTGTGCTGGGTGGTGCCTTTAACAGCCGCATCAACCTGAACCTGCGTGAAGACAAAGGCTATACTTACGGTGCCCGCTCCGGATTTGGTGGCAGCCGCTTCGCAGGTCCTTATACAGCTTCTGCCGGTGTTCGTGCTGATGCCACAGCTGCTTCGGTGGTTGAGTTCATGAAAGAGATCAACGATTACAGAACCAAAGGTATTACAGAAGAGGAACTGCAGTTCATGAAGAACTCTATCGGTCAGTCAGATGCCCGCCAGTATGAGACGCCTGGTCAAAAGGCGAACTTCCTGGGCCGCATCCTGCGCTACGACCTGAAGAAGGATTATGTAAGCAAGCAGACGCAGATTCTGAACAACATCACGAAGAAGGAGATCGATGCACTGGCAGCCAAGCACCTGCCAGCTGACAAGATGCACATCGTGGTAGTGGGTGACAAGAAAACAGTGTTGCCTGAACTACAGAAACTCAGCTATGACGTTGTGGAGCTGGATACCAACGGCAACCCCGTAGGTACCTCATCCGTAAAATAGACCATACTACACTTAGAAAAAGCCCCTGAATTTCAGGGGCTTTTTTATTTGTACTGTTTTCATCGTTCAGCTCCTAAGCCTGGCTTCCAACCAAGGCTAAAATTAATCCGTAAGCGCATACTAAAATCTAATTGCATAAGTTTTAAGCAAATCGCAGGATGCTGTTCATCAGCCTGGATCCTTGCATCGCTTTAACACATTTTTACCACTTTTAATCAAATGATGAAGCATATCAATAGTACCGCCCCTTGGTTGCTTGTCTTAGTCAGCGTATTTTTCATGAGTAGCTGCAAAGACAACGAAGGTGTGATTTTCTCTACTCAGGATGATATCCGACTGGGAGAACAAGTATCGCAGCAGGTAGACTCAACTTTCCGAGCACAAGGCAAACTGCTGGAGCGCACCTCATCGAATGCCAATGTCAGAAAAGCCTACACGCACCTTGACCGCATCGTGAACCGCGTGCTTAATTCTGGGGAGATCAAGTATAGAAATGAATTTGTCTGGTCAGTGAAAATCATCGATGACCGTGAAACGCTAAATGCCTTCGCAGCACCCGGAGGGCACATTTATGTGTATACCGGCCTGATGAAGTTTCTGGATGACGAAGACCACTTCGCCGGAGTACTGGCCCACGAGATTGCGCACGCCGACAAGCGCCACAGCGTACAACAGTTGCAGCGTGAATATGGCATCGCTATTCTCCTTTCGGTAGCGCTGGGTAACAATGCTGGCACACTGCAGCAGATCGCAGGTCAGCTGGCAGGTACGCTGGCTGGACTGCGCTTTAGCCGGGGAGCTGAAACGGAGGCCGATAACGCTTCGGTAGTCTACCTGGATGGTACTGATTACTATGCCTGCGATGGGGCAGCCGGATTCTTTGTGAAACTGAACGCACAGGCGCAGGGAAGCAACCCTCCGGAATTCCTGAGTACACACCCGAACCCGGATAACCGTGTCGAGAATATACAGCAGCAAGCACAACAGCGCAACTGCTCTACAACTAGTGCTGCTGACACTGACTTTAATGAATTGAAAAAAAGCTTGAACTTATAACCAGTAAAGGCCTGCCTGGTGGCAGGCCTTTCTGTTTAACCGCTATACCTGCAGACTATGAAAAAGATCAAAAACACTGCTGCGAAAGCCGTACTGAAAGTAGAGGAAAAATTTGACACACTGACTTTCAACCTCCGTCGCAAACTCAACATGTTTGGGCCACTGCACATTATGGCTTACCGCAGCTATGGTACTCCTACCCGCCTTTATGTGAAAGGTCGTGTTCTGGTTGACAAGGGCATCACCATGTCTGAAGAAAATGATACGTTGTGGGAGAACATCCTCAATATGTACAAGCGCTTCAACAGCCGGGAAATACCAGGGGCACGTGTAATGCTTTGCCTGGAAGACCAGAAGCATGAGATCACTACGGATGTAGAAGGCTATTTTGTGATGAACCTCGCCCCAGAGAAGCCACTTGTGCTTGATGATATCTGGCATACCATTGACATCACACTCACTTCATCACCCGTAGAGTTTGAAGGGCCGGTCAAAACGCAGGCGCATGTACTGGTCCCGCCTCCTGATGCTGAATACGGCATCATCAGCGACATAGACGACACCATTGTGCGTACCGGCGCTACCAGTATGCTGCAGACCGGACGTAACGTGCTGCTGAACAATGCGCATTCCCGTATACCTTTCCATGGGGTATCATCCTTTTACAAATCCCTGCAACTTGGGCGAAACGGCAAGCGTAATAATCCCTTCTTTTATGTTTCAAGCAGTCCCTGGAACACCTATGACCTGCTCTTCCATTTTCTGGAACTGAATGAAATCCCACAGGGGCCCCTCCTGCTACGCGATTTTGGTTTGGATGAAAGCAAGCTCGGCGCTTCAGATCATATGAGTCACAAGTACAAGGAGATCGAAAACATCCTCATAACCTATCCCGAACTAAAATTCATCCTGATCGGTGATAGTGGCCAACAAGATGCCGAGATCTATGCAGAGGTAGTCAAAAATTATCCGGGCCGTATTTTAGCAATTTACATTCGGGACGTCAACATCGAAAAGCACACCAAAAAAGTAGTCTCGATTTTTGATGACTTCAAAGACAGTAAAGAAGTTGAAATGGTGCTCGTAAAAGAAACCCTTGAAGCCGCTGAACACGCAGCCCAGTGCGGTTACATCTTCAACGAAGAACTGCCGGAAATCGCCAAAGAAACGGAAATGGATGCCGCGGGAGACGAGTAAGTTAACTTGAATGATCCGCTACGATCTTCCAGCCTTCTGGGAATCGCTTAAGGATAATGGAGAAATGGCCCTGCAGGTCGCCTAGTTCGGCTTCGCGCTGCAGGTGCCATTTGCCCACTACCAACATGTGGTCTGTGGCCAGGTGTCGCATTTCTTTCAGATCAAAGGTCAGCTTACCCATAGCAGCCTGATCCGGGTAGCTCTTGCGGTAATTGTCCAGCGTCTTTTGCCAACCATAGGTCAACCCGCTTTTGCCCACAAACAGCAGAGAGTCAGATTTCCAGTAGTCCTGCATAAAGCAGTCTAGGTCGCCCTGGCTCCAACAGGCTGACTGTGAGTCCAGCATATCGCGTACCTGGGCTTCTGCTACTGCTGTATCCTGTGTAACACCGGAATTGGTGGCTAGCTCTACCTGTTTCTCTTCGTTTTGCTGGCAACCAGAAAACCATACACCTATACCTAGTGCCAGGGTGTATATCAGCTTATTTCTTTTCATCTTTCTCGGGAAGTATAGTTTTGATATAAGTAGTACCACCTAATCGACCCATGGCACGTGCTATGCGGTACTGCCTGCCCATCACATAGGCAGATGGCCGCTCAGCAGAGAATCGGATCGGGTTGGGAAGCACTGCCGCCAACCGTGCCGCCTGCTGCCGTCCAACCTGCGACGCCGGCTTCTTAAAATATTTCTGGGAAGCCGCTTCCACACCGAACACGCCATCTCCCATCTCGGCAATGTTCAGGTATACCTCCATAATGCGCTGCTTGCCCCAAAGTAGTTCGATCAGAAACGTAAAATAAGCTTCCACCCCCTTTCGCAGGTAACTTCTACCATGCCAAAGAAAAACATTTTTGGCTACCTGCTGGCTGATCGTACTGCCTCCTCTGATCTTGGTACCCTTCTGATTGCGCTTAAACGCGTCGGCAATGGCATTGAAGTCGAAGCCATGATGCTCCAGGAAAAGTTGGTCTTCTGAGGCCACAACGGCAAGCGGCAATTGGTCCGACATCTCCTCCAACGATACAAACTTATACCTGATGGCAGGCTCAGACTTGCCCGCTGTTCCAGCTTCAGCACGACGTTGAATCATATGCAAAGTAACAGGTGGTGCCACCCAGCGGTACACCAACACCCATAGAACACTCAGGAGCACGAGGCTCAGCAAAAGCTTTGTGATGATGAGCCTGATCTCACGAAAGCCCAGCCGTTTCTTCTTCATTTTAAGAGGTTGAAAATAAGTGCGCAAAGCTAAGCGTTTTGGCTTATAATGCAACAAAAGGAGCCTGACTGAATTGCAATACTTAACACGTGTATAAACATACTCGTATTCCATATACAAAACCTGTACTTGCCTGTTATTTAGCTAAAGAAAAGACTATGCAAAAGTATCTGCCCCTGTTTCCGTTGAATATTGTGGTATTCCCGGGCGAGAAACTGAACCTGCACATCTTTGAGCCTCGCTACAAACAGCTGATCTACGATTGCATCGAAAGTGGAGGCAACTTCGGTATACCTACTTATATCAATAATGGAGTGGGGCTTTATGGCACTGAGATCAAACTGCTGCATATTGAGAAAAAGTACGAAAGCGGTGAAATGGATATCCGTACTCAGGGCGTCAGTATTTTTAAAATACTGGAATTTGACAAGCAGGCACCTGACAGACTTTATGCGGGTGGCACAGTAGAAGAAGTGGAAGATTTAGAAGACGAGGACATTGTGATAAAAATCCAGATACAGGAAAAATTAAAAGAACTATATACTTCTTTGGGTATCAGTAATATTTTAATGGACCTGCCGGAGAACTTCAAATCCTATGATATAGGGCACCACTTAGGTCTCAACACAGAACAGGAGTACACCCTGTTGCAGTGTAACAGCGAAGCCCTGCGACAAGAGATGATTCTACAGCACCTCAACCAGGTGTTGCCTATCGTAGCCGAAACCGAAAAACTGAAAGAGCGTGTCAAGCTTAATGGTCACTTTAAAAACCTTACACCCCCTAATTTCTGATGCTGCTCTATTTCCTGATCATACCTACTGTTTTATTTTTGGTATTTGGGCTCTTTAGCTATTGGCAGGAGCTCAAATACCGCAACAAGCCCTTCTACAAACTATCGGATGTGGGTTGGCGTAAGTGCCTGCCTAAACCCGAAGCAAAACTGGTGCACAGTATCGCATTTATGGGGGACGTGGGCTATGTGGCCACTGACGGCACTGATCCCGTGATGAAGTTATTAGAAGAGTGGCAACACAGTACAGGGCCGGACGGTAGCGTTCTGTTTCTGGGTGACAACCTATACCCGGTAGGCCTGCCTGCTGAAACACACCGCCACTACCCTGCCGCTAAACAGCGCCTGGACTTCCTACTACAGCAAGTGGGTGCTTATGCAGGGCGCAAGATCTTACTGAGCGGTAACCACGATTGGAACAAAGGCCGCAAAAAAGGATTGGAGTACGTGCTGCGTCAGGAAAAATATGTAGTTGACACCTTGCAGGATGATAGCACTTACCTGCCGCGCCACGGTTGTCCTGGCCCGGATGTCATACAACTGGCTGATGGCTTGCTGCTGGTGATCATTAACACACAGTGGTGGGTACAACGTGGCGAAAAGCCCATGGGCCGCAAACAGGGCTGTCCTTATGACGATATTGAGGATTTCTTTTTGCGCCTGAACAAGATCTTAAGAAGGAATAAGCACCAGCGCATTGTGGTAGCGGCGCATCATCCGCTCTACAGTAATGCGCTACATGGTGGCAAGTTCACGATCAAGCAGCATATATTCCCGTTGACTGCGGCACATAAGCGTTTTTACATTCCTCTGCCTATTTTCGGATCTATATACCCCTTTTATCGCAAACTATTTGGAGCTTATGAGGATATGTCGCACCGGAAATACCGAAAAATGCGCAAGCGACTACTTCGCATCTTCCATCAGTACAGCAATATCGTGTACGTGGCGGGGCATGACCACAACCTGCAGCACTTTGAGGTGCGGGACAATCATTACATCGTCAGTGGCTCAGGGAGCAAAACATCCTTTGTGAAAAAAGGGGGTAAAGCCACTTTTACTTTGGAACAGCGAGGGTTCTTTGTGCTAAATTATTACGATACAGGTGAGGTATGGGTGGAAGCACTGGCGACAACAGAAGACGAGAGTATTTCAAAACCAGGCGCCGTGGTGTTCCGGAAAGAGCTGAGTCCTGTTTTGCAGCAAAAGGAGCAAACCCAAGAGGTATAGCTGGCCTCTTATGCCTCCCCTTCAGGTATAGGCAGGATGACTTTCAAACTTTTGGGGTGCATGGTTACTTTTATCTCCTCTCCTAACTCAGTCGGTTCCCCATCAATGTGTACTACTTCATGGTCGACGTTGTAAACAGTGGCGCGGTGGCAGCTGATACGGCGTGTATACACAGAGCCATCAATGTTATCGGTATACATGCGAAATAGCAATGCTGGAGCAGCGGCCTTCGGGAAGGGTTCAATCAGGCATATTTCGAACCGCCCGTCGTTCAGAATTCCGCTTGGGTTAATGGCTGCATTACTTCCGAAAGCATTGGCATTGGCGATGGTTACCATAAATGCCTCCCCTTCAAAATTCTCCGTATCCGTTTCAATGCGATAGAATTTCGGTTCATAGTTAATGTACTCCTGCAAAGCGATCCAGGCGTAGGCACCCGGACCACGTTTATCACCTTCACAAAAACGCTTTACCACCAGCGCATTGAATCCCAGATCACTCAGGTGAATCGATGGTTGCCCATTCAAATCAATGGTGTCAATATTGCGCACGACATGCTCATGGATTAGCTGCAACGCCTCTTCCGTGTCCTGGGGTATACCTAAGTCCTTGGACAGTCCATTGCCAGAGCCAAGCGGAATAATCCCCAAAGGAATTTTAGCCTCTATCAGCAAGGCCCCGACTAAACTCACTGTCCCATCCCCTCCTACCGCGAATACAGCATCAAAGCCATTCTGCTCGATGCGTTGCTTTATTTCTTCAGAATCCTTGTTGCCGGTCGTGCGGTATATCACACAATTGAGCTGGTGCTCTTCGCAAGTCGCTTTTATTTCCTCCTCAAGCTCTTGTTTGTCTATGTCGCCTGCTATGGGATTGATTACAAACAGCAAATTTTTAATTTTATTATCTTTTTGCATGCGTATGTCGTGGTGTCAGTTTGTTGTTATAGGCTCGCTTTTATTCTACCAGACCAGCCGGCAATCCATTTGGATACTCCTGCTGGATAGCACGTTCTATTTCTGCGATTCGGTTGCCCGGATTTGGATGTGTCTGCGTGAACTCAGGACCATTAGCGCCCCCACCGGCTTCCTCCAGTATGCGCATTACTTCTATCATGGCCCTAGGGTCGTAACCTGACTCACCCGTAAGGCGCACGGCCAGTCTATCCGACTCCAGTTCATCCTCCCGACCATAGCGCATGTTCATCAGCTTACCGATCATGGCGGCAGCTATAGCACCGCTCTGGGAGGCTGGATTATTCGGATCATACGTGGCGATGGCAGCCGCACCGGTAAGGCCTTGTGTCAGCTTTGCTTTGGCTAACTGTTGCGCGGAATGCCGCCCAACGACATGCCCTATTTCATGGCCCAGTACCCCTGCCAGCTGTGCTTCAGAATTCAGCCTGCGCAACAAACCCGCAGTGATAAAGATCTGGCCACCCGGCAAAGCAAACGCATTTACAGTTTCTTCATCTGCCAGCAAATGAAAATCAAACTTGTACGGTGTTTCGCTCACGCGGGTGTTCTGGACAAGCCGCTGCCCGATGGCATTAACCTCGGCTCTTGCCTGTTCGTCCGGATGCAGACCACCGTATTGTGAAGCCATTTTAGGGGCGGTCTGTAACCCGAGGGCGATCTCTTGCTCTACGGTCATATCAACGTGCTGCATCTGGCCTGTAAACTCGTTTTCCTGCCTGTTGCACCAGTAAGTGACCAATGATACCGCCGCAATCAGAATGGCGACGATAAACTTCATGACTGCTCTCATCTCACTCGATATCTAAGTTATTTTATGCTCTTGCAATCCTGCTTTTCAAAATCACCTGCTGCAATTCAGGCAGAGAGACGCTGTTGCCTCATCATATACTTTTATTGCACTAAAAAGTATACGCAAGCGCCTTGAAAAAAAAGAGGGAAATTGAATAGGCTGGACTTAAAGCTACTTAAATAGCTACCCTATTTTATATGAATTTCGTAATACACTAAAATCGCTGCAAAAGCAGCTTAAATTAAAACTGAGAACTATGAATATGAAACGAACATTCGGTGCCATCCTGACCATACTCGGTATTATTGGCATCATCTGGGGGGCATATGCTTTTGTGATGGGAGGAGACGGTGCGGCTATCAGTCAGTACACGGCCGCTGTCCCCTTTGTGGTAGGCCTGATCTTTTTCTTTGCAGGCATCAACCTGGTTAAAACAACAAAGGATCAGACCTAAGTAAATGAACCTATAATACAAAGAGGCCACACTGGAAATCCGGTGTGGCCTCTTTGTATTATGTTGATCTTCCTATGCCGACCTATGCACTTATTGGCATAGCATCTTGCTGAGCGGCAAAGCCTTCAATGGCTCGTTCAGCGTTTAAATAGTCAGAGGTATAAGCTTTGTCAGCACTATGTATGTAAAGCACTGTGTTCTCTTTGATGAGTTCGATCACGTCACCTGAAATAGCACGGGGCACTGAAGGACAGCCGAGGCTGCGTCCCAACCGACCATACTGCTTCACAAAATCTTCACTCACATAATCAGCGCCATGCAACACAATCGCACGCTCCATGGCTTTGGAGTTAAACTTCTCGTCCATACCTGATAGACGCAGTGAAAGGCCATGCTTGCCATAATAGGTCTTGTCGGTCAGGTAAAAGCCCATGCTGCTCATGTTGGAGTTCGGCTCGTTTGAGAATTTTTCAGCCTTTACATTGCCTGTATTGCGGCCATGCGCCACCAGGTTGTTAAAGAGCACTTTGCTGGCATTCAGATCAATGATCCACATACGCTTCAGGTTGCTGGGCTTAGTAAAATCTACAACCGTCAGAATGTGCTTATCTGTTGACGTCATACCTTTATGCTTAAAATTCTGATAACCAGTAAAGGCACGCTCAAATACACTGTAGGATAAGCCAGTTGATTTTAACCCTGCTCTGTTATAAACATCCTGCACATGTGCATCGAATGCGATTTTTTTCTCAGTGAGAGACAATCGGGCAAGCGAAGTGGAGGTCAGTGATGTTTCTGCTGTACGCACGATTGGATCGGACTCATCGTGCCGTGCTCCACCAGGAGTGGCAACCAGCATGAAACTAAGGGCAAAAGAGGTAACAATAGCTCTTATCATAGGGTCATTATTCTAGTCAGGTTTTACGCAATTACAGTACTAACAGGGAAAAACACAACAATTGTTCCCCTTTACAAGGTTTATATCCAATTAGCCCGGGTATCCTGTAGCTATTATACTCATATATATGCTAAACGATTGTTTTCCTGAAACTTAGTATAGAATGCTGATATATTTTTTATTCAACGCTGCAATTCTGGTTTATAAATTACGGCTTTTACTTGTATGCCAAAGCCGGATGCTGCAATTTTGAGCTAAGAGAATAGCACATGAGAACGTACTCCATATATACCTTCCTTTTGATGATGCTGCTGGGCTGCAGTGAGCCTGCCCGTATTGAAGGATTCGACAGCAAAAAATGGCAAAAAGATAAAAAAGGTTGCCAGGGGCAGCGAAACACCATGGTAGGCAGTTTTGATAGCATTCGTCGGGACTTGTATGGCCTTCCTGAGGAGGAAGTTAAGGATATACTGGGCAAGCCGGATGCTGAGCAACTTATGCGCCGTGGGCAGCGTGTCTTCATATATTACTTTGAACCGGGCTCACATTGCAATGAGCGAAATAAACTTTCAGAGGCCAACAGGGCTGAAGTGCGTTTTAATGCGTTGAGTAAAGTGAGCGAAATCACTTATCTGCGTCCGCTGCCACAATCCAACTAGAATTCTTATACCTTACCAAAACAAAAAACCCGCTTAACAGCGGGCTTTTTGTTTTTTAAATTGTCTTTATTCCTCTTCCTCTTTACCTGTTAGCAGGTTGACGTACTGTCGTCCTTCCAGTTCCAGAAAATGTTTTAGTTGTTTTTCGTTTAAGATCCCAGCCATTACTTTATCCAACTGGATTTGTATCTCTCGATAGGCACGCTGTAATTCTAAGGGATCTTCCGCCTTCATTTCCGCTTCGGTCATGCGCTGGAAACGTTCTTCATGTAGCAGTTCTACCTGCATCATTTGCTCTTCGGTCAGGTTTAATTCGCGTTTCATTTCCAGAATCGCCATTTGAGGACCACTCAGACTGATAGATAATACTCTCCTGTCCAGCTCATCATCTGTCTCCCGAAGACGCTGCGCTTGTGTTGAGCTGATTGCTAGTCCTAATATGATTAATAAAGGTATAATTCTTTTCATGGTATTCGGCATTTCACCAATAAATGGCTGCAATGTGTTATTTAATGTTATGAACGGAATTATATTACATTGGTTCTGTTTGAAAAGGCATAAATTTTAGATTTTTCTAATAGCATAGTTAAAGCTACATATTTCAATTATAGAAACATTTCAAAATCATTTTAAACTATAAAAACAAGTTGTATTCAAAACCTTCTATATCGTAACTAAGCCTCCTCAGAAGAGTATAAAAGGAAAAACCCTCGAAATAGTATTTTTAACAGTGGCTCCCGGCTCCGCAATTGCGGCTCCCTCCATACAAAGTGAAATAACCATGAAAACTAAGTATTATAATCCCAGTTCGCTAGAGGTTAATTTTGCAAAAGCATTTCAGGACCTGACACAACAACTCGAAGACAGGTTAGATGCTGGCAAAGTCGTCAATATCACACCTATACACGATGCAGATAACCCAATGGTCATTTATAAATTAAAAGATGAAGAAGGCGATTTACATGAAATAGTTGTACAAATCATTCAGCGACCAGATAATTTGGTAAGCTAAGCAAAGAATAAATTATAAAAAGAGAGGCGGCCCGGAATATTCCGGGCCGCCTCTCTTTTTATAATTTATAGTTAAGGCCTATTAAACTCAAGGGCTCCCGGGCACTTTGTGATCACGACGTTTAAACCACTGCATGGCAATGAAAGACACCATAAAGCCAGATATCACACCCTCCAGCATTAGTACCATAAAGATCACAATACCCGGGGTAATCGCCATACGCTCACCAAAGAACTGTTCCCCGGCCAGCACTTCCAGCAAGGAGTCATCAAATGCTTTGATATAAACCACCATAAATATGGCAAATGTTACAGTGGCGAGAGCTGACGTGATGATCCCTGTGCCAAGCCCCTGAAAGTAACCAATGTTACCCTGACGACTAATCTTAAATGCTCGTATGGCCATGGTTACACCAATTGCCATAATTACGCCGTTTAAAAATCGCAACTCAATGATCTGTTCCAGACCAATAAGCTTCATGAGCAGGAAATAAACTATTAGTGCGAGTGCCGTGAAAAGGCCGTACTTAAGGCCAACTTTTTCCATAATGGGTGCTTCAGGTATGCTTTGACTTGATAGGTAATAAGATAGACTTTGGACTTAGATTCGCTCCGGAACAGCATGGTCCGCACGTTTGAACCACTGCATGGCTACAAAGGCGATGATAAAGCCCGGAATGGTACCATAGATGATCGTGAGTACAAAAAGTGACAACACTGACAGGCTTACCGGGAAGAGCGAACTAGTCTGAAGGTTGGCCAGATAGGCTGTATCAAGACCGGTTACATAAAGCACCAGGAACAGCGCCAGTATAGTAGAAGAAACCACACCCGTAGTGGCGCCAATAGCCAGTCCTTGAAAATAGTTGATGTTACCTCCCTTTGCCTTCTTGAATTGAGAAATAGCTACCGCTATACCAATGATCAGGAAGATCGAACTCAGAAAAGAAATCTCTACTCTGTCTTGCAGGTTAAGCAGGCGCATGATCAGGAAAAAGAGCACGTGCGCTATACCTACGAAAATGCCATATTTAAGTGATACCTTTTGATATGTGATTTTTGAAAGTGCCATATGAATACTTTTTGATATAAATCGTTAGTTTTTAAAAATGAACAGATTACTTGCACGATTGGTTATTAAAAAGAGCTTGCATTGCGCAATGCTCTTCAAAGCAGGTGCAATCTGCCGTATATAATTAAAACAATATACTAGAGAAAGTGGCGTGGCGTTGTGATTTAAGCCATAAATTTTTCGGAATATAGCCCGAAGCGCTTCATTTAAAAGCAATTACCAAACCCTCTGCAAAGCCTTAGCCTATTGGTTTACAGCAATTTGAAAAAAAGACGGTTTTTATTTCGTAATTTTGCACCGCAATCGTTTCATATACTCATTTTAAGCTATCTATGATCAGCACTAACAATGTAAGCCTGTCGTACGGCAAGCGTACCCTGTTTGAAGACGTTACCATTAAATTTATGCCTGGCAACTGCTATGGCCTTATCGGGGCTAACGGCGCAGGCAAGTCCACATTCCTGAAAATCCTTTCGGGTGAGATTGACCCAAATACCGGCACAGTAGAGATCCCTGCCAATGCTCGCCTGGCCGTGTTGAAGCAGAACCACTTCGAGTACGATGAATTCCCGGTATTGCAGACTGTCATCATGGGCCACAAGCGCCTGTTTGATATCATGCAGGAAAAGGATGCCATCTATGCCAGGCCTGATTTCACAGAGGCTGACGGCGTGCGTGCCGCCGAGTTGGAAGGTGAGTTTGCTGACCTTGAAGGCTGGAATGCAGAGTATGAAGCGGCTGAACTCCTGAGCGGACTTGGCATTGGCGAAGACCTGCACTACTCGCTAATGAAAGATTTGAGCGGTAGCGAAAAGGTTCGTGTGCTTTTGTCCCAAGCCCTCTTCGGTAACCCGGACATCCTACTACTGGACGAACCTACCAACCACTTGGATGCTGAGTCGATCATGTGGCTGGAGAACTTCCTGGACAATTTTCAAAACACCGTGATCGTCGTATCGCACGACCGTCACTTCCTCGACGCTGTGTGTACGCACGTGGCCGACATCGACTTTGGCAAGATCAAGATGTTTGCGGGTAACTACGGTTTCTGGTACCAGTCAAGCCAATTGGCATTGAAGCAGCGCTCTGATGCCAATAAGAAGACAGAGGACAAACGAAAAGAACTTGAAGAATTCATTCGCCGTTTCAGTGCCAATGCCTCTAAATCGAAGCAGGCAACCTCTCGTGCCAAGCTGCTCGAGAAGCTGACGGTTGAAGATATTCAACCATCCTCCCGTAAGTACCCTTACATCGCTTTCAAACCAGAGCGTGAAGCCGGTAACCAGATCCTGCACGTAGAGAATCTGAGCAAGTCAGTAGACGGCCAGCCTCTCTTTACAGACATCTCTTTTATGATAGACAAAGGAGATAAGATCGCTGTGATTGGTCGTAATGATATCGCCGCTTCCACATTCTTTAAGATTCTTTTTGAAGAAGAACAGCCTGATTCCGGAGAGTTTAAGTGGGGCACCACCATCACCGCTTCTTTCTTCCCGAAAGACAATGCTGAATTCTTTGCCACAGACCTGAACCTGGTGGACTGGCTTCGTCAATACTCCACTGAGAAAGACGAAAGCTTCATCCGAGGTTTCCTGGGTCGTATGCTGTTCTCTGGTGAAGAGTCACTTAAGAAAGCCAATGTACTGTCAGGTGGTGAGAAAGTGCGCTGCATGTTCTCACGCATGATGCTTCAGTCGGGTAACGTCCTCGTGTTCGACGAGCCAACCAATCACCTGGACCTGGAGTCGATCACAGCCCTCAACAACTCCCTACGAGAATTCGATGGCACCATCCTGTTCTCTTCCCATGACTTACAGTTCGTAGATACAATCGCTAACCGCATCATTGAGTTGACGCCGGGAGGTATCATCGACAAACGCATGGGCTATGAGGAGTATCTGTCAGATGAAACGATCAAGGAGCTTCGCAAAAAAATGTACGCCACTGCCAAAGTATAGCGTATATACCTGCGACAACCTGTAACCAATCAAGATATGCCGCTACGCTATAGCTTACAAGTACTGCTATCCCTGTGCTGCCTGTTGGGCAGCACAGCGGCCATGGCTCAAGTCGAACCAGACACTGTGCGTCGCAAACGCGAACTGCCTACAGGACCAACTGTGGAGCCGCAACAGCGACAACAACAGCCCCGGGTAGTGCAACCTCAGCCTGAGGTTATAAAACCGCAGGTGGTGCGTCCTGGCGAACAAGCCCCACAGGCGCTGCTTGACCGCATGTTCTGGGGCGGCAGTTTTGGTTTGCAGTTCGGCACTTTTACCAACGTGTCCTTACTGCCGGTGCTTGGTTATCGGGCTACCGAAACGTTTTGGCTAGGGATAGGAGGTGTTTACCACTACCGAAGATTCAGAGGGGACAGTATGCACAACTACGGAGGCCGCGTCTTTGCCCAACAGCAGATTTTTGAAAATTTTCTGATCCATGGCGAATTCGAGCAACTGAGTGTCGAACTCCCTTTGATGAACTATAATACCGGGGTGTATGAATTTAGCAGGCGCTTTATCGGTATACCGATGGCCGGACTAGGCTACCGACAGAAGATTGGCGAACGGGGTGCTGCAGATATTCTGCTCCTCTATAACTTCAATGATTCTTATGCCTCCCCCTACTCCAACCCTGTCATCAGGGCAGGCTTTAGCTTCCCATTCAGACGCTAGGCGGGCGAACAAAAAATATAAACGCAAAAAAGGCTGCAAATCTCTTTGCAGCCTTTTTTGTTTATTGAAGTAGTATTATCAACCCCGTATGAGTCGTAGTAGTACCACGATCACGGCGATCACCAATAAGATGTGAATCAATCCACCTACAGCATCAGGGAATCCTAAGAATCCGATCAGCCAAAAGATTACTAGCACAACGGCTATGATATACAATAAATTTCCCATAGTTTTAAATATTTTAATTTCGAAAATATAGTCTGTTACCCTATCTAACGTAGTTCCGCTATATAGGTTAAGCGCCTCTTATTAATCGCAGCAGAACCGCGATAACAGCCAGCACTAATAATACGTGGATAATTCCACCAACGGCATCAGGAAACCCAAGGAATCCAACCAGCCAAAAGATAACTAGCACAACGGCTATGATATACAGTAAATTTCCCATAGTTGTTTTATTTTAATTTCTCCTTTTCAATGCTTTGAAAGCAAAACCGTCTGCTTTGTTTTCAAGACTGACCAGATTGGGCAGCTTTGCATTTTTTTGTTTTAAGCTTTTTACGAGCCCTATACTTTAAAGGATGTATATAATCGCATTTTTTTGTATACTTTATATCAATTATGCTTTACCAAGCATATACCTCATCTTCAAAATACAGCCTTATCACTCTGATTTACAGCTTAATCAACCCTTATTATAGAAATAAAATTGCCTGACATAATTTTGTATAGAATATTAACTATACCCACTACCTATAGGGTAGCCACCACTAGATCCACCCTCCCATAAATTGAAGTCTTCCAAGAGAAATGTTTTTAAAACCTATGTTTGACTGATTTCTGTTAGCTTTGTAATTGATTTTTAACTACACGCATATATTCCTATGAAAAAAATAGCAGTTATCGGTTCGGGCACGATGGGCAATGGTATAGCACACGTTTTTGCCCAGAATGGTTTTTCTGTGTCACTGGTTGATATTTCGCAAGAGGCACTCAACAAAGCACTTGCCACCATTACCAAAAACCTGGACCGCATCATCGCCAAAGGCAACCTGACAGAAGCTCAAAAAGAATCAACGCTTGAGCGCATCAGCACACATACCGACTTGCAGCAAGGCGTGCAGGAAGCCGACCTCATCGTGGAAGCTGCAACAGAAAATGTAGACTTGAAACTTAAAATTTTCAGAGACCTGGACAGCTTTGCCAAGCCAGAAGCGATTCTAGCCAGCAATACCTCTTCTATCTCTATCACCAAGATCGCTTCCGTTACCAACCGTCCGGACAAAGTGATTGGTATGCACTTCATGAACCCGGTGCCGGTTATGAAACTGGTTGAAATCATCAGAGGCTACTCTACATCTGATGAAGTGACCAGCCAGGTCATGGATATGTCGCTGCAACTAGGCAAAGTGCCGACCGAATGCAACGACTATCCGGGCTTTGTAGCCAATCGTATTCTGATGCCCATGATCAACGAAGCCATCTACTCATTATATGAGGGTGTGGCAGGCGTGGAAGAGATCGACACGATCATGAAACTGGGGATGGCGCACCCGATGGGTCCTTTGCAACTGGCTGACTTTATCGGCCTTGATGTTTGCCTTTCTATCCTGAACGTACTGCACGATGGCTTTGGCAATCCAAAATACGCTCCATGCCCACTGCTTGTGAATATGGTGCAGGCCGGTCATAAGGGCGTAAAAACCGGCCAGGGCTTCTATTCCTGGACGCATGGTTCTAAGGAGCTGATTGTGGCAGACCGATTCAAAAAGAAACACTTTGCGCAATAACCATGGCACAGACCTTTAATGTAGTAGGCTGGTTCGAGATACCGGTTACGGATATGCCACGGGCTATTCGTTTTTATGAAAGTGTATTTGGCTATACCTTACATCACCAGCCCATGGGCGAACTGGAAATGGCTTGGTTTCCCTGGTCAGATGAAGGGCAGGGCGCACCTGGTTCGTTGGTCAGGAACGAAGCTGAATACCAGCCATCGAAACAGGGAACACTGGTCTACTTCTCCTCCCCCTCCGGAGACCTGGCCAATGAATTGGCAAAGGTGGAGCAAGCAGGCGGTGAAGTAGTTCAGGACAAAACCCTGATTACTGAAGAGTTGGGCTTTATGGCGCTTATTCACGATACAGAGGGTAATCGTGTTGCGCTCCATTCCAGAGGCTAGGCTATACCTATATATCGGTTTAAGAAATACCTAAAAACAGAAAGTCCCCTGCCACATCGGCTGGGGACTTTCTGTTAAATAAAGGGAAGTATAAAAATTAAACGGCTACTGCGTTATCACGGAGTGCATCGTTAAGTGAAGTTTTAAGGTCGGTACTCTCCTTACGCTGACCGATGATCAGGGCACATGGCACCTGGAACTCACCTGCAGGGAATTTTTTGGTATACGAACCAGGTATAACCACAGCACGTGGCGGTACATAGCCTCTGTATTCTTTTGGTTCGCTACCGGTCACGTCAATGATTTTGGAGCTGCCCGTGATGGTCACACCAGCACCAATCACCGCTTCCTTACCAATGCGGCATCCCTCTACCAGGATGCTGCGCGAACCGATAAAGGCTCCGTCTTCTATAATAGTAGGAGCAGCCTGCACAGGTTCCAGCACACCGCCCAATCCAACACCGCCACTCAGGTGCACGTGTTTGCCCACCTGTGCGCAGCTTCCTACAGTCGCCCAAGTGTCTACCATGGTCCCTTCGTCCACGTAAGCGCCAATGTTCACGTAAGATGGCATCATGATCACACCTTTTGCCAGATAAGCACCGTAACGGGCTACTGCATGAGGCACAACACGCACTCCTAACTGAGCATAATTCGTTTTAAGGGCAATCTTATCATGAAACTCAAATGGTCCCACCTCGATTGTTTTCATGGCCTGGATCGGGAAGTACATCAGTACCGCCTTTTTCACCCACTGGTTTACCTTCCAGTCATCGCCTGCAGGCTCTGCCACACGCAAGCGGCCCTTATCAAGCTCTTCTATCACGGCGCGAACCGCTTCTATCGTATTTTGTTCTTTAAGCAACTCACGGTTTTCCCAGGCCTGCTCTATTATCTGCTGTAATGCCATGCTATTTTTCGTTTTTAGAGAATCAAAGCGTAAAAGTATTAAATTTAGGCGATGTCTGAAAAGAGAATCCTGCTGGCTTCGCTGCTAAAACCCATAAATGACACCCGGCTTTTCGAAAAACTGGGACTGTCACTTAGCAAACTACCCGATACGAGCATTCACATAAGCGGCTATGAAGCGCCTATACCTGCGGGTGCGCCTGCCAATATCCACTTTCATCCTATCTTCCGGTTTGGGCGGCTCAGTGTTGGTCGCCTGGCGGCACAGCTTGCCTATTTCAGATTGCTGGTACGCATCAGGCCCCAGCTTATTATCGTCAGCACGCACGAATTGCTGCTCCCCACATTACTGTATAAAGCCAGGCATGGTGTCCGGATTGTATATGACATTCAGGAAAACTACTACCTTAATCTGCGCGCGCAGCATAACTACAACTGGCCTCTGAAGCACCTGCTCGCCCTGGGTGTGCGCAGCGTTGAAAAAATAGCAGCCACCAGTATTGATTACTTTCTGTTAGCGGAGCGCAGTTACGCTAACGAACTTCCTTTTCTGAGCAACCGCTATACCTTTATAGAGAACAAATACAAAGCGAGTAGCGATCTATCACCGCTTACCACTCCGGTTAGCTTACCCGCTACAGGTGAATTGCGCCTGATCTACAGTGGCACCATTGCGGAGGAATACGGTATCTGGGAGGCAATCGAACTGGCAAAGCTGCTACAGGCTTTCCGGCCTGCGGTTAAACTGACCATCATCGGGTATTGCGCCAATAGCCATACCTTGGCGCAACTTCGTAAAGCCAGCGAAGCCTATCCTTTTGTAAAACTGGAAGGAGGTGATAAGCTGGTGCCGCATGTACAAATACTTGAGCAGTTACAGCAGAGTCATATCGGATTGCTGCCGTATAGGCCTAATGCTAGTACGTTCAGCTGCATACCCACTAAACTATATGAATACATGGCGCATGGGCTTCCTATTCTGATCCAGGAAAACCCTTTGTGGCGTGGTATAGTAGAGGGAAACGATGCAGGTCGGGTCGTTGATTTCAGTCGGTTGAACGTAGAAGAGCTTTACCGCGACTTGGCTTCCACCAACTTCTACAAACAGGGTATACCTAATACTATCTACTGGGAAAGTGAAGAAGAAAAACTATTCCAAGTGATCTCTCCGCTGCTTAACCAGGAACAGGTCAAATAAAAAATTATTTTTAGACGAATCTAAATTTAAACAGAATCAGTATATTTGTAAAGCTAAACCTTATATTATGCGAAACTCAAAGATAGCTGGCGTTGGCCATTATGTGCCTGAAAAGGTAGTTACCAATTTTGACCTGGAGAAGGTCATGGAAACTTCAGATGAATGGATCCGTGAGCGAACAGGTATACAGGAGCGTCGCTACTTCCAGGAAGGCGTTGACACGACTTCTAACATGGGCGCCAAAGCTTCTATGAAAGCGCTGGAAATGGCTGGTCTAAAGCCAGAGGATGTGGACATGATCGTGTTTGCAACGCTCAGCCCGGACTATGTATTCCCCGGCTCAGGCGTGCTCATGCAGCGTGAAATGGGTTTGAAAGAAATTCCGGCGCTTGACGTACGCAACCAGTGCTCTGGCTTTGTATATGCGCTTTCGGTGGCAGACCAGTTTATCAAGACGGGTATGTACAACAACATCCTGGTGGTGGGCTCTGAGATCCACTCCAATGGCCTGGATTTCTCTACCCGTGGCCGAAACGTATCGGTGATTTTTGGAGACGGCGCGGGTGCTGTGGTGCTCACTCCTTCTGAAAGCACAGAGCGTGGCATCCTGTCTACACACTTACACGCCGATGGCGAGTTTGCAGAAGAGCTGGCCGTTATTGACCCAGGCAGTACTAAAAAAGATCGCCTGACCCACGAGATGATCGAAGAGGGCACTGTTTATCCTTACATGAACGGTAACCAGGTGTTCAAGCACGCTGTAACCCGCTTCCCGGAAGTGATTGAAGAAGCACTTAACAAAAACGGCTATAAAGCAGCTGATGTTGACATGCTTATACCGCATCAGGCTAATCTACGCATCACGTCTTATATCCAACAGAAAATGGGATTACCCGCCGAGAAGGTAATGAGCAACATCCATAAATATGGTAACACGACCGCTGCGTCTGTGCCGATTGCCTTGAGCGAAGCTGTGCAGGAAGGACGCATCAAAGAAGGTGACCTGGTGTGTATGGCAGCCTTCGGCTCTGGTTTTACCTGGGCTTCTGCGTTGATTCGTTGGTAGTAACAATTATGAATGAGTGATTACGTGAATGAGTGACTTATTTTAGTCTCAAAATTTATTCACGCAATCACTCATTCACTCATTCAAAACTTAAATCCGTGCACAGCTTTACCGAAGAAAACTACATCAAGGCCATTTACAAACTGTCTGACGGTGGCAACCGTGAGGTGAATACCAATGCCATAGCCGATGTGCTGGAGACTAAGGCAGCCTCTGTGACGGATATGTTGCGTAAGCTGAGTGCCAAAGGTATAGCTGACTACGTGAAGTACCGCGGGGTTACTTTAACAGAGAAAGGTGAGCGGGTGGCATTGCAGATCATTCGCAAACACAGGTTGTGGGAGGTTTTCCTGGTGGAGAAGCTGAAGTTTAACTGGGACGAGGTGCACGACGTGGCTGAAGAGCTCGAGCACATCAACTCGGATCTACTGATCAGAAGACTTGACGAGTTTCTGGGCTATCCGAAGTTTGACCCGCACGGTGATCCGATTCCCAGTGAAGATGGCGAGATGAATACCAAACAGCAGCGTCTGCTGGCAGAACTGGAAGTCAATAGCGCAGGTACAGTGGTAGGTGTAAATGACTCCCAACCGCTCTTCCTGCAGTACCTTGATAAAATGGGGATATTCCTGGGAGCCAAAATTAAAGTAATAGATAAGATACCTTACGACAACTCTCTGGAGATTAATCTGGAAAACAAAAAAAACCTGGTCGTATCCAGCGAGGTAGCCCGTAATATTTTCCTGTCTGCCTAGTATGAAAGCAACAGCTTTTTTCCTTTGCGTACTCTTCGCGACGCTGCTCGGTACCGCTTGCAAGCAGGTAGATTCCCGGGGCGAAGTGCCAGCCGGTAAGCGCATGCGCATTGTAACCACGACAGGTATACTGAAAGATGCAGTCGTGAACATAGTGGGTGACGTGGCCGATGTAGAAGCCATCATGGGAAGCGGTGTAGACCCACACTTGTACAAAGCGACGCAGGGCGACCTGAACAAGTTGACCGAGGCCGATGTCATCATTTACAACGGCCTGCACCTGGAGGGTAAGATGGGTGAGGTACTGGAAAAACTGAGCCGTTACAAAACCGTGTTGGCCGCCACGGCAGGTATACCGGAAACGAATTTGCTAAACTCCGCCGAATATGCGGACAGTCATGATCCACACATTTGGTTTGATGTATCACTGTGGATGCAGGTAGTGGTGCACTTAAGCAACGAACTTCAAAAAAAGGACCCGCAGCATGCAGCTGTCTATCAGGAGCAGACAGCCACTTACCTGCGAGTACTCGCAGCGTTACACAACGAAACCAAAGCCGCTATTGCTTCCATACCTGAACAGCAGCGCATCCTGATCACTGCGCACGACGCCTTTGGTTACTATGGTAACGCATATGGAATCGAGGTGCGCGGCTTGCAGGGGATCTCTACCCTCTCCGAGTTTGGCTTGCAGGACGTTTCTTCACTGGTCAAGTATATTGTGGCCAACAAGATAAAAGCGGTATTCGTGGAGTCCTCTGTCTCGCCAAAGGCTATCGAGGCGGTAGTACAGGGCTGTAGCAAACGAGGCCATCAAGTGCTAATTGGAGGTACGCTTTTCTCTGACGCCATGGGGGAAGAAGGCACCCCGGAAGGCACATATACAGGTATGGTGCGCCACAACACAAACACGATTGTAACTTCTTTAAAATAAGAAGGCTAACATATGATACTTCAAGTAGAAAATCCAGTAGTAGAAGTACATGACTTAACGGTCAGCTATGATCGCAAGCCGGTGCTGTGGGGCATTGACCTTACCCTGCCGGCCGGTGCGCTTGTCGGCGTGATTGGTCCGAACGGAGCAGGCAAATCAACTTTGATTAAAGCGATGATGAACCTGCTGCCAGTAAGCAGTGGTTATGTGCGCATCTTTGATCAGCCCCTCAAGCAGGTATACAGCCGCATCTCTTATGTGCCGCAGCGGGAATCCGTGGACTGGGATTTTCCGGCTTCGGTATTTGATGTGGTGCTCATGGGCAGGTATGGACAGTTGGGTTTGTTCAAGCGACCACGCAAAGCAGACAAAGATGCTGCTATGGAGGCGCTTGAAAAAGTAGGTATGCAAAACTTTGCTGACCGGCAAATCTCCCAGCTTTCAGGCGGGCAGCAGCAGCGGGTCTTTTTGGCAAGGGCATTGGCCCAGAATGCTGATGTCTATTTCATGGACGAGCCCTTCGCCGGCGTTGACATCGCCACTGAAACGGCCATCATCCAGCTGCTACGCCTGATGCGCGACCAGGGCAAGACGGTCATCGTAGTGCATCATGATCTGCAGTCCGCATCAGAATATTTTGACTGGGTGGTGCTGCTCAATATGCGCCTGGTAGCCTCTGGCCCTACCGAACAGGTGCTAAACCAGGAACTGCTGGAGCAAACGTACGGTGGTAAACTCACCCTGCTCAGCAAGGTTGGCGACCTCCTCCGCAAACAGGAATTCCCGGCAAGAGAGAAGAGTTAAATGGTTAAATTAAAAATCAGGAATTGACACACCAAAAATGCAGGACTTTATAGAGTTTTTCTCGTTTACGGATGCCAACATACGGTACGTGACGTTGGGCTCGGTGCTGCTGGCTGCCAGTTCGGCGGTGGTAGGCTGTTTTACACTGCTGCGCAAACGTGCGCTGGTTGGTGATGCAGTGGCACATGCTGTATTGCCGGGCGTGTGTTTAGCCTTTCTCCTTTCAGGCACTAAAAACCCTTTCATTCTCCTGATCGGTGCATTTGTCACAGGCTGGCTTTCGCTGGTAGTGATTGATTACATTACTTCCCGCTCCCGCATCAAAGAAGACACAGCCATTGGATTGGTGCTTTCTGTGTTTTTTGGCATCGGCATTTTGTTACTTACCGCCATCCAACATACAGGCAATGCCGCGCAAAGCGGACTCGACAAGTTCTTGTTTGGCAGTGCGGCCTCCCTGATCGGTGAGGACCTGATTGCTTTTGGGGTGGTCGCCGTGTTGCTTTTGGTTGCCGTGGTAATGTTTTTCAAAGAACTTACCCTCCTTTGTTTCGATCAGGCTTACGCCCGCACCATTGGTTTTCCGGTGCGCGGTCTGGAATTGCTGCTTACGACCCTCACGGTGTTTGCAGTGGTAGTAGGTATACAAGCTGTGGGCGTCGTGCTGATGGCTGCCATGCTCATCACACCCGCTGCTGCCGCACGTTTCTGGACCGAAAATCTCAAAGTAATGTTGGTACTTGCCGCCCTGATCGGTGCTTTTTCAGGTATAGCGGGCGCTTTCGTTTCCTACACCGCCCCTTCCATGCCAACCGGCCCCTGGATCGTGTTGATCGTCTCCATGATTGCGATCTTGTCTTTTGCGTTGGCACCTGGTCGCGGCTGGATAGCCCGTATTTTGCGGCAGCGGCGCAATAAGACACGTATTCTGGAGGAGAACCTGCTCAAACTGCTTTATCAGTTAGGCGAACTTCGGCAAGACTATAGCAGCGCCAGAAGTTTGGAAGAGTTACTCGAGCGACGCAACATACCTAAAAAGGAGGCCTTAAGCGGATTGCAAAAGCTAAAGCGACAGGGCTATCTGCGAAAAGAGGACAAGCGCTGGTTGCTGACCACGGAGGGTGAGAAACGAGGCCGTAGGGTGGTGCGACTCCACCGTCTCTGGGAGCTATACCTGACCCAGTACCTGAACCTGGCTTCCGACCACGTGCACGAAGACGCTGAAACCATCGAGCACATCATCACACCGGAACTGGAGCAGCGCCTGATTGAAGAACTCAACTACCCTGACCTGGACCCGCATAGTGCGAGGATTCCTTAGGATTTAATGAATTAATGAAGGAGCGATTGGTGATTTGAAAATTTAATACCAGAAAGAACAGATTGTGAATTGACCGAATCATACACAATATTAGTAGGGGAATTTTTCAAAAGGACCCTCGCGTACAAGTATGAAAATATTAAAAATTAAAAATAATCGCTCATTCACTCCATTACCCATTCGCTAACTGTAAAAATACATGAACGCATTCTGGATCATATTGACGGGGAGTTTGGTGGCAACGTGCTGTAGCTTGTTGGGTTGTTTCCTGATACTGAGACGCATGGCCATGGTGGGCGATGCGATCTCACATGCCGTACTGCCAGGTATTGTGATCGCGTTTATGTTTACTGGCTCCCGTGACACGATACCGATGCTGATCGGAGCCGGACTGCTGGGTGTCCTTACCACTTTCCTGATTGAATTCTTTCACCGCTTTGCACGGGTGCAGGCCGACGCTGCTATAGGGGTCACCTTTACCTGGCTGTTCGCTATTGGCATTATCCTGATCTCCGTTTTTGCAGGTCAGGTAGACCTGGACCAGGACTGTGTTCTTTATGGCGAAATTGCCTATGTCCCACTCGACTTGATCATTACTGAAGGAGGTTTGAGCATGGGACCGCGCACTGTCTGGATGCTGGCAGTGGTTACGCTGCTGATCGGAGCTTTCATTGTGTTAGGGTATAAAGAGCTATTTCTGACCACTTTCGACCCTGCCTTCGCAGCGGCTATCGGCATCTCTACTACACTCTGGTATTACTTACTCATGGGCGCAGTCTCGCTGACAACCGTCGCTTCTTTCGAGTCCGTGGGGGCTATCCTGGTAGTGGCTTTCCTGGTGGCACCTCCTGCCACGGCGTACCTGCTGACCGACGACTTTAAGACCATGTTGGGCATCGCTGTGCTATTGGGAATTGTTGCCTCTTTTGCCGGTTACTACCTGGCCGTGTGGCTGGACGGTTCCATTGCCGGAGCTATTGCGACAGTTACAGGTATAGAGTTCCTGCTGGCCTTCCTGTTCTCACCAAGCTATGGCAAACTGCGAAGACAAAAGCGAGTACAGACAGTTGGACACTAACCCGGCAGACAAGCTTTTACAGGAAGTGAATTGAAAGTATACCTTTAAGTGTTCTGGTTCAAAGAAAACACGCTATGCTACAGAGAACTCTCCTTTTGCCTTTGTTTTCGCTTATGCTTTTACTGTCAGGCTATACCTGGCACAGGGCAGTACCTGCTGAACCTGTCAGTCAGAAAGGCGCTAAAATCAACTGGATCAGCATGGAAGAAGCCGCTGAAAAGATCAAAAAGCAGCCTCGTAAAGTTGTGATCGACGTCTATACCGATTGGTGTGGCTGGTGCAAGAAGATGGATAAGTCCACATTCACCGATCCCAATGTAGTGGCCTACATTAACAAAAACTATTATGCCGTGAAGCTGAACGCAGAGGGCAAAACACCGATCACCCTCAACGGCCATACCTATACTTTTAAAGAGCAATATCGTGCACACGAGTTGGCAGTTGCACTCCTTCAGGGGCAGATGAGCTATCCTACCACCGTATACCTGGACGAAAAGTTCAATATGCTTACGCCCGTTCCAGGCTACCTCGATGCATCCACTTTTCACCAGATTCTAACCTATTTTGGCGATAATCATCATAAGTCGAAAACCTGGGAAGAGTATACTAAGAAATAGGATTGAAGATTGTTTCGTGAAGAATGCCTGATTAATCCTTAATTTTAGGTTTTAAAATATCTGCTACACCTTGATTCATCAGTTTATACATACCGACACAATTGCCGCCGTGGCCACAGCACCTGGTACAGGGGCCATCGCTGTCATTCGTCTCTCAGGCCCCGAGGCCATTTCGATCACCAACGCTGTTTTCAAAGGAAAGGACCTGACAAAACAGGCCAGCCATACCATCCATTTCGGTACGCTCCGCGATGGCGAAAAGATCGTCGATGAAGTGCTGGTTTCGCTGTTTGTTGCACCTCACTCCTATACCAAAGAGAATGTGGTGGAGATATCCTGCCATGGCTCCGACTTCATCGTGCAGCAGATCATGCAGCTGCTCCTAAAAAAAGGAGCTCGTCTGGCAAACGCCGGAGAATTCACAAAACGTGCTTTCCTGAACGGGCAATTTGACCTGGCCCAGGCCGAGGCAGTGGCCGACCTGATCGCCTCTGACTCTGCTCTTTCCCATGAAGTGGCCATGAAGCAAATGCGGGGTGGCTTTTCGCAAGAGATCAAACGCCTGCGTTCAGAGTTGGTACACTTTGCCTCTATGATTGAGCTGGAGCTGGACTTCGGTGAGGAGGATGTGGAGTTTGCTGATCGTGACCAGTTGCGCACGCTGATCCTAAACATACAGCAGATCATTCGCGAGCTGCTCAAGTCATTTGAATTGGGCAATGTGATCAAAAACGGCGTACCAACCGTAATCGTGGGCAAGCCCAATGCCGGCAAATCCACTCTACTCAACAAACTGCTAAACGAAGAAAAAGCCATCGTTTCAGATGTGCCGGGTACAACCCGCGATTTCATAGAAGATGAGATTAACATCGGAGGTGTCACTTTTCGCTTTATCGATACAGCTGGTTTGCGCGAAACCACAGACAAAGTAGAAGCCATTGGTGTGGAGCGCACCATGCAGAAGCTAAGTCAGTCCTCGCTTATCATCTACCTCTTCGACATCACCGATACCACACCTGAAGCACTGCAGTCGGAGCTGGAAGTGCTTAACCCCAAGAAACTTCCTTTTCTGCCTGTGGCCAACAAAATTGATCAGGCTACCCCAGAGAAACTGGCAGCTTTTGCAGGTATAGAGGGTCTCGTACAAATCTCTGCAGCTGAAGGTGCTCACTTGGAAGACCTGAAACTAGCACTCGTTAACAAAGTTAACCTGGGCAAACTGAATACACAGCAGCAAACCATTGTAACCAACCTGCGCCACGTCGATAGTTTGAACAAAACCTACGAAGCGCTGGATGATGTGCTTAACGGGCTGGGATTAGGTATGAGCGGTGATTTAGTGGCTGCTGATATCCGCAGATCACTTTACAGTCTAGGTGAAATTACTGGTGAGATCACGACAGATGACTTGTTGGACAACATCTTCACAAAATTCTGCATCGGCAAGTAAGCAACTCTCTGACGATGCTTATTTATAGATCTGCATTTACAAGCATCTCAACACTTAAATATCAATCCAAGCTAATCTGACCTATGGACCGAAATGCTGACCATTGATTCAAAAAAGTACTGGGATATGAGAGAAATCTTCTGGTTTACTGTTAATTAGATTTAGTTAATAGACAGTAAACCAGAAGATTTCTTGTAAACAGTCATCCTTCAAACATAGTTTATAGATAGCTCCCACCCTGTCAGGACAGGAACTTAGCGCAGAAACTCCACTTTGATCTGCACATTTTCAGCGTCTATAGGTGTGAGTTGCATAATGTCTACCATATCACCCTCGTCGAAGTATTTGGCGATGCCCCGGATAATGCCTACTGCTACGCCGGCCATTCTGCGTTTGGAATGATAATCGATAATCAGTTGATTCTCTCCCTTTCTGGTGACCACCAGCTTAGGCGGGTTAGCCCTGCTATCTATTCTTCTCACCGCCCCATGCATGGTCTCCTCTGTATTTAAGAGCATTTCGTAAGTACGCCATTCAGGCTGCATGTACTTGCTGTAAATCAGCATCAGGTCAGGCACGATAAACTCACCGAACTGCTCCAGTATGTCAAACACTGGCTGTTCTTCTTTCTCTGCAAGCGTACCGGCGATAGCAAAAATTTCATGAGTGGGGTACATTTCATGCATTTGGTAAGCAGAATGATCCACACCCGCCTCCTCCAGCACCTTAACCCACATACTGTGGTCATGGGTACTTTCCACAAAGCGCTTTAGCAGCACGAAAATAGAGCCGTGCATTAGGTCTTCGTTATTTGGTGCTTGATCCATTCAGAAATATAAAAAATAATCCGGGAAACATAACAGCGCACAAACCTGGCAGGTATAATCGTCTTTTAAAGAACTCAGACTGTGATTAATCACTTTCAGCGAGTATCTGTGCAGAGAGATACGTAACCTTCATGATATAGGTGTTGAGCTTGTATGCTGATTAGGCTGTCGTCCTAAATAGTCGATCAATTAAGATGACTATAACTCTTAATCACTCCAATTTCACATAGCCTCTCCTATACAGACTCCTGTCAATATAGCTAGTTAACAAAAGTCCAGCGCCATGGTGTCATGTAGTCACTTAATTCACATTTAATACTTTATTCCGAGATTTTAGTATATTCGATGTTTCTGTCACCTCCAGGCAGCAAGGTATAACGTCAAGGATTCAGATTACATCAGCTAAACTGCCAAACAAGCATCGCATTCGTATGAAAAAACGATTACTTTCAGTTGTTCTTGCTACCCTGCTATTGGGACCTGCCACTTTGCTGGCACAAAAACAAAAGCCAGCGTTTGAGCCTGAAGAATTGGCTAACCCCCTGATGGGTACTGATTCTAAAGTTAGTCTGTCAAATGGCAACACCTACCCTGCCGTTGCTGTGCCCTGGGGCATGAACCTGTGGACACCACAAACAGGCAAGATGGGAAATGGCTGGGCCTATACCTATGCATCAGATAAAATCAGGGGGTTCAAACAGACGCACCAGCCTTCGCCCTGGATGAACGACTACGGCCAGTTTGTAATCATGCCGGTAACAGGCAAACTGCGCTTCGATCAGGATGCCAGAGCCAGTTGGTTCTCCCATAAGTCAGAGATAGCCAAGCCATATTATTACAGCGTATACCTGGCCGACCATGATGTAACGACCGAGTTCACACCTACCGAGCGTGCCGCCCAGTTCCGCATCACTTATCCTAAATCAGACAGTTCATTTATCGTGATCGATGCGCTTGATAAAGGCTCTTTTGTAAAAGTCATACCGGGTGAAAATAAGATAGTAGGCTATACCACCAAAAATGCCCGCAGCAACCCCAAGGATTTCAAAAATCACTTTGTCATCTATGCTGACAAGCCCTTTACCATAGCCTATACCTGGCACGATTCGACATTGGTAAAAGACAAACTGGAGATGAACGCCAATCATGCGGGCGCTATTGTCGGATTCAAAACGGTGAAAGGCGAGCAGGTAACGCTGCGGGTGGCTTCTTCTTTTATCAGTCTGGAGCAGGCGGAATTAAACCTGAAACGAGAGCTCGCAAACGATAATTTTGAGGCGACTAAACGGAAAGCCAAATCACTTTGGAATGAAGCCATGAGTCGTATCACTGTAGAGGGTGGCACAGACGAGCAGATGCGCACTTTTTACAGCTGTCTTTATCGTACCCTGTTCTTCCCGCACAAAATGTACGAGCTTGATGCCAGCGGCAACCCGGTGCACTACAGTCCATACGACGGCAAGGTATACCCGGGATACCGCTTTGCTGGCACAGGTTTCTGGGATACCTTCCGGGCCCTCTACCCATTCCTGAACCTGGCCTATCCGAGCATCAACAAAGAAATGCAGGCTGGCTTGGTGAACGACTATAAAGAAGGCGGCTGGCTGCCGGAGTGGTCCAGTCCGGGTTATGCTAATATCATGATCGGCAACAACTCCGCTTCTGTCGTGGCGGATGCTTACGTGAAAGGCCTGCGTGACTACGACATCAACACCCTGTACGAAGCGCTGCTGCACGGGGCCAATAACGAGGGGCCGATCACGGCCATCGGTCGTGCCGGTGCGGACTATTACAAAAAGCTGGGCTATGTGCCCTATGATGTCAAGATAAACGAAAATGCAGCCCGTACCCTGGAGTATGCCTACGACGATTTTGCCATCTATCAACTCGCTAAAGCGCTCAACAGACCGCAGGAAGAAATCAACCTCTATGCGAAACGCAGCCAGAACTACCGGAATCTGTTTGATCCCGCCACTGGCCTTATGCGCGGTAAAAATCAGGACGGCACATTTCAGTCACCTTTCAACCCCTTTAAGTGGGGCGATGCCTTCACGGAGGGCAACAGCTGGCACTACAGCTGGTCTGTGTTCCATGATGTGCAGGGCCTGATCGACCTGATGGGTGGCAGACAAAACTTTGTCGCCAAACTGGACTCGGTGTTCACGCTGCCGCCTGTCTATGACGAGAGTTACTACGGCAGTGTGATCCATGAAATACGCGAGATGCAGATTGCGAACATGGGACAGTATGCCCATGGCAATCAGCCCATTCAGCACATGATATACCTTTACAACTATGCCGGAGCGCCCTGGAAAGCGCAATATTGGGTACGGGAAACCATGGACCGCATGTACCAACCTACCCCCGACGGTTACTGTGGTGATGAAGACAATGGGCAGACTTCCGCCTGGTATGTATTCTCGGCCCTGGGCTTCTATCCGGTTACCCCGGCTGTGAATCAGTATGTGCTTGGCGCCCCTTTGTTCAAAAAAACAACGATAAAACTTGAAAATGGGAAAACGTTCGTGATCGAAGCGCCGTCTAACAGCAAGGAAAATCTGTATGTGCAGCAAGCAAGCCTCAACGGAAAGAAACTTGGCCAGAACTGGATCTCCCACGAAGCTATTATGAAAGGCGGCAAGTTAAAGTTTGAAATGGGAGCTAATCCTAACAAGAGTCGTGGCACACAGGAAAGTGCCGCACCTTATTCTCTCACAAACGACAGGACCGCAGCACAGCACCTAAAATAAAACCTTATAAACACTAAACTATACCCCGATGCCATCCATCACGCCTATCGCGACTGAAGAAGTAACTTCGCAGTCCAAAGAATCTCAGCGAGACTATAAAAACTATACTTCGCCGCTGATCGTCGTTACACTCCTATTTTTCATGTGGGGTTTCATCACCTGCATGAACGACATCCTGATCCCAAAACTACAGGAGGTGTTTACACTCCAACTGTGGCAGGCCATGCTGATTCAGACAGCTTTCTTTGGAGCCTATTTCATTGTATCATTTCTGTATTTTTTGCTCTCTATTACCAAAGGAGACCCTATTCAGCAGATTGGGTACAAAAATGGTATTATCATCGGATTGATCGTGGCAGCGCTGGGCTGTACCTTGTTTTACCCGGCGGCTGTGTTTCACAGCTACGGTTTCTTCCTGATGGCCTTGTTCGTGCTGGCATCCGGCATTACGGTGCTGCAAATCACCGCTAACCCCTATGTTGCCATCTTGGGTCCGCCGGAGACTTCCTCCAGCCGCATGAACCTGTCGCAGGCCCTCAACTCCTTTGGCACCACGATCGCACCTATCATTGGTGGTTACCTTATTTTCGATCAGGTGGCATCTGCTGAGATAGACACTGCAGACTCTGTGAAGCTTCCTTACCTGGGACTTGCTGGTCTACTGTTGCTCCTGGCCGTGCTGATCAAAGTGGCAAAGCTACCGCGTTTGGAAGGAGGCGGTAAAATTGAAAGAGGAGCAGCGGCCACAAAGTACCCGCACCTGGTAATGGGCATCATCTGCATTTTTATGTATGTGGGTGGCGAAGTGAGTATTGGTAGTGCGCTTATCAATTACATCAAGCTTCCACAGATTACTGGCTTGTCTGAGTCTGAGGCGAAGCATTACCTGGCTTTCTACTGGGGTGGTGCGATGATCGGTCGCTTTTTTGGAGCTGTAGCGCTGAGTACTTTAAAACGCACAGGCAAGTTTGCTGTAATAGCACTTATCGCGCTGGTTACTTTCCTAACAGTTTATGTGCTTTATGACCTCAACCAGGCACTGATCATCCTAGGTCTGATCGCGTTGAATGTTCTTGTTCTGCTCTTGGCCCGCTTTATACCCAACCGCACGGTGGGCTTGTTTGCAATGGCGGTGATTGGGCTTCTACTGATCGGTATATTAGCGGAGGGATCTCTTGCCATGTGGTCGATCATTGCCATTGGCCTGTTCAACTCCATCATGTTCCCCACCATCTTTGACCTGGCCATCAAGGGCCTCGGCCGCAATACCAGCCAGGGCTCATCGCTATTGGTAATGGCTATTGTAGGTGGTGCGATCGTGCCACCGCTACAAGGCTTGTTTGCCGACCTGACAGGCGATCTGCAACTATCGTTTATCATCCCGATGATCTGCTATGCCTACATCGTTTACTATGGCTTTGTAGGATATAGAGTAAGGGAGGCCCAGGTATAGTCGCCGGACTGACATATATTGAAAAAAAGACCGTAGGCTAACCTACGGTCTTTTTTTGTATGCATCTTTTTATATGGGGCCTTCCCCAAGGATTTTCAGGATTAAAGGATTAAAGGATTAAAAGGATTTTCGTGCACGATTAACCCACCCCTGCCCCTCCCTTTAAAGTGGGCCCCTACCCCCAGAGGGGAATTAGGAACGATTGTCATCCCCCTGCCCCCTTCTTTGTCGAGGGCCCCTACCCCCAAGGGGGACTTTCAGCTACTACCCCACATTAGGTCTAAGCCTTATAGTTTATGTTGCATATACTGGGTCCAACCACCCCTAACCCCTCAGAGCTACGTTCGCAATCTTCGAACTCGCGTTCTGGATTGTCCAAGTCGGAGAACTTGGAGCTGCCATTTGACAGGTATAGGCATCATCCCTTATGTTACAATCCAGACATACCACTGGCAGGTATAACAAAACTAACTTGACCCTTCAACTATGAAACAAATCACACTCACCAAGTGCACAAAATGACACTCCACTGTCTGAGCGTTCAGCGAGTTTGGAGGGTCTTGCTTTTTTGCTTACTGGGGGTAGGGGCCCTCGATTTTTTCATCAAGGAAAAAAGTGAGTGCTCGCCGCACAGGCGAGGGAATGAAACAAATCAGGTTGCTATACCTGCAAAAGCTGCAACAATAGCACTACATGCCCGTCACACAGGCGAAGCTATGAAACTACTCAAGTAGTTATACCTGTAGCAGATACAACTTTGCCGCATGCAAATCTATACCTGGATTACGGCGCCATTGCAAAAAGCTTCTTATTCGGCTTGCTCCCCATGTGAAAGATTATTTTCCCACCGTTCATAATCTCACTATGCGTGAGGAAAGTGCGATTTAACGGTTTCCCATTCAACTCCATTTTCTGTATAAACACGTTCTTGTCGCTCTGGGCTTTCACGTCAATCATAAAGGTCTTCCCGTTCTCCAGATTAATCGTAGCTGACTTGATGGCCGGGCTGGTGATGGCATAATGATCAGAGCCAGGCGCAACAGGGTAAAAGCCCAGGGCACTGAAAATATACCAGGCACTCATCTGTCCGAAATCGTCGTTTCCGCCTAATCCGTCTACCGTCGGTTTGTACATGGCTTTGAGTACCATGCGGGTACGCTCCTGGGTTTTCCAGGGCTGGTCGGTCCAGTTATAGAGGAAAGGGACGTGGTGCGAGGGCTCGTTGCCGTGCACATAGTTGCCGATGATACCCTCTCTGGAAATGTCTTCGGTGTTCTCAAAGTATTTGTCCGGCAGGTCCATGGTGAAGAGTGAATCCAGGTGCTGGGCAAAGCGGGTCTTCCCCCCCATCATGGCGATCATCTGGGCCGGATCATGGGGAACGTAAAGGCTGTAATTCCAGGAGTTGCCTTCTATGAAGCCCTGTCCGTGCGTGTCGAGTGGGTCAAACTCTTTCTTCCAGTTACCGTCGCTCAACTTAGGGCGCATAAAGCCCGATTTGGCATCGTACACGTTCTTGTAGTTCTGGGCACGCTTGCTGAATTCCTCGTAGATGTCCTGCCTGTTTAGCTTTTTGGCCATTTGCGCGATGCACCAGTCGTCGTAAGCATACTCCAGAGTTTTTGAAACCGAAGAGCCGTTCTTATCCTCCGGCACATAGCCCATGTCCATGTAGTACTCCAGGCCATCATAATAGCGGGTGCGGGCAGTCTGTACGCAGGCATCCAGGGCACGATTCGCATCAAAGTTTCCGTTTCCCTTCAGCACGGCATCAGCAATCACCGGCACGGAATGGTAGCCGATCATGCACCAGTTTTCGTTGGCATAATGCGACCACACCGGCAGCATCTTGTGCACGCTCTGATCGTAGTGCGCCAGCATCGATTTGATCATGTCATTGTTGCGGGCGGGCTGCAGGATGTTAAACAGCGGGTGCAGTGCCCGGTAAGTATCCCAAAGCGAAAAGCTAGTATAGTTCGTAAAGCCATCGGCCTGGTGCACATTCATGTCCAGCCCTCTATACCTGCCGTCTACGTCCATATAGGTAGTCGGTCCTAAAAAAGCATGGTACATGGCGGTATAGAAATTCACCAGATCATCTTTCCCAGCGTCGACTACTACTTTGCCCAGTTCTTTGTTCCAGGCGACTTGTCCTTCGCGCTTTACCCGCTCAAAGTCCCAGTGCGGAATCTCGGCCCGCATGTTAGCCAGAGCGCCTTCGGTACTAACCGGCGAGAGCGCAAATTTTATCTTGATCTTCTCCCCTTCTTCTGTTTTAAAATCGAAATAGGCCCGGATCTTTTTGCCGGCGAACTCCGGGAAGTTTTTGGTCTGGTCGAACTTGCGCCAGAAGCCTTTGTATGCCTGTGCCTCGGAGTATTCCTGATTGCCATACTGGTGGAAAGGCTTGCTAAAGGACATGGCAAAGTAAACCGTGCGGGTGCGGGCCCAGCCGTTGGTCTGGCGGTAACCGGTGATCAGCGTGTCATTCTCCACCCGCACAAAGGTCCAGGTAGTTTTGCCGTCGTAGTTGTAAATCCCCGACATCAGATCCAGGATAATATGCGCCTCGTCTGACTTCGGGAAGGTATACTGGTGCATGCCCACGCGGTTGCTGGCTGTGAGTTCTGCCAGAATATTGTGGTCGTCGAGTTTTACTTTATAATAAGCTGGCTCCGCTACTTCGTTCTGGTGCGAAAAAGCAGAGCGGTAGCCGCTTTCAGGCTTGTCAGCCGTGCCAGGGTTCAATTGCAGTTTGCCAGTGGTCGGTGCGATCAGGAAGTCTCCCAGATCGGAGTGGCCGGTGCCGCTGAAGTGGGTTTGGCTGAAGCCGACGATCGTTTTGTCGTCGTGCTGGTAGCCGGCGCAGTACTTGTACACGTCCTTGTTATACTTGCCGTTCACTTCGTACGGAATAGTGTCGGTATCCGGACTGAGTTGCACCATTCCGAAAGGCACGGTGGCACCCGGGTAGGTATGGCCCATTTTGGCAGTACCGATCATCGGGTTGACGTACTTCACCAGGTCAGGCGCAGGCTTCTTTTGCGCAAAGACCAGCAAAGGAATAAACAGGAGAACGGATAGGGTGATGCTTCTCATAAGGCGAGCTGTTGGTTCAGGGTAACAGTATAGCGGTGATAGCTTAAAGTTAATTTTATTTTTAAATTAAAGCTAAAGGGATAGCACCGTTTAGCAGCTGTCCTCAGACTGTTCCTATATTTGGGATGATAAAAGAGGCTAAAGGCCTAAAGTAGAAGTACAGGCAAATTGACTAAATTGCACCCTTCACTTTTACCAATACTACTTTTAACTTAGCCTGCCTTATGGATTTTATTGCGCTTGATTTCGAAACGGCCACGCCGCAGCGTGACAGTGCCTGTGAAATAGGTATAACAGTCGTGCGGGACAGGCGAATTGTAGAAACACGCTCCTGGCTGATCAAGCCTTTGTATTACCCCCATTTCAATTCATTTAACATCGCCGTGCATGGCATCCGGCCGGCAGATGTCAGAGACCAGCCGGATTTCAGGGAGCTCTGGCCTGTGCTCAAGCCCTACCTGGAAGGACAACTGCTCATCGCGCACAATGCTAGTTTTGATATGAGTGTACTACGCAAAACGCTGGCAACCTACAGCATCCCATTGCCGGATGCCCGCTATACCTGCAGCCTGAAGTTTTCGAAGAATATCTGGAAGGGAATGCACAAGTATGATCTCAAAACGCTTTGCAACATGCACCGCATCGACTTCCTGCACCACCGCGCCGCTTCCGACGCGGATGCCTGCGCCCGTCTTTCGTTGAAGGCACTTGAGCTCACCGGCACGAGTTCAGAGGCTGAATTTGATACAAGAATGGGATGTAAGATCGCCCGCGTTTAAGAGCTAACCGGGCAAACCATACCTTAAGTCATGGTTTGCCAGGTTAAGCTACAAGACAGGTAATGCACTATCAAGGCAAAACCTACCTGCAAACTATACCTTTTATCAGGGTCGAAGGGGTATCAGAAGCGAACTGATGTGGAACTGACTTGCCTTACTTAAGCCAGCATTTCCTCCTCCTCCAACAGCTCTTCTGTAGGTATAGCAACAGGCATTTCGACGATGAACGTGCTGCCTATACCTTCAGCGCTTTCTACCCGGATGCTGCCTCCAAAACTCTCCAGTAATTCTTTGCAAAGCATCAGGCCAAGACCAGTACCCTTTTCACCGGCAGTACCCAGGGTCGTAAACCGCTTCTCGGTGAAGAGCTTAGAGTTATTGGTAGCAGAAATGCCTTTCCCGCTGTCTTTCACCAGCAAGGCTATCCTGTCATTTGCTACAGCAGTTTCCACCACTACCTGGCCTCCCGGACTGGAGAACTTAATGGCATTCATGAGCAGATTGCGCAGCACAAAGCTGCATCGTTCTTTGTCCGTCAAGCCAAATGCCGAAAGGTCTGCCTGATTGATCAGTGTAATCTCCTTCTTGGCAGCATGGGCGTTTACCTGCTCCATGGTTTCATCAGTCAAGCCATAAAGACTCAGTGGCTGCAGCTTCACATTTGCATCGTCCAACTGCGCTTTTGCCCAGATCAAGATGTTGTCCAGCATGTTGTTGGCTACGTCTATATCGCGGTTGAGCAGGCCGAATATGCGGGCTGTGTCGGCTTCTGTCATACTCTTGCGCATCGCCAGTGCCAGTACACTTTTCACCGACGAAAAAGGTCCGCGCAGGTCATGGGAGATAATGGAAAACACCTTATGCTGAAAATCGCTCTGTCTGCCAAGACGTTCGTTCTGTACACGGAGCTGCTCAGACTGCAGCGCGATCTCTGCCTGCTGCGATCGTGCCAACAGGTGCGCCTCCTCCAGTCTGTTAAAGGCTGCTTTCTGACGGGACCGGCTTTTAAACAGTTCTACCACCAGTACCAGCAAGATCAGCATCACGGCCACACCAACTGCCATAAACCATCGCTGCGACTTCAGTTCTGCCTCCTGACGCTCCTGCGCCGCTTTCAGCAGATAATTTTCTGCTTCCACTTGCTCGGTTTCATACTGTACCGTCAACTCTGTTTCCATTCGCTCACGGCTTTCTTCGTGCAGTACCTCCTTGTGCTTATTGTAAAGAAGCATGTACTCGTAAGCACGACTATAGTCATGTAGGGCTGCATAGGCCGTATGCAGGCTCCAGCTAGCCTCTGCCATTTTCTTGCTGGAGCCAGTTCTGGAGGCCATCGCATAGCTTTCGTTAGCAAACCGTAAGGCCTGATCCGGTTTACCAATTGCCAGGTATAGCTCCGAAACACGGCCTAAGGTCGACATCATGATCATCGTGTTGCCTATCTCCTGGCTCAACTCAATTGATTGAAACATATAAGTCAAACCATCCGCGGGCTTGCCGAGGTGCAGGTGGAGATAGCCCAGGTTATGCAACCCGATGGCCAACCCTTTCTTATTACCAATCTCCTCCTGTAGTTTGATTGCTTTCTGGTAATACTGCAGTGCTGCTTTAAAGTCCTTGCGGGACTCGGCTATATCGCCCAGGTTGTTATAGGCGCTGCCAAGGCGTTGCATGTCATGCGCCAGCTCCGCCAGTTCCGCTGCCTGGCTGTAGTGCTGTACAGCACGGGTATAATCACGTGTTTTGTTGTATACATTGCCCAGGTTGTTGTAGGAGGCAATTATATAGGTTGTATCCTGGGAGACTTCACTGAGCCGGAGGGATTTAATGTAGTAACGGAGTGCTTCATCGTACTCTCCCATCATCAGGTGCGAGTTTCCGATCAGGAGCTGCGCATTGATTTGTCCTTGATTGAAGCCGATGGTTTTTGCCAGCTGCTCAGCAAGCAGCCCGTATTTGCGCGATGTCAGCGCATCCGATAACCCATAGTGCTTGCTTAAGTTGCCATGCAGCACTACCCTGGCTGAATCGCTCTGGGCATTGGCCAACTCGACCTTCAGGCTGTCGGCGATCCTGTCCTGCGCTACCAGCATAAATGGAAAGCAAAACAGAAGAAGTAAAAGTATTCTCATATAAACTGTGCAATTCATATCGGATCATCAGCACCTAGATTCCCGCCCTCATCCTGATCTGAATTGACAATTCAGCTATGAAAACAAAATACTAACCGACACTTAGAACACCAAATTTATACAAAAGTCAATATCTGAAACAAGCCTTTTACAAAATAATTTATAAACTTGATTAACAGCCGGTTAAAACTAAATACGCATTAAACACAGGTTGTACTTACTCCCAAATCGAATGACTGCTGCGTAGGATATTTCAATGCGCCACCCACCGGCGGGCTGCCTCTTTTTCTTCAAATGAAAAAGAACGCTGCTCAATAGAGGGTACCATGGTAAACACACCGGACATCAGGTGTTGGAGCCAGCTTTTGTCGGTGACGAGTGCAATCTTTTTTACCTTATCCAGCACCTCGCTGAAGTTGGACAGAATAAAACGCACCCGCTCCTGAATGGCGGCAGGTTCCACTCCTTCTGTAGCGGCCATCTCCAGGTATAAATTAAAGGGAGCCGCAGATTCGAGTTCAGGTTTGATAATCTTTTGGGAGGCTTTCATATCCTGCACATCCAGTTCATCTTCTACCCTGAAGGCCAGCACCTGGTCTTGACCAATATCTATTTTCCTGATCATCTTGCTTCATTTATTAAGTTAAAAGATTGATCACATGCCCCGCGAAGCAAACAGCATAGCTGCCAACAGCAGGACGAGTCCTACCAGTTCGCCAAGCCGACCAATGATCTTGTATAGTAGTTTCCTGTATTTTTCTTGCATGGGCTATCAGTTAATTATACAATTTCAAAGCGCTCTGAATAGATGCGACGCCAGTCAACTCCCAGGTTGTGCAGCCCGATCTCGACCACATCCATCAAAGGCCCCGGACCACAGATAAAATACATGAACTGGTCAGGATTGTCGGGCAGGTATTTGGCCAGCATCTCTTCATCAATACGACCACCTTCCCCGTCAATGTCTTCCGGCAGGTCTTCTTCGTCGGGCACATCCTCTATCACATGGATGATGCGCAGGTCGATCACTTTGCTGAGTTCGGTGAGTTCTTCCCGAAAGGTCACGTCCTTCCACTTCTTGCTGGCATAGAGCAGAATGGCTTTACGGGGATCTTTATCGTCGCGCATGGTACGCAGCATGCTCATGCCAGGAGTGATACCGATGCCACCCATCACCAGAAAAAGGTGGCTGTCCGGCTCAGGCGTGAAGGATCCGAATGGCCCTTCCAGGTATACCTGAGCACCTTTCGGGATTTCTTTGAAAGTAGAAGTGAAATCGCCGGACTCCTTGGCCGTGAAGCTGATCGTGCTGGCACGGGCGCTGGAGGCAAATGAAAATGGATGCTGCTGTAAAGTAAAGGGACTGTCGTTGACCGTGATCCAGGCAAACTGTCCGGGTTTGAAGCGCATCTTCTGACCCGACGCGGGCTGCAGGCTGAGTGTCCAGCATTCGTCGCGTTCGTCTTGCACGTCGGTCACCCGGTAGGGCTTTTTGCGGTTGAGCCAGGGCCTGACAATACGGGTATGCAGCACCAGGTACATGCAGGCTCCCAGCAGCAGCGCGAGTAGGATCTTTTTCCAGAGTGGGTCCAGGTAATGCGAGACCTGTATGGAATGCACCACGCCCACAAACACGATCGAAAGCGCCAGAAAACCATGGAGCAGGCGCCACTTTTCATAGCTCAGCTTGAAAGCCAGTCGCCAAACGCTGGTGACGGTAATGGCGACCAGGGCTACTGACACATACGAGAGCGCAATGGCCCGCATCAGGTTAACGCTCGGATCAAAGTAGGAAAGGAATTCCGAATTGTTCAGGATCAGGATGACAGGATGTGCCAGGATGAAAAAGAAGGCAACCAGCCCCATCTTGCGGTGAAAATGGACGATGTTGTCCATCCCGAAAGTAGGCGCGACCCAGTGAAAGCGGCCGGAAAAAAGGAACTGCAAGCCAAAAATGGCGAGTGCTATAAATCCCAGAGCTACCCCTAATTCTGTCCAGAAATCACGGGCGGCAGGTATAGGGCCCACCAGGGCGATGCCCAGCGGTACAAGGGCAAGTATAGTAAAGAGTAGCAGCCATGAAAAACCTCTTCGGTAGGAATATCTCATTTCCATTCAGTTAGTCCGCCCAGCTATACCTGCCCCTGATTTAGAAGTCAGGTTCGAGGTTTAGAAAGCGGGCGCATCCGTGTTTACAGCATAATGTTTAGTATACTGATTTTCGAGCTTGTTGGCCATATGTAAGGTGGAATCCTGTGGTACAGGAGCCTGTATGCTATCACCTGCTGCCAGGTAGGGTGCCAGGATCGGCGCCATGCCGCGTAGTACCTGCACGGGCAGCGAGGAAGTAAAGTGAAAGTCGGCTGCTTCACGCCCTGGCACGAAAGCGGTCAGCGTACCAAAGTGATTATCACCTATAAAAAAGACAAAGGTAGCCGTGCGGTTGACGCTTCGGGAGGAAAGCCGCTGTCCTTTTTTGTTCATGGTCACGATCCGGTTATCGCCGGTGCCGGTCTTGCCACCCATGTGCAGTGTCTCCCCGTCGGTGCCTGGTATACCGCCCTGCAAACGACGGGCTGTACCTGTGTCCACGACTTCCTGCAAAGTTTCCCGTACGAGCGCGGCAACTTCCGGTGCCAGCACCTGCTTTCCTTCTGTTTCCTGCCACTTCAGACCGGTTTCATAGGGTGTTTGTCTGGCGAAGCGCAGCTCTTCAATGCGACGGGTCCGGTGTCGCACGCCATCGTTCAGAATGATACCCATCAGTTCAGCCAGTGCTTCGGGACGGTCACCGGATGAGCCGAGGGCCGTCGCCAGTGAGGGAACCAGCTGCTGAAAAGGATAGCCTACTTTGTGCCAGCGTTGCTGCAGATCAGCGAAGGCGTCCAGCTCGAGCATGGTGCGGATACGGGAGTCACGGGCGCTCTTATGACGGGAGCGGAACAGCCAGGCATATACCTCCTGCCGGGTTTCCATACTGGCCTCAGCCACTTCTGGCCATTGAGTGTCCGGGTGTTTCTGAAGGTATTGTAAGAGCCACAGCTCCAGCGGATGTACCCGTGAGATATAGCCCTGGTCGTTCAGATCAAAAGCATCCGGCCCGAACTGGTGATACAGCTCCATGATGCGCTTGTCTTTCAGTTTTTTCTCCAGCGGCAATCGCTCGCGCATCATACGGGTGAAGCTGATGGAGTCAGTATCGGGATAAAAGAAGCGATGCACCGTGGCCAGGCGAACCGGGTTGAGGCGCATGCCTTTGAGCAGCGTTTCAAAACGCTCTTCTTCTGACTTGCCTTTATATTTGTGCCAGTAGCGAAGCAGGTATACACCTCCTTCCCGATTCGCGAAACGGGTCAGATATTCCCGCCGGCGCGGGTCTGTATCATTTCCGAGCAATGTGGCGCTCCCTCCTGTCTGCTGCTGTATGCTGTAGCGCACCACGTCCCGCGTCAGCCTGACAAAGGGCAGGTTGATCGATTTCAGGAAAGCTTCGCGCACGCTGGGGTTGCGGCCATTGTCGGTGTTGCTGAAGTTGTGGAAGGTATGCATGCCACCGCCTGTAAAGAAACACTCGTGCGGACTGGCCGAGTAACGGCGCTCCATGGCCGCATCGAGTGTGGCGGCCAGGCTCTTGTCGCTGGCCTGCAGCAGGTAGCGCAGCACCCAGCGACTCAGGTTGTCCTGCGAACCGGCCAGTGCCCTCCGCAAGGCTGGTGCAGACTCCCCGGCATAGGTTGTATGGAGTTCAGCGATCATCTCCAGGTAAGTGACGAGCATGCGTAGTTTGGCGGTAGAGCCCAGTTCCAGCTTACTGCCTTCGTTCAGGTCCAGTGGCTGCTCGGTATTGTCGGTTTGCACGCGCACCAGGTTGCCCTGCGGACTGCGCTCGTACAAGGTAAAACTATAGCGGATTTCAGTGGCTTGTTTCGGACTCAGCAGCCGCTCTCCGTACAGTCCCAGCTCTCTGGCGTAAGCAGGGTCACTGAGGCGATTCAGGTAGGCGCTTACCTCCCCTTGCAGGGCGTGCTCCAGTGTGGTGGTCGCGCCTACATCCATGCGGTCGAGGTCGTAAAGCGTTTTGCCCAGCATCCCAGCCAGGTGCGTGCGCACCATCAGCGACCCCTTGTTGGTTTCGGCTGGCACCGTGATAGGGTCGCTGCTGAACTCCCGGAAGGTCACGTCCTGGCTAAGCCCTGCATCGCGCAGTTCGGTGCTGATGTGCCCGTTCTCGGCAAGCAGGCGCAGGTAGCTGCTGGTTAGCTCGTTCAGGGCGTCGCGCCCACTCTCGTTCAGGTAGTAAGCCGGACGTCGCTGCGCTATGAAAAGCGAAATAACCTGTCGCAAGGCCTGGCCCTGGGCCAACAGGCTGTCGCCCTCAGCCGCAGGTAAACTGAGCAAGCGGTTGACCTGATCAAACTGCGTCCCGAACCACACCCACAACCCATCGCCCAGCCCATGCACCTCGCCGTAGCCCGGAGCACCGTAGAGCGGCAGCGTGTTTATATAAGAGAGCACCAAAGACTGACGGGCAGGGAGCGTTTCGGGTCCGGACTGGTAGGCGCGTACACTGGCCGACACCATCTGCTTCAGCTTGGCTTGCGGGCTCACCGTAATGCCGGCCGGGGAATGACGAAACTTTTCGATCTGGGTAGCCAGGGTGCTCGCTCCCATGGTCTGGTACTCGAGTCCCATCCGGCTGGCGGCCAGGTGCAGACTCGCCTTCGTAAAGCGCAGCCAGTCCACGGCCGGGTTCATATAAGGGCGGTCGGTGGCCAGCAGTTCGCGGTTCTCGATAAATAAAAGAGAAGAAGTGATCAGGGATGGAATAGCTTCGTAGCTGGCATACAAGCGGCGCGGGTACTTGAAATTATACACCGGTCGGCCCTGGTAATCGACGATGTGAAGACCGGCCTGCGTCTTTTCGGGGTAAGGTGCGAAGTAACCCTGCGAGGTATAGTGCATCAGAGCATCTGAAAAGCGGGCCTGCTCCACCACCTCCATACCGCGCGACGATGCCCGGTCGAGTAGTTGGGGCAGCTGCGCATAGCCGAGTCGCTTGTCAAAAGGTCCGGGCTTGGGGTAGACGATCGCGTCGCTTCGGCCAGGCTCTACCTGATAAGTCAGTGTAGTGGCATAGCGCGCAAGTTCGCGCGCCTGCAAACGGGATGTACGGGCTTCATATAGCACGGCCGCGACGACCACTCCGATAATGATGAGTGTGATGCCAAAGAGCATCCATTTGAGGATGGTCCCACGTTTTGTCTCTTTACTGGCCGTGTGGGTGGGACGGTAATTGCTGACTACCATCACCTAAGTGTTTTATTTTGTAAGAATTAGCTGGTAGTACTTGTACGTTTATTTAGTGTTAAAAGTGACTAAATATTAAATAACTACAATTTTCTATCTCTTCATATTCCCATGATCGTAGGGGATGAAGTTCTGCCCCTACCAGGGGTATAGGCATCCCCGAACGTAGTCCCGTGCAGTTCCCCGAAGATACTTTCCGCATTATCGCTATAGCTGAGGATAACGATGCCATTGCCCTGCTCCGGGAAAATGGTCGAATAGTGCTGAAAACCATTGCCGTGTCTCTCCCTGAATGTACCTCTGCCGTAGGGCGACTGCAAGAGCACTAAAACGCTAGCGCAGAACAGTTTCTTAAAACACAAAAACACTTAGAAGCAACGCCCCTTTTTTTGTCGCAAATCCCCCTCCTTTTGTCATGTTCACACCCGCTATGATCCTCTTCTTTGCGCTACCTTTGAATTATAGAAATTAAGCAGAGCAGTAGCCTGATCAACACGAATTTATCTGTACATTCAGGCTAGTCTATACCTGACTTACACAACAGAAATTAATACTTAAAAACGCATACTATGGAAAACACCGCAAAAATCGACACCATTACCATCAGCGCTACCATTCAGGCGCCAGTTGCAAAAGTCTGGAAGTTCTGGACTGAACCGCAGCACATCACCCAGTGGAACAATGCCTCTGATGACTGGCATACCCCACGGGCCGAGAACGATCTTCAGGTAGGTGGCAAGTTCCTCTCCAGGATGGAAGCCAAAGACGGCAGCATGGGCTTTGACTTCAACGGCACTTACACCGCTGTGCAGGAGCACGAACGCATTGCCTATAGCCTGGAGGATGGCCGCAAAGTAGAAATCAGTTTTGAACCTCAAGGCACGGAAACCCGCGTTACCGAATCTTTTGAAGCCGAGCATACCCATTCCGTTGAAATGCAGCAGGCGGGCTGGCAGGCTATTCTGGATAATTTCAGAAACTATGTGGAAGCCGCTTCCAAGCCGCGCACCCAGCACTACGAAGTCAGCATTGCCGCACCAGCCGAACAGGTATACCGCACTATGCTCGACGCGGAGCAGTATAAAACCTGGACCGCCGTGTTTCACCCTACTTCGCATTACAAAGGCTCATGGGAGAAAGGCGCTAAAATACAGTTTCTGGGAATAGAGGAAGATGGTAAAGTAGGTGGCATGGTGAGCCGGATCAAAGAGAACATCCCCAACCACTTTGTCAGCATCGAGCACCTGGGTCTGGTGCAAGACGGTGCCGAGATCACCAGCGGTCCGGAAGTAGTAGGCTGGGCTGGCGCACTGGAGAACTATACCTTTACCGAAACGCAGGGTGAAACAGTACTCGCTGTGGATGTAGACACCAACCAGGAGTTTGAGGACTTCTTTGCTGATACCTGGCCCAAAGCGCTGCAGAAAATTAAAGCCCTGTGCGAAACCGGATCTTAAACTGTTAACCTACCAGATATAACGATGGCCTCAGTAAGCACTTATCTCAATTTCACGAACCAGACCGAGGAAGCCTTTCTATTCTATAAGTCCGTTTTCGGAACGGAGTTTATCGGCAGCATCGCCCGCTTTGGCGACATCCCTCCGGGCGAAGACATGCCGCCTATACCCGAGTCAGACAAAAACCTGGTGATGAACGTCGCACTGCCGATCCTGGGTGGGCATGTGCTCATGGGAACGGATGCACCCGAGTCGATGGGTTTCCGGCTAACGAAAGGCAATAACGTGTACATTACCCTGCACCCCGACTCGCGCGAAGAAACACAGCGCCTGTTCAAAGCGCTGTCGGAAGGCGGTAAAGTAGAGCAGGACTTACAGGACATGTTTTGGGGCGACTACTACGGCAGTTGCCAAGACAAATTTGGCGTACACTGGATGTTCAACTGCGATCGGAAGTAGTTGCGGATAGCCATTATGACAGCAAAAGAGCCGCTCTTTCACTTCTGAAAGGCGGCTCTTTTCGTTTAGATAGTCACCTGTTGCTACTCATTGCCGTATGAGGCACAGCACTGCCTGCAAAGCAACTGCAAGAAAATGAACACCGAAAAGATCAATACGATTGTAACCATCTTAGGGGGCCTGGTACTGATACTGGGCCTATGCTCCAAAAAGCTGGAGCAAAGCCCTATACCTGCAACGCTGGTAGCTCTGGTTATCGGCATTCTATTAGGCCCGGAAGTCTTGGATATAATAGACCCGGAAGAGCTTGGCAACCGGTCCTCTATCCTGGAAAAGGTGGCTCGTCTGGTGCTGGGCATCGGTTTGGTGAGTGTGGCACTGCGTATACCTAAGTCCTATCCTCGTCAGAAATGGGGGCAGATGGTGACGCTCGTCGGCCTGAGCATGGTTTTGATGTGGGGGATCAGTACCCTCCTGATCTACCTGATACTTGGACTGCCCTTTTGGATGTCCGCACTTATCGGTGCCATACTCGCCCCCACCGATCCTATTGCCGCCAGCCCCATCGTAACGGGCCCCGTTGCCGAAAAAAACCTGCCAGAGCGGATCCGGAATGCCATCTCGTTTGAATCCGGTGCGAACGACGGACTGAGCTACCTTTTTGTATTTCTTCCGCTGCTCATGCTTACCAAAACGCCCGACAGTGCCCTCTCCCATTGGCTGACACATACTTTCCTGTGGGAAGTTCTGGGCGCCACGGCTTTCGGTTTGCTGCTGGGACTGGGAGCGGCCAAGCTGCTGAGGCTGGCCGAAAAACACGATCTGATTCAGGAGAACTGGCGACTCGTATACACCGTGGCACTCTCCTTACTGGCTGTTGGGGGTGGCAAGCTCATCAAGAGCGATGAAATACTGGTGGTGTTTGCAGCCGGCGCAGCCTTTGTGCAACTGGTGAGTGAGGACGAACGCGGAGAAGAAGAAAAAGGACAGGAAGCAGTGAACCGCTTTTTCTCCTACCCTATCTTCGCCCTGCTTGGTACCGCTATTCCCTGGAGTGGCTGGTGGCACCTGGGCTGGAGCGGATTGTTGCTGGTTGTCGCTATACTTTTGCTACGCCGACCGCCCGTGCTGTTGCTCCTCAAGCCGCTGCTTCCTGACCTGAGAAGTTCTAAAGATGCGCTGTTCCTTGGATGGTTCGGGCCAATTGCGGTAGCTGCGATATACTACGGTTCGTTGGCTGAACACAAACTAAAAGAGCCTTTGATATGGGAGGTTGTGAGCCTGGTGGTTTGTGCCTCTGTGGTGATACATGGCATAAGTTCCACCCCTTTATCGAAACTCTACGGGAAAGTGACGGGCCAGCGTGTACTTTCTGAGCGATCACATGATGATCAGCAGAAAAACAATCAAAGCGACTAGAAATGATAAAAGCACAAAGAGCCGCTCCTTCTACTCAGAAAGGCGGCTCTTTTACTTTCATAGCCTGTACGTGTAAGTTGGGTTTAACATCATAGCCACCCCAGGCGATGTGTATAGGTCTGCCCTACCCCTTTATGATCGGGTAATGAGAGTGATCAAGGGCTGGTGATATTACCTTCTTAATTACAAATCCACAAACACAGAGACAATCCGCTCCACCCAGTTGACCATCAGGCTGGAGGTAACGCCATCGAGCAGGGACTGGCCCATGTGATGGGTAACAGCCCGCTGCATATCACGCTCTTCCTTCACACTCCCTTCTCTGAATTTGCCCAGCGTGGAGGGGTTGTTGGTCTTCACGATCAGCGTATTTATAAGCCGGGTGCCCACCCGGAGCAGCAGACCGGGGTTGTCGGGGTCGTCTTTGCTCAGGAGCTGTATTTTCAGGTTTTTGTACGGAAAATGCACTTGCCCCGTGGAGGCCGTTGCCGTCGACTCGATCGAGAAAGTAGCCTTGCCGATCTGCCCGCTCCTGATACGAATAAACATCATGTTCTCAAACAAAGGGTTCAGCGCCGTGAAATCCATCGGGTCCAGCGTGCCCTCGTAGGTATAGCGGTCTTCCGGATGATTCATCTCAAATTGATAGCGCCCCTGCAGGGTGCTTGCCCCCATCAACTGGGCCGACACGTCTGCAGTAATGATGTTGTTCTGACGGATGAATGCCGAGTCGTTTGTGACGTTAAACAGCTCTAAATGCACGTCTTCTAACCTGAACACGCCTGGCTTATCTGCATTGATGGCGATAACCGGATGTACAAGGTTTTTCTTGTCGACGATGATCGTGTCGAGCCGGATGTAGAGCTCCGCATCGCGCAGCATCTGTTGCAGGGTCGGTGGCTTGCGGTCCGGATCGAGGCCGATGCTGTTGTCGCGGTAAATCTCCACCGTCGGGTTGCGAACAAGCATTTTGTGCGCGATCAGATCCTGGCTGTTGAACAGGGCTCGCAATCGGACGTTCATCAACTCCACTTTCGGCACTTCCAGGTCTACCCGGTCGCGGGCATATTCAAACAAGTCAGCATATTCTTCTTTGCTGAAAAGAGGCCGCAGACGCAGGCTGTCGACAAGCAGGGAGCTTTGCTGCATCGACGCAGTAATTTCCTTTATCTCCGGCACATACAGACTGTCAGGCATGTAATAAGAATAGCCTTGAATAAACACGTCGATGTCGTCGACATCAAAGATATCCAGGGGGTCGTTTTCCTCCAGCGATACGAGCCGAAGCTGATCGATGCCCAGCGCCACATGGTCCAGGGTATGGGTGGTGCGAATAGTATCGTTCCGCAGAATCCCAAAGTCAAATGCGCCGTCTGTCACATCAATCCGCCCTATCCGCAAAGTCGAAATCAGTTCCGCCATCTGCTCAGCAGTGCCGTTGTCTGAGGCAGTATCCTGCTCGGCCAGGGTAAGGCTCCTAACAGTGGGCACGTCCTGGTCCTGGATGATGTTCACCTCAGGGCCGGCGAGCAGCAGCCTGTCCATGTGGTACTGCCCCGTCGCATAGGCGTGAATCAGGTCAAAGCCTGTGATGCGCGATCTTCTGGCGGAAATATTGATCAGGTTGTGACTGGCCATGTCCGGGTTGGAGACTTTCAGACGTTCGTTCACCTCCCTGTCGGCATTCACCTGCAAGGTACGGGCGACCAGTTCCTGCTGCCTGCTGGAGTAGTGCAGGCTGTCCAGGCGGAAGGTATACAGGCTGTCGGTGGAGCGATAGGTATAGTCTGTTGCCAAAAGGGTCAGCTCCTCCATCGGAAGGGTGTCGTTCAGGTTGGCAAAAGTTTCCGGGGTGAGCTGAAATCCCGAGATCGTAGCGGTGGCGTGCTCCAGCTGATGAGTTCGCATCACAGGCCGGAGCTTTTCGCTGAAGGTAAAGGAGCCGTCTACCAGCCGGATGGTATTCACTGAAATCAGATCAACTATTTCAAAAAGAGTCTTTCCCGCATCCTGCTGCCCTGAGCCGGAAGACGCCGCTACCTGGCGGTCGAGCAACATGGCGACATCCGGTTGCCGCAGCACGAGCTGATCTGCCTCCAGCCGCCCGGTGTTCACCGCCTCGATCAGATCCAGTCCGGTGATCTGGAGCGAATGCGCCGACAGGTCCATCAGTTTACGGCTTGCATTGTTGAACCGCTTCTGCTGGTTGTTGGCTTGCAGGCTCGAATGTACGTCAATGGATCGGGCAGTGAACTCCTGCTGCCGGGTGGAGTAGCGCAATCCACCCAGGGTAAAGGTATAGGTATTGTCCGGCATCTGGTAACGGTAGTTCCGCGCCGACACCACCAGGTCCTGTAAGGGGATTTTATGATTGGGGTCGAAAACAAAAGCAGAATCGAGCTCCAGGCCAATGGCTAAAAGCGAGGCATGCTCCAGGTGCTGCAAGCGCTGTATGCTGCCCGATTTGCTGTGCTGTGTCAGGGCGGCATCGCGTATGCGTATCTCCCCTACCTCCAGGCTGCTCACCACACCCGACACCTGCCGGTACAGCTCCTGCAGATCGGGCCCTCCATCGGCAGGCGCAACACGCTGATCAGTGCGCACATCGATTATTGGCTGCTCAGCCTTTATACTGCCGATCGTCAAGCGGGACGTTTGGATAGCCTCCAGCAGATCCATTTGCTCAAAGCGCAGTTGCGGCAGCCGGATGTCATATAGCGTGTGCTTCGCCAGGCTCTGACTTTTCAACCTGTCGTTTTCCTTCCAGTCGCCGGCCAGGTGCAGGGCCTTTGCCTCGAACAGCTTATCGCGGGTAGAGAGCTGCATGCCGCCCGCCTGCAAGGTATAGGGACTCTGTACAGGGTGATAGGTATAGCGACCCGTCGTGATACTGACTGCATCTGCAAAGGCTTTTTGGTTAGGGGCAAACAGTGAAACGGAGTCGAGCTGCAGTCCTTCCAGTTGGACGTTTGCATCAGCCAGCCGATGAATAGCCTGCGCCGTATCGGCTCCCTGATGATAAGAAAAACTGGCATCCGACAGGCGCAGTTCCTGTATACCCAGCGCCTGCAGGTAGGGCGACAGCCGGGCATATTGCGCTTCCAAACTGAGGCTTTCCGGGTCTTCGGGTACGTTTGGGTTTTCGTGTATTTGCAGGCTTCCGCTCTTTAAGAGCAGCTGGTCTAGCTGTAAGGCTTTTGTTTCCCAGGCTGCTGCCATATCCAGGCCGTTAATGTCGAGCAGTGGCGAACTGAAGCGGTAAAGCGTGCGATGGGCCTGGTCCTGGGGAAGTGCTGCGTTGGCCTGCAGGTTTGGCTGCACGTCCATGTGCTGTGCTTTCAGTTGCTGTTGCCCCGAAGCGTAGGTAAAGCGCCCGACCCGAATGGTATACACGCTGTCGGGTGCCTGGTAGGTATAGCGCCGGATGTCGAGGGCAAGGGCATCAGCTTGCACCATCTGGCTGATATCGCCCTGCGCCTGCAGGTCCAGTTGCAGCTCCTGTACCTGCAGCGACAGTTGCGGAATGTCATGCAGCGGCCTCCCCTGCTCCCCCAGCAGTTGGTAGCGGTAGCTGGCTTCCCGCAGGTCGAACTCCCGGATGCGCAGCGCTTCCAGACCACCGCTCCTTTTGGAATTCTGCTGGCCGGCCTTTGGGACTGACGCATCGTGCAGTTGTGTGATCACGGGTCGTTCTGCTACGACTTTGCCTAACGCCAGACGGTCATTGAAGATAAGGGCACGGAGGTTGATGCCTGTGACTTCCAATTTAGGGCTTTGCACCTCGAACAGGTTGGGACTGGCTTGCCCCTGCTCCTTTTGCTGCCGGTGCACGGCGGTATCCGGGTATAGCTGCACACCCTGCAGGGTGACACCCCAGTTGCTGAAGCTCAGATTCAGTTCGTCGAGCTGTAGTTGGTAAAGCCCTTGTGTTTGCTCGGCTACCTGCTTTTTGAGATAGCGTTCTACCAGGGGCTCGGCAAAAAGGAAGAGGACAAACAGCGCCAACAGCAGCAAACCAGCGAAACTCACAAGCACAATGCCTGCCATTTTCAAGGCTTTCCGACCCTTGCCGGGCGTAGCTGGTTCTGACATAAATCGTTTCTGTTCGGGGAAAAGATGAAAGGCATACCCTGATGCCAGTGCCTTGTTTTACGGGAGGAAGGGGTTTGGGATATTTCTGAAGAGGGAGCCGTAGTAATTAGAGAGTAATTTTATATTAATTAGAAATCAGACAAGGACTTCGCACCCGGTACAGAACTTAGGCCATTAACGAAAAGCTAATTCATTAGCATTCTCGGCATAAGGCAATAACAGAGCGCCCTGTATACATAGCAAAAAGAGCCGCCTTTCATCCTAGAAAAGCGGCTCTTATCAATTTAAGTTTTGTCTCGATAGCTATTAGTAAGTATAGCCTTCACTTATGGCTGGCACGTGTGGGTGCGTTTGCAATCTGGTGTAGCGGCGCTCCGGCATACCTGACTGGTGGTAGCTGTAGGTATAGATCTCAGCATCGCGGAAGCCCGGGTTGTTTTCAAACAGCTTCACACCCGGCAGGAACATGGTGCTCTGGATGTAAGGCAGCGGATTAGGTTTGTTGTCGTAGCTGCCCCAGCGAATGGTGATCGGTGCGCTCAGGTCTTCGGCTTTGCTACTGGTTGACCAAGCCTGTACTAATTCGGTCAGGTTACCTTTCGCGTCATACTTGTAATCAATCACGTGCAGTCTTCCTTCTGCTGAAGTTGCATAGCTGATGTTGGACTCGCGTACCAGTTTGTCACCGTTGTAGGTATAGGTATAGTGATAAATTGGCTGGTGGTCGCGTGAATAAGTAATGGCTTTGATCACCTTGTCGCCCTCGTAGGTATAGAGCAGGTAATGCTCACCTCCTTTAAAGTTGAGCCGCACTGGCTTGTTTCCCTCCCATATCACGGTAAAGCCGTGTGTCCGTTGATCGATGTAGCTCAGCTCTATTAGCCTGTTTTGCGCATCGTACCGGAATGCGCGGGCACCAAACTGCTTGAGCAAACTGTTGGTCGTCACTGGTGGCTGCCCCTGATTGTTTGGCGGTGTGGTCGTAGGCGGCGTAGTGGTTGGAGTGCCTGTAGAAGGCTTGCTTGGCGCAGCAGGCATTACCGATTCCTTGTCGCAGGCAGAGAACATGAAGGTGGACACAACCAGCCCAGCCAACAGCACTAAATGATTTGATTTCATGACGGTATTCTGTATAGTTTTATTTAATCATAAGACATGCGGCACCACCTGACCGTTGCCTGCCGTTAAAAAAAAATTAAAATAATTTCGCAGATTATTTACTTGCTTCGGTTCTGAATGGACACCCCTAAACGAGTTTAAAAACAAAAGAGGAAATAGCGTCAGCTACTCCCTCTTCCTATTCCATCTAGAACACTTCCTATACCTTGCAAGCAGCATAGCAGCTGCTACATATGGGCAGGTATAGGCTCTGGCTACTAACCAGTCCTGTCAGATAGATTACCGGTTAAAGCGCCTCTTTAACTGAAGAGTCAGCCCCAGCGAATACGGCTTGAGCCCCAGCGGCTCCCGCTCTTTAAAAGTGGAGCCCAGGAAGTAGTTGATGGCTGGCATCAGTGTTACCTCATAGCTCTCCAACATTGTCGCATTGTAGCCAACCCCGAGCTGCAGGTTGTAGTTCGACTGCTCCAGGATGTTCTCTACAGACGGAAACTCTACTGTCTCGGTCCAAACACCGTCGCTGTAGCGTTGGGTTCTGCCTTTCACCAGCAAATTGGCGCCAGCACCCACTGTTATGTTCAGCCTGCTTTTTCCTCGCTCCATAAAGTAATACGTCGTGCCCAACCGAAGCCCGGCATAAGCATAGGAGCTGATAAGCTGGCGCTCTTCTGTTTTGAGCCGCGACTCCACTACAATCTGCCCAGTACCTGATTCTCGCACTTCTATAGTTTCCAGCTCACCTGTAGTCAAGGTATAGGCAACGTTTTCCTTCAGCTGCATCCAGCTCATACCTGCTTCGCCAAAAAGCCTTGGCATTAACACCCGGCTATAATTTGCGCCAAACTCAAAGCCCATCCGCTCCGGGTCCAGCTGATTGGCACTGCTCACCTTTGTAATAAGCACATCATCCGTGGCATTGGGTATAAATTTCCGGAAAGCATAGCGGGGGGCAAAGTACACACCCGCCGTCCATTCATTTCTGCTGGCCGGGCGCACCTCCTGTGGAGCAGGCTTCGCTGGTTTTGGTTGCTCATCCAGGGCTTTTTCAGGTATAGCTACTTTTTCAGTTTTTTCCTCTTCAGCATATACCCCTAATCCTTCTTCTTTAGAAGTAGCCGCTTCTCCCGCCGACACCTTGGCTATACCTGCGGCAGCCTCCTGCTCCACCCTTTTTCGCTTTTCTGCTACCCGAAGCTGAAGCGCTACAGGAGCCAAGCGCTTGTTGGCCAGGTAACGGTGATTTCTTTCTACACTATCAGCCCAAGTGGTAATATGCGGTGTTTTGGAAGATAGGACAGGTATAGCCTCTGCCTCAGGACGATGCGCTATACCTGACAGTGCAGACGGGGTGGCTTTCGCTACAGAAACGCTGGCAGTCAGGCGTGTGCTGTTTTGCTGACCAGGCTGCTTTACTGGCGGCTTTGCTTCTGCTTTATTTTGTTCCTGCTGCTCCCCAAGTTGGCTATCAGGCACAGGTTGCATGGCAGCGTCATTCGTTTGCGTGGTGGCATGGGCACTTTGCTCAACTTGGCTGTCCAACTGCTCCGTTTGTCTTAGCTGATGCGTACCTATACCTACCAGCAGCAACAGCAGCAACAGCAGCAGCGGCAACAGCCACTTCAGCCACGACAAGTCCTGCTTTGGCTTTACTTCGGCTTGTATACTCTTCCAGCTTCCTACAGGAGGCTCCTCTTCGAGCTCCAGCATTTTGCGCCTTATCTCTTCAAGTTCTTTTTCTGTTAGCATGCCTCTGAGATTTTCTGTTTCAAAAGGATCTTTTTAAGCGAGCTTTTCGCCTTTGCCAGCTGCGACTTCGACGTGCCCTCTGCAATGTTGAGCGCCTCGGCTATTTCGAGATGGTTGAAGCCCTCAATCACGTGGAGATTAAACACCAACCTATACCCTTCCGGCAACTGGTTGATGAGCGCCAGTAATTCCTGCCCCGAAATCTGGCTGATGATGTCTTCAGAAGAGGGTGTGCTCTCTTCGATGGAGCTATAGTCCAGCTGCTCCAGGTACTTGCGGTTTTTGTGATAATGGTTGATCGCCGTGTTCACGAAGATGCGCCTCACCCACCCTTCAAAAGAGCCGCCACTATATGAATCCATGTGCTTGAATACCTTCACGAACGCCTCATGAAAGATATCTTCTGCCTCAAACCGGGAACTGGTATAGCGCAAGCATACGGCCATCATCCGTCGGGAGTATAGCTGATACAGCTTCTCCTGCGACGATGCCTTGCCCTGCTTGCACCCAGCTATGATTTCCTCTTCTGACAGCACGTAAAAATTGCTTCAATACAATGGTACACTACTTATTATCCAGCGCATTATCCTCTTAGAACCCAAGCGGCTCTATCTGGCTTTTACTGTTATCTTCACATTCACCTCCTGGTAATCATTAGCATGAACGCCCACGTCGCCTCGCGGGTACACCCGATAGGTATAGGTATCTTCTCCTACAAAATTCTTTTTCGGGCGGTAGATAAGGACCTCGTTTTTCACGCCTTCCCAATAATTCATCACCTGCATGGTGCCGCTATTTGGTCCCCAAAACTTGACGGTCCAGCTTTCGTTGGGGTAATAGCAAATAACATCGTTCAGGAAAATCCGGATTTCTTTCGGGGTGTTTCTTGTGGTCTCCAGTATATCTTCCACCAGTATTGTCTCGCAGTCATTGGGGTCGCTGAACTGCGGGGCCTCGACGACAAACCGTATGGTAGCGGTTTTACAGACGCCTCCACTGCAAACTTCATAAGTAGCACTGTCCAGTCCAACATACCCTGGCTTGGGCTTATAGCCCATGATATCCGGATTGTCGTTGGCGTAGTTAGGATAAAGCTCGCCGTGTACGGGCTGGTTGTAGGTTATTTTATCATAAACGGCTACGGTATCATTCACAGCGCTATACACCCTGCTGTCTTTGGTGTTATAGACATACAGCAAATCGTCGTTGAGCTTGAAATTGGTAAAGTAAATGGGCGCCACGTCCTCGTACACCTGCTCACAACCCCAAAGCGACAACAGGCCAGCAACCAGCGCCAGCGTAAAGGTTTTGCGGAGATTCATATCGTATTTCATCGTGTCATTATTAGCTTCTGTGGGTAAGACAGGAGGCGTTTCAGAAGCGTTGCCCGACTATGAAAATAAAAGTATGAAATTAAGTTTTTGGTTGTTGGTGTGGGATGAGGATGCTAACAAAATAGTTTGAAGTTACCAATACTTCATAAGCAAGCTTTATGATTGTCTGATTACTATAGGTATGCGAAAATGGAAGGCTTTAAGAATTCAGATAGATAAGGAAATTACTATATTGTCGGAATGAAAAAGAAAAGTCCTGCCGTTATACCTTCTGCCCTTCCTGCATATCTGAAGAGATTTGTCAAATTAAGGCAGGGCGTAACCAAGTATGGTAAAGCACCACATAAGCCAGTTCTATTGCTCACGCTCATCGAGCTATTTGAAAAAGCTGGACTGACTGATAACAAGGTCTACATATCACCAGAACTAGTAGCGCAGTTTAAAGAGACATTTGCTCTGCTTGTAAGAACGGCCCATACCTCTGACTTTTCATTACCTTTTTACCATTTAGCTGCAGAAGGTTTCTGGCATGTAAAAACAAAGCTAGGTCCCCTACTACAGGTCCATATCAGGAGCATTCATACATTGAGTGAAGTGGTTGACTTCGGTTATTTTTCTGATGAGCTCTATCAACTTCTACAAGACTCAGATTCACGGAATATTTTAAAAATTGCGCTGCTCGACCATTATTTCCCGGACACGAAGGCTGAATATGTTAAAACTAAACAAGGAGGCTACATCCAGAACCTGCAGAGCTACCTACTCAACGAAAGTCCGACAAGCTATACCTTGGCTTTGAACGAAACAGACGAGGAAGAGCAATTTATACGGGGTGGAATGTTTAAAAAACTTGTACCGCAGGTATACAACCACACCTGTTGCATTTCTGGTATGCGGCTGGTTTCCAACCACGGATTTTCTATGATCGATGCTTGCCACATCGTGCCATTCAGTTTAAGCAAGGACGACAAAATCAACAATGGATTAGCTCTCTGTCCCAACCTTCACCGGGCTTTTGATCGTGGCCTGATCTCCGTAGATGAAAAGCTCAAAGTGCTGGTATCAGACGCAATAGCAGAAGACCTGACAAATGCTTATGCACTTCTACACCTTAATGGTAAGCCGCTATCCCTGCCTTTTGGAGCAAAGCATTATCCAAACACATCTAATCTAGCCTGGCATCGGGAACATGTGTTTAAGAGATAATGAAAGAGTCAAATTTAGTTTTGGAAGCTGTAGGTACTAAAAAGGACTTTACTACTTAAGTAAGTAAAAAGCACGAGCTAAAAACTCGCACTAAATGGGTGTAATTTTCTTTATAAATTTTAAACTCTACAAATCCCACACTCTTATTTTAGACTTTAAGTTATTATTTATTTTGTCCTTCAGAATTATCTATTGGATTCTGCTCCATAAGCATTTCTGCTACTATACTATCTATATCAAGATCTGGCTGTCCTTGACGTGAGTAATAGTATGAAAACCTTGCTGTTATATCCTTCATAAAAGAAGATGACACACTAGCTACTATATTATATTTACTTTCTTCCTTATTAACTGGGAATGAGTGAATATCTTGGAAGTCAATAAATTTTGCCTTCAGATGTAAATATGGTGGTAAAAAATGATATTGATTTGAAGTGTTTCTGACTTTTGCAATAAGCGGTGATAATTTATTAGATCTACTTTCACTTGTCAGTGCTGGGAATCTATCATCTATCTTATTCCAGTCTACTAATTTCGATGCAATGAATTTAGTAGCGTTTGTTTCGAATTTGCCAGGCACTTTTTTGTTTTCACGAATAACCATATCGCAAGATGGAGTCAGGACAATATAAAGTTCTCCATCTTCATCGATAATGTCCCCTGTAAATATATTTTCATCAATTGATGGGAATATATAAACTTCTGATGCATCATGTTTTTCAAAACCACCTGCATCAGTTCTATAAAGAGTTTCGATTAAGTGAAACACAGTATATCTTAACAAGACTTTCTCAATATCCTCATTGGATGTTGAGTTTTTCAACCAATAATCCATACTATGGATAAGGTGCTTCCAGAATATCTGACTAAGATGAGCCTCAATTAGCCCCTTTCCTCCTAATATTTTCGTTATCCCAGTACTGTTTATACGAAGAATTTGCTCCAGCAATTTATTGAAGTGTACATCATCCCTTGAGTGTACTTCTAAGAAAACACTTTTAGAGAACTTAGAAGCTAGTAAATGAGTGTTACCAGAATACACGAATACAGGAAATCTGCGCTTACCTATTATTTGTTGAATCACTTCATTCCCACTTTCTTCCGATGCAGCACCTTTTTCTAGAATTAAATCAACTATAGCCGCATCAAAATGCTGGTTAGATTCTAAAAGTCTATTAGCCTCTTCTAAATCCTTCGCATGGTGTACATTAATTTTTACTTCCTTTTCTTCTTCAAAGACCTCTATTGTTTTGTAATGGTTTCTAAGATTGTCTACTTGATCTTCTACAATTAGTAGTTCAATAGTTTTCATTTAGGCTTGATTTGTATATGTGCTCCTGATTTACTAAATATTGCTTCTAATGAATAGTTATTTCTAGTCATAGCCTCACCAGCTATAGCTAAACCAAGCCCAGACCCATTCGATTTTGTTGTAAAACCAGGAACAAATATGGCTCCGCTCTCCACGTATTTTTCCTCAATCCCAGGCCCATTGTCTTTGAAGTCAACCAATACCCCATTATTTAGTATTGTTACATCAATTCTTATCTCCCTATTTTGACTTGATGATTGACTTAGCCAATGAATACTGTTTTCAACTAAGTTTGTGAATGTTATATAGAAATCACTTTCCCATGCCAATAGATCCAATGTTGAATCACAACTTGTCAAAAAGCTTATATTATGTTTCGACAATTGCTCTTCAAAAACTCTAGCGACATTATTTAAAAGCTTATAGAGGTTAAACTTAGTTTTGACATCTCTTCTTCTAGCTGCCAACGGATCAATTTTGGCAAATAGATTTGTCAGAATTTTCGCGTTTACATCAATCTCCTTTAACTCGTCAATTACTTTGTCTATAATCTTTTGATCATAATCTTTTGCAAGTTTGTTTGACCAAGAACTCATGTAGTAACTAAGATTCTTAAAATATCCAACAGGTTTTCTTCCTTCATGTAAAACAACATCTACTATTTTTCCCAATGTAGCCTGACCTTGATATATCGCTATAGTCTCTCTCAGAACAGTAGCAGCTTTTTGATTCTCCTCCTCCTTTTTTGTAATAATGCTATCAATTCTAGACTTGCTTTCATCTTTCAAACCTGATTTTTCTAACTCTTGGAACAACTCAGTCTTGAATAAAGTCATATCAGAAAACACGTCTAGAGCTTTTTCAACACTATTTTGTTTTCTCCCTTTACCAGTTTTGTACCTAAAGTCAAATCGTCTACTCTCCAGCAGGTTTAATATTTTTTGATTTATCTCAACTAAGCCAAAGTAATAGTTACTTTCACGTAAACCATCACGCGCACTCTTTTCTTCTAGATGAGAAATATCTTCTGATTCTATATTAATAAATCCGATAACCTGATCGCTACCAACCCTCAATGATGGGTTCTGAACTCTTAACTTATCAAGAAGTAACCAATCATATCCAGGATCTCCATGTGGTCTTATCCTAAACCCATTTCTGTATATCCCTATACCGCTATAAGAATTAAGTAGTATCCTAGCTTCCCTTCTTCCTAATGGTTCGCCACTTACCGGGTCTTTCAAACCTCTGTTTATCAAACTTTGTATTGCTTCTGGATCTCGATCAAAAACTCTGAAATCAACAGAAATTGGCCCAGGATAATCATTTTCGTCCTTAATGTTGATTGTTAAATTAATTGATTCAGAAGCTATTCCTATGACTGATTTATTCTCGAAAAGAAGGGATGCATCTCCTTTTTGTGAGATAATACCTGAAATACGATAGTCAAATAAGTCTACTAGTGGAAAGGGTTCTATTTCTTCCGTATAATTTTGATATTTACCTTTAGTGAAGTTTTCAAATTTTATTACAATGGAAAATTTGTCTTCATCAGCATATTGTTCAGTTGGAGATTTTAATCTCTTGAGTTCAGAGATTAAAAGATCGATTTGGTTTTCACCCCAATTTTCTAAATACTCTTTTTTGCCTGTAATCTCCAAATATGTTCCTGATCGTCGAGTTGTTTGGAAATTTTCAATTAGAACTGGAACATCAGATAAATAGTCATATTCTAAAAACTTATTCCAGTCTATATAAATAGTTGTTTTTCCACCATCAGGTGTTATTGTATCAAGTAAAAGCTCATTACCCAGAAGTGATACTGCATATCTGCCAATCCCTTTCTTACCTTGTACTTTTCTTCCTCCAGGACTTGTCCTACCAACTTTATCATCGGTAGAAGGAACCATCCACTTTTCTGTAACTGTAAAGAAGTTCATTCCATGGCCATCATCTTCTACAATGATTCTTATACCGTGCTTCTTTTCATTTTTTTCATCTAAGTAGTCATTTAGCTTAAATGTTATAGTTATGTTGGTAGAATCAGCATCATAAGCATTTTTGACCAATTCAATTACAGCTGCATAAGCATCCTTAATAAGATCACGCCCAATAGTTAAGATGTGCCTTCCAGCAGGTCGTATATAGTACTCACCACCCTGAATTCTTTGTTCAGTTGATTCCATTTTGTTCCAGTAAGTTGTGAATTCCGACAGCTATAGCATCAGCCATTAGAGGAGGTACAGCATTGCCTATCTGTTTGAAAGCTGACGTTCGGGAGCCCTCGAAGAAATAATCATCAGGGAAAGACTGCAATCTGGCAGCTTCCCTTATAGTTAAAGATCTCAATTGGTTCACATCCGGATGAATGTAATAGTGACCATCCTTCGCTATATGTGCTACTACAGTTTGTGAAGCAGTTACATCCTGTGCTACAACCTTGAAGCGATCAGCGAATGAATTTTTATTTCTGTGAAATGACAAATTATCCGGTATATCAACATACTTCAAACGTTGTTGCTTATTATTCCAAAGCTCAATAGCCAGTTGATAAATTTGTAGATCTTCTTCTCTATGTGGCCTAGCAATATGTTGTGTGAGTACTGGACAACCGTTTCGTATGTGGCTTCGCTGCAAGTATGGCGTAACAGGGTTTATATATGGTCCAGTATAATTTTCACCTGGCGCCAAGGCTGGAAGGTCCTGCAATAGTTCTGAAACTTGGTGAAATTGCACCGTTTGCCAAAGTTTAGGGTATTGCAATGGCTGTTGTCCTTCACGTCTCCAACCAATGATTATTAAGCGTTTCCGGTTTTGCAGAACACCAAAGCTAGAAGCATTCTGCTCACGTATTTCAAAGTCATATCCTGACTTGTCAATTATCCTGCTGATATTCTCCAACATCACACCTTTACCAGCAGTTAATAGCCCTTTCACATTTTCGAAAACGAACATTCGGGGCTGGTACCTGCGTAAAAATTGTGCATAGTACTTATAAAGATAATTCCGGGGATCGCCTTTCATTTTATCTTTACTTCTGGAACGGCCTATAACTGAGTATGCTTGGCATGGAGGACCACCAATGATGACATCCACTTCCTGATCTTCCTCCGGAAGTTGCGCGATGCGTGCATCTATCTGATCAAATATCCCTTCAATAGTGTCTTCGCCAATTGCTTGGTTAATTACTGAGTTAATCTCTTCTTCAGGTATATGCGCATATAATTCGTCACGCGTAATTTCCCTCCGAAGATAAGAATAGTAAATTTCAAGGTTGTTCTGTTTCCGAAGGTGATAATAAGCAAGCCTAGTCTTTAGAGTAAAGCAGGCATCAGCATCCATCTCCACATGGGCTATAGGGTTAAATTCGTTACGAATAAAACCCTCTGACAAGCCGCCGGCTCCTGCAAAAAGGTCAATGTAATTCATTGGCGCTAGTTACCTATTTTACGCCTAACTTAATATATTCAGAAACATATTTAACTGTATTTTTTAATATTTTTTTCCCAATTCAAGCCATTATATCGTTAAAAATCTCAAATCCAAAACTTTAAGTGATTCTGTGGCTTTTATACCTCTATCTGTATCGCCGGCAACTTTACCCTGACGCCTTTCGCCACTTTTTTGAAATACCGTAGTTTCAGCAACCTTTAAGGTCGTGCCAGAACCATCCATTACGAATGGCTAAGATTCATTCCCTAATTCTAAATGATTTAATTTTTTTTAATTACTAAAAAACATCTTAAATTTTTAATATTAAATAGACAGTTATGAGTATATTTTACAGTGGCTGCATGAAATATGACCATCTGCATGTCAAGTTGCAGCAGAAGCACGAGCGAATAGTCTAGAAAATATTACCTTTATATTATACCAATTGACGCCAAAACCGAATCTTCAGAGGCGGGTATAGAGATTTGTAATACCCCTCCCTATCTTTGACTCCCATGCAAATCATCGACAAACTCGCCTGGATCGAAATCCAGGACGGTAAAATACTGAGCACCCGCAGCAAGGGCAGGACCAAATACTATTTTCCAGGTGGGAAACGGGAACTGGGAGAAAGTGATTTTGAAGCTTTGGCGCGGGAAATAAGCGAGGAGCTTAGCGTCACACTAATCGAAGCTAGCACACAATTCCTGGGTATATTTCAGGCGCAGGCCGACAGCCATCCCGATGGGGTACAGGTACAGATGACCTGCTATACCGGCGCATACACGGGCACTATCACTGCAGCCAGTGAAATAGAAGAAGTGGTGTGGCTGACCTATCAGGACAGAGAGGCCGTGTCGCCCGTTGACCAGATCATCTTCGATTGGCTAAAAGAACGGAAGCTTATCCGGTAACCTACACCAGTTTCTAAAACTTAACACACCAGATACCACTTCCCACCCGCAATCCCGTAAATTTGCGGTATGCTGCAGGAGCTGAGACAATTTTTCAAGACTACCGATTTTGTAAAGGCGCTGGTGATCACCTTTGGTGCCGCTGTGCCTCTTTCACTGGGGTTATGGCTTGGGCAGGTGCCTTACTTTTTGAGCGTCACCATGGGCGTTGTGCTGGCTTCGGGAAGCGATGTGCCGGGTAGCAGGCAGCATAAGACCGTCGGCATCCTCGTTTCGGCAGCCATTGCCATGCTCGCCAGTATCGCCATCGGCCTGGCCTCGGGTAGTCTATACCTGCTGCTGCCTGTACTGGCTGTCGTGGTGTTCGCCATCTCCTTTATTTCCGTGTATGGCTTCCGGGCTTCGCTGGTATCTTTTGCCGGACTGATGGCCATCGTGCTGAGCTTTATACATGCGCACACAGGCGCTGATATTTTTATACATGGCTTGCTGATGGGGGCCGGTGGTCTCTGGGCGCTGCTGCTTTCGCTTGTTTTTCATTCGCTGCTGCAAAGGCGCCAAACCGAAAACCTTTTGATTGACTGTCTTCGGCAGACAGCCCACTACATACAGCTGCGCGCCAAACTGGCCACCGAGACCCAGGACCAGGAGACGCTCCAGAAAGAACTCTACAACCTGCAGGTCAAACTAAACGAAACGCACGAGGCTTTGCGCGAGGTGCTCCTGCACGAAAGGCAAAGCTCGGGCACTTCCAACTACCACCGCAAGCAGCTCCTGATCTTTATCGACCTGATCGACATCCTGGAATTATCACTGGCCAACCCGGCCAATTACGAACGTGCCCGAGCACTGTTTGGCCACTCCGTCCGGGTATTGCTGCCTTTCATTAAACTGGTTTATGAGTTGTCGGCTAAGCTGGACAACCTGGCCGATAGTATGCAGCAGGGACGTGCCTTGTCAACTGAGCATGAACTGGAGCCCCTGCTGGAAAAGTGCAACGACAGCATCCGGCAGTATGTGGAAGAACTGAAACTGCCCCAGGCCCGGGAGGGTGCGCTCCTGCTCCACAACCTGCTGGACTATGAAGAAAAACTGCTGCAAAAGATCACCTCTATCGAGCGGGTATACCTGAACCTGGAGGAACAGCAAAGCATTGGTCTGCAAAGCAGGGAGAGCCGGCAGTTCATCACCCAGCAGGACTATGATCTGCGGATCTTACGGGATAACCTCTCCCCGGAATCCCCCATCTTTAAGCATGCCGGCCGGCTGACGATTGCCATGCTGTTGGGTTACGTACTGGGCATCATCTTCCCGATACAAAATGCTTACTGGATCCTGCTCACGATCGTGGTGATCCTGAGGCCCGGCTATACCCTGACCAAGGAGCGGTCGAAGCACAGACTTTATGGTACCTTGCTGGGTGCCGTGATCGCAGGCCTCGTGGTACTCCTGGTGCAGAATGTATACCTGTATGGCGTGCTGGCCCTGGTGTCGCTGATCCTCTCATTTGCTTTTATCCAGCGAAACTACCGCACCTCCTCTATTTTCGTGACCACAGGCGTCATCTTTATCTATGCCCTCATCACGCCGGATGCCTTCGACGCGATCCAGTTCAGGGTGATCGATACCCTGACCGGAGCAGCCATTGCCCTGGGGGCGATCTCCTTTTTGTGGCCTGCGTGGGAGTCGCTGAGCATCAAAAACAACATAGTGAAGGCCCTGAACGCCAACCGCAGCTACCTGGCCGAGATAGACAAGTATAGCCAGCAAAAATCTCAGAATACGACGGCCTACAAGCTTGCCAGAAAAGAAGCATTCCTGCAGATGGGTAACCTGAACGCGGCGTTCCAACGGATGAGCCAGGAGCCGAAGTCCGCACAACAGCAACTGATGCAAATCTACGAGATCGTCGGCCTGAACCATACCTTTCTGGCTGCTGCGGCTGCGCTGGGCACCTTTATCCGGGACAACCAGACGGAAGCAGCTTCAGAGGACCTGCACCTGATCATCAAATCGATAGACGCTAACCTGGTGCAGGCACTCCAAACCCTGCAGGAAGAGGCGCAGGCAGAAGAAGTTCTGAAACAGGAGTTGGTGGAGGCATACGACCACCTGGAGGGCAGGTATAACGAGCTGGTAGCCATCCGTACCCGCGAACTGGCCGGTGCCACCTACAAGCCCATCGCCCCCGGCTTTCTGAAGAACCTGAAGGAGGCCCGCCTGATCTCGGATCAGCTGAAGTGGCTGCACACCATCTCCGGTAATCTGAAGAAAGCAGTAGAGGAACTGGCCTGACAAGCGTATACGATCCGCTATACCTCTGCAGATAGGCGCGGTATTTCATACACATTTCCCCTATCTTGCGTTTAATTACGCTTAGCACAACATACCACTATGCCACATCAACCCCACTACTCTCCCATGGCCCGGCAATTGTTCGGACAGTTCCTGGACAAGGAAATAGACCGTGATACCCTGATCGGTCGTTTGCAGGAAATGGAATTGCAACTACAGGCAGATGCCGAGGATGAGAATGAAGAGGTAGACGAAAGTAGCTTGTCGTTACGCATCCGTATTTTCGGGGGTGATACAGAAGGTATGAGCATCCGGGAAATAGAGCAGGACCTGCAGGACCTCTCCCACCCCAACGCCCGTATCCTGATGCAGGGCATCGCCTTTGGTCTGGCGGAAGATGAACTGGAAGTGCATTACGAATAAAAAAATACCGTATATTTAGACAAATCTTAATCCCTATACCTATGGCAAAGTCACAAGACGCAAAAAAGGACGTAAAGAAAAAGCCAGCCAAAACTCCAAAGGAAAAGCAGGCGGCCAAACTCGAAAAGAAAAAGAAAAGCTACGACTAACCTATAAGCCCTGCCCTACCTGGCAGGTATACCCTACCATATTATGAAAAGCAGCAGCCACACCGGTTGCTGCTTTTTGTTTTGCTCATTGGCGGGTAAGTCAGGCAAGTCTATTTTTGCTATAACAACAGGCATATTATTATGCTGATTTATTATACAAATAGCAGACAACCTGTATATTTGCGTCTATCTATACCTAGCTGAAGTTTATCTGCCCACCAGCCTATGAAGCAAATTTTACATCTCCTGCTCGGGATCATCCCGTTCCTTTTCTTTGCCTGCGACTACAGCCCTTCGGGGAGTCATTTTGAGGAGATAGCCCCTATAACCAATGTAGAAGGCGATCTAAACCTGCATGACGCTGAGGATACCATCTATGTACAGTATGTAAGGCAACTTTCATTTAATGTGGCCATGCCCGGCCGCACCTATTATGGCTATCAGCTAAGCTTTAACAATAAAGTTGTTGCGCAGGGTACAGAATGGCAAGGCGCTTATATACTCGATACGAAAGATTTTAAGGATGGCTTCTACCCCTTACAGCTGTCTGTCCTTACCAGTTCTGCGAGTGGCAGTTTAGCTGACAAGCGCGGCGAAGAGGGACTTGTGGTATACCGCAACTGGGTGGTACAGATTGATCGCTCACAACCCAACCCATCTGCCATTACGAATATCGCGCCGCAAGACGGCCATTTGCAGATAACCTGGGAACCTACTACGCATAAAGGTTTTTGGAAATACGAACTGGTCCGTTATTATGATGGCAACATGGACTATGTAGCCTCCTCCAGCGAACGTAACATCACCTCCTTCCCGGATAAGAGGTATGTAGGCGGAAATGTGTCTTACCAGGTGATTACCTACACAAAAGGTGGCCCGCTAACCAATGGTCCTACCAGGAGTTATAATTACCCGGTACCACACATATTATCTACCACTTTCGACGGGAACCGTAACCTGACAATCACTCACAGCTCTACTCCTTTCTATAACAACTTATTACAATACCGTCTGGTCAATAACTCTTCCTATCTAAGTGAAACGACCAATGTAAACGACACCGTGTTTGTCATGCGTGACGTACCTTTTGGGATAGGCGGCTTTGCACTGTCACTTAGAACATTCCCTAAGAATATGAATAATTTCTCACTGTCGTCTTCAAAGCTCATGGTACCAATACATGATGCGGCATGGGGTCCACAACCGGCCGACAAAATAGTGCGTCGGCCAGCTACAAACCATTTTTATTTCTTCGGAGACGAACAGCTCAAAGTGATCGATGCTACAACACTTCAGGTAAAACAGATACGTAACATACAACACCAGCAACTGGCAAGAGATTTAACGACACAAACGGTTATTTCAGAAAATGGGCAGTACCTGTATACGTTCCTGGACAATGTGATCCACAAGCTGCACCCCACCTCCTTACAGACCCAGGAAACAACTACGCTGGCGCGTCTGCTGCCTGATGTAAACTATGAAAACGTTAGCCTGCAGGTAAGTAACAACAACAGGCTCCTGATTGAGGCCAACAGTCCTTCAACAGGCCATGACACAGTTTACGTGGTGGATATGAACCAGAAAAAAGTGATCCATAAACAGATGGCAGCTTATTACCCAAACCGTTCCTCGATCAGCTCCGATGGAAAAACCATTTCGGTGAATGAACAACTCTACATCGAGGGAAGCGCCGGTAAATGGAAATTACAATCGCTGCTATCAGGCAACGCAGCGCATGTGGTATACCATCCTACCTTGCCTCTCTTTAGCATTCAAAGCGGTCGGTACTTGCAATTCTATTCTACCATAACCGGGGATTGGGTGAAGACCATCACGACGGAAGAAGAAATGGAGGCCAGTAGTTATTACATAGACAGTGCTTCCGGTTACCTCTGCGGCGTGGGCGCCACGGGATCGCCACTGTATGTCTATAATTTTGACACCGGGCAACTTGTACGAAAGCAGCATGTGGCAGGCCCTGTCTTTGTCTACAAGAACCGTATCTATTCATCCAATCACTACATACCGCTCTAGGCCCCATGTATCACCTGAAAAAACTAGTATTGTGCGGCCTGGGAATGTTTTTCTTTGCTGGCACCACCTCCGCGCAGACAAAGCTATCGGTTGAACCACGTGTCGGGTATGGCACCTTTCAGATGAATGCGATGAAAGATTACCAGCAGGTGCTCATTCAAAAATCTGAAGTGAACGCTCAAGCTACCGACTCATTCGGCCCTTACCTGGTATATGGCATAAGTGTCCTGCATGGACTAAGTGACAAAACCAGCATCAATCTCTTTTTAGAGCATGGCTCTACCGGTGGGCGTGTGCATTATGAAGACTATTCTGGTAAGTTGCAGTATGACTTTCTGTTACGTTACAGGTCGCTGGGGATGGGAATTTTCACTAAGTCAAATATACGTGGAAGTAGGACTCAGTTCGTGCAGGGACTTGAGATGAGCCTGATCTATAGTCGTATGTTACTGGAAGAAAGCGGCCAGGTTTATGAACGGGTTTATAGTGGAGAAACAACGTATCGCGCTACGGGCTTTGGTGTTAAGCCTTACTTTGGACTGGAACGCAGTATACTGTCATTACCGACACGACTGACAGTTGGTTATCAGTTAAGCGGAAGTGGCACCTATTTTACGCCCGGCAACAAGGGAACCTATCCTGCCAGTTTAAAAGAGAAAGACCTTAAACCAAATTGGAGTGGTTTCCGCATCAGTCTGGGAGTTACAATCCCAGTTATACGCTAGCGCACTCAGCGATGCTGTTCAAACCTATTAGCAGGCAAAGCTTGCTGTAGTACTTTGATCTCTTCAACCGATAATAGTGCACTTTTACTAGCTTGAAGCGCTTGGTTAAGCTGTTCACTTGTGCGTATACCCAGCACCGCCGCCGTGACAGCCGGGTGGTTCAGGCTATACCTGACCGCTACCTCGGCTGCTATGAGTTCTGTACCGGCCACATTCTGAATAGCGTTAGCTGCCTGCTGCACTTCCTCCAAGGTATAGCCGAGGTAAGGCTTGGCAGGTTTACCGGCCAGCAAGCCTTGCGCCAGACTGCCCCGTGCCAGTACGCCAATACCTTTTTGCTGCAGCAACTCTAACACTGATTCCTCCGGCCGTCGGTCTAGCAGACTGTACTGCATCATCACGCTCACGATGTTGGAGCGCTTCACATACTCCCGTATCACGTTGGGCCGGATGGATGAAATGCCATAATGCCGGATCTTGCCCTGATGCCTGAGTAGTTCAAAAGCCTCAATGGTTTCATCAATTGGATCGTCGATGGTGCCGCCATGTAGCTGGTAGAGGTCAATATAGTCAGTCTGCAAGCGCTTCAAACTTTTCTCCACAGCCTCCAGAATGTAGCTTTTAGAAGGATTCCAGTCCCACCCGCTGCCGTCGGGATGCCACTGGTTGCCAACCTTCGTTGCGATGATCACCTGCTCCCGCATACCTGCAAATGCTTTCCCGACCGTTTCTTCGTTAGCCCCTTTATCATAGAGGTCAGCTGTGTCAAAGAAGTTGATGCCCTGATCCTGTGCCCGATGCAGGAGCTGTTCGTTGGCTGCGTAATCACTTCCCAACGACATACACCCAAAGGCGATTTCACTTATGCGAAGGTCCGATTTCCCGAGCTGCCTGTAGTTCATGATGATGCTTTTTGCGTGACGTAATAGCTATAGCGGGTTTCGAAGGAGAAGGTTGGGGGTAGTTGGGTAAGTATGTGAGTTGAGCAGTTGTTAATGTGAGTTGCTAGAATAATCATCGTTCTTTTGCTAAAAGAATTTTGGGCCTTAAAAAAGGATCTCTGCCATTAGTACTTGTAAGTTTCTGGTGCATGATTAACGCACCCCTGCCTCTCTTTTTAAAGGGCCTTTACCCCTATAGGAGAAACCAGAGAACAATTGTCATCCCCCTACCCCCTTTAAAGGGGGACTTGAGCCATTACCATCCACAGGTATAAGCCTTGTAGTGACTGGAGCAAACCTCTGGCATGAATAACAAGATTAACTTGCCCCTTGAACAATGAAACAGATCACATAAGCCAGGTGCACTTTGCGGCGCTCCACTGTTGGGGGTGAAGGGGTCCCCCTGTCAAGAGCGTTCAGCGAGTGAGGGTAGGGGCCCTCGATTTGGAGCGTCTTGATTTTTTTGCTTACTGGGGGTAGGGCCCTCGATTTTTGTGTCAAGACAAAAAGTAAGGCCCGCCCGGCCAGGGCAAGCTATAAAACAAGGCAAGTTGACAACCACAACATCTGCTACTACACCAGTTACCCCCCTCCAAGCTCCACTACAACTCGTATCTCACTCTAACCACATATAACAAAATCACATGTTTATTGGTTAAAACACCCTATCTTCAATATAGGTAATAACTAATTTTCCAGAATAAAACGTAAGTTTATACCACCAACACAAACACTAAATCTAACATGAGTCAAGTAACCATAAACAGCCTGGAGGAACTGGAATCATACCAGGGAAAAGAACTGGGTGTCTCCGAGTACCACACCATCACCCAAGACCAGATCAACAAATTTGCCGATGCGACCCTTGATCACCAATGGATTCATCTGGACGAAAAGCGCGCAACAACAGAGACGCCTTTCCGCTCAACGATCGCACACGGTTACCTGACAGTATCCTTATTGCCTTACCTGTGGGGGCAGATCGTGAAGATCGGGAATGTGAAAATGCAGGTGAACTACGAAATAGAAAGTTTGCGCTTCAACCAGGCCGTTTCCGTAAACAGCGGTGTGCGGCTGCGTGCCAAAATGCTATCCGTTAAAAACCTGCGTGGCATCGCCAAGACACAAATTGAAGTAACCCTCGAAATTGAGAACAGCCGCAAACCGGCCTATACCGGCGTGGTGACTTTCCTGTATCATTTTAACGATTAACCTATCTCTGAACAGGCAATTGAGTTAAACAGCTTATGAGTCAATTAGCAGTAGAAAAGCTTCGCGCATCCTTTCCAGCCTTACAGGAGTCGGGTGATAAAAAACCATTCATCTATTTCGATGGGCCTGGCGGCACCCAGATGGCACAACAAGCCATTGACGGTATGCTCGCTTACATCACGGGTGGTATGGCTAACCTTCACGGCGCCTTCCCAACCAGCATAGGTACAGACAACCTGCTCCTGGAAGGTCGCAAAGCGATAGCGGACCTACTGCATTGCGCTCCCGAAGAAGTAGCCTTCGGACAGAACATGACGACGCTAGCCTTCAGCATCGCCCGCAGCCTCGGCAGCTTTATTTCGGCTGGCGACGAACTGGTCGTGACGGAGATGGACCACCGCGCCAACGTAGATCCATGGGTGACACTGGCCAAGGACAAAGGCGCACAGGTGAAGTTTCTGGAGCTAAACCCGGAAACCTATACTCTAAACCTGGATAAGCTCGACGAACTGATCACAGATAAAACAAAACTGGTCGCGGTCGGGATGTCATCGAACGTGACGGGGACGGTGACTGATGTAAGGCGGGTGATTGCAAGGGCGAAAGAGGTGAATGCGATCGTGATAGTCGATGCTGTACATGCCGTGCCGCACCTGCCCATCGACTTTCAGGAACTAGGCTGCGACATCCTGTTTTGCTCTGCCTATAAGTTTTTCGGACCACACATCGGTATTGCTGTAATCGCAACTTCCCTCTTCGAGAAACTACAGGTATACAAGCTGGCCCCGGCCCCACAGCAGATTCCGGACAAGTTGGAAACGGGTACACAAAACCACGAAGCCATTGCCGGCCTGATCGGGGCGATCACGTTCATTGAGGAGCTCGGTGAGGGAAACAATAGAAGAGAACGCCTGGTATCAGGTATGCAGCGTATCGAAGAGCACGAGCAGCAATTAACAGCCCGTATGGATAATTTCCTGCGCCAGGTACCTGGACTGAAGCTATACCGTGCGGCAGAAGGCACCTATAAAACCCCAACTTTTGCTTTCACCTTACCCGGCATAAAGGCCCGTGAGGTGAGTAGCTGGTTTGCTGAGCACTATAACATGTGTGTTGCCGACGGCCATTTTTACGCTTCCACCCTGGCCGACAAACTAGGCGTAAACCCCATGGGCGGATGGGTTCGCATTGGCTTGGCGCCTTACAATACGATGGAAGAAGTGGAGCTGTTTGAGAAAGCCCTACTGGAGTATATAGAAAAGCATTAGAAATTGACCTTTAAGAGAGAACCTGACTCGGGCTCCAAAACAAAAAGCTCCTGCTGAATGGCAGGAGCTTTTTGTTTTATTACTGCTGTTCACCAGATCGCTCTGAAGTAATTGTGACGGCAATATTGTTATGTTTGGATGCATTTCCTGCTGATATGACAACCATTCCTATTCACTATACCGTTTACTTCATAAAGCAATGATTAGTAATACTATGAAGCAAAAAATAAAAGTAATTGTAGCGTTAGTTACCGCAGCAACTTCAACAGTTTGCTGTACCAACACAGAGAGTACCACAGGCTCGGGTACAGCAGTTGGCACATCGACAGAGGTAAGAGCCACTGAAGCTCAGTCAGAATCCCAACAACCCAGGAGTGCGGATACGAACATGTCAGAAGAGAGCAATGCAGAAAAGAATGTCTCAGCCAATAATAAATTAGGCAGCGACCAGAGTATTTTCGCTCTACTGCAGCAAAATCAAAACCTCACAACCTTTGTAGAACTGATACGAGCTGCTGACATGATAGTAACTTTAGAGAGCCCGGCACCCTACACTGTTTTTGCACCTACAAACCAGGCTTTTGCTTCTCTCCCATCTGGTACTATTGAGACCTTAAAGGCACCCGGAAACAAAACGGAATTAACCCGCCTGATACAAGCACACGTGCTGCCCAATCGGATAACATCAGCAGAAATGAAAGACAATATGAGCATGATTACAGCAACTGGAGAGGATGTAGTCGTGAAGAAGAATGGATCAGCCATCACTGTAGGGGGAGCACAGTTAATTGTCACGGACGTGAAGGCATCCAATGGAGTGGTGCATGTGATCAATAAGCTGCTCGTACCTCCCGAAGAGTAAAATCAGGCAGAGATGTTAAAGTTAATATTAGGAATGCTAGCATTAACAATCAGCTTGTATATGACACACCCAAAGGCTGCCCCTGTTAATTTTAGTGAAGGTGTAAATATCTTAAGTGAACACGCCTAATTTTTGAGTAAAACTGCTGTAATGGAGGCAGGAGTAGCATCTTCAATGTAACAACTTAAGATCAAGTCAGTTTAATATAATATACATTAACTGAATATAAACTTGTTCAACCTCAAACTATGAAAACAATGAAAAAGATAATTTATAAACCAATCGTAGCAATGACTGTATCGTCATTCATAATGTTTAGCTGTGCCAGTTCAGGAGAAAATACCACCGCTATGGAAGAAACTGCTACCATGAGTGAGACCGGAACAATGGCAGGAGATGCTGCCGACACCGGAGATGACACTAATAACATGGAAGCATATGATGTATTAGTGGTAGAAGAACAGGTAACAGTTCCGATAGTTACCCTGTCAACGACGGCTCTGATGCTGGAAAACCCGGTGGAGGTAGATCAGATGTTTGAAGACATCAACAATACCGAGAGCTACGATGTTCTGGAACTGGCCAAACAGAGTCCGAACCTTTCCACTTTCGTACAGCTTATTGAGCAGGCTCAGCTTGCAGATGACATACAGCGCGTAGACAAAGTAACACTCTTCGCTCCTACGAATGAGGCATTTGCTAGAATGTCAAAAGAAGAACTGGAGAAACTCCTGATGGCCGATAATTATGCGTCACTTTCAAAAATGCTGCAGAATCATATCGTATCGGCAGAGGTGACATCAACACAGCTACAGAATAATGACCGCATACGCATTACAGACGACAGCTTTATAGCCCTTGACACAGACATCAACCTGGGTAATACTCGTGTTGGTGGTGCACAGATTGTCAAGAGTGATATCGAAGCATCTAATGGTCGTATCCATGTGATAGACTCCATTATTCAACCAACCACTAATGACACCAGAATTCGTCGATAATCAGGGTTTCGTAATTTTTATCAAGAAAAAAAGCTCTCTTTTAACAAAGGGAGCTTTTTTTTGAGCATAACAAGCTGCTTTTACTTTACCTCAAATGAGCTCTCGTTGATACCCAGCTTATTCTTAGAATGTAGCTCAACTGGAAAACCCCAGAGATAGCGCAGATGTGCTAGAGTATGACGGGCGCTTTTAGCTTCAAGCTTGCGATCTTTCTGCATGTAATGCGTCAGGTATAACTTACTCGTTTGGTGGCGGTCAACACGTGTCACCTGGATGTTGGGAATATAACTGGCGCGGTCGTACTGCGACGCCAGCTGTTCCCGCACACGACGATACCCCCGTTCATTGTGAATAGCCCCGATCTGAAACTCGGATTCCCCTTCATTGTCAATGATCGTGAATAGTTTCATATCCCGGATCACCTTCGGGGAAAGGTACTGCAGAATAAAACTGTCGTCGCGGAAGTTCTCCATTACATAAAGCACCTGCTCCAGCCAGTCTTTGCCGATCAGGTCCGGGAACCAGGCCTTGTCCTCCTCCGTCGGCTCCTGACAGATCCGCTTGATGTCCATGAAAATATTGAAACCTAAGGTATAGGGGTTGAGCCCGGAGTAGAACTTGCTGTTATACTCCGGCTGAAAGAGCACGCTGCTGTGGCTCTTGATAAACTCCAGCATGAAGCCGTCGTTGAGGTAACCTTCCTCAAACATCTTGTTGATGATGTGATAATGCACAAAAGTGGCAAAGCCTTCGTTCATGACCTTGGTTGCACCCTGCGGGTAAAAGTATTGTGCTACTTTGCGAACGATACGGACCAGTTCACGCTTCCAGGCTGGCAGGGTTGGCGCATATTTTTCGATAAAGTATAAGATGTTTTCTTCCGACTCTTTCGGAAAACGACCATCGTCGGGTTGCGGGGGCTCAGCGATTACAGCTCCCTGTGGCAAGGTGCGCCATATTTCATTGTAGTTTTCATGCCGGATTGAAGTGAGTTTTTTCAGACGTTCGTTTTCTTCCAGCGCCGATAATTTAGAGGGTTTTCTATACTTGTCGACGCCGTAATTCATAAGAGCATGGGCAGCGTCCAATACCCGTTCCACTTCCTCTTCACCGTATTCATCTTCGCAGCGCAGCACATACTCCCGCGCAAAAGACATATAATCGACGATGGAGTCGGCGGAAGTCCAGTCGAGGAACATGTAATTATTGGCGAAAAAAGCATTGTGACCCTGGCAGGCATGGGCGATCACGAGCAGCATCATGCAGGTGGAGTTGTTCTCCATGTTATAGCTGATGCAGGGGTTGGAGTTGATCACCAGTTCGTACGATAGCCCCATGCGGCCCTTGGTATAGTTGTTTTGATTCAGCACGAAGTCCTTGCCAAACTTCCAGTGTGGATAGGAAGTCGGCAAACCGGTCAGCGCATAGGCATCCAGCATCTGCTCTGAAGTTACCACTTCAATCTGGTTTGGGTAGGTTTTCAGTTTCAGGTACTCCTGCCCGATCCGGCTGATTACTTCATCCGCCGCCTGCAGCGTTTCATAATCCCAGTTCGGATCACAAAACATCGCCCGGTATTTCTCTTTATCTGTCATGGATCAGGATTTACAGGATTTTAGGATTTTCAGGATTGTAGATATTACATAATGTCTGCTTAGTTTCTGTTTCTCAACCAGGGATAGTTAGCTACTATTCTTTCGTAACAGCGACCTTAAAATGTCATCTCGAATGCAATGAGAGATCTGAATTAATTTAGAGCATTGGCAGCATCCCAGATTTCTCCCTAAGGTCGAAATGACAAAATAAGATCGCTTTAGGGTACAGGTGATTTAATCCTGCTAATCATATAATCCTGTCAATCCTAGAATCCTGAAAATCGTGATTCAGACGGTACTCCGCTTTCGGAATAACCCCTGAAAAACAGGCCAGATCTCGAAGGGCTCGTATACCTGCCGGATCGAGAAAGAGTCATCGTCGCTGATGCGGCTATAGGCCTGCCACAGGTCACTCTCCCGCGGATTGTTGCTGATCTCGATATAAGCCATGTACTGGATGACGGGCAGGATATCTTCCAGCAGAAGTCGCTTACACTCCGTAGCATCCTGCTTCGACCACACATCGCCGTCCGAAGCCTGGCAGCAATACACGTTCCAACTCTCGTCGTAGCGGGTACGCATGATCTGCTCCATTAACTTGAGCGAGGGCGCCACTACGGTACCGCCGCTCTCCCGCGAGTTGAAAAATTCCTCTTCGCTTACTTCCTTCGCCTCAGTGTGGTGCCGGATGAATACCAGCTCCACGTTCTTGTATTGTCGCGTCAGGAAAATATAGAGCAGGGTGAAAAAACGTTTGGCAATATCCTTTTCATGTTGCCCCATAGAGGCCGACACGTCCATGATGCAGAACATCACAGCCGAAGTGACAGGTATAGGCACCCGCTCAAAATTGTTGTAGCGGAGGTCGATGTCCTCAAAGAACGGCAGGGTATTGGCCTGTCTCCGCACTTTCTCGACCTCTTCAGCGAGTACTGCTTTATCAGCAGGGTCGGTCGCCAGCGACAGCTGCTCCTCCAGCAGCGCCAACTTCTTGTCCAGTACACCCTTGAGGGCCAGTCTACGCCCAAGCGACTGTTGGTAGCTGGACTTGATGTTGAGCCGCGAAGGAACGCTGTCGCGGGTATAACCGGCACGTCGCATCTCAAAATTCTCGGTGCTGTCCATCAGTTTTTTCACCATGTTGGGCAGCGCCAGGTCATCAAAAAAGTACTTAAGAAACTCTTCCCGCGACAGCACCACGGTAAACTCATCTTCGGTCACCTCCGGACTGTTAGAGCCTTTGCCCCGGCCGCTACCGGAGCCCGCTCCTCCCCCCTTTGGTTTGGGCACACGGTCGCCTTCGCTATACTTATCATTGCCGGGGCGCACGGTCTGCTTCTTACCGGTTTTGGAATCGTGGTGAAAAGTGGGCTCCTCGAGTCCGCGCACAGGCACCTTCACACTGCCACCGGCACTGCTGTCCTTGATGCTTTCCTGCGAGATGATATCGGGTATAGCCTTCTTGATCTGGTTCTCCACCCGCTTCAAAAACTTCTGCCGGTTGCCAGTAGACTTTCCCCGATCGTTCTTCCGTCTGTCGATGATGTGGCTCATACTCCCCTCCTATGCCATTGTCTTGCGCACGCGCATAAACCAGTCAACCAGGATGCGGATCTGCTTGTCGGTATAGCCGCGGTCGCGCATGCGGCGGGTGAAGTCGCGGTGTTTCTTCTCGTCTTCCTCATTCGTTTTCACGTTGAAGGATACCACCGGCAGCAAATCTTCGGTGTTGGTGAAGATCTTCTTCTCAATCACGTTCTTGATCTTTTCATAAGAGTCCCAGCGAGGGCTCTTGCCGCCGTGGTTCGCTTTGTGTCGCAAAAAGAAGTTCGTTACCTCGGAGCGGAAGTCTTTGGGGTTTGCTATACCTGCCGGCTTCTCAATTTTCTCCAGTTCATCATTCAGAATGCTGCGGTCAAAAATCTCACCGGAGTCCGGATCGCGGTAGTCATTGTTTTGCATCCAGTGGTCGGCGTAGACCACGTATTTCTCGAAGATGTTCTGGCCGTACGAACTATAAGACTCGATGTAGGCCTTTTGGATCTCATCTGAAATAAACTCGGCATACTTGCTGGCCAGCACCGATTTGATCAAGTGCAGGTACTTGGTTTCTGTCTCAGGCGGCAGCATCATCTTGATCACTTCCTGCTCCAGCACATACAACAGGTGTACCGGGTTGGCGGCAATCTCTTCACTGTCGAAATTGAAGACCTTGGAAAGAATCTTAAACGCAAATCGGGTTGATATACCTTGCATGCCCTCATTGATTCCGGCATCATCACGGTATTCTTGTATAGACTTGGCATTGGGATCGGTCTCACGCAAGGTTTCACCGTTATACACCCGCATCTTGGAGTAAATGCTGGAATTTTCGGGCTCCTTGAGGCGCGACATCACAGAGAACTCCGCCAATAGCTCAATAGTCTTCGGTGCACAAGGTGCGTCTTTGAGGGAGCTTTCGCGGATCAGCTTTTCGTAGATTTTGATCTCTTCACTCACACGCAGGCAATAAGGTACCTGCACTTTGTAAATGCGGTCCAGGAAGGCTTCGTTCTTTTTGTCGTTGAGGAATTTGGCCCACTCTGACTCGTTGGAGTGCGCCAGGATGATGCCGTCGAAAGGTATAGCGCCGATCGGCTCGGTGCCTTTGTAGTTCTTTTCCTGGGTAGCGGTAAGCAGTGGATTGAGCACCTTGATCGGGGCCTTGAACATCTCCACGAACTCCAGCAAACCCTGGTTCGCCAGGCACAGGCCACCGGTATACGAATAAGCATCAGGATCACTCTGCTGGTAGTCGGCCAACTTGCGGATGTCTACTTTACCAACCAGGGTCGAAATATCCTGGTTGTTTTCATCGCCCGGTTCGGTTTTAGATATGGCAATCTGCTCCTGAATCGATGGGAACAGCCGCACTACTTTAAAGCGGTTAATGTCACCGTCAAACTCACGCAATCGCTTAGAAGCCCAGGGACTCATGCAACCCGGTATGTAGCGGGCAGGTATAGCATACTCGTCCTCCAGCTCTTCGGCATAATCAGCGAACAGCCCCAGCGGACTCTCAAATACCGGACTGATCTGTTCGCCGGCCTTGAGCACATAGATCGGGTGCTGCTGCATGAGATGCTTCAGCTTTTCGGCCAGGGAGCTTTTACCGCCTCCCACCGGCCCCATCAGGTATAGGATCTGCTTCTTTTCCTCCAGGCCCTGCGCTGAGTGACGGAAGTACGACACGATCTGCTCAATGGTGCTTTCCATCCCATAGAAATCGCGGAAAGCAGGGTAAATCTTGATTTTCTTGTTGGAGAAGATGCGGCTCAGTTTGGGATCCTGGCGTGTGTCGAGCATCTCCGGCTCCCCGATGGCGTCGAGTATACGCTCAGCGGGCTTGGCATACATTTTTGGGTCTTTTCGACACTCCTCGAGATAAGCAGCTACTGTCATCTCGTTCATGGAGGCACTGTAATTGGTTTTGATTTTTTCTAAAATGTTCATAGGGCGTATTTTTAGAGAATCATTTTATATCTGAACGCAATAAGCAGTGGTCCCAAAAAGGAAAATCTGTTTACTGCCTGTCAGCTGAATGTGTCATATTTCGGGTTATTTATGGTCTGCACCCCTGCTACATTGGAGTGCCGCTTTGCTTGGTTGTATGTTATATACCTACACATGGGCTCAGCCTAGGGTAAGTTCTGAAGCTGTGTGCTCACGCACAGGTCTACGGGCTGGAAATGTGTACACGTACACATGAAGCAGGGCGCTGCTTTCCGTTGCCCGGTACAGGGGAAGAGTGGCTCGGCGACAATGAATGGCAGTCCCCTGTGCCCTATGTTATTCTATACGTAGATTTTAAGCTTTCTATAGTCGGGTGCGGCCCCTCTTTAGTTGCAGAACAGCATCCCTGTATTTTAAATTCAAAATCGGTAATATTTTATAACTTCACATCTATACGTATTTTGTACAAAATTGTCTAAGCCTATACCTGTTGTTGCAGTCGTGTTGGCTTCTATTAAATTGATTCCTATGCACGAAGACCACTTCAATCCACGCCAGATGCCGCTTTTCCAGAAGGGACGCGAGATCTATGAAATCACTGTGAAGATAACTGACCTCATACCTGATGATGACCGTCGCCTGGCCAGTAGCAAGGCTTTTATGCTGGAAGATGCCGCGCTGCTGAGCGTAAAAGTAGCCGGCGCTGAGGGTGGTGACCTGTATGATATCCGCATGGAGTGCGCCACCCTGATCCGCAAAGCAGCCCGTGATCTGCAGAACCACTGCAACACGCTGACCATGTTTGACTTCGAGCATACCCAATACCTGCACCTGATCAGGGAGGCGCTGGAAGAGTACCGATTGCTGTTTATAGATTGGGTGAAAACGTTTGATGCCTGGAACTATGCCGTGGACCGCTGGGGACTTTTTAACCCGCCCGGCGTACAGCCTGATGACCCCGATCCGGAAAGAGGTATGGGTGGATTCTGAAAACAGGACATAGCCTTAAGACTTATAGGTTGAGTATAAATGATAAAAAATTCTGATGATGGAGCAGGAAATGGAACACTGGAATGAAGACAGGTATACGGAGCTGAATACCTACTTCAGAATAAAAATACAGGGCATGGTCGACTCAGATCCTTACATCCAGGAGCTTCAGAAAGCGGAAGGCGGCTTGCAGCTAGCAGACTTGATCAACAGGATGTCGGCGCAGGACCAAGAGCGCTGGGCAGAGTTTATCAGACTGGATCGCATTAAGCTACACCTCGATATGCAAAACCACCTGGAGGGCAAGGGCACACCCTATAGTCCACAGAAAGGGTTTGGCAGCAACACCGATACGCAAGACGGCCAGACAACCTGGTAGCCTTACTAAACTAAAAAGGGAGACCCACACAGGCCTCCCTTTTTTATTTGCTCAATTCTTTGGTCTTATTGCTGCACGATCATTTTCACTGATCTAGTATCATGTTCCGTTACGAGGCGAGCCAGGTACATTCCTTTCGGCAGGGCGCTGGCATCTACCTGCACCTCCACTAGTTCGTCAGCCTGTGCGCTGCCCTGACTCAATTCCTGCACCAGCACACCTTTCATATCATACAGGGCTATCGTGTAACTGCTTTTCTCTTTCAGCTCAAAACGGAGTGTGGATGTACCTGCAAATGGATTTGGATAAGCGGTAAGATTGCTGGCAAGTTCTTCCTGCGCATCTACCCCATTCTGCTTATCAGCATACAGCTTGTCGTTGTGATGAATCACAATGTTGCCTCCGCCGATGGCAGGCCCCTCGTCTGGGAGGAAGTAAGCAAAGTCTGATGCATGACTGTCATAGTAGAGCTTATTGCCCTCGAGCTTATCCCAGATGCGCAAGCGCAGCATGTCTGTCCCTTTATTACCTTGACCCGCATCCACTACAGAAACTGTAAAACCGAAGTTGCCGCGTCCGTTAATTTGGCCAGCACCCTGCCAAACAGCTTTGTCCTCCTGCACTACCAGCCAATCGTAGCTGGTGCTTTCAAATCGGAGTGCGTTAGTCAGTTTAAAACTGGTCTTGCCAGTCGGTAGCAGATTGTCCTTGCCCTGCTCCTTATACCTGATGTTGAAGTCAAACTGTACTTTTATGCCATCAATCGGCAAACCCGAAGGAGTAAACCAGCCACCACCAGTCACAAAACCGGCATGAGGATCGAAGATGGCCAAAGGCTGCAGGTTCATTTTCTCTTCAGGAGTCAGGCACGGGTTGTCAAACGTTAATGTGGGGGTGTAAATGCCAGTTCTGCTATAGGTATGCTGCCCTGTTACCTGACTGGTCCCGGTGGTGTGGTAAGCAGTAGAGGTAGCACCATCTCCCCAACTCCATTGTGCGTTAATATTTGCGGGCAAATTCTCCGCCTCCAGCAAGGCGGTAGTGCTTACCGCCTTGCCTACCTGTTGTCCGTTTGGCGGCAGAATAACTTTCACCGCCACTGGCGTGTCGCAGCCATTTATTTCGGCTCCGTATTTCATAGCAATTATCTTATCCATCCCCTCAGACCTTCCAATGCCGCTCAGGTATAAGTTATTTTGCTTATCAAAGTGAAGGGCTGAACCTCCGCCGTACAGTGGCTCTGCTGAATCAAAAAGCTCTTCGGATAAGAGTTCGCCGCGTTTATCGAACTGAACCAGCATCATCATATTTCTTTTTGCCTCTTCTGAGAAAGTAGCTCCGGTCACTGCAATGTTTCCATTTGCATCCACTGCCACTGCTCTTCCTACACCAACCTTATATTCTTTTGCCCAATCACGTACTCCATTTTTTGTGTACTTGATAAGGTGGTTGCCGTATGGCCAGGTGGCCAGGATCAGATTCTCTTCCGCATCAACGGCCATGTTCCACATCACAACACTACCTGCTCCATCAAAATCCTCTACCTTAGACCAAATCATGCTGCCATCTGCGTCCGCCTTTGTAAGTAAAATGGCATATTGGTAACCTATGGTAGTTTGAGAAACAGTGTAAATCATACCCTCAGCACTTATATGCAGTTGTCTGGGATCAGCGCCATTACCATCACCGCCCATTTCGGGTTCCGTAAACTTTTTGGTGGTAATCACCTGGCCGCTAGCCCCGTCAAGTTTAAGTAGCAGCGGATACGGTCTAACGTCCTGCGATAATATCCTGCCTCTGACAGCTATGTAAGGGTTTCCAGCCGGATCAAGTGCCAATGTAGGTCCATAGGTAGAATGGCCTCTTATATTGTCCAAACGCCTTTCCCAGGTCAATTTGCCTGACTTATCAATTCTTAGCGCGAACATGTCATGGCCTTGGGTAGTAGAACAGAATCCTGCCACGATTATGTCGTCATTTGCGGAGAGCTCAAAGTCATAGGCTCTGTCAATTCCTGCATATCGATAAGTGTAGGGAGTCATCCACTGCGTTACACCATCTGCAGATACTTTGTAAAACAGTAGACCTTGCCCACCATTATTAAGGGATGTGAGGGCCAGCACAAAAATATCTCCCTGCTTGCCCACTTTTAAAGTAATAGGAAACTCTCTTTTACTATAGTAAACATTTTCCAGCTTCCTATGCCATACTTTCTTTCCATTGGCATCGTACTTCATGAGCGTTAGAGTATGTTCTCCACCCGGTGAATCCTGGCTACCAAGCAGGTACAGGTTGTTCTCGGAGTCAAGAGCACTTTCAGAAAACCGCTGTGCTGTGCTGCCCTCTGTAGAGGCAAATACATTCCATTGCTGCACCATTTGTGCGGAGACGCTATTCGCAAAAAGGATTAAAAATAAGAAGGTAAGACTAAAAAATTTGGATAAAAAAGAGGGGTGACTTTGAGAATGTTCTGCAAAGCTTACAGAATAAACGGGTAATTTTTGTTTCATAGCTTTAGGGTTACGACTTAAATAAAAAATTCAATAAAAGAGATAAAATATTAATAGATGTAGCAATAGCAGAGTCGCTACAACCCCCTATAAAGGACTGAGAGGCAACTTTATGTAGTAATATCTGCAGAACTTACAGGCTGTAGATAATCATAAAACACTTCTGAGAATTGTACTGAAGTATCATAAAAAGTGTTGTACCGATTTCAGAAATATTTAAGACTTTAAGTCTTTTTGCTGAAGGCCTTAGCTGGCACATATTCTAAATGCAAGTGGGATTTCAGAAACTTTTTAGCGGGCTGACGTTTATACAAATGTCAGGAGCAGGTATGCAGGTTAAAATATTATTAACTTAATATATTCATGCTCTCCTGATTTCATTTTAATTACATTTTTCTATAATTTCGCTTCGATAAGAGATAATTCACGGACATATAAAAAATACTGGCATGTCAGAACACGCTGAAATAATTCTAGAGGGGAAGTCCTACAAGTTCCCGGTTGTAACTGGTACTGAGAATGAGAAAGCAATCGATATCGCTGCTTTGCGTTCGGAGTCAGGCTACATCACCCTGGACTCAGGCTATAAAAATACAGGTGCTACCAAGAGTGCGATCACTTTCCTGGACGGAGAGCTAGGCATTCTGCACTACAGAGGTTATCCAATTGAGCAATTAGCGGAGAAGTCAAACTTCATTGAAGTGGCTTACCTGTTGATCTACGGTGCACTGCCAACCAAGCAGGAGCTGGAAGATTTCAGTGGCAAGATCAAAATGCACACCCTCGTGAACGAGGATATGCGTAAGATCCTGGACGGCTTCCCATCTGCGGCACACCCGATGGGCATCCTTTCTGCCATGATCAGCTCACTTACGGCTTTCTACCCGGAGTCGCTTAACCCGAACCAGACAAAAGAGGAGATGGATCTGTCTATCATCCGTTTGATGGCCAAAATCTCTACCATTGCTGCCTGGTCTTATAAGAACTCTGTTGGACACCCGGTAAACTATCCAAAAAACAAACTGGATTATTGCTCTAACTTCCTGCACATGATGTTCGCCTTCCCTACGGAAGATTACGAAATCAACCCTGTAGTAGTAGATGCGATCAACAAGCTGCTTATCCTGCACGCTGACCACGAGCAAAACTGCTCTACCTCTACTGTGCGTCTGGTAGGTTCAGCAAACGCGAGCCTATACTCTTCTGTATCTGCCGGTATCAGCGCCCTGTGGGGTCCGCTGCACGGTGGTGCCAACCAAGCTGTAATTGAGATGCTCGAAGCCATTAAGGCTGACGGTGGCGACTCGAAGAAATACATTGCCAAAGCTAAAGACAAAGACGATCCGTTCCGTTTGATGGGCTTCGGTCACCGTGTGTACAAGAACTTCGACCCGCGTGCGAAGATCATCAAGAAGGCTGCTGATGAAGTGTTGACTGCCCTTGGCATCAACGACCCGATCCTGACCATTGCAATGGAGCTGGAAGAAGCTGCCCTGAACGATCCGTATTTCGTAGAGCGTAAGCTTTACCCGAACGTAGACTTCTACTCTGGTATCATCTACCGTGCCCTTGGTATCCCAACTGATATGTTCACGGTGATGTTCGCCCTGGGCCGTCTGCCAGGCTGGATCGCGCAGTGGAAAGAGATGCGTGAGCAGAAAGAGCCGATCGGCCGTCCGCGTCAGATCTACACTGGTGAAACAGAGCGTAACTACGTTGATATCGAGAACAGATAATTTCCCAGTGATAATTAAGAAACGGCCCGCTACAGCAAAGTAGCGGGCCGTTTTGTTTTGGAGCTTTTGCTAAAGACGGCTATGGCACCAGCGTCCTTACTCGTGTCCTTTGAGCGTGCGCAATCCAGCGGATTCAAGCTGCTTTTACCAATAAGGATTGAAATGAGAACGCTAAATTGAAGCCAGGTTTACAACACCCGCATCTCAATGCGGCGGTTTTGACTGCGGTTTTCGTCTGAGGTGTTTGGCTTGACAGGCTTGCTTTCGCCGTGTCCTACAGAGGTGATCCGGTCTTTCGGGACTTTGTTGCTGCGTAGGTAATCGGCTACAGAACGGGCACGACGCTCAGACAGAACTTTGTTGTCAGCATCAGAGCCGATATCATCGGTGTGACCTGATATCTCAATGCGAACAGAGGGGTTCTGCTGCATGAAGGTGATCAGCTTATCAAGTTCGGTTTTCGACTTGCGCTCCAGTTTATACTGACCGGTGTCGAAAAACAGGTTGTTCAAGACAATGGCCGCACCGGACTTGATCGGCTTCAGGTATACGTCGAGTGCCACAGGGCTCAGGGCTTTGTGCGAGGTATAGTCAAAGCTGAGGCTGTTCATCAGGAAACCCGGTGCTGAAACATACAAACCATATTGCCTTCCCTCCGATAGTACTATGGTATACTCGCCAGATACTTTATCAGAGTTTACCTGCTGCACCAACGAGTCGGCACTCACATCATAAAGCTGTACTACTGCTGCGAGAGGCTTCTTGCTATCGGCATGAAACACGCGGCCCTGGGCATAGGTGCTGTTTACTTTACTGCGCCAGTTCTCCGGCACATCCAATTCATAGAGTTGTATTGTGGGAGCACCTGCTTCTGTCAATTCCTGACGGGAATAATACCCTTTTTTGTTATCGGCAGTGATGAAGAGTGAGCCTTCATCTGCATGTGTGTTCAGCGGATAACCCATGTTCTCAGGTACGCTCCACTTGCTTCTGTTGTCCTGTGTCGTCATAAACACATCCAGGCCGCCCATTCCTAAATGTCCGTCGCTTACAAAATAAAGCGTGCTTCCACTCACGTGAATGAAAGGTGCCATGTCGCGGCCTTTGGAGTTCACCGGTTCGCCCATATTTTCGGGCTTTTGCCACGAGCCGTCCTCGTTTAACCGAGTCACCCAAATATCTTCTTTGCCTATACCGCCAGGTCGTGTGGAAGTAAAGTACAAAGTACGACCATCAGCAGAAAGGCTAGGCTGGGAATCCCATGCTTTGGAATTCACGACGGAGCCCATGTTCTTCGGTTTGCTCCATTCATCACCACTTCTGAACGAGATATACAAGTCACAATCGCCTTGGCTGTCTGATCGGTTGCAGGAAGTAAATACGAGTGTCTTGCCGTCGCCGGAGATGGTGGCGGCACCTTCGTTGGCAGTGGTATTGATGGAAGGTGAAATAGAGCTGGGTGGACTCCACTGATTGTCGCGGAACTGGCTCACAAATATGTTTTCGTCCTGATCAGGGCGATGGCCTGCCCTTGCTGTGAAGATCAGATGGCGCTGGTCGGCTGTGGTGGAAGGGAAATACTGCAGCTCGAAGCGGTTGACATTATCTGGCAATCTTACCGGGTTGAAGCTAACAGGCTTCTTCATAGCTTCAGCGGCAAAGTCTGCTGATTGAATCTGCTGCCGGGCAAAATCTACCATTCGGCCATTGCGGGGCTTACCGCGCAGGAACAGCTCAAAATTCTTGCGGGCGTTCTCATAGTCACCACGCTCAAAGTAGAGGTCTGCCAGGTCGAAGTAACTGTTCATCAGACCGGCGTTAAAAGGCTTAAGGGCCAAACCTTTCTGCAAGTTTTCAAACACCTCCGGTTTGTTGCCCATGGAGCGGTGCAGGTGTGCAATCTTCAGATAGGCATCCGCGTATTTAGGATCACGCTCTACGGCCTCAGCCAGGTAGTTAAGGGCTTTGTTAAAGTCACGTGCCTGCGCTGCTTCTTCTGCTTTGTAATAGAGCGTTACTGCTTTTCTGGAATTGGAGGCTGGTCTGCCCTGTGCCAGACAGGTGTTCGCTATACTAAAGGTAATCAGAATCAGAAGAAGCAGTGGCTTAAGCATAGCTTGTTAAGGAATATCCATGTACTTGTGCGTCTGCAAGGACACACGCCATTGGGGGTTGTTTTTTACGTATTCGACAATTAGTGGCATTAGTTGCGTGGCTTTGCTCCACTCCGGCTGCAGGTATAGCTTACAGTCAGCTCCTACCCTGGCCGCATGTGCTTCAGCCCATGCAAAATCCGATTTGTTAAATATAATGACTTTTAGCTCATCTGCAAAAGGATACACGGAAGCATCTGGTGCTTTGAACTTTTTAGGGGACAAACACACCCAGTCCCACTCGCCGCTCAGAGGATAAGCTCCAGAGGTTTCGATCATGGTACGTATACCTGCTTCCTGCAGTTGGCTAGTCAAAGGATGAAGATTATAAAGCAGTGGTTCGCCTCCTGTTACTACGACAGTTTTGCCCGGAAAGGAATTAGCCGTTGTCACGATCTCCTCTACTGCCGTGAGTGGGTGTTGTTCTGCATCCCAGCTCTCTTTCACATCACACCAGTGGCAACCCACATCGCAGCCACCCAGTCTTATAAAATAAGCTGCAGTGCCCGTGTTACCACCCTCACCCTGAATCGTGTAAAATGCCTCCATTAATGGGAGCTCGCTACCGTCTTTTGGCACGGTGTGGATAGAGGCGGTCTTGTATGCTTTTGTAGTTTCCAAATCTGTATTCCTGCGGTTATACCTAATAATCAGGTATAGCCTTCATTAAATGATAGCGCGGCTATACCTGAAAAGCTATCAGCCGCACCGAACTTGCAAAGTTAGTTAAAAAAGCAACAAGGTATACAGGCTGTTCCGTTCCAGGATCAGGATTCTCAGGATTTTAAGAATTACAGGATTTTGAGTAGGGAAGAAAAATTACTCTTATGCTGGCTAATTCTTATAAGTTTTGAGAACCGAGGTAAACACTAAAAGAAAGAGGGCGGACCTACAATAGACCCGCCCACTTTATAAAAAATTTTGCTAATCCTGATCCAGACTACGCGTATACCTCATTTCTCGCTGCCCGCAGTGTGTTCTTCAGCAGCATTGCAATCGTCAGTGGACCAACGCCGCCCGGTACAGGGGTAATATAACTGCACTTTGGCGCCACATTGTCGAAGTCCACGTCACCGCGCAGGCGGAACCCAGACTTACGGCTGGTGTCAGGTACACGTGTAGTGCCCACATCAATTACAACGGCACCTTCTTTTACCATTTCGGCGGTCACCAGTCCAGGCAGACCAACTGCCGCAATAATGATATCGGCTTGGCGGGTATAATAAGGCAGATCAACGGTATTGCGGTGACACAAAGTAACCGTAGCGTTACCTGGGTAGGCGGCTTTCGCCATCAGGATGCTCATAGGCGAACCCACAATATTGCTACGGCCGATCACCACGCAGTGCTTGCCGTTTGTTTCAATGCCGTAGCGCTCTATAAGTTGCAGAATGCCGAATGGTGTAGCTGGCAGAAAGGAAGTCAGACCGGCCACCATACGACCTACGTTTGCCGGATGGAAACCATCCACGTCTTTCTTCGGGTCCACTGCCTCTAGTACTTTCTGGGTGTTGATGTGCTTTGGAAGGGGAAGCTGCACGATAAAGCCGTCTACTTCTTCGCTGTCATTCAACTCCTGTATCTTGCTGAGCAATTCTTCTTCGGTTACATCGTCTTCGTAGCGCACCAGTGTAGAGCCAAAACCTACCTTCTCGCAGGCCAGCACCTTGTTGTTCACATACGTAACAGAGCCTCCGTCATTGCCTACCAGTATAGCCGCCAGGTGAGGCACTTTGCCTCCGTTAGCTTTAATTTCGGCAACTTCAGCAGCAATCTCTTGCTGAATAGCTTCGGATGTTTTTTTACCGTCGAGCAGAATCATGTTTCTATTTAAGAGTTTTGTGTTAAGAGTTCTGAGTTAATAGCCAGATAAATGAATAGAAGACAAACTGCCTTTGTCAAGTATCTGAAAGCGACAAGCCCCGACGCGCAGGGGCACGTCGGGGCTTGGTAGTATTAGTCGAGTTTAAGCACGGCTAAGAAGGCTTCTTGTGGGATCTCCACGTTGCCTACCTGGCGCATGCGTTTCTTACCTTTCTTCTGTTTCTCGAGGAGCTTGCGCTTACGGGAGATGTCACCGCCGTAGCACTTGGCCAGTACGTTTTTGCGCAGGGCCTTCACCGTTTCGCGGGCGATGATCTTCTGACCGATAGCTGCCTGAATGGCGATCTCAAACATCTGGCGTGGCAGCAACTCACGAAGCTTCTCGCACAGGCGCTTGCCCCAATCGTAGGCTTTGTCACGGTGCACGATGGCACTCAGAGCATCCACCTTCTCACCGTTCAGCATCACGTCCAGCTTCACCATGTTCGACTGGCGGAAACCGATCAGCTCGTAGTCAAGTGAGGCATAACCTCTGGAAATAGTCTTTAGTTTATCAAAGAAGTCAAATACGATCTCAGCGAGCGGCATTTCAAAAGAAAGCTCTACGCGGTCGCTCGTCAAGTATGTCTGGTTCTTCAGAATACCACGCTTGTCCATACAAAGCGTGATGATCGGGCCAACATACTCCGCCTTCGAGATGATCTGCGCTTTAATGAACGGCTCTTCGATGCGGTCGATATAGTTCGGCTCCGGCATTTCGGATGGCGCGTTCACCTTCAGCAATTCGCCTTTGGTAGAGTAAGCGTGGAACTGTACGGACGGCACGGTAGTGATTACCGTCATGTCGAATTCACGCTCGAGGCGTTCCTGTACGATCTCCATGTGCAACATGCCCAGGAAGCCGCAACGGAAACCGAAACCGAGTGCAGCCGAAGTCTCCGGCTCCCAAACAAGGGAAGCGTCATTCAGCTGCAGCTTTTCCATGGAGGCACGAAGCTCTTCGTACTCGCTGGTTTCTACTGGGTAGATACCGGCAAATACCATCGGCTTCACGTCTTCGAAACCCTGTATGCCTACAGCAGGGCGATCCACGTGCGTAATCGTATCCCCTACTTTTACTTCTTTTGCGTTCTTAATACCTGATATGAGATAGCCCACGTTTCCGGCAGCCATTTCCTTACGAGGCTCCTGGTTGAGCTTGAGCACGCCAATCTCGTCTGCCTCGTAGGTTTTACCGGTGTTGATGAACTTCACCTTCTCCCCTTTTTTCAGGGTACCGTTGTAGATTCTAAAATAAACCTCAATGCCTCTGTAAGAGTTGAATACAGAGTCAAAGATCAGAGCCTGCAATGGAGCAGTAGGGTCGCCTTTTGGTGCAGGTACCCGGTCACAGATCGCATTCAGGATTTCTTCTATACCTATACCTGCTTTACCTGAAGCATGTATAATGTCTTCTTTGTCGCAACCGATCAGGTCAATGATCTGATCACTTACCTCTTCCGGCATGGCGTGCGGCAAGTCAATCTTATTCAATACCGGGATGATTTCCAGGTCCGAGCCGATGGCCAGGTATAGGTTCGAGATAGTCTGAGCCTCTATACCTTGTGATGAGTCTACGATCAGGAGGGCGCCTTCACAGGCGGCAATGGAGCGGGACACTTCATAAGAAAAGTCGACGTGACCTGGCGTATCGATCAGGTTCAACACGTAGTCCTCTCCTTTGTAATGGTAATTCATCTGGATCGCGTGGCTCTTGATAGTAATGCCGCGCTCACGCTCCAAATCCATATTGTCCAGCAGCTGGTTTTGCATCTCACGCTCAGCCACCGTGGAGGTAAACTCCAACAGGCGATCGGCCAGAGTACTTTTACCATGGTCGATATGAGCAATGATGCAGAAATTGCGAATGTTCTTCATAAATAGTTCTTACGAAAAACAAAGTTAAGAAGAATGTAGGTTTGTTGCTGTATTCCGGCCTAAATCATTTTTAAGTTGACCTGCTTAGGAGGCCCGCCAGCCAGGTATATGGCCGATAGGTTGTATTTTCTAAATAGGTTTTATAAGTTTAAATGTTTTTCACTAATCTAAACCATTCAGACTTTATGACTGAACAGTCTTCCAGTGCCGATAAGATTGCCGCCATGGAGCGAGAAATTCGAAATCTGCGGGAGAAGTGTGAGTTCCTGGAGAAGGTTATCCATGAGGTCCCTGCCAATATTTACATCTCTAACCTGGACTTAGGAGTGGTCTGGTGCAATCGCACCAATGAAGAGACGCTTGGCTATACCTTGTCGGAAATTCTGGAGATGGGTGGTATGGCCTATATGCAGGCTATTGTGCACCCTGATGATCTGGACGTACCAGAGAACAGCATCAATCATTACCAAAACTTCGACGGGACTGAATTTGGAGGTTTGTTCCGCGCCAAACACAAGCAGGAGGATCAGTACAAATGGTTTATGGGTTGGGCCAAGGCCTTTAGCAAAAACCTACAGGGTGAGGTGAAGGAGCTGATCTGTGTAGATATTGACATGAGTCCCCGCATGAACACCGAAGAACAGCTGACACAAGCCCTCAAAGAAAATCTGAAGGAAAAGAACAGGTTACTGCTAGGCAGCTTGCGTAAGCGTGAGATCGAAATTCTGGGGTTGATCTGCCAGGGCTGCAGCACCAAAGACATCGCCGAGCGGCTCTTTATCAGTCCGAACACAGTAAGTACCCACCGTAAGAGCATCCAGAAAAAGCTTGGCACCAATAATGTGGCCGATCTGGTGTCGCTTGGAAAAGAAGCAGGCATGGGTTAAGAACTTAGTCTGAAGGTCGCCAGTGCTGTTATTCCCCTTCTTTTCGTACTGCTCAGACCTGTTTCAAATGGGGCTGTCCCTGTCAATCCTGCACAAATTTGACTATATTCGCATCAAATTTGAGAAAATCCTTGTTAGTAAACTATGCAACTTACTAAAATAGAACCATATAAGCCGGTCAACCATATTCGGATCGTGACGGCAGCTTCGTTGTTCGATGGGCATGACGCCTCGATCAACATCATGCGCCGCATCATTCAGGCATCTGGAGCCGAGGTAATTCACCTGGGTCACAACCGTTCGGTACAAGAGATAGTGGATTGTGCCGTGCAGGAAGACGCACAGGCCATTGCCATTACTTCGTACCAGGGCGGTCACCTGGAGTATTTTAAATACATGTATGACCTGCTCAACGAGCGCGGCTGCGGCCATATCCGCATCTTCGGCGGCGGCGGCGGTGTGATCCTGCCTACTGAGATCGAGGAACTGCATGAATACGGCGTGGCCCGCATCTACTCCCCTGACGATGGACGCGCGATGGGTCTGCAAGGTATGATCAACGACATGCTGGAGAAATGCGACTTCCCGACAGGCAAAGACCTGAACGGCGAAGCCAAGCACCTGCGTGACAAAGATCCGAAAGCCATCGCCCGTCTGATTTCTGCTGCTGAAAATTATCCGGAAGAAGCCCGCAGCATTCTAAATGAAGTGAGAGAGCAGGCCAAAAAAGGGAAAACACCCGTGCTAGGTATAACTGGTACAGGTGGTGCTGGTAAATCTTCCCTCGTGGACGAACTAGTGCGTCGCTTCTTAATAGACTTCCCTGAGAAGAAGATCGCTATTATTTCGGTAGACCCGTCGAAGCGCAAAACGGGCGGTGCCTTACTTGGTGACCGCATCCGAATGAACTCAATATCGAACGAGCGGGTATACATGCGCTCGCTGGCAACCCGCCAAAGCAACCTGGCCCTGAGCAAGTATGTGCAGGATGCCGTGGACATCGTGAAAGCTGCTGATTTCGATATGATCATCCTCGAGACCTCCGGTATAGGCCAGTCCGACACCGAGATCATCGAGCACTCGGACATGAGTTTGTATGTGATGACGCCGGAGTACGGTGCCGCTACGCAGCTCGAAAAAATCGATATGCTCGACTTCGCCGATGTGATCGCCCTGAATAAATTTGACAAGCGCGGTGCCCTGGACGCCCTGCGTGACGTGAAGAAACAATACAAGCGCAACCACCAGCTGTGGTACGTGAACGACGATGATATTCCGGTATTCGGCACCATCGCCTCGCAGTTCAACGACCCGGGCATGAACCAGCTGTACCGTGCTGTAATGGCTAAGCTGGCAGAGAAAACAGGCGTGGAATTCAATTCTAACCTGCAGACTTCAAAAGAAATGTCTGAGAAGGTGTTCATCATCCCTCCTGCCCGCACCCGCTACCTGTCTGAGATTTCTGAGACCATCCGCAACTACGACAAATGGACGAAAGACCAGGGTGAAGTTGCCCAGAAACTATACGGCATCAAGAAGTCGATTGAAGCCGTGCAAGGTATAGAGGTCGAAGACAAAGACCGCCTTATCAAGCAACTGGAGCAAGCGTATGCCGAAGTAGAACTGAGCCTGGACGGACAGAACAAGAAGATCCTCGAGAACTGGAAGGAGAAGGTACAAGCCTACAAGAATGAGTTCTATATCTTCAAAGTACGCGACAAGGAGCTGAAAATCAAGACGCATACTGAGTCACTCTCCCATCTACAAATTCCGAAGGTATCTACGCCGCGCTACGAAGCATGGGGTGACTTGCTGAAGTGGAACCTGCAGGAGAACGTGCCAGGTGAATTCCCTTACACAGCGGGTGTGTTCCCATTCAAGCGCGAAGGCGAAGACCCGACCCGTATGTTTGCGGGCGAAGGCGGACCGGAGCGTACGAACCGTCGCTTCCACTACGTGAGTTTAGGCATGCCGGCTAAGCGTCTGTCTACAGCTTTTGACTCGGTTACGCTTTACGGTGAAGACCCGGATTTCAGACCAGACATTTATGGTAAGATCGGTAACTCCGGCGTGAGCATTTGCTGCCTGGACGATGCCAAGAAACTTTACTCTGGCTTTAACCTGGCCGATCCGATGACTTCGGTTTCTATGACCATCAACGGTCCCGCTGCGATCCTGACCGGCTTCTTTATGAACGCCGCTATTGACCAGCAGTGCGAACTGTACATCAAAGAGAACGGGCTGGAAGATGAAATCAACCAGAAGATTGACGCTATCTATAAAGATAAAGGTGTAGAGCGTCCGCGCTACCAGGGCGAGCTGCCAAAAGGCAACGACGGTCTGGGCCTGATGCTACTCGGCGTGACTGGTGACCAGGTACTCCCGGCTGAGGTATACGAGCCGATCAAAACCCGCACACTGGCAGCAGTGCGCGGTACAGTGCAGGCCGACATCCTGAAAGAAGACCAGGCGCAGAACACGTGTATTTTCTCCACGGAGTTCTCGCTGCGTTTGATGGGTGACGTGCAGGCGTACTTCATCGACAAGAACGTGCGTAACTTCTACTCGGTGTCGATCTCCGGCTACCACATCGCGGAGGCGGGTGCCAACCCAATTTCGCAGCTGGCCTTCACGCTGGCTAACGGCTTCACGTTTGTAGAGTACTATGTGAGTCGCGGTATGGACATCAACAAGTTTGCGCCAAACCTGAGCTTCTTCTTCTCCAACGGCATCGATCCGGAGTATGCGGTAATCGGTCGTGTAGCACGCAGAATCTGGGCGAAGGCGATGAAGCACAAGTATAACGCAGATGCCCGCTCGCAGATGTTGAAATACCACATCCAGACGTCTGGCCGTTCATTGCACGCGCAGGAAATCGACTTCAACGATATCCGTACTACGCTGCAGGCGCTTTATGCGATCTACGATAACTGTAACTCGCTGCACACCAACGCTTATGATGAGGCTATTACAACGCCAACAGAAGCATCCGTTCGTCGTGCGATGGCGATCCAGTTGATCATCAACCGAGAGCTGGGTCTGGCGAAGAATGAGAACCCGCTACAGGGCTCGTTTATCATCGAAGAACTGACGGATCTAGTGGAAGAGGCTGTATTGACAGAATTCGACCGCATTACAGAGCGTGGCGGTGTGCTGGGTGCTATGGAAACTATGTACCAGCGCGGCAAGATCCAGGAAGAAAGCTTGTACTACGAGACGCTGAAACATACAGGCGAGTATCCGATCATTGGGGTAAATACTTTCCTGTCTTCTACTGGTTCTCCGACCGTGTTGCCTACAGAAGTTATCCGGGCAACAGAGGAAGAAAAGCAGTACCAGATCTCCATGCTGCAAGGACTGCACCAGCGCAACGCTGACAAGTCCGCTGAAATGCTAAAGCGCATCCAGCAGGTAGCTATCAACAACGGCAACATCTTTGAGGAAATGATGGAGACGGTGAAATTCTGCTCACTTGGCCAGATCACCAATGCACTGTTTGAGGTAGGCGGACAATACCGCAGAAATATGTAATTAGTAAAATAATATGCCGCTACCCGTTAGCGTTATGTAAAGCAAAGGCCGGACAGATGTCCGGCCTTTGCTTTTATACTTACTGACATTCAGCAACTTGACAACATATTCTGGATTAGCAAGGTATAAGGCAACATAGAAGCATCGTGTTTATGAAAACTAAAAACAAAGACTTAGAAGATTTTCCATTTGTGCTGGTTGGCTCTGCTCTCCTGTTCTTAGGATTGGCAGCTTATGCCTACTTGAGCACCAGAATTGAAGAAGAAGACATTGATTTTGACCTCTGGGACGAAAACATCAGCGATTATGCCTGATCGTATTCAGGTATAAGTTGCTCTTAAACTAAAGCAGAAAAGCCAGTTCGCAACCTTAACAGGTATAGCGAACTGGCTTTTTGTTAGGTATAGGTATAAATCTAAAGTGCAAAGTTGCCGGAAGCTTCCGGTTGGAACGTCACTTTTTCAATTTTATAGTTAATAGTGCCGGACGGTACAGGCCATTCCACCTCGTCTCCTTCTTTGCAACCGATAATAGCTGTGCCTACCGGAGCCAGTATGGAGATCTTACGGGCGTTCACATCGGCATCTTTCGGATATACCAGCGTGATTTCCATTTCACTTCCGCTTTTCAAATCCCGTAACAGCACACTGGAGTTCATCGTTACGACCTCCGCCGGAATCTCCTGGGAGGCAACTCTTTTAGCACGCTTCAGTTCTTCTCCGAGCTTGGCGATGTTTATAGGAGCGCTTGCTCCTTGTCTTTGCTGCTGCACGAGGTCAATCAGGCGTTTATAGTCCTGCTCGGTCAGATAGATTACATTTTCCATATCAATTAAGCACGTAGTTTTTACTGATTTGGCTGGGGGAAGGCGTTTTCGGGAAATAAATATCTCTGAAACTCTTCGTCTGCCCCTGTTCCACTCGTCTGAATATCTTGTCTGGGGTGATGCCTTCCAGGGAAGCGAAGCCGCAAGCCTCCATCACTTCGATGGTTGACTTGATGGTATTGCCATGGAAGTTCGCTACACGCACCCGCTTATCGGCCACGTCCAGGCCTTTGTACAGGTTCTTATCCTGGGTGGCTATACCTACCGGGCAGCGACCGGAGTCGCACTGCAGGGCCTGTATACAGCCCAGCGCGAACATCATACCGCGGGCACTGTAACAGATATCAGCACCCAGTGAGATGGCCTTGATAATATCAACACCCGTGATGATTTTACCGGCTGCGATCAGCTTGATCTCGTCGCGCAGCCCGTACTGCTCCAGCATGTGCTGCACGTAAGCCAGGGCGTCATAGAGTGGCATGCCGAGGCTATCAGTAAACTCCAGTGGCGCCGCACCAGTACCGCCCTCTGCTCCATCTATCGTGATAAAGTCCGGATAGATGCGGTTGTGCATCATTTCCTGGCAAAGGCGCTCAAACTCCTGCTTATTACCGATACACAACTTTATACCAATCGGCTTGCCTCCTGACAGCACACGCAACTTGTCAATATAAAGCAGCATCGTGAACTGGTCATTGAAGGCAGAGTGCGCTGGTGGGGAAGCGACTGTGGTATAGGGCTCCACTTTTCGGATAGCCGCGATCTCTGGGGTGTTCTTAGCAGCTGGTAGTATACCGCCATGCCCAGGCTTAGCCCCCTGGGAAAGCTTGATCTCCACCATCTTGATATGTGGATGTGCCACCTGCTCCTGGAACAGTTTCTCGGAAAAATTACCGTCTTTGTCGCGGCAACCGAAATATCCGGTACCGATCTGCCAGATCAGGTCGCCACCACCTTCAATATGGAAAGGGCTCACACCACCCTCACCGGTGTTGTGGGCAAAGCCACCCAGTTTGGCGCCGGCGCTCAGGGCGGTCACGGCGGTTTTGCTCAAAGAGCCGTAGCTCATCGCGGAGATGTTGTAAATGCTGGCGCTGTATGGCTGCTTACAGCGACTGCCGCCTATCGTAACACGCAGGTCCTGGGCCTTCACATGCACCGGGAACATGGTATGGGCTATCCACTCGAAGCCTGGCTCCTGGCTATTGGCCTGCATACCAAACGGCACGGTCTCCCGCACGTTTTTGGCACGCTGGTACACGATAGAGCGCTGACGGCGACTGAAGGGTTTGCCATCCAGATCAGACTCAAAGAAGTACTGACGCAGTTCCGGACGGATGCTCTCAAAGAAATAACGCAAATACCCAACCAGCGGATAGTTGCGCAAAATAGAATGCTTGCCCTGCCGGATGTTGCGCAGGTATAGCAGGTGCAGCGGCACAATAGCCACGAGCAGCCATAGGTATGGCGGCTCAAAAATTGAAAAGAACAGAGTAATCAGATAAGCTGATAAGAAAGCATATCCCATGGATTGCCTCACACTGACCTTATTTGCCATGATAAAAAATCAAAGAAAATGAATTAGAAAGAAAATTGAAGAACCAGTAAGCTGTTATTGCCAGTCTTGTCTGCTGAGTGCCAGAGCGGAGAGCTCCGGCTTACTTGTTAAAGGCCTTGGGAGAGGAAAAAAAGTTAAGACAATAGCCATTCAGCTCATCACACATTGCTACATGATGAGAGGCAGCCACCAGTCCCGAGACAGGTATAGCACGCCAGAAAGAAGGATATTTGCCAGATGGCTCCATGTCTTATTAGGTTGACGGTGCAAAGTTAGCTGAAAGAAAACAAGAAAACCCAAAAATCAACCTCTAATAATTTAATCTTCCTGTTTTGCAGAGCTTACAGACTGGGCAACCGGTCAACATGATGCATGAGTTCTAAAACACAGGAAATGAGGCCAAAGGATGCACAACCTAAATCCCTATATAGCGTTTAAAAATTCAAGTTTAACTCCTCAGGCTAAAAATCATGATGCGCTTTACGACAATTTCCTCTCTCCTGCTTATTGGCACCACATTCGGTTATTTTATTAAAGGCTGGATGTCTCCTGAGCAGCTTCAAATGGACCTCCACGAAGAAGAGATACACTTGTATCTCTAGGCTGGCAACTGTTATTTAGATAATGCAAAAGCAGGCGCATTGCCTGCTTTTCTCACTTGATTGGCTCCCTTTTAGGTTAATAGCCCCATTAGCCGTACCTTTATCTTTAGAAAATCAATCCTATCAACCATTCCATTATACATGACACAACAGGAAAAAATAAGCTACATCATTGGTCGTGACATGGCTTCTAACCTCAAAAAGCAAGGCATCGATATTGAAGCAGAAGCTTTTATGAAAGGCCTGAAAGAGGTAATCGCTGGTGAGCCTTCGTCGCTTTCACAGCAGGACATTCAAATGGCCATGATGACTTTGCAGCAGGAAATGCAAGAGAAACAAGGTGCAAAAGGTGGTGAAAACCAGAAAGCCGGAGAAGCCTTTTTAGCTGAAAATAAAAACAAAGAAGGTGTAAAAACCCTGCCTAGCGGCCTGCAATACCAGGTGCTACAGGAAGGTACCGGCAAGTCGCCAGCTGCCTCAGACAAGGTAACTACGCACTACCACGGTACCTTGATCGATGGTACAGTATTCGACTCAAGCTACGAGCGCGGACAGCCTGCTACCTTCCCGGTGAACGGTGTGATCGCTGGTTGGACAGAGGCACTTCAGTTAATGAAAGAAGGTGCTAAGTGGAGACTGTTTATTCCGTCGAATCTGGCCTATGGCTCACAGGGTGCCGGTGATGCGATCGGACCAAACACTACTTTGATATTTGATGTAGAGTTGATCTCTGTGCATTAATCTATACCATTAAAAAAGAGAGGTCCGGCATGTGAAATACTTCACTTCTGCCGGACCTCTCTTTTTTAGAAGCTACGCTACCTAAGCGAACTTCAAATCAGTTTCTGCCATTTCGTGTAACCAGCGACGGCTCTCCTCCGGGTAGAGAAAATGGTGAATGATCATAAAATTATCACCGTCCATTAGTTCGTCGCCATCTATTTCGTTAACCAGGCTATTGTAAGCAAACACGGGCATTACCACTGCTACAAACACATTCTTGTTGACAGCACGCAACACTTCCGGAAATACAAACTTAAACACCCATTGCTGATCCTCCTTCTCAATCCCTACACGGCTCTGTAGATCCAGTATCCATTTCTGAGGCTTGTAGGTGAAGACCATATCCATGATATGGGCATAGCCCTGCCTTAGTTCGTTTGAGGTCACCTCTCCCTCCCACTTAATATAGAGCGTCTTTCTCTCATGCTCGTATTTGAGAATCAGCTGCTCACGCATTACCCTGCGGTGCGGGTCATTAATTGAAAAATGCTTGCCAAATGCGTTGGCACCCATTAGGTTATCTGTATACATGGTACGTATCAGTTAAAGGCGGCTATTGGCCATCAAATAAGAAGACAATAATGAAATGGATGAATAACAGACAGGTGATTTAGATTCTGTTATAAACAAAGATGTAATATTTATATATTACAAACAAGAAATAATTAAATATTTTATTGGTATCATATACTTAATTATCATAAACGACTTACTGACAAGATTCTAAGTCATCAATTTTTTTTTCTTTAACTTCAGCCAGAATCCGAAACAGAAACGCTGAAGCAAACAAATTGCCCCGGCAGACGTTCTAAACTCATTTAATGCATTCACCAAAAAAAGATATACTCGTATGGCAAACACCCAAAATGAAGGCAAAAAATTTCTGGAAAGCGTGCACCAGTTCTTTGATCACGCGGCCAGTTATTCAAAGCTTGACCCTGGTATTCTGGCACAGATCAAAACCTGCAACAGCGTTTACAAAGTGTCGTTCCCGGTGGAGATCGATGGCCGCGTAGAAGTGATTGAAGGCATCAGAGTACAGCACAGCCACCATAAACTTCCTTCCAAAGGGGGAATTCGATTTAGCATGCAAGTAGATGAGGATGAGGTGAAGGCACTTGCAACGCTCATGACTTTTAAATGCGCAGTGGTGGACGTACCTTTTGGAGGTGCCAAAGGGGGTGTCAAGATTAACCCGCGTACAAGTTCTGTTAAAACGCTTGAGAAAGTAACGCGACGCTACGCTGCAGAGCTGATCAAGAAAAACCTGATAGGACCAGGTATGGACGTGCCAGCTCCGGACTACGGTACCGGCAGCCGCGAAATGGCCTGGATTGCTGATACTTACCAGGCACTGAAATATGGCGAAACCAATGCACTGGGCTGCGTAACTGGTAAGCCAGTGGGTCAGGGTGGTATCCGGGGACGTGCAGAAGCCACAGGTCTTGGTGTGTTCTACGGCATACGGGAAGCACTGAGCGACACAGAATACATGAAGAAAGCAGGTATAGATGGCAATACCATGGAGGGCAAGCGCGTGATCGTGCAAGGTCTGGGTAATGTGGGCTATAATGCCGCGCACTTCTGTCAGCAGGACGGCGCCATTATTATAGGTATAGCTGAGCGCGAAGGTGGCATTTACAACTCCAACGGCATTGATGTGGCGGAGGCCTTTAAGCACCGCAGCGAAACAGGCTCTATTCTTGACTTCGGACAGTGCAAGAACTTTGAAAACTCCTTAGACCTGCTCGAGGAGGAATGCGATATCCTGATACCGGCTGCGCTGGAAAACCAGATCCACGCTGGTAATGCTGCTCGTATCAGAGCCAAGATTATAGCGGAAGGTGCCAATGGCCCTGTTACCCGGGATGCCGAGAAGATTTTGCTAGAAAAGGGCATTATCATCATACCTGACTTATACATTAATGCAGGCGGTGTGACAGTGTCTTATTTTGAATGGCTCAAAAACTTGTCGAACGTGCGTTTCGGTCGTATGGGCAAGCGTGCCGAAGAAGCCAGCCACCGACGACTTGTTAATGCGATAGAAAGTGCCTCCGGAAAGAGTCTGACTACCCACGAGCGTACGATGTTGATACAGGGTTCGGATGAGATCAGCTTGGTGCGGTCTGGACTGGAAGACACCATGATCAATGCTTACCACGAGATTCGGGGAGTGATGAACAAAAAGGACATTCACGATATGCGTGCAGCAGCTTTCTTGACTGCCATCGAGAAGATTGGTGTGAGTTACGAGGCGCTGGGTATCTTCCCTTGATGGGGCAGTGAAAAGACAGAAGGGGTCAGGATTTTGCTACAAAGGCGAGGTCCTGACCTTTTTGTATGTACAATAGCCAGTCCATGGCTTCCTCATTATCTGTAAAATAATTGAAGTGGATGAAGTCGTGCAGCGGAAGCAGATGGGATGCAATGTAGTTATTGACAAGCGCCTTAAAATGTCCTTCGGAGAACACAACGGCTGCGTAAATATCCTCCCCTATACTTTCAGATACCTGCGGATAATACTCGCGACTTAACCAGAGTTCCTGCTCTGCATCAAATGGCCCAATGCGTGAGATATCTGTGCTATAATAGCATATTTTCGGATTTGTCTTCACAAACTGTAGCACTTGCCAGTACAGATTCCGAAACTGATCCATATCCGGTTTCTTTTTCCAGCAAATGCACAACACGTCCGTTTCCTTCAAATAAGTAACTAGAGCAAATGACGTTTCACTGATGACCATAAGTCAAACCGCTTGGTTTCTGGTGTTTATATTCGAAATATACTATGTATTTTATTTTTGTGCAAGCATCAGCCCTTATTCTTCTAAAATCAGACCCAAATTAGGATTAAACTTATAACATCAATTTTAAAACCCTACAAATCTTCACCTATAAACAACTAATAAATACAATTATTACAAAATAAAAGATCTTCTTAAAAATTACGTTAAAGAGCAAGGTAAAACGGATTTAGCCCCACAAAAGAAAAGGCGACACTTAATCAAGTGCCGCCTCTATTATATATGATCAGGTAAAATGATTAGCCCTGCTTCAGCCATTTATTATAAATTTTCTGCTGCACTGCCGTTGGGTTTTCTACACGCTCAAATCGATAGCGCACGCTCTTGTCTGCTACGATAGGTACCTGCAGTTCCAACAGCTTGCCATCGCGCACTACGGTGACAGGTACTTTATCGCCGATGGTACGCCCACTGATCAAAGCGGATATATCGCTTTCAACTCTGTATCCATCTATGGCTATGAGCTCATCGTTCACATTCAGGCCTCCCTCCCAGGCGCTGCTGCCGCGTGCCACTGTTTTTATCATCGTTCTGCCATTCTCCACGGCCGTTCCGGCTCCCCAGTTCAGGTTAAGCACCCCTTCATTCTGGTTAACGAGACGCAGTCCGGCTGCCTCAAAATAACTATTGTAATCCGGTGTTTCGGTACCATGCACATAACTCTGGAAGAAATCATCGAGCTTGCGCCCGGCAAAACGCTCCAATGCCTCTTTAAACTCCTGCTCTGTAAACCCGCGATTCAGTTTAGTGTAGTAGCGTTCATACATGTAGCGCATTACGTCATCCAGGCTTTTATCACCCTTCGTGTTTTTCATGATCTCCATGTTCAACAAGTGACCCAGGACGCCCCCTTTGGTATAATAGGATACCTCGGCATTGTTTGAGTTTTCGTTACGACGGTAATATTTGATCCAGGCATCGAAGCTGGACTCAGCCACCGTTTGCACCTGATTGCCCGGTGTGTTCTCCACCGAGTTGATACTGCCGGCCACTACATCCAGGTAGCGCTCTGTACGCATTAGGCCGGCTCTGTGGGTAAGCAGGTCATCGTAATAGCTGGTAATGCCCTCTGACACCCAAAGCAGGCGGGTGTAGTTCTCCTTGTCATAATCAAATGGGCCAAGTGGCGCAGGACGTAATCGCTTCACGTTCCAGAGGTGAAAGTACTCGTGAGCCACTAAGGCCATAAAGCCAGTGTAGCCCTGCTCCGTGCCGTAATTCCAACGACTTGTTTGCAACGTGGTAGAGTTCAGATGCTCCAGTCCCCCACCCCCGCGGTGCAGGTTGTGCACAATGAATACGTAGCGGTCAACAGGCAACTGGCCCATCAGGCTGATGCATTCTTCCACTACTTTCTTCATATCGGCCAATAGGCGTTTTGGCTCGTAATTGCCTTCGCCGTACATGGCTACCTCATGGGGCACACCACCTGCTTCAAAGCGCAGCACTTCATGATTGCCAATTTCTAACGGTGAGTCTGCCAGGATATCGTAATTAGGGAAGGTATAGGTGAAATTACCACTGCTTTTCAGGCCTGTGGATATGGTTTTCCAATCTTTGTAAGGCTGTACTGTCAGTGTACCCTGCTCTTGCTGGTAGCCCTCAGGGTACATAAACACACTGGTTCCGTTTACATAACCATGGGAAGCATCCAGAAAGCTGGTTCGTACGCTCATTTCGTATGCGTATACCTTGTAGCGCACCTGTACGGCATTGGCTTTGTTGCTATACACACGCCAGGTATTTTTGCTGATTTTCTCGTGCCGCAATGGCTTACCTGCCTTGTCGGTTGCAGTAAAGCCCTCTACGTTTTTAGCGAACTCACGCACCAGGTATGAGCCCGGTGCCCAAACCGGCATTTTAAAATCAATATAGTTTTGGCGTGCATCGCTTAAAGTTACACCGACCTCAAAATAGTGCGTGTGAGGCTCAGGCATAGACAAGGTATAGCGCAGGTCAGCAGCAAAGGCCGAAAGGCTAACAAGGAAAAATAAACAACAGGATAAGAGTAGTACTAGAAGAGATTGTTTTGGTTGAAACATGCGTTTAGGTGAATTGATGATGAGAAGCTTTCCGGCATTTTACGATAAAAAGCCAGCTTTTCAAAATCCACGCCTATCAGGTATAGCACCAATTTACTGTTCAGGCACACTCGGACTGGCGATGGTCGAGCCAATCGATGGCAGTCTGCAAACTGCAGAAAGTATTCAGGATGATAAATGAATTGTAGCTCTGAAGTCCCAGAAGGCCGGACTCTTTCACCATATCCTGATAGCAGCGCTCGTCTACTACCAGGGCAACGTGGTTGCCTGTACCCAGATGCATCATAATTTGAGGGAATAACTGCACCTGCAACCAGGTCTCGTCTTCTTCACTCAATTTACCGATCTGCCGCAGGTCTAATAGCCACAGCTTTACCTGATGATCCCGTGCAAATCGCAGGGCTGTGAGTAAGCCTCTCCTAAATTCATCCGCCTGCACCGTTCGGTTATACTGTAATTCTAACCGATCTGCTACATAATCTACTCCACAGGTGTCTGACTTATACAATTTCATTACAATACCTATTATATCATCTGCAAAAATATAAAATTTATGCTAAATATTAACTATATTATACCATGTTAATTTGATTTTTGCTATAATTTATATGAATAGCCAAAAACAGCTGACGAACATCCCTGAAATGACTGTTAAAATATTGCAGGCTATTTTGACCATACCTCCCCTGTATTGTGAAGCATCGTGGTTTGAGTTATTTGGCAAGTCTGGCACGATATTTCCATAGTTGTTGTTACTGAACTTAAGCCCTAACCCTATGAAAAAGATATTTGCCTTAATGCTTGCCCCTGTTGTGTTGTTATTGATATTATTATCTGCTGGCAACGACCAGGCAGCTTCTCCTACTGAGGAGATTACTGCTGTACATTTTGCCAGTCTTAAAACCGATAAAACAGGATCCGATAAGCAGCTTATAAAATTCGTTAATCGTAGCGATCAGTCAGCTTCAGATATCGTTAAAACTAAGCCTTCCAGTAAAAGTAGTCGTAACACGTCCTGGAAAGATGCGAGCGGCTCTACATCGGCCGATGCTATGATTGCTTATGCCCTGACGCTGATGGGTACTCCTTATGTATATGGCGGAACGAGCAGTAGCGGTTTTGACTGCTCAGGTTTCACATCTCATGTATACCAGGAGTTTGACGTACCCGTGACGCGCTCTTCTACTACCCAATCTGAGGATGGCATACCTGTAGCGCGGGATGAAGCCCGACCAGGCGATCTTGTTGTCTTCACAGGAACAAACCCACAGGTACGAGAGCCGGGCCATGTTGGTATTGTTATTTCTGAGCCAGGTGATACGATCAGTTTTGTACATTCCTCATCTAACGGTGGCGTCAAGATCAGCCAGGTAGAAGGCACAGGATATGACAGGCGTTTTCTGGGTATCAGACGTGTGCTCTAAGGTATAGCCCAAACATTAATGACCGATCTTTACGTAAGATACACTATATAGCCCGACTGGCATTAGCTGGTCGGGCAAATTTCATATAAAAGAAATGACCATGGTGCATCCTTACATTGCTAATTCCATTAATGCCCTTGTGCTGATCATTGCCGGTTTGGCCGCTTATTTCCTGACGCCTTCCCGACCGATGGTCGCCCTCCTGGCTCCTGCTTTTGGCATTCTGCTGCTTGCTACCACTTATCATCTAAAGCGTCACAACCGCTTTGTATTCCACACGGTGTCGGCTCTCACGTTATTGGCTGCATTTTTACTCATCCTGCGCATAGACCCGGATAACTTTATTTGGGACAGCAAACATATCCTCATCCTGCTGATGGGCATCAGCTGCTTTTTAGCGGTATTCTCTTATGTGGCTTCTTTTTTAAGGGAAAGACGACTGCGCAATAACACGATTTATAAAGATGATCTGTAAGCTGGGGACGCGTACAAATTAAACTACGCAGGTATACAGGTATACAAAAAGAAAAGCGCTTGATGTAGCCCGTCAAGTTACATCAAGCGCTTTAAAGAATCCTTCAAATCTTAACAAGCGGCGCCCTGTTTTGCAGCAGCACCATCACTCAAGACCAAAGGTAATATTTACTGCGTAAGCAGTAGATACTCACTGCTTACTAAGCCAGTTCACTGTTAAGGTGAACACTATTACCAAGGCTTACTAAGACGACTGATGGATTAGACATAGCACCTCCTTTCTCTTTAGTCCGACATAAACTAGGCGTCGCTGCCCGAGGCAGTCATACGCAAAGCCGCAGCACTCGCCGCTTAACTGATAGTATAAAGTTAAAATAACGCTGATAAGTTCACAAGGTTTAGCACTTATTTTATCACATTTTCTTTCCGTCCCCAGCCATGCTGGCCCCTAAATTGCATACAGTATAATTAACTTATTCAGAATGAAGCCTGTGCAAAATTTGAATGGCCCGCTTTCGCTCTAAATAAAAATTAACAATGCCTATAGCTTATCTTTCAAAAGAAGAAAAATAAACCAGTCTTTGCTAAAAAATCGACCGAAGGCGTATTTTAGTTGAAAAATGAATTATTTTACATATATTTCGTTACTAATCTTATCAAACAAAACCCAAATCATGAAAAAACACCTGCTAACCCTTGTAGCCCTTATGCTCTTTTCAACTGTAGTGTGGGCGCAGAAACTTTCTCCTGTCGGCATCTGGACCAATGAAGAAGGCAAAGCTCGTTTTGAGATTTACCAGTCAGGCGATAAACTGTATGGTAAGATCGTGCAACTGAAAGAGCCACTCAGAAATGGCAAACCAAAACTGGATGATAACAATCCGGACAAAAAAATGCGCAACCGCCCTTTGCAAGGCATGGTGTTCATGAAAGACTTCAAGTATGATGGCGACAACAAATGGGATGACGGCACGATCTATGATCCGGAGAGCGGCAAAACGTACTCTTGCTACATGAAGATGAAGGGCAAGGACAAAATGGAAGTAAAAGGCTATATCGGCATTTCACTCATTGGCCGGACACAAAACTGGACCCGTGTAGAGTAATCGGTTAGTCTGATCATATCATGCAAAAAAGGTTGGCCCTAAAGCCAACCTTTTCTGTTTTCAACCCTTTACTGCTTTATTAAACTGTTTTTGGCGCAAAAGGTTTGCCATCATACCTGCGAGGCTTAAAATACCTGCAGCACTTTGTAGGTCTTGTCACGGAAAACAAATGTTTCACCGCCGGTTTTACCGGCCATCGCCTTGTAAAGTGGTGACATACCTGATATGGCGTAAAACGACTCCCCGTCTATTTTCATCTCCCCCAGGCTGACGCCTATAAAGTAGTTCTGCAATTCTGTCATTACTACCGCTCCAAACGACACTTCTTTGTTTTCCTTCGTTGAATTTACCCGTTTAAGGACACCCATGGTCGTGATCAGTTCGTCCAGCTGACGGGCATACATATCCCGTTGTATCTGACAGGCTTCCCGGAATGATTCAAATTTGTCCTCTATGGCGCCATGGTGCTCATTAGCGCTTTCCTGTGCTTCGTCCATAGCCTCTTTGGCTGCCTGTATTTGCATATTCAATAATCTAGTGGACTCCTGCAGCAGTTTTTTCTTTAATTCAAGTTCTTGTGTTAGCGTCATCATGGTATATACATTATCCGGTAAACGATCATTTATGAAGGGTACCAAACATTCTCTGTCAGCTTATAACTCTGATTGACATGGATTGTTTTAGTTACGTATAAACAGTAATATTCCGACTCGCAGTTGCAATTTTAAGATGATTCCCAGAAGCCCTATAACGGAAAAACCAGTTGAATGTTGGGTACTGCCTCTATAAAAATTTGAGACCCAATAGGGAAGTTTCAGGATTTCCTGTAACTTATACCCCACTACTGTTCCTGTATTACCGGAATCTGCCGGGAGTCCCAAAACGTCGCTACATATGAAACACGCTTTACTTCTATTGATGTGCCTCCTCATGGTTTGTCTGCAGGCTACAGCCACACATATAGTAGGTGGCGAACTGGAGATAGAGCACCGCTCGGGCTATACCTATCTCATTACCATGAACCTCTATTTTGATGATGTAAACGGTACACCAGGCGCCCGGGACCCCTCTGCGAATATTCGCATCTTCGATAAGCTCAACAACCGCTTCATGATGGATGTGCAGCTGCCACTGCGCAGTGACACCTTTGTGAACTATACCGATATTGCCTGTACAACCGGAGAGCTGCGTACCCGGCGCATTGTCTACTCCCAGGATGTAGTCTTGTCTCCTAATATGTTTAACAGCCCCCAAGGCTATTACATGGCCTGGGAGCGCTGCTGCCGCAACCGCACGATCAATAACATTGTGATGCCGGATGCAGCCGGCCAGGTGTTCTACATGGAGTTTCCCCCTGTCACCAGAAACGGTACGCAGTTTATCAATTCCTCTCCACGACTGTTTCCGCCGCTTAGCGATTATGCCTGTGCCAACGAGTTGTTTTACTACGACTTTAGCGGAACCGATGCAGATGGCGACTCATTGGTATATGACATGGTAACTCCACTGAATGGCTTTGCCACAGCAGACCCTACCAATGCCGCTCCGATTGCCAGGCCTGCTCCATACCCAGAGGTTAAGTGGCTACCCGGGTATAACCGCGAAAACCAGATACAGGGCACCCCTCCTATTATCATTGAAAAGCAAACCGGTCGTTTGACGGTTCGCCCGGACCGTGTTGGCCTCTTCGTGTTTGCCGTGCGCGTGCAGGAGTACCGCAATGGCGTGAAGATAGGCGAAGTGCGTCGCGACTTTCAGTTGCTCGTGAAAGACTGTCCCCGCAACGAAAGCCCTGCAGTACAGGCCAGGTTCAACGGACAAACCACCAATTACAAGAAGGGAGATATCATCCGCATCAGCCCGACCGATGCCCGCTGCCTGAACGTAGAGTTTACCGACCCGGATCCTAACTCCAGAATCACGCTTTATGCGCGTCCTGTGAACTTCAGCAGCGATCAGTACACCTTCTCGGGCACAACCAGTGGTGTAGTAAATGGTCCCGGCGGGCAGAAGTCGCTGCAGGCCAATGTTTGTTTTGAAGAATGCTTTGATACCCAGGGCCAGGTATATAAACTTAACTTGATCGTGAAAGACAATGGCTGTAGTCTGCCACGGCAGGATACACTGCAAGTGAGCTTTGTGATTGATCCTATACCGAACGAGCCGCCTTCTATTCAGTTATCAAAACCTGATCGCTTATTCAATGTGATGGAAGGTGATGTCATTGACTTCAACGTACTGGGTTTCGATGCCGACAACGACGAAGTAACCATTTCGGCCAAAGGCCTGAACTTTGACATGAACACCGTTCCGATCAATTTCCAAGGCAGCAGCGGCATTGGGCAGGTACAGTCACCCTTCAGTTGGCAGATAGATTGTGAGACACTGCGGCAAGACTCTTATAAGATCGAATTTACGGCAACCTCCATGGTGTGCGGCGAAGAACTGACACGGACGGAAGTCATAGAGGTGCGCACAGACTATCCCAATCAGATACCAGTGCTTACAACTGACAAACAGGTATTGGTGTTCGAGGTCGACCTGAACGAACCTTTCGAGGCTAATTTTAACGGTACTGACCTGGATGGGCACTTGCTCAGCATGCTGGCACGTGGCGAGAACTTTGACCTTAGCAAAATGGGGATGACCTTTACGTCGACAGGCGGACTTGGCGCAGCTACGGGCAAGTTCAATTGGGTAGCCAATTGCGATGCTTTCCAACAGGGTGTGCTGCGCGTGGATTTTATACTGCAGGAAGATGCCTGCGCTCCGTCCCCGCTGCAGCTGATCACAATGGAGTTTAAGGTGAAAGTACCGGACTACAAGAATTTCACGCCGCCCAACATTTTCACGCCGAACGATGACGGCTTGAATGACTTCTTTGAAATACCCGGCATGCCAGCTGACGTTTGTACCAGTTCCTTCCAGCATATCCGCATTTACAACCGCTGGGGCAAAGAGGTGTTCGCCAGCACGGCGCATAACTTTAAGTGGGACGGCAAGGACGTAAATGATGGCGTATACTACTATGTAATCGACTATGGGGCCGATAAATTCAGAGGCTCAGTGACACTGGTGCGCTAGCCAAGCATGATAGGACAGGTATAGCTTTGCCTGCCGCTTTCATTCACTATTTCTTAATCGTGAAACAATGAAGCGATGTTTTCTACTCACAAGCTGTTTGCTGCTGTTGAACGTAAGGGCAATAGCTTCCCATATTGTTGGAGGTGAGTTAGAGATGCAGCACCTGGAAGGCTATACCTACCGTATTTCACTGATCCTGTATTTTGATGCCGTAAACGGAAATCCAGAGGCTCTGGACGCAAGTGTATCCGTTCGCATATTTGACAGGCGGCTCAATACTCCCATAAGTGATGTGATTTTGCCCCTGCGCAGTGGGACACCTGTCGATTACACAGATGTCGCCTGTACCATTGGCGAGCTCCAAACCAATCGCCTTGTTTATTACCAGGATATAGTGTTTTCTCCCAGCACTTTCAATAGTCCAAATGGCTATTACATGACCTGGGAGCGCTGCTGCCGGAACAACATCATCACTAATATCATTAACCCCGAAGGATCGGGGCAGGCATACTATTTAGAGTTTCCAGCTGTTTCTCTCCATAACATGCCGTTTGTGAATTCGACGCCCCGGCTGTTTCCTCCACTTAGCGACTATGCCTGCGCAAACGAATTGTTCTACTACGATTTTGGGGGTATTGATGACGACGGTGATTCGCTGGTTTATGAATTGGTAACACCTTTGAATGGCTTCACCGGGGGAGGCAGTATTTCCAAGCCCATACCGAGTCCTGCGCCATACCCCGAAGTAAAGTGGCGCCCCGGCTATGACCGCGAAAACCAGATCCTTGGTTCGCCCCCTCTAAGAATTGATGCACAAACCGGTCGCCTGACTGTTCGTCCACGCAACGTCGGTTTATTTGTGTTTAGTGTTCGCGTACATGAGTATCGCAACGGCGTGAAGATAGGCGAAGTAAGACGTGATTTTCAACTGCTCGTGAAAGACTGCCCCCGCAACGACTCGCCTGTTGTAGTGGCCAAAGCAATAGGGCAAAAACGAAATTACAAGCAAGGCGAAGTTCTGCGCATCCGGCCCGGTGAGGCTCGCTGTCTCGATGTGGTTTTTACCGACCCTGACCCTAACGCTACGCTCACACTTTTTGCCCAGGCTGTTAATTTCAGCAATAGCACCTATTCATTTTCCGGCTCCACTACTGGCGTTGTAAATGGTCCAGCTGCTCCCGATTCGTTGCGGGCTACGCTCTGTTTTGCCGAGTGCTTCGACACCGCTGGAGGAGTCTATAAGCTCAACCTGATTGTGAAAGACAATGCCTGTAGCCTGCCACGCCTAGACACCCTGGAGGTCAGTTTCATGATCGACCCCGTGCCCAACGAACCTCCTGGCATCGCTCTTTCCAGGCCAGACAAGGTGATTGAAGTGATGGAGGGCGATCTGATTGATTTCAATGTGCTGGGTTCTGACCCCGACAATGACGAGGTCAGTATCACAGCGACAGGCAAAAACTTTGATTTGCGGTCGGTGCCCATTTCTTTTAAAAATCGCTCCGGTATAGGCCAGGTATCTTCACCATTTTCCTGGCAAATAGACTGTGACGCACTTGCTATACCTTCTTACCTGGTAGAGTTCACGGCTACCTCCCTGATCTGTGGTGAACCCGTCTCCCGCACCGAATTGATTGAAATCCGAACCGTATACCCTAACCAGGCGCCTGTGTTTACAACAAATAAAGAGGTATTGGTATTTGAAGTTGATCTGGATGAGAAATTCGAGGCTTCCTTTCAGGGAATAGACCTGGATCTGCACCAGCTGAGTATGACCGCATCAGTAGAGGGCTTTCAACTGGAAGAGATGGGAATGAGTTTTACATCGACCAGTGGGGCTGGAACTTCAGAAGGTCTCTTTACCTGGCAGGCAAACTGCAGTGTATTTGAGCAGGGGATCGTGCGCGTTAACTTCCAACTAAAAGAAGATGCCTGCGCTCCCTCCCCTGATCAGACCATCACAATGGAGTTTAAAGTGCGTACCCCGGATTATAAGAACTTTTCACCGCCAAATATTTTCACACCCAATGGTGATGGTCTGAATGACTTCTTTGAGATACCAGGTATGCCCGCAGACGTGTGTACCAGCATATTTCAGCACATCCGCATTTACAACCGCTGGGGCAAGGAAGTATTCTCCAGCAAAGCAAATGACTTTAAATGGGACGGAAAAGACGTAAATGAAGGGGTATACTATTATGTGATCGACTATGGGGCGGGCAAATACAAAGGCTCAGTGACACTGGTGCGCTAGTGCGATCAGGCCATGAAAAGGATAACCAGGTATAGCGTAAGCCAGAGCGCTCCCAAAAAATGCCAGTACGTGTTGAGCATCGATAACTGGAGTCGGCGGTAAGGATCGCGGATGAAGATGAGGCTGCGTACCCCATCGTTAGCCATATGGGCGGTTTTGATCAGGAGGAAAGCCAGGAAGATCATGCCGCCGAGTAAGTGCAGAAGATGCAGCGCTGTGATCAGGTATAGGTAACTCCCGGAAGCCTTGCCGGTGAAATATGCACCGGATAGAGTCAGTTCGCGCCACCCCAGGATCTGGGCCCCAATGAAGGCAACCCCCAACATAAAAGTCAGCGCCAGATAGCGGGTCATTTTGCGAAGCTTATCCTTCTTGTAAATGCGGGGAACCTTGTTGATGGTGTAGCTGCTAAACAGTAGCAACAGCGTGCTCACGCTGAAAAACTTAGGAAGGGAAAACTGCTCACTCCCAAATCCGCCCGTTCGAACAAAGGCAACAACCAGCACAAAGAAAAGCACGGCAATACCGACCATACTCAGGTATAGCAACATCCGTATCGGGTGCAGATGCTCTATTTTGCCAAATGCTGAGCCTTGGCGTGCGTCTACCTTGTTCTTTCTATCCTGATTCATGTCGAGTCATCTCCCCGAGCATTCCCGCCTTATGGCTGTGGGCCTCCTCTGTTCAATTTGGATTAAGGGTAATTTATCTATTTCTATATACCATCTAGAGGGGGTTATAGTTTTGAAAATGCATCACAAAAAATAAGATTTTACGGACTTGCTTCCGTTAAAGGTCCGATTGTCCAGTCCAATACAAGCCTCAGCCTGTTTCCGCAAAATTTACTGTCATAAAAGCCTGCTCGCCGCTTTACCTTTCTTAGCTGTTTTGCGTTAGCAGAAGTACATGCCACAACAAGTCCGTTTATGACAAAATTTCTACTGCCTATACTTTGCATTATCCTGTTAACCGTTACTGCGCAGGCGCAGCAGCACCGTATCCCTTACACAGCCAATAATACTATTCAAATCAGCCTGGAGGGGGAGCGCAGCTTGTACGATTACCAGTCCAATAAAATGCTGGTGCGATACGATCAGAATACGCGTAAACTTGAATGCCTCCTGCCGATCGAGAACTTGCTGCCAGCCAATGACTCCAGCCCGGTTTCCATGGTTCAGGATATCTTTTTCGTATCCCGCTACCCGGACCTGTACATCGAGATCGAAGCGCCTATCGAGCAGATCAATGCCGGTAACCGAAACAGACAGACCTTGAACAGCAGGGTCTTCATCAATATACAAGGAGTCATTAAAGAGATAGTTGTCCCTGTCACGTTCACACCTGATCGTAACATGATCACCTTCAGTGCCAGTTTTGAACTGATGCTGCAGGACTTGCGCCTGCGTGTGCCCGCCCGCTACACGTCCAGGTTGACGGGGCGGATGCTGTTCACGATACGCAGTGCCCGTTGGGCTGACCTTGGGAACCGATAAAACAAATTGCCATGCGCCTATTGCAGGCTGCCCGCCACCGTAAAGGAATACAGGTATATAACATCGCCCGTCTGTACCTGCTGCTATTTGTCCAACTGCTAAGTGGGTCAATGGCCAGCTATGCCCAAAAAGTAGGATTGGTACTGAGTGGTGGTGGAGCCAAAGGTATAGCGCACGTGGGCGTACTCAAGGCGCTGGAAGAAAACAACATCCCGATCGATTACATCGTGGGCACTTCTATGGGTGGAATTGTAGGAGCGCTTTATGCCGCCGGCTACTCTCCTGCCGAGATCGAATACCTGATTCACACTGAAGCCTTTCAGGCCTGGGCCACTGGCAAGCCAGAGCAGAACTATACCTACAACTTCGCCTCCCCCGACCCCAACCCTGCTCTGCTTAAGCTGCATGTAGCGATCGATTCGACTTTTCAGGCCAAGCTCACTTCCAATCTTGTGAACGATGCTTCGCTCAATTTTGCCCTGGCGCAGCTCCTCTCCCAGCCTGCCGCCCGCGCCGGCTATGACTTTGACAAGCTGATGGTCCCTTACCGCTGTGTGGCAGCTGACATTTTCACGCAGCAACAAGTGATCCTGCGCAAGGGGCAGCTGGCAGATGCCGTGCGGGCCACGCTTACAGTGCCTTTGTTTTACAAGCCCATCCGGATTGAGAAGCGGCTGTTATTTGATGGCGGACTCTACAATAACTTTCCGGTGGATGTAGCCCGAAACGACTTTAATCCGGATATTATCATCGGCGTGAATGTCTCTTCCAAAACCTACAGTGAGTACCCCTACGACAAAGATGACTTTGACCTGGCTTATACTTTGCTCTATGCCATGATGTCGAACTCCGACTCCACAGATCTTAATGAGAAGGATATCTATCTGCAGCCCGAACTTGGGAACCTGACCTCCCTCGACTTTAAAAACGTCGAGGACTTCTTCGCCGCAGGCTACAAGGAGACAAACAAAAACATGGAGCAGATCCTGCAGAAAATAAAACGTAGGGTGAGCGCCGCTGACCTGGGTGCAAAGCGCGAAAAATTCAGAAGCGGCTTTCAGCCACAAATCTTTCGCAACGTTGAGATTCAGGGATTGAAAGGGAATCAACAGGACTTTGTTGAGCGCTTTTTCAGAAGCTCACAGGAGAACGGCTACTCCATGCAGGACGTCAAAACAGGCTATTACCGATTGGCAGCCATTGACAACTTCCGAAACCTCTACCCGACCATGCGCTACAATGCCCAGGCGAAGGCCTATGACCTGCACTTGAATGTGAAGAAGGAAGATGGTTTGAAAATAGCATTGGGAGGCGTGCTGGCCTCTCGCCCCATTGACAACATTTACGCTGGTCTGGAGTATAGCGTGCTTGGCCGTCAACTCTATACCTTCGCTGGTAGTTTTCAGACGGGTCGTTTTTATCAGGGCGCCCAACTTCGCACACGTATCGATGTGCCCGCCAGCCTACCCTATTATGTTGAACCTGCTTTTACCTACAATCACTGGAATTTTCTATCTACCACAGGTTTTTTGCTGGAACGAAACAATGTACCGCTGTTGGAACAAACCGACCGAAATTTTGCTCTCAACCTAGGCTTCACAAACACCTACAAAGGTAAGCTGGTACTGAGTACGGCCTATGCGCAGCACATCGACAGGTATAGCAATCGTCTTGAGATACAGCGCTCCGATACCCTCGACCGCACCGCAACGAGCGGACTGACAGTAAGCGCCACTTTCAGACGTGGAGGACTGAACCGGAAGCAGTATCCTTCCGGCGGACGCATGTTTACGGCCACAGGTCGTATGGTCAGCGCGACCGAGAAATACACACCCGGCTCTACTGCCAATGAACTACCCGGACAATCTCAAGACCACAGCTGGTTTTATGGCCGACTGCTTTTTGAGAACTTCTTGGGCAGCGGGAGCCATCGTTTCGGTTACCGACTCGAAGGCGTGCTCTCTACACAGCCTTTTTTTAGCAACTATCGCTCAACCCTGACCATAGCACCTGCTTTTCACCCACTGGCAGATAGCCGCACCTTGTTCCTGGATCGTTTTCGGGCGCATGAGTTTGTGGCAGGAGGACTGCAATACGTATACCTGATCACACCTCGGCTGGAGGCTCGCACAGAAGGCTACTTGTTCCAACCATACCGACCCATCCTCCAGAACGATGACCAGCAGCCCTACTACGGTAAACGATTGACAGGCACTGGTGTAGCGGCCACAGCGGCTGTTGTGTACCATGGCATACTGGGTCCTGCCGCCCTCAGTCTCAACTACTATAACGACCAGACCAAAGAATGGGGCGTGCTGTTTCATCTGGGCTTTTTGCTTTTCCAAAACAGAGCATTGGAGTAATTAAAAAGAGGTTTATCAGCCGTTCAGGAGCGTATACCTGCTTTTTAGCGGGATCAGTCTGCAACGCTTTTGCGCTTAGTGGATAATCTTTATATTTGACCTTCACAACCAATCCCACACCTGTATGAAAAGATTATTTGTCATGCTACTGGCAGCTGCCGCAATGCAGTCCTGCTCGCAGACCGAAACAACCAACGAGGGTCAGGCTACCACTGAAGCCGTAGCCGAAACCGAGGCGAATGCCTACGGCGCTACATTCGCGGAAACAGACGTGCTCTCAGCCGGCCAGTTGCAGCAAGCTGTTAGCGGAAACGACTCTATACAGGCTACAGTTGCTGCCGAGATCGTGCAAAGCTGCCAGTCAAAAGGATGCTGGATGGATGTGAAACTGGAAGACGGCAGCACGATGAAAGTAACGTTCAAGGACTATGGCTTCTTCCTGCCGGTAGAAGACCTGTCAGGCAAAACGGCGGTATTTACAGGTATGGCCAAGCATGAAGTAATTTCCGTGGAGGACCAGCGCCACTTTGCTGAGGATGCAGGCAAGTCAGCCGAGGAGATTGCAGCCATTACCCAACCAAGAGAAGAGTTGCGCTTCGTAGCCGAGGGCGTGAAACTGAAATAGTCGTTTACGCGATACCTATACCTGAGCGGCTGTTCGAAAGAGCAGCCGCTTTCTTATGTCTTGCGCTATACCTTATATCTGGTTTAGCAGGTCCATTTTGTGCTGGCTCAGGTATTCGTTCGCGTCCTGCGAGTGTGAGAAATGCAGTGGCGTCCCGCTACTTATACAATGAGACACAGATTAAAAGTGGCCGGAGTCCGCCCGTTCGATCATACTCGTAGGACGTGAACGAGTATAGTTGGTTTTTAAGTTAACGGATAACTCAACCGCTCCAATACCTAGGTTAGCGACATTCTCGGATATAAGATTTTAAAACCAGTGGTACTTGGCAGCCTGCGCCCGGTTCTCTATTTTTACAGACCAAACAGAAATACCTTATGGCCTTAGCACACGATCCGGCTACTGAGATTCAGGAGCTCACCCAACGTATAAATTACCTTAACTACCAATACTACCAGAACAGCATTTCAGAAGTCAGTGACTACGACTTCGATATGATGCTGGAGCGACTCCAGCAACTGGAGCAGCAGCACCCGGAACTGCGCCAGCCCAACTCCCCTACCCAGCGTGTAGGTGGCACCATCACCAAAAGCTTCAAGACGGTACAGCACAAGTATCCGATGCTTTCACTGAGCAATACCTATTCCGAGGAAGACCTGCGTGAGTTTGACAAGCGCGTGCGCAAAATAGTAGGCGACGAAGTGGAGTATGTGTGCGAGCAGAAGTTCGACGGCGTGGCCATCAGCCTCACCTACGAGAATGGTGAGTTTGTGCAGGGCGCCACCCGCGGCGACGGCACACGTGGCGATGATATCACAGCCAATGTGCGCACGATCCGTGACATTCCGTTGCAGGTGCACGGCAGTGGTTTCCCGGAAAGTTTTGAAGTGCGTGGCGAGGTGTTTCTGCCCTTGCAGGTGTTCGAACAACTCAATGCCGAACGCGAAGAATCCGGCGAGCAACTGCTGGCCAATCCACGCAATGCGGCATCGGGCACGCTCAAGCAGCAGGACTCGGCCATTGTGGCCAGCCGCAAACTGGGGTGCTTCTCTTACGGCTTCATGAGCTCACCTAATCCATTTGACACACATTCAGAGAGTCTGCAGGCCATCCAGAAATGGGGGTTCAAGGTATCGGATACCTGGCGCAAGTGCAGCTCCATCGATACCGTGCTGGACTACATCAATGAGTGGGAACAAAAACGCCATGAGCTACCAATCGCTACAGACGGCGTGGTGGTGAAAGTGAACAGCTATGCCCTGCAGGAGGAGCTGGGCTATACCGCCAAAAGTCCGCGCTGGGCGATTGCTTATAAATATCCGGCCATGAGCGCTGTGAGCCGCTTGCTTGACATTCAGTATCAGATCGGCCGTACTGGTGCCGTTACCCCTGTGGCCATCATGGAGCCGGTGCTGTTGGCCGGAACGGTCGTAAAACGTGCTTCTGTGCATAATGCCAATGAAATCCAGCGCCTGGACCTGCGCTTGGGAGATATAGTGCACGTGGAGAAAGGCGGCGAAATTATACCGAAGATCACCGGTGTGGATTTCAGCAAACGCCCTGCTGACTCACAGCCAATCATCTATCCAACACACTGCCCGGCCTGCGGCACTGAACTGGTACGCACTGAGGGTGAGGCGAACTTCTACTGCCCGAACGAGGAAGGTTGCGCACCGCAGATTATGTCTAAGCTGGAGCACTTTATCTCCCGCAAAGCCATGAACATCGACGAGCTTGGCCCGAAAACCATTGAACAGCTGTACAAAGCTGGCTTGGTACACAATGTGGCCGATCTGTATGATGTGACGTTTGAGCACTTAGTGAACCTGGAGCGCATGGGCGAGAAATCGGCCAACAACATCCTCAACAGCTTGGAGAAGTCGAAGCAGACGCCTTACGACCGCGTGCTGTTTGCGCTGGGTATCCGCTATGTGGGAAGCACTGTCGCCAAAAAACTAGCTGAGCAGTTCCCCGATATCGAAGCACTGCGTGGCGCACTGTATGAAGAACTGATCGCTGTAAACGAGATTGGTGACCGGATCGCACAGTCGCTGATACAGTACTTCGGCAGACCAGAGCACCAGGAACTGATCGAACGATTGAAGGCCGCTGGTCTGCAGTTCAAGGGTGAAAGCACCGCTCCTGAAATGGAAAGCGATAAACTGGAAGGCAAGACCTTTGTGATATCGGGTGTGTTTGAAAGCGTGAGTCGCGAGGAATTGCAGCGCATCATTGTCAGCCACGGCGGCAAAGTGGTCAGCTCTATTTCGGCCAAACTCTCATACCTGGTAGCCGGCGACAAAATGGGACCCTCTAAACTCGAGAAGGCAAATAAACTCGGCATTACCATTCTGTCTGAGGATGAGTTTTTAGGGATGGTCAGCCAATAATCTGAACGCTTTTATAATAAGTAAGCGCCGGTCTACAAGAGGCCGGCGCTTACTGATTTACAAACAAACAATAAAAACAATTAAACTCTGATACAGGCCGCAAAGCCCGTCTTCCCGACACAGCATACAGCCGGGAGGTATGCTACAAATGGAGGCATTTAAGCTGACAAATAAAAATGAAATAGACGAACAGCCCAAAAGGATATACAAACAACCGTTTCTATCCTTTACCGGTTTAATCTTTTAAATTGCAGATTTGATAGGGCTGGTTAGCCCTTCTGTATAGTATAAGGCCTGGTTTATATGGAAGCGTCGTAATATTGCTTAACTTCAGCAATAGACTGATATCTAAACAAGTGCTTACCCGACCTATTTAGTGGAAATAATTAGTAGAACGAGAGATTGAAATGTTCCTTCTGACATCTATCTTCTGCTACAGTTTCTGATTACTAGCTGTCGCAGCACTCGCTTTTACTACCCATAAGCAACATATGGCCTTGAACTTAGTAGCCCTACCACCATTTACCATGAAGAAGCGGTACAAATTAGCCATACATGTGGCAGCCTGGGCATTTTTTGGAGCTTGGATCTTTTACATTCAATTTCAGCGTGGTCTTACCTTTAACAAGGCGATCGACTCGCTGGTAGGGCTGAGCTTCGCCATGATGATCTTCTACCTCAACTGGTATGTGCTTATACCTCGGTTTCTGGCCAGAAATCAAATTTTCGGATACCTCGGAGTTGTCCTGCTTACATTGACAGCCGTCGCACTGGTACGCTCTCCGCTCGACTTCTACGTTTTCCGGGAGTTCAATCCGGGCATGACAATGCTCTACTCTTCCGACCGCATCCTTAACTATGTGCTGGCTGGCTTGATCGTGGTGTTCATCAGTTCGGCCCTGAAAGTTACAGGCAATTACATCCGAAACGAGCGACGCAACAAGGAACTGGAGAACCAGAAGCTGGCTGCTGAGCTGAACTTCCTGAAGTCGCAGGTAAATCCACACTTTCTCTTCAACACCCTCAACAACATCTACTCACTGGCCTATAAGCAGTCACCCGAGACGCCCGATGCTATCATGAAGCTTTCGCTTTTGATGCGTTACATGCTCTACGAAAGCAACGACACGCTGGTGAGCCTGGAGAAGGAAGTCGAGCATATCCAAAACTTCATTGACCTGCAGAAGCTGCGCCTACGTGAGCAGACCAGCATCCGCCTGAACGTAGAAGGTGACACATCCGGTAAACAGATTGCACCGATGCTACTGATGACGCTGGTAGAGAATGCTTTCAAACACGGACTGGTGAGTCGCAACGAGGTGGGCATTACGCTCAACCTGGTGGTAACGGATGATTGGCTGCAATTCTCGACGGTAAACAATAGCAGCACGCACAAAAAAAAGGACTTTGGCGGCATTGGTTTGCAAAATCTAAAGCAACGCCTTAACTTGCTCTACCCTCACCGACACGAACTGTATTTAGAAGAGAAAGACGATACATTCTTTGCTTCGCTGAAACTGTACTTCCAACCAAAAAAGTAAACCTATGACCATCCGCTGCCTTGCCGTTGACGACGAGCCGCTTGCCCTTGACATCATTGAGAGCTATGTGAGCAAACTGCCATTTCTCAAACTTGTGAAAACATGCTCCAGCGCCACGGAGGCCATGCAAGTGTTGCAGGAAGAGCAGATTGACCTGATGTTCCTGGACATCGAGATGCCTGAACTCACTGGGATACAATTTCTGAATATTCTTAAGCACCAGCCGCTGATCATTTTCACGACGGCCTATCCCAACTACGCACTCGAAGGCTTCAACCACGACGCAGTGGACTACCTCCTCAAGCCTATCCCTTACGACCGTTTCCTGAAAGCTGTAACCAAAGCGCAGGAACGCCTGCAGCGCAGCCAGAAAGTAACGGAAGTTCCGGCAGCAGCGCCTGCACCCCATGCGCCTGAACAGGATTTCATGTTTGTGAAAGCCGACTACAAAACCGTGCGCGTCGACTTTGCAGACATTCTCTGGATCGAGGGCCTGAAAGACTATATCATCATCCAGACCAAAGACCACAAGATCATCACGCTGCTAAGTATGAACAAGGCCATGGAAAAACTGCCGGAGTCGAAGTTCATGCGCGTGCATCGTTCCTTCATTGTTGCCCTGCACAAGATTGACAGCATCGAAAAGAGCCGCATTCGCATCGGCAACAAAGAAATTCCGATTGGTGAGGTATACAAAGACCACTTCCTGCACTGGGTAGAGGAGAATAATATACAGTAGTATTTCGTAAAATAATCATAGCTGGCATCCTTATACGCTCAGGCAAGCACTTGCAGATTCCGTTGGATAGTTCGAACTTCGTGCTTTAGAAAAACAGCGCATGATACAAGATAACTTAAAAGGAACGGGTGTTGCTTTGGTAACCCCTTTTGCCAGCAACATGGATGTGGACTACGACGGCCTACGCCAATTGCTTGATTTCACCATAGAAGGTGGTGTGGAGTACTTAGTAGTGAATGGCACTACGGGCGAGTCCGTGACGACGACGACTGAAGAAAAAGCCGAAATTCTGGCTTTTGTGAAGAAGCATGTGAATGGTCGTGTGCCGTTGGTATACGGTTTGGGTGGCAACAGCACACAGCACGTACTAGACACGATCCGGAAGACGGATCTGGAAGGTATAGCCGCTGTCCTTTCAGTGAGTCCCTACTATAACAAACCTTCACAACAGGGTATTATCCAGCATTATACGCAGATCGCCGATGCCTGTCCGGTGCCGGTTATCCTATACAACGTGCCGGGTCGCACAGGGAGTAACATAGCTCCTGAAACGACCGTGCGGCTGGCAGGGCACAGCAACATCATTGGTATCAAAGAGGCGTCGGGTAATCTGGAGCAGTGCATGTACATTGCCAAACACAAGCCTGCCGACTTCCTGTTGATCAGCGGTGACGACATGCTCACCCTGCCAATGATGGCTTTCGGAGCCGTGGGTGTGATCTCCGTACTGGCCAATGCCTTCCCGGAGAAGTTCAGCAACATGATCCGCCTGGGTCTGGCTAACCAGTTCAAAGAAGCGACTGACTTGCTTTTCGACTTCGTGGACATCAACCCGATGATGTATGAAGAAGGCAATCCAGTGGGTGTGAAGGCACTGCTGGAGCGCTTTGGTGTATGTGAAGGCGCCGTGCGCCTTCCGTTAGTGGAAGCTTCAGCGGGATTAAAGGACCGACTGTATAAGAATCTCTAGCTCCAGGTATAGCAGCTAGAACAGGAAGGTTGACATAAGTCAGCCTTCCTGTTTTTTTATTCACCCAAAAGATATTTTCGCTATATTCGTTTTCTACTATCCTACTACCCAATTACCATGCGTATACCTGCGATCCTGTTTTTAGCTTTGAGCATGGCGGCCTGCAACAACTCTCCGGACCAGACACAGGACAGCAAAACAGATCATACGCATTTATTAGAAACCGACTCAAGCTTGGTGCAAGCGCCTGACTCGGCCACCCTACCTCCTGACGACGAATTAGAGCACTATATCCCGGACACTACTGGTCTAAGTCCCGAACCCAACACAGCTGCGAAAATTCTTATTGAAGGACGCTTCCATAAACACGAAGTCTGGCAAGGTGCGGAAAACAAAAGCTGGATGGCCCTGGTACAGGAAGACAGCGTTTTCAAACTGCAGCCCAGCCGCCTACAGGTCACTACGTTCTTTGATCCGGTGTTCGACAAAGGCCGACCGGTACGATCAGGACGTGAGGTACGCGGCGAACACCCTAACACGCTGCTATTCATGACAGGTATAGCCAAACTGCAGGCCAATGCCGTGGATACCGTGGGCTACCCGCAGCAGGTAATCCTGCCCAATACATCCATGGATCTCAGCTTCAAAGGCAAGACCTATACCTTAACTGCCAGCGGCGACAGTATACAGCAGGAAGGATCGGAGTCTTACTCAGTCCAGAATTACAAGTGGACGGTGACGGGCACTAAAAACGGTCGCAAGATCACACAAGAGTTGGCATCTGATGATAACTTCGAGAGTGCGATCTATGTGCTCCTATGGGTCGGTGACCTTGACCGCGACGGTATACCGGATCTGGTGGCTGACCTTTCCAACCATTTCAACAATTCCAAGGTCACACTTTTTCTGTCATCACTGGCGGAAAAAGGGAAGCTCTATAAGAAAGTGGCTGACTTTAAAACGGAAGCTTATCCCGAAATCGCCAGTCCTGATAGCCTGGCAAAACCCTGAATTTGACTTAAGGCTATATATCTGCAAAATCAAACGCAAGGTATAGCCGTGAGAAAACACCGGGACGAACTAGAAATCGACAAAGACATTGATTTGGAAAGTATAGCGGTAGCTCTTTTTGTGCTGGCTGTTTTTCTACCTGTCCCCTACAAGAATGAACACGCCATTCTGGAGAAAGACGTCAAAATCACGATCATCCCGAAAGATTAAGATCAGAAAGAAATAGAAAAGGTATAGCTCCGCAAGCTATACCTCACAATTTCAACCAATAAGGCACTGCTCAACACAGTCATTACTTATCAGTCAGCACGTACTTTGACTCCACTTCTTTTTTAATATTCTCGAGCCCATCCTCAAACTCCTCTCCTACAGTGCTATCGATCAGTAAACCTGAAAATTTCCGGATGGGATTGTCCCCCATATATTTATCAAAGTGCCAGGTGAGTTTGGTGCCGTCTTCAGTTTCCTCTAATACGAAGGTACTGTGTGCTTTATCGTTTTCATCAAATTCAAGATTAGTAACTAAGCGGCTTGGTGGCTCAGCGGCAACAACAGTGACAACGCTCTGCCCTATACTACGTCGCTGACTTGTCCAGTTATACTGAGCGCCTACGGGCGGCCCAGCGTAACTGAGCGATTTGCCGGAGTCAATATGGTGACCAGGCAGCCATTTAGGCCAGTTTCGCAAATCGCTGAGCTGTTCATAGGCTATATCGGCAGGCGCATTGATGATGATATCGCGCTGTAAATGAATCTGGCGAGGCAAACTAATAGATATCACGCCCAGTATGGCGATTAAAGTAACTGCTCCAAGCAGGAAAGACTTTAACACATGCATATAAGTTTATTGTAAACGTAAAATTTTATCAATCCAAAAGAATTTAATACAATTCAATAAATGTCCTGGAAAATGAAAAAAACCACAGCTGTTACGCTGTGGCCTTTCTCAGATGGAAATTCAATACTAATGTATAGTCACTTATACGCAATAGTGAAAAAAAGTATACAATATCGAACAACCATTTTAAAACCTTGATTCCTAGTATCTTCTACTCTGATCGCGTGAGCCATAATGGTCATCGCCGAAATCCCGAAACTCGTCTGCATTGCCATAAGAGGCATCATGGCGGTAGCCGTGGTTGCCGCGGCTGTCGAAGTCACGGTACAGGTCACCCTCTTCGGGGTTGTCATAATTGGGGTTATACCCGGTGCTGTAACGGTAACGTGTCCGGTCAAAGCTGTCTGGGTTGTGAAACTGCGGATTGCCGCGGCTGATACGTCCCAGATCGTTTTCAGAACCATGCGGTAGTCCGTACTCATCATGTCGCGGCACACCACTGTAATTGTTGGTGTCATAGGTGGTGTTGTAGTAATCCTCCATGTTGCCACGGTAGTTTCCTTCGCGCATGCGTGGCTCCTCGTGTCTCGCCCGGTACTGCCTTCCAGCTCCTTCGTCTTCGGGTCTTCTGTCCCAATCGCGGCGTTCGCCACGGTACTGCTGCTGGCGTGGATATTCCTGTTGATTATGGCGATCGAAGTCCCCGTAATTATAATCTCTGTTATCTTTCATTGTTTTACTTTATTAAAATAACAGCCGCAACAGAGCATTCTGTTGCGGCTGTTTGGTTTTACAAATTAGTGTCGGTTATGCCGGTCTTCGGAACGGCGCTGTGAGCGGTTCTCCTGTCCCCAGCGGTTCAGGTTGCTGTAGTGACTGTCTTCACCAAAATGGTCACGTCCCTCTGTGTAATTACGACCGGAGAAGCCTCCGCTGTAATCGTTATCATACGCAGGGTTGTTCATTTCATAACGGCGGTATGACTCGTAATCACCTCTGGAAGAGTGCCCATAGTATTCATCATCACTTCCTCCACGGTTACGGCTTACATCATGTCCAAATGACTCATTATACCTGTCGGAACGCCTGCTGGAATTGCCTGAACGGCGCAAATCATCGTAATCACGGTCGCTGTAGTCAGCCTGCGGATCGTAGTGACGTCCCGAGTTGTGATCATCGTTTGGCACGTAGCTCATGCCATAAGGGTTGTCCTGCCCACTGCGGTTGCGGGAAGCGAATTCATCGCCGCTGTATTGTGCACCGCCTGGCTGAAAGCGCCCCTGGCGGGAGCCATATTCATGGTCAATGTTGGTGTTAAAAGATCTGGTATCATGATAGTCGTCTTCCTGCGCACCATAGCCTCTGTTGAAGTTGGAGTCTACGGTGTAGTTGCCGCGGTCTGAGTTTTCGCCATGGTGATGGCCATGCGCCCAGCGCGGTTCCATGTTTCGATTATCACGGTTTTCTTCTCTGTTGTTTCTCATAGCGTTGTGTATTTATTACTTACATGTACTGCTAGTGTTTACGGGCATGCCCCCGCTTTGGGTTAATTAGAAGGTGTAAACTCCCTTTTCGATTGTTCGTTTATAGAGGGTATACCAATCAAGATAAAACTATGAAAAGCTATAATAACTGGCAGGACCGGCGGGATGATCGCAGACGCGACGAACGCCGTCCGGATGAATCACAGTACAGAGGCGCTTACCGCTTGGAGGAAGACGAACACTACAGCACTTATAACCGCTCCCGCCAAAATGATGGGGGGAACCCAGGTCGCGACCGCTACAACGATGACCAGGGCGGCGACTACGTGTACCGCCGCAGCCGTAACCTGCAGGACAACGACGACTATACCCAGCGCCAATACCAGCAAAGCTACCGCGGAGATAATGCAAGACAAGGGGACTCTAACAACTTCGGTGGCCGCTACGGAGGCAGCGCAGGTATGCGTGACAATCGATCCCGCTACAACGATAGTAGTGACAGAGAACGCAATGGCGGCCAGCAATACGGCGACCACTATGGCCGTCGTACATCAGGCAACTTTGATGGCGACTACAGGCCGGACAACTACCCGCACCGCCATAACGAAAACTATGGCAATAGTGCCGGCTCTCTGAGCTTCGGTTACGACGGCGACCGCAATTCTGATCCGGATTATAACCGTCGCTATAACCCTATGACCGGCGAACTGCGCCAGCGTCAGAGCAATTACGAGCAGCGCCAGCCGCGTCGCTATGGCCCACCTGACCGCACCGGTTCTAACCCGGATTATGACCGCTACTAATAAAGCGGCAAAACCTTGGGACCGATTCAGAGTAAAACTTAATACAACTAAAGCATATTGAAGATGAACGCAGATAAGAATAAAGACCAGAATAAAGATCAAAACAAAAACAATATCAACGAAGGCAACAAAGTGCCTAATATCCATCCGACCGCCAAGAAGAATCCATCAGAGCAGATTCCACGCTCTGAGGAGAGCGATCAGGCCGGTCGCGCCATGGGCAACGAGCCACGCAGTGGTGGCCGTCAGGGTGGCAAAAGCGTGGAAGACGGCGGACAGGATGTCGGCAGTAGCGCTGGCAGCCGCTAGACTTAAATCATATTGGCTGAGGAAGGCTGGGGATGACCCGGCCTTCCTTTTTTTATGCCTGCCCTAATTTCGTATCTTTGGCTATACCTGCTTCGCCCTTCACAAGGTATATGCAGGTATAGCCACTTAAGTGAAGCAGGCTTTATAGATGAATAAACTCAACCCACAGGATCACTTAGTCATCATCGGCAACGGCATCGCAGGCGTTACCCTGGCGCAGCGTGTGCGACAGCGAAGTGGTTGCCGCATCACCATTGTGTCGGCGGAGTCGCGGCTGCACTTTTCCCGCACCGCCCTGATGTATGTGTACATGGGCCACATGCGTTTTCGGGATATCGTGCCTTATGCCGACTGGTACTGGCAGGAACAGAAGATAGAGCTCGTGCATGACTATGTAGAGCGGGTGGAAACAAGCGAAAAAAAGCTGGTGCTGCGCGAAGGCGCCCCCCTTCATTACGACAAACTGGTGCTGGCCACCGGCTCCAATGCCGCTTATTACAACTGGCCCGGCCAGACTTTGAAAGGTGTACAAGGTCTCATCTCGTTACAGGATCTGGAACTGATGGAAGCCAATACGACAGGTATACAGCAGGCTGTGATCATAGGCGGCGGTCTGATCGGTGTGGAGATGGCCGAGATGCTTCTAAGCCGCGGCATCGCCGTGACCATGCTCATACGGGACAAACTGTACTGGCACAATGTGCTGCCAGCAGAAGAGGCCCGGTTGGCTACCAATCACATTCATCAGCACGGCATCGAACTCTTGCTCCAAGAAGAACTGAAAGAGATCCTGCCTGATGCAGAAGGTCGGGTACGCGCCATCCAGACGCGCAGTGGCAAGGAGCTGCTCTGCCAGTTTGTGGGTATCACCACAGGCGTGAAGCCGAATGTGGAATTCCTTAAAGGCGCAGGTATAGAAATCGACCGGGGTATATTGGTAAACGAGTTTTTCGAGGCCAGTCAGCCTGATGTATACGCCCTCAGTGATTGCGCCCAGTTCCGGAACCCTGCGCCGGGTCAGCCGATGATGGAGCAACTCTGGTATACCGCCCGTCTGCATGCCGAAGCATTGGCCTCGACCCTACGCGGCGACCGTACCCCTTACCAGCGGGGACCGTGGTTCAACTCTGCTAAATTCTTCGACATCGAATACCAGACTTATGGCATGGTTCCTCCCCTTTTCACGGAGCAACAGGAATCGCTGTACTGGCAGAACAATGAAGCGACCAAGGCTATTCGCCTGCTATATGATAAAGAGACTGCGAAGCTGCTAGGTATAAATTTGCTCGGTATACGCTACCGTCACGACCTGTGCCACCACTGGCTGCAGCAAGGCTATACCTTGCACGAGGTCATGCAGGAACTACCAGCCGTTAACTTCGATCCGGAGTTTTTCCAGCGCTACGAAGAGGCGCTGCTGCGCCAGTACTATACTCGTTTCCCGGACCAACAGCCGCCCGTTAAACAAAACAACTGGTGGGAGCTGCGTAAGCGTTTCGGTCTGTTTTCTGATTCTACTTCCTGTTAACTACTGATACTACAGATGTCTACTGCTGTCATTCAACATACTTCCACCACCTCTTCTACCACTCCGCAGAGTGCTTTGAAGATGACCGGTCTATTACTGATCAGCATCGGACTGTTGGGTATACTGGTAGCTGCCGTAGGAGCTGATTATCTCTCCCCTGTTCTCACCGGACTGGGCGGTACGCTTATTTTTACAGTTGGCTCCCTGCTTTACATCTGGCAAAGCCGCCGGCACAAATCACCCGCTGAACAAAACCACGGACTCTGGCAACAGGATGCCACCTCACGTGGTGCTTCGGCATGGGTTATCGGCTTTGTGCTCACAGGGTTTTATGTGTTGCTCTACTGGTTCCCGGACACGTTGCAGGGATTGATACAAGCCGTAGAGCCCCTGAGCCAGTGGCTGCGCGGCCGCTCCAGCGACCAGTGGTTTCTGTATGGCACTTTCTATACCCTGGCCATCCTGATCATGGGGGTATACGCGCTGCTCAAGTACCGTACCAGCCGCTACCACATCATCCGCACTATCTCGGTCATGTTCTTTCAGTTGGGTTTTGCCTTTCTGCTGCCTGCCTTTTTGCTGATGCTCAACCAACCGGAGTACTACTTCAGCTATTTCTGGCCGCTCAAATACGACTATCTCTTCCCGAGCACGGTAGACTATCTCGTGCGCGATGGCGCTGCCTTGGGCGTATTCATGGTGTTCTGGGGTGCGGTGTTTTCCTTTCTGGCTACGCCGGTGCTCACTTACTTCTATGGCAAGCGCTGGTACTGCTCCTGGGTATGCGGCTGCGGCGGACTCGCCGAAACCGCCGGTGACCCTTACCGACATCTCTCCGACAAAAGCCGCAAAGCCTGGCGCTGGGAAGTGGCCATTATCTACCCCATTTTAGGATTTGTCATACTCACGACACTATTTCTATGGGTCAACTCCTGGAGTGAGGGTCGCTTGCTGGGTGATCTTTCGGGTGGCTTTGCCCAGACATATGGCTTCTTTATCGGGGCCATGTTCTCGGGCGTGATCGGCGTGGGCTTTTATCCGCTCATGGGCAACCGGGTATGGTGCCGCTTCGGCTGCCCCATGGCCGCTTATCTGGGCCTACTTCAAAAGCACTTTTCCCGCTTCCGCATTTCGACCAATGGCGGACAGTGCATCTCCTGCGGCAACTGCTCTACCTACTGCGAAATGGGTATTGATGTGCGCTGGTATGCGCAACAGGGCGAGCCGATCATCAGGGCCTCCTGTGTGGGCTGTGGTATTTGTGCACACGTATGTCCACGGGGCGTGCTGAAGCTGGAAAACGGACCACAGGAAGGCCGCTATGCCGGGTCCCCGCTGATCGGGCGTGACGAGCTGCGGATTTTGAATTAACCCATAAAAGCATCGCGGGCACCTGCTTTTGACAAGTGCCCGCGACGCGTTTAAGATAACAGGCTAGCCGAGGCTATACCTGTAAGTGTTACTGCAATTCTTCCTGCTCCATGTACTCCCACATGGCATCTTCACTGGCGCCGATCTTAGCCGCGTAAAGCAGCATTGTAGTATAAACGGCAATCAACAGGAAACTAAGTGGGATAGAGAATACAAAAGATACAACAAGCGTCTTAACCGGATCTGGCTTCGTTTTCATTTTGGTAGATGCATACCAGAAAAAACAGATGTTAAAGATGCCGGCAAGCGCAATAAAATTGATGATATCTAACATTGGCTAAAAGTTAAACGTTTTTGTTGATCATTCCCAAGAAGCATGCCATTCGGTGTATTAAGCCCAAAAGCACACAATTTAGTTCAAATCAGTTGCTTGTGTATTTTGTAAGGTAAGAATTACTTATGCGTTTTTACTTAAACAGCATAGTGCAATTTATATGACTTAATCATAAATCACAATAGAACATTCCAAAAATTTTAATAATTATTTAACATATTCCAAAAAAGCCCTTTAAATGGCCTAAACGCATCTACAATTAAGTATAAACACCTAGCACTCAACATTGTGCATTGGTCTTCTCTAAAAACGCCTAAAATAACATCCCGGGAAAAAACAACGGCATGCAGCGTATCTGTCAAATTACCTGATCTCCATAGCATTCAACCCTATGTAGCCATAGATCACTGAAAAGTACATCCGTGTCGCCTTAACGGGGTTTATAGAGAACGTACTACGTTATCGTGGCTATAAATTGATAGCTTGGATATGTTTCCTTTGGTCAAACGGTCGGCGAAAATGATGACTTTGTACCAGAAAAATCCCTGGCCCTTTTGAGGAGTCTTTACCCATCTTTTCCTCTTAAGAGCAACCTCTAGCTACATAGTCTCTTCGATCAGTATGTATTGCGCATCGACTTACATGTTCTCTAAAGCGTGTAAGTAATGTTGTTACTATTTACTGCTACCTCAACTACCCTGATATTTAACATTAACGATAATCACTAATTAAAAATACATATCAGTTAAATACAATTTATATATAACTCACACTAATATTAGCTCACACAGAATGCTCTCAAAAACCAGCGATTTAATTAATTAACTAAATTTACTATAAACTAAATAACTATATACCGATTACCCCGTACTTTAAAAATACAATACTCACCCAATAATATGTTTTTAATTTTATAGTATTTAATAAAGGACACGCCTGCTGCTAAAGCACACTCCTTTATATGTTAAATCTTTTTAAGGGACGTCGCCATGGAAATTACCAACCACACCTCGCACCAGAATCGCCATATCTTCTTTGTAAAAGGCCTTGTGAAACAGCAGGCCCTCGATAAAATCCGTCAGGCAATTGCCGAAGCTCCTGCAGACTGCACCAAGGAACTTTGGATTGACTGCTCTCACGTGAACCGCCTGCACCTGACCAACAGCAGCATTTGTTCTTTCGTGAGTGAACTGCTCAAGATCCGGAAGCAGGATGTAAAGGTCGTGCTATGCGACATGAACGCTACCACCGAGCGTCTGTTCAGCTTGCTGCGCCTCGACACGCTTTTTGCTAAAGCCAAGTCTTTTGAGGAAGCCAAAGAAGAAAAACACCAGAAAGTCGCCGCTTAAGCAAACTGACTTACTACTAAAACAGAAGGAGCGCCCGTGTATTCACGGGCGCTCCTTCTGTTTTAGTAGAATAGTATACTACAGACTCATGGTCAGTATCTGTTCTACATCCGCTACCTGTATATCGGCCCGTTCGCCCAGGTTCTTCACACCGCGTTCCTCGAAACGCTTTACGATCTCCTGGATGGTGGTTTTGTCTACATCGTAGTCTTTGAGTTTGGTGCGAATATCCAGCGATTCAAAGAAATCGGCAGTAGCCTGCACCGTGGCCTCAATACGCTCTTCCTCACTGCCTTGCTTGATGCCCCATACCTGCTCGCCGTACTGCAGCAGCTTTTCCTTTTTATTGTCGCGCTTGTAACGCAGCAGCGATGGCAGCACGATGGCCAGGGTACGGGCGTGGTCGATACCGTGCAGGGCGGTCAGTTCATGGCCGATCATGTGGGTAGCCCAGTCGGTCGGCACACCTACCCGGATCACACCGTTCAGGGCCATGGTGGCGCACCACATAATGTTAGCAGCCGTGTCGTAATCGGTTGGATTTTGCAGGGCTTTCGGCCCCTCCTCTCTCAGCGTGATCAGAATGGACTCCGCCAGACGGTCCTGCAGCGGCGCGTTCACCGGATAGGTCAGGTATTGCTCCAACACGTGTGTGAAGGCATCCACAATACCATTGCTTAGCTGGCGCAAAGGCAACGAGTAAGTCGTTTCCGGATCAAGGATCGAGAATTTCGGGAATGTAAGCGGCGAACCGAAAGAAAGTTTCTGTCTGGTTTCCTCCCGCGTAATCACCGAGCCAGAGTTCATTTCAGAACCTGTGGCCGGCAAGGTAAGCACCGCACCAAAAGGAATGGCTTTGGACACAGGCGCCTTCTCGGAGCAGATCGTCCAGGGGTCGCCGGCTTCGAAAGGTATAGCTGCCGCTATGAATTTAGCGCCATCGATGACGGAGCCGCCACCAACGGCCAGAATATAATCTACCTGCTCTTTCCTGGCTAACTCTACTGCCTGCATCAGGGTCTCGTAGCGTGGGTTAGGCTCTATGCCGCCAAACTCTACTACTTTATGCCCTTTCAAAGCATCCATCACCTGCTCGTATACTCCGTTTTTCTTAATGCTTCCGCCACCATAGGCCATCAGCACGCGTGCCTCAAGCGGCACCTCTGTTGCCAGAGCAGCTATCTGCCCTTTGCCGAAAATGATCTTAACCGGATTATAAAAAGTGAAATTGTTCATAAAGATGAAATGTGCTAATTAGTTTGTGTTGTAATCTGCCACTTTCACGAGCAGCTTGCCGGTGTTTTCTCCCTTAAACAAGCCGAAGAAGGCCTGTGGCAATTGATCAAAGCTTTCTACTATATGCTCTTCGTACTGCAATTTACCAGCTTTTAGCCAGTTTACCAGTTCTTGTGCCGCCTCCGGAAACCGGCTTGCATAGTCACTCACGATAAAGCCCTTCATCAAAGCGCTCTTTTTCAAAAGGATAGGCTCTACCCGCGGACCAGTCGGAACGGATGTGGCATTATAATGTGCGATCTGTCCACAAACCGCAATACGGGCGAATTTGTTTAGCAGGCTATACACGGCATCCGAGATCTCTCCGCCTACGTTGTCGAAGTACACATCTACCCCATCAGGACAGGTGGCTGCCAGTGCCTCCCGCATATTCTCCGTGGTTTTGTAATTGATGGCCTCGTCAAAGCCAAGTGTGTTTTTGAGGTAGTCGGTTTTGTCATCAGAACCGGCTATACCGATCACACGACAGCCTTTGATCTTGGCGATCTGACCGACTACGGTACCTACCGCTCCTGCCGCTCCGGATACCACTACCGTTTCTCCCTCCTTCGGCTCGCCGATGTATAGCAGGCCGCAGTAGGCCGTCATGCCCGGCATACCCAGTATACCTAAGTGGTAGCTCAGCGGCGCCAGGTCCGGGTCCAGCGGACTGAGGCCTTTGCCGTCGGAGATGCTGTGTGTTTGCCAAGGCAGGTTACCCAGCACTACGTCACCAGTTTTATACCTATCGTTGCGGCTTTCCACGACTTCCGCTACCACACCGCCCGCGATGGGCTCGTTCAGGTTATAAGGTGCCACATAGGATTTGGCATCGCTCATGCGGCCGCGCATGTAAGGATCTACCGACACGTAAAGCGACTTTAGAAGCAGCTGTCCCTCTTGCAGGCCGGGGAGTTCCTCCTCCTTGAATTCAAAATTTTCCTCCGTCGGCATGCCCTGCGGACGACTCTTCAATAAAATGCTCTTGGTTTTCATAGGCTCAGATTTATATACCTATTAGTGTATGCGAAACCAGTTGTAGGGGTTATGGTTTTCTTTGAATAAAGCTGTCTGAAAGCAAAAAAGGATGCTACTGGCCCTATTGCCAGTAGCATCCTTCTCAGTAAAATAAAAACAGTGAATTACCGCTCTATTGTCTTGAATATCATGTGCGTCAGGAAATCCTCCAGCTCACTGCCGCCATCTTCGTGTATATCCGTCAATGAAGGCAGGTGCAAGGCAAAGAACTTCTGGTAATGTGCACTCTCAGCAATGGTAGACACGAGTGAAGCCGGGTACTTGTAATCCGGGTTGATCTCATGCACGATATCGGCTATCCGCTTGCACAGGCGCTTGTAACTTAAGAAGAAACCCTCCTTGTTGTTTGCATCCACCTCCTTGGTTAGATAGGCTTTGGCCGACTCAGCCACCACAATACGCTGCAGTGTCACCTCGTCGATATGCTCAAAGTCCATGTCATTCTCAATGCGGCCTGACAGAATGCTGATTGCGATGCGCAGCCGGTCTTCAGCCGGACCAATGTTGTTTATCGCAAACACCAGCCTGTACTCCAGCCAGTTCCAGTACCAGGAAATCAGGTATGAGAGCAGCATATGCTTGCTCTCAAAGTACCTGTAGATCGTCGCCTCAGTGCTTCCGATGCGCTCGGCCAGTTTTTTGAAGGTGAAGGACTCCAGGCCCAGTTCGTCGATCAGAAAAATGCCGTGTTTAATAATATCACGCCCTTTTTCTGATGACTCAGGATCTTTGAGGTATACCTTCTCCTCTACTTTGATTTTAATATTTGCCAGCAAGTTCCTCATGCAGGGTTTCCGTCATGTTTTCAACATCATCATAGAAGGTCACCACGCCAGTTTCCACGTCGTACATACCGCCTACGATGCCAATCTCACCTTTCTCTATCATTTCGCGAAGAATCGGGCTGTTTTTCTTGATCTCACCTACAGTCCATACTACATTGGTCTCGGCTACTTTCTCTACAAACTCACCGTTTTTAGAGCTTCTGTCACCGTCGTACGCCACAGCGTTCACGGACGGCTCGATCTTGTGCAGCAGTGTGCTCAGGTTGCCCATCTCTACATGGTCGCAGGCTCCTTTGATGGCACCACACTTGCTGTGACCCAGCACAACGATCAGTTTGGAACCAGCCACTTTGCAGGCAAACTCCATGCTGCCCAGGATGTCTTCATTCACGATGTTACCGGCGATACGAGCGCTGAAGATATCTCCCAGGCCCTGGTCGAAGATCAACTCAGCCGATGTGCGGGAGTCGATGCAGCTCAACACAATGGCAAAAGGAAATTGGCCTTCAGAAGTTTCGTTGACCTGCTGCAGCAGATTGCGATTTACTTTCAGGTTGCTCACAAAGCGCTCATTGCCCTCTTTCAGGATTTCTTTTGCGCGCTGCGGGGTCAGTTCTGCCTGTGTTTCTTTGTTTTGCGTTCTCATGGATTTAAATATTTTTTAATCGGTGGATAATACTTTTTTAGCAACTAGCCAGACAGACGGTATGATTAAAACTTCATGCCCTCGTACTCCAGTTTCTCGTCTTCAGCTGTTTCTTTTATATGAAGTTTAATATTGCTGCTACGTGCTGTCTCTTTGTAGTTCTCGATCAATTCGATCACATCCGGGTCTACTACCGCTGAGCGTGACATGTCAATCTCCAACTCTGAGTTCTCAGGCACTCTGCGAAGCTCTTCCAGAATATTGCCTTTGTTCAGGAAAGTCACTTCCTCTGCCAGCACGATACGATACTTGTCTCTGCCTGCCGGCGATTTTTCCTTCACCATGGTATGCGACACATGGTAGCTGTTTTTGAGGATAAAGAAGATCCCCACTACCATACCAATGCCTATACCTGTGAGCAGGTCCGTGAACACAATGGCCAGCACAGTCACGACAAATGGCAGAAACTGGTTCCAGCCGCCACGGTACATGGCTTTGAACAGCGCCGGTTTCGCCAGCTTGTAACCCACCACAAAGAGTATGGCTGCCAATGAGGCCAGCGGAATCAAGTTGAGCACACCAGGTATAGCGATCACACTGGCCAGAATCAGTATACCGTGAATAAGCGCCGAGAGCTTGGTGCGACCACCAGACTGAATGTTGGCCGAACTGCGAACGATCACCTGTGTAATAGGAAGACCACCGATCAGACCCGATACAATGTTACCCACACCTTGCGCCTTCAGTTCGCGGTTAGCCGGGCTAATGCGCTTTTGTGGGTCAAGTTTATCAGTTGCTTCCAGACAAAGCAACGTTTCAAGGCTGGCTACTACCGCAAGCGTACCCGCCAGTAACAGCACCTCATAGGTTAGGATGCGGCTAAAGTCAGGTGTGGTGAACTGCTGAAAGAAGCCACCCAGACTGGAAGCTACCGGAAGCTCAACCAAGTGATTAGCGCGCAGCGCTATATCCGGGAAAGCGCTCAGGAACACCAGATTCAGCACGATGCCTAATACTACAACGACAAGCGGCCCCTGGATAATCTGAAATATCTTGCCTTTCTTGGACAGTACCGTATCCCAGAAGATCAGGATCATCAGCGAAAGGACGCTGATAATAACCGCTGCCGGTGACACATAGCGCAACGAATCGAAAATCAGTGAGAAGGTGGTTTCGCCGCTCGGTTCCATGAAATGCAGACTACCTTCGTAGCTCTCGTCATAACCAAAGGCATGCGGAATCTGCTTCAGGATGATGATCACACCGATACCAGACAGCATTCCTTTGATGACCGATGAGGGGAAATAATACCCGATACTTCCCGCCTTCAGGAATCCCAGCACCAATTGTATGACACCAGCCAATACCACCGCCGACAGGAATACCTCAAAACTTCCCAAGCCTTCGATGGCATGCAGCACGATCACAGCCAGACCAGCCGCCGGGCCGCTCACTCCCAACTGTGAGCCACTGATAAGCGTTACAACTATACCTCCTACAAAGCCGGCAATAATACCGGAAAACAGAGGCGCACCGGACGCCATGGCTATACCAAGGCAGAGCGGTACTGCGACCAGGAACACGACAATACCTGCCGGTAAATCATTTTTCAACTCTTTAAAGGTAACCATAGCGGATCTTCTTCTATAGATAGGTTTAAAACTTATTACAATAGTATTACTTTAACGCCACAAAGTAAAGCCCTGTTTAGTTCAGTTGCTATTTTTTTTTGCCTGGTTTACCCCATCCTTGTATGATTTATATCATTGTTTTTAGAAGCGTATGCTTGTAAATCGCAGCCTGTATGGAGCCGACCAATAACTCCTTCGGGAAGCATGTTTCCTGAATGTCGTATATTTGCCTGCCTCGGACCAGGGTAGCGTATGTTAGCGAAGCCCTTTTATTTACCCTTAACCCTGCCTATACCTATGCAACAGTGGACTAAACTGAATAAAGAAACTATCCGGACCATCGTATTCAATGCTTTAGAGGAAAACATAAATTTTTACGACGAGAACATACTGGGCATACCTGGCTCCCATCTTGACAACAAGGTATTTTACCAAGATGCGCCTTTCCTCAAAGATGCTCCCTTCCTGACAGCCCTTATTCATAACCCAAACCATATTGGCTGCCATACCCTGGGAGCTTCCGAATCTTTCTTTAGGGGGACGCACCAGATTGAGCGTGAACTGATTGGCCTGTGTGCTGAGCAGATTCTGAAAGCCGAGCCCAACAGCTATGATGGTTATGTGGCAGCTGGCGGCACCGAGGCCAATCTACAGGCCATCTGGATCTACCGCAACTACTTCCGCAACCGTGACGGCGTACGCAACGACAGCATTTGCATCCTCTGCTCCTCCGATAGTCATTACTCCATGAGCAAGGCTGCCAATGTGTTTGACCTCGACATTGCCACCGTGCAAGTGGACAACGACACCCGCACCATTGACGAGGAGCATCTGCAGGAAGTGATCTCTGCTCAGAAAGCAAAGGGCAAGAGTCACTTCATCGTGATCGCTAACATGATGACAACTATGTTTGGATCAGTGGATAGCGCTGATCTATATGCAGCTACACTTGAATCCAACGATTGTCAGTTCATGATTCATGTGGATGCCGCTTTCGGTGGTTTTATTTACCCTTTCACCAACCCGGACAACACACTTAACTTCCAGAATAAATACATTACCTCTGTCACGCTGGATGCACACAAGATGGTGCAGGCACCTTACGGCACGGGCATTTTCCTGATCCGGAAAGACTTCATGCAGCACGCTAATACTAAGGAGGCAAGCTATGTGGAGGGAGAGGATTTTACGCTGATCGGCAGTCGTTCCGGCGCCAATGCTATCGCTGTCTGGATGATCCTGATGACCTACGGCCGTTACGGCTGGGAGGAGAAAACCACTACCCTGCTGAACCGCGCCACCTGGCTGGCTGCTGAGCTCGACATGGCAGGTATAGCCTACTACCGCAACCCGCACTCCAACATCATCACAATCCGCAGTGAACACCTTACCAAGGAAATCGCCAGTCGCTACGGCCTTGTGCCGGACAATCACCACGCTCCTAACTGGTATAAGGTGGTAGTAATGGACCACGTGACCATTGACCGCCTGATCCCCTTGCTTGAGGACTTGAAAGCCTACCAGCAGCTAGCCTGCCTGGCAGAGTAGTTTCCATACCTAAGGTCATCCTATTAAACGAGAAAAGGCTCCTGTTAAAGGAGCCTTTTCTCATTGATGAAGCTTTGCTATACCTATAGCGCTTCTGTTAACTGCCGCTGGGCGGTTGCACCCGTGCCTTGATAATGCTGTAGAAAAAGTGCCAGCTTGTCCATGGTGTGGCTCAGTTCCTGCAGCTCGGGCAGGTACACGATACGGAAGTGATCTGGCTGCTGCCAGTTGAAGCCGCTTCCCTGCACCAGCAGTACATGCTGCTGCTTCAGAAAGTCCAGTACAAAAGCCTGATCATCGGCGATGGCGTACTTCTTGACATCTATCTTCGGGAAGAGATAGAAAGCCCCTTTTGGCTTCACGCAGGTAATGCCAGGTATAGTGATCAGCTTTTCGTAGCAGACATCCCGCTGCTGCCGTAGCCTGCCGGTTGGTAGCACCAGGTCGTGCATATGCTGATAGCCTTTCAAAGCTGCGGGTATGCCAAACTGCGCTGGCACGTTGCTACATACCCGCAGGCTGGCCATGGTATTCAGCCCGTCAATGTAGCTTTTGGCCTTTGCCTTGTTGCCGCTCACCAGCATCCAGCCTGCTCTGAAGCCTGCTGCCAGGTAGTTCTTGGAAAGCCCGCTGAAAGTTACCGTTAGCACTTCATCCGAAAAGGTAGCCGTGGAGCGGTACTCTACTTCGTCGTACAGGATCTTATCGTAAATCTCGTCTGAGAACAGCACCAGGTTGTGCGTGGCCGCCAGCTCTACCAGTTCCTGCAACAGCTCCGGGGCGTACACTGCGCCAGTCGGGTTGTTGGGGTTGATGATTACAATGCCCTTGGTCCGGCTGTTGATCTTACTCTTGATGTCATTCAGGTCAGGATTCCAGTCGGAGGCTTCGTCGCAGAGATAGTGCACAGCCTTGCCTCCCGAAAAGCGCACCGCCGCCGTCCAGAGCGGGTAATCCGGTGAAGGCACCAGTACCTCGTCGCCCTCGTTAAGCAACCCCTGCACCGCATGCAGGATCAGCTCGCTCACGCCGTTGCCAATCGAGATATCGTCCGTGTGGATGCCAGCTATTCCTTTGGCGGTGTAGTAGTCCCTGATCGCTTCACGGGCCTGCAGTATCCCTTTATGGTCTGAGTAGCCCTGCGCATGGCGCAAGTTATCGATAATGCTCTGGGTCACTTTTTCCGGCGCGTCAAAGCCAAAAGGAGCCGGATTGCCGATGTTCAGCTTCGTGATACGGTGCCCTTCCAACTCCAATTCTTTTGCCTTTTCGTATATGGGCCCGCACAGTTCGTAATGAACCGCATTGAGCCGCGTACTGCGTTGTATCATGTAGGTATAGATTTCTCCAAAATTAAAGCTTTGCAGCACATTTTCCGCTAGTACATATACCTAAATATACAGTCTATTTCTCTTTCGTATAAACTACTTGTGATCGCCTTTATCAGCGTAAATAAAGGTGTTCCTACTTTGTGGAAAAGCAAGAGCACAGCTCTATACCTATAATTTAACTATAACTACACTTATACCTGAAATTCAGTCTAGTAAAACCAAAAAAACTGCTATAAACATAGGTACCTTTCCGTGAGAGAGATATTCTATTACAGTTGATCAGTTTGCATTTTGAGTGCTCTACCATGCTCCAGATGCATGCACAGCGCAGGTAGCGTCCTTTGGACAAAACTTCTCAGGTCTGCGTCTTCAAAATCTTCGGTAGCCTGCTCATACAAATCCAAAGCCTCCTCGTGCGCAGCCACCTGTTTATTCGCGAATTCTTTATCGAACTCCGTTCCTGTTAGGCTTGCCTTCCCGTTGGCTTGTATGCCACAAAATATAACGGCTTCCATGGACTCTTACTCGTTGCTACCCATTCATTTACTGGCAGTGCATTGGGATAGTTCACCTAAACACACAACTAAATGCTAAAAATATTAGTAAACATGACAACTATATTAGCAAATACTATATATATTTGAGCGATATAAATGCTAGAGTACCAAACGAGATAGCACTATGGAAAAGACATATACCCTGAACACCCTACCAAACAGCCTCGAGCTTCTCCCATTACAAGCCTCTGAGTTGCTTGAACTACCCATCAGCCAGAGTTACGTAGCGGCAGGCTTCCCCTCCCCGGCTGACGATTACCTGGAAGACAAGATTAACCTGCAGCAGGTACTCATCCGAAACCCCACCGCTACCTACTTGGTGCGGGTCAGGGGTGAGTCGATGCGTGACGCCCGCCTTCACGATGGCGACATACTGGTCGTGGACCGTTCTCTAAAGCCCAGTCACGGGCACATCATCATCGGCGTAGTAGATGGCGAGTTTACAGTGAAGCGACTCTTGCAGAAAGGTCTTCGGCTATACCTACAGCCAGCCAATGAACTATATCCGCCCGTGGAGATTACCGAAGAAATGGACTTTAAACCCTGGGGCGTTGTAGTGTGGTCGCTTCATAAGGTAAACGGCGGCCATGACTAGTCTTTTCGCTCTCGTGGACTGCAATAACTTCTATGCCTCCTGCGAGCGGGTGTTTGAACCGAAACTGGAAGGCAAGCCCATCGTGGTGCTCTCCAATAACGATGGTTGCATCATCGCACGGTCCAACGAAGCCAAGGCGCTGGGCATTAAAATGGGTGAGCCTGCCTTTAAAGCAAAAGATGTCATAGCACAACATAACGTACACGTTTTCAGCAGCAACTACACCCTGTATGGCGACATGTCAGCACGGGTGATGCAGACGCTGGCACAGTTCACACCCAACCTAGAGGTATACTCTATTGATGAATCTTTCCTGGACCTGGGCAACTTCTACGGTCGCGACCTGAACCAGTATGCTGATGAGATGCGCCTTACCGTGAAGCGTTGGACAGGTATACCGGTATCAGTGGGTGTAGCCCCGACCAAGACCCTGGCTAAGTTGGCCAACCGTCTTTCAAAGAAGTCGAAGAAGGCCGATGGCGTGCTGGTATTGACTGACGAGCGGCATATACAGGAAGCACTGCGACGCACCGAGATAGGCGATGTGTGGGGCATCGGAAGGCGATACGCCCATAAGTTGGCAAGCTTCGGTATACATACGGCCCTGGACCTGCGCAACGCCTCCGACACCTTTGTAAAAAAGCATTTGACGGTAGTAGGACTGCGCACCGTGCGGGAGCTACGCGGCGAGCCCTGCCAGGACCTAGAAATGGTAGCGCCCAACAAGCAGCACATTTGCACCTCTCGCTCCTTTGGTGGTCCCGTATCGGATTTGCCCCAGCTGCAGGAAGCCACGGCCAACTATGCTTCGCGCTGTGCCGCCAAATTGCGCCGCCAGGGGAGCTGCGCGGGTGCCATTACGGTTTTCCTGGAGACAAATCGCTTTCGGGAGAGTGATGACCAGTACTTTAACAGTAAAACCATTTCCCTGCCCACGGCTACCAGTAGCACACTGGAACTACTACACTACGCCAATCTGGCCCTGAAAACCCTCTATCGAGCAGGCTACCGCTACAAGAAGAGCGGTGTGATTGTGTCGGAGCTAAGGCCGCAAAATCAGGTACAGACCAGTTTTCTCGACACCGTGGACCGCGAAAAGCACCAACGCCTGATGCAGACCCTCGATAAGCTCAACAGCGTCTGGGGCCGCGACACAGTCACCAGCGCTGCCCAGGGCATTACGCGTCCCTGGCAACTTAAGTGCGAGAAGAAATCGCCCTGCTATACCACGCAGCTGGAGGAACTACTGGAGGTAGGGTAAATACCTGACCACAACCCCTTCTTTGGCAGGGAGGCTTCTAACTTGCGCGATGCCCCAGCTATCGCTATCAAATTAGCAGCCCTCAGCAGATTAATGGTAGCTGAAAACACTTAGAAACACTCCAGATTTCTCACTGGCGTTCAAAATGACAGAAAAGAACTTTAACACGATGAAAGCAAACGAATTTTTGAAAGGGCGGGGCGCTCAGTACAATCCCACAAACCCATACCTGAAACAGGAATATGTAGCCGAGCACATCGAGGGACTGGACGAAGCCATGCTATCCAACTCTAAAACCGAGTTCTTTGCGGAGCATCCCAAGAAAATTGTGAACAAGGTGGAGAGTCCGGACCTGGGGCTCTCATATTCCATGAACCCCTACCAGGGCTGCGAGCATGGTTGTGTGTACTGCTACGCCCGCAACTCGCACCAGTACTGGGGCTACGGCGCCGGACTGGACTTTGAACGCAAGATTATCGTGAAAGAGAATGCTCCGGAAGTGCTGGCCCGTCAGCTGGAAAACCAGAAATGGCAGGTGATGCCCATTATGCTGGCCGGCAACACCGACTGCTACCAGCCCATTGAGGCGAAGAAGCAGTTAACCCGCCGTATGCTGGAGGTGCTGCTGCAGTACCGCCATCCGGTCAGCATCATTACCAAAAACGCCCTCATCCTGCGCGACCTCGACTTACTGCAGGAACTCAACAAACTGGACCTGGTGCATGTAAACATCAGCATCACAACACTGGACGAGAAACTGCGTCAGAAACTGGAGCCCCGGACCGCCACCGGCGCCAGACGCCTGCAGGTGGTGAAACAGCTGACAGACGCCGGTATACCTGTCAACGTGATGGTGGCCCCCATTATACCTGGTCTCAACGACTCCGAGATTCCGGCTATCATTAAAAGTGCAGCTGAAGCTGGTGCCAGCAGTGCGGCTTATACCATCGTGCGGCTCAACGGCAGCATCGGCCCCATCTTCGAAGATTGGATTCGGGAGGCCTTCCCCGACCGGGCCGACAAGGTGTTGAGCCAGATAGCCGATTGCCATGGTGGTCAGTTAAACGATAGTCGCTTCGGCACCCGCATGCGAGGTGAAGGCAAATTCGCCGAGGCTATCAATAAGCTTTTCCATATGAGCCGCAACCGCTACATGGCCGGCCGAAGCATGAAACCTTACAACTATAAGCACTTCTGTACCAGAGCAGGTATACAGATGAATCTATTTTAAAAGTTGAAGCGGGTACAGGTATAAAACCTGCACCCGCTTCTCCTTCTATGGGTATCTTAATGGCTTAAAGCGCTCCTTTTATCTTATTGATGATTCCTCCTTTGCCGTCCATCTGTTCTACTTGGGCGTGACCTCTTGGATCTGGCGGCCCTAGCTGAGGCTCACCACCCTGGGGCTCTGCCGGTGTCATCTTAAACTCGCCTTTGCCGTCCATGGAAGTACCCTGAGACCAACGGCCCTCTGCACGTGGCGCCCCGTTAACGGCCGTGCTCACAAAAGCATAGTTAAACTGCTGGTTCTCCTCAGCCTGCGGGAAGCTGTTCGGGATGGGGTGAACGCCCTCTAAGCCGCCAAGCTCCTCCAGCACAGCCAGCCACTGGTTCTGGTGCATGGTATCACGGGCGATCAGGAAGGCAAGCATGTCCTTCATGCCTGGGTCATCAGTTGCCTCCCACAGTCGGGTTGCCAGCACGCGGCCCGTGGACTCAGCCATTACGTTGGCATACATATCAGCAGCCAGGTTGCCGCTCCCTACTACCCAGGAGCCGTTGAACGGAACGCCATTGCTGTCGACTGCCATCGCGGCAAGACCTGAGGAAAGCACGTGCCGCGGATTCATCCCGCCCATTACAGCGCCAATCACCTTATCTTTAGCCATATCTTCCTGTAAAGAAAGCGGCGCGCCCTCCAGATTCAGCGCGACGGCCGTGGCTAGCATTTCAATATGGGCCATCTCTTCTGTTCCGGTTTCCAGCAGCATGTCACGGTACTTGGCAGGTCCCCTTGCACCCCAAGCCTGGAACAGGTACTGCAGACAAACTCTGATCTCCCCTTCAATGCCACCAATGGCTTGCTGCAACATATTAGCAAAAGCCGGGTTTGGCTTTTCTACCCTCACTTTGTACTGTAGTTTGTTATCATGATAAAACATAGATGTATAGGACTTATGAGTAAAACATTTCAGAACTTACGGCATGCAGTATCAGATGTTATAAATCAAGTACAAATACGTAACGTTAAAACACAAAAACATAGTTGCATAAAAGTATAGGTATAGAAGCATTCCGCTGAGAATATATCAGCGTTGTCGGCTCCATACTATAACATTTTTCAGCTAATAAGGTATAGGAAGCAACCCCGCCGCCTGCTATTGTAAGACAGCAAAACGATTACATGGAACCCGGAAAAGACATCATTGTAAACAGTTGGGCAGAGGTACAATCGGCCTTGTTCGACCACAGCTGGAACGAGAATATAAAACGATTCCGCTCCTCGTATGTATACCGTGGCAGCTGGAGCAAGGAGTACGACCTGAGCACCAGTTTAACCCGCCTTGGCAGCCGCTACTACGAACTGGAGCCCCATATTTTGCGGAACTTCCGAAAGTACGCCCACAGCAATTCTGCCCCCGGCGATTCTGTTTGGAACTGGCTGGCAGTGGCTCAGCACCACGGTCTGCCTACCCGCCTGCTCGACTGGACCTATTCGCCCTATGTAGCGCTGCATTTTGCCACCCAGGACCTGTCCAGCTATCATGAAGACGGCGCTATCTGGTGCGTGGACTACGTGAAAGCCAATGACTTTTTGCCGCTCAAACTGCAAACGGCTATCAAAGAAGAGGGCTCCAATGTGTTTACGCCCGAGATACTGCAACCCGTTTGTTCTTCTCTCAAGGAACTGGCTTTGCTTCAGGAGAAAGAATATGTGGTGTTCCTGGAGCCACCTTCATTAGACGCCCGGATTGTGCACCAGTATGCTCTCTTCTCTCTGATGTCAACGGCACAGGCAAACATGAGCCAGTGGCTGGAGCAGCATCCGGAACTGTACTTTAAAGTGATTATTCCAGCCAGCTTGAAGTGGGAAATACGCGACAAACTGGATCAGGCCAACATCACGGAGCGGGTGCTCTTCCCGGGTTTGCAGGGGCTGAGCCAATGGTTGAAGCGCCACTATACGCATGAGTGAGTTTTTCACTAAAAAAGGAAGACTGGCCGCTGTTTCCTCACAAAATATCTATACTTTAATAAACTATTTACACCGCATACCTATACCCGCCCATGAATTCCTTTTTACTCACTACCCGTGAAGCGATCAAAAGCTTCATGCTGAACAACTTACCACCCTATCCCTTTAAAAAACACCTAAAACCTGCTGCGGCAGTGTTGGCAGCCACACTCTTGCTAGGCACGACTTCCTGCACCCAGGACAAAGAGGTCCATTCAGCTTCGTTGCCGGCTTCAACTGAAAAGTATGAACTGCCGGCTCAACCAGCTGACAGCACTGTCACCGCCTCTACTGACACCGCAGCGGCACAGAAACCAACTATTGCGCCTGCACCAGCTGCTGCTGCTGAAGCACCTACAGTATACCCAGGTCCTGAACCGCTGCCAGGTGCCATACTTCCACACAAGCGCATTCTGGCCTACTATGGCAACCCATTGTCAAAGCGCATGGGCATATTGGGTGAGTATCCGGTGGACGAAATGCTACGCCGCCTGGACGAGGAAGTAGCCAACTGGACAAAAGCTGACTCCCTGACACCGGTTCAACCTGCCCTGCACGTAATTGTGGTTACAGCCCAGGGGCATCCCGGCCGTGGCGACAAGTACCGCCTGCGCATGACCGATAAGATGATCGAGGATGTACTGGAGATGGCCAGACAGCGTGATGCTATTGTATTTCTGGACGTACAGGTAGGCCGGAGTACCCTGCCTGAGGAACTTCCCCGCCTGACCCAGTTCCTGAAGCTACCGAACGTGCACTTAGGTATAGATGCTGAGTTTGCCATGAAGGACGGCGAAGTACCGGGAAAGAAAATCGGAAGCTTTGACGCCGAAGACATTAACTACGCCACCGGAATGCTTGCTGACATCACAAAAGAGTATAACCTGCCGCCTAAGTTGCTCATCGTGCACCGCTTCACGCAGCGCATGATCCAGAATACACAGAACATCAAGCTAAGACCAGAGGTACAGGTGGTCATGCACATGGACGGCTGGGGGCCACCGGCGCTCAAAAGGGACACATACCGCCGTTTTATCGCCAAAGAGCCGGTACAGTTTACAGGTTTCAAGGTGTTCTACAAGAACGACACCCGCAACAACTCCCGCCTGATGACGCCAGAAGAGATTCTCAAGCTTAATCCAAAGCCATTGTATATCCAGTACCAATAGAAAAATAAAGAGAGCGTAGCCGTCGGCTACGCTCTCTTTATTTTGTCTTTCATCCAGGTATCCACCAAGTCCACTAGTCTCTGGTTGAATGTGGGCCGGAAAGTATCCTCTTCCGCACTTCCTCGCCTCTTTACGTGCTCCTGCATGGTGCCTACTTCCATAAACCCATGGTCGGTACGGGGCAGCAATTCGAAAGTGGCTTTGCCAGGATAATAGCTGTTAACCAGGGTTACCACTAACCGAGCACCTGTTGGGTCCAGAGCAGCGATATCGGCTTCTCCGTAGATTGCCAGGGTATAGGCGTTGGCATCGCGCCATGCCTGGCCCATGGGGAGGTCTTGCAGATCCTGCAGGAAAGTATAGTGCCGGCCATACAGGTGCCCTTGCCCATCGTAATCCATGATATTTTCCAGCGCAGTGCGGTAATCAGGATTTTTCGCCAGCTCTTCCGGCGTTTTCTTCAGAATCATAAACTCGTAAAGCAACGGCACCACGGTTCGCATGTCATTGTCTACCTGGACGTAATCAGCTCCCAGAAGGGTGCGCTGGTTGCGGTATACCTCCAAAAGGTACTCAAACCAGGGTTTTCCCGTGATGCCGTATACCATCAGGCCTTTCACTTTTTCACGGGCCGCCATCAGTGGAGCCGTATTGCCACCGAGGGAGTGGCCAAACAGGAAAACGTTTTCCGGATCAACGGCGGGATCCTGCTTCAGCAGCTTCAGACCGGCTGTGAACGCCTCCAACTCTTCCTGATAACCGATCTCCGTGCAGGGCTTGCTTCCCTGGCTGTCACCCGAACCGGGCTTGTCCATCCTGAAAACAGCATAACCCCGGGCTACCAGGCCATCGATCAGCTGCCGCTGCGGGTCTTCGGCCGGCAGGTTATCCAGGCTGCTGCAGCCATAGCCCTGCACAAAAAACACAGTCGGGAAGCGGCCTTTGCCTTTCGGCTTTTTCAGGATGGAGCGGGCGTAGCGATTGTCAGAAAGGGGCACCTCCCCATACCGCACCTCCGCACGCGGGTCGGTTTCGAAAGGCATGGGTTGTACTTTTCCCTTTACAGTGGTCTGCTTACCCTTGCGATTGAGATCGAGTGACACAGACTCGCCTGTGCGAAAATGACGGGCCATCGCAGGCACGTCCATGTAGTTGTTGACGGGTGTGCCGTTGACACGCACAATCACGTCGCCGGCCTGTAGCTTGAGAGCGGCAGCCGTGCTGTTGGGAATCACGCGCCGCACAAAGGCTCCCTGGGTACCGGACAAGCGATTAGCAATGGCCAGCGAGTCGGTGACCGGCGATACCTGCACCCCCAGGAAAGGACGGCGCTGCAGATGTTGCCCCCATGCCACAGAGCAGGCAAAGAGACAGAGAACAAAGAGCAAGCAAATTGGTTTCTTCATAGTGCAGAATATTAAGCTGATGCAATGATGCACTCAATTTACGCGGTAGGGCGAAGCATTGCGAGAAGAGTCAGCTTAAAACGCCCACTTTTAACTAAATTTTAACCTTTTTGCCTAAAAAGGCTTTCTGATTATGGAAAATATTGCCGAAATTATCAGCATCCCGCTACGCAGGTAAAAAATTTAAAATTTTCGGGATCAACAGTGAGTAAAAAGGCCTGGATTTTGCGTTACAGGTATAAGACAAATTAAGCCAATGCACTTATAAAGCCAGAAGGGCCATAGGCGCCAGAAACCACAAAAGCAGGGAATCATGACGCAATTTTTCAAGCTCTCTAATCTGACTACGTTTTTAGTTCGGTTCATCCAGATCATCATCGTGTTTCCGATGGCGGTCCTTATCAGTTTTTACCTACCGCCCATCAGTTTCATCGACTATGAGCTGAACTTCCTGTTGTGCGTTATTCTGGCGGCTATTATCTCTGTAATTGTCACCAGCATCAATAAAAAACTTATCCTGCTGGCTTTCGTGGGCATCATGGGGGCTATGTTCTTCAACAGCACTTTCGATGACTATACGGTAGAGAACCTCTACGCCGACTACAATGCCATGCTGGTGAACATGACCAGCAATTCCAGCAAAGTATCTTATTTTAAACCTGTCAAAGGTACTTATTTTCAGGAGCGTCGCGTGAAGAGTGCCATGCAGCCAACCCATCCTGTGGTGCGCTCCTTTGCCGTGGAGAACTCCACCCGCTATTTTCATGACGAGTATTACCGCAAGTATGGTAAGATAGTGCGCTATTTCTCACTCTTCAAGCATGTGCGCAACAGCTGGCGCTATGTAAACGACCCGCTCGGCCTCGACTACTACTCTCCTCCTACCGAGAGCATAAAACTGCTGGCCGGCGACTGCGATGACTATGCCATCCTGATGGCCTCCTCTATCATGGCCATTGGCGGCGAGGCCCGCATTGTGATTTCGCCCAACCATATGTACACGGAGGTGAAGATGGGAACCGTGGAAGATCTGGACAAGGTAAGTTATGCAGTGCGCTCACTCTTCCCGGATGAAGTGACCGGCGGCAAGATCCATTTCCATGAAACCAACGGAGAGCTTTGGATCAACTTCGATTATACGGCAGGTTATCCGGGTGGTCCTTTCCTGGAGCCGGAACTGTATAGCGTGATCAACTTCACGAATTCTTAATACCGGTTACACCTGACGGGTAGCTAAATTTTTGGATTTATCGTACAAATGCTGCAGCCGCTTGATTAGCGGCTGTTTATTTTCTATACTTACCGTTTACAGCATAAAACGAACGAAAAAAATATGCCCAAAATCCTGATTATAGATGACGAACGGGCCATTCGCAGCACCCTGAAAGAGATCCTGGAGTTTGAAAACTATACTGTAGATGAAGCCGAGGACGGCCAGAAAGGCCTACATCAAATTGGCAAGTCGAAGTATGACGTAGTGCTCTGCGACATCAAGATGCCAGGTATGGATGGTATAGAAGTGCTGGAAAAAGCCATGGAAATGGCACCTGACACTCCTTTTATCATGATATCAGCGCATGGCACCATCGACACGGCCGTGGAAGCCACCAAAAAAGGCGCCTACGACTTCCTGCAGAAGCCACCGGATCTGAACCGCTTGCTGGTCTCGGTACGCAATGCGCTGGACAAGTCGAACCTGGTGACCGAGACCAAGATCCTCAAAAAGAAAATATCGAAGACCTACGAAATGGTAGGTACTTCAGAAGCACTGGGCCGCGTTAAGCAGGCGATTGAGAAAGTTGCCCCTACCGATGCCCGTGTGCTGATCACCGGTCCAAACGGATCGGGCAAAGAACTGGTGGCGCGTGCTATACATGAGCATAGCAACCGCGCCAATGGCCCGCTCATCGAAGTAAACTGCGCCGCTATACCGAGTGAACTGATCGAAAGTGAATTGTTTGGACACGAAAAGGGCTCTTTTACCTCTGCCGTGAAGCAGCGCATTGGTAAGTTTGAACAGGCGAATGGCGGCACGCTCTTCCTGGACGAGGTGGGCGACATGAGTCTGTCAGCACAAGCCAAAGTGCTGCGTGCCCTACAGGAGCATAAAATCACTCGCGTAGGTGGCGACAAAGACATCCAGGTGGATGTGCGTGTGCTGGCTGCTACGAACAAAAACCTGCTGGAAGAGATTGAAGCCAAAACCTTCCGCGAAGACTTGTACCACCGTTTGGGCGTGATCCTGATCCATGTGCCGCCGTTGAACGAGCGCCGCGAGGATATACCTGATCTGGTGCAGAAGTTCCTGCAGGACATCGCCAATGACTACGGCAACAAGCCGAAGGCCATCACAAACGATGCGCTGGAATACTTAAAGACGCTGGATTGGCGCGGCAACGTGCGTGAACTGCGCAACGTGGTGGAGCGCCTGGTGATCATGAGCGGTCAGGAAGTGACGCTCGAAGACGCCAAGGCTTACGCCCGTCCTGCCGGTTCTTAACCATACCTTATACTCACCTACGCAAAGCGCCCCGACCAATTGGCCGGGGCGCTTTGCTTTTATACCTGCCGTACTGTTGGAGATTCAACCACACCACAGTAATAGCTATTCTGGAATCAGCTCTTAAGGCTTTCATTACGCTGCCGCTTTGCCCTTCTTCAGCATACAGCATTGCTTGTATTTCTTCCCGCTGCCACAAGGGCAAGGCTCGTTTCGACCCAGGCGTTTGCCATAGGGGTTAAGCAATGCCCGGAAGTTGAGACGAAACCGCCTTTTGGGGTTCTGCTGAAAGACTTTGGTCAGCATTTCGTACAGGCGTGGGTGCTTTTCAGCTAACTGGTCGGGTTTCTCGAAGAAATACTCCGTGACCACCGCAAAGAATTCTGCCTCGCTGGTCGCGCCATAATTGTTAATATCAGACTTTCCTTTTTCGATCTGGCTGATTTTGCGGTACATCAGCTCCTCCCAGGGCTGCAGCAACTCGTCCGGCAAGTAAGCCTTAGGTACACCGTCTATCTCGCCATCAGCTTGATCGAGCATGTGCGCAAACTCGTGTATACCCACATTCTTACGGTCAGCCATATCATTAAAGCCCTGCTCCAGCGCCGGTTTGGACAAGGTAACGTAATGATCGTTCTGAAACGGATTCACACGTCCCAGTACCTCAGAAACAGCTTCGTTATCCTGATTCTTATACCTGTGAATACTACCGGGGAAAACCAGCACCTCTCCCAGGTTGTGATACTCCCAATCCTTGAACCCGAATATCGGGATGATGGCGCTAGAGCCAACCAGGACCTTGGTCGTGTCATCTACCTCTGTGTCTATACCTGTGATGCGCTTTTCGGACACAAAAAGAAGAAGCTTCCGCTCAAAGCGTTGTTTCTCCTCTTCGGTTTTTAAAGTATGGTAAAAGCCTACACGGTCCTGCAGGATCTTGCGCCACTCAACCGGAAAGCCTTTCTCTAAAATCTGCTTGCGGTGACGCTCCTTGCGGGTGGCCCACCTGTAAAACAGCAGCAGCATACCTGCCACCAGTGCAATAAAAAATATGTAACCCATGGGCAGCTTAAACGGCGAATTGATATTTTGGATGTTAGGCAATCAAAAGATTACAGCCCCGGATGTCAGAATTATCAAAGCGGCCCAGCACTTCGAAGGTTCCGTCTGGTTTCAGACGCCCGATATCTTTTGTTTCTATGAAAGCACAGGAGTCAACATTGGCCAGGTCAATGACATTGATGCCGCCTGTACGCATATCCGGACGAATGTCAAAGGGATCGTTGAGGTCGCGCAAGAGCACCCGCAAGGTATAGCCCGGATGAAAGAGGCCATCACCTAAGGAATAAGCCTGCGATAGCAGCTCTGTCATGCCATACTCTGAGTGGATCGCATTCACCCCAAAGCCACGCTTCAGGTAGGCGTGCAGTTCTTCCCGGATCATCTCCCGTCGGCGTCCTTTCATACCGCCGGTCTCCATAATGGTCACATGGCTGAAATCCTCCTGCCCTTTCAGTTCATCAGCCCAGTCAAGCAAAGCGTAGGAAACACCGATCAGCAGTACTTTTTTTCCTATCTGCTGTGTCCTTTTTACAGTTTGTAGCAGCTCGTCATGGTTACGCAGGTAGAAGCCTTCCTCCTGCTGCCCTGACTGCTTCACAAAATAATCGGCCATGGCGACAAGGGAAGAACCACCCTGCTCCAGGTATGAGGGTAGCAGCGCCAGCACTACATAATCAGTCAAGGGGCCGTAGAATGACTCGAAAATATGCTTTGTAGTGCGCAGGTACCAGTCAAGGCTGGCTACTTGGTGTCGGCTACGCGTCATCTGGGTGGTACCACTACTATAGAAGGTCACCTCCGGCCGAAATGCACCTGTCTTGACTTCGTGCGTCTTGAAGAACTCAATGGGCAGAAAAGGAATCTCTTCCAACTGAGCGACCTGCTTAGGATCACGCCCCAGGTGTTGCAGATAGTCACGGTATATCAGGTTATGCTCAGCCTGGTACCTGAAAAGCGCCAGGGCAGTTTCTGCAAAATCGAAAGGCTGATCAGCCAGTGATAGCTGCAGGTGTCGGGCTTTGAAATCCATCCAAATTATTTATAACAATTCCTGTATCTGTTCGTTTGATTTAGTAAATTTAGCTTCATTTTCTGAGATCCCACATGAGATACTTGCTAAAGTATGGTGCGCCTTGCCTGCTATTGCTGCTGGCCCTTAGCTCCTGCCGTAAAGAGCCTGTCTATGACGTAGTGCCTGAGATTGAATTCAGACGCGTAGAGCAATACTATTTTGTGGACACTCCTTTTCCTCAAAGGCCAGATATCACCTCTTTGCGAGATTCGCTAGTGCTGGTCATTGGCTTTAAAGACGGCGACGGCAACCTGGGTCTTTCCAGTAACCGGGAATCTGATGATTTCCGACCTCCTTTCAATGAAGGCTCCCCGTACGAGCAAAATTTTCATACGGTGATGTACATCAAGGTCCCAGATCCAAACAACCCAGGCAATTCCCGCTTTATACCTTACCCTTTTCCGGTGCCAGGCTTCCAGTTCTCAGGTCGCTTCCAGCGTCTGTCAGCGGATGATCGTCCAGAACCGCTTGAGGGTGAAATCAAGTATAGCATCAACGAAATCAACGCATCGGAATTTCCATTGCTCCGCCCAGGTACAGTCATCAAGTTTGACATCTATATCTACGACCGCACGACCCCTGTACCGAATCGCAGCAATGTCGTGACAACTGACGAAATTACCTTATTTCAGCCAGCAGGCTAAACAGGAATCAGGTATAGCAACAGCAAGGCCCTGTATCACGCGGTACAGGGCCTTGCTGTTTTATCTCAAATGACTTTCAAGTATTCCTAATACTAAGACTGTCGCTATACCTAAGAGCAACCTTAGCTAGCTTTAAGCTAAAAATGACTAGTGGCCCCACTTGTTCTGAATCATGACAAGCAGGGCCACTAGCCTATTGTTCTATACCTGGCAGGTTCTAAAGCTAAATGACCTCAGAGCCTACTGCAGGCTAATAAATCACAGGATAAGCCTTTGGATCGGCCTCGTGCATGATCTCGTATACTGTCTCGAACACATCCTCTGGGTTTGGCTTAGAGAAGTAGTCGCCATCAGACGAGTAAGGAGGACGGTGCGCATGCGCTGACAGGCATTGCGGCTTCGAATCCAGGTAACGCCAGGCGCCCTGCTCGTCTACCACCTGCTGCATCATGTAAGCGGTTGCACCACCTGGCACATCCTCGTCAGCAAACAGTACGCGGTTAGTCTTACGAATCGAGTCTGTGATCATGTGCTCCAGGTCAAACGGCAGTAAAGACTGTACGTCAATCACTTCGGCAGAGATCCCGAACTCCTCGAGCTGACGGGCAGCATCCATCACAATGCGGCACATAGAACCATAAGTCACGATGGTAATATCAGTACCCTCCTTCAGTACTTCCGGCTTGCCAAGCGGCACGGTAAATTCACCTATGTTGCTAGGTATGCGCTCTTTCAGACGGTAGCCGTTCAGACACTCAATTACCAGTGCCGGCTCGTCAGATTTAAGCAGTGTGTTATAGAAACCAGCTGCCTGTGTCATATCGCGCGGCACCAGCACGTGCATCCCTCTGATGCTGTGCAGAATCATACCGATAGGAGAACCAGAATGCCAGATACCTTCCAAACGATGGCCGCGGGTACGTACGATCAGAGGAGCCTTTTGACCACCTTTGGTACGATACTGCAGGCAGGCTACATCGTCAGACAGAATCTGGATAGCATATAATAAGTAGTCGAGGTACTGGATTTCAGTGATCGGGCGAAGACCGCGAAGAGCTGCTCCTATACCTTGTCCGATGATAGTGCACTCGCGTATACCTGTATCGGTCACACGCAACTCACCGTGTTTCTCCTGCAGACCGGCAAAAGCCTGGTTCACATCACCAATACGGCCTACGTCTTCGCCAATGGCAAACACTCGCGGATCACGGGCCAGCATGGCATCGAAGCAAGCTTGTAACACTTCGCGTCCATCCACTTGCTGCGCGTCTTCCGCAAACTCCGGTTTGATTTCCTCTACTAGCAAAGCAGCCTCTTCGGACTGGCTATATAAATAGGAGTTAAATCGGTCAGCATTCTCACCCATGGTCTGCTCCAGCCAACCAACCAATTCTCGCTTGGCCTGGTTGTTTTCGTCGCGTACGTAACGGAGTGCTTTGCGTACCGCTCTCACTGCATCGCTGCGGATCGGGGTTCCGGTTTTTCGTAGCTCTTCTGTGATAGTAGCGATTTCAGTGATATGCTCGCTGGCAGCTGCCAGATTATCCATCAGCGTCAGGGCCTCTTCATGGTCTGCCTTGATGCTGTCAGCAAATGCTGACCAAGCGGCAGTACGTGCCTGTCGTACAGCTTCTTTTGCCTCGTTTTCAATTTGGTCAAGCTGTTCAGCAGTGGCCACACCAGCACTCAGCATCCAGTCGCGCATTTTCACCAGGCAGTCGTGCTCAGCTTCCCAAGCCAGACGATCCTTAGACTTGTAGCGCTCGTGCGAGCCAGAGGTCGAGTGTCCTTGTGGCTGCGTAACTTCCTCTACATGCACCAGTACAGGTACATGTTCTTCACGGCATACCTTAACGGCTGCCTCATAAGCTTCGCAAAGTGCCAGGTAATCCCAGCCTTTCACTTTAAATATCTCGTAGCCCTGCTCCTCGCGGTTGTTGCGCTGGAAACCGGCCAGAATTTCAGAAATACTTCCTTTCGTAGTTTGATACTCAGCTGGCACCGAAATACCGTAACCGTCATCCCAAACAGATACCAGCATCGGCACTTGCAATACACCGGCCGCGTTGATCGCCTCGAAGAACATACCTTCAGAGGTAGAGGCATTGCCAATCGTACCAAAGGCAACCTCGTTTCCATTCACTGAAAACTGCTGCATACCCTGCAAATCAGGGTTTTGACGATATAACTTTGAGGCGTAGGCCAGTCCTACTAGACGGGGCATCTGCGATGCTGTAGGCGAAATATCAGAGCTGGAGTTTTTCTGCTCCATCAGGTTCTTCCATTTCCCTTCCTCATCGAGCAAACGGGTACCGAAGTGGCCGTTCATGGCACGGCCAGCAGTAGAGGGCTCAGCCTCCACATCGGTATGTGCATATAGTTGTGCAAAATATTGCTGGAGCGTCAGTTCGCCGATGGCAAACATAAAGGTTTGGTCACGATAATAGCCTGAGCGAAAATCGCCGTTCTGGAAGAACTTGGCCATCGCCAGCTGGGCTACCTCCTTGCCATCGCCGAAAATACCGAATTTGGCTTTGCCCATGAACACCTCTTTGCGGCCAGCAAGGCTTGCATGGCGACTCTCCCAGGCAATGCGGTAATCAGTCAGTATTTCTTGAACGCTTAATCGTTGAGTTATAGATGCTTCAGCAGTTTGCATGTCTTGTCTGTAAAAGCTTATAGTGGAATTTCTCTTCAAAAGTACAGAAGATTAGCCTAAAATCAAATTAGAGCCCTTCTGCCGCCTAATTAGGCATAGGAATTGTTGCTGTTATTTGTCAAAAGATTTTATATCTTTGTTTGTTTGCAGAACCTCCTTTTACAATCGCAATATTTTTTTAATTAGCACCATGAACAGAAAATTTTACTTACTTACATTACTTAGCCTTCTGTTGGCTGGTTTTTCGGCCCAGGCGCAGGGTGAACTCAAGTTTGAGAAAGAAACGCATGACTTTGGCACTTTCGCTGAGGGTGTGATCGCCTCTTATGAGTTTGTAGTGAAGAACGTAGGTGACAAGCCTGTGGTTATAGCGCAGGTACAGCCATCTTGTGGTTGCACCACGCCAGAGTGGACCAAAGACCCGATCATGCCAGGAAAAACCGGTGTAATCAAGGCGATGTATAACAGCAATGGCCGTCCGGGACCATTCCATAAGTCTATTTCTGTAATCTCTAACGCTGCCACACCACAGGCCGTTATTTTCATTAAAGGAGAAGTTGGACCAAAAGATTTAAAAACTAGTCACACGCCGGAACAAAAAGCAAATTCGCCGCGTTTGGCTGTTGGAACTACTTCACATAGCTTCGGAAAACTTGAAAAAGGACAAAAAGCGGTGGCAAAGTTTACAATCAAAAATACAGGTCGGCAGGACCTGGTAGTGCAGGGTGTGAAGGCAAACTGCAACTGCGTAACCTATAAAGTTTCGGAACCATCATTAAAACCGGGACAGCAGGCAACTTTGGAACTAACCTACATTCCCACGATGTTAAGGGAGCAAAACGAGGTAGTAACCATCGTATCAAATGATATAGTAATGCCAGACCTGAAGCTTACGCTGAAGGCAAATGTAGTAGAGAGTCTGGCTCAAAAGAATATGTTAAGGGAGGGCAGTCAGCCGGTACCTTTCAGATAGTTTTTTTCATAGTTTTATTTTGTACTAATGGCAGTGATTTTATCACTGCCTTTTTTCATTTAGTGCTATCGTGTACAAAACTCCCAGCACCTTACGATGCAATTCCCAAGCCTGTGGGAGCTTCCCTTCATCCAGAGTTCGATACGAACCGCTTTTTAACGACACTAGCCTCTCTCCCCAGCTTTAGCAAAGCACTTTAAATCAGCCAACTGCAAATGTGCTGACAATGTTGAAACAGGTTTTCTGTTTAGCCTTTTATTTCAAGATAGATATGGTATATTTGCGCAGCTTTTCCAATATCTAATACTATAAATAGAACGACATGATTATTGGTGTTCCAAAGGAAATCAAGAATAACGAAAACCGCGTAGGCGTAACCCCTGCCGGCGTGGTGGAACTGGTGCGCAATGGCCACACCGTTTACGTACAGGCTACTGCCGGTGAAGGCAGCGGTTTTACAGACGAAATGTATACTCAGGCTGGCGCTAACATCCTGCCTAGCATTGAAGAGGTATACGGCATCGCTGAGATGATCATTAAAGTGAAAGAGCCGATCGAGTCAGAGTACAACCTGATCAAAGAAGACCAGTTGCTGTTCACGTACTTCCACTTTGCTTCTTACGAGCCGCTGACGCACGCTATGATCAAGCAAAAAGCGGTTTGCCTTTCTTACGAAACGGTAGAGCGTGCTGACAGAAGTCTCCCACTGCTGGTGCCTATGTCAGAAGTTGCGGGTCGTATGTCCATTCAGGAAGGTGCCAAGTATCTGGAGAAACCACTGAAAGGCCGTGGTATCCTGCTGGGTGGCGTACCTGGTGTTCGCCCAGCCAAGGTGATGATCCTGGGTGGTGGTGTAGTAGGTACCAACGCAGCTAAAATGGCTGCAGGTATGGGCGCTGACGTGACTATCCTGGACACGAACCTGGCCCGTCTGCGTTACCTGGACGATATCATGCCAGCCAACGTGAACACGTTCATGTCGAACGAATATAATATCCGCGAACTACTTCCTACGCACGACCTGATCATTGGTGCCGTGTTGATCCCAGGCGCTAAAGCTCCTCACCTGATCACGCGCGACATGCTGAAGGAAATGCGTCCGGGTACCGTTGTAGTTGACGTTGCCGTTGACCAGGGTGGTTGCATCGAGACTTGTAAGCCAACTACGCACGAGAACCCAACTTACATTATCGACGATGTGGTACACTACTGCGTAGCGAACATGCCGGGTGCCGTTCCTTATACTTCAACACTGGCACTTACCAACGCTACCCTGCCTTACGCTATTCAACTGGCGAACAAAGGCTGGAAGAAAGCCTGCGCCGACAGCAACGAGCTGAAGCTTGGCTTGAACGTGGTACAGGGCAAAGTGGTGTACAAAGGTGTGGCAGAAGCCTTCAACCTGGAGTACACTGAAGTTGACTCTGTTCTTTAATCTAAGGTATAGCCTGAATTTATAAGTGGAGCGCCTTCCTGATCTGATCGGGAAGGCGCTCTTGTTTTGCAACCACATCGCAATGCGCACCATTTTCAATATCTTTGTGTTTTATTGCCGACCAGCCTCATCCGCTGAGGTGATTATGACCTTAGATTCTCTTTTCTGAAGATGTTTGACAGTTCGTTTCAACTGCTGCTGCGCCGTTTAGGGCTTGTTTTTCTGCTCTATACGCTGCTGCGTGCCGTTTTCTTTGTATTCAACTTCGATCACTTTGCTGAAGCCTCTTCCGGCGAGGTGGCACTGGCTTTCGTACACGGGTTCCGATTTGACGTGGCGGCGCTGGTCATCATCAACTCCCTATTCATACTGCTCTCCCTGCTGCCACATGGTAATTTACAGCACCCAGCCTACCAGCGTATGTTACGATGGCTTTTTGTGCTAACCAATGCACCTTTTATTGCGTTGGCGCTGGCCGATGTAGAGTTCTTTAAATTTATAGGCCGACGTTCAGGCAATGAGGTCCTTACCATCACGGGTGATGTGCTAGGGCAACTGGGTCAGTTAGCCAGCTATTACTGGTACATGGGGATTGGCTTTGTGGGGTTGGTACTGGCGATCATCAAGCTATACCCTACATCGCGTCCCATACCTCATCCGGTACCGGTAGTGTGGCAACGCTACCTAAGGCTGCTATTGGTGGCTGGCTTTGTCGTGTTAGGTATACGGGGAGGTATACAGCTAAAACCACTGCGCCCGGCGCATGCCTTTGTGCATGAGCACACCGCCCTGGGCCACCTGTCGCTTAACACGCCTTTCACTTTCATCAAAAGCATCGGCAAAGCCACATTAGAGGAAAAGCATTTTTATAATACGGATGGAGAATTGCTGGCCAGTCTGCCTATAAAGCCGGCTAGGTATGCAACACCTGCAGGTGAACCGCTACAGGAAAACGTTGTCCTGATCATCCTGGAAAGTTTTGCCTCCGAGTATATCGGCGCTTTGAACAACGGCGAAGGCTATACCCCGTTTCTGGACTCACTGGCAAGCAAGGGGTTACTATTCAGCAACAGTTTTGCCAATGGTCGCAAGTCTATTGAGGCGCTGCCCTCTATCCTGTCCGGTCTGCCTTCCCTCCTCCCCGATCCTTATATCACCTCTCCTTACCAGTCGAACACCGTATATAGTGCCGGGCACTTACTAAGAGACGCTGGTTACACCACGGCATTTTTTCACGGTGCGACCAACGGCACCATGGGCTTTAATCAGTATACCCAAATGGCAGGTATACAGCACTATTATGGCCTGGACGAGTATCCTTCTGAGCTCCGTGCAGAGCATTTTGACGGGAACTGGGGCATCTTTGATGAGCCATACCTACAGTATACGGTGCAGGAGATGGCCAAATTTCCCCAGCCGTTTTTCAGCACCGTTTTCACGCTGAGCTCTCACCAGCCTTACACGGTGCCTACGCAGTATCAGGGCAGATTCCCCAAAGGCGAACTTGAGATACACGAATCTGTGGGTTATGCTGATTATGCCCTGCAGGAGTTTTTTAAAGCTGCCTCTAAGCAGCCCTGGTACAAGAATACGTTGTTCATCATAGTAGCCGACCATACCCAGAAAAGCATACGACCGGAGTACCAGCAGGAACTGGGCTACTACCGGGTGCCACTCCTACTGTTTCACCCTGCCAAAAAGCTGCAGGCTGACGTACAAAAAGTAACACAGCATGCTGATATCCTGCCCACTATAGTGGATTACCTGCAACTGCCTGCCGACAAGCTCATGCTTTTTGGACAATCCGTGCTTGACAGTGCAGCGACCGGGCATGCGCTGCTGTATAATGGCACGTCGTACTACCTTGTGCAACAGGATGGTGTGGCTGAGCTGACGGGAACCGATGAGCTGCGCTTCTATACCTTCCCAGAACTAACCGCTGCCGAACAGCCCAATGCAACACAGGCGCAGCAGCTGAAGGCGTACGTCCAGTACTTCAAAAATAAGATGGTAGCCAACGACCTGTATTTCTGGCTGCGGAAAGATTAAACTAGTGAGGATGCACTGGCAATTATCCTTACAAAAAATAGGTACTATACCTTCGTTCCGAAAGCAGGTATACCTTGCAAGGGATTAAACTGGCGGGTTTCAAAGTCCACTTCCCAGCAGTAATGCTCCATGCCATTTGTAATGACTACATAGGGAGCCTGCAGCACCTGATTGTAGACCGATACCTGTTTCACGACATCCTGCGTAATAGGCACATGCGCGGCTTTGCATTCCACCAGGAGATAAGGCTTGCCTCCCTGATCGTACACACACATATCGGTGCGTTTCTGCAACTTGTTGTAGGTAGTACCCCGTTCTATACTGATAAGGCTTTTGGGGTAACGATGGCTGCTGATCAGAAAGTGCGCAAAATGCTGTCGAACCCATTCTTCCGGCGTTAGCAGCACATATTTGCGGCGCAATGCGTCAAATATCATGATATTAGCGCCAGAATGCTTAATTTTGTAATCAAACGTCGGTAAGTTCAGCATTTCCATGACGCAATTTACCAATTTTACAGCCTCCGCCCCAGCAACTCTCACTTGCCAAGGCGGCTTTTTTATATCTATTCACTTATATTTAAAACATGAAGAGCAAAGAAGAAATAGTAAGCGACTGGTTGCCACGGTATACCGGTGTGCCTTTAGATGAATTCGGCGAGTATATTCTCCTCACTAACTTTATCAACTACGTACGAATGTTCGCCGACCGGTTCGGTGTGGAGATAAAAGGTCTTGACAAACCGATGCAGACGGCTACGGCCAACAACATCACGATCATCAACTTCGGTATGGGTAGTGCCATGGCCGCCACAGTGATGGACCTGCTTTCCGCCATCAAGCCAAAAGCAGCCCTGTTCCTGGGTAAGTGCGGTGGTTTGAAAAGAAAAACTGCCATTGGCGACCTGATCCTGCCGATCGCGGCTATTCGCGGAGAAGGTACATCCGATGACTACTTGCCACCAGAAATCCCTGCCCTGCCATCCTTCCGTCTTCAGCGTGCGGTATCGTCTATGATCAAGAAGCACGAGATGGACTACTGGACCGGCACCGTGTACACAACCAACCGCCGTGTATGGGAGCATGACGAGGACTTCAAGGAATACCTGCGGCAGATCCGTGCCATGGGCATCGACATGGAAACCGCTACGATATTCACAGTTGGCTTTGTTAACGAAATACCGCATGGCGCCTTGCTGCTGGTATCTGACAACCCGATGATACCGGAAGGTGTGAAGACATCGGAGAGCGATAAACTGGTAACCACTAACTATGTAGAAAAACACCTGAGCATAGGTATAGATTCGCTGGTCGAGCTGATCAACTCAGGTGAGTCCGTGAAACACATGCGTTTCGAATAAGCAGATTCATGAAAAAAACACTACGCTCCTTTGCAGCCGCTGCCCTACTGGGCCTCACCCTCCTGAGTAGCTGCAACACCAGCAACACCAGCGGCGAGTCAGTTGACCTGATCGTGTATAATGGCAACGTGTATACGGTAAACGAGAACTTCGATCAGGCCGAGGCATTTGCTGTGAAAGACGGTAAGATCGTGGCCGTAGGTACGACAGCCGATATTCGATCTAAGTATAACGCTACCGAAGAACTGGACGCCGAAGGTAAAACGATTTACCCGGGCCTGATCGATGGGCATGCTCACTTCTACCGCTACGGTCTGGGCCTGCAGTCAGCTGACCTGAACGGTACTACCTCTTTCAAAGAAGTAGTGCAGAAAGTTGTAGATCAACAAAAAGCCTACCCAGAGGCAGACTGGATCACAGGCCGCGGTTGGGACCAGAACGACTGGGCTGTGAAGGAATTCCCGACCAAAGATACGCTGGACCAACTCTTCCCCGATACGCCTATCATCCTCACCCGTATTGATGGCCATGCTGCTTTGGTAAACCAGAAAGCATTGGATCTGGCTGGTTTGACGCCTCAGACCAAAATGGTTGGTGGCTTAGTTGAAGTGGAAGGCGGCAAAATGACCGGCATCCTGATCGACAATGCCATTGACCGGGTAACGGCCGTTATACCTGAAGCCGACGAACAGGAGCAACGCCAGGCTTTGCAGAACGCAGAGAAGAATTGCTTTGCCGTAGGCCTCACCTCTGTAGCTGACGCCGGACTGGACAAGTCAACGGTTGATCTGATGGATGCCATGCATAAGAGTGGTGAACTGCAGATGCGTGTGTACGCTATGATGAACCCTGGCAAGGTAAACCAGGACCATTATTTCGCTAACGGACCGTATAAGACTGACCGCTTAAACGTACGTTCTTTCAAGGTATACTCTGATGGTGCCCTCGGGTCACGCGGTGCCAACCTCATTAAGCCATACAGCGATAAGCATGGCCATTTTGGCTTCTTGCTGGCCTCTGAGCAGGAATTCCGCGATATCGCGAAGCTACTTAACCAGCACGGCTTCCAGATGAACACACATGCTATTGGCGACTCTGCCAACCGTTTGTTGCTCGACATCTACGGCGAAGTGCTGGGCGGCAAGAATGATAAGCGCTGGCGCATTGAGCACTCCCAGATCATCAACCCGGCCGACATGGACAAATTTGGCAAGTATAGCGTGCTTCCATCTGTGCAGCCTACACATGCCACGTCCGACATGTACTGGGCTGGCGATCGCTTGGGCAAAGAGCGCATTGCCCACGCCTACCCTTTCAAGCAACTATTGGATCAAAACGGTTACATGCCCCTGGGTAGTGACTTTCCGGTAGAGGATATTAACCCGGTTTATGGATTCCATGCAGCGGTTGCCCGTCAGGATGGTGAGAATTGGCCTGAAGGAGGCTTCCAGATGGAGAACGCTCTGAGCCGTGAAGAAGCTATGCGCGGCATGACGATCTGGGCCGCAAAAGCTGCTTTTGAAGAAAAAGAAAAAGGCAGCATCGAGCCTGGAAAGTTCGCTGACTTCATCATCGTTGACCGCGACCTGATGAAGGTTGCCAATGACCAGATGCGTGGCCTGCAAGTACTCCACACCTATGTGAATGGGGTGCAGGTATATAAGAAGTAAAAGTCTGGATAGTTAGAAAGTTAGAAAGTGAAATACCGTGATAAGTATGACCATTCGAAAGACCTGGATCTAACCGAATCACGCATTCAGTCAACAATTTAACTATCGACCATAACGCAAAAGCGGCAGCCCGATCAGGCTGCCGTTTTTGATTCTATACCTTACATTATCTATTGTGCTACTGCCTCTGCTTCGCCTTGCGGCTCCAGTGACCTCTTCCCTTTGATAAGGCTTAGGAAGATCAGGCCAAGGGCGAAGAACACGATCAATGCCAATATGCTATAGCGCATTGAACCCGTCACTTGCGCGATGGCACCATAGGCCAGCGTGCCCAGCATGATAGAAACCTTTTCTGTAATATCATAGAAGCTGAAATAGGATGCGTGATCTTTAGTCGTAGTTGGAATCAATTTAGAATAAGTGGAACGGGAAAGTGACTGTATACCTCCCATAACAGAACCAACAACGGCGGCCAACACATAAAATTCTACAGCAGTAGTCGTGAAGTAAGCGGCGATACAGATTCCAATCCAAATGATTACAGCGATGATCAATGCCCGTATGTTGCCATACCGGGCTGACAGCGCAGCGAATCCATAAGCCCCTGCAATGGCTACTAATTGAATGATCAGGATCGTGATGATCAGGTTATCACTCGGCAACTTCAGCTCCTCAATTCCGAAAATAGTAGCCACATACATCACAGTCTGCACCCCCATGTTGAAGAAGAAATAAGCCAGCAAATAGCGTTTAAGTAAACGCAACTCCTTTACCTGATTGAGCACCTTTTTGAGCTCCTGCACCCCATTCAAAATCCAGCTGCCCTGGGGGTTCTTCTGATAGACATTGGCCGGCAAATGGTAGAAGGTGTATTGAGCAAATCCGAACCACCAAAGTCCTGTAGTCAGGAAAGCGATGCGCGGAGCCAGGCTGGTATTGTCGGCAGCAATACCAAACCAACCCGGCTGCAGAATCATCGCTAAGTTGAAGATTAGTAAGAGTACACTGCCCACATAGCCCATAGCAAATCCACGGGCGCTCAGGCGGTCATACTGGTCTTCGGTAGCAATTTCGGGCAGGTACGAATTGTAAAATACGATACTGCCGGTAAACCCAATAGATGCCAGCATGAACAAGACGACCGAAACTGAAAACGTATCTCTTGTAAAAAAGAAGAGGCTCGCACAGGAAATGGAGCCCATGTAACAAAACAGCTGCATGAACAGCTTCTTTCGACCGCTATAGTCTGCAATGGCAGTCAAAAAGGGGTTCATGAGCACAATTAGCAGAAAAGACCCGGATACCGCATATGAAAAGAGCACGGAACTCTGCAGTTCCACCCCGAAAAAATTTACCAGGGTAGAGCCTGTCTCCGGATGCTTGGATACGGCGCTGTAGTAGATCGGGAAAATAGTCGAGATGATGACCAGCGAGTAGACCGAGTTGGCCCAATCATAGACACACCAGGCTCTGGTAATGGTCGGGTTGTTTTTTTGCATAGCTGAAATATAGCAAAATATTTATTCAGCGTATGCGTGCTTTGGGATTTGCTTCAGCTTTAGCCAGAATCTGTAGGATTAGATCCCAAAGATGCTCGTACGGCACTATCTCAATTTCTGCATAGGCATCCCCAGGAGCAGGCGTCTCCAACAGCTTATTGTAGAGTGCTTCCCCTTTACTCTGGCAAGCTACCGCATCATAATCCTCTGTCACAGTTAGTACCAATAGTTTCAAAAAGAGCTTACTACGCAAGCTAAAAGCATCTTTTAAGTGCGTGGACACATACTTTTTGATACTTTCGATGCGGTAAAGCAAGGCTTCAGTCTCTCCTTTTTCCAATAGGTATATGAACTGCAAAGTAAGAATAGCCACATTGAACCCGAGCTTATCTTTGCTGTACTCCGGCAGTGAAAGCAGGTATGGGTTGTTGGCTTCGCCTTCTGGAACAGACGCTTGCGGATAAATTAGTCTGAAATATGCGCGGTACAGCATCCAACGCTCCTTAGCGATAGTAGGTATGGTTTGTAAAGCACCATTTACAAACACCTGTTGCTGCAGCACATCTGCCAAATCATACCTCCGGGCGTGCACTGCAAGCAGGAAGTAGTTTTCCATGTACGCAAACCAGTTTCGGGTAGAAGGCTGGTAAAGTTCAAGGTTTTCCTGCGCATACATTAACCCATCACTCAAATGTTTGGCTCTCAAGTGAGCATAAACCATAATGAAGTTATTATAAGTCAGATCAAATCGATGCGCGTTAATTTTATTCTGTTCTACTAGCCTGAGAGCATCCACAGTAATAGTAATTATATCTTTAAAATTGCCTTCCAGTTCATGGTACCAGATGTAAGTTCTATAATAGGCATAATAGGTACTAAATGTACCCGACTCATGCCAAAGCTTCTCCAATTGTGATATTAGAAGTGGCAGCTGCGGTAGAAACTCTTTTCTTGTTTTAGTGGACTTGCGGAGCTGCATGTTAATGAACTGAAACAAGGATACTGCTTCTCGTTCTTTAACGAAGCGCTGCATTGTAGCCTTTAGATCATCCTGCGCTGCAGTAAACTTTTTGATTAGTCCTTGATCTGAATAACCCAAACAAAGCAATTCCAGCGCAGACACTTTTAAATCTACAAAATCGAACTCTTGCGCTAGAGCCAGTGCTTTACTGGCAAGACTTATTACCAGATCGAACTCATAACGAGCACGTACTATGTTGGCCTGATAAATCAAGCTATTGCATTGTATTTCCTTCTGCCTTACAAAGTTTGAAGTTACTTTCTCAGCGTTTACATAATTAAGTTCATTGAATAGCTTCTTCTTTACCCGATGCTTCAGCATTTTATACCTAACATCATTTGGACTGGCATTATAAAGGTCCTTAGCTGCTTCTTCATCAGTAGTATACTGTCCTTGCTCTATACCTTGAATAAACTTCTTCTCCTTCACACTCTGTTTAGGCACATCAAGTAAGGCCGTTTCTGCCTGACTGCAGGAAAGAACTATATCAATCAGTTTTTTAATTTCTTTCATGCAAAAGATCAAGTAAAAAATCTATATATTAGAAAACCATTAGTCATTAAATGCCCAGGAAGGGCTAATTAACACTATTTCCTAACTATTTTTGATTAAAAGTAAGTGAGAAATGTTACTTTTGAAACATTTTTAAATAGTAAATTCGAAATATTAACTCTAAATCAAATACATTTATAAATTTCATATAATTAATACAATTAAAAATAATTATATTAATAGTTACCTTTTTCTAAAAACTTTCTTTTCTTTTGATGCTATCTGTGTGAATCTTTGTTACACAATAAACCGATTTAACCCTTAGAAATCATGGCAACTATCATCATCACTATCGTCCTGAATCTCCTGATTGGCACTCCAACAGAAACTACTACTGATCAGAAAACGACTACAACTACAACTACAACTACTTCTACAACCGATAAGACAGCTGAAACTGTGAAGCTCATGGGCGGATCAGGCACCTGGACAACTATTGAAAAATAGGCAAGAACTCGATTCTTGGGAATTGCTGTATTTTCCCTAACTTGCCTTTACCCGGTTTCAGCTAAAGGGAGTCAAGAAAAATGCGGAAAACTCAAGCATTCCTATCAATCTTATTTTTACTACTACTAAGTTTTTGCAGTCAGCCTGAGCGGCAACCAGATGAAGTACGCCTTCGTTTGGCTATAGACCCAGGAAACATCAGTCCTGTTAACTATAACTCACAGGAAGCTCTGCAGATAATTAATCTGCTCTACCAAAGCCTGCTGACTGTAGATCTTGAAGATAACACTTTGAAACCGGGACTTGCTTCCGCTTTTCCGGAAGTGGAGCGCACAGACTCGATCACTTATTTTCATTATCAGCTACGCCCCGAAGCTGAATGGCCTGATGGGAGCCCCGTTACTGCACAAGACGTGGCATTTACACTGAAGGTACTGAAATCACCCTTAGTTCGATCTGAGAGCATTCGCTCTCAGATCGAATTTATTCAGGACATCCAATTACACCCCGACGATCCTAAAAAATTCACCCTGGTATGCCTAGGCTATACCCCTGAAATGCAGCTCCTCACAGGGGACTTTTTCATCCTGCCGGCTTATCTACTTGATCCTCAACAGGCATTTTCAGCTATACCTCTACGTGCATTATTCCAGACTGATAGCTCTCAATATAACACAGAGCGTATACAGGCTGTTGCTATGCGCTGCAATAAGCTAGGCTCGCCTGATAGTAAAGACATCTTGTTGGGCAGCGGTGGTTATGAGTTGGCAGAATGGGCTACCGGTCAGCACATTGTGCTAAAGCGAAAAGACAACTGGTGGGGTAAGAATACAGGCAGCGCTTCCAGTTACCTGACCGCTAACCCGGAGCAGATTAATTTTCAAATAATCCCAGACAATACCACTGCCCTGCTGGCGCTCAAAAACACACAGCTCGACGTGCTGGATAATATCCCTGTAAATGAATTTGAGCAGCTCCAGCAAGATGAAAACTTTCTGAAGAATTACGATCTGCATACGCCGGAAGGCTATGACTTGATCTATGCAGCTACAAACACACGCAAGGCAAAATTTAACGATAAGCGTACCCGGCAGGCCATCGCACATTTAATGGATATAACGGGTATGATCCGGGTAAGCCAGCAGTCATATGCTACACCCACCGTAGGCCCTATACCACCTGACCGAAAAGACTTTTATCACCCAACGCTTAAGCCCCGCAACTACGATCCAGAAGAAGCTATCAAGCTTTTGAAAGCTGCCGGCTGGATACAAGAAAAGAATGGCTGGTACCGCAACATAAACGGCCAGCGTGAGGACCTGCGCATCGAACTGCTATACAGAGCTGGCAATACCATGTATGAACAGATGGCGCTGATCTTTCAGCAGCACGCTGCCAAAGCCGGTATACCTGTCACCCTGCAGCCGCTAGAAGGAACTGTTTATTCCCAGAAGATAGGACAACTGGATTATGACATGCATTTCAGAGGTATATCAGGCAATCCATTTGTTTTCAACTTCAAGCCACTGTTTCACACGAGCTTTGCTGGCCCCGGTGGGTTTAATACTACTGGTTTTGGAACGACAGAGAGCGACCAATTGCTAAACCAAATCAACGAAGCTGAAAGTGAGGATGCGAAAGCCAAGCTACTGTTCAGGCTGCAGGAGATCATTCAGGAAGAAGCGGCCTTTCTGCCACTTTATTTCCGTAAAGAAAAGATTGCGATCCACAGCAGATTCTCCAATGCGAAGGTGTCAGGCGTGCGCCCCTATTACGACCTGAGTTCGTTTATGCTTAAGCCTTAATCATGCCATGGCCAGTTTTGTATTCAGGCGGCTACTCTTGGCTATACCTACCCTTTGGTTCATTGCATCTGCTATCTTCCTGCTGAGCAAGCTGATGCCTGGCGCTTTCGGGAGCTCATACTTGGCACAAGGTGAAGCCGGATACTATAACCGAAGCGATGCAGCATCACAGGAACGTAATTATCGGCAGTTTTTACAAGTCACCGGACAGGACCTCCCCCTTTTTTATTTCAGCATCACATCCAGCGCTTTACCTGATACCCTGCACCGTGTTTTTCCAGAACGTGACCGTGCTTTCCTGAAAAAACTATCCTGGCAGTATGGTCATCCGGAGGCAGCTGCCCGGTTCTTCCGAAGCTTGAAAGCTTTGGAAACAGACTTGTCTGAAAACGAGCGTCAGCAACTACAAACTCCTCTCTATACCATCTATAGCCACCGGCAGCCCAAAGAATTGCATGATGCCATAAAGGAAATCGAAAATACCTTGACCGCTGACAAGCTTGCCAACAGCCAAATAATAGAAAGCAGCAACATACTTTTGACCATTCCTCCGGGCCATACCTACCTATTACCCTCTATGCAGTGGCACGGTTCACACAACCAGTACCATCGCTGGCTCACTGGTTTGGTTAAGGGTAGTCTGGGTGCTTCGCTACGCGATGGACGCCCGGTAGCCACGGTACTGGCAGAAGCGATCGGAAACACCTGGTGGCTATTGCTGGCGAGCATGGCCTGCGCCTCCTTGTTGGCGATGGAACTGGCAATACTTATGGTGAGACGGTCAGGTCGCATCTGGCGCAACACACTTCTCCCCTCCCTTTTTCTGCTCGACAGTGTGCCACTCTTTGTACTGGCTATGCTCTTATTGGTACTGTTGGCGAGTCCGGCATTTTTACAGCTTTTCCCGGTCTATGGCATGGGCTATTATAGCACATACGACCAATCTTGGCTACAGCAAACCAGCCAGTGGCTACAGTTTATGGCGCTTCCGCTATTGTGTCTGGTGCTCGCCAATCTGCCCTATCTGACCAATCAGTTCTACCAGGCATTAAGAGCTGTCGCAGGCCAGGACTATATTAGAACGGCACATGCAAAAGGACTTTCTGAGCACCGCGTCATCCGCAGCCACATGTTGCGAAATGCGCTGCTTCCTATTATCACTCTTTTGTCGGATTTCCTGCCTGCTCTGGTGGCCGGAGCTGTTATTATCGAAACCATCTTTGCGATACCAGGTGTGGGGCGCTTGCTCATTGATGCAGTGCTGGCGCGTGATTATCCGGTTATCGTTGGCATTGTAGTTATTGTAGCGGTATTCAGGCTGCTTTCGCATCTGTTGTCTGACTTGCTTTATGCGCAAGCCGACCCACGTATACGTGCACACGCCTCATGAATAACCTATGGCAAATAGCGCGTGAACTATGGCAGGTGGCGCCGGCTTTCAGACTGGCACTGCTATACCTTACTCTGCTGACGCTTGTCGCTTCAACCCTCCACTGGTTACCGCTTGCTTACGGACCGAACGATCTGGATCTGGAACATATCTACCAGGCGCCTTTCGGGTGGCAGGCGGGAGAAGGTATACCCAGGCATTGGCTTGGAACCGATGGATTGGGACGCGATGTACTCGCCAACATATTATATGGCGCCCGAACGGCATTTGCCATCAGTTTGCCGGTCATGGTGATCGCCAGCTTCATTGGCTTAACACTCGGAGCCGTGGCAGGGCTGTATGGCAATCACCGCCTATACCTGAGCCGGGCCTTGCTGATCGCCTTGCTTTTCGGTTTGTTACCTTTTGCCTACTATGGCATTTACCTCCCAATGTTACTCAACAGTCAGGGAGCAGTTTTCTTCGATTTCATCTTGACGGGTATAATGGCAGTCATCCTAAGCATAGGCTTTACCTTCACTTTAGGGTTATTACTCAGGCAGCTCCCTTATTTCAGACAAGCTATACCTGTACCATCTGATGAATTGTTGCTACGGCTGATTGAGGTACAGACCAGCATTCCACGACTGGTTTTAATACTTGTGTTAGCAGCCATAGTGCCGCCTACCCTACTGGCTTTGTCTGTTTTATTGGTTCTGACCTTCTGGACAGGAACTGCACGACTGGCAAGAGCGGAAATGCTGCGCATCAGGGAGCTACCCTTTTTTGAAGCGGCTATCAGTCTTGGTTATACGAAAAAGAGGTTGCTGGTCCGTCAGGCGATGCCTCACTTGCTGGGACCGGTACTCGTTGCCTTTTCATTTGGCTTGGCCGGCTTACTGATGCTGGAGTCAACCCTTTCCTTTCTTAATATTGGCGTAAGTACTGACCTGGTTAGCTGGGGCAGAATGATCGCTGGCATACGTACCAACACTGCAGCCTGGTGGCTAGTAGCTATACCTGGCTTTGTCCTTTCTCTCACTGTGCTAGCCTTGCAAACTGTTAGCTATTATATGCTACGTGGTCTCCAAAACGCCAAATAGCAAATGTTACCTTTTTCAATACTCTTTCCATAAACATCTATCAGAATAGCTGTTTGATATCTTATCTGAAACTAAACAACCACTTTATTAAATAAAATCATATCACCTATAAAATAAACACAAGTTACTATTCATAAATATCTTTCCTGTGTTAGGAGAATGCTTTGCTGTATCATTGTATCATACAAAACCAAACTACACAAACACATGAAAATCTATGAAAGCTCTGCGGGTATTCCAATTCAGACGATTGGGAACCGTAACAACTTAAAAACCATTAACCATCCTTCTCAATTCGAGGAATCGCAAGATTACTCGACTATAGATGGGGAAGTGATCAATTCGTCTCTAGGTACAGATGCGGTGAAGAAAGGCACAGGTCTGTTTATCGGGGATTATTTCGTAGGTATACTTGACTCGCTCTCCGGGGTGAATAACATGCCATTCCTACGTTACTAGTGCAAGCCGACTAGGCGGCTACAATTGAAAATAGAATAGATTGAAAATAGAATAGAATAGAATAGAATAGATTAAGATTGAATAGATAATAATTGAATAGATAATACTAGTGTTGGTTGTTTGTGTTTAGATTAAGCATTTGCCCTGCAGTCTCCTGCAGGGCATTTGTTTTATAGCTTATCCTCAGGGCTTACACCCATCCTTTACGCTCAGTGAAGTGGTTACAGCCAAATTGGGCGCCCGTGATCATTTCAAACCTCCTTGGTTTCTTATCTTCCGGTCCTTCATGTACCAAAGGCAGTACATAAGCTGGCTCCAGAGCATGCTGTCCGGTCAGTTCGTCACACAAGCCAAATTCATTACTTTGAAGTTGCACTTTATTCTGGTCCTGTTCCCAGTGATTACAGTTATTGCATGTCGCTTCCATATCAAAATAGTTTTAAGTCTAACATTGTATTTCTATACCCTATTTACCTGACTTTACCTATTGCAGGTTGCATACGACCTCTGTTATACAGTAATTTAGAATAAAGCTAAACAACAAAACCAGAGGGAAAATCGCCCTGACTTTAATTAACAACCCTTCCTATGACACAGTTTGCTCACCACAGCTAAACGAACCCTTTATATCTTTTAGAGTATGCAGCGAGTATAAACTTTCAAGGAACACAAAAGAGAACACACATCCACATCATAGCTAAATACGCATGAAGCAAGAACTATCCTTTACACGTAAAGTCGTCATTACTACCGCCGTCGTACTGCTGTTTAGTGCTACTTTGGCCCTCGTGCTCTATGCTGTCCATTTTTTCTTTCTGGTATTTGCCAGCATATTGTTTGCCGTGCTGCTGCGTGCCATGACTAACTGGCTGCATGATAAAACTGGCTTGGCTAAGGGGCTGGCACTTGCACTTTCTTCACTGATATTTTTCGGATTGATCTTTCTGACCGGCTGGCTGATCGCACCCACCGTGCAAGCGCAGATTGCAGACCTCCGCGAGACGCTACCCTCTTCCATTGAACGCCTGAAAGACCAGCTGGGAAGAACCAGTTGGGGAGCAAAAGCTCTTGATGAACTCGAGAACAGCCAGGAAAGCATGATGCCGGAAACACAGGAGATTGTAAACAAAGCTCAAACCTTTTTTACTTCTACCATCAGTATTATCACAGATCTGTTTATCGTCATCGTAATTGGTATTTTCTTTGCCTCCAGTCCTGCTCAGTACCAGCAGGGCATTGTAAATATGGTACCCGTGCGGCACCGCACCCGGCTCTGGGAGGTGATGGACAAAAGCTATGAAACGCTGAAGTGGTGGCTTTTCGGCAAGCTCATCACTATGGTATTTGTGGGGATACTCACAGCTGTCGGCCTGATGGTACTGGGTGTACCGATGGCCCTGGCATTGGCTGTAATCGCCTTCTTTCTGGATTTTATACCTACAGTAGGCCCTATTATCGCTTCAGTCCCAGCTATCTTAATCGCTTTATTAGAAGGCCCCATGGCGGCACTTTATGTAGCAATCCTATACTTCCTGATTCAATCCATTGAAAGTTACTTGCTGGCGCCACTTATATTTGAGCGAACAGTTCACATTTCGCCAGTGCTTACTTTGTTATCCCTCGTGCTATTTGGCATACTGGTGGGGCCGCTTGGTGTTATACTGGCTGCTCCGTTGGTGGCTGTGCTACAGGTATTTGTGCGCGAACTCTACATCAAAGACTACCTGGAGCGTGACATCCCCCGCAAGGAATAAATGTAATGTAAGAAACGCTGCTATACCTGAGTCAACACGAGCTGGTTGTATAAAAGTGAATTTAACCCGAAATTGGCGGGAAAAGCAGGATATGAAAATCAAACTCATCGCGATCGGAAAAACAGACGAGTCATTTCTGGAAGAAGGTATACAGAAGTATATGAAGCGGCTGAAGCACTACCACCCATTTGAGTTTACGATCATACCTGACATCAAGCAGGGCGGCAAGTTTACAGCTGATAATTTGAAAGAAGCAGAGGGCAAACTTCTGCTGCAGAAGATACAAGACGGTGACCATGTCGTGCTGCTCGACGAGAAGGGCAAAACCTTTACCTCAACCGAGTATGCTCATTTCCTGCAGAAGAAACTCAACGCTGTAACCACCAACCTGGTCTTCATCATTGGGGGTGCTTATGGTTTCTCCCCTGTTATTTACGAACGGGCAAACGACAAAATCTCACTATCTAAAATGACATTCTCGCACCAGATGGTCCGCCTGTTTTTTGTGGAGCAGCTCTACAGAGGTTTCACCATCCTAAGGGGCGAGAAATATCATCACGACTAAGAGTAAAGTAATAAGGCATAATGATGGCTTTACTTAAGATGAGTTAGTCGAATTAAAGGTGATTGTGCCAAAACAGAAGAGCCTGTAAACTATTCGTTTACAGGCTCTTTCAGGTTATGCAGCAGAGAGCAAGGGATTTTACACACTCCACTTACAATCTGATAATCAACATTTTACAAGTCTGCACAAAAGCTACTCACCGAATCGCTCACCGCCTGATTTACTGCAATTTAGCTGCAAGTGCTATGATTTAAATATACTTAAAGATTTTCACTTTATCAACCTTTCCCGCACCCCTAGCTTTTATATTGACAGTAACAACTAATGAACTTAGCTTCAGTCGAATGAAAACTTAGCTCTTGCTGTACTAACTTCTGCCATTCTAACAGGCAAGATGCAAGTTACCTAGGTACTAAGCTCTTCAGATGGCAAATTATTCCGCTAACCTATACCTGCCCATCGGGGTGTCCCGCAAGCTGCGGGACTTTTATCCGACTTGCTAGCTACCTTGAATGCAGACATTCGCCTTTTCCACAAGCAATCCCTTCTTTACTATCTCTGTCGGGCCCCTTTGGGTGATACTAGCCGTCACAGCAAAACCTTTCCTTGGGCATAGGGCTATAGGATAGAGCTACTGTTTTGCTGAAACCGGAGCATTTATAATATACTGCTGTAGGGGACAATTAGGTCTGCTATTAATGGCTCGGTCTAGTAAGCCCCATCCCAACAGTGGATCAATATAATGATTTACGTTTTGGTGTGGTTGGTCAGGCCCAGGCAGGCCTTTAGAATGTCTTTTACTTTAGCTGGTTTCAGCGCATAACTTAAATCCTTCCTGTACTCTGATTGCAGTTCCTTAGTCAGCTCTACTTCAACTTGGTCACTAACTTAGACACCAGTTTAGTCACTACTGTCTAAGCTGTCGGACCGATTAACGGGCGTGAATTTCAGGTGATACGGGAGGAAATAGAGAACAGCATAGCGTAAGCGAGCATGAAAAGCATCCTGAACGAGAACGCCTTTGAAGACGAAGGAAGGAAGACTGGTTATGGCTTATGGCTCTACCTCCTGATGTTTATGGTAGCCTATAACGGGCTGAAAGCAGCCATGGGGCTGATTCAGAACGCCACATTCGATTTGGTTAACCTGATTTATACGGTTCTTCTTGTCGTGATAGCCGTTGCGACCACGGTGGGCTTTTTCGCCAGAAAGCGGTGGACACCTTTGCTTCTCATCTCGTTTTTACTGCCGAATCTGGTCTACATCGTATTTATCCCCATTGCCCTGTCCTTCAAATTCCCAGAGCGGATTGACTCTTTCTCCCTGGTAAGGGTAGCCATGATGTGCATCATCTTGATTCCATACAAGCTGCGTTCAGAGAGGGTAAAAGAGGTTTTTGTGAACTAAGACAGAGTTTAGCCTATGCCGATCAAGACCTACATCAGCCAGTTTATGCAGCTTTCCATTGCCTCAAAGTACAGGGGCTTGCTGAACAGGCTGCTTATATGGGAAACGGGGCCTCTAATTTATTCCTGCGCCAGCCTTGCGCCCTCCCTTATCCCCTTGTCTGTAATGGTATAGGTGCATGGAGTAACCCCTCTCAGGATGCTGATGTGCATGCTTTAAACTAACTCCTCTAGTAGAAATTGTAAGTGGATTTCATTATGCGCCGCACCAAGGTTCTCATCTTTTGAAAAATCCCCGATAGTGAGCGTTTCATGTTTAATCAGTGTGTTCAGCACGATGTTTCGGTTGAGGGTCGTAGTCAATAATGTCTTGGTTTTCATGGCAGCAGGAAAAGGTATGTTCTATTATCCTACTAAGGTATACGGTTGTGGTAATGAAACAACTTCAAATACCTGAAAATAAAGTGGTTATTGTTTTAATTACCTTCTTGGATTCCCGAGGTTCATACGGAAACTATACGCTCATTATCCATGTGAGGCACACCTGCTAATTTTTAAATTTAAGTTTTTGCGGGTGTTTAAATGACGGAGCTGACAATAAGCCTGCCGATGATGTCTTTGCCTTTGCAAACTAGCTGTCCTGTACGGACGCGGGTAGTCTTGTATAGTCCGTATACCTGCTTAGGTTCAATTACTTAGATTTAAAAATATGAATTTCTACCTTTCAAACGCACCGTATATTCGTCGTATGTTTTACTTGTTATGACTTGGAATATGAAGCATAAACCAATAATAACAGAAAAACAGTTTTAAATGGTGGTAGCACGCATAGAAATGCTTATGGCCCCGCTGGCTCCAGTGAAGCCAAAGAGTTGAAGCCCTTGACCAAACTGGTCGTAGAGTATGCTGGAAATGGAATGAAAGCGGGGAAGGGGCAACATAAAGCAGGCTTGCTATGCTTTTAGTGCTTAGTTCATATATCCGTTACCTTGGAATGGTTATGTATGTTACATTTGGATTAATTAAAAATGTCTCGCTTAAAACCGCTTCAACGTCTTGTCGGACATTGTAATGCATATGGCGGATAGCATACGATGTTACACCTAACTAGCAAAGATAGGCGCACAGCTCATCAAGCCTCCGCACGTAGTCTTCGTCCTTTTTTGCTTTTGGAAACGGTGTACATAGAAAGTCATCTACGTCGGATAGTTTGGGGTATGCATACCCGTGAAGGGCTATGGTCGCATGAAGCTTAGCGATGATGGTGCAGTATCTACTCCTTACGCTTTCTCCAGCGGGTAAATTTGATGTTTGTATTGCCATAAGTAACGGAGTTGTACTGATTCATGTCCTGTGGTATAAGCTAAGGTATTAGCCTTTCCTGAACCAGTCTATTATACCATTTCCCCGTGTACCTGTGGATCAACTATGGGTTTAAGATATTCGAAAGCGATGAGAATAGCCTCCGCTGTATTTACACCTATTTGGGGTAAAATATAAACTTAAAAAATATTTTAAATATTTACTGAAATATAGTATGAATGCTTAATCCATATACGTAAACTATTAAAATGCAGCGCCTTATAAGAGCAATAAAAAGAGCAAACCTGATGAAACACAAGCCAATTTCTTCCTATGAGCACCTCGCTGTAGCTACGGCGCGTATCCAAGAGTTGGAACATGATTTGATTACAGGCACCAAGCAGGCGAAGGAGTTGAAGGAACTGACGCGGCTGATAAATGAATATGCTGGTAAAAGATATGACATGGGCAACAGCATGTAACCAATCTTTTACAGAAAGCTAGCAGTTTACATGACTGTACTGTCATTAATCCGAATAGGAAGATCCAGCAGCTAATTGTATAACCTTCTCTCCTAGTATTCTAAGAGGAGTTGTTAAGAGAGTATAATGAATGAACTTCTGGTATAGCATATATTAGGTGTTGTGAGCAAGTTAACTGCACAAAAAAAGCACCTACAAGTTTTAACTTAGAAGTGCTTTTTGAATTTCCTCGATATAAATCAAGGTTATAATTCACTCATTAAAAGCCCACTATTAATATTCAAATCATTATTCTTCAGACTTTTGGCTTTTAAGCATCTTTTCTAATAATTCTACTTTTTCTCTCTCAACCTGTAGTAGACGTTCATAAAGCTCAACTACTTTATCAACTGGGTTAAAATTGGTTGAATGTTGATAGCATTTATAGTTGAGCTATCTTGACTTGTAAATGAGTTAGAAACGATATTTATTGCAGCCTCCTCGTCAAAATTCCTAATTGCCTCAGCCGACACACCTAACACCTTCCCAATCCTTTCCAACGTCAAATCATCTACCTCTTCTTCCTGCTCTATGCGGGAAATGTTCTGCTGCGTCATTCCTAGGTCACTGGCTAAAGCGGATTGCTTTACTCCCAATGCTGTACGCATTCTGCGTACGTGGTCGCCCAGGTGGATCGGTCGTTTTCTAGCTGTTTTTTCCATATGTTAATATACAAGTTTCTTGCTTAAATACCAATAAATAATTCCTTGTTCTTCACAAGCAAAATATTGTTTAGATCAACTGTGCCTCTTATACTTCAGGCACACTATTCCGTACCCTTGAGGTTGGGGCAGGAAACATGTTAAACATCAGCCCTAAAGATAGAAGGTATTCCGGCCATTTCAAATACCAGCAAGGATACCCTTCTTCACCTGCTTAAGGACATTCATCCGGTCCTATTAAAGCGCGTACTGGGAAGTCGAAAATATGTAGCTATGCTGCTGATTACTTTGTAGAGTTTTCAAAGGGATTTACTTGATCTGTCTCTGGTCAGATCCATTTCAAGCCCGGCTTCTTTTCACTAGTAATACAGCCTGTGCCAGCTATCGCTATCTTCGCTGACAAGGGCCTGATAGAAACCAGGCTTTTGCCCCCCCGGGTCATAAGAGGGCTGGTAGTGAATGTACCCCCACTTATCCAGCTCCCGGATGCAGCGGTGGTAGGTGACGCGGGAGTCGAGGCGGGCCAGCGCCATCACCTCTCTGCGGTTCACCTGGAAGGCCGCTCCCGGGCTTTGAGCCAGCAGGACCATAGAGGCACAAGTGCGGGCGGCGCAGCCGCTGGTCCCCTCCCGCTTTCCTGTAAAAGCCTTTCAATTGCAGATCCAACATCATACTTTCCTCTCCTTCCCATTCAGCATCCTGGTGATATCCTCCTGGCGGTAGTAGTGCGTGCCGCCCACTTTGATGGCGGGCAGTGTGCCCTCAATCCGCAGCTTCTGCAAAGTGGAGGGGGAGATCTGGAGCAGGCGCCGCACCTCGGCGGACTTGAGCACCTGTCTGGGCGCCTCGGCCTGCTGCCTGCCTAGCAGCTTGGAGAGATCCTCCAACAGCTGGCGGTGGAATTGGAGCAGGTCCTGTTTGGTAATAATTTCTACGGGCATCGTTTTATGTGCTTTGGTACAGGGGAAAGTTGCCCTGTATTCTTCTCCCCTTTTCACAAGAAGAACCCTACTGGTGAAAAACTTATTTCTGTCAAATTCCAGTAAAACGCACACCTCTTAAGTCTAATATTTCTCTGCTTTCACCTGAATCACGCTGAGTTCAGAACAATAACAGCCTTTTTTCTACACCATGCCTTCTCTAATCGCGCCCCGCTGGGGTTTTCCCCACTTGGCTCCCCCTTGTGAATTCCTCACTCTCCCGATCTGCACCTTTGCCAGGAAGCAATGGGTGTCTGAGCTAACGCTCCTGCTCCCATTGCAACACCAAGTCTTACTTTAAACAATCAAACTGATGAAATCTAACCGCAACACCCCTCCAGCCCCACCAAGACAAATAGATTCCAATGTGAGCATGGCACAGTGTCGTGATCACCTGATTACTGAGAAGGCTGAGGATCTCGACCTCTTTGAAAAAGTGAAAATGGTAGAAGAAGGGGCCTTCGAATGGCTCAGCACCATCGTGGCAAAGGAGGAAGTGTTTGTGAGGCTCTCCCCCGCCAAACGCGCTGCCCTGGACAGGCTCACCTTCATTACCGGCAAACTCAGCCTCCTCAACCGACAGGCACAGCGAGAGGGATTGCAATCGGTCGAGCCCGAGTGCGACGAGCTCTTCGATGAAATCCTTCGCCTGTTCTCTGTCCTCAACAGCCCCGACGCGGAGTGCGAGACGGCATGAAGTCCTTTTCGAGAGCCGGCATCCCAGCCCAGGGCCCACGGCTAGCCAGCGCTGCCGCCATCTCTCCTCCCTCTCTTCAGGCAAGAAGCCAGGGCGGACAGTGGATGCCTTCCTGCGACTTGGCGCCTCACAGAGCCAAGACGAGCCTACAGACTTCCCAGGCGCTGAGCGCGTCTCTCCTCCACCGCGCTGCCCATCACACGCCACCTGCCACTGACTTACTCTACTCCTCCCCTTCCGTCCTGCCAGCGCCTATTCAGGGTAGCTCCTTCCGGCAAGCAACGCACCCCGGCCTCGGGCGAGCCTGGGGCCGCCCTGCCCGGGGAGCGAAGCAAGCCTGCAGGAGCGGCGGGTCCCGGGGGAGCTTTCCCGGCAGGCAAGCAACGCCCCATCCGTGCAAAGCCAGCGGAGCTGTCTTTTTCGGGGGGCGAAGCAAGCCCGCCGGAAAAGAGCAAGATGGAACGGGACTCGCGTCCTGTTCAATCTTGCCCTGCGGGGCTAAAGGGCCCTGGCTCGCTCTAAACGCATGCTTTGCCTGGCGGCAACGCTCCGCGATTTATAAGGCGGCTATAAACACAAAACTAAAGCACTGATTATCAGCAAACATCATTATAAAATGGCTTATGAAATCCATCGGAGTACCGGAGAACGTGCACAGAAGGCTTAAGCGCTACTGCGAACGCCATGGCCTGGGTCTGGGCGAGTACATCGCCACCTCGCTTGCCTACTTTGAAAAGCACGGCCTGGACCCGGCCGTGCACGAGAGTCCCGCAGCCGAGATGAACCGGCTCGTCAAGCGGGTCGACCAGGTCATCGCCTTCATCCGCAAGCAGGAGAGCGATCTGCTGCGCCCGCTGGTGGAGGCTGTGAGCCTGAGCGAGTCCCGCATCGATCATAGCCTCGGCACGATCGCCTCAGCCACCCAGATGCAGGCCCTGCAGCAGCACCTGGAGCATTTAGCGGGCCAGCTGGTACGGGAGGCCTCCTCCTCCAAACAGACCTCCGAGCGGCTCCTCACAGAGCACGCCCGGCGCGAGCTGGAGGCGCTCCGGCTGCTGGCCCGCCTGGTGGACGCTAAAAACAGGAGCGGCTTTCTCCACGACCTGGCCAGGCTCTACGGGGAAGGAGGCCAGCCTTGAACATCAAGATTCTCGGTGGCGGGTCGGGCACCTACGCTAACAAGGGCAGCAGCACCCCCTTGGTCAGCTACCTCCAGCACGAGGACTTGGCGCGCCTGCAGGCGGGTCAGGTCGTGGAGCCCTTCTTCGATCAGGAGCGGGAAAGAGTCAGCGCCCGGGAGGTCATCTACCGGCTCGACCACAACAGAGCGCAGCTCGGGAAGAACGATGCCAAGTTCTACTCGATCATCGTCAGCCCCTCAGATAAGGAGCTGCAGCACCTGGGGAAAACGAAGGAGGCGCAGGCCCGGGCTCTCAAGGCCTACATCCGCCAGGAGCTGATGCCCGCCTATGCGGCCGGCTTCCAAAAGGGGCTCACCGCCCCGGACATCCTCTACTTCGCCAAGATCCACCACGAGCGCAGTCACACTTCGGGCCGCCAGGACATGCACGCCCACATCATCGTCTCGCGCAAGGACAGGGGAAACAAGACCAAGCTAAGCCCCATGACCAACCACCGGGGCACAGGGAAAGGGGCTGTCCGGGGTGGCTTCGACCGGGAAGCGTTTGTGAGAACGTGCGAAGAAGTGTTTGACCGGCACACGAGCTACAGCCGCGGACAGGAGGAAAGATTTGCCTACTACCACGCCATGAAAAAAGGTAACGTGGAGGCCATTCGGCAACAGGCCAAAGTCAAGGTAGCACAGGAAGTGCAGCATAAGGAGCAACAGACAAAACTCGCTAAAAAACTAAAGCAGCAGCCGGAGCAAAAGCAGGTCAGGAAGCCTAAGCGGAAGCAGACAAGGGGCATCAGGCAATGAGGCAAGAAGAAACAGACACAGGGATCACATAGAGAGGCTTTGAGTTACTGTAGAAGCTCAGAGGCGCAACAGCCTTTCAATAGATCCCATCTCTGAGGCCACCCCAAAGCAAATATCCATCGTCACTTGATTTGGCGCAAAGGTAGCCTTGCGGCCCGGACACGGGACAAGGTAGTCCAAACAAAATGGGTATCCACTTTCAGCGGACCCTCCGCATTTTCTTTGGCTCCACCTTGCCTTTAGTCCGACTCTGAAGGCAGACGGGGCACCATAATCAATTTCCTCACACTTTAAAAAAGCAAGATTATGGAAAAGACAATTCAAACCACCGCCTTCAACAGAGCAGCCGAGATCAAACTCACCTACCGCAATCAGTTAAAGCCCTCCGACAGACCGCAGGTCACCTCCTCCACCGACTGTTACCAGGTTCTTAAACAAAGCTGGGACACGGGCAAGCTCGAATTTGTGGAGCAGTTCAAGGTGCTCTTGCTCAACCGGGCCAACCGGGTACTGGGCATATACGAAGTCTCCACAGGCGGGGTCTCGGGCACCGTGGCCGACCCCAAGCTCATCTTCGCCGCCGCACTCAAGGCCTGCGCCTCGGGTATCATCCTCTCCCACAACCACCCCTCGGGCAACCTCAAGCCCAGCGCGGCGGATCTGCATCTCAAAGTGTATCCAGAGCGTAAATTTAAAAAAAACAGGTAAGTGGCCATACGATAGGAAGAGCTTGCGCCACATGGTGCGAATACCATTCAACTCCAGCAGTCAATTTATTAGTGATAAAACCAAACAACTGTTACATCAGTTCAGAAAATCAACCTGTATCTGCACCCTTTCCTCATCAGCCTTAGTTAGGCGAGTAACCGAAACAGTGTCGCTCTCATTGTAGTGTTTGGCAATGCCTTTGATGATACCAACTGCTACGCCCGACATTCTGCGCTTGGAATGGTAATCGACAATTAACTGCCTTTCACCTTCCTTTTTCACCAGCAGCATGGGAGGGTTCGTCCTGTCATCCTGCTGTTTCACCGCACTGTGCATAGAGCACTCCGTATGCAGTAACATGTCATAGGTACGCCAGTTAGGTTTCACATATTTGCTGTATATCAACAGCAGGTCTGGCACCAAAAACTCCCCGAACTTCTCCATCAGGTCATAAACCGGAATGCCTGTCGCTTCGGATGCCTTGTTTACAATAGCAAACAGTTCTCTGGTGGGGTACATCTCGTGCATCTGGTAGGTGGTGCCCTCTAAGTCCGCTGCTTGGAGCAGTTTCACCCATGTACTGTAATCGTATGCGCTTTCCACAAAACGCTTCAACAGGGCGAATATAGAGCCGTGCATTCTGTCTTCGGAAATTATGGTATTCCTGTTCATTTAGTAAGAGGTACTGTTTTGGTATAAATATTTTCAAATGGGCAGTCTCAACTTGAGGGAGGTTGAGGTCGAGCCTCATTATCGGTGTTTTCAATCAACCATGCCATTGCCTCTGCCTTGCAGGTGAAGTTTTGCAGCTTAAAGGGCAAATTGATAGATGCAGTAATATGACTTATGTTGCTTTGTGCTGTCGTTTCAACCAAAGAGTTCAGCGACTGAACCCGTGCCAGCTTCGACAATCTTGTATTCGCCAGACCAGCAGCCAAGTACATGCTAATCTCTGTGCTTCTTTCTTGGCTGACCAGTATGGAAGTCCTGCTGGAATCCAGCAGCATTTTGCTTATGTGGTAGTTTTTGACGGTTTCAACCAAGGTGTCTATTGTATGTCTTATCTCTAATAGCAGATAATCATGCAAATCAGGGTAGGCGACTTCCAGTACGTCAGTGGCAGGGTTGTAATTTAATTCAACAATGCTGTTGCTAAGCAGTATCATTTGATGAGTTGGTAGAGAGTTCTATACATTTTTAAATAATAATCTAACCGAATACCTTTAACCATGCTTTTGCAGCACCAACTTCCCGGGAAGTAGCAGCTATCACGCCAAAGCTAATGTGCTGCTCAGACGTTAGTTTTCTTCAATCATTGAAAAAAGTGGTACTATGATAGCTAACAGTTACGTCAGAAAAGCTTCAAATGTAACAGTTAAATGCTATAAATTTTGTGCAAAAGCAGGAAATCTACTAGTAATAGTAGTTAGTGTTAACTGATTAGGATTAGATAGTTGTAGAGGAATGATACTAAACCACCAAAAGCCATTAATGAAAAAATAATTAATTAAGAATAATGAGAATCTGTTGCTTTTAGACGTATGCACTTATATTTTGCATTCTAATGTGCATTTTCTCAATTTAACAGCTTATACCTATGTTGTTTTACGAGTCAGAACATCTTGAAATATACTATTACCCTGATTTCAATCTGATTGAAACCAGATGGCTGGCATATGCTCCGAGCGAAGCGTATCGTGAGGGACTTGGACAATATCTCAATGCTGTGAAGCAGCATGAGGTTAAGCGCTGGTTAGGCGATTACCGCTTGGGTAAAGTAGTACGCATAGAAGACCAGCAGTGGGCTGCGAAAGAGTGGTTTCCCAAATTTCTGCCACTTGCATCAGGCATTGAGAAAATGGCAAGGGTGCAGTCAGAGGATGTTTTCAGCCAGATGAGTGCTGATAGCATGAAAAACAAACTTGACATTGAAGGACTGCCTTTCCAGTTCAGCGAATTTAAGTACTATGAGGAAGCGAAAGCATGGCTTCTGGATGAAGGTTCAGATCATTACGCCAAGCGGCAATACAAATAGCAGACCTCCATCGGGTATAAAAAAACAGGCTGCCTCAAAACTGAGGCAGCCTGTTTTTTTATACTAAATTATACGTATTGCTCTTCAATTTTAGTGAGCGTATGGAGGAAAAGCTCGGAGGCAGCGTTCAATTCGGACAGCCCTTCATGCGCCTGCTCAATCAGGTCATTTCTGTATTTGTCAATCAGCCCATCGGCATGAACGGAAAAATCCATGTGCCGCCAGCTAAGCTGGGTAAGCCAAGTCTCCCTGCCGTACTTTGCGCTCCCTATCTTAAAAAACCATTGCGATACGGGATTGGCGTCTTAAAAAATACCTACTATCTGTTTAATTTGAATTAGAACCCGTATTAACTTTATATAAGAAGCCTAAGCCTGAAGGAGCCTGATACGATGTAAGGATTTAACAAGCCAAAATGTAAAGTCGCAAAGCTAATCGAGTTGAACGATGAACTGGAGAACTATTTCAACAATACGATTATACCGCAGTTGTTTGTGGATGCTAACATGATTCTGCGCAAGTTCACGCCAGCCGCCATGAAGCACTTCAAGCTCTCACCTGAGGATTTGGGCAAGCACATAAACGAAGTTTCCAACAATATCCGCTTCCCAACAATCAGCGAGAACATCACCGAGGTAATTGAGAGCAGCAAAGATTTTGAGAAGGCTTTCCAATGCTATCAAATACAGAAAGCCAGACAGCGAACCTGAAGTCACCATATCGACTGAGAAGTCTGGGGAATACATCCTGCTCAAAGTGATTGACAACGGACTCGGCATATCCGAAGACAAGCAGCAGTACATCTTTGATCGCTACACTAGACTGCATGACAATGTGGAGGGTACTGGCGTTGGTTTGTTCATTGTCAAAGGTATGGTAGAAGCCCTAATCGCGGCCGTATTGAAGTTGAAAGTAAAGAGGGAGAAGGAACGTCTTTCTTAGTTTACTTCTAATAACGAGAATATGGTGCATGGGAATTTACACATTAGTTTAGTGTACCGATACCATCACCGAGTTCGTTTTAGTGAGGACAATTTGAATGTATGTCAGTTCTGTTTGCCATTGGTAGCAATTGACATTGAAAGATTTTTTATTAGACCTAGTTTGTCAATTAATAAGATGAGATAGTCGAGATACAATAGGGTTTAAATAATTATATGTGTCACATTCAAATTAATTAAACTATCAGATTATTTCTTAACTATCTCATCTAAACTGTCAGATTGTATTTTGATTATCTGATTTTACCTCAAGGGAAGCATCATCTTTAGTAGAGTTCCTTTTCCCTTACCTCTATTGCTGACAGTGAAAGATCCGTTCAGCAAGCTTACTCTATCTATTATATTCTTGAGGCCTAATCCCTTTGTTTTGCCCGAAACATATGAGAACCCAATACCATTATCACTAAATTCCAGCTGAACTTTTTCTTTTTCCTTCCTAAGATATATATAGACCTCGGAGGCATGCGCATGCTTTATAACATTATTGATTAATTCCTGACAAACTCTAAACAATATAATCTCCAGATGTGGCTCTAATCTGTCCTGATATCCGATAATATTACAATGAACCTGAAGAGCACTATTACTATAATTACTACATAAATTGCTGAGTGCTTCTTTCAAACCAAACTCTTGCAGTAATGCAGGCATAAGCTCATGGGCTGAGCTTCTTATTGCACTGATCGCCTGAGTCAGTAGTTCCTCCGCCGATGAAAGGGCAACACCTCCCAAGCTTTCTCCTTTCAAATGCTTATGTGCCTCGTAAAGATTTAATCTAGTAGCAAAAAGAAGCTGGTTGACTCCATTATGCAGTGACTCTGAGATTCTTCGTCGCTCCTCCTCCTGTGTTTCCATAATAGTCAGCAGCCGTTTTTTTTGCTGTTCTAACCGCATGCGCAAATTTTCATCCTCAAGCCGTCTTGTCTCCGTTATATCGATATCCACCCCCATCACTTTTAAGGGCTCCCCATCTTCCCTCACTACAAAAGCTTTAACCTTGTGTGTAAGAATCTGACCTGAAACATTTAAGCGGAGCATCACTTCATTTGATTCATTTCCACTCTTGCATAGACATTCAATAAAGCTTTTAGCAACAGACTTATCCTCCTTGATAGTATAGTCTAGGTAAGTTTCTAAACTTATGGGAACACTTTTAGACATTTGAAACAGGTGGTACATACCTTCCGACCAGTTAATAACTCCAGAGGCCACATCATACTCCCAGCTTCCCATGCGGGCAACCTCCTCGGACTGCCGGAGCATCTGGTACTGCTTCCGGAGCGTCTTCTCTGCTTTCTTCCTATTAGATATATCATGAAAAGTCAGGATGATGCCATCCCCATTCTTTATGGCAGAAACATCAAACCAGCAATCAATCTTTTCAGCACTATAATATCGTTCCACGCGCAGGGGCTGATTAGACTCAACAACCCTGACATAATCTTTGAAAAATACCTGCCGTACACCAGGGAACAATTCCAGCAATCCTTTACCTAATGCCTCATCCATGGAGACCTTGCACAGTTCTTCAAAAGCCTTATTCACCCCCTTAAACGTAAAATCAACAACTGCTCCATCAACGCCCCTTAGTGCGTCTAAGAGGGCAATACCGGAAATGCTATTGCCTAGCATACGCTGAAAGGTTGCATTGGAAGCTTCAATTTTAGCATGTGCCTCTTCAAGCTTGAATACATCTTTCTTTCGCTCGGTGATGTCCTCTACAGTATAGACTAGCCTTCCATCAAGTTTTATAATATAATATCTGAACCAGTTATCCCTATAAGGCTGTTCGAAGTCTGCTGGCAGACAAGTTTTGTAAACATTTTGAAAAGCCTCAAGAATCCCTGTTTTCTCCGCGTCAGAATAATGTTCTATTAGCTTGGCGCCTAACAGGTCACGGCCGCTCAACCTCTTATGTTCCTCGTTAACCAATTGGTAGACAAAGTCATCAAACTTCACACCGTTAGCCGAGACTGCCTCGAGCACTGCGATACCCACTCTGGAGGTGTCAAAGACAGTCTGGAGCAGGTCTTTACTTGCTTTCAGTTCCAATTCCGCATTCTTGATGTCTGTGATGTCCCTGCAAATGGCCAACACATGCCTCACAATTCCCTCTTCGTCAAACTCGGGTACTAATCGGGTGTAATAAAACGACTCCCCTCTAAGAGTTTTGAGACTGTGATAATGTTCATTTGGCTCACCAGTGGCAAGCACTAACCGCAGTTTATCATCCCAGACCCGTGCCTTATCCTCAGGCTGTCCCATCTCCAATTTGGTGTTTCCTATCAGTTGCTCCAAACTGACGCCCATCTTCCGCTCCATAACTTGGTTTGCAAAAACCAGCTTCAGGTTTTGGTCCCAACGTGTGATTACGTCGGGTGAGTGATCCACAGCTAATCTATACATGTCGAGGAAGCGGAAAAGCTTGTTAGTAAGGTCTATGTCATACTCTTCTGAGAGTTCATTCTCTTCATTCCTTTTCTTTTCCCTTTGCTGTTTTTGGATTATCCCCTCAAGGTAGTTCACCTGCCTTGAGCTGGAAACAAGAGCAGTCACATCCTCAACTTTATGAATGATATAGTCTACCTCTCCCTGCTTATTAAGCACAGGGGTGTTAAGCGGAAGCCAGTACTTGAGAGCAAAACCGCCGCCGTTTATGTCCGGCTTTGGCACATCATAGTGCTGAATGGCCATCCGATGCGGCCTCTTTGTAAATAGCACCTGCTGCAGAGAGTCATGCAGATTTCTTACCGCGTTTGCTCCACTAGCCGCGGGGTTTTCGGGGAAAACGTCAAAGACATATTTACCCACCACGCTCCCACGCTCGGTAAGCGTGGCCTGCAGGTATGCATCTGAAGCAGTTAGAATAACCAATTCAGGGGAAAGAATAAGGTATAGGTCCGGCACTTTTTCGAAGGCTTTTAATACCTCTACCGGCAAGTGAGCGGCATTTTTTAACATCGTAGTCTGAATGTGATATTACCTATAGTTACTACCATTTTCCAACATCCTAAGCAACACATATAGTTTTCACTATAATAAGCTTGTCAGCCTAAACAGGGGTTAAGCACACCTATCGGCCCTACCTAATCCACCAAATAATGGTCAAGGCAGTAACGTATCAAATCAGTGGAAGTGATAAAGCCCATTTTTTTGTATATTCTATTCTTATAGGTTGTGGCGGTGCTTACAGAAATACTCATCTCTGTAGCCAAGCGCGAAAGGGCTTGGCCAGAACCAAGTTTGCACATGACCTCAAACTCACGGTTAGATAACACATTATGTCGGTTTCCCAACAAGTCACCCTCAGCCAGAAAGTCTGCCAAAAGTTCAGCTAATTCAGAAGTGATGTATTTCCCTCCTGACTGCACCTTTCTTATGGCCCTCAATAACTCCTCCGGACTCGTGTCTTTTCTGAGATAAGCAGAGGCACCGAGCTTAAGTGTACGAACAGCATAACTATCGTTTGAGTGCATACTCAGAACCATTACAGCCACATGTGGGAAATGTTTCCTTACCTCCTCCAGAACATCAATACCACTCATACCGGGCAAATTGATGTCCAGGATAATCAGTTCTACACTATGTTTCTCTACTAGCCGTAGTACATCCCCACCGATGCTTGTTTCCGCTACCACTTCAATGCCAGATTCTCCGGCAAGTAACCTTTTCAACCCTTCCCGAACCACTGCAAAATCATCTACAAGCAACACCTTTGTCATATGTTATTTAATAATTTTTCATCATCATTGAACTCCGACCTCTGAGTACGAAGGTCTTCACAGGACTAACTTCATTTACTCTATAATCAGTTGCTATTGTAAAGTTCAGTTCACCTTGTTGTTACATGCGAAATGCCTAATACTCCGAAACCCAGTTCAAATAAGAACTGGACCACTAAATAAAAAGCAGCGACACTTAAAGATGGGTATACACTAGAGCCTTAATACAGCAACTATTAAAGCATTATACGTATTTATGAAGATTAACTGTCATATGGCCTTTTATAGACTGACGGCACTGAATATCTATATTTTAAAAGGCAAAGGCACGGATTGAATACGTTAAAGACTTCCTGGAGATCAATTTATCTGGCTTAAGCTTTATTATATCAGGCTGAATTGTTGAGATATGTTAGAAATTATCATTATCAGATCATCTGAAGAAAGTGGCTTCTCCAGATAACCGACCACTTCAGGCCGTAAAGCTGCTGCTTCCCTATCTGCAACAGAAACACTTGACGTTAGAATATATATTTTTGCCCTGTTTTTGAACCGGTCAGGAAAGCTTTCAAAACGGTCTAGGAATTCCCAGCCATTCATGTGCGCCATATTCAAATCAAGCAGTATCAAATCAGGGAATGCCTCTTCTATACCTTTCACTTCTTGTTGTTTAAGGTAGTTCTGCGCCTCAACAGCGCATTCAAACACTATGATGGTTTTGGCAAACTCTTGCTGATTTATTACAAAAGTGTTCATTCTGTTGCAGAAAGCATCATCATCTATCAACATTACCTTCTTTAGCATAATCAAGCATTTAGTTTAAAGGTAAATAAACTGTAAATTCAGAGCCGATACCGGGTTTGCTGCTTACTGATATTGTGCCATTTAACATCTTTACCTGTTGGTTTACTATATACAAACCCAAACCGTTTCCTTCAGCTATATGCGGTGCAAACCGGGTGTGCATTTTAAATAAATTACCAGAAACATCTTTCAATTCCATTCCAATGCCGTTATCGCTAACATAGATGGCCAGCTTATTGTCTTGCCGTAAGGCCTTTATGATTATTTCTGGAAAGCGACCTTGAGCTTGGTATTTCAAAGCATTAGAGATCAGATTACGTAGTATACTATAAAAGTAAGCCTTAATAGTAAGCACCTGCAGGCTCGAACTAACCTGCACCGTGATAGACGCCCTTGTGTCATTTATATCACTTTCAAAGAATGTCATCAGGTCATCTACAGCCTTCCGCACTTCCACCTTTTCCTCTACCATCTCCCCCTTTGCACGGAGCGCCAATAACTTATTTAGGTCCCGTACCAATGTGTCCAAGTTTTCCACAGTGCTGAGTAAAAGAGACTTCACTTCCGCTTCCGCATCAACTGCCAGTGTTCCCTTTTCAAGGAGGCGGGCAAACCCAAGGGCATTTGCAACAGGTCTTCTTAAATCATGTGAAATGACTTTTCTTAAAATTTCCACCTCTTCCGTTACGATCCCTAGCGTTGCGTTTTGCTCCCTAAGCTCGGCCTCTTTTTGTTGTTTACCAGTAATGTCCTTGGCAATCCCGAATACGGCCAATACCTGGTCACCTGATTTTAAAGGAAAATTGGTCACATCCAGGTATTTAATGCCTCCAGGCGTAATGACAGACGTCTCGTAACGCTGGGGGTCCTCATTAACAGCCATCCTAAACTTTTCTGTCGTGTAGGAAATGTACTCGGGATGGATCAGCGGCTCGAAACTTTTGCCGACCAGTGACTCCCGCTCCACACCCGACACCTGGCAAATTACCTCGTTCACCAACAGAAACCTTCCCTCCAGGTCAAGCAGGCATATGGCATCCGGGGAGTTGTGGAACAAGGCCATATAAGGGTTTTCTAACTCACTAAGCACATTCCTGAAGTCTGCATTCGTGGGGTTCTGTACAGTATGTCCCATTATTAGATCAGCATAAATTATATTTGGTCTCTTCGCGACACAAAGTCAGGCAGAAGCCCTCTTATTATTTGATATTGCGGTCGCTAAATTATGTAGATTCCTCGCAGTCAGTGGCTTTTCTACAAAACCAATCAAAAGTGGGTTTTCAGCGCTCCGTTTCTCTTCCCTCTCGTCTACAGAGGAGGTAAGAATGGCGACGAAACACTCCACTTCCAATACCGCACATACAGAACTAAGCTTTCTTAGGAACTCAAACCCGCTCATTTTAGGCATGTTGAGATCAAGTAGGATAAGGTCCGGCATGTTGTCCGTAACTACATCCTCAACCAGCTGGTCAAAAGCCTCTGTAGCATCAATATAACATGTACTTATGCAGTTGATGTTATATATTTCAAGAGTGTTTTTTATCAGGAAGAGCGAGAGCGAGTCATCATCAACTACATAAATTTTATTAAGCATGGTTTTTAAATTTTATTTTGAAAGCGGTTCCTTTTGCTGGCGCCGACTCCACACGGATAGTCGCGCCAAGTTCATACAGGTAGGTTCTTACTAGAAACAGGCCTACGCCCCTACCTTCATAGCCATGATGAAACCTTTTGTAAAGTTTAAATATATCATTGTTGACAAGGCTCATGTCCATCCCGATCCCGTTGTCCCGGATGATCAGCTCCACCTTCCCCTTCTTTTGAAGTAAGTCTACCTGCAGCACAAAGTCCTTATCTGCTTGCCTGAACTTCACAGCGTTTGAGAAAAGCAGCTTCAACGACTCCAAAAGATAGGCTCTGTTCAAACGCAGGGTAAAGTGCTCTTGAATGTTCAACGACACAGCATGGTGGCCCCCCTGTAGCTTGGGAAACACGTTACTTAATGCCTCCTCACAGACCCTTAACATGTGAACCTCTTCCATTTTTAGCATGCTGTTCTGCTCTCGAATCGAGAGGATGTGGTTCATATCGCGTATGACTACGTCGAGCTTACCAGCGGCCTCCCCAAGCTTGGATACCGCCTCATCAAATGCCGGTGTATCTTTCCGTACCATATCTATTAGTGCTACAAGCCCCTGGATATTTGCAGCTGGTGCCCTGAGATTATGGGAAACCATATAACTGAACTGCTGGAGGTTATTGATTTGATTTGAGAGGTCCCGAGTGATTTTAAGCAAATCTTCCTCTTTCTCCCTTAACTTCGTGACCTCGGACCGAAATGAAAAGTATTTTTCCAATTGACCATCTTCCCCCAGCACAGGTATTATTTCTAATATGAAACATATCTTCTGCCCATTTTTGGAGTAATTGAGCACTTCTCCCTTGAAGGGTTTTCCCCTGGTCATCTTATTTCGGATTTTGGCTTGCATCCGGCCTTCTGCTTCATCACCTCCAAGCAAATCCCCAGGGTACTGCCAATAAGCCTCTTTTAAGCTATAGCCCGTAGTCTCTTCGAAGGCGCTGTTCACCCATTCAATCCTACCGAACTTGTCCAACACCATTACCCCGGTCGTTGTTTTGCTTGCCACGAGTGAGAGCTTATTGAGCTTGTCTTGCTCAGCCGCCTTTTCCGTGATGTCCACAAAATGAACGCTCACCCCTCTGCGATAGGGAAACACTTGGAAATGCAGCTTCCTCCCGTCCCCATACCTTATGAACTCTTCAAAACAGGAAGGTAGACGGGTCTGCATCACTTTAATGCACTCACTGTAAAACTTAGTTAGACTAACTGCGGCCGGGTACACCTCCCACAGGCATTTTCCTACTATCTCGCGCCTACTTTTCCCTATGTAAGATGCACAATGCGCATTGGCATAAATGAAATTCCAGTTGTGGTCTATCGAAAAGAATGACTCTGGCACGCTCTCCATAATATTCCTAAGTTGCTCGGCCTGTTCCTTTTCCACCTCCTCCAACTTTTTCTGAAGTGTAATGTTCTTGGCTATCCCCTGAAGGCTCACAATCTCTCCCTCTACAATAACCGGCATTACAGTAATGCCCAGATATACTTTCTCTCCCCCCCGCTTTACAGCTTGCAGCTCAAGATACCGGCTTTCCCCTTGTATTGTATTCACAAAAGCCTCTGTAGCCGAAGCTAAATACTGCTCATGGACAAACTTACTGAAATGAGACCCTAAGATCTGGCTGTCCTCATAGCCAAGCAATTTCGACACGCTGCTGTTGACTTTAGAAAAGTAACCATTCATGTCTAGTTCGAAAACAGCATCCGGGTGATTATAGAACATGGACTCATAGTGAGCCTGCGCTCTCAGTTTGCGCCGCTCTTCCTCCACCCTCTCTGTAATATCCTTGGTATTGGTAACATACCCCTTAATAAATGGATTGTCAACCATGTTAGATATAGTACAATCCATCCATCGCCACCCTCCCGCTTTGTGCCTAAACCTAAAATAGGGAAGACTGGAGAGTTGCCTTCCAAGGGAAGAATTGAGCGCTGCCGCTGTGGCAGCCTTGTCTTCCTCATGAATGTAGCTAAAGGCGCAGCTACCTATCATTTCCTCAGGGGAATAGCCTAGTAAAGCCTTAACCGAGCCGCCGACGAACTGGTAATTTCCATGTGAATCGATAATCGAAATAAGGTCATTGCTATTTTCTAACAAGGACAAATAAAACTCGGAACACTTTAATGCATTTTCCATATTTAAAAAAGGGCTCATATCCCTGCCATCACATTCCACTCAAGTTAGCCAAGCTAACAGCTATAATCGCCTTTCATGCAAACACTACTTGTATATGAAATTATTTAGAATGCCGTAGATATGAGCATTCTTTAAAGCTGACAGCACATGCCCTACTCTAAGGTTTTTGGAATATTCAAAACAATTATCACCCAAGTAGGTCAACTAAGAAATTCTTGCCCTACCTTCTAAATATTTTAATGAAGTCGCTTGTTTGATTCTGAAAAAAATATGTACAAATATAAAGAGCAAAAGGAGCGGCATTGATCGAAAACTTTACATGTAACACGACACTGGTTCCTTTATTTTTTTGTCACGTTTTTCATGATAAGCTTTAGTCACACCTTAGAAAGTAGCGCATAAAACACGTAGAATCTTAACTAGGCTATTCCTTTAATGGAATGTCTGTCATATCGATTGAAGAATATACAATGTATCGTATTTTTGGGCCATTCAACTGGCTAAAGTGCAAACGGCATGTCTTGAGCAGACCAAGGTGCATGCTAAGGAGAAAGGCATTGGACAAGATTAAATTAGATGCACGACAGGGTAGTATTCCAGCAGCCTGTGAGGCCCTTACTTTTTAAAGTTTGTTTTACCCTTGAAATCTATCTGCCTAATCAACTCAGGGTTGAAATAATTTTCAGCCCTTTTATTTTGCCCTTACTTAGGATTATCCCGTGCTTTAAGAGTATTCCTAACCAGCAAACTCATCCATCACTATTTTCCACATTGGGTTTCTTGCTCAGCTCAATAGCTGTCATAGGAGGATGAGTCAATGGCAACTTAGACAACTTAAGTGAGCAGCTGCTCTTTACTCTTTCTTCGCGAGCCTGCTCACCGAATTACGCACTAACTTATTTATCTCAGTTTAGCTGCAAATGCTTCTACTTAAAATTACACATCATTTTTTCAATTTCAACTCTAAATTTAGCTCACCAACAGATTTGATTTTTGCCCTGCGCGCAACCTTCTAATCTTAGGCATATCTTAATTCTCATGCAAAAAATACTGATTTAACAGACAATCGAAAGGTCTATGATATAAATTTACCATAGGTCATGGAGCCAACATCAATTCCTCAAAGCTTCATTAGTCTTAAATAATTGGTGCAATGTTTAGAACAATTGCGTCCCTTTGCTCCTATATTAAAACGCTTCAATTAGCAGCCTCTATATGAGTCCTGAACATCCGGACAGACAAATCACCTATTAAGTGATTCTTTCCACAAGAGATACCATCCGGTATAACATGATAGCCCAACTTGTGTCATGTTTACTTTGTATGCTGTACCTGCCCTACTGCCTATGATAAATGTATGTACCTCCCCAGCACTTCTACTTTAGACAAAGTATGCATCCCTTAGCCACACGTTGAGCAAACGTTAGTTTCTCACAACATGGTAATCGTAAATTCAGTATATTTGTATAGGGCAAAGGTCCATTATCCCTAAATAGATACAGGCAATGAGGCGCATACAGGCAGTAGCCCGAAAGGGTCCGATGAAAGAAATTGATGAACAGGATGACCTTCTTTTCTGGCTTAGCCGATCACCTAAAGAACGAATGGAGGCTGTCACTTTCATTATCTCCCAATACATCAAGCTTGGCCAGAGGCTTGACCGTACTGCTGTTTCTGTAAGAAAACTCTCCCATGGTATTAGCTAGAGACTTTGAGGAATTCATTGAACTTCTAAATAAGCACCAGGTGGATTACCTGGTGGTGGGCGGGTATGCGCTGGCTTTCCACGGCAGGCCCCGACATACAGGTGATCTGGACATCTGGATCGGCGTCACTGAGGAAAATGCTGGGCGCATGCTCCATGTGCTCAAAGACTTTGGACTAGCGTCGTTGGGTTTTGAAAGAGAAGACTTCCTAAAGGAAGGCTATGTCACTCAAATTGGCTATCCCCCGCTTCGAATCGATATACTTAACACGATAGATGGTGTTTCTTTCAAGGAAGCTTACGGTAACAGGGAAGTGGTCGATTTGGAGGGGCTGCAGGTATCTTATATTGGATTAAGAGACTTTATTAAAAACAAGAAAGCGGTAGGCAGGGCTCGCGACATAAGTGATATAGAGGAGGTACAGGTCAAACCTAAGCAACAGCAGAAAAAAGGTCGTAGACTCTAGCATAACCACCTAAGTTTTACTATACCCTGTTGCTCCTCCCCAACACTTTACTTTGTTGCCACCCAGCGCTGTACTCCTACTCCAGTAGAACACATTTCTGATCCGGTTTGATGCCAGCTTTTTCAGCTTATACCGGCTCCAGGCTCCATCCCTGGAGGGACCTTCAGTCTACGTGCATACCAACTCACACACTTTAAGGAGTACAGTCATAAGAAGAGCCTCCCGGTATAACCCGGTAGCCCTTCTTGTGTCATGTTGACTTTGTATGCAGTACCTGCGTTGTTTGCCTCTCTGCCTATATTCCATAGCCCCCCAATACAGATCTCCACAACAGCTTAACCTCCCAAGGGCATGATGTACACCTGGCTTTTGGAGCCGGGGTCATAAGACGGCTGGTAGCGGATATACCCCCAGGCGGCCAGATCCAGCATGCAGCGATGATACGTGACGCGGGAGTTTATGCGGGCGCACAGCATCACTTCTTTCCGCCTTACCTGGAAGGGAGCTTCCCAGCCCTGGGCCAGCAGCGCCATATACAGGCTCAGGTGCGGCCAGCGCAGGCGCATGTCCCGGCCAGCCTTTGCATAAAAGCATCTCAGGTGCAGCGCAAGCATCATGACCTGCCCTGCTTTCCGTTGAGCAGTCTGTTGATATCCTCTAGGCGGTAATAGTGGGTGCCGCCTACCTTGGTGAACGGCAGGGTGCCGTCGATCCGCAGTTTTTACAGCGTGGCGGGGGAGATCTGAAGCAGGCGCCGCACATCGGCGGATTTGAGCACTTTACCCGGCGTCTCGGTTTGCTGCTTTCCAATCAACTTGGACAGATCCTCCAGCAGCTGCCGATGGAAAGCGTGCAGATCTTCTTTCGTGATGATTTTGACTGACATAGCTTGACAAGATTTTGATACAGGATCAATATCCCTTTTCCCATCCCTGCTTTTTCACAAGCCTGACCCAACTTGTGAAAAAATTTTCTCGCACGCTACCTCCATTAATGAAACTCACATCGTTTTAAACCGGGTTAGTCTACCATTTCATCGGTCATCATAGTCCATAAAAGCGCTGCCAGCAAGCACCTTGCCCTTTATCGGGAAAGTCTTTAAGAAAGTTACCAATAGCTTTAGCGCCTACAGGGCTTCCCTGGAAGCTGATAGCGACATGGATCTGGTCTGCAAGCTCTTCGATGATCATACCTCTAACATAGCCCTATTGCATGTCAGCTTGCTGAAAATGGACGGTTTTGAAGCAGCCGGTTTGTTTTGTGCCTACCATTCTAACGTCAAACAGTTGACTCTCTTCATGCGTAAAGACCATGCCGCTATTCTTAGGATACTAAAATGTTGTGTAGAAAATTATTCCATAAAAGGCACAGAGCCCGTAAAATTGCGGATGACACTGGGCACATTTCAAATCAGCGGCTGCTATTTCTCGGGGAGTAAGTCAGGTGTTGGTGCAGGAAAATAAGTATTCCTTTACAGCTACTGTCAAACAGAATATTCCACAGCCTGCCTAATTCACAACTGCTGAAGTATATCAAGTATAAGTGGCGATATATTATTTGGCATCTAGAAGTGCCTTCGAAGCCAAATAATTGGTGGAGATGACATAAGGGATTTTCTCCTTACGACGTATACCGAAGCGGTATTTTAACCTCCCACGTAATTTATATAAGCTCACTGTACCAGTACTTTCACTACTTCTGTCCCATGCTCCCTCACGATGTGAAGCAGGTAAATACCGGGTGCTACGCTTTCACCTACAACCATATCCAGTCTCAAATACTCTTCATGGTGTGTTAGCTGTATGGGAACCGCTTTGCCCGTTAGCGTGTAAAGTCTGACAAATCGCACCTCCCACGGCCTCAGGCCGATGAAGAACCTACCCGAGTGACTTGGGTTTGGATAGACACGCGCGCTTTCCTGTCCGCTTTCTTTCAGTGTTACGGCCACTACCGAGGAAAAGGATTCGGCTCCGTCCAAGTCCACCTGACGGAGCCTGTAATAGAATGTGCCTGTACCTTGAGGAGCATCACTAGCGTGATAGTCAAAAGAGAGACTGCTAGTACCTCTTCCTGCAACCCGAAGTACTTCCTCAAACCGCCGAGCGTCTGGGCTTCGCTCTACTGCGAAGTAGGCATTGTCCCTTTCTGAGGCGGTAGACCAATGCAGCCGTACGGTATGCGCCGAGACTGTGGCGCGGAAGAACAGCAGCTCCACAGGCAAGGGGACTGTGGGAGCACTGGAGGCTAAAAACCACCACTGATGAAGCTCCTCTGCTTCTATAGCTCCGGTAACGAAAGTGTGGCGCTGAATATCCACCTCGCCCCCAGGACTGTAATCATCCCATGCCTGCAACACATCATTCCATCTGTAAGCCTGTAACCTACTTTCATCGATGGTGTTTCCGTCCGCCGTTACCTCGCTCTCCTTGTAAGTAAACGAAAGGTAGCTCACCTCTGGTGTTTCCTCAAAACCCGCTGGCTCAAAGCGCCAGAAGCGATCTACCATTTCCCCCGAGTGGTCTGCCCCCCCCCGCTCAATCGTAGGTACACCGGCTGGAAGAGACGCATTGTTGCGCCAGCCCGTTCCATATGTCGACAGAATAAACACCCCCGGTCCTTTCCCTTCCTGCAGGGTGAAGCCAAAGGGAATATATTCCCCGCTTACCGTGCCCCAAGGCACCTCATACTTTCCAATCCCGGTGCTCCAGCGTAAGCTGCTGGGCGCATCTTCCGCAAGAATATAGCCTCTTTTGCGTGTGATAGCACCCGGATCAGGATTCTGCACGACAAGAGAAGCGCCCCCATGCAGGCGAATCACCGCCCCGTCCAGCACCACTTTACCCTGCCCTGATGTGGGCTGAACCAGCAACAGCTGACTCATCACCCCACACAATAGGACCCCTAAAATACTTCTAAGTCTAAACATAACGCCCTGACTAATCCGTTACCCTCAATTGCAAGTCTGAAATAAGCAGCCTATTGGTAAAGTTGGTACGCACGAAGACTTCCAGGTAATCTCCTGGCACCAAGTCCACTTCGGCTACGAAAGATAGGTGGAAACTCTGCTGTGAACTGAGGTTACGGATACCCGCCGCTGGGGCCGGCACCACCACGCCGTTCTTGGCAATCATGATTTTGACGTCGTTACTGCTTCCCGCAGGCCCCTCCCCTGCGGCACCTACATAGACCTTGCCCGAGATGGGGTAGCGGCCCACGTATTGCAACCGGTTATCCTCTGTGGCAGTGAAGCGCTCCAACTTAACGGAGGTAGTAGAACCTGCGACCTTACTGGACTCGTTCTGCACTACAGCTGTCATCATGCTATTGTCATTCATATGTAGGGAACCGTAAACCCGGCTGTCCGGCACACCAGCGTTCTGCCGCATTTCCCAGCCGGGGGTAGTGCTGTCGAAACCTTCGGTGGGCGTACCTACATTACTGAACATGTTCGTCATCAGACGGGCATGGTTGAAGTCTATCGCACCACTTTTAATGCCCACTTGACCAATGTAGGTAAAATAGTTATTTGAGATATCAATAGCGTCGATCGAGAGCCCAGGCATAAACTCCACTCCATTGCCTGCCGTAATGCCAGAGATAATGTTGTGGAAGAAGGTGAACTCTCCCACGACACCGTCTATCTTCACGCCATCGGCACAGCGCCAATAGTTGCTGGAGATAGCTATGTATTTAAACCCGCTGATACTTCCCACTCCCTGACTAGTCCCACCAGACTCAACTATGTTGGTGCCTGGGAAGATCGTGCATAGCATCTCCCCCGTGGCATCACTCAACTGCAGGGCACTGGTTGCTCCGTCAGGAATGATAATCGCCAATTTCTCTATGAACACGTGTTTGTCACTACTACGTACGATGGCACCGTTCACAGTGGAGGTTACGCCGTCCTTCTCCGGGAATTCCCCCTTGATGGCCGCCCCGTTTAGGTTTAGGTAATTACTCTGCAGATCGATAATACCGGAAAAAATGTATACCTTCTCAGAATCCAGCGTAATAGCTTCCCCCTGTGGTGCAGGAAGGTCAGCCAGTGAGTTCACCCGTACCATGTTGAGCGATTCTTCCCCAAAGCCAAGGCTCTGCCAGCCACTACCTCGGTACAAATCAATGGTATTGGTTGTCGTGTTGTAGAGCTGCAGCCCCACCGGCGGCTGTTCGATGGCATCGCGCTCGGCACTGCTCATACGGGGAATGAGCAGACCTTTGCTTGAGGAGGCGATATCCAGTATAGCCTTAGGGTCAGGCAAGGCCCCTGTTTCGCTGATTCCAATTCCCTGCGCGAGGGATGTGGCAGAGTAAAATAGTGCTAACAGTATCGAAAGGCAAACTTTTGTAAAGATTCTCTTCATAAGTATGTCATTAAATTCACTTGTAGCTATTGGCAACAGCCACGAATACATAAAATACAATTCAAGATAAACACAACAAAATAAACATATAACTCTAATCCAAAGCACATGTGCAATTTATGGCTGCAAATATGGTATTTCAGAAGAATAAAAAAAAAGCATTGAGCTCAATATTTTACAAATCCTTTATAAAATATGCTCGCTTAGTCCACAAGCAGGATCGGGTAACCGGGTCTTGTGGAAGCACAATAATGTGTAGTTTATGGCATGGCGAAGGGACGGTGCTATTGGGGTGACAAAGAAAGGCTGACCGAGATATAAGTGAGCCGAAAAAGCGTCACTGGCTGATGCAACTAAGAAAGCAGCACATGATCCCTGTCCATTACTTGTAAAGTGGCAATGACGTAGGTTCTTAAGAAGCTTTTTTTGACCAGTCTCAGCTCCTAAGCAAGGTAAATCATCTTCTTTAGTTACAATGCCTAGTTGACACAAATTGCGCATTATCCGATGGGATCAAATTGCTTATGAGGTCCTATGAACGGCTAATAAGACTGCTTTCCTCCCGCATGGTTACCTTGAACTCACGTTGGTGCAGATTCAGTTCCTCTGCGCCAAAGAAGACTATCACGATTACCAGCCTCGGTTTTTTGTTTCTGTCGTTGGATGCAGTTCTACAATTCAGCAAATCTACGAGTAGTGGCATGCGTAATGGATGCTTGACTGAGTTTCCAGGCCGTACTTGTAAGCATGGGACATGTGAGTTTGATTTGTTTTGCACTGCACAAAAACCATTTGTTATATTGCAAGGTATATACGAACCTATATGATTCTATTCGAAAACAGCATCATCAAATTAGATTATAACCCTGCCACGGACATCATCGCAGCCGAATACCCAGATTTGCAGCAGTACTTGCTTTCAGAAATCAAGTACACCATTGATATCATGGTGGACATCATCAAATCCTATGACATCAAAAGGCTGCTGCTTGATTCGACTCGCACGCTTGTGGATGTGACAGAAGAGGAAAGCAGGGAAATAGCTTTTTATCTGGCAGCAGGGGTGATGCAGACACGCATCCAGAAAGTGGCCCGCGTTCAATCCCCAACCGAAAAAGTGGAGAAAACAGCATAAGCGAATATAAAGCATTTATCGGAAGCGCATCCCCTCCCATTCCAACTTCTTAATTTCCCAAACAAACAAGATGCCATCAACTGGTTAGAGCAAGCAGTGTAATACAGGGTTCGTGTTTTCAGATAATTCAAGAATGTCTATTCTGTTACTGTTTATTAAGTAAGTTTAGTGTTTTGCCTGAAAGCATTTTATGTTAACACAGCACTGCTGGCAATGGTAGTTTATGATATACGTTGTTTAACGAGCGAAGAAGTCTGTTCCAGTTGTACCGTTACACCAGGATAGGCAGTACGTTGAAGATAACGTTTAGCACAATTTTACTCAGGTGGATTTCTCCCGGCGCTACAGGACCTCTCACCAGGAGATAATTCTCGAAAATAAAGATTAAGTCGTGAATTGGCTCTGTGAACACGAGTGAAGACGACAAAGGATGCTGCATGGTCTCTCAGCCTGACAACGTCCGCCTTTTTGCTGTACAGTCTCAAAAAGCGAAAAGTTTAGCCGCCAAAATACACGATTATTATAAAAGAGTGCCCCCTACTTATTTGCAACATGCCCCGTTGCACTCCTGCGATTTCTTAATGATATAACTGTAGGTATGCAAGGAAATAAAACAGTGACCCTGGTATTCTTCCCGTAGTTGATATATAAGGGTGGAAATAGTGCCGTTGACGTATCTATTTCACTTTCAGTGATCAGACCCAGAACATTTCTAATTTCCTCCGGATTACTGGAATTATTCATTTTTTGGACTAACTCCATCGTAGCGTAAGATGCTTCACGCAAACTGCTACTCTGAGGATCATTCGGACTGACGGTCTACCCTTTCCTTAATCTTTCAAATATATCTTTGCTTGATGTATGCATATCGTATCAAATTGATATTCACAAAGTGAAAATATAATTAAGTATCAATTGTTACACATAATTCGGCAATAATGTCAGATATCACCTATCTTAGTAGAAAGGTTCTAATCTATGGCAGATGAAAAAAAATAAAAGTTGTTTTACTAAGCCTAATGAGTGTTGGCGACTTTCCCACGCATTTCCAAAAGATTTACCATACCCACTTGTTCTGCCATCGTGGAAGCATCAGGTTTATGTTCAACGACCAGCAGATGGAGTGCGGAAGAGGGGAATTTCTATTTTGGTTTGCCGAGAGCAGACTTTCAGATTTGCAGCTTTCAAAAAGCTTTAAGGCGACGGTATTGCTGGTAGAAAAAGATTTTCTGAACAACAAGCTGCCCGACCAGGGCTGGAGTATCAATGCCCTGCTTCATTCCAGGGCTTATCCAGTCAAAACAATCCATGGCAAAAATGACAGGCAAAAAATCCTTTCTAACTTTAAGTGGCTGAGTGATCGCTCTTTGGAAAACGATCATCGTTTTTACGACGAAGCCCTGAGTTTACAGATGCAACTGTTCATTCTCGACATGTGGCACATCTTTGCCAACGAATATGAAAGACGGAAACACACCCTGCAAACCGGAACGTTGTATGAGCGGTTCATGCAATTGGCACAGGAGCATTGCTTAACAGAGCGTGAAGTACAGTTTTACAGCAATCAGTTGAACATCACTCCAAAATACCTCAACCAGATTTGTAAAAAGTCATCCGGAATCACGGCTTCTGAATGGATCCAACGCTTCGCCAAGGAGCGCATCATCCTCCTTTTACAAAACAAGAACCTCACTATTTCTGAAGTTGCCGATCAAATGGATTTCAGCAGCCGTTCATTTTTTAACCGCTATGTGAAAAAACTATTGGGTGTTACACAAAGTGAGTAACGAAATAGAATGGGGTAAATGAGCAACATTTGTGATAGCAATCTAATCTTTTAAAACTGTGAATTTCACCTCAGCACCTTTCCTAGCTGAAATAATCTTCTAAAGCAGCCAGATTATTGTGGATAAGGTTCTATAATTCAATTACTTGGCTTACTAAAAAGGCCTATTAGATTGCTCTAGTAGGCCTTTTTATTTTAGCTTGGCCAACCATCATGTAAATGATCTGACTAGAGTAGCTTATCTTTTTTCCGCGTATAGCACTAAAATCATTTTGTCTATGGTCAACTCTTTTTAATTAAGATGCTTTAGACCGAAAGCAAAATTCTGATAATTTATAAGTTCTCTGCTCTCATGGTTTTCAAGCCAGGCACTCTCCTCGTGGCTAAGCTCCACTAATTTCTTAATAGATAAATGAGAGAATCTTTTCTTAACACTCTCCAATACCTCTACTTCAAGTGAATTGAACTTAGAGGAGTCAAAGTCTTTCATCCCTTGGAACACTTCTGCATGGTAGTCCCTGATTAACTTGGGAGTAACCTTAATGAGCCCGTCATCAGCGAGCTTCATGTATAGCTTATCATACTCGGCCGGCACCGGTCCCAGCGGTATGGCTCTGTAGGTGATGCCTGTCATGGACACACCCGCTTTCTTGAAACACCCGAAGTCAGCGTAGAACAGCAACTTGTTGAGCTTGGTCTTGTTAATGTCTTCCTTACCCTCTGTCAGAAAACTGATAATCTGCGCGATCCGCTCAAAGTCCGGCTTTCTGTAGCCAGAGAGCGCATTAGCAATTTCGTTTTTAAAAATCCGCTCCGTCAGAAGCAGGTTCCACAGATTGTGCTGCCGCGCCTCCATGATCTTCTCAGTTCGATGCATAAGCTTTGCCGCGTCCTTAGAATCCAACAGCTGCTCGCTCGCTTTTACCTGCTTGATGAAGTCTTGTGGCTCCCTTACCGCTAAGATTAGCCGGCCGTTGGCCACAGACGGAACCTCTCCAGTCTCATACAGCCGATACTGGTTGGCACCGAAGCCAAGAATCAGAGACATCTTGCTGGCCGATGCCCCATACTGCTCGCGGATGGATTTTATATCATCCGGAAATGGAATACCGTACTTCTCACGGTACTGGTTGTGTACCTGGTTGAGGTTAATCGTATCCAGCAACTCGTCTGTGAACTGCTCCCCGCTGTCTTCGCACAGGTAGTAATGGTATACCACCTCAAACTTTTCCTTGCGAAAAGACAATACCGTTGGCTCTGTGGCCAACTTCATTTCCTTGCCTGTAATCGGACTTTCCATCGCTTATTATTTCTTAAAAGGGTAATGCATCGGGTGGGCTGCCTTATGAAAAGAGATGCAGATTACTTTGGAGCTTGGCCTTCCCATAGAAATCTTAATGTATATTTCCTGCTTTTTTTCCTTCTTCCCGAACACCCACATACTGGCTATTCCAAATAACCTAACATCTAGCGGCCCCTCACTGTAGTCCTCCGGCTCAAGATGCTCTATCGTCTCAGTTCTGGATGCCGGGGTAATCTCCAGGTTCAACAGGTCCTGTGCGTTTTTGGGCCGCTCATCGCGAAAGAGTATGATTTTTTTCAACTTTATAGTTGCAATACCATTAAAATTATTACATTAAATAGACTTTGAAGTTGTAAATTAATTCGTAGATACTATTGTAATAGCTCAACTAGCTTACTGAGTGGAACCTGTAAACCAACTGATACTCTCCCTTTAGAACAGTCGGGACATGATCCTCAACTATGCTGCTTTAAGAGCCTAATGGCATCCATCACGGACTGCTTAGCCTCCGCGACTGTTTCCCCTCAATCATAATACCCTTCATATTTTCGGCTTAGGCGCAATAAGGGTCATCCGTCTTTTCGATAATAATGCGTACTTGCATCATACTGTTGAAAACGTTGGTCTTGTTAATGCAAAACGCTGACTGTTGAAACCCATCTCTTTCTTCCCTTTTACTAATTTTCATTGCCTACCTCCTTTCCCTGAGGAAAGAGGCCGATAAGGTCTTGATGTTGGTGTGGCCCAGCACCTTGGAGACGCTCTCCATCGGCAGATTTATAGTTGCAGTATCTGCTCAATCTTCTCCTCCAACAGCGGTAGCCTGTCAGCTTCAGACAAATGGCATCCCAAGATCTCTTCCCGGTAGCGGCTGCCCCAGATTTGTTTGTATTCATCCTGCAGATAAGCCCTGACCTCATTGGGAGCACTTGCAATTTCCTCAACCAGTTTCAGCCTGTTATCCGTGACATAAACAATGTCTTCAAAGTCATGGCTGCTCCGTGGATCGCCTCCCCGGCTGTGAAAGGCAGCGAACTTTGTCGCCAGGAAATAAGAAACCGGCAGGATATTTATTTTCACATCATCTGTCAGCAACACTTCAACCGACTCTTCCAAGCCCGGCTGATACCACGGGTTAGAGAAGCCGAGTATGCCCGCATCGTCCGGCATCACATCAATCGTGATGCCCTCGTAGGTGAAACGGCAGATGACTTTGCTTGCAGGATCGGGATAAAACCCTAGTTCCTGCAGCCGCTCCTGAAGTACGCTCCATTCACCATAGCCTGCCAATGATATGCTTATATCTATGTCGCTTGTCGGCCGCACGGCATCGGCTGCAGGATCATCGGCATACAAGCTAAGCGTGGCCCCTCCCACAAACACCATTCTCTGCCGCAGCTCCTTCAGCCCAATGGCTACCTTCCTGATGGTCTCTATATTTATTGCTTTACCGTCCATCTAAAATTCGCTTTTCAAGTTCAACCTTTGCCAGCTCCCGCTCGCGTACCCTCCCTACCCGAAGCGCATCCACCAACGCCAAAAGCTCATGCAGCTCGGGATTGTTAATGCAGGCCTCTACCACTGAAGGATAGAGCGGCTCTATCGCCTGCCCTCTTTCCGTGCCCTTGGCATACGGCCAGACCAGCTTTTCACTGCTCATGATAAGCTTATTCAAGGGAGGTGCGCTGATGGCAGTAGGCACTCCCCTTACCATGGCGCCGGGTTCTTGCGGGAATACGTAGCGCACCCCATAGACAAGGAACTCGAGCAGGGCATGGCGCATCACTTTCCGCTTAGGCTTGTCGATCAGCCCCGCCATGTAGGACCTGTGGAGCGATTCTGACACTTCTGACGCGCTGATGCCCAGTTCATGGGCTAAATCCTTCATCATCCAGGGCGCATCACCTTTTACCGTGATGTTAAGCAGGATGGTAATGTCCTGCGGACGCATGCCGCCATGTTTTTTCATATTTCTTAATTCTTAATTCGCGAATTGCAAATTAAGAATTAATGCTGATATATAGAAATTATTAGTTGTGCTAAACATTAAATGGGACATACCTACTCACCATCACAGCTTCAGCCGCTCCCGCAGCCTTTGCATATCCTCCCCTACTTTCACATCCAGTATTTTGGCATAGTGCTGCGTGGTTTTAAGATTGGTATGGCCCAGCATCTTGGACACGCTCTCCATGGGCACGCCATTCAAAAGCGTGACAGTGGTGGCAAAAGTGTGGCGTGCAGTGTGGAAGGTCATCTGTTTACTTATCCCGCACACGTCAGCTATTTCCTTCAGATAGGCATTCATCTTCTGGTTGCTAAGCACAGGCAACAACCTATCCTCATACAAACATTGTGGATGATCCTGGTAGCGCTCCAGAATAGTGAGGGCCATCGGCAGGAGCGGTATGCGGGAAGGAGTGTCCGTCTTCTGCCTGTTCTTGAAGATCCACTGCTCCCCGTCCACTCCCGTTTGGATATCCGCACGCTTCAGCTGCTGCACGTCCACATAGGCAAGACCGGTGTAGCAGCTGAACAGGAAAATGTCTCGCACCTGGGTCAGGCGCTCGGAGACGAACCCTTTGGATGCTATCTGCTGTAGTTCCTCCTCAGAAAGATAAGCGCGCTCCACCTTCCGAAGTTTGGCCTTGTAGTTAAGAAAGGGGTTAATAGCGATCCACCCATTGGCCAGGCAGATGCGGATGATCTTTCCGAAGTTCTTGATGTACTTGACGGCCGTATTGTTGGAGCACTTGCGCACGCTGCGCAAGTAGAATTCATAATCCGTGACAAAAGCATGATCTACCTGCCGCACATCGATGTCCTCGGCTGCATACTTCCATCTCACAAAATCCTGGGTATGGCGTAGAGAAGTGGTGTAGCGCTCCAGGGTGCCGGGGGCAAACTCTTCCCCTACTAGTGCCTCCATTTTCCGGTTGTGCTCGCAGAATACCTCCAGCAGCGTCTTACCCTTTTCTACTTTCCCCAGAAACTTGTTCTTGATGGCCTCCGCAGTCAGCGGCAGTCCAGCCTCTACCAGCTGACGGTGTGCCTCGTACACCTTCGCCTGCAGATTGTCCAGGTAAGTGTTCAAGGATTTGGATGCAGCCTTCGTGCCCATGGCGCGACCCGCGGGAGAGATCCACCTTTCAGGCTCAACGGACCTGCTTGTTGCTAATTCGGCTCGTTTGCCGGCCACAGTAACACGTAAATAGATCGGCACAGGGCCTGTTAGGTAGTTCTTCGGTTTCTTTAGGTAAAAGAGGAGACTAAAATTGATGCTCATAACAGTGACTTAAAAGGTTATACAAAAATAGCCTTGCAGTCAGCCGCAGTCAAGACATACAGCCTCTGTACATCTTGTGTATCAATGAGTTACATATCTATTCGGTGAGTCAATGGAGACTTTAAAGCAACTCACCGGACAACTCACCTAAATTACCTGAAAAGGTGCAAAACTTAGGAGGCCGGTAAAAACAAAAAAGCCTGCAATCACTTGATTTGCAGGCTTTTAGTTGATTTTGGTATTCCTACCAGCAGAGAGCAAGGGATTCGAACCCTTGATACCCTTTTGGGGTATACACACTTTCCAGGCGTGCTCCTTCGACCACTCGGACAGCTCTCTTTAATGGGTGCAAATATACGCCATTTAGAACCACTATCGCAAACTTTTGCGCTCCTATACCTTATAAATATATTAACCAGGCTAGATGGAGATCTCGCCGCGCAGGTTACTGGACAACAGCTCACGGGTTTGTGTTGCCGGCAAGTCGAGTCCCAACACGAACATAAGTTTCGTAATGGCCGCCTCTGTGGTGATGTCGTCACCCCCGATCACGCCCATATTAAGCAGGAATTTGCTGGTTTCGTAACGTCCCTGGTCTACCCTACCTTCGTCGCACTGCGATACGTTCAGGATATAAATGCCTCTTGATATGGCACCTTCCAGCATTTCAAGCAGCCAGCCTGAGGTAGGGGCATTGCCTGCCCCAAATGTTTCCAATACGACACCACGCAGTCCGGGCGCTTCCAGCACGCTCCGCATGACCTGAGGCGTTATACCCGGAAAAAGCTTTAGGATCGCCACATTGTCATCCAGTTGCTGGTGCACATGCAGCGGTTTCTCCGGATGTGGCAAAATGGCACTTTCATAAAAATCGATGCTAATGCCGGCCTTAGCCAGCAGTGGGTAATTTTCTGACTTAAACGCATTGAAATGACGACTCTCTACCTTCTTAGCTCTATTTCCTCTGATCAACAGGTTATGGAAATAGATGCACACCTCGGGCACAATACTTTTGCCATTTACTTTCGTAGCGGCGATCTGCAAGGCTGAAATCAGGTTGGCGCGCGCATCGGTGCGGGTACGACCGATCGGCACCTGAGCCCCTGTAAAGATCACAGGCTTCTCCAGGTTTTCGAGCAGGTAGCTAAGGGCTGAAGCACTGTAGGCCATGGTATCGGTGCCATGCAGCACGACAAAGCCATCGTAATCGGCGTAGTTATCGCGGATCAGATTAGCCAACATCAACCAGTCACTTGGAGCTACATTAGAGGAATCGATGGCGGGCTCTATGCTCAGCACCGTCAGCATGTACTTAAAGTTGCTCAGTTCAGGTACCTTTTGCAGTATCTGACTGAAGTTGAAAGGCACCAGGCTGTGCTTTTCATCATACACCATCCCCACTGTACCGCCCGTATAAATGATGAGTATGGAGGCCTCCGGGTGCGCAGGCGCGGCAGTATCGATATTTGTTTTAACTACATCCATGGCTTACAGTTTGAATAGGTTCAGTGCGTTTTGGGTCGTGGTCTGCGCCACTTCTTCCAATGGTTTCTGCATCAGTTCGGCTACCCGGCGGGCCACCAGCGGCAGGTATACAGGCTCGTTGCGTTTGCCACGGTGCGGCACAGGAGCCAGGTATGGGCAGTCGGTTTCAAGCACAAGGCTGTCCAGGCTCACATGCGGCAGCACCTTGTCAAGACCACCATTTTTGAAGGTCGCCACACCGCCAATACCCATCAGAAAACCCAGTTCTTTCACCTTTTCCGCCTGCTCCACGGTACCCGAAAAACAATGGAATATACCTGTCAAACTTCCATCCTGCGCAGCGGCAATGATCTCGTAAGTCTCGTCAAATGAATCGCGGGTGTGCAACACAATGGGAAGCTGGTATCTTTTGGCCAGCTGCACCTGTACCTTCAACGCCTCCTGTTGCTGCGGCAGAAAAGTCTTGTCCCAATACAGGTCAATGCCACACTCACCTACAGCCGCAAACTGCCGCTTGCCCAGCCACTCCTCTACCAGGTATAGCTCCTTCTCAAATTCCTTATTCACTGAAGTTGGGTGAAGCCCCATCATGGCGATGCATTGGTTTGGGTGTTTTTCCTCCGTCTCCAGCATCACATCAATGGAAGTATGGTCGATGTTGGGCATGTAGATTTTCTCTACGCCCTCTTCCAGCGCCCGTGCCAGTGACTCGTCACGGTCCTGCTTAAATTGCTCTGAATAGATATGTGCGTGCGAATCAATTAAAGTCATGTATTTCGGTCTCTATCAAAAAAACTCCTGCAAAGGTCCGAACTAATGGCTAAGGCTGCAAGGAGAAGTATAAACTCCTAATACTTCCTCCCCTTCCATTTCACTTTGGTAGGCAGGAAGAAGTACAGGATCAGGATGAAAGTGGTTACTAACAGGTATAGCTCAAACAGGATGTAATGCCACCATGGAGCGCTGCGGTGCAGGCGTTTCAAACAGATGTGCATGAACAAACTTTGGAGCAATAGCTTTACCACCGCGATGCTGAGCGCTATACCTAAAGAGGCTTTAAAAAAGAAAGGGATCAGCACGGGGTAGTAAGCTGAGTGCAGCACAAATAGCGCAAACATGTACTTCGGCATGTATACCGAGCCACGCATCCATCGCTTTCGTTGCTCTAAGAGAGAGCCATAGCTAGAGACGGGTGCTGACAAAGCCAGCACATCGCAGTTATACAGGTTTCGGAATCCAAAGCCGCGTTTCAGTATCTGGTTAAAAATAGCAATGTCTTCTGTGATCGAGAAAGGAATATTCTCAAAACCTCCCACTTCTTCGTACGCCTTGCGGGTGAGCAGCATGTTGTTGCCCATGGTTGTTACCGGCATGTTCAAGTCACTGAATACCTGCATTAGCCCTATCGAAAACAGCCAGTCCATGCGCTGCATTTTGTCAAACAGTCTGTTGCCCGTCACAGTGGTCAGCCCTGTCACTACTCCTACCTTTTCGTCCAGTCCTGCCAGCATTGCCTTTATCCAGGACGGGGGTACTTGTATGTCAGCGTCCGTGAACAGAAAGATATCGGATGTGGCCTTACGTGCCAGCTGTGCCAATACATTGGCTTTGCCCCTCGCCTTCCCTACTGTGTCGGTGATCGGGATACAGGTATAGTTTGGTTTATCTTTTATATATGTTGCAACCAGCGTACGGGTTTGGTCTGTGGAGCCATCGTCCCCGATCAGCACTTCTATTTTCTCTTGCGGGTAATCGAGTGCGGTTATGGCCTGAAGACAAGCCAGAATATTATGCTCTTCGTTGCGGGCGGCGATCAGGATACTTACCTGAGGAAAGTCAACCACTGATGAGGTATAGCGCCGCCGGTTTAAGAGCAGCAACAGAAGGAGCGCTGCAAATACGATAAAGTAAATTACAAAGTAGGCAACGGATACCATCATAGGGTCTGGAAGGTATAGCCCTGTGCGGTAAAATAGTCTAAAAATCGGGGCAGGGCGTATTGCATGTTTCGCTGAGCTTTCAGGCTGTCGTGGAATACGATGATACTACCGCTTTGGGTACAGCGAATGGCTTCGCTCAGGCATTTTTCGGGACGCAACGACTGGTCATAGTCATTGGTAAGCACATCCCACATGATCAATTCATAATCGGGACGCAGTGCCGCTGCCTGTTTCATGGTGATGCGGCCATAAGGTGGCCTGAACAGTTTGAGTTGCGTTGTATCCGGGAAGAGTGCTTCGAGTTGCAGCTGACACTGCTGCACATTTTGGAGATAGTCCTCCAGCGATGTTTCCCAGCCGCGCAGGTGATTGTGTGTGTGATTTGCCAGGCGGTGCCCCTCTGCTACTATCTGTTCTGCTATACCCTGATGCTTGACCAGGTTGTCACCCACGGCAAAAAAGGTCGCTTTGGCTTTGAATGCATCCAATTGCTCCAGCACCCAGGGGGTGACTTCAGGTATAGGCCCATCATCGAAAGTCAGGTATAGCACCTTCCCGTTTTCTTCCCGCCGCCAGGTATAGCCGGGCAAAAGTCTGCGAAGCAAGGCGGGTGTCTTGTAGAGGCGGAGCAATTGAATTGTCAGATGATTGAGTGGCTGATTTGTTGAGTGTTGCTTATTCGACAGCAAATAATGAAGGTCAAAAAATGGTTTATTCTATCACGCCCATTCCTTTTATGCAGATGATCTTTAACCACTCAACAATTTAACACCTACTTAAACCTACACGACAGCAAGGTAATATCATCACTGAAGGAAGATTCTTCGTTGTAGAGGTTGATGGCGTTGAGTAGCTGTAAGTGCAGCATTTTGGAGCTCAGGAAACGGTTCTTCTGCAAAAACTCGATCGTGCCCTCAATTCCAAACTCTGATTCGTCTTCGTCAAATACCTCCGTCAAGCCATCGGTATAGCAAAGCAGCACGGCATTGTGCGGCACCTGGATCTTACCTACGTTCATGAATGGAAGTACATCAAAAACGCCCAGCATGGTGCAGCCGTCATTGAGCAGGTCGTGTGTGTTATTTTCGTACAGCAAAACCGGAGCATTGTGGCCGGCATTGACGTAACTTAACTCGCGGGTTTTGCGGTTGAAAATGGCCAGAAAAGTCGTAATGAATTTCTCTGCGATCGCATTGCGGTAGATCAGATGGTTCAGTTCTGACACCACCGTGTTCAGATCAGAGTTCTGCCGGAGAATAGTTCGCAGACCCGCCTGAAAGTTCGACATCAACAGGGAGGCTGGTACGCCCTTACCTGATACGTCGGCTACGCAGAACCGAAACTGGTCCTGGTCTATCTCAATAAAATCGTAGTAGTCGCCGCCAATGGATGAGTGAGGAATGTAACTCGCGTGAATAGCGACGTCTTTGTCATTAGGCAGCTTCTTCGGGAAGAGCATAGACTGCACCTCACGGGCAATCTCGATTTCTTTACGGATCGACTCCTGCGCCAGTCGCTGGCGGGCCATGCGGTGATTTTCGATGGCTACCAGCATGATGTTACTCACAGTCTGCACAAAGTTCAGCGCCTCAATATTGGTATAATAAGGCTGAATCTTTCCGATCATCACGAAAGCAAGCATTTTGCCGTTGTGCATGATCGGGATCACGATCTCAAAATTGCGCCACCGCTTGTCCACACTCAGCTTGGACATGCGGGTGATTTCCTTCAGTTCGAGGATGGCTTCAGGCAGTTGTTGCTTGGCGGCTTCCAGATCGGTGCCGAAACTTACTTTGCATTCCCACTTTTCGTCATGTACAAACAGAGCCAGTCGGTTGATCTGCAACTGGGCCAGCAGTGTAAAGCGGTAGATTTTGTAAAGCGCGTCTTCAGGCAGGTTGTCGTTAATCGCCTGCGTAATTTCCAACAGGGCCGATAACTCCAGCTTCTTGAGATTTAACTCTTGCTGTATGTTCGGAGCGACTATATCAGACATTCGGTTTCATAGTTTAGGGTGACGGAAAACCCGCACGTGGGAGCTCTGCCGCCAGTTATACCTGTCACGCAGGTATATACTCTGTAAATTTACAAAAAATCAACCGCATTCTTTGCCAACCCCTCAAAATCCTTTAAAATTCTACGTATTCATCGCGTACGTATTCTTGCAACTACGTAGTGCTGGCAATTGTTCGAGCTTTTTACACTATAACGGATTTTGGAGTGTGAAGCACAAGGATCAGATAGAATTATGCACAACTAATCCAGCTTTTGTAGCCAGGTAAAAGTACTGCTGGCAATTCTTGCTGAAGGCAGCCTCATCATACGCATGCTCGGTGTCCGGGTCAGGGTATAAGATCCGGATATAACCTTTCGCGATCAGCTCGCGCAGGGCGGTACAAAGCTCGTCATCAGTGAGTGCGCTGGTGCTTTTAAGGTCAGGGTAGGACGTTACAAAATAGAGTTCGTCCATGATGGCAAATTCATTTTCAGTCATGATTTCGGATGGTTCGGCCTTTCCATGTATAGCGACCTGTGAGGCCGCAGATAGCGGTATATAGTACGTAAGGAATGTAAACAAGCTGCAGCGGAAGCATAAAAACCAGATAATTTTGCTGTCGCATAAAGGTCAATATCCTGTTTAAAAACAAGAAATCGATCAAAAACTTAAGCAGGTAGGCAGCCAAAAAAATCCAAAAAGAAAGCCAGCCCAGCAGCACCGCAGGTATAGCCAGAAAAAGCATTAGGTTGACAGCAAACACACACAAGGCTACCAGTTTAACAGAAAGGCTTTGGTAACTCCGCCACTTGCTGGCCCAACGCACTCGCTGAGCAATGAAACTGCTGACCGTTTTGCGTGCCTCTGTATACACCATGGCTCCCTGCTGCTTTAGAAAAGCGATCTTTCCCGGGTATAGCCGGTTGACTTTATGCAGCAGAAATTCATCGTCACCACTGGCTATCCCTTCGTTTCCCATAAAGCCGCCTACCTCTTCGAACACTTCCCGGGTATAAGCCAGATTAGCGCCATTACACATGTTCGGTTGCTGCAACCCGATGGAGGCGCCCCCCACGCCAATCAATGAGGCGAACTCCACTAACTGCATGCGCTCCAGCAAAGTGTGGGTTTTGTGAAAACTCACAGGACCTGAAATAAAAACTGATTCTTGCGAAGTATAGGTATAGGAGAAATGTAGCAACCAATCCGGCTGCACCCGACAGTCGCCGTCGGTAAAGACCAGCAGTTCCCCGCCAGCCTGTGCTATACCTTGACTGATGGCCGCTTTCTTACCGGTTTGTGTTCCCTGATCTGCCAGCCGCAACAGGTGTAGGTTCAGCTTGGTCGCAGGTATAAATTCCTGAATCAACTGAGCGGTGTTGTCTTCCGAGTGATCATCCACCACAAGCACTTCAAAGAGAGATGCCGGATAACTTTGCATCTCCAGATCGCGCAGCAAATTCAGTATTTGCCCTGCCTCGTTCCGGACGGGTATAATCACGGAGAGTTTTGTAACAGGAACAAAGTCGGCAGGTATAGCAGGTATAGCAAGACGCTTCCAGGCGAACAGACAACGTAAGATTATCCAGCCATAAGCGAGCAGCGAAAGCAAGAGCAGCAGCGTAAACATCAGGCAGCACCTCCTCTCCTGCCCAGTTTCAGGCGCAGCACAAAGAACAATCCCACTGCGCTTGGCACCACGATATTGAGCAGCCAAAGGCTCAGGCTGGCACTCAGCACCTGTAAGCGCTCCTGCCCCAGCAGTCCGAACACGTACATGGCTGACAACTCCCGCACACCCAGGTCCGATAGCAACGACACAGACGGCACCACCGACTTCAGAAAAAAAGCGGCAGATACGCCACTGATGTACTCGACTGGACTAAGTCGGACTTCAAAAAGAACGAGTAGCAACACGAATTGCAGGAGAAACACAAAGTAGCGCAACAGCGAAAGTAGCAGCACCCGGTTCATCTCCCCGAAGGTATAGCGCCCCATGATGGCCAGGTATTTCGCCAGTTTGCGAAGCGGTCCCACTGCCGCCACCAAGGCCACCATAGCGCGGGCATTGAAGAGCAGCAGCAGCATAGCCACATTGAGCACGAGCAGCAAGAAGAATACACTCAGGCAAATGGCCGGATAATCATTCCAGTAGAGCAGCACCGCAAAGTACAGCAAGCCCAGCGACCCCACCAGCACAGTAGCTACCAACTGGCAGAACCTTCCGATGAAGACCGCCCCTATACCTTCCAGGCGTTCTTTGCTTTTGAGTTCGAGCACACGGCCCGCATAGTCGCCCAGGCGGTTGGGGGTGATAAAACCCAGCGTGAGCCCCACCATGACAGCCCGGAAGGCCCGCAGGTAAGAGATGCGTTCCAGCTTCTGCCCCAACAGTTGCCACTTCCAGGCTTCCAATCCCCAGTTGGCAGGTATAAGCATAGCACTTAAAATCAGCAGAAAAGTATAATTGCTTTGGCGGGCAGCTTGCAGTATACCTTGCCATGAAAGCAGCGTGTCTGGTGTCGTGAAAATGGCCAGGTATAGGAAGTATAGCGTGAGCAGCAGCACGACAATTTTGCCGACGACTAAAAGGAACCTTCTGTTGCGGGTAATGTTCAAGATATTGTCTTAAATTGCGCCTCTTATGGTTTACTCTTCTGCACTCCCACCCAACAAATTAATTCTTGGCATTGACCCTGGTACACAAGTGATGGGCTATGGCCTGATTGAAGTGACTGGTTCCAAGGTAAAAGTAGTGCAGTATGGCGTGATTCACCTCAAAAGCTACAGCAACCACGCCATCAAGTTAAAGAAAATTTTTGACCGCATGATACAGCTCATCGACGAATACCTGCCCGACGAGCTGGCTATCGAGTCGCCTTTCTTTGGCGTGAACGTGCAGAGTATGCTCAAACTAGGTCGCGCACAGGGAGTTGCCATTGCCGCTGCCCTCTCTCGCGACATTCCTTACGTGGAGTATGCTCCCAAAAAAGTAAAGCAATCGGTAACCGGAAACGGCAACGCCTCCAAAGAGCAGGTGGCCAGCATGCTGGTGCAGATCCTCAAGATCCAGCCGGATCCTAAAATGTTCGATGCTACCGACGCCCTGTCCGTAGCTCTCTGCCATCATTATCAAAAAGGAAACAACGCCAAGCAAGGTGGCAGCTCCTGGAAAGCTTTTCTGACCGAAAACCCTGACAGAAAAGTAGGAAGTTGAATTGTCGGTGATGGAATGGTAGAAGATTCTACTAGGGCAAGTGGCGGCAGGTCCCAATCGTGCACCAAACCATCATTAATCAACAGCTTAGCCATTTAGCCTTACACCAATTAACAGAGTAAGCCCCATTCCATATCTGCCAACTCCCTCTCCAACCCGCAAAAGCCCCAACGCTCAAACCCTTAAACTCCTTTAAGTATAAGCTTTCGAAAATATTTCGCAGATTTGTAAAAAATCGCCTCTATATTTCGTAAGGCTTATAAGCTTGTTTGATTTCCCTTTTGCGAAAGCGAAAATTCAGCCTGCACATAGTGTGTTGCATCGCGCACAAATAAAGTTTAAACATGTTTTTTCACGTACGGTTAAATATAGCATCAGGCTTATTCTTAAAATTAAGTTAATTTGCCGCTCCCTTGTTAATAGGAAAGCGTACAGATGAATCCTAAAAAGCTTAAATGGATTTAGACAAAAATAAACCGGGAAGTGCTCCAGCCCGGCGTAGGTATGTAACAACACGCAGACTCGACAGAATATTTGTTGAGCTGGCCAAGATATACCGTTTCAATGCACGGTTTTTTAAGGAAATGTGGTTTCCGCCTTATGAGTTTAAAGAGATCATAAAGCAGTGTTACGAAATCGGCGTGCGCTCCCTGCCCCTGATTTCCCTGACTGGCTTTATCATAGGCATTGTATTCACGAACCAGTCGCGCCCTTCCCTGGCCGGCTTTGGTGCCACCTCTCTCCTGCCTGCTCTTATTTCGGTGGCCATCATCCGGGCTATCGGTCCGCTGGTGACGGCGCTGATCGCAGCTGGACGAGTGGGCTCCGCTATTGGTGCTGAACTGGGCTCCATGCGGGTAACCGAGCAGATCGATGCCATGGAGGTATCCGCTACTAACCCCTTTAAATTTCTGGTAGTGAGTCGCGTGCTGGCCTCCACGCTAATGATCCCGGCACTGACCATGTACACGACCCTGGTTTCCCTGCTGGGTGGCTACCTGAATGTGCATCAGAACGAACTGACTACCCTGACCACCTTCTTTTACCAGGTGTTCGATGCCATTACTTTTCTGGATATCGTCGCCTCTTCGGTGAAGTCGGTGATTTTTGGCTTTACCATCGGCATGGTGGGTTGTTACAAAGGCTATAATTCTTCTAAAGGCACAGAGGGCGTGGGCAAAGCGGCTAACTCGTCGGTGGTAACGGCCATGTTCCTGATATTTATTGAAGAGCTGCTTATTATGCAGGTCGTTAACGCAATCAGAGCTTTTTAATGGAGGCAAAAGAAATAAATCCCAATATCGATAGGAACAATAAAGTGATTTCTATCTGGGGCCTTAAAAAAGCGTTCGACGATTTTGAGGTTCTGAAAGGTGTGGATCTGGAACTGTATAAAGGTGAAAACCTGGTCGTACTGGGTCGCTCCGGTACAGGTAAGTCAGTATTGATCAAGATCATCTCGGGCCTCTTATACGGTGACGAGGGTTCTGTGAATGTGCTGGGAAAAGAAGTAGGCGACCTCAAGCCACGGGAGCTGGATGCACTCCGGCTTAAGATCGGCTTTTCGTTTCAGAACAGCGCCCTGTACGATAGTATGACCGTGCGTGAGAACCTGGAATTTCCGCTGGTACGGCACGCCAAACACATGTCGGAAGCCGAGCGGGAAGAGCTTATCCATTACGTGCTGGAAGCCGTGGGACTTGCGCAGGCCATCAATCAGATGCCGTCTGAGCTATCAGGTGGTCAGCGCAAGCGCATCGGTATTGCCCGCACCCTGATCCTGAAACCCGAAATCATGCTTTACGACGAACCTACTGCCGGTCTTGACCCGATCACCTGTATTGAGATCAACAACCTGATCAACGAAGTACAGCGTAGGTTCAACACCTCTTCTATCATCATCACGCACGACCTTACCTGCGCCCGCGCCGTAGGAGACAGAGTAGTGATGTTGCTTGACGGACAGTTCCAGCGCGAAGGAAGATTTGAGGAAGTGTTCGACAGTAATGACGAACGCGTACAATCATTTTATAACTACAACTTTATAGACTAGATGAGTTCTGCAGATAATAAACGCACAGTTATAGTTGGCATTTTCACGTTTCTGGCGATCGTGATCCTGGTGGCGGGTATATTCACCTTAGCTGGTCAGCAGAAGCGCCTAATCAGCACAATCACAGTTACCGCTATATTTGATGATGTGGCTGGTTTGCGTACAGGTAACAACGTATGGTTTTCAGGAGTGAAAATCGGCACGATCAAATCCATCAACCTGTATGGCGACTCGCAGGTAGAGGTGGTCATGAACATTGAGGAGAAAGTACAGCAGTACATTCGCAAAAACGCCTCGGCCCGCATCAGTTCTGAAAGCTTTATCGGAAACAAGAACATCGTGATAGACGGAGGCACTCAGTCAGCTGCTCCCATTCAGGATGGCGACAGAATAACGGCCATAAGTCCGCTCAACACCGATGACCTGATGGAAAAACTGCAGCAAAACAACGAGAACCTGGTTGCGATCACTGGGGACTTCAAGCAGCTTACTTCCCGACTCGTCAATGGCGAAGGAACTGTAGGAGCCCTGCTAACTGACACAACCATGGCACAGGACTTCCGCGACGTGGTGGCTAACCTGCAGCGTACCTCACAGAGCACCGTGAATGCTTCCCGTTCCCTTTCCGCTTTCACCAACAAACTCAACTCTCCTGGCGGACTGGCTAACCAACTTGCTACTGACAAAGAAGTTTTTCAGCAGCTGAAGAACTCGATGACACAGTTGGAAGAGGCCACCGCTTCGACTTCGGAGTTAACGGAAAATCTGCGCACGGCCAGCACCCGACTCAACAACAATAACAGCGCTGTAGGGGTGCTACTGAACGACCAGCAATTTGCCCGTCAGCTGCAGAGCACCATGCAAAACCTGGAGACAGGTACCGAAAAGCTGGATCAGAACATGGAAGCGCTGCAAAGCAACATCCTCTTTAGAGGCTTCTTCAGACGGCAGGCCCGGGAACAGGCCAAGCATCAGGAGCAGCAGAAACAGCAGCCTGCACCGCAGCAGGTACAGCCCAAAGATACCACCCGGCAGGAGTTCAAACCTTCTATCCTGATTGAAAACTAAGCACCAAACAAAAGAGGCGCATCATGAAGATGCGCCTCTTTTGTTTGGCTTCAGGTATAGCTATATCTTATTTGCCTTCATATGCCTTTCGGATCTTCTCCGCTACTTCCTCAAACTCCTCTTTGCTGAACTGCTGCTTGTTAGCAAAATTCATATCGGCCATCTTATTTAGCGGGATCAGGTGCACATGCGCATGGGGTACCTCCAACCCTACTACCGCTACACCAATACGCTTGCAGGACACAGCTTTCTCCACTGCAGCCGCCACTTTCTTAGCGAAAGCCATCAGCCCCAGGTATAGCTCGTCGTCCAGGTCAAACAGGTAGTCGATCTGTTGCTTGGGTATTACCAGTGTATGGCCCTTGGCCGTCGGGAACACGTCCAGAAAAGCAAGGTAGCGATCATCCTCGGCTATTTTGTAAGCGGAGATTTCGCCTTTTACAATTTTAGTGAAGATAGATGGCTCCATAAGCTTAGCGACTAATTTCCAGTATTTCGAATTCGATCTTACCAGCTGGTACGGTTATTTCTGCTTTTTCGCCGACTGACTTACCTAGCAGGCCTTTGCCGATCGGAGACTTTACCGAGATCTTACCAGAGGCCAGATCAGCTTCCTCTTCCGCCACCAAGGTATAATCCATCACCATGTTGTTTTTCAGGTTCTTGATCTTCACTTTGGAGAGGATCAGCGCCTTACTTGTATCCAGGTTAGACTCGTCGATCAGACGGGCGTTGCCTACGACCTCCTCTAGCTTCGCGATTTTCAGCTCCAGGTGACCCTGCGCATCTTTAGCGGCATCATATTCGGCGTTCTCGCTCAAGTCGCCCTTGTCGCGTGCTTCAGCCAATTGACGGGCCACCTCCGAGCGACCTTTTGTCTTCAGATCGTGTAGCTCTTCCTTCAGCTTCTGTAAACCTTCAGCGGTGTAATAAGAAATGTTGCTCATAATACTGTCTTCACGTTTTAAAACACAAAAACAAAAAGAACGGCTATGTCAAACATAACCGTTCTTTTTGCCTAATATGTAGATGATTAATTTTTTCTTCTTCAGCCTGGCTGCTTCAAAACAAGCCGGGTGTTCTGGGTAAGCCACAGGCGCACGGGCATCCCCCGGTGGCACTGTGTTGAGCAAATATACAAATTTATTTTAATACAAAATTTTTCGGCGATACTTATTTATCAGCACTAATTATGACTCATTTCTGGTGCCAGTACCTCTCCTATACGTAAATAAAGCAGCGTAGGACAGCCCTTGAGCAGGTATTATCAGGAAAGGCTGCCGGACTCCTGTAAGGCCTGAATTTTACCAACCAGCACCTCGTTTATCTTTACATAAGACTCGTGTGTCCAGCCTGCAATATGGGGGGTCAACACGACATGATCAGCTGATGTGAGATAGTCAAAATGACGGCGTTGCTCCTCTGTCAGGCTTGGGAGCTTTTCATTTTCAAGCACATCCAGCGCAGCCCCTTTCAACTTGCCCGTCTGCAGGTGGCGAACCAATGCGGTCTGATCCACCACTTCGCCACGGGAGGTGTTCATAAACCAGATCGGTTTGCGAAAGGCCCTGAAGAAAGCATCATCTGCGAAGGCCCAGTTCTCTGGAATGTAAGGTATATGCAGGCTCACGATATCGGCTTCCGCCTGCAACTCTTCCAGTGTCACACGCTCAGCTGGTCCTGTAATTTTTTCAGGTGCAAACCGGTCATAGGCCAGGATACGGCAACCGAAGCCACTCAACACACGGGCAAAGCTCTGCCCCATATGACCGTAACCAATTATACCGACTGTCTTCCCACTGATCTCCTCTCCTCTGTTTTCTTCGCGCAGCCATACCCGGCCGCGTACCTGCCTGTCACCACGGGTAATATTCCGCATCAGACTGAGTAGCATACCCAGGGCATGTTCTCCTACCGCCTGTCTGTTTCCTTCGTTGGCACCAAATAAGGCTATACCTTTTTCCTGGAGCGCCTCGGCGTCAATATTATCCAACCCGGCCCCAGCGCGTGCCACAAATTTCAGTTGATCTGCCAATTTGATAGTATCGGCTGTGATACGCATTTTGCTCCGCACAATCAGGCCATCAAACCCAACCAGTGCCTCGCATACCTCAATTGGTTTAATGTCTGGCCGATAGTCATAGGCTATACCTATACCTTCCAGCATCGGAAACAGACTGTCGTGTACTTCGTCAATAATAAGGATACGCATGGCTGACATGGTCTTATAAATCGTAAAGCATATGTGCAACACCAAAGTAGATCGCTAGGCCCAATAAGTCATTCGCCGTTGTGATAAAGGGACCAGCGGCAACTGCGGGGTTCACACCCATTTTATCGAGCAGCATGGGTGTGAGCGTACCCATGAGGGAGGCTAGCATCACAACCGAGAACAGCGCAAAAGACACGACCATGGAGAGTTTTAGATCCTGCCGGAATAGATAAGTGAAGCCGAACACTAGCGCTGAGATGATAAGTGCATTCAAAAACGCCACCATGATCAGCTTTAAGAGACGCTGCGCGAAATTTTCAAAGATCACGGCGTTGGAAGATAGCGTTTGGATAATGATGGATGAGGACTGTATACCTACGTTACCACCCGTCGCTGTGATAAGTGGCACAAACAGCGCCAATGCCGGCAACAGGGCAATGTCAGCCTCAAAGAAGCCCATGAAGTGAGCGGCCAGCAAACCGCCCACCATTCCGATCACAAGCCAGGGAATGCGGGAGCGTGAGATACGGAACACACTGTCATCTTCTTCCACGTTCTCCGAGATACCCGTCATGAGCTGACGGCTGAGTTCGGCCTGCTCCTGCATAACGTCGATCACGTCGTCGATGGTGATGCGTCCGAGCAGTTTACCTTGTATGTTCACGACAGGTATAGCCTCGAGGTCGTACTTCTGCATCACGCTCACCACTTCGTTTTCATCCCGGAACGACTCGATCGAGATCACATCCTCGTTGTAAATGTCTTTTACCAATTTGTCGTCTTTGGATAGCAGAAGTGTTTTAATACTGAGCCTGCCAACCAGTTTGTCACGGTTATCGACTACATACACGGTATAGATCCGCTCTACATCCTCTGCCTGCCTCCTGATCTCTTCAATGCACTGACGGACGCGCCAGTTGATATTCACTTTGATAAGTTCTTTCGCCATCAGACCACCGGCGCAGTCTTCTTCGTAGTGCAGGAGGTCCAGAATGTCATCCGCCTTCTCCTCATTCTCGAGCAGGGCGATCACTTCCTCACGACGCTGCACATTCATCTCATTCAGAATGTCCACCGCGTCATCCGAGTCCATCAGGTTGACGTAGCGGGCGACTTCTTGACTCGTAAAATAACCGAGGAAGTCCGTGCGAATGTCGTAATCGAGATCACTCAGAATTTGGGAACCGACTTCTGGCGCCAACAGGTCCAGCACGTACTTCGATTCGTTGGTATCGAGTTCATAGAGCACCGTCGTGATGTCGGCCGGGTACATGTCGGACATGGACTCGAGAATGAAGCCCTTGTCATCGCGTGCTATTGCCTCTTCAACCTGTTCAATGTATTCGCGTGTGATCTCTACCTGCATGGTATTAAATGTTCTGCTCTACGAGCTGGGTCAATGCTATAAAATCCTCTACTGACAGCTGCTCCGCTCTTTTGTCAAAAACAGGCTGTGTGGTTACCTCCGGCGGGAGATTAAATGTCTTGAGGCAGTTACGCAGCGTTTTTCGCCTTGTTCCGAAACTGTTCTTCACGACAGAGAAAAAGAGTTTTTCATCACAAGGCAGGCTTTGCCGATCGTTGCGCACGACGCTGATGACACCTGACTTCACTTTGGGTGGCGGGTGGAATACATTTTCATGCACCGTGAACTTATAATCTATGGTATAGAAAGCCTGCAAGAGCACACTCAGAATGCCATAGGCTTTAGAACCCGGAGGTGAGGCCAGTCGCTCAGCCACTTCCTTCTGGATCATGCACACGACCTCCGGCACCACATCGCGGTGCTCCAGCACTTTGAAAAATATCTGACTGGAGATGTTGTAAGGGAAGTTTCCGATGATGGCGAACTTGCCCGGGAACAGCTTGCTCAGGTCGGTCTTCAGGAAGTCGGCTGAGATGATGCGGTCGCCCAAAGCCGGAAAATGCTGTTGCAGATAAGCAATGGACTCGCGATCAATATCCAGCACCGTGGTACGATACTCCTTGTGTTCGAGCATGTACTGCGTGAGCACCCCCATACCGGGGCCGATCTCCAGCACATCCTCCACCCCACCGGGCAAAGTCAATTGCTCCACAATCTTGCGGGCGATGTTCTGATCGACCAGAAAGTGCTGGCCTAAGTGCTTCTTCGGACTTACTTTACTCACATGCTATGCGTTATGGTGCCGGCTTGTTGAGACAATTTCGCCGGAAACCCGTTATACCTTATTTATATGCGCCGCCCGATTGCCATACCTATGGCCGGGCTTTTTCGCATTACACTATATACTTACTATATTGCGCACTCAAAGATACGAATGACAAATGCCAACACAACTCAAATACAATACATCGGTAGGTAAAAATACAGACGTAGCCCTGATTGTGCGGGCTGATCAAGCGGATACACTCACAGAGCTAAGCTCAGATGAAACCGCCTACCTGAAACGTCAGCTGGAAGCGGAAGCGAAGATCGTTTCCCTGAACCGCTACACCCAGCGGGTATACGTAGTGGTATACGCCGAGGGGAAAACCCAGCATGCCACCAGAGAAAATCTGCGCCAGGCCGGTTATGCGCTGCTCAAGCAACTCAAAGCCGATAAGGTAGAGGAACTTGCCATACAGGACCTCACCAGGACAGACGCCAGTCCTTACCTGGCTGAGGGCTTATACCTGAGCAACTACCAGTTCCAGAAATACAAGACCAAGAATAACAAGCCAAACCCGCTGCAAACCATCACGCTGACTGACGAGAATTTATCGGAGTTTGACGTCATGGAGCTGCAGAACGTGCTCGACGCCGTGACCGTCACCCGCGATCTGGTGAACGAGCCGAACAGCCACCAGAGTGCTACGCAGTTTAGTGAGCAGCTAGTAGAGCTGGGTGAAAAAGCCGGTTTTACGACACAGGTGTTTGACGAGCTGCAGATCCAGTCATTAAAAATGGGCGGTTTGCTGGCCGTGAACCAAGGTAGCGAAGAGCCGCCTACCTTTAATATACTGGAGTGGAAACCGGAAGGCGCGGCCAACAGCAAGCCTTACGTGCTGGTTGGCAAAGGCGTAGTATACGATACCGGTGGACTCAGCCTGAAGCCTACGCCGCAGTCCATGGACTACATGAAGTCGGACATGGCCGGTGCAGCTGCCGTAACCGGCGTGATGTACGCACTGGCCAAAAACAACATACAGCTGCACGTAATTGCGCTTATACCTGCCACCGACAACCGTCCGGGCGGTAAGGCCTATGCGCCGGGCGACGTGATCACCATGCACAACGGCATGTCCGTGGAGGTGCTCAATACCGACGCCGAAGGCCGCCTGATCCTGGCCGACGCACTGAGCTTTGCGCAACGGTATAAACCGGAGCTGGTTATCGACATGGCAACCCTGACCGGAGCTGCGGCCCGCGCCATTGGTAAAGAAGGCCTGGTAGCTATGAGCAACGCAGGCGAAGAAGTAATGACTGCCCTGAAGAAAGCAGGCGAAGCAGAGCATGAGCGCATTGTGGAGTTTCCACTTTGGGATGAGTATAAAAAACACATTGAGTCGGACATCGCGGACATCAAGAACCTGGGTGGTGCCGAAGCTGGCGCTATTTCAGCGGGCGTATTCCTGGAGTATTTCACGGATTATCCTTGGGTGCACTTTGACATTGCCGGCACGGCTTACTTGTTAGGCGAAGACTCTTACCGAGGCAAACTGGCTACTGGTTCAGGCGTGCGCCTGGTTTACAACTACCTTAGCTCTCAGGCTAACTAAGAAAAAATGGACAACAGATACAAAGCAAAAATAGGCATCAGCATAGGCGATACGAACGGAATCGGTCCGGAGATCATCGTCAAAACCCTTTCAGACCAGCGCATCCTTAACTTCTGCACACCGGTGATCTATGGATCTGCCGGAGTGATCAACAAGGTACGCAAGGCCCTGAGTGCCGATCATTTCCATTATCAGCAAGTGGGCTCGGTGCAGGAGCTTGTCCCTAAAAAGATCAACCTGATCAATTGTTGGGAAGAAGACATCGCCGTAGAACCGGGAACACCAAAGCCGGAGTCCGGCAAGGCTTCACTTGATTCCCTGATGGCCGTCTGTCAGGATTTGAAAGCCGGTTTGCTGGATGGTCTGGTAACCGCGCCTATAGATAAAGACAATATTCAGTCCGAGGACTTCCGCTTCCCGGGACATACAGAGTTCCTGACTTCGTATTTTGACGCTGCCGATAGCCTGATGCTACTCGTGAGCGACGATCTGCGTGTTGCTACTGTAACAGGCCATATACCTGTGAAGGACGTAGCCAGCAAAATTAATTTTGACCTGATCATCCGCAAGATCACCATCCTGCAGGAGTCGCTTCGCCGTGACTTTGGCATTCTGAAACCACGCATTGCGGTGCTGGGCCTCAACCCACACGCTGGTGAGAAAGGCCTTTTGGGCACAGAAGAGACAGAGATCATCCGTCCGGCTGTGATGCACCTGAAAGACAAGGGACACCTGGTATTCGGCCCCTACCCGGCTGATGGCTTCTTCGGGATGCGCATGTACAAGCAATTCGACGCGGTGCTAAGCATGTACCACGACCAGGGATTGATTCCCTTCAAGACGCTTGCCATGGAAACTGGTGTGAATTACACGGCCGGTCTGCCGATCGTGCGCACCTCACCGGACCACGGCACGGCCTATGATATAGCCGGGAAGCACACAGCTGATGAAACCTCTTTCAGAGAAGCGTTGTTCCTTGCCTGCGACATCATAAAAAAGCGCCAGACAGAGCAAAAGCCTGTTTTATAAATAGGGCTGCTATTTTATTTGTCAAAATAATGTTCTAATTTTGCGTCTTGCAATAAAAACACGGTAGTGAAAAAGCTTAGAGACTACGAAATCGGCATTGCCAAACTCAGCAATAAGAAGCACTCTTATGAGTTTGAGATGGACGATTCATTCTTTGCTTTGTTTGAGCAGGAGATCATACTGGGGGGAAAGCTACTGGCCAAAGTAGAGCTCGATAAGACCGAGTCGCTGCTGACGCTGCATTTTGACATTAAAGGGCATGTACGCCTCACCTGCGACCGCAGTCTGGAAGAGTTTGACCAGCCGATGGAGGTAGAGGAGACACTCCGAATCAAGTTCGGTCCTGAGAATGCTGAGTTGGACGAAGATCTGTGGCAAATAACGCCCGAGACGCAGACGCTCAATATAGCGCAGCACCTGTATGATTACATAGGACTGTCGCTGCCAATGAAAAAGCTGCATCCCCGTTTTGTGGAGGAGCTGGATGAAGAAGATGAACGGGATATCCTGATCTACTCTTCACGCAAGGCAGGCGATAGTGAAAGCGATGATAACGATGGAGATGACGACGATGATGTTGATCCACGTTGGGACGCTTTGAAAAACCTGAACTAACAAGCAGTAGAATTATAAAGTATTAAATAACAGCAAGTAAATTATTAACTAAAAATGGCACATCCTAAACGCAAGATTTCGAAGACCAGAAGAGATAAGAGAAGAACTCACCAGAAACTCTCTGAGAAAGCGATTGCTATCTGCCCTACTACAGACACACCGCACCTGTTCCACCATGCTTACGTGGTAGAAGGCGACCTGTATCACAAAGGCAAACTGGCGATCAAAAATTATACAACTAACGCTCAGTAAGCTTAGACTGTACTCTGTTTAGTTCTGTATAATTTAACCCCATCCAGTACATGAGGATCGCCCTGGACGCTATGGGCGGCGACTTTGCACCCGAAGCAACTGTAAAGGGTGCTTTGTTAGCCGCAGAGCAGCTTGACACTGATTACGAAATCCTGCTGATAGGTAAGGAAGACGAAATCAAGTCGCTGCTGAACGAATATGGATACACAGGAACCGGCATTAAAGTAATGAATGCCACCCAGGTCATTGAAATGGGAGAACACCCCACCAAAGCCCTGACCCAAAAGCCTGACTCCAGCATTGCTGTTGGTTATGGATTGCTGAAAGCAGGGAAAGCACACGCTTTCTGTAGCGCCGGCAATACCGGAGCCATGCTAGTTGGAGCCATGTTCAGCGTAAAAGCCACCGAAGGTATACTGCGCCCCGCTATCGGAGGCCTGGTACCTAAACTTAATGGTGACTTCGGCATCATGCTTGACGTAGGCGCTAATGCTGACTGTAAACCAGAGGTTCTGGAGCAGTTTGGTGAAATTGGCTCTATCTATGCCAAGTATGTACTGGACATCGAAAAGCCTAAGGTTGGCCTGATGAACCTTGGCGAAGAGGAAGGGAAGGGAACTGTGAATACACAAGCAGCCCATCAGCGCCTCAAAGCCAACCCGAACATCAACTTCATTGGCAACATCGAAGGACGCGATATGTTCAACGACAAAGCCGATGTGATTGTATGTGATGGGTATACAGGGAACATCATCCTCAAGATGGCGGAATCCATCTACGACATCCTGAACGAGAAGAACATGCATGATCCGTTCTTCGACAAGTTTAATTACGAGGCCGTAGGTGGAAGCCCGATCCTGGGTATAAATGGCAATGCCGTAATCGGTCACGGGGTATCAAGTCCAAAGGCTATTTGCAGCATGGTGCTGCAGGCCCAGAAGATGGTTGCCTCCAACCTGTCAGAGCGATTTAAAAAGCATACAGGCGCCCAATAAGGCGCTGGCTTCGGCCAAACATATTTCTTGGCACAAACTGTCCCCCTACTCTTTTTGCGGTAACGACGGTTTGTGCCAAGTTTTTTTTATTATATTGCCGTCTTAAACTTCCAACACTTATACCTTTCACAACATGAGTAAAATTACTGCCGCGATAACAGGTGTGGCTGGCTACGTTCCGGATTACGTGCTAACGAACAAGGAACTGGAGACAATGGTGGACACGAATGATGAATGGATCCTTTCACGCACAGGAATTAAAGAAAGGCGCATTCTGAAAGGCGAAGGGAAAGGCACCTCGCACATCGCAGTACCGGCAGTACTGGAATTACTCAAGAAAACCAATACCAAAGCAGAAGAAGTAGAACTGCTCATCTGTGCCACTACAACCCCTGACATGGTGTTCCCGGCCACGGCCAACCTGATCACAGCAGAAGTAGGTGCCGTAAATGCCTTTGGTTATGACCTGCAGGCAGCCTGCTCAGGTTTCCTGTACGCATTGGCTACCGCCTCTAAATTCATCGAATCTGGTCAGTATAAAAAAGTGATCGTAGTAGGCGCCGATAAGATGTCTTCTATCATAGACTATACAGACCGCACCACCTGTATTATTTTTGGTGATGGTGGTGGCGCTGTGATGTTGGAGCCAAATACGGAAGGTTACGGCATCATAGACTCAGTTTTAAAATCTGACGGTACCGGTGCTCAATTCCTGCACATGAAAGCAGGTGGTAGCCGCAAGCCGGCCACGATGGAAACCATCCAGGCCCGTGAGCACTATGCTTATCAGGAAGGACAGCAGGTATTTAAGTTTGCTGTGAAAGGTATGGCAGATGTTTCAGCCGAAGTGATGGAACGCAACAACCTCACCGCACAGGATGTTGCCTGGCTGGTGCCCCATCAGGCGAACAAGCGCATCATCGACGCTACGGCAAATCGCATGGGCGTAGGAAGCGACAAAGTAATGCTCAATATTGAGCGCTACGGCAACACGACAAGCGGTACGATTCCACTTTGCCTATGGGAATACGAAAAGCAGTTGAAGAAAGGTGACAACCTGATTCTGGCAGCTTTTGGTGGTGGTTTTACCTGGGGTGCCATCTACTTAAAGTGGGCTTACGATCCGAAATAATCACTATCTTATATAAACAGAAAAAGCGGCTGATCGGCCGCTTTTTCTGTTTATATACAAAGTACAAAGCTTCAGACTAGACTTAGGCTACATCGGCACGCAAAGCGAAGCGCTTCTCTAACTGCGTAAGCAGGTCCTGAAAGCGATCAGATAACTTCTCAATGTCCTTCATACCAGCATGTGCCTGGTCTATACTGCCTCGACGGTACAGGCTGAACAGTTGATTCGCATTTGACAGCAAATCATCATGCGTCTTTTGCAAGCTGTACAACTCAGGCTCGCTGCCGTACTTTACTTTGCCTACAGTCGTAAACCAATTGCTGATCGGGCCAGCATTCGAAAAGAACTGACTGTCGAGCGCCCCACCGTACAGCACAGAACGCACTTTAGACTTAAACAAAATATGCTTAATCCTGATCTGCTGAAAATCTACCTGCGCTGAATTCACCTATCTCTTTCCTGATTGCTTCTCCTGCTAAAATTCATCTACAGCTACACCCAAATCCTGCAGCTTTTTCTTAAGCTGGTATTTGTCAGTCACGTTAAACCCAGCAATCAGAATACCGACGATCTGATCATGCTCGTCAAAAAGTGGTTGGAAAATGAAGGTAAGGTAATTATCCTCCAGTTTTCCCTCGGCGTTCGCAAGCTTTACAATGATCTCTTTGGCTTCGAAGGTTTCGCCTGTCTGGTATACATTGTCCAAAACTTGAATATACCCCTGGTCTGCAACTTCCGGCAGCGCTTCGGCCACCGTTTTCCCGATAAGGTCTACATGAGGGAACAGGTCCTGGTATTTAGGATTGACCATTTCGTAACGGTGCTCAGGACCTTTTAAAATACCAAAAAAGGTTGGGGCTTGCATGATGAGCCGTTCCAACGTCATGCGTTCGGTCTCTACTTTACGAAACGCAAGTTGCACCTGATCAGCCAATTCGGACATTTGTTCGTTACTGGCCAGTAATTCCTGCACGAGTTGTTTCTGCTCATGAATATCGCTGCAGGTCCCCAGCCACATCCTGATCGATCCGTCCTCATTTTGCATGGGTTGGTAGCGGCTCAGGTACCAGCGGTAATCCCCATCTTTGTCACGGATGCGAACTTCCATTTGGCTGGCTTCTTTTTTCTCAAGTGAATGTTTCCAGGCTTTTAAGGCTACCGGAAGATCATCCGGATGAATCGTCTCTTCCCACCTGCCTGCCATCAACTGCTCAATAGGTATACCTGAGTATTTTTCCCATTGCTTATTGAAGTAAGTGGAGTTTCCTTCGGGATCATCAGCATCAATCAGTTGGGGCATAGAGTCCGCCATGAATCTAAATTTCTGCTCTATATCCTGCAGCGCCTTCTTGGCATTCTCCCGCTCAGTTACGTCCTTGGTTTCCTGTATCACATACACCAGCTCACCTTTCTCGTTCAAAATCGGTGTATGGGAGGCTTCCCAGAAACGCTCATGATAACCGCTTCCGTCAGGCCGGGCTATTGCATAACGAATCACCTCCAGGTATACCTTTGTACCTTTCCGGATGGCTTCTTCAATAGAAAGACGAACCGGGTTTTCTTCATAAGACACGTTGGGCTCCGGAAAAGCCTCTAATAAAAAGTGCTTCCCTACAATGTCGTCTAATTGCCGCATTGTCACTTCCAGGTAGCGCTTATTGGCTCCTACAATCTTCATGTCGGGGTCAAGCAGCACCATGGCTTCGGGAGTCTGTTCAAAGATCAGCTTATAATCCATGCAAAAGAGATTTTCATTAAAACATGCACTGGTCAGGCGCAATAAGCATACAACCATACGCAAAAAGGTAAAAAGCGCATATCCTGTAGTAGCTTATTTTCAAAAATAAGGCTAAATTATACATAATATTTTGTTCACCTGTCCTTTCTACAGCCTTTGTTTAACAGAGCCAATTAATAGACCCGTCAGCCGAAATGCTGTAAGCTTTTTAATCAATATTTGAGTATAATACCTAACTTTGTTTGCAAGACAGCGATTTGCGCTATACTTTTATCGTTCCATTTAATATCAAGCGTAACAAAACCATACTATGGCAACCACAGCTGACATCAGAAACGGTCTGTGTATGGAATACAATAATGACTTATATGTTGTTATTGAATTTCAGCACGTAAAGCCAGGCAAAGGCCCCGCTTTCGTAAGAACAAAGCTTCGCAATATCAAGACAGGCAAAGTGCTCGACAACACTTTCTCTGCTGGCCACAAGATCACCACGGCCCGGGTAGAGCAGCGCCCTCACCAGTACATCTACAAAGATGACATGGGGTATAATTTCATGGACATGAATTCCTTTGAGCAGGTAGCGCTTGAAGAAAAGATGGTTCCTTTCGCTGATCTGATGAAAGAAGGCCAGGAAGTTACGATTCTGTATCATGCCGAAACAGAAACTCCGCTTACTTGCGAGATTCCTCCTTTTGTGGAACTGACGATCACCTATACAGAGCCGGGCATTAAAGGCGATACTGCCACCAATGCATCAAAACCAGCGATCGTAGAAACTGGCGCTACTATACAGGTACCGTTGTTTATTGGCCAGGATGAAAAAATCAAAGTAGACACAAGAACTTATTCTTACGCAGAAAGAGTAAAATAGAAAACATGAAAGCTAAAGAAATCCAGGACCTTATTGACTTTATCGCCAAATCTGGTTTGAATAAAGTAAACATTGAGACAGAAGAGTTCAAGATCTCGGTAAAGCGCGATCCAGACCAGCAAGTGACGTATGTAAAAGAGGCTGCTTCCGCTCCGGTACAGCATGCTGCAGCTCCGGCTGCTGCCCCTGCACCTGCTCCGGCAGCTCCTCAGGCGGCCGCCGCTCCGGCTGCTCCTGCTGCAGCGCCGGCCAACGACGACAGCAAGTACATCGCCATCAAAGCGCCTATGATCGGTACCTTCTACCGATCTTCCAGCCCAGACAAGCCAGCATTTGCCAACATAGGCGACGAGGTGAAAAAGGGTCAGGTGATTTGCATCATCGAGGCGATGAAACTCTTTAACGAAATCGAATCAGAGGTTTCTGGTAAGATCGTGAAAGTGCTGGTGGACAATGCCAACCCAGTAGAATACGATCAGCCACTGTTCCTGGTAGATCCTAGCTAATTCATTGATTTGAAAGTTTGAAAATGTGAAGAATTGAAAATGGAGAAGGCGTGTCCCTCTCCATTTTTATATCATTCTCACTAGAATCTCTACATTTCCAAATCGCCAAATCTTCAAAACCGACATTATGTTTAAAAAGATACTAATCGCTAACAGGGGCGAGATTGCCCTGCGCATCATCCGTACTTGTAAGGAGATGGGCATTAAAACGGTAGCCGTATACTCTACAGCCGACAAGGAAAGCCTGCATGTGCGCTTTGCCGACGAGGCCGTATGTATCGGTCCTCCGCCAAGTGCACAGTCGTACCTGAACATGCCAAACCTGATCTCGGCTGCCGAAATCACAAACGCGGATGCTATTCACCCTGGTTATGGCTTCTTGTCTGAGAACGCTGAGTTCTCCCGCATTTGCGCTGAGCACAACATCAAGTTCATCGGTGCTACACCTGAGATGATCAATGCCATGGGCGACAAGGCTTCGGCCAAGGACACCATGAAAAAGGCTGGCGTACCTACTATACCTGGCTCTGACGGCTTGCTTAAGTCAGCGGAAGAAGGAAAGAAACTGGCTAAGAAAATCAAATATCCGGTAATCATCAAGGCTACTGCAGGTGGTGGTGGCCGCGGTATGCGTATCATCAAGAGCGAAGAGGAGTTCGACAAGGCATGGAACGATGCCCGTACGGAGTCCAAGGCTGCTTTCGGTAACGACGGTATCTACCTGGAGAAATTCATCGAAGAGCCGCGTCACATTGAGATTCAGCTGATCGGTGACCAGCATGGTCAGGTAGCGCACCTTTCGGAGCGTGACTGCTCTATCCAGCGTCGTCACCAGAAGTTGGTGGAAGAGACACCTTCTCCGTTCATTACCGACGACCTGCGTGACCGTATGGGGAAGGCTGCTATCAAAGGTGCCAAAGCCATCAACTACGAAGGTGTAGGTACGATCGAATTCCTGGTAGACAAGCACCGCGAGTTCTACTTTATGGAAATGAACACCCGTATCCAGGTAGAGCACCCGATCACAGAAGAAGTGATTGACTACGATCTGATCAAAGAGCAGATCAAAGTAGCAGCCGGTCATAAGATCACAGGCAAGAACTACTACCCGAAGATGCATGCCATCGAGTGCCGCATCAACGCAGAAGATCCGAAGAATAACTTCCGCCCTTCACCGGGTAAGATCACCAACCTGCACGTGCCAGGCGGTCACGGTGTTCGCGTAGACTCTCACGTGTACTCTGGCTACACCATTCCGTCGAACTACGACTCTATGATCGCAAAACTGATCGTGAGTGCGCAGACACGTGAAGAGGCGCTCGTGAAAATGAAGCGCGCCCTGAGTGAGTTTGTGATCGAAGGTATCAAAACTACGGTTCCATTCCACCTGAAACTAATGGATGATCCGGGCTTTAAGGAAGGTAACTTCACAACAGCTTACCTCGACAACTTTGACTTTAGTGCACTCTAAGCAGCTAGCACTTAAAAAAAACCGGTTCAGCAATGGACCGGTTTTTTTATTTTGGCCCGGTATATGTGGTTTCAAAATATAGAGCGTTTAGCATATTTGCATTAACTTAGTTAACTGTCTGAAAGGAAACCGAAATGAAACCTATAAAGCTTATTGCTGCCCTATGCTGGGGTATGCTAGCCTTACAGCTGAGCAGCTGCGTATCCGTGGTTATGATGGAAACAGTGCGTCCGCCCGTCGTGCGTGTAAGCCCCGACCAATGGAAAGTACTGGTGGTGAACCGCTATGACGCGGCTACACAGGCCTCGAATAAAAACAGCAATGTGATAGAAGTGTTACGCGAAGGGGCCTATCAGGCGGCCGGAGGCGTGATGGGAGCCATTTACAGCGACTCTACCTTTGTGCTTATCAACCCTGATCAGGCCGTGACACTCCCCCCCTCCTCTCCACAACTGTGTGCAGGCGAGGTGCAGGAACTCTATAAACAATACAACCCTCACCTGATCCTGACACTCGACAAGTTTGACACGCGGTTCGGGAAGCAAATAGATTCTTATGAAGACGAGGATGGCTACAAGACCAAGACAGCCAACTTTGACCTGGTCGTAGCAAGCATCTGGTCGCTTTACGACAGCACAGGTACTTTGCTGGATCAGTCAACGATAGAACAGCAAACATACTACGATTCGCGCACAGTGATAAGTGGTCTGCTTGCCATTGGACCGGCCATGGGGAAAGCAGGTCCTGTTGTAAATGAGCTAGCTGTGGAAACAGGGTATAGCTATTGGGATCGTTTTTATCCGCAGCCGCTGGTGTTGGCAAGGCAGATCTATACTGGTAACCCCTTTCAGGATCTTAACTTAATGTTGCTGATGGGGCAGTTCCAGCAGGCTATTACCAAACTAGAGCCCTTGGCGCAGGACCTGTCCACTAAAACAGGTATAAGGGCTGCTCACAACCTGGCCATTGCTTACGAAGCCGCAGGTGATTACGAGCTGGCAACGCATTGGGCACGCCAGGCCCAAGGCAAAGGTGATAAGCTGTCCAATAACCTGATTCAACTTTGGGCTACTGCCGGTCTGATCAAATAAATGAAACTCTACATAAAACAGCAAAGCCCGACCTAAGTTGGCCGGGCTTTGCTGTTTTATATGCTATAGCTATAACTTAGGTAGTAGCAGTCTGTTCTTCTTTCTCGATCATTTCTGTCAGTTCGCCATACCACGCTTCGCCATACTTGCGGATCAGCGGTTCTTTCAGGAACTGGTATACCTTCACGCCTAGATCAGCGCCAAAGTTACAGGCAGCGGCGCAGATGCTCCAGCGATCGTAGTTCAGCGCTTCAAAGTCGTCGTATTTCGTAATACGGATAGGATACAGATGGCAGGATATCGGTTTTTTCCAGCTGATCTTGCCATCGTAATAGGCCTGTTCAATCGCGCACTTGAGTATACCTTTGTTATCATAAAGCGCATAGGCGCACTCTCTGTTTTCGATGGTTGGAGTAGAGTAGTCACCCTCAAAATCTTCGATGTAAAGGCCCTGCTCTTCTATAGCCAGCTTTCCAGCCCCTGTCATATAAGGCTTGATGTGCTCGTAGTTTTCCTCCAATATAGTCAGTTCCTCTTCGTCGAGTGGCGCACCGAGGTCGCCCTCTATACAGCAGGCCCCTTTGCATTTTTCGAGATTGCAGACAAAGAAATTATCACGGATGTCGTCGCTGATGACGGTATTTTGAAGAACAATCATGTGTAGGCGGTAAAATAAGCGGTCTTATACCGGTGTCACCGGCAAAGTAGAGACAAAATTAAAGTTAAATAAGTTTAGACTAACGTTTCGGTGCTCTTGCACCTGCCGCCATCAAAATATTCTGCACGCTTTCACGCTTGGCATAGTCCATGGCTGTTTTGCCAGCATAGTCACGCAAACTTGGGTCAGCGCCTGCATTGATCAGCATCACAATCACCTCGTTGCCTCCATCCAGCTGACAAGCCAGCATAAGCGGGGTGATCCCTTCCAGGTTCTGGATATTGGGGTTTGCCCCTCCTTTTAACAAGCGGCTCATCTCCATCATATGCGTTCCGTTGGCGAAGCGCACTGCATAATAGAGCGGGGTGTTGCCTTTGTTATCTACAATATTCGGGTCGGCCTGATACTTAAACAGTGTATCCAGCAACTGTGCCTGCTCTTGTTCGAATCCCTCTGTATTGATGCGGGCGCCGTACATGGCATAATGCAGGGCAGTCATTCCATCCTGATCGGTTGCATTCGCATTTGCGCCACCACGCAATAGAAGACTGGCTACCTCCAGTCGTACATCCGGCTGGTAGATCACACCATAATCTTCAAGCAGCAGCGGAATATAAATACCGTGCATCAGTGGAGTGCGTAGTCTAAAATCAAAGTCATAACCATTGGGAATAGCCAGTGTGTTCACGTTTGCGCCATTGCCAAGGGTACGATGCACGATTTCCGGGTTACGTTCAATTGCAGCCAATACCAGCTTCTGATCAGTGGACTGGTTCAAGTATTTGAGCTGCTCAAAAGCATTGGAACTGCCCTGCGAAATGGCCTCGTGGTAGAGTTTGCGTGCTTTTTCAGGTTCCGGCTTTCCGATATTACCTTCTTCATACAGCAGACCCAAGGTATAGAGCGCTTCCCGTTCGCCAACAGCGGCCCCTTTTTCAAGCCAGTACTTCGCCCGCGCCACATTTTCCTTTACACCCTCCCCTGCCAGGTATAGGTTTGCCAGTGAAGTATAGGCCACCACATCGTTTAGTTCAGCAGCCCGCTTGATATAGGTATAGGCATACTCCTTGTCCTGCATTTCGCCATAGCCGGTGTAATACATACTGCCCAGGATGCGGTTACTGAAGGCATCGCCGGCAATAGCCATATCCCGGATATCGAGAGCGGCACTGCGCATCAGGCGGGTAAAACGCTGTTTGTCCTCTTCGTTGCGCAGGGTCATCAGCTCAGCCAGACCCAGATTACCGAAGAGGCTGCTGCCCTCCAGTGCTTTCTCAAAAAGGATGCGGGCAGTGTCCGGATCAGCTACGTAGAACTTCTCCGGGTTGCGTACATAGGCGACCGAGTCGGATGTGATGATGGTGTTAATGGGTGCTCCATCCTCACGTAGCTCGCCATATTGGTGCATACGGCCCATGAAGTAATAGGCAGCTGCCTCGTCACGAGCCGCCGCCTGTCGGAACTTGGCATAGGCTTCGTTGTATTGCAGCCCGATGTAAAGGTCCATTGCTTCCTGCATTTCAGGTGTACGCCATACCTGTTTGGCAGAGCGAGGCACCTTTGCCTGTCTTAGGGAGTCAGGTATAACCTTGACAACCTGACTGGTATCGGTTTGCGCCATAGCCAGATGTCCGGCCGGGAACAGTGCAAGGAGCAGGAGTAGCTTTTTCATGCGAGGTAATGGGATCATATTTTTTTAGGTATAGCGCAGGCATCAAGTGACTGCAGCAACCCTCTCAATTTTACAAAGATACAGATAATGCGGCGTTTCTCTAAAAAGCCCTGCCCGAAGACACGCAAATCAGAGGCCAAAAACGCATTACTTTATAAGAAACCAATTGGAAGGGCTATCTGGTTCTCTAAATGTGCAAGTGCCGTTCCTAAAACGGATTGGAATGTGTAAATTGCATGAATTATCAAAGAAGCACGCGGAAGAGACGAAATGGATTATATTAGTTTACTGAACGAGTCGCAGCGCAAGGCAGTCCTCCATACCGAAGGCCCTGCCATGATCATAGCGGGTGCTGGCTCAGGCAAAACAAGAGTACTTACTTACCGGATCGCCTACCTGATCAGCCAGGGGGTGGATCCATTCAACATACTGGCTCTGACCTTTACCAACAAGGCGGCCAAAGAAATGCGCCACCGTATCGAAAAAGTGATCGGAAACGAGGCCAAAAACATCTGGATGGGCACCTTTCACTCGGTGTTCTCCCGCATCTTAAGAGCGGAGGCTGATAAAATTGGCTACCCAAAAAGCTTTACCATTTACGATACGGACGACTCCAAAACGCTCATCCGTAACATAGTGAAGGAGATGAACCTGGACGATAAGCTTTACAAGCCGAATATTGTGCTGGGTCGTATCTCTTCTGCCAAGAACAAGCTGATCTCAGTAAAGCAGTACCTCAACGATGCGGTAATTCAGGCCGACGACGAGGCTGCCATGCGCCCGAAGATCGGGAAGATCTATGAACAGTACGCGAACCGCTGCTTCAAGGCGGGTGCCATGGACTTCGACGACCTGCTCTTCCAGACCAACGTGCTGTTCCGCGACCATCCGGACGCGCTCAACAAATACCAGAACATCTTTAAGTTCGTGATGGTGGACGAGTATCAGGATACGAACTACTCTCAGTACCTGATCACACGTAAGCTGGCTGCTCAGAACCGTAACATTGTGGTAGTGGGGGACGATGCGCAGTCTATCTATGCCTTCCGTGGTGCTGATATTCAGAACATCCTCAACTTTGAGCGTGACTATCCGGAGCTGGAAGTGTTCAAGCTGGAGCAGAACTACCGCTCTACCAAGAACATTGTGAACGCCGCTAACTCGGTGATCAAAAACAACTCGGCCCAGCTCAAGAAGGACGTTTATACCGACAATGAGCAGGGACCGCTGATCGAAGTGATCAAGGCCAATTCCGATAACGAAGAAGGCAAGTTGGTGGCCACGACCATTTTTGAAGATAAAATGAGCAACCACCTCTCCTACGACGACTTCGCCATTCTGTACCGCACCAATGCGCAGTCCAGAGCCATGGAAGAGGCCCTGCGCCGCATGAACATCCGGTATAAGATCGTGGGCGGTTTGTCATTTTACCAGCGCAAAGAAATCAAGGACCTGATCGCCTACCTGCGCCTGGTCGTGAACCCGAATGATGAGCAAGCCTTGCGCCGCGTGATCAACTACCCGAAACGAGGTATAGGCGAGACGACAGAGCAGAAACTCTTTGTGACGGCCGATGAAACCAACCACTCCGTGTGGGAAGTGATTCAGAATGCCGGTCAGTTCCTGGGCAACCGCGTAGGTACGGCGATTGAGAACTTCTCGATTATGATCAGGGATTTTGCCCGCATTGCTGATAACCAGGATGCCTTTGAGGTAGCCAAGCATGTAGCTAAGCACTCCGGTATTGTAGACGACTTGTACCAGGACAAAACCGTAGAAGGCCTGGCCCGTTACGAGAACATACAGGAGTTGCTCAACGGTATAAAAGAGTATGTAGACGATCCGGAGAAAGAAGACAAGAGTCTGTCGGCTTTCCTGCAGGACATCGCTCTGATCACGGATGCCGATACCAAAGCTGATATGGATGGGGAGTTTGTTACCCTCATGACGATCCACTCGGCCAAAGGTCTGGAGTTTAAGAACGTGTTCATTGTAGGTATGGAGGAGAACCTCTTCCCGAGCCAGATGATGTTGAACTCCCGTGCTGATCTCGAAGAAGAGCGTCGCCTGTTTTATGTAGCCATTACCCGCGCCGAAAAGAAGCTATACCTGACGTACGCCACCAGCCGCTACCAGTGGGGCAACCTGCGTTCGTGCGAAAAGAGCCGCTTTCTCGACGAGATCGATCCGAAATACCTTAACTTCAAGTATGGCGAGCAGAACACAGCTAGCAGCGGTGGCGGAAACGTGTTTGACCGCGTCCTGCAGCGCAAGAGCAGCATCAGCAGTCTGGTACAGCCTCCGGCCCGTAAGCAGGCCGCTACAGCCTATACCGCTCCTGCCGATTTCAAGCCAAGCGATACGTCCAATCTGGCGGCCGGCATGAAAGTAGAGCACCCTAAATTCGGGTTTGGCGTAGTAACCAAAATAGATACACAGGGAAATAGCTCCAAAGCTATCATCAACTTTGATGAAGTAGGCGAAAAAACCCTGCTGCTGAGCTTTGCCAAGCTGCGTATACATGATTAATTGAGAGCGTTAGTGATTGAGTGAATGATTGTTTTATTTTTGATTTAGTAGTCGAGTGAGGAATTTTTTTTGATTGATTAATTTCGATTTCCAAATTTCTAAGCTCACTAAATTGCCAAACTCTCTCAACCACTAAATCAGTAACTCACTCAATAAAAATATATCCCTACATTTGAGATTCATAAATTGAGATAATGGAAGCAAGTACCACCTTTAAGCAAGACCTGTTGCTGCGCGAATACGGCAGAAACGTTCAGGACCTGGTCAACCACATCCTGTCGGTAGAAGACCGCTCGGAGCGCACACGTCTGTCGCACCTGCTCGTCAACCTGATGGCCAAGCTCAACCCGCAGTTGCGTGACACACAGGACTTTCAGCAAAAACTATGGAACCACCTGTATGTGATGTCCGGCTCTAAACTCGACGTGGATGCTCCTTACCCGCTCAGCGCCATGGAGTACCTCAACGACAAGCCACAGCGCATGCAGTATCCGCTTAACACGCCCAGGTATAAGCACTACGGCCAAAATGTGGAGTTGCTCATTCAGCGTGCTACAGAGCTAGAGGATGACCAGGAGCGGGAGGCCGCAACTATATCAATCGGAAAACTGATGAAGACACTGTACCGGTCTTATAACAAAGACAGTATCACTGACGACGTGATCCTCAACGATATACAGCAGATCTCTAAAGGTAAACTGAATCTGGACCTGGCCATGATCGAGAGCAATAACCTCTTCGAATCTGTGAGCAGCAAGTCACAGGACAGTGGCAGCAACCGGTCACAACAGCAACAAAACCGCGGCGGTGACAACCGTGGCCGCAAAAATACCAGATCAACTTCCAATCAACGAAACAAATAGTATTAAATGGCTTCATTTGAAGTAAAAGGCGGTGCAAAACTGCGCGGAGAGATCATTCCGCAGGGTGCCAAAAATGAGGCGCTACAGATCCTGTGCGCCGTATTGCTTACTCCCGAGAAAGTAACGATTTCTAATATTCCCGATATCCGTGACGTTAACAAGCTGATTGAGCTGCTGCGTTCGCTGGGGGTGAAAACAGAGCGCCTGTCGCCTGATACCTATACCTTCCAGGCCGATGATATCGATGTCAATTTCCTGGATTCCGATCGATTTGTGGAGCTGGGCCGTGCCATCAGAGGCTCTGTGATGATCGTGGGTCCGATGCTGGCCCGATTCGGCAAAGCAAAAATGCCTAAGCCAGGTGGTGACAAGATCGGCCGCCGCCGACTGGACACCCACTTTACAGGCTTCGAGAAACTGGGCGCTTCTTTCCAATACAGTGCTGAGGACGATTTCTATACTGTGACTTCTGAAGGTCTGAAGGGAGCCTATATGCTACTCGACGAGGCTTCTGTAACAGGTACAGCTAACATTCTGATGGCCGCCGTATTGGCCGAAGGCACCACTACGATTTACAATGCCGCCTGCGAGCCTTATGTGCAGCAGCTATGCCGCATGCTCAACCGCATGGGTGCTAAGATTAGTGGCATTGGTTCTAACCTGCTCGTGATAGAGGGTATAGAAAAACTGGGCGGCACCGAGCACCGCATGTTGCCGGATATGATCGAGATCGGTTCTTTTATCGGCCTTGCCGCCATGACCGGATCAGAGATCACTATCAAAGATTGCCAGATACCAGAATTAGGCCTGATACCAGATACCTTCCAGCGACTGGGCATCAAGATGGAGTTCCGTGGCGACGACATCTTTATACCGGAGCAGGATCGCTACGAAGTGGATACCTACATCGATGGCAGCATTCTGAACATCTCGGACCATACCTGGCCGGGCCTGACGCCAGACTTGTTGAGTGTGGCACTTGTAGTAGCTACACAGGCAAAGGGTACCGTGCTCGTACATCAGAAAATGTTCGAGAGCCGCCTGTTCTTTGTCGATAAGCTGATCGACATGGGTGCTCAGATCATTCTCTGTGACCCGCACCGCGCTACTGTGATCGGTCAGAACAAGCAGATTCCATTGCGTGGCATCCGCATGACCTCCCCTGACATCCGTGCTGGTGTGGCCTTGCTGATCGCGGCTCTTTCTGCGGAAGGCACCAGCATCATCGACAACGTAGAGCAGATCGATCGCGGCTACCAGAACATCGATGGGCGTCTGAACGCATTGGGCGCACAGATCAGAAGAATGTAGATTATTGGTGCCAGGCAGTTTGTTTGGGCATCATTTGATACATAGATAAAACAGGAAGAGCACCCTAAACAGGTGCTCTGCTTGTTTCTATACCTATCACTTAGTCCATCCTATACCTGCTTTATATCCTTATCAACCAAAAGAGCACACTCTGCAGCGTGCTCTTTTAATTTTGGGCTTGATACCGTAAAGCTATACCTGCAAGATTAGTCTTGTTGCACTTCTTCTTTGCCTTCTCCTCTTCTACTGCCACGGTATAGCTCGTATTTAAGCAAACGGCAATCGATGGCTCCATTGTAAAGTGGTGTGCGACGGGAGGCACGCAAGCCTATACTCTTGGCGGCGTCCAGGTTTCCGGTAAATACGAAAGCATCGAAGCCCTGGTAGTTGTTCTTGAGCGTGTCCCCGATCTGCTTGTACAGCTGATGGATGTCATCTGACTGGATTCGTTCGTTATAGGGTGGGTTCATAATTAATACACCTTCTTCTACCTGTGCCTTGGTCTCAAAGAAGTCAGCCATTTCAACTTTAATGACATGCTCCAGTCCGGCATTCTCAATGTTCTTGCGGGCAGCCATCACATAATCAGGATCGATGTCATAGCCGATAATCTGGGCCTGTGGCTCACGCTTCTCTTTGGCCTCAGCAGTTTTCCATACCATCTCAAAAAGCTCGGCGTTGTAGTCTTTCCAGCTTTCAAAGCCGAACGGATCGCGACGGAAAATGCCCGGTGCAATGTTCTGGGCCATCAAGGCAGCTTCGATCAGGAAAGTACCCGAACCGGCCATCGGGTCAATGAAGGTCGATTTCTTGTCCCAGCCTGACAGGGCGATGATGCCAGCGGCCAGTACTTCATTCAGCGGTGCTACGTTGGTTTGCAAACGGTAACCGCGACGGTGCAGGGAGTCGCCCGAAGCGTCAAGCGACAGGGTCACCATGTTCTCGTGCATGTGCAGGTTCAGGCGTACATCCGGCCGGATACGGTCCACGGAAGGGCGCTCGCCGGTCGCCTTGCGGAACTGGTCGACAATGGCGTCTTTGGTCAGCTGGGCTACAAACAGCGAGTGCTCAAAGGTAGAATGGCTCACCACGGCATCGATGGCAAAGGTCTGGTTCAGGTCAAACACCTCGGACCAGTTGGTTTTCTGCACCTGCTCGTACAGGTCACGCTCGTTGCGTGCTTTAAAGTTACGTATGGGGCGAAGTATACGTATGGCAGTGCGGCACCACAGGGCAGCTTCGTAAAGTTGACGCAGATTACCTGAGAATGAAACGGCCCGGTTGCCTACTTTAATAAATTCCATCTCGAGCGCACGCAGCTCTTCTGCCAGTACTTCTTCCAGGCCACTGAGCGTTGTGGCAATCATATTAAAATTATCGCTCTGCTTTTGCTTCGCCATCTTCTATACCTGTTTATGCTACAAAAATAAGGTTTTAAGTTGGGAAGTTGGAAGGGTAAAAAGCTAGAAAGTCCTCCCGGCAGCTTAAGATCACCAGAAAGAGCAGTTTATCTTGCTTCAACTGGTGGCTATGGCTTTATAATTTTCCATTTTTTACTACCTCAACTAGGACTCAACTCTTTCAACTAAATGAATGGATCAACTCTTGATTGTGCTATTTCTGCATTTTGTTCCCATACAGGCCTGTAAAATCAGAGAAGTTATACCTTCTAACTTCCTATCTTTTTAATTTTCTAACTTAGAACCCCTATTTTTGCCTTAAATACCCGCTTATGAAATTCGAGAAAGACTTTTCCCTTAAACCTTACAATACGTTTGGCATCGATGTCAAGGCCAGGCATTTTGCACGCTTCGACAGTGTGCAGGAGTTGCAGGAACTGCTGCAGCGGCCTGAGGTAAAGGAAGATCCGAAACTTATTTTGGGCGGAGGCAGCAATTTGCTGTTCACCAAAGACTACGAAGGGATTGTGCTTTTCAATGGCATCAAAGGTATGGAAGTTCTGCGTGAAGAAGGCGACTATAGTTTTGTGCGGGCTGGCGGTGGCGAACTGTGGCATGACCTTGTGCTCTTCTGCCTGGAGCATGACCTGGGCGGCATCGAAAACATGTCGCTTATACCTGGCACAGTCGGAGCAGCGCCTCTGCAGAACATCGGTGCCTATGGTGTTGAGTTAAAAGATGTGTTTGTGGAGTTGGACGCTGTACACCTTGAGTCTGGTGAAGTGCATACCTTTGATAAAGAGGCCTGCCAGTTCGGGTACCGTGAAAGTGTATTCAAACATAGCCTGAAGGGGCAGTATGTAGTCACTTCCGTAACACTACGCCTCCGCAAAAATGCAGAACTGAATACCACTTACGGTGCCATACAGACCACGCTGCAGGAGATGCAGGTACAACAACCTACTATACATGATGTAAGCGCTGCAGTTTGCCACATTCGCCGCAGCAAACTGCCTGACCCCACCCAAATCGGTAATGCGGGGAGTTTCTTCAAAAACCCTGAAATTCCAGTATTGCTTTTTGATGTGCTTAAGGTACAGTATCCCGATATGCCGGCTTACCCGGTATCGGAAACCAGCGTCAAGGTGCCTGCTGGCTGGCTCATAGAGCAGTGTGGCTGGAAAGGCAAAGTGATCGAAAACTATGGTGTGCACAAAAACCAGGCACTGGTATTGGTGAATTATGGCGGTGCTAAAGGTGAAAAACTCCTTCAATTGGCCCATGATATCATACAGTCGGTTCAGGAAAAGTTTGGAATTGCACTACAACCAGAAGTAAATATAATTTAACACTACCATCAGCGGAAAAATGCTGAAATTTTTAACTAAACTTCCCTAACTTATTTATACAAGCTGCGATATATAGGGTATACTTTAACCGCATATCACCCTATGAAACTTAATATATTCCGCTACTTGATTTTAATGCTGGTGATCCCCTTTGTGCTGGCCTCCTGCAAGAAGGATGATCCCAAACCTACGAAAACAGACCTCGCTGTGGCCCATGAGTGGCAAGGCGAACGTGTGCTTGTAAACGGCTTTGACGTGTCCGATCGTCCCGAGATCAAAGATATGCTGCTTGACATTAAAAGCACACGTCTGACATTGCGCCGTGACGGTACCTATACTGCGGTATACGATCAGGCGGGCACTAGCCAAACCACTACCGGCACCTGGGAATTCAAGGAAAATGAAACGATCATTTATTTTGACCTGCTCGGTGATCTCCAGATTGAAAACCTGACGACTACCAACATGGATCTGATTACCACTGTGAACCGTAACAACATGACATTTGATGCAAAGGTCCAATTTGTAAAAAAAGACTAAATTCAGTAAGTTAGATATCTTATACCCTTCTGCTCAATTTTTATCTTTTCTGAACACGGGGCTTTTTCATTTTAACCCAAAACCCATTATATGAAAATCAAAAATTTACTTCCCTTTTTATTTGCCCTGTTTCTGGTTACCAGCTTGACATCCTGTGATAAGGATAAAGACAAAGAGCCATCACAAACAGACTTACTAACAGCTAATACCTGGAATGGCAATTCTCTCTGGGCTTTTGGGCAGGATATTTCAGATTTGTTTTTAGAGCAGATAGGCTTTGACGTCAAGAAGAGCAGAGTGAAGTTCGATAAGGCCGGCACTTATGTAGATTCTTATGAAAGGAGCTCATTAAGCGGCACCTGGGAATTTGCTGATAATGAAAAAACCATCATTTTCGATAAAGGCACTGATGATGAATACAGGGCCAGTGTGTTGATGCTTACAAGCTCCGAACTACGCCTGCAACAAACGCTTGAGTTTGAAGATGATGAACCTGTTGACTTGGAAGTCAGATACACGCGATAAAACAAAAAAGGCTCCTTAACAGGAGCCTTTTTTTATTTCAGTACAGCCAGGGTGGCGCCATCGCCTCCCCTTTCCTCGGCTTCACTGGCCAAGCTGACCACTTCAGGCAAGGAGTATAAGTAGTCGCGCACCACCTGCCGTAGCACACCGTTGCCACGACCATGCACGATCTTGATCTCAGGTATACCTAGCATAATGGCTTCGTCAGTGAAGTTCATCACTTTATTTAAAGCATCTTCGGCATACTCACCCCGAATATCAATAGAGGAGCCAAAGTCAGCCATACGCTGCGTGATGTTCATACCACGGGTATAGCCTTCTGCTGTTTCGGCTTTCTTCTGCTTTTTGGTCTGCGCTTCTGCTCGCTCCAGGTTGTCCACCTTTACGATTGTCTTGAGCCCGCCGAAAAGCACCTCAGCCGTTTTGCCTTTTATACCTACGATCTGCCCCACTGAGTCCTGACCGATCAGTGAAACTGTGTCACCAGCCTTCAGTGGACCGCCGTTGTTAACCGCTCGCTTGTGAGCAGGTCGTGGCTCTTCCTTGCGTACTTTTTCGGTGGCAAACTCCTCCAGTTCACGGCGGGCCTGCTTGGTCTGCTCCTTTTCAGCCTGACTTTGTTTGATCTGCTGTATGGTCGCCTCAATCTTCTGATTTGCATCTTTCAGCAGGAGTTTGGCTTTGCCTTTGGCTTCGCGCATCACATCCTGCTTGCTCTCCTCCAGGAAGTTCTTCAGTTCCTGGTACTCCTTCACATTGCGCTTCAGCTTCAGTTCGAGGGCAGTGGCCTCTTTCAGCTTTTTCTCTAGCTCCTGCTTCTCAGTCTCGAGTTCTTCCAACAGACGGTCGTAACGGATTTTATCCTTGCCCACCAGGCTACTGGCTTTGTCTACAATGTGCTTCGGCAAACCGATCTTGCGGGCAATCTCAATGGCGAAAGAGGAACCAGGTTTTCCGATCTCAAGCTGATAGAGTGGCTGCAGGTTTTTGTGGTCGTAACGCATCGCCCCGTTCACAATGCCTGCCGACCGCTCGGCGAAGTTCTTCAGGTTGGTATAGTGCGTGGTGATCACGCCAAACACCTTGCTGTCGTTCAGGTTCTGCAGCACAGCTTCGGCAATGGCACCGCCTAGCACTGGTTCCGTGCCCGTACCAAATTCGTCTATCAGCACCAGACTCTTGTTATCGGCCACCGTCACAAATTTCTTCATGTTGGTCAGGTGGGAGCTGTAGGTACTCAGGTCATTTTCGATGGACTGTTCATCCCCGATGTCAATAAAGATGTCGTGGAAGATACCCGCTTCTGAATTGTCACCTACCGGAATCAGCATACCTGTCTGTAGCATGTACTGCACCAGACCAACCGTTTTTAAGCTCACCGACTTGCCACCGGCGTTCGGACCCGATATCAGCAAGATGCGCTGGTCTCTGGTTAGCTCAAGGTCCATCGGCACGGTCGGTTTACCCAAAGCTCTGTGGGACAGGAATAGCAAAGGGTGAATGGCCTCTTTCCAGGCGATATGCGGATACTTATGTAGTTTCGGCATCGTCGCCTCTACACGCCTGGCAAAAGCCGCCTTGGCCCTGATAAAGTCCAGCAGACCCAAGTACTGGTAAGCTTTGCGAAGCTCCGGTATAAAATTGCGCAGCGTATTGGTCAGCCCTACCAGAATGCGGATCAGTTCGCGGTGATAGGCATTCTCCAGGTCCTTGATATCGTTGTTGAGTTCGAAGATAGACTCCGGCTCAATGTAAACGGTCTGCCCTGTATTCGACTCGTCATGGATCAGACCTTTGATACGGCGCTTGTGCTCCGCAATGACAGGTATAACCAGACGGCCGCCGCGGATGGTCGGCTCTGCATCGCCGGGCGTCCAGCCTTCGTTTTTGGCGTGGCGAATGATCGAGCTAATGGTCTTGCGCAATTGCCCCTGTTGCGCAATGAGGTCACGCTTGTAGCGCTGCAGCTCAGGCGAAGCATCGTCGCGCACAGCACCGGCATCGTCCACGACTTTGTCAAGGGCGGCTAGTAGTGAGCGTTCGACCATCACATTGGCCCCCAATGCTTTCAGGGCTTCGTACTTGCCTTCTTCAGCACTGGAAATGTAGCGCAATGAGTCGCGTATAGTGCGCAGTGACATTTTGATCTCGAAAAAAGCCTGCACTTCCAGGAAAGTACCAGGTATAGCGGCCCGGTCGAGGTAGGCTGTTACATCAAAGTAGTGCTGCAGCGGAATCTCGGCATCGGACTCGAGCAATTGCTTAAACTCGTTTGTCTGCTCCAACAGGCGCTGCACCAGGTCATGCCGGTTCAGGAAAGTCATGCGGCTGACGAACTGGCGGCCAAGTGGGCTCAGGCAAAGTTCGGAGAGCATTTCACGTACCTGCGCAAAGCCAATCTTTATTTCAAAATTTTCTGGATAGATCAATTGTTATCTCTTAATTTAAAGGCAAATTTAGCATATTATAACAAGTAAAGCGGCCCCTTTCGTTCGCTCTGATTTTATAATATTTGCAACCCGAAATATGTAGCGTGTCACCGGACTCTGGTCAATGGGTAAATGATGGTGTCTGGTATACCTGCTTTTACTCCTGAGTACTCTATCTGATGTAGATAGAAGCGCATGGTATATACACAGCATAGTATCATGAAGCGGCACCATCATACTTAAGGACTTTTCTGTTATTTCGTCGCTAGTGTGAGGTCTGAAATAGTGACAATGCTTCTAAAGAGTTCAGATTTCTCACTATGTTCGAGATGGCAGTAACAGGCGCTTAAGTTTTTGGAACAAGGTCAAGGCCTGTCCCAACAGAACATTTCAACTTTTTAACTTTCTAACTTCCAAACTTTTTAACTTATATGGTTCTCGACAAACTCGCTAATGCCGACCGCTATACCTGCATGCACCCACTCTTTGCACAGGCTTTTCAATTTTTAAAAGAAGCCGACCTGCTAACGATGCCGATTGGGCAGAAAGCGATTGTGGGCAAAGACCTATTTGCGATCATCTCAGAAGGCAGCGGCATACCTGAAAAAGACGCTAAAATAGAGGTACACCGCAAATACATCGACATTCAGTTTGTCATTTCCGGAACAGACCATATGGGTTGGAAAGACCTGGCACTTTGCAGTGCGCCCAACGACCCGTATACTGATGAACGTGATGCGGCTTTTTTCCCGGATCGCCCCGCTTTCTGGTTTGATGTGCCGGCCGGTTCTTTCACCATTTTCTACCCAGACGATGCCCACGCCGCCATGATCACAGAAAGTAACGTGCGGAAGGTTGTATTGAAGATCGCTGTGGAGGCTCATGTATAACGCTGACTGTTCTACAGTCTCGAACCTAGTAAATGATTCCACTCGCTCAAAGGGTAACTTAAGATATTATATTTATGAAATACTTATACAGCCTTTTAATTGTAGCAGTACTTTATTCCTGTGTCGGGCCTGCAAATAGCAGCCAGGCTCCTGATAATAGCGTGAAGGCTGAAGATGGGGAGCATTACTACACCTTTAATGGCGTAAAACATTGGGTTAAAGTAAAAGGGAGCCAAAACAGCACCACTCCAATTGTAATCGTGCATGGCGGCCCGGGTGGCAACAATTATAACTTTGAAAGGACAGTAGGGCCAAAGATCGAATCCTTTGCTACAGTTGTATATTATGAACAGCGGGGAAGCGGTAGAAGCGAAGCTCCACAAGACCCAAACGACTATCTGCTACAAACCCTCATCAGTGACCTGGACCAGTTGAGAGAAGCTTTAGGAGTACAGAAAATGACTCTGCTTGGATACTCGTTTGGAGCAGAATTAGCCTTGCGGTACGCTATTGAGCATCCTTCAAGGGTTGAGAAATTGATCTTATCATCGCCTGCCGAATTATCGAAAGCAAACATGCTGGTGCAGATACAGGGTTTCTATGCTATAGGAGACAGTACACTCAAAGCCGGTATTGAGCAGATCTTAAAAGACACCACATCAATAGAAGATAAGTATGGAAAAGTATGGAATTCAAGTTCTTCTGAGATAGTCGATCGGTTCCTGTTCCTGCACCCTGAGCCGGCTCAGAAAAACAGGCAATTATGGCAGGAAAGCAATCTGAAAAACACAGGCCTCATGGCAAAGGTATACCTCAAGAACAATAAAGCTGACCTGGTAGAGAAGGCTACAGGTTTGAAAACACCAACTCTGATCATTAGTGGCGTGCATGACAAAAACGGCGGGTTACATACGGGGCTTGCCCTGAAGCAGGTGTTAAGTAACAGCCTCATCAAATTGTATGAAAACAGCGCCCATTTCCCGGACATGGAGGAAGAGGATCGCTTTGCTGCAGATGTCAAGATATTTACCCAAGGAAACTAACAGGTGATTCTAATACCTAAGCCAAGTCAAAACGGCCATAAAATCCATAAAAACCAGCGACAGAATTTATTAGATCAATGGCGCTAACAGTATCCCCAATAAGGTTAAGATTTGCCAGGGTAAAAAATAGCCTTTGCTTCAAAAGCAATTAATTAAGGTATAGGCTAGCGCGTCAACTCAAGCAGATCACTTACCAGTCGAGACTCCGGCCGGAGAAGCGGAAACCGATTCAACAAATCCAGAAAGCTGGTCAGCAGATGCGGATTATCGGCTATGTTTGAGAAGCAGGCGATCACAACTTCGTGATCAGGTATACGGATGACCAGGTTGCTGAAGCCGCTGGTATTGCCAGTGTGGTACATCTCAAGTCTTCCTGATTTACGTCTGCTGAAGAACCAGCCCATGCCGTAAAAGCCATTCCGGTAGCCCTCAAGTGGCGTGTATACCTGATTTAGCGCTGGTGCCATACCTGTTTGTTGGCTGAGTGCCTGGTGCCAGCGCAGGTAGTCCCGCACCGAGGTATAGATGCAGCCGTCGCCTTTGGTAGCGGTGCAGGTGCCCTGGTCAGCCAGCATGATTTCACCTCTCTCGTTTCGGGCATAGCCCATCGCGCGATTAGGTATAGTTTCATCCTTTTTGTAGAGCCTCGTGTGGTGCATACTTAGCGGCTCAAAAATGCGCTGCTGTAAATAATCCGCATAGGCTATACCTGAAACCTGCTCTACGATCAGTGCCAACAGCACGTAGCCGGTGTTGCTATACCTGAATTGGGTGCCGGGCGTGAAGTAGGTAGTAGATTGAGAAGCCGAGATAGCACGCACATCTGCGTCGCTGATCTGCCAGTCAGGCTGCTCCTCCACAAACTCCTCGTAATCCAACAGGCCGGAGGTATGGCAGAGCAAATGCCGCAATGTTACTTGTGTGCCTATACCTGACGCGAATGATGGAAAGAACTGCTGAAGTGAGTCATCATATGTTAAACGCCCCTCCTGTTCCAGTAATTGAATACAAAGTGCCGTAAACTGCTTGCTCACCGAAGCCAGCCTGAAAGTAGTGTCCGGTGTTATAGGTGCGCCCGTGGAAAGATCGGCTATACCTATGCCGCTTGCATACAGTTCCTCTCCTGCCACTGCCACCAGCAGGGCTGCGCCTGGTCCATTGGAGGTATAGGAGCTCCACAGGTGCTCGTCCAAAGCTTTATGCAAATGCTGCCGCATGGTAAATTAATTGAGTGCTATACCTTAAAACTTTTCTTCCACACCCAGTCCGAACAGGGCGTAGTCGTATTTCACCGGATCATGCGGGTCGAAGCTCCGGAGGTGATCGGTCAGTTCTTCTGCAGTTTGCCAGTCCATACCTTTGCGGGTGATCAAGCCCAGTCGGCGGGCGACGCGCTCCACATGCACATCGCAGGGACAAACCAGATCGGCAGGTAGCATCGTGTGCCAGATACCGAAGTCTACGCCACCATCGGCTGGCCGTACCATCCAGCGCAGGTACATGTTCAGTCGCTTGCAGGCTGACTTGCGGGCTGGGGTAGATACGTGCTTTCTGGTGCGGTGCGGCGCCTCCTCCAGACTGAAGACCAGGTCATGAAAATGCTCCAGCCTTGCGTTTTGTGCCTTTATCTCGTTGTGCTCTCCTGTAAAAGCTGTTTCCAGACTCTCGTGCTGCTCGTAGTACCACTTGAACCAGTGAATCAGGTATAGCAGGTCCGTGTCGTTGAAAGTGCGGTGCTTAAAGCCCAAAAAACGGGGCAGATCCTGCTCCTGATGATGGAGAATAAAGTCATGCGGGGCATTGTCCATCAGATCCATCAGCTTCAGGCAATTGTTGATGATCGTCTTGCGCTGCCCCCAGGCCAGAATTGCTGCAAAGAAGCCGCTGATCTCGATGTCCTGCTTCTTGGTAAAACGGTGCGGGATGGATACCGGGTCATTTGAAATAAAGTTTGGCTGATTGTAGCGGGCTACCCGGTCGTCGAGCAGGGCTTTGATCTGAGCAATATCCTGTTTCATGTGCAATGGTACGAGAAATGGCGCCCTGCAAGTTAAGTAATCTACTGTTGGCAGGCCAAATTAGCATAGCGCACTAAGGTATAAAAGTGGCCTAAAACAAAAAGCCCGGACATTGCTGCCCGGGCTTTTCTTTATTCCTATACCTGCTTATGGCATGTATGATAGTTCTACTCTGAACTTCTGGTCGATGGCGCCTAACTTCTGGCAAGCTTTCTTTGACAGGCGTACCACCACGTTGTTATTATCGCCTGTGCTTGGCAGTTTGCCGATCACACGCACATACACCACTTGGTCGTTCATAGCATTTTTCACTTGCATGATCGTACCCACCGGCGCTGTTTTGTGCAGTGCCAGGTATTTGTTGGTGTCTGCTTTCGGGTCAATCATTTCGGCCATACCTGTCTCAATGATCTTTTTGGCACCAGATACAGAATCTACCGTTTCCTCGTCATCGTTTGCCACCTTAGTGGTAGCTGCAGGTGTCGTCGCTGTAGCAGCAGGCTGAGGCGTCAGGACAATATGTGTATTGGCCGGATTTGGAGTTGCTGCTACAGGTTCTGTAGAGGCTACGGCTGTATCCGTTACTTTGTCTTTCGCAATGGCATCATCAGACTCGCTCACATAGATCGGATTCTTGGACGGAACTGCCTGCCCTTTGCCCACGATCAGGTGTGCGCCTACACTGATTGTATTATCAGGCAGGTTATTCCAGCGCTTGATGTCCTCCACTTTCACGCCATGCATGCGGGAGATCGAGTAAAGCGTCTGCTGTGGCTCTACCTGGTGCAGTTTTTCGCCGCGACTGTTCACAGTGAACGTACGGTTGCTGGCTGTGCCTGCAGTAGATGTCTGCTGTACAGAGGCTGGCGCCGCAGCATACTTGCGGGGTATCAGCACGATTTGACCAACGTTGATGGTTGTTTCCACCGATGGATTAGAATCCACGATTTGGGCCACCGATACACTATACTTTCTGGATAGGGCGTAGAGTGTTTCTTTAGGCTCCACACGGTGCTGCACATATACCTTACCGTTCTTTCGCTCCACACCAACTGAGTCGCGCAGGGCAACCGTATCGAAGGCTGAAGCCGAAATAGGAAGCAGTGGCACTGCGAAAAGGGCGATAAGTAAAATTCGGACCATAGCTAAAAGTCGTTACTAATAAAATTAAAGAGAATATGCCGTCAAGGATGTCTTGTTTTGCACGAAATACAAATTGCGCATAAAGATAAAAAAAGTATCTGAACCTACGCCATCAATTGCACCTGCAAGTAACTCATTTAAGTGCAAAAAACCATTTAAATCAAAAACAGCCAAAAAATTATCTAACTTATTTTCACCTGACTTACGGTAATAACTCACAATCAGGCAAGTGTCGGTTTCGGCGTACTCCAGCACGCTTACAGGTTCACAATCAAGCTCCTGCGCTATGAAATCGCGTACCTGTTCATAGTAAGTTTCCCCTTCCCGGTACAAATGCGGGTACTGCACATCCTCAAACCGGACTTGGTGAAAGTGCTGCACCCGATCAGCCGCTTCATTTTGGCTAATATCGTTTTGAATGGTTTTACCGTAACCGCTTTCCAGCAAAAGCAGTTCCACACGTTCTTGTGTAAGTCTATAAGCCAGCAGGCCCCCTTCCTCTATTCCGTAGAAAGCCAGGTCCGGCTGCTGCCAAAGTTCATGCCCTGTATCAGCTGTAAAGGCACGTATACCTTTGTGATGCCCCAGTTTGCGATCGCCATAGCCATGAAGGTAGACTATCTTATCATGCACATCCTCCAGGCCCAGCCACCAGGTGTTAGCGTCAGGCACTAGCAGCTCCCTCGGTTGCCCATCGGGCAGGTGCAAGGCATAGAAACGGGTCTGCAGCAGGTCGGCGTCACGCACCTCCAGCGCCATCCATCCTTCGCGTGCATCCAGCCGGATACGCCACACTGGTGCTTCAAAATCGTATTTAAAACGTAGGGAAAGAATAAGCGGGATTTTTTTAGTACCTTATTTCCGATTAAGCCCAAATGTATGAAAACTAACGCAAAAATCTGGCAATGGCCGTTACTCCTCTTGCTGGCTCTTCTTTTTTGTTTCACGGCTACGCTGGCACAGTCGCAAGAGCGACAGAAGGTTTTCATCATGGAGATCGGGTCAGAGATCGATCCGCGCACCAATCGCTATACTGAACTGGCCCTTGCAGAGGCTACACGCCTGGAGGCTGACCATATTCTGCTGAAGCTGAACACCTATGGGGGTGCCGTAAACGACGCTGATGCCATCCGCCTGCGCCTGTTAGAGTATCCGAAGCCGATCTATGTGTTTATCGACAAGAACGCAGCTTCAGCCGGAGCGCTTATCTCCATCGCCTGCGACAGCATTTACATGGCGCCGGGTGCCAACATTGGGGCGGCCACCGTGGTGGGTGCCGACGGGCAGGCAGCACCTGGCAAGTACCAGAGTTACATGCGCTCTATAATGCGCTCCACCGCCGAAGCCAATGGCCGTAACCCCAGGCTGGCCGAAGCCATGGTAGACGCTGCCGTGGACAGCACCCTTTCCGCCGGGCAGGTACTTACGCTGACTACTTCCGAGGCCATCCAGCACGGCTTTTGCGACGGAATGGCCAACAGCGTAGAGGATGTGCTGCAAACGCTTCATCTGCAGGATGCCGAGATCATCCGCTACGAACTCAGCACGACCAACAAGGTCATTTCTTTCTTCCTGAACCCGGTTATCAGCGGTATTCTGATCCTGATCATCATCGGCGGGTTGTGGTTTGAATTGCAGACACCTGGCATTGGCTTCCCACTGATGGCTGCCATTGTGGCCGGCGTGCTTTACCTGACGCCTTTCTATCTCAACGGACTGGCTGAGCATTGGGAGATCCTGCTCTTCATCGTCGGGCTCGTGCTCATTGCGCTGGAGGTATTTGTGGTCCCGGGCTTTGGGGTGACAGGTATAAGCGGCATTACGCTGGTGTTCTTGTCGCTGCTGCTGATCATGGTCAACAACCAGGCTTTTGACTTTACCTTCGTGTCATCTGAACGCCTCATGGAAAGTCTTGTCTCCGTGCTGTTAGGCATGATCAGTGCCGTCATCATTGTCATCCTGACCTGGAACCGCGTGCTGGGCAGTCGTGCTTTGCAGCGCGTTACATTGGTTAATACCTTCGATAGCAAGGAAGGCTACCGCTCCAGCAACTCAGCAGAGCACCTGATCGGCAAAACTGGTGTCGCCTATACCCGCATGGCCCCTAGCGGTCGTGTCATGATAGATGACAACGTGTACGATGCACAGGCCCGCGATGGCTTTATCGAGAAAGGCGATTCGATACAGGTAATCGACCAAAGCACCTTTGCGCTACGCGTGAAGAAGGTATAGGAACTTTTGAAACTGAAACAATTATGCTCCTGGCTGCAACCCAAGCGAGTAGATCAGGGTCTTAGGAATAAACCGCTATTGGTACCTCATATGAAAAAATTCAAGCTATACCTGTTGGCCCCGTTAGCCCTTATGCTGGCCGCCTTTTCTTGCGACAAAAACGAGGATCTGGAAGTACTAGAATCAACTGCTACGCTAATGTGGTCAGGGGACTATGCCGTCGATGGATGTGGTTTCATTATTTATTTAGAAGACAAGCAGTACAAGCCTGAGAATGAAGACGAAATAGACCCTAAATTCAAGAAAAAAGAATCGCAGGCTGTCCGCATTAAGTATATCTTATCACCGAAACCTATGGAGTATATCTGTGGTTGGAGCAAGCACAAAACAAGTGGCATCCGGCTGCTTTCTGTTAAAGAAGAATAGCCTATACCTATACATTCACGCATACCTACCTCCTAAACATATGAAGAACATCTTCTTTTCGGCTATACTAGCCTTAGTCACAACACTTGCCTTTACAGCCTGTCAAAACAATGCTGAAGGTAACGCCGAAACCGCTGATGCCACGCTGGTTTGGTCAGGCGAGTACATGGTAGATGGCTGTGGCTTTGAAGTTGAAATCGACGGAAAGCGCTTTAAACCTGACAATGAAAATGAGATTGACGAAAGATTCAAAGTGGAAGGCGAGACTCCCGTCATCATCACCTATGAAAAGCTTGGCCGCCAGCTCGACATCCGTTGCGGACTAGCTACGCAAAGCAGAGCCATGGATGCCATCCGGGTAATTTCCGTGAAGAAGAGAACCTAAGGCTCTTTACTGCTTTTTATACCTGTCTGCTGCATTACTCCCATCTCTTGTGTAACTTGCCGGGGCTAGCCAGAGCACGGCTGGCCACTGTAAACCGTCTGCCCTATGCAAATACTCGGCATTATACCTGCCCGCTACGCCTCTACCCGATTCCCTGGAAAGCCGCTCGTTGATATAAACGGCAAAAGCATGATTCAGCGGGTATACGAACAGGCTTCATCTTCTGGTTTAACTGATGTTATAGTAGCCACTGATGATCAGCGCATTCTGGACCATGTACATGAATTTGGGGGTAAAGCAGTCATGACAGCAGCACACCATCAGAGTGGTACCGACCGTTGCTTCGAAGCCTATCAGCTGCACGATCAGTCCTTTGAGTATGTGATCAACATACAGGGAGATGAACCCTTCATCAAGCCAGAGCAGATCGAACTGGTGGCTACCTGTTTCAACAACCCTCAGACGCAGCTGGCAACCCTTGTGAAGAAGATCATCACAGCGGAGGAGCTCTTCAATGTCAATGCTCCTAAAGTAGTTCTGAGCCGTCATGGAGAGGCCCTATACTTCAGCCGACAGCCTATACCTTACTGCCGCAACGTACCGAACGACATTTGGCACAAACAGCATACCTACTACAAACACATCGGAATCTACGGCTACCGTACCGACATATTGGAGCAGATTACCCAACTACCCCCTTCCAGTCTGGAGCTGGCTGAATCGTTGGAGCAATTGCGCTGGCTCGAAAACGGTTACCGTATCACGACAGCTGTCACCGAATTCGAAACCATCGGCATCGACACGCCGGAAGACCTGGAGAAAGTCAGAGAGTTGGGGAGATAGAGAGTTTGGGAGTTGAGGAGTTTAGGAGCTGTTAGGTATGGACTGAAATGACAGCTCGCAACTAAACGATCAACAATTCAGCTGATCACCAAATATTCATTAACTAACATCTATAAATCAAAACTTTACCACCTCAACAATAAACTATACCTTGAAGAACTATACCTTACTGCGGTTTGTAAAGCTGAACCTATATTTCTTTGGGATGTACGGGGTGCTGACTGCGATCTGGTATGGCTTCACCGGAAGATTTGGGGAGAAAGAGGCTACAGGGGCAGTCAGCGAGATATTGGTGAATGCGGCTATTTTCTCACTGCTTTTCACAATTGCCTTATTACTTTGGTATAGGAGGACGGAAGTTAGAATTCCAGTAAAGAACATCTCCCAGAAGGCGCTGGAGCAAAAGCTTGAGGAGATCGGCTACGAACGTATACCTGGTCATGTAAAAGGCACCGCGCAGGCATACAAGCCCCGGCCACCCAAAGCCCCGGCCCTGGCTGGCCGCCTGTTTGTACAGAAGTCAGCTAACTTCTACCACCTGCAAGGGCCGAAGAAACAGTTAAAAAGTTTAGAAATTAAAAGTTAGAAAGTTGATCTCAAGACAGCTTTCACAGTCTTTTGTTGCCTCCGCAACTTTTCAACTTCTTAACTTTTTAACTTTCTAACTTAAATCACCCTCCAGCCTTCTTCACCTTATACCCTGAAGCCTGAAGCACTTGCAGCGCTTTATCACGGAAATCGCCCTGAATCAGGATCTCACCGTCTTTGGCAGATCCGCCAACCCCACATTTGTTTTTGAGCATTTTGCCCAACTCTTTCAGGTCATCGTCAGTGCCCACAAACCCTGTGATCAAAGTCACTTGCTTGCCGCCTCGGGCTTTCTTGTCGAGCATCACTTTCAGGTTCTGCTGCTGTGGCGGAAGCGTTTCCGCCTCGTTTCCCTGCTCGTAGTCGTAGTTGAAATCAGAATTGGTGGAGTACACAACCCCCTGTCTTCCTTTTTTATTCTTGTCGCTCATCATCTTAGTTTCAAACTTTAGCGTGCTACCACATGCAACGATTGCGGCACCATGCGCACTTCAAACTCTTTTGCTTTTCCCAGATACTCCCCATCCGCATGATGCATCATGTCGTGGTCGGTCTGTACTGTTACGCCTTCGGTCTTAAAATATTCAGCACTGTCAGCACTCGCCGGCTTATTGGCCAGCATCGCATAGCTCAACTGCAGCGCTTTGATCATATCCAGTTTACGTATCAGGCACACATCCAGCATCCCGTCACGTATGTCAGCCATCGGGGCAATGTAGGCATTGTTCCCGTACTGCGCTGCATTGGCAAAAGCCATCACAAACATCTCCGTTTCGATGGTCTTACCATTGATAAGAGCCTTTACAGGAAGATGACGGTAATTGATCACTTCCTTCAATATCAGCTCCACGTAGGTCTGCAAGCCACGCTTCTTACTCCCCGCAAACACTGAACTGATGTAGGCATCAAAACCTATACCTGCCGTTGTGAAGAACGGTCGCCCATTGATGGTTCCGCTGTCAATCTTAGTCCGGTGCCCATGGTTAAGAAAGCGGATAGCCGCATCCAGGGTCAGGGGTACCTGCATATGACGAGCCAATCCATTACCAGAGCCCCGTGGAAGTATACCCAGCGCTGTGTCAGTATGCAGCAGCCCTTGCGCTACCTCATTCACAGTTCCGTCTCCCCCCACGGCTACCACTACGTCGTAGCCTTGCTCTGCAGCCTGCCTGGCCAGTTCCGGAGCGTGCCCTGCATAGTCAGTATACACGATGTCATGGTCAAACTTCTCATGGTCCAGATGGAGTTTGATGCGGGCGGCCACATCGACCTTGCTGCTGGGACCGGATGTAGGGTTGATGATGAACCGGAAATGGGGTCGTTTGCTCATATACGCTCAGGAAGGGCTAATGCCGTTGCTTTCTGGGTTAATTCTACGCAAATTAACCCAATCTGTCGGAGAATAAAAAAGCCCGGCAAATTGCCGGGCTTTCCGTTATATCGATGAACCTTTCTTATTTGAGATGGAAGGTCAGTACAGGTATGTCTGAGTGATTCACCAGATCTTCCGCAATACTGCCGCTCAGCAGGTGAGACAGGCCGGTGCGGCCGTGTGTCGCCATCATCACCAGGTCAGCTCCAATCTCTTCGGCAAAGTGCAGGATACCGTCCTCCTCGATCGTATCGTTATACACGTTGATGGTGAAGTTCTGCAAGCCGTAACGCTCAGCCGCTTTCTGCATACGCGTGCGCAGGTTACTGCTCGACTCGAAAGCGCCCGGCGTGTTAATATAGACCAGGTGCAACTGAGCGCCGAACATCTGCTGGAAGTACTTGAACTTCTCCACAGCCGTGCCAATCTCACGCTTGAAATCTGATGGCAGCACGATGTTCCGAATCTTGAAGTTAGCAATTGGCCCTTTGACAGTCAATACAGGGCACTCAGCTGTGCGTACTACTTTCTCCGTGTTAGAGCCTAAAAGGAACTCGTCCATGCCGCTGGCCCCTTTCGAGCCCATTACGACCAGGTCAACCTTATCATAGTTGATCACACGGCGGATCTTTCGGATCACATTGTCGGCATCTACTTCCTGCACCACTTCCACGCCAGCATGCTCAACAGAGCGCTCCAGATCAGCCATACGATACTTCGTGTTCTCCAGCAGTTTCATCATGTATACCTGTTCCATGCCATCTCCGCTTACCAGATCGCCGGTTGCACTGAAAGAGTAGGAATAAGGCATCTCCACCACGTGCAGCAGTTTGATAGCCGCCCCTGTCTGCCGTGCGATGGCAACGGCTACTTCAAAGGCATTGGTGGCCTGATCGGAAAAGTCGGTTGGTACAAGTATTCTTCTCATAATTTTGTGCGGTTAACTCTTATGTTTGATTTCAGGTGTAAAAATACAGGCTTGTATACGCCAGTACTATGACAATTGTCATTCCTGATGAAATATAGTGTTTTTCTTTTATATACGCCATAAAATCAGAAAAGCCCACCTGCTGAGGTGGGCTTTTCTAAAATATGCTTTAAAATCAGCTACTTAGCCGATGCGAGTGATCAAGTCAGCAGCTCTGGTAGAGTAACCTGCTTCGTTGTCGTACCAGCCTACTACCTTTACAAGGGTTTCGTTAGCTGATGTCATCTCTGCGTCGAAAATGCAAGAGTGTGTGTTGCCCACGATGTCGATAGAAACGATCGGATCCTCAGTATACTCCAGGATGCCTTTCATTTCGCCTTCAGCAGCTTTTTTCATGGCTGCGTTGATTTCTTCTTTCGTAGCTGGACGCTTCAATACAACAGTTAAGTCCGTTAGGGAACCATCCGGAACAGGAACGCGTACGGCCACGCCGTCCAGTTTACCTTTCAGGTGTGGCAATACCAAACCTACTGCCTTTGCAGCACCCGTAGATGTTGGAATGATAGAGTATGCAGCAGCACGAGCTCTTCTCAAGTCGCTGTGAGGTGCGTCCTGCAGGTTTTGATCAGAAGTATAAGCGTGTACTGTCGTGATATAGCCTTTCTCGATACCGAACGTGTCGTCCAGCACTTTCGCCATTGGCGCAAGGCAGTTAGTTGTACAAGAAGCGTTAGAAACGATTGTTTCGTCGCCAGTCAGGATGTCTTCGTTTACACCCAGTACTACAGTTGGGATATTGCCTTTAGCAGGAGCAGAAATAACTACTTTGCGGGCACCAGCCTCTAAGTGACCACCAGCGCCTTGCTCGTCAACGAAACGACCAGTAGACTCCAGCACTACGTCAACACCTAACTTGCCCCAAGGCAGGTTCTTAGGCTCGCGCTCAGCTGTGATCTGAATCTCTTTGCCGTTCACGATAATACCGTTGTCAGTGGCTTCTACTGTACCATTAAAACGGCCGTGTACTGAGTCGTACTTCAGCAGGTGAGCCAATGTTTTGGTGTTGGTCAGGTCGTTGATCGCTACTACCTCTACATTGTCCTTCTCCAGAAGGGCCTTAAAAGTAAGTCTGCCGATACGGCCAAAACCGTTAATTGCAACTTTAATTTTAGACATGGTATTTGGGATTGATTTGTTTTTAAATTTTGATGGTGCGAAGTTACGATTACAGATAAGGAAAACCAATATATTTTTTCCTGCCTGACTCCTAACGATTTAGGCAAAATAAGGTTGAAAACACAAAAAAATATTTGCCTTATAAATGCTTTGCCTTATCTTTGCACCACAATACGACAGAATGGTCCGTTCGTCTAGGGGTTAGGACTCCAGATTTTCATTCTGGCAACAGGGGTTCGATTCCCCTACGGACTACTCGAAAGCCTCTCAGTTAATTCTGAGAGGCTTTTTTGTTTCCATCAGTTACCTACTCCTCCCTCCTCTTAGATTAATAAAGCACCGGTACAACTTGTCTCATTGGATATCCAGAATCTGTGATCTCTAAAACAGAAACGCCCCATTGCCACGACTGGCAATAGGGCGTTGTCAAAGGCTTAGCGAGCCGTGCGCTGGGTTATCACATAATGGCAACTAATGTGCTAATTGACTTCAGTATAACATCACCTCCGCCTGAATCAGATTTGCTTCACAAAATCTAAAAAAACTTTCTTGTGAAGCTCAAGGTCCATATCAGGAGACAGGGCTACGCGGGCAATATAATCTTTGTCATCCTCTTTCGTCGTTCCCTGGGTGGAAGTGGCGGGAATTGTCCAGTAACATCCTTTCAGCTGCCCGTAGCTCACGCAGTATTTACTCTCATGTGGAATTTCTTCGATCATCAAATTGATCAGCTTCAGGTTTAACGCTCTCTTATAAGATTCTCTTTCTTCGTCCGTATTTCCTTTGGTAGGAAGATCCAGTGAAAAAACAGATGGCGTAAAGCCTTCTTCTGCCAACTCCTCTGAAACGAAATTGATCTTCGCTGCTGGTAAGGCCTCTTTGATGAAGTTTACAAATGCGCGTGTATTCTTGTAGGCATCTGCAATCCTTTGGTTCATAGAAGGCAATTGCTCTGCCAGTATCTCTAGTTGAAGATCTGTGGCTTCATTATCGCAAAGGATCAGGTGCTTTTCAATTTTCTCCAGCAACGCTCCGGCTTTAGTGTTGGCGACACAGTAGCCAGCAGTAGCTTTTCCGCCGCTTGGGAATTTAGATCCGCTCACATAAGATATGGTCCTGATCGAAGAGAGGATGCTATCGTCACTTGCGAACTGCACATTAGGGCAGAAGGTCTGATCTAAAATGAAAACCGGATCGATGGCAACTCCACCCGCTGTCGTCTTACGCTCTTTACTCAGCACAACTCTTAATTGATCGAGATCCGGAACCTCAACTCTTGGGTTTGTTGGAATCTCTGCGATAATGTAGGGTACAGCATCTTCTTTGGCAATATTGTCCAGTACTGTGTCGATGCTTTGCACCATATCATGGTCACCATCTACCAGAAGATCCACCACTTCGACATGTTCGATACAAGCGGCTACCCGTCTTGCCTGGTCATTCGTTCCACCATAGCAATTGGGAGGAACAATGAATCTGATTGCCTTTCCCGGATGATTATCCAGGGCATCGTGCACCAGTCCCATCATGATCGCATACTGAATAGACAGTCCGGACGAACCAACCAGGGCGTCGGTATTTGTCCCGGTGATCTTTTTGATGGAATCCAGGACACGCGTTTTGTTCTTTTCAACGTCACTTCTCTCCTGCTCAGCAGAAGTTTTTCCTGTCAGCTGCTGCAATGCAGACAAGCAATTGGCCGGAGTCATGGCAATCGTTTCTCTTCTTCGCACATGCTGGATCTCAGAGATGTAACTTTCGTTCTGTTCACCGTTGACCAATATAATGCTTCCAAAGTGAGCATGCACTTTGATGTAGAAGTCAATATTGGATCTAAGGTCAGCATAACCGATTTCCTCGTCATGCGAAACGAAAATGGTACTGCCGTTATAATCCCTTATCGCTTCTATATTGTCTACATGCTTTAAGTCAAAATTATAGCCGTAAACACGCTTTATTACGTCAGCATCAAAAGACTTTGGTAGCTCACCGGTATAAACAATTTGGGTGTTCTGGTGATTCAGCAAGTTTTTCCGGAGCACTGCTAAGATCGGGGCCGTCTTCGATGAAAAACTGATCACATTTTCAGGCCGCATATCATGCAGCTTCGCAATTGTCCATTCCAGCACGGACGATAAGGGATGCCCTAAGCGGATATAATCAAATGCAGTAGGTAACTCGCTGAGCGCTGCTGTTGCAGTATGGTTCTCTTTGAATAAAATGTCAAACTGCTCTAAGAATTGAGTTTTGGCTAATTGTTCGTTGTAAATATCCAGTCGATGCGTTGTTAGCCTCAACCAATCTGTCGGCATATTTTCTATTACAGCTTCAATGAAGTGTAGCACTTTATTGTCTTTCATAATTTTCACTTTGATGTAAGCTTCTATTATACAAAGTAGGGGAAAATATAATTTCCTGCCTAGTTTAAAACAGTGTATATATAGACTAGATCACCCATCTTATATTTTCAAAACTGATACATCAAAAGCATAACTTTATGCCCTGAAGAAGAAAGTGACAGGCTTAGTCTTCTTCCTCGGGATTCTTGTCACTGGTATAGTTATTTTTAGACGACTCCCGCTTAACTTTTTTTGCCGCTGCTTTCAAGGACGCCTGATGTTCTTTCCTTTCCTTAAATTCTTTTTGGCGCTGCTTTTTTTGTTGGTCACTTGCTCTGGTACTCATAATCTAACTTGCTTTATTAATCGCTTTTTCCTGAACCTTGCTAAACCCTATTTCCTCTTCTACTAGAAGGTATATGCTTAAACGAAATTAATTTATTTTCTGCATTAAGTGTACTACAACTTCAGGGTTCACACTCAACTGTCCATTACCTGTTTAGGAGGCTCTATAGCTTAGCCTATGGAATACGACAAAAGCCAATGAAAGCCAACTGGTAGATTCTTAGCCGATAAAATGGGGGTACTTAAGGTTAGCCTCCTTTGGCATACTCTGAATTTATAACAAGCTTTAATAGTGCTTCAGCCTGGTTACTTCACCATTATACCTGCTTCAGGATCCTGACATTGCATTGCTCCTTTCTAGATCAAGTAAAGTGTTTCAGGTAGCTGGTTTCTATCTAATCCGGTAGTTTATGAATTAATATTAGAAAACAAACGTACTACATATACACAATCAGAACCTGCTTTACATTACCTTGTAAAATATCCTGATCTCTTTGCTCATCAATCGCAATAGGTTCTAGTTTCTTTCCCAGCAGCAACGCCGTACCATACTCCCGGACTTGAGTATGCACTTAACCCAATTGAATGAAATTATACATTAAGTACATGGTCAGTAGTCGCTGCAAAGCGCTGGTGCAGGAAGAGTTAGCAAATCTTGGATTGCAATCGGAATATGTGGTTGTTGACTTAGGTCTGGTGGAGATCAACAAAGATATCACTGACATTCAGCTGGAACAGCTAAAAGAAAACCTCAGCAAATCTGGTCTTGAACTGCTCGATGACAGCAAAAGCAAACTGATTGACAGGATAAAGACACTGATAACTGACATGATCCACGAATCGGAACAACAGCCCATTGTGAATTATTCAGTTTACATAAGTGAGAAACTGGGCTATAACTACAACTACCTGGCAAACATCTTTTCAGAAGTGAAAGGAATAACGATTCAGCAGTTCATCATCATCCATAAAATAGAGAAAGCAAAAGAGCTGCTGTTTTATGACGAACTCTCTCTTACTGAAATCGCCCACCGACTGCATTACAGCAGTGTTTCCCATTTATCCAGCCAGTTTAAAAAAGTGACAGGCCTTTCCCCTACATTTTACAAGAAAATCAAAGATAAACGGGAGAGTGTGCTCGAAAACCTGTAATTTTTGAAACATACTTGAATAAGTATGTAAAGTTTTCCCTTCTATTCCCCTCACCTTTGTGCTTTCATTGTACATGCTATTTCCGGTTGCAAGTTGCATACCGTGACGCATGACTATACCTGGCTCGCATCATCTATCTTAACATAAGGTGTTAAGACATCAGGCTTAAATATAACTATCTGTACTGGTTACACCTCGACCTGCAAGTCCAGTATCATACCTCTTTCCTAAACGCTTACGTTTGCCTATGAACCTTAAAAAATTAGTAACCGGAAATACTTCTTTCGATCATATATCCCATGGCGGTCTACCAATTGGACGAACCACCCTGGTGGCGGGAAGTTCCGGTAGTGCCAAAACACTGTTTGGGGCACAGTTCCTGGCAATGGGCATCCAGCTGTTCGGTCAGCCGGGTGTATTTGTCACCTTTGAGGAGCAAGTAGATGATATCCGGAAAAACCTGAGAAGCTTTAACTGGGATATTGACACCTGGGAAGAGGAAGGGATGTGGGTCTTTGTGGATGCCGCCCCCAAAGAAGAAATCATTATTGCTGTCGGTGATTTCGACCTGAGCGCATTCAGAATTAGGCTGGAAAGAGCCGTGATGAAGTGCAAAGCACAGCGTGTTGTGATTGATTCCATAGGCAGCATTTTCACGCAGTTTCACGAAGAGACGCATACCATCAGGCGGGAGTTGATACAGGTGGCGCTAACATTGTCACGCCTGGGTGCAACGTCTATCATCACCGCGGAGCGCGTGGAGGAGTACGGCAACATCACTCGCTTTGGAGTAGAGGAGTTTCTGACGGATAATGTAGTAATACTCCGCAATGTACTGCATAACGAGAAGCGCAGAAGGACCATCGAAATTCTAAAGTTCAGGGGGAGTGACCATGAAAAAGGTGAAAATCCTTTTACCATTAATCCGGAGAAGGCGATCGTTATTATTCCTTTATCAGCCATGATCATGGAGCACAACTCTTCTAATGAGCGGGTTACCTCCGGTATACCTACCCTGGACGAGATGATAAACGGAGGCTTCTACAAAGGATCCATTAACCTCGTTTCCGGAGCCATTGGAGCTGGCAAAACATTGCTGGTGGCAAACTTTATTAATGGAGTACAGCAGAAAAAGGAGCGCTGTCTGCTAATGGCCTTTGAGGAGAGCAGCGAACAGCTATACCGGAACGCGGCTGGGTGGGGTATAGACTTCAAACAACTGGAAGATCAGGGACTCCTGAAAGTTATTTGTGTCTACCCTGAAATCTCTTCTTTGGAAGATCATTTCATCAACATCCAGGAGATTGTGAAGACCTTTAAACCAGACAGAATTGCAATTGACAGCTTATCTGCCTTGTCGCGCGCATCTTCAGATAAGGGCTTCAGAGAGTTTATTATCGCGTTCACGTCCTACCTGAAGCATCAGGAAATCACAGGATTGTTTACGTCTAATACGCCCTTGCTAGCAGGCGGCACATCTGATACCGAGGGCAATATCTCTCCTATCACTGACTCTATTATCCTGCTGCGCTATGTAGAAATGTCTGGTGAAATGCAGCGGAGCATCGCCGTGCTTAAGATGCGCGGCTCCAAACACGACTCTTCTATCCGGAAGTTTACGATCACGGATAAGGGTGCTAACATAGGAAAGCACTTCGAAGGCATTAGCGGTATCCTGACAGGGAACCCGATGCTTGTTAAGCTTGCTTAGAATTCGATTACAGTACACCCATAGTAGCCGGTTGATTCCGGAGCTTTTAGCCAAGATAAAAAAATGAGCATGCATGTATTTCAGCTCTTTATCAACGGACATAGCCTTAATTCTATTGAGGCTGTGGACACACTTCTTAAAATATGCAGGGAAAATTTAAATGGCAGATACCAGCTTGAGATAATTGATATCCAAAAAGATCCGGATAAGGCAGAAGAGGCGGGCATTATCGCCATACCTACTCTGATCAGAATGGAGCCAACCCCCATTAACCGGATCATAGGAGCTCTCAATGTAAGAAGTCGCGTATTAGCTGGATTAGGTATTTCGAGCATGCATAAATAAGCCTGGAATTATAAGCTTAATTAAGTATTATCGAAGATCTGCCTTGCTTTACTTTCAAGAATACTAGCATTATACCATCTTCCGGCTCTACCTATTCTGTGAAGTTCAGCAGAAACTGTGATTAAATCACAGCGCAGACCTTTAAGTCAAGTGTTTGTAATTTATTTATTGTATATTGTAAAAAATAATGAACGTATATACCTGCAGATATGTAGTAGGAATATAATAACAAACACAATAATGAATACAGGAACAGTAAAATTCTTCAATGACCTGAAAGGATTCGGGTTTATTAAAGAGACAAATTCAGATCAGGAATACTTTGTACATGCATCTGGCTTAGTTGACGAGATCAGAGAAAGTGATGAAGTGAGCTTCGATCTTCAGGAAGGAAGAAAAGGATTAAACGCGGTAAATGTAAAGCGCGCTTAGTTCTAAGCCATATTTACTAAAAAGCCTTACCTCCGGTAAGGCTTTTTTATTGCTGCTACAACATCACGAGCTTTAGCAGCCCCTTATACATGTAATTTTAATACGCTGAAGATGAACAGAAAATACCTGGTTGATACCACAACACACGAATACTTATGCATCGCACTTAAAAAGGGTCAGGATTGGGTACCTAACAATCAGAATGTGCTGCCTGACTTTATGAGCACCCGCACTCCTGTTACAGAGATTGATTCTGTGTTACTTTCAGGAGAATTCAATGACAATGCCTTTTTTGAAAAATGGATACGCAACGGCACTAACGTATTGTTCAAATATTAACAGAAGGTACACTCTATTGCCAAACCTACTATTGCTGTGTACGAACCACAGATTTAGATTCCGGAGGATATTACCTGAATACGCTATGATCCGTTGAAGCAACACAACGGACACAGCTATTAAAACTGCCACCTATACCAGCCACTTTGTCCATTTGATACCATTTTCAGGTGGCTGGTCATCTCCGGTTTTACAGCAATTCTTCATACCCGTTTCAGCTATACCTGCTATACCTGCATTTTATGAGGTATCTGGCTACAAGGTCCCTCGTACCTGACAAAAATATTGATCCAGATAACTCTTGATAACCGGAATATAATTGGCAGAAGCCCGACCATCACTACGGCTACCAATTCCATCATCATGGCCAAGGTTACCTCCTCTAAAAATTGATATAAGATAAAAAGAGAGAGCAGGAAAATAGCCACATTGAAAGCAAAGCTCACATACATGGCGCCATAGTAATAGCCTGGTTCAGGCTCGAAAACCTGACCACAACACGGGCAATTACTGTACATATCTGCGAAATTGGTTGAGTAAAGAGTGCCTTCCGGAAACATGTTCCCTTCACGGCAGCGAGGGCATTTTACTGATGCTACGCTGTATAACAATGAATTTTTGGTGCTCATTTTATGGATGTTTTAAACTACTAAGCAAAAGTAGACTAAGCTCCACGAAATCTGTCGGCACAAAAAAGACTAAATACTGTACTTTTAGGTCTACGTCTGTCTCCCCTAAGGTGGGGCTAAACCTTTATGGCTATGCGTACTTTAGAAACGTAAAATCTCACATGAGGAAAGAACTTTTACCAATCTACCAAATTCAGGATTTCGAAGCCCTTACCCACAAAGACCGGTACTTCTACTTCAGTTCTTTCGCTACCCACTTGAAAGAGCACTTGTTTATTCGTAAGCCCCATAAGCACGACTTCTACATTATCCTGTTGGTAACAGCAGGTACAGGTATACATACAATAGACTTTAGGGAATATGAAGTGAAACCAGGTAGGGTATTCTTAATGAACCCTGGACAGGTGCATAGTTGGGAGCTTTCCAGTGATGCAGATGGCTTTGTTGTGTTCTTTACGAAAGAGTTTTATACCAGAGAATATCCGGATAGGCTGCTCTCTAATTTCCCGTTTTTTAACGCACTGCTCTACACTCCGGTCATAAGCCTCACAGAAACCGATGAGGCTGCTCTAATGCCTGTCCTCCATATGCTGAAGCAGGAGTATGAACAGAAAAGTACTATGAGAGATGTTATGCTCAGCAGGTATCTGGACATACTTTTAATAAAATTAGCGCGAATTTTCATTCCGCATGGAAGTGCAACAGCCACAATCGGAAAAGAGCATACACTTCTTCAAAACCTGGAACGCCTCATTGATTTGCATTATAAGGAACACAAACCAGTAGCCTTTTATGCAGATCGCCTGCATGTGACTTCGAAGCATTTAAACGAGACTTGTAAGAAGTCTCTAGGCAAAACAACCAAAGAGCTTATCCAATACCGGATAATGCTTGAAGCAAAGAGGCTCTTGGTCCATTCTGACCTAACAAGCTCCCAGATAGCGAATGAACTTGGGTACTTTGATAACACTTACTTCTTCCGTGTTTTTAAAAAGCATCTGGGTTACACACCCGAACAATTTAGGGTTGCCAACAGGTAAGGTGTAGTTACTGCAAATTAGCCAACTCCTCGAGTTCCTCCCGCTGCAGTGGTTTATTAATAAAGCCCTGCACACCGTACTCATACATTTTCTCCAGGTCGTTCGGGTGACTGGAAGTTGTTAGCACAATCACAGTTACTTTTTCTTTTATTCTGGCCTCCAGGTAATCAAAATACTCCATGAATTCCAGTCCATCCATGATGGGCATGTTGATGTCAAGCAGAACAATCAGTGGGATGTCGGATTTGCCATCGGGGTTACCTGTGCTGAAACGGTTCTGGATAATTTCATGAGCTTTCTGCCCATTGAGGGCAACTATTATCTCTTCAACAATTCCACTCTTTTTTATGATCAAAGAATTGACATAGTTCGTGGTTTCATCATCATCCACGAGGAGTATGCAGGGAATTTTATTCATGTTAGCTATTAAGTAAGGCTAGTTCTACTGAGCGTATGATCAGGTGCTGTATACCTTGGTACTTGCAGTCAATCAACCGAAATATTGTTTTCCTTGTCTTGCAGTTTCAACCAAGCTGCTATCTCCTGTTTGGTGCTAAAAAAAAGAAACTCCATTTCTGCATGCTTTTTCAGCCACAGGTAACGCCCGATTCTTTCTCCGAAGCTGTTGGGCTTCGCTATATGGATAAAGCTATTCACTCCCAGGCGCCTCATTCTCAGGAGCCATACCTGTGAGAACCAATCAATGGAATCATCCCATACAGAAATGAGAGAACTGCAGTCATTCAATAAGTTTTCAAAAGGGATTTGCTGTATGAGCGACTCAACCCATACTGCTACTGCTTCTATCTGATGTTTTGTGGTATAGCCATACCACTCCATCACAAGAGCACGCTGTGCTGTGTGCAGGGTAACTTTACTGTAAGTCTTCCCAAATTCGTTTACAAAAGTCTTCTCCAGATTTATGGGTAGACCAGTAGGCATTAGATTTAGATTTTCGATAATGTTTTGTTCCTGAAAGCACTAGTTGAAAAGGATTGTAGTATACAGTTTAACAATGAAACAGAGGAAACAGCCCGCAAAAGGATTAACAAGGGGTATTGGTTGCGGGCTTCACTTTCGCGGTAAACAGGCTACCTGTCACTGGCGCTTATAAAGTGGAAAGCTATACTATATACAAAGGTAATCTAACCTATACCCGGATTGTTGAGCTGATCAGCTAAAGACATGTCACGAAAATGGGGATTGCTTTGTCGTATTTATTACGACAAAGCTTAAGAGCCAGCAAAGTGCTTCAAATGCCTAGGAATGGCGCACTAAAGTTATTCTCGGGCAGACTAAGTGAGTTTGTTCTGAATGCAGTAGCGGATAAGGTCTGTATTGGACGAGAACTTCATTTTCTCATTTATCCGGTTTCGGTACGTATTTACCGTACTCAGTGTCAGGCTCAGGTTCTCTGAGATAGATTTCAATGATTCTCCTTCCGCAATCTTGCACATGATTTGAAACTCTCTGTCTGAAAGTGTTTCATGCGATACCATCAGCTTATTGTCGCCTGCCAGCGTATCTGCCAATAGTTCAGCAAGTGAGGCAGTGATGTACTTACCGCCGTTCCATACCTTCTTTATTGCCATGACCAGTTCTTCTGCAGCACTCTCTTTGCACAGGTAACCAGAGGCACCTGCTTTCAGAGATCGCAGGGCATAGGTTTTTTCGGGATACATACTCAGGATGAGCACTGGCAATTGAGGGAACATGCGCTTCAGGTCAAACAATACATCCAAACCGCTTTTCACAGGCATGTTGATGTCGAGCACGACAAAGTTTGCTTCGCTCTTTTTCAGCTTTTTCAATACCTCTGCCCCGTTGGTGGCTTCCGCCACCACTGTGATATCGGGCTCGTTTCTAAGAACTTTTTTGAGTCCTTCCCGAATCAGCACATAATCGTCCGCGATTAATAAATTAATCATCCTATCAGGTAAGTTTAAAAATGAATGGTTTACTGTTCTATTCAGTTAAAAGGCACTTCCAGAATCAAACGTGTTCCATTGTTCTGCTTCGACTCTATTGACAAGCTCGCGCCAATTCTTTCGGCCCTCTCCTGCATCCCCAGAAGTCCGAAAGTTCTCACTTCAGATAGCTTGTCATCTTGCAGCCCTTTGCCATTGTCTTCAATCGTAAAACAGAAGTGGCTGTTTGTCTTCGCTATTTGAATGCTAGCCTTGGAGGCTCCCGAGTGCCGGACAATGTTGGTCATGGATTCCTGCATGATCCGGAACACCTCGATGGACTTCTCTTTTTCCAAGGCAACATAGTCCACATAGGAGAGTACATCCATTTGAATGGAGCTACGCTTCTGAAAATCCTGTGCCTGCGACTCTAGTTCGGATAGCAAGCCAAAGTTATCCAGCACTGCAGGCCGAAGGGTTGCTACAATCTCTCGCACCGATGCAATCGAACTATTGATGGTTTTCATCATTGACTGCAACTCTTCTTGCAGTGACTCCTGTTCCATCTGTCCTTTTGAGAGCGTTTTAAGCAGCAATGTTACATCAATTTTGAGAGCTGTAAAAGCCTGTCCAAGTTCATCGTGCAATTCACGCGCAATATACTTGCGCTCCTCTTCCCGCATTACCTGCAAGTGACGGGTCAGTGCCTGCAGTTGCTCATGCGATTTGGTAAGGGATTCGCTCGTCTTTTTCCGTTCTTTTATATGCTCTTTCAGCAGCTCATTCGTTTTTTGCAAGGCAGCCGTTCGATTCATCACACGATCCTCTAGATCACGGTTATTGTCTTCAAGTTCCGAGTTGGCCAGGTTTAGCTCATGGTTCGTTATGGCTAGTTGTTCCGCCATCGTTTTGGCCATCTGCTCACTTTCTTCCAGTGCTTTGCGGGCATTCACCTGCTCTGTTACGTCCGTTACCAAGGTATAGAAACCATGAACTACTTCTCCCCTCCGATCAGGTATATAGCTCACGTGAATGTGCTTCACAAAGTCTTCCCGGTAGGGCATAGTGGCTTCAAAGTCCAACATTTCACCGGTCAGGGCCCGTTGTATTTTAGATTTGATATTGTGGTAAGCTGGCTCCCCTACTACTTCCCGGACAGTTTTCCCCAGCAGCTCCTGCGAGTCCACCGGAAACCATTTTTCATAGGCCTTATTTGTGAAGCGATACCGCTCTTCCCGGTCCAGGTAACCAATTAGGACCGGAAGCGAATCGGTGATCAGTTTCAGCTGCTGCTCACTTGCCTCCACAGCAATTCTGGACTTCACTTGTTCCGTAACTTCAAGCGCAAATACGACCACACCATCAACCTGTTTCTGATCGTTAAACCGGGCCTGCAGTATAAACCGAAAATACCTGTCTTCGATTACGCCATCCGTAGGCCGCACAAAAGGTATAAGCAGTTCAGACTCCTCGTGGGTGATGCCTTGGTCATACACTTCCCTGAAACTCTTATAGACAGGGTTTTGCTCTATTTCGGGCAGTGCTTCGAGTATAGGTTTCCCGAGGAGCTTGCGCTCCGGGAAGAGCCCTTCGTAAACCGGGTTAACCAAGGTATACACCAGCTCCGGTCCTTCGACAATGCATATGGCTGCAGGCGCCTGCATGAAAAGATCCTCCAGGCGTCTGCTCTGCCTTTCAGCCTCTGCTTCAGCTCGCTGTAGCTCATGTGTTCGTGTCTTCACGCGGCCTTCCAGCTCCCGGTTCAACTCCAGCAGCGATTCAGACTTTTTCTCTAACTCCTGCTTTGTCTGAATAAACTCGGTAACGTCCAACGCAAAGATCAGAATGCCATCTACCTCACCCTGCGTATTGTAAATAGCCTGATAGATAAAACTCCAATAGATATTCTCGACTGGTTGATCTTCATAGCGCGCTACAGGAACCAAGACTTCCTTTCCTTCAAAAGTTACTCCAGTCTGGTAAACATGCTCTATGATGTGCGCTATTGGCTGGTTCTTCAGCTCTGGAAGTGCCTCGAATAGTGGTAGCCCGACCAGTTTGCGCCCCGGAAAAAGCTTTTGGTAACTATCATTTATCTCCTTGTATACAAAATCAGGGCCTTCCAGTATGGCTAAAGCCGCCGGGGCCTGTGCAAACAAACGTTCCAGCCGATTTCGCTGCTGTTCACCGAGCGCCGTAGCACGTTCCTCCCTCTCAAGACTTTCCGCTAACTTACGCTTCGTGATGGCCTGATCTGATACATTGATGGTTTCATGGAGGATGTAAGCAACTTTACCTCGTTCATCTAAAATAGGGATGTTGGTCACGTTCCAGTAACGCTCCAAAAACCGGCCAGGCTCCTGAGGGTCTCCAATGTCATACTGCTGAAAATCCATCTGGTGTAGTCTGCCTGTCGCCAATACCTGTTCCAAAGAAGCTCTCAGGTTCATGGTAGCGGAAGCATGAGGGGAGCCGGGGTTGTCAGGGAAAGCATCGAAAAGATACTTGCCGACAATGTCCTCCCGTTTCAAGAAAATCTCTTTTAAGAGCGCGTCTGTAGCGGCCTCTACGACAAATTGCGGAGAGAGCAGTAAGCTGGAGCCACTCTGGGATTGAAAAATATGGAGAAAGGGTATAGCATGCACACTTGCGCTTTCTCTTGGTGGAGAAAGTACAGCGTCAGACTCCGGGCTTGTGCTGCCAGGCAGATTTTCAAATGGTATATTATTCATAGGTTTTAAGCTTGTACTTTAACTCAGCGCTCGGTTAGGAGAAGTGAGTAAAGCAGTAGGGCATTCATACTAATTGCTAACTAGGTAATGGCTGAAGCTCAGCTGAACTAAAAGGAAATCCGCTAATAAACTCCCTTTGAGAGTGGAGGTTGTTCAGCCCCATGAAGGGGTCGATATGCTGCTGAATGTAGATGGGCAAAGGCTTGATGCATAGATTTTCGCTTAGTAAGTTTTCTAAGGCAGAACCTTAAAAAAACACATAAAAATTTTAAGCACTTCGGCTGGTTTCTAGACTGAAGAAAGTCAGCAGCAAAACCTATCAACAAGTCAGTTTCAGAAAAAGTGCCTTTAAAATATTTAAACCCCCTTTTTGCTATGCGCCAACCGGTGTATGTTATCCATGCATACTAGTTCAAAAATTCATGAACCTATAGCCGAATCTTTAAAAATGAAAACTTCACGAACCCTCTCATAACTACTCATACAGAGCTAGATGACGTATGATGAACAAGAAAATGGAATCACCGAGCACTATATCGCAGAAAGCATCTGCTATACTGGCATGCAGCAAAAAATAAGCGATCAGTATGAAAGAAAATATTTTCAGAAGCGGGACCAAAACACCATCCGTGCTCTGTAGGTGAAGCAGGATCTTACGCCTTGTATTGTCACCTAAAATAGCATCATCCTATGCGACATCTTACCAAATTCGGATCAAGTATTTGTCCTATGGCTAGGCATTGCAGAAGGGAAGAAAAGATAAAAAGAGAGACAGGTATACGCGAATGAATCTCGCTTTACTTGAGTGTGCGCGTACAAGTCATTTGCATGGTCACTCAAATAAATTTTACAGATGATCATCAACGATATTGATCCGTTTTAATTATTCATAAAAACCTCAGCTTTATGTCACTCATCAGTAGAATAGGTGCTTAATGCATTAATAGAAGCAAAAGCTCCGTTGCGTTGGCAGACTTTTTTTGATGACTGGATTTAAAATAATCTCTAATTTCACACTATGATGAAGTAGAGAGGCACTAAAGACGAATACCTATGAACGCTAGCAAGAAATGTCCGAATTGCGGTAAATGGTCCCACTGGAACCAGAATCCCACTGATCGCTGCGAGCATTGTGGCAGCGTGCTGGATCCCGTTGCCGTTGCCCGTCAGCAAGCACGCGAAGAACGCCGCATAGAGGAAGAAGAACGGTTTTCTATCAAATTCATCGAGATCAAACCGGAAGATCCCTGGTACCTGAATTTTATTAAACGGATCGGACTGGGTTTTCAGATCGCCTTTGTATCCATTGTCTCCTTTATCCTATGGCTGATCGCGATGCTGGCCGGATAAACTGGAGCACCCTTAGCCCCTTGTTCCGGGCACTGACAGCTGTATACCTGGGGCATTGGGGTTGGCGCTGGCTGGAGCTGCCCAGGCCCTGGTGGGTGCGGCATTACTTAGATGACTTGCTTTGCATTCCGCTGGTTCTCACAGTCACCCTGTTTTTGCTGCGTTTCTTCTACAAACCTCAGTTGCGCCTCTCCTGGTACCATGTGGCTTTTACGGTAGTTTATTTTTCCCTGGCCTTCGAGGTAATTTTCCCGAAGTTTATGCCGCGCTATACCGGCGACTGGGTTGATGCGGCACTTTATGCGGTGGGTGGCGTGATCTTCCATAAGTTTCTCAACAGGTAAGGCCTATTCAGACCTGCACTGTTTTAACGGCACTCAACTCTCTGGCTCTCAGCTTTTCATATTTCCTGCCAAAATAAACCATGGAGAACGCGGTCAGCAGTATTCCAACCGCGGAAAGGGCCATCACACTGTTCGAGAAGAACGTGACCCAGTTCAACTGTACCTGCAGAATCTCTTTGCTGAACAACACCCCGACACTGCCCACATAGCCAAATGAATCTGCCACATAAATTAAAAAACCTACGTTCCCGGTATACCTGAAGGCGGAGATCAGGCGGTCAAAAAAGACGGCATTGAAAGGAATGTACACCATGTATAAGCCAAGCCCAACCAGCATCATCCACCACACAGGGTCCAGTGACTGCGCGGCGAAAAGCGCTGTGGAAATACCGGCGATTGCAAAGCCCAGCAAGATAAAAACATGCGCCGTTTGCAGGGCCTTGTAGTTGTTTTTGATAAGCACCATACTGCCTATCAGAACAAGGATGATCAGGGTGATGGGCGTCTCTGTTTTCGAGAAGATGGCAGGCTGATCGATATACCCCAGCTCTATCCACATTTCTGCGCCAAAGTTATCGCGTATGTCCCGGAAGATCGTTGCAAAGCAGTAGATGATGACACAAACGACTATACCAGCAAAAAACTCTTTGATAAAGCGTTTCCGGTCTTCTTCCGTCATAGGCGCCCGCTCGGTTCTCAGCTTCACATCCTCTTCGCTGGGCGGCGGAATCTGCTCCATCAGGTATACAAAGAGCAATAGTGGCAGGGCAAAGACCAAACCAGTGCAAAAGGGGACCCAAAACTCAGAAACGCCAAACTGCACCATCAGCCAAGCTCCGACAGACTTGACAAAACCGGAGGCGAAGATGAAGCTCACCGCTAGCGTGGCACCGATAAAGTCGGTACTTCTTCTCCCCTCCACATAAGAGAAAACGACTCCCCAAAGCATGCCGAGTGGAAATCCGTTTATGAACAGAAAAGCAATGTTGTAAGGCGGTGGTACGAGGGCAAAAAACAGCCAGCTCAGCCAGGCTATACCTGTCAGGAGGAGAATCACGGTGCCTCTGCCTGTTCGTTTGAGCTCCGCAATGTACTTAATGCCGTAGAATTTGGCCAGCAGGTAACCCAGCATCTGACTAATAACCAGGATCGTTTTATAGCTATACCCGGCAATCTCTATCCCATCGAAAGTAGCGACTGTAAAAGACTTTCGGAAGCCGAAGATCATGGTATAGGCTAGAAAAACCACCACAGCAGCATACAATCCTACTTTGACCTGACTACTATTTCTCGAAATGATTGCTGCCATTGCCCTTAGACGTTATGTTAGATTTCTACTTTCCTTCCTAGAAATGTAGTCATTCGCGATGAAATTTCCTTCGCAGGCCATATGAATTATGCTATCTTTTTAAAAATTGTCCTGCCACACTATCAGATGCTTAGCTTCAATTCCTAACTTCCTCTATCACTGCCTGAGGGGGTGAACAGCTGTAATTTTGCTAACTTGCAGGCTATAACGCACAGCTTGAATAAGCAACAGATCAATTTGAATAAGCAGATCAGAAATCAGATAAAAGTCCTTGCGCTTTACCAGATCATCGGTGGTATTTTAGGTATAGCCCTCACGGTTTGGGTGATGTTCGGTGGCGAGATGGTGGTAGACCAGATAGCCATGCGCATTGGCCTGTTTGCCAGCGGCCTTTACATCTTCTCAATCCTTTGTGGACGTATGCTGCTCCGCAATCACCGACGCGGCCTGGTGCTCTCTATCGTAAACCAGGTGCTGCAGGTAGTGTACTTTTCCTTTGGCACCTACGCCTTTCAATATGTGGCGGGCCTTCGTATTGGGGTTGGAGTGGATATGGTCGAAGGCTGGATCTTTAAATTCAGGCTGGCCCTCTCCTCTTTCCACTTCAGCATCGGAACCGACCTCGGCCAGAAGTTCATTGGCGTCAACCTTGTCGCCCTGTTCCTAATCTTCTGGCTGGAACGGCTGTTGGAGAAGGTAAATGGAAATTAAACAAGGCCCCTACCCTGTTGACTAAGCCGACACGACTCGCTACCAAGATCCTTTCAAGATGACAATATAGAAGGAAAGCTGACTTCGATAAGCTGTTCCAGGTATAGGTATAGCATCAGGCAAATGCAAAAAGCCCCGACTGTTTAGTCGGGGCTTTCATTTAAACCAGGATCAAAAGGCTTTTGTCCTTTTTCTAAAGTGCTATTGTCAAAAGAATTAAGGATTCTCACCGCCATCATTATCCGGCAGATTACCGCCTTTGGCACGAAGTTCAGCCAGGCCTTTTTTGCCGTAGGCGATTCGGGTGATCACCACGTACAATACCGGCACCACGAAGATCGCCAGGAAAGTAGCGGCCAGCATACCGCCAATTACTACCCAACCAATAGTCTGACGCGACACGGCACCTGCACCGGCGGCGAGCGCCAGCGGCACCACACCCAGGATAAAGGCAAGCGAGGTCATGATGATCGGACGCAGTCGCAATTGCACGGCTTCAATCGTAGCCTCTATCAGGTCCATGCCCCGGTCCACACGTTCCTTGGCAAACTCCACGATTAGGATGGCATTTTTCGCGGCCAAACCAATCAGCGTGATCATACCGATCTGGGCATACACGTTGTTATCCAGCTTAGGCAGTAGGGTGAGCGCCAATATAGCCCCAAACATACCCAACGGAATCGCGAAAAGGATGGAGAACGGCACTGACCAACTTTCATAAAGCGCTGCCAGTAACAGCAGCACCAGCAGGATCGAAAGCGAGAAGATATAGATGGTGCTCGCACCCGCGGCACGTTCTTCACGGCTCAGGCCCGTGAACTCGTATCCATAGCCAGCCGGCAATACTTCTGCAGCTACTTCCTCCAGCGCATCCAGCGCCTGACCACTACTGTAGCCCGGTGCCGCACCGCCGTTGATATCAACAGAACGGAAGAGGTTGTAGTGTGAAATCACCGCAGCGTTTTCTACAACCCGCGAGGTCACCAATGCGCTCAGCGGCACCGACTGCCCTTGTCTGTTCATCACATAGTACTGCTTCAGGCTTTCGATGTCCATACGGTAGGAAGTATCGGCCTGCGCCACTACCCGGAAGTTTCGTCCGTATCGGGTGAAGTCGTTCACATAGCGACTACCCATGTAGGTAGACATGGTCGAGTAAATATCAGCGATGTTCACACCCAGTCGCTTCGCTTTCTCGCGGTCTACGTCTATATGGTAGCCCGGCGTTTTGGCTGTAAAGAAACTGTAGGCCATCCCGATCTCAGGACGTGCATTGGCGGCTGCCAGGAACTGGCCCATCACCTGCTCCAGCTCACGTACATCGCCGGCCGTGCGCTGCTGCAGCACGAAGGTGAAACCGCCTGACTGGCCCAGACCAGGTATAGCCGGAGGAGCTACAAGGCGTACATTGGCTTCTTTTATACCTGCAATCTTCTGCTGCACTTCGGCCATCACCCCGTTCAGGTGCGAGGCCTCATCCTTGCGTTGGTCCCAAGGCTCCAGCTGTACAAAGAAGGTACCGCTGTTCGACTTGAAAGAGAAGTTAATCGCGTTCAGACCAGCAATGGAGGTATAGTTACGGATCGCTTCCACAGAACCCAGCTGGTTGCCAATCTCCTCGAGTATCTCTGAAGTCCGGCTCATCGAAGCACCTTCCGGCAGCTCCACCGACACGAACATACGGCCTTCGTCTTCAGTAGGTATAAAGCCGGTTGGTTTAGTGGCAAACAGTCCGAAAGTGCCCACATAGATACAGATCAGGATGATCAGCACCAGTGGTGTCGCTTTAATACTCTTGCGAACGCCTACCGAATAACGCTCAGTCGTGCGGGCAAACCAGTTGTTAAAGTTGTAAAAGAACTTGTTGATGCCACGTGAGTCCTTGTTCACGTTCATCGGCTTCAGCATCAGGGAGCAAAGTGCCGGCGTGAGGGTAAGGGCCACAAAGGCGGAGATCAACACAGAGATCGCAATCGTGATCGCGAACTGTTGGTACAATTGACCTACGATACCAGGTATAAAGCCCACCGGTATAAACACCGCCGCCAGGATCAGACCGATCGCAATTACTGGTGCCGTGATATCTTTCATGGCTTTGCGGGTCGCTTCTCTGGCTGAGAGCTTCTCGTGGTCAATGTAGTGCTGCACTGCTTCTACTACCACAATGGCGTCATCCACCACAATACCGATCGAGAGTACAAAGCCAAACAACGTGAGTGTATTGATGGTAAAGCCCAGCGGGATGAAGAACACGAAGGTACCGATGATGGACACAGGTATAGCCAGGATCGGCACCAGCGTCGCGCGCCAGCTCTGCAGGAACAGGAACACCACAATGATCACCAGGATCAGGGCTTCTACCAGCGTTTTCACCACCTCATTGATCGACACCTGCACCACTGACACCGTCTCAAACGAGACAACGTAGTCCACGTCAGCCGGGAAAGAAGCCTTGAGTTCATCTAGTGCGGCGTAGATGCCTTCGGCAGTCTCGAGGGCGTTACTGCCCGGTGCCTGGTAGAGGAGCATCATGGTAGACGGATTGCCGTTGACCTTGGACTGGCGGCCATAGTCGAAGCGGCCGAACTCGATGCGGGCCACGTCACGCAGGTATACCACAGACCCGTCTGTCTGGTTGGTGCGCACAATGATGTCACCAAACTCCTCCTGCGTCTGCAGTCGGCCGGTTACCGTGATCGGGTACTGGAATGCCTGTGTGTTGTACTGCGGCGCACCGCCCACTGTACCAGCTGCTACCTGCAGGTTTTGCTCCTGTATGGCCGCCGTGATTTCGTTGGCCCCAATGTTATACTGCGCCAGCTTGTCCGGCTGCAGCCAGAGGCGCATACTGAAATCCTGCCCGATGGAAGTAATATCCCCCACCCCGCTCACACGCATGAGCGCATCCTTAATGTAAATGTTTGTGTAGTTGTCCAGGAACTGGATGTCATGGGTGCGTTTGGGTGAGTAGATACCGATCACCATCATGATACTCGGGTTACGCTTGCGCACCGTTACGCCCAGTCGTCTTACCTCTTCCGGCAGGGTCGGCTGCGCAATGCTGGCCCGGTTCTGCACGTCCAGCGTGGCAATGTCAATGTCGGTACCCACCTCAAAGGTAACCGACATGTTCATCTGGCCGGTACTGGTGTTGGTAGAGGTGATGTAGGCCATACCTGGCGTACCGTTGATCTGCGTCTCCACCGGTGTGGCCACCGACTGCTCTACCGTCAGGGCGTCAGAACCGGTATAGTTAGCCGATACCGATACGGTGGGCGGCGAAATATCAGGGTACTGCGTGACAGGCAAATTCATCATGGCCAGCAATCCCACCAGTACGATCACAATCGAGATCACCATGGCGGTGACGGGCCTTCTTATAAATACTTCTGAAATCATGTTGCTTGTTAATCTTCTGAAAGACCTATCTCCAATTATCTTGCGGCTCCTGCCTGTGGCTGCCCTTGCTCAGGGGCATCCAACTGTACCTTGGCTCCCTGGCGCAGACGCTGTATACCTTCAGTCACGATTTGCTGCCCCTGCTGCAGGCCTTCACGCACGACAATGTTGCCGTTCACGCGTGTTCCCAGCTGCACGTTCTGCTGCACTACGGAGTCACCTTGCACCACATACACGTAGTACTCACCCAACTGCTCTGTCACGGCCTTGAAAGGAATCACGATCTGGTCGCCCAGGTCCTGGTTCAGCACGTCCAGACTCACGGTCATACCTGGTATCAGTCTTTCATCCGGGTTTGGGAACTGCACGCGTACCGTCGTTGTACCTGACTGACGACCAATGGCTCTGTCAATAGCGACCAGTTTGCCATTGTGCTTGTACTGTTCGCCGTTGTTAAAGCGAATTGTGAAAAGCGAATCCGGCTGGTTGCCTTGACGCAGGTTGCTGAAACGACCCAGCTCGCTTTCATTAATCACAAAGTCAACCGCGATCGGGTCAGATGACGACACCGTGTTCAGCAAAGGCTGGCCCGGCGACACCTGCGCTCCTACCCTGACCTGCGAAATACCGATCACGCCGCTGAAAGGCGCTGTGATAGTCGAGTAACTCAGATCCGTGCCTGCGCTGCTCACCTGGGCCTGCGCCGCTGAAACCTGTGCACGGGCCGTCTGCACTTCGGTACGGGCGTAGTCTACCTGCTGCCTGGCGATGGCGTCACGTTCGGCCAGGCGCTCATAGCGCTCCAGATCCTTCTCGACACGTGCCAGGTTGGCTTTGGCGCTCTGCAGACTGGCCTGCGCCTGCTGTATACCTGCCTGGTATTTGTTCTGGTCTATCTCGTAGAGTTTCTGCCCCTTTTTGACACGCTGCCCGTCCTGCACAAAAATATTGGTGATATAGCCCGATACCTGCGGACGCAGCTCTACTTCTTGCAGCGGCACCACCCTGGCCGGGTATGTATCGCGGCCGGTTACGCTTTGCTGCTTTACCTGAATCGTGTTCACCGGAACGGCCATGGCTGCAGGGTTCATCTGCTGCTGTCCGGCATCGTCACCGCCGCAAGACACAAGCATAGTCGGGCTGATGATGGCTGCGAACAGCCAGGTGTATTTATTTTTCATTATCCTGTTTCTCTGATTTTATCGGTTGATGTCTATGTTTCCAAGGGCGCGCTGCAGGTCTAGTTTGCTGGAGAGCACGCCGTAGAGGGCATTGTAATAGTTCAGCTGGGTGGTGCGCAGTTCCGTCTCGGCTACGATCAGGTCCACGTAGGCTTTTACGCCCTCGTCGTACTGCAGCTTGATGATCTCGTACACCTCTTCGGCCATTTCCAGGTTCGACTGTACAGTGCGCCACTCTGTGTAGTCCCCTTTGTAATTGGCAAGGGCCGTCTGGTATTCGGTGTTGATGGCCCTGCGAGCATCTTCGATCTGCACATCCAAGCGGTCTTCCTGCAGCTGTGCAATCTTGAGGTTCTGCAGCCTTCTGGTACCCTGGAAAATCGGCAGCGCTACCTGCAGACCAACCGATGAGTTAGGGAAATGCTGATCGTAGAGGTTAGCGAACTCGTTGTTGAAGTACAGGAGGTTGTAGTTGGCAAAAGCCGAAACGGTTGGCAGGAAGCTCCAGCGATTAAAGGCTGTATTCAGTTTCAGGAGTTCGCGCTGCGTCTGCAACTGCTGCAGTTCCACCCGTTTGTCGAAGGCGATTATCTCAGTCGTGTCTACCTGCACCTCCTGCTCCATGCGGGCATACTGGTAGGTCAGGTTCAGCTCCTGCTCCACCGGATAGCCCATCAGTTGTTTCAGGTAGGCTACACTGGCTTTGATATTCTCCTGCACCCGCTTGCGGTCTGACCGGATGTTGGCCAGTGTGATGGCGGCGCGCTGGTAGTCCGTTTTATCTACCAGACCTACATCATAGCGGCTGCGGGCGTCGTTGAACTGCTTTTCCTGTCGCGAAATGTTCTGATCCAGGATGCGCAACTGCTCCTGCGTGAGTAGCACATTGTAGAAAGCTTTGCTTACTTCTACCACCGTGTTGATGCGGGTATCCGTCACCTGCTGATCCAGCAACAACTTTCTGGAACGAGACGCCCTGGAGGCGAGCAGCAGATTGTTGTCGAAAATGTTCTGGGTAGCCTGGAGCGCCAGGTTGGAGTTGTACTTCTGCCCGAAGGTGATGATCTCCCCTCCGATCGGTTGCTGGGGCCTTCTGATGTTGTACGTACTCCCGAAGTTGGCATTGATCTGTGGAAACCAGCCTGCCAGACTAGCCCTGATCTCCCGCTCACCGATCTGCTCGTCGATCAGCGCCTGCTCCATGGCTGCCCGGTTTTCCAGCGCATACCCTACGCATTGCTCCAGGGTCAGGCTGTCCGTCGCGGCTATACCTGACTTGTCCTGCGCCATCAAGGCACCTGGAACCAGGAGGCAGGCAATGAGCAGTCGTTTAAAATATGTAGTTAATTTCATCTATAATTTTGGTATTCAGCTTTTTGATTGAGTATTAAACGTGCAGGTACAGCAACTGATGGTGGCGTACCCGTTTTAGTTTTTCTTTCTTATTCCATTCCGGCGCTTGTGGTTATTGTTTAAACATCAGTATGAATGTAATTTTTGTCTCCAGGGGTGGCGGCTAACGCTCAAGGGCTATACCGTTCCAAATGAGCTGCAGTATCTGCTCGAGCTCTTTTCTATCCAGATGGAGTCTGCCACTGCCTGTCAGTTTGGCCATAGAGAGTACACTGCTGTGGGTGAGCGTAGCCAAAATCTTAGGGCTCACTTCTTTCAGCAATCCTTCCTGTATGCCGCGCTCAAAAAAGGAGAAAAGCAGGGTGTAAAACTTGTCTTCTTCAAGCGGTGGCCTTGCAGCGCTGTAAGGAGAGTTAACAAATTGCTCAAAGAACCTGAGCAGGTTCTGATTGTTCTGGTAAAAGGTATAGAGTCCGCCCCAGAGGTTGAAAAAACAGGCTTTGAAAGGTATAGCGGCACAGGTCTCCTGCTCCACCACTTCAATAACTTGCTGTTGTGCGTAGTCGAACAGTTCGGTGATGAGCTGCTCTTTGCTCTCGAAGTAATGGTAGATGGTACCCGCTGCCACACCGGCGTGCTTGGCGACCATACTCATTGGCGTACCATGGAAGCCCTTGTCACGGACCAACTCCATCGTGCTGATAAATATGGCTTTCTTCTTTTCTGCAATCGGCTCCATTCAAACTCCTTTCACTCCCAATTGAATGTTCATTCGGTCTGCAAAGCTACGTTTGTATCTACAATTGTGAAAGCTGTTCCGCCAAAAAACTGAATTTTCTGGTCAAACGACTCCTAATGCACGGCAAATAAACGGGATGGTAGCTGTGAACGTAAATATAGTAATAGCGCTCTTTTCACTTAAACCCCACTGCCATGGCACTCGCACATGAACTCCACCACACCCCTCGCGTCAACAGCGCCAACAACCCAGTCTGGATGGACGCCCTGAGAATTCTCCTCGGACTGTTCCTGTTTGTCAAAGGCCTGCTCTTCCTGGAGCACACTACCGATGTGTTTTACATCTTCAGTTCCAGTCAGGATGTTCTCTCTGCTGGCAAGGCACACTTTCTCACCAGCATGGTACACATAGTTGGGGGCTTGATGATCGCTTTTGGGATGCTCACCCGACTGGCCCTGCTCTGCCAGATCCCGATTCTGGTCGGTGCGCTGCTGATCGTGAACCCGCAACGCGGTGGCATCAGTCTGGGTAACACCGAACTGATTTTATCCCTGACTGTCACAGCCCTACTCCTCTTCTTCATGATCAAAGGCCCAGGCCGCTACTCCATTGACAACAAAGTGTTGCGGCAGCCACAGCCGGAGGAGGAACATGCAGACTAAGCTAGTCGGTATCATGTAGCCACTCCAGCGCATCTTCCTTCGATATGAAATCACGGGACTCGCAGGGCAAGGGGTATTTTGAGGCTATCTCATAAATGGTCTCGATGGAAATCTGCTGAAAAATATCGGCCCCCATGATATTGGCGACGCGGTTTAGCTTGCTGTGTTGCAGTATCTCGGCTGAGTGAATGGCAATCCAGGTCTGGTCTTGCAGGGACGGGGGCTGCATAAAGGTATAGTCAGCGAGTATCAGTTCCACTTCGTTGTTTATGATAAACTGACAGGCAAGATCCATGGCTTCACGTAGCGGTGCGCTTGGAATATTGCCCCGCCACTCGTTCCAAAGCATTTTCTTTTCGGGATTGTAACGGATTGTGACGAACTCCTGTTCATGCACCTTCTCAAATTGCTGTAAACTCATGTATCAAGCCGCTGCCTTTGTTATGTATCTCTAAAAGTATACGCTAAGTCTGAGAAGTGCATCATCTGAAAGTACAAATGTCCTGATTCCTGATATTTAGTACAGGCGATAAGTTGGAAGACTTTGCTGATGTAATTTAACACAATAGATTTTGAGCTTGGCAGCAATAGAATAGCAGGGTTAAAAATGATAACTCCCGCCATGCGCTATGTGAGTAAAGACGGTAAGGTTAGAACATATAAAAATCAACAGAGATGAGAGTAGCCTTTTTAATGCTGGTCTTCTTACACGGAGTGATCCATCTGTTAGGATTCCTGAAAGGGTTCGGAATCAAAGAAGTAAAAGAGTTGATGCTTCCCATATCCAAACCAATGGGAATAGTGTGGTTGCTGGCAGCTATGCTAGTGCTTACTTATGGTGTTTTATACTTTGCGAACAATAGGTATGCCTGGCTCATAGGATTCCTATCTGTACTCGTCTCGCAAACCCTGATCATTTTATACTGGCAAGATGCCAGGTTCGGTACTATTCTAAACATCATTATTTTAATTGTGTCTCTGGTATCCTTTGGCTTTTACAATTTCCAAAGAACTGTTCAGCAAGAAACCGAACAATTATTATCTCCAGGCAAAGCTTCAAGTGAAAAGGTAATCTCTGAAAGCGACATTAGTGACTTACCCGAACCCGTACAAAATTGGCTGAGACACTCAGGTGTTATCGGGAAGGCACACATCAGGGTGGGCAGGGTGCGACAAAAAGCTGAAATGAAATTGAAGCCCGACCAGCAGGACTGGATGAAAGCAACTGCCTTGCAGTATACGACCATCGACAACCCTGCTTTTGTCTGGACGGTGGATGTAAAAATGAATAGCTTCCTCAACTTTCAGGGTCGAGACAAATTTGAAGGCGGGGAAGGTGAAATGCTGATCAAATTAAACTCCCTTATACCTGTAGTAAACGAACGGGGTGAAAAACTCAACGAAGGTTCGCTGCAACGGTACCTAGGTGAAATGGTCTGGTTCCCTTCTCTGGCTCTTAGTCCCTATGTCACCTGGCAACAAGTAGACGATACGACTGCCATTGCAACCATGCACTACAAGGGAACAAAGGGAAGCGGGACTTTTTACTTCAATCCGGCTGGAGATTTTGTCAAATTTACAGCATTACGTTTCAAGGATAATAATGAAAATGCCAAACGCTATGAATGGGTCCTGCTCGTGAATGATTATAAATGGTTTGAAGGTATAAAGGTCCCCGCTGATATGACTGCCACCTGGAAACTTGACGAGGGCGATTGGACCTGGCTAAAGCTGGAAATAGAGGATATAAAATACAACGAGAATGCCTTCCGCTACTAAGGGCTATACCTGACGCGTGGACTGTACAGACCGTCCGCTCTCCAGATGCTTAGTATGTCTATTGACTGGCAGCGTGAGATTGAAGCAAGCTTGCATTTTGGCAAAAGCCGGGCTGCATACATCTACCTGCTTCTCTAAGATATAAATCAGGTGCAGGCTTTATTATTCCAGCGAATCGACAAAGAGACGGAGCTCCTGGTATACCTTGGCCAGTTTCTGTGGTGGGAAATGCGCATTCAGCCCACTGGGGTTGGGCAGCAGCCACAGCCTGGTACTCCCGATGGTCTGCTCCTGCATACCTATACCTGCATTTGCTTTCCCGAAGGCTACCCGGTAGGCCGAAATCCCCAGCAAGGCCAACACCTGCGGCTGATACTCCATCACTTTCTCCACCAACTTGCCCCCTCCTTCTTTCAACTCCATGGCTGACAGCTCAGCAGCATTAGCTGTTGCCCTATCCACGATGTTCGTGATCCCAAAACCCAGGTCCAGCAGGCCGTTTTCTTCTTCGGGCAGGTATAGCCGGGGCGTAAAACCCGCCGCATGCAGGGTTGGCCAGAAGCGGTTGCCCGGGCGGGCGAAGTTGTGCCCGACCACAGCCGTGTAAAGCCCTGGGTTAATTCCGCAGAAAAGGACTTTTAGATTGGGCGCAATGATATCAGGCAAGGTTCTTCCGTTAGCCGCCGCCAGTTCTTCTTTTGTAGGTCTTCTTTTTTGAGATTGCATCCCCTCCTTTACTATGACTAAACGCTTACAGTTATAGTTTTCGCTGGCAATTTTTATCACTAAAAGCTAGAGAAGCAACAGCTGCAAGCTTAATGCGGAATGCCTCTTGAATTAGTGCTAAGTAGTTTTGCCTTGTCGTAATTACCAGATCCAGAAAATTTTTTATCGAAAAAGAATACATAACTTTCTTATGCAAAACATTCTTATATATTTGCAGTATGAAAAACAGTTCGCTTTACAAAGGCAGTCTCTCGACCATCATCCTAAAGCTGTTGGAGGAGAACGACAGAATGTATGGGTACGAAATAACCCAGAAGGTTAAAGAGCTGACAGCCGGAGAACTCAATATAACCGAAGGCGCCCTATACCCTTCGCTCCACAAACTCGAAGCCGAAGGGCTGCTGCAGGCAGAGATGGTCCATATCGGCAACCGGATGCGGAAATACTATAAGCTCACAGAGTCAGGCAAAAAAGAAACAGCGGATAAGCTGGCCGAGCTGAAAGGATTTATAGAGCAAATGCAGGTGATCATGAACACGAACTTAGCTAATCCCTCAAAAACATGAAAAAGGAACTGACAGCCACAGACATCGAAAAACTGTATGCTTTCTTACAGAAGAAGTTTGTAGATACCTATGATATTCAAACCGAGCTGGTCGACCACCTTGCGTCTGACATCGAGAAGCAGTGGGAAGAAAACCCTGAGCTTACACTCGACGAGGCGATTCAAAAGGTATACAAGAGCTTTGGCATCTTCGGCTTTACGGATGTGTATGAAAAGCGGGTAGCTGCCATTCAAAAAGAGCATATGCTGCTGTGGCTACGGACATTCATCAGTTTCTTTAAACTGCCTTACGTGCTGCTTTCGCTTGCACTTTTTGTCGGTTTCCAATTGGCACTCACCTCACTCGATCCAGCTATGGTAAAACTGGTAAGCCTGGGCGCGATCACAGCCGCCATTCTGTATTTTGCAGTAAAGGAGTTTCTATACCTGAAGCGGAAACTACGAAAAAAGCTGTCCGTCATGCAGTATACTTACGGATTTTTGCCACTCATGTATTTTCCAATGTACCTGAACTACATGGTACTCGAAAAACTGATTCCCGAAGCCATTTGGCCTTATGCCTTACACATCACGCTTTCTTTCATTCTGTCCATCGCTTATATCGATACGATAGATAAAATTAAGCAGCGAGCCCAGAAGGTGTATCCCGCGGCATTTGCCTAAAGCTTAAATCGAGCTTCGACAAATTGCTTCCTACGCAGACTTTTGCAGCATTGTGCCTGTAAGCTCAGCGCTATACCTGCAATACATAAACGCGATGCAGTGGAAAGCTACGTCGCGTTTGTTTTTCTCCCCTCCTATACCTTGCATCAACTCGTGATAGCGGTATTTGTCCAGCCTGATCTTTGTCACTGACACTAGAATTACCTTCTCCTTTGCATTTGTCACCCTGGTTTCCCCTGCCGGAACCAAGTCCCCGCCTCCAAATCAAACGACGATCACCGACTTTTTAAGTCTCAAAACTTTATACCCCGCTCTCTCCTACGCTTCTCCAAAAAATATCCTTACTTTTGGTCTGAAATTGGCAATCCAGGAAAATTCGAATTTAGATGAGCAACAATCAGGAGAACCTTCTCTCCACACTGTTACCTCAGTTAGTAAGTACATATTGTCGTGCTGGCAGTATGCTCACGCTAGAAATGCCTCTGAACCTGGCTCCCCTACCTGCCCAATTATCTCAATTTGAACCGTATCTTTGCGTATAGAAATAAAAACTAAGCATGCTTCACTTCTTTTTTAGTCAACCTGATACAGTGTACGCCTTACAAAGCGAAGGTGAACTGAACGCTACTGACATCCAAAAACTGGAATGGTTATTCGGCAACGCCACTCTAAAGCAGGAAACTGTGCTGAGTGGCTTTTTTGTTGGCCCCCGTGCTGCCATGATCACGCCCTGGAGTACCAATGCCGTGGAAATTACCCAGAACATGGGCATCGAAGGCATTATCCGGATCGAAGAGTTTGCCATCGTAACGGAGGATTTCATGGATTTTGACCCGATGCTTTCGCAAAAGTACAATGGACTGAACCAGGAGATCTACACGATCAACATACAGCCGGAGCCTGTGCAGCCGGTGACGGATATTGCAGCTTACAACAAACAGGAAGGGCTTTCGCTTAGCGAGGAAGAGGTGGATTACCTGAATAAGCTATCAGAAAGAGTTGGCAAACCGCTGACTGATTCAGAAGTATTCGGCTTCTCGCAGGTGAACTCAGAGCACTGTCGCCACAAGATCTTCAACGGCAAGTTTGTGATTGATGGCGAAGAGAAACCTACTTCACTCTTCAAGTTGATCCGCAAAACATCAGAGACACACCCGAACGATATCGTTTCGGCTTACAAAGACAATGTGGCCTTTATCAAAGGGCCGGTGGTGCAGCAGTTTGCCCCTAAGCGTGCCGATGTACCTGATTATTATCAGGTGAGCGATTTCGAATCGGTTATATCGATCAAAGCAGAAACACACAACTTCCCGACCACAGTAGAGCCTTTCAACGGTGCCGCTACAGGTTCAGGTGGTGAGATCCGTGACCGTCTGGCTGGTGGTCAGGGATCGCTCCCGCTTGCAGGTACTGCTGTGTACATGACAGCTTTGTCACGACTGGAGAAGGACCGCCCTTGGGAACAAGCGACACAGGAAAGAAAATGGTTGTACCAAACACCAATGGATATCCTGATCAAAGCTTCTAATGGAGCTACAGATTTCGGTAACAAGTTCGGACAGCCGCTAATTACGGGATCGGTGCTGACTTTCGAGCACGACGAAAAAGCGGATCAGCTTGAAGCTCCTCGTAAACTAGGCTACGACAAAGTAATCATGCTGGCAGGTGGCATAGGTTACGGCAAAGCAAGTCAGGCCCAGAAAGGGCACCCGAAAACGGGTGACAAGATCGTGATCCTGGGTGGTGAGAACTACCGCATCGGTATGGGTGGTGCTGCTGTATCGTCCGCCGACACCGGTGAGCACGGTACAGGTATAGAACTGAACGCGATCCAGCGCTCTAACCCGGAAATGCAGAAACGCGCTGCCAATGCCATCCGTGGCATGGTGGAAAGCGAACACAACCCGATCGTTTCGATCCACGACCATGGTGCGGGCGGCCACTTGAACTGCCTTTCAGAACTGGTAGAAGAAACAGGCGGCAAAATTGACCTGGACAAACTGCCGGTGGGTGACCCTACCCTTTCAGCCAAAGAGATCATCGGCAACGAGTCGCAGGAGCGCATGGGACTGGTAATCGGTGAAGAGGATATCGCTACACTGCAAAAAATAGCCGACCGCGAACGTGCCCCGATGTATACCGTGGGCGACGTGACCGGCGATCACCGCTTTACCTTCGAGTCGGCCTCTACGGGCCAGAAACCGATGGACCTGGAGCTGAGCGACATGTTCGGCAGTTCGCCAAAAGTGGTGATGAACGACAAGACTGTTACCCGTGAATACCAGGCGGTGACTTACGATCTAAGCCAGCTGCATACCTATCTGGAGCAAGTATTGCAACTGGAAGCCGTTGCCTGTAAAGACTGGCTCACGAATAAAGTGGACCGCTGTGTAGGTGGTCGTGTAGCGAAGCAGCAATGTGCTGGACCGCTTCAGTTGCCACTCAATAACTGCGGCGTCATGGCGCTGGACTTCCAGGGCAAAGAAGGTATAGCCACCTCCATTGGCCATGCACCTATCTCTGCCCTGATTGATCCGGCAGCTGGTAGCCGCAATGCTATTGGTGAGTCGCTGTCGAACATCGTCTGGGCTCCGCTAAAAGATGGTTTGCAAAGCGTTTCGCTTTCTGCCAACTGGATGTGGGCTTCGAAGAACGAAGGAGAAGATGCCCGTCTGTACAAAGCGGTGGAAGCCTGTTCTGAATTCGCGATTGCCCTGGGCATCAACATCCCGACTGGCAAGGACTCGCTTTCGATGAAGCAGAAGTACAAGGACGAGGATGTAATTGCGCCAGGTACAGTGATCATTTCAGCAGCCGGCAATTGCAGCAACGTGCGCCAGGTGGTAGAGCCGGTATTGCAGCACAACGGCGGCAATATTTACTACATCAATCTATCCAATGACGCCTTCAAACTGGGCGGTTCTTCTTTTGCCCAGGTAGTCAACAAGATCGGTAACGAAACACCAGATATCACCGATGCGGCCCTGTTTAAAAATGCGTTTAACACGCTGCAGCAACTCATCAAAGAAGATAAGATAGCGGCGGGCCATGACATTGGCAGCGGCGGTCTAATCACGACCCTGCTGGAGATGTGCTTTGCCGACAATAACCTAGGTGCTTCCATCGACCTGACCTCACTGGGCGAAGAGGACACTATTAAAGTGTTGTTTGCGGAGAACATCGGTATCGTATTCCAGGCTTCGGCAGACGTTGAAGAAACCTTGAAATCCAACAATGTACCTTTCCATAAAATAGGCACGAGCACTTCAAGCGCTACGCTGGAGCTGAAGAACGGCGAAGCAACTTACAGCTTTGACATCGCACAGCTGCGCGACACCTGGTTCAAAACTTCCTATTTGCTGGACATAAAGCAAAGTGGCCCGCATAGCGCCAGAGAGCGTTTTGAGAACTATAAAAAGCACGAACTCACCTATACCTTCCCGGCAGGATTTGACGGCAAAAGACCTGCCATCGACAGCTCGAAGCCTAGAATCAAGGCCGCGATCATCCGGGAGAAAGGAAGTAACTCGGAGCGTGAGATGGCCAACGCCATGTACCTGGCTGGCTTTGACGTGAAGGATGTGCACATGACTGACCTGATCTCTGGAAGAGAAACCCTGGAAGATATCCGCTTCATCGGTGCCGTGGGTGGCTTCTCTAACTCGGATGTACTGGGTTCAGCCAAAGGTTGGGCCGGTGCCTTTATGTACAACGAGAAAGCGAAGACTGCCATTGAGAACTTCTTCAAACGCGAAGACACACTATCGGTAGGCATATGCAACGGCTGCCAGCTATTCGTAGAGCTTGGTTTCATCACAATGGGACACGACCAGAAGGCGAGAATGCTGCATAACGTGAGCCAGAAACACGAAAGTATCTTCACTTCCCTGACCATTCAGGAAAATAAATCGGTGATGCTTTCGAGCCTGGCCGGTGCTACACTAGGTGTTTGGGTATCGCACGGCGAAGGTCGTTTTAGTCTGCCACACACCGAGGATAAGTATCAGATCGTGTCGAAGTACGCATACGAGACCTATCCGGCTTGCCCGAACGGCTCTGACTACAACACTGCCATGATCTGTGATGAAACAGGACGTCACCTGGTGATGATGCCACACATCGAACGTTCGCTCCTACAGTGGCAGTGGGCGCACTACCCGAAAGGCCGTCACGATGAGGTATCGCCTTGGATGGAAGCTTTTGTGAACGCCAGAAAGTGGCTGGAAGCGAACCAATAGGTATAGCACTTCGATAAATTTAAAAAGGCGCTCCGGAATTTCCCGGAGCGCCTTTTTTATTCTTAGCTTTTATCGGCTTTGATGATACTATTATACCTTCCAGTTGTTCAATGAAAAAGCAGGGCTCTAAAGAGCTGGCGTTGTTTCATCTTAAAAAGCTCTTTCAACGTTCTCTGTCATTCTGTTAAGAAGCTTGGTCAGAGGTGTGATTAGCCTGAGCTACTTGCGAACAAGATTCCTTCGGAATGACAAAAAAGTTAACCGAATTGGCGCGTCCTCCATGAGCGAACTCCCTGGCATGAAACAACCTTACAAGTGAGATTAGTCCCTCGGAGAAACAACAGCTCGTTTATAAAAACTGCATCACCTTAGGTATAGGGTTCAAATACTGTGCAGCTGCTGCATATAGGAAGCCCCCACCGGCACTTCATTTCCTTTGATGCATACCTGGTGGCGCTCTATCTTATCGATCTGCTTTTTGGCGACGATGTACGAACGGTGCACCCGCACAAAACTATCGGCAGGCAGCTGTTCGCACAGTTCCTGTATGGTCATGCGCGAAAGCAGTTTCTTTCCATCCGCCAGTACGAACGTCACGTAATTGCCCGCCGCTTCCAGGTATAGGATCTCATCGTAGTGCACCTTCACCTGCTCGTAACCGGTTTTGAGGAAAAGGTAATCTTTTACAGGAGCTGTCGTGCCGCGCAGTTGCAGGAGCTCCTGCGCCTTGTTGCAGGCCTTAATAAACCGGGGCAGCGAAAATGGCTTCAGCAGATAGTCAACCGCATCCAGCTCAAAACTGGTGACGGCGTGTTCAGAGTATGCCGTTGTGAAGATTACCATCGGCTTTTTCTGAAGGCTCGTCACAAACTCCAGTCCGGAGATGTCAGGCATTTTGATATCCAGAAACAGCAGGTCAACCGGTTCGTTTTGCAGAAATTCAAGCGCCTGAAAGGCATCCGTAAAACAACCCACCAGCTCCAGGTAAGGCACCTTGGCAGCATGTGCCCGTACCACTTCCAGCGCCATTGGTTCATCGTCTATTGCTATTGCTTTCATGCTTGCTGCTCTATATCTGTTCTGAAATCAAATATACTTACAATTGGAGTGTGAGGTGCACAAAGAACTCTTCCGGCGTATCGCGGATGATCAGTTCGTGCCTTTCAGAATATAAAAGATCGAGGCGCTGCTTTACATTTTTCAGCCCTATACCTGATTTGTCTTTCTCCGGATCCTGCTCCGACTTCTTCTGCTTGCTGTTGTATACGTCAAAGTACAGCTTATCCTGATCCGTATGCAAGGTTATCCTGATCCAGGATCTGTGCTTCAGGCTAATACCGTGTTTAAAAGCATTCTCTATAAAGGGGATCAGCAACATCGGGGCGATGTACTTTTCGCCGAGCACCTCATCTATCTTCGTCTCGATCGAGATGTTTGGCGAGCTGGAAGTACGTAGCAGTTGCAGGTCAATGTAGTTGCGCATGTACTCGATCTCGCGGGAGAGCAGGATTTTTTGCTGGTGGTTCTCGTGCAGCATAAAGCGCATCATGTCACCCAGCATCTGTATACCTTGTGCGGTACGCTCGCTGTTCTCCTGCAAAGCCGTGCCATACAGTGTGTTCAGGGCATTGAAGAGGAAATGCGGATTGATTTGTGAGCGCAGGAAATCCAGGTTGGCGCTTGTTGTTCCCAGTTCCTGCTTCAGCACCACCATCTCCTCATTCCCTTTCATCTGGCGCTTGAACAGAAACCAGACAAAAGGCGCCGTGATAACCAATTGGAACAGGGAGTTGAAAAAGCTCAGACCAAAGGCATGGTCTTCGTCATGAAAGAACATCAGCAGCAAAAAGGCAACTGGCAAATAGGCCACAATAACCACCAACAGCGACGTGAGCAGGTACTTCCGGAAAGGCCGCTTTGACTTGAATGCGTTCGGAATCAAATAATAGTAGGCACCGCAATACAGCAGCAGAGCACTCAGTGAAATGATCGCCATGGTCACGGTGAATTCCATCTCCAAATGGAATACCATCAGCAGAAACACACTGACCATCCAGATGATGAAGGCTGTTAGCGTTTCACGGTTAATAAATCTATACCTGGCCGAGATAGCCGTTGCATTGGACAACAGGTATAAACCGCTGTATTTGATAAAGCTATAGATTCCAACCAATAGCAACAGAAACAGGGCTTGTCGGTAGCTGTCCTGAAAGATCAGATCATAGTTCTGTTCGACGCCATAATACCAGGTTAGAAGATAGCTTTTGGTATACGTATCCAACACGCCTGACACAAAGGCATAGCCCACGTAAAGGACCAGCAGCAACAAGGCATAAAGCGGCACCCGTTCCTTCTGCATCAGCTTGGGTATGATCCTGAAATTGATGAACAGAAAACCCAGGTATAACAAGGTATAGCGTATCAGCTGCGGCCAGAAATAATGCTTGTAGAATTGATAATCTATTCCCGCTTCTTCAAAAAACCATCTATTGGGTTCATGAGAAGTAGAGAGCGAGAAAATAGAAAAGACAAAAATGGCAGTAGCCGCCCAGAACTCAATTTTAGAAGTCTGAAGTGGTTTTGCGATGTGAGAGTCGAGTGTCATATCATTCATGAAACAATGTTAAATGAAAGGGTTGAGTATAAACAAAAAATGTGATGAATGCGGGTGTATTTGTGACGGATGGTGCTAAAACATGGTGTCCAGCATAAAATTGATCAGTTGCGCTGCCTGCCTTGCTACATCGAGGTCATCCAATAGAAACTGCCCCTTATCAGGTTCCTGCACCGTAGCCAGTGTCCGCATCAGCGTGGAATCTCCTGCCCCATTTGGGCACAACAACTTATACAGAACTGGCAGCAATATTAGCCCGACATCTCTTAGAGTCTGCGCACTAACCGTATAAGTTTTGGAGATGTTTCTGATCGTTAGTTCCATCATGCCTCTTAACCTATTTTTCAGTTTTCTAAAAACCTGGCTATTGATTACCAAAGTCTTAACAGGTGTAAGATTAGAAAACTGAAAACAGAGCTTCAACTTAAAGTGATGAAACAGCAGAAAGATGTGATAAACTGTTATTTACTGTTAAAAAACACTGAATCAAAGTATATTTCAAGCTACCTCCATGCTTGCAACTTTAGATAAAAGTATTGCCTATAAAACATAAAAAAACCGCTCAGGCAATGCTGGAGCGGTTTTCAGGAAAGCTAAAAAAGATTGTTTAGTATGCCGCCTTTATTAAGTGGCAGTATCCTGCAATTGGGGTGAACTGAAAATACAAGCAGGTAGAAGCAGCCTGATGAAATTAAGAATTCAATCTCTCATCAGCGCCAGGTAGTAATAGAACTTGTCATCATATTCTGACCTGCTCAAGGTTCTATCCTGATTCAGGTCCCATCTTTCAAAGATGCCACTGACAAGCTCGTGTTCGGATACCAAATGGTCCTTGTTCAGATTCCATTTCTTAAATAAGTCAAGTCCTTCTAACCCTTTCTGGAATTCAGCACCATCTATTTCACCATTGCTATTCTCATCCCAAGTAGACCAGTTCTGGTCTTGGAACCTGAAGTCTGTCATGAATTTTTCCCATGCCTCTCTTTTCATGTTGTCCATACTTACCATCAGATACATGCCTGTGCCGAATTCCTGTTCGGTGAACTGTATCCCATTGGTAAAATCAAGACCAAACCAGCCCCAATCGAGATTGTGGTAAAAACTGCCCTGTTGAAAAGCATTCGTAAATTCTGTTCGGCCGATATCAGGTGCATGCACGCCTATCATGACTGAGTCTTTCGCTATGTTATTTTGCCTGTCCCGCGCTTCCACCACTACCGTATAGGTTCCAGGCTCTACCCCACGCAAATAAAAGAAACCGCCGTATTCTGCATGTGTGGTGACATTATAAAACTGCATCGGCGCTACTACCTCCGTTCTCTGCCCATCAGCATCTACAAGCAAAGTACGTATAGTCGCCAGTTCCCTATTGTCGGTTACATTAGCTGTCGCAATGCAACGGCCAATTACCAGATAGGTGGAGTTTATCGCAGGAGCGGTGATTCTTACCACCGGACTTTGTGTGTCAGGGTTCTTAACTATAGCTGGTGCTGGATCTTCATCGTCGTTGTCACAGGACATCAATGCGCACAACAGGAAAACGAAAGAGAGTTTATAGATTTTATACATATCATTAGCATTACCAAGGAACAGAAAAACAAGCATGACAGCATTTAATCAGCCCATTAAAGTGGCTGAACCTGGATGATGAATAGCGGAGACGACAGGCGATTTAATTTTCCTGTAAGAAAGAGGGGGACTGAGTTCAGGTCAGGTATCCGATGCGGATATGAATTTTGAGCAAGTCAAAATTAGGTTACCGTGCCATATGATGCATACCTACCGCTGCACGCAGCTTAGTCAACTACACTTAGGCACAAAGCCAACATTGCTTAAGCACAGCAATCTGTATACCTCATTGTATACGAACCTGGCATAATTCCAGTAAAACTTTGCCAGGTTGGCGAAGTACTTTTACGTAAATGGATTCCTTAGTCCCTCGAATCAGGGCTGGACATAGGTGAGTTGGGGGGTAACGCTTACGAAAGTGCTTGTGGTGACGGACCACCAGCCGGTTTGGAGCGGTCTGCTGGCAGTGGCACAAACTCCAGGTTATCGGTAGGTGGCAACAGAATGCGTCCTTCTTTCCAGTCCGCTTTTGCCTGTTCGATCCTGTCCTTGCGCGACGACACAAAATTCCACCAGATGTAGCGCTCCCCCAGCGGTTCACCACCCAGGAGCATCAGTGTGGCAGGTTCTTTGGCCAGGATAAGTGGATCGGCCCCTTTGTTGAACACCAGCATCTGCCCAACAGTGTATGTCCTGTGTGCAACTTCTATACTGCCCTTGGCCACATACAGTCCTCGCTCTGCGTGCTCTTTTGGCAAACCAAAGCGGGCGCCTTTTTCCAGCACGACATGCAGGTAAAACAAAGGTGAGTGGGTTTTTACGTCGTTTCGAAGTCCGTAGGCGTCACCGGCGATCAGGCGCATCCAGACGCCGGTCTCTGTAAATATGGGTAATTGTTCGGGCTTGTAATTCTCAAAGGCAGGGTCAGCTTCTTCGTCCTTTTCGGGGAGCGCCACCCAGGTCTGTATCATTTCCAGTTCGCCGCCAGCCAGGGTAGCTGGGTCTTCAAAGCGTTCGGAGTGCGCAATACCGCTGCCGGCCGTCATCCAGTTCACCTCTCCCGGCCTGATGATCTGCTCCACCCCCAGGCTGTCGCGGTGGGTGACCTGCCCGCCAAAAAGATAGCTAACGGTAGACAAGCCGATGTGTGGATGCGGCAACACATCCATGTCGTGGGTAAGCGGTGGCTGCAGGTCCACAGGACCGGCATGATCCATGAAGATAAAGGGGCCGACCATGCGGCGCATACGGAAAGGCAGAATACGCCGCACATCCATTCCGTGAGCCAAGGAGGCTTTACGGGCTTCAATTACAAGATCCAGCATAATTATCCAATTTTATTGATGCTATACCTGCTACCATACCACCCGCCTGCTCACAGTGGCAGCTTACGTACAGTGGCCAATCTTACTTGCTGAAGTATACGCTAAAGGTCGTACCTGCGCCTACCTCACTCTCTACTTCTATTTTGCCACCTGCGTTTTCTACGATCCTTTTCACCATATACAAGCCCACGCCAGAACCTTCCACATGATCGTGGAAGCGCTTGAACATGGTGAAGAGTTTATTCTGCTGCGCCGGACGCAGGCCCAGGCCGTTGTCCTGTACCTTCAGTACCTGAAACTCATTCTCGTAAAAACAGCTGACCTTTATATGCGGCTTTCTGTCCGGGTCGCTGTATTTGATGCCGTTCGAGAGTAAGTTGTATAGAATACTGCGAAGGTTTTTCTCTGAAAAAGCCATAGTCGAGCAGCCGTCTACAGCTGTCTCGATCCGGGCATCGTAACTGCTGATCATTTTCTCCAGATCGAGCTCCACTTCCCGAATTACATCTGCTACAAACACATGCTCCTGTTTGTTCAGGTCCTCTTTCTGCAGCTTAGAGATATCCGTTAAGCTGGAGATAGTCTTTTTGAACCTGGATACGGAGCCCTGCATCATATCGAGTATCCTTTTCACCTCCTGCTGGCCGAGGCTGACCTGCGGAAGTTCAAGCAACAGTTCGTTCATTAGCATCTCGATGTTTGAAATCGGCGCCTTCAGGTCGTGCGAAGCTGTGTAAATAAAGTTGTCGAGGTCTTTGTTGATATAAACAAGTTGCTGATTGGCGATGTCAAACTCTTTGTTTGCTACCTGCAATCGCTGTTCGCTGGCTTCTACCGTCTTGCGGGACTGCACCTGCTCCGTCACTTCCAATGCAAATACAACCACCCCATCGATCTGGTTTTGTTCGTTGTAGCGCGCCTGTTGAATGTAGCGGAAATACCTGTCTTCCATCGTGCCGTCTGGTCTCAGAAACGGAATATACATCTCTTTCTCTTCATGACTATGGCCCGATTCATACACATCCCGAAATGTTTTGTATACCGGGTTGTTTTTAATTTCGGGCAGGGCTTCCAGAATGGGCTTGCCGAAGAGCTCCCGATCAGGGAATAGCGCAGCATAAGCCGGGTTAACCAGCTCGTACACCAGGTCAGGTCCGTTCAAAATACAGATGGGAGCGGGCGCCTCCATAAACAGATTTTTAAGTCGACTGCTTTGCCGCTCTGCCTCTGCTTGTGCTTGTGCTAGCTCAAAAGTGCGGTTTCTGATCACTTCCTCCAGCCCCAGGTTCATGGTTTGCAGCGATGCGGCACTCGACTCTACCTGTTGTCTTGCTATCACAAAATCCGTCACATCAAGGGCAAATATCAGAATGCCATTTACATTCCCTTCCGCATCCAGCAGGGCCTGGTATATAAAATTCCAATAGATGTCTTCGGCAGGCTGCCCTTTGTAGCGGGCCACTGGTATCAGCACCTCTTTTCCTTCGTAGGTGACGCCCGTCCTGTACACCTCGTGAATAATCTCATAAACCGCCTGGTCCCTTAGTTCAGGCAGCGCCTCAAACAAAGGCAGGTTCAGCATCTCACGACCCGGAAAAAGTTGCTGGTAAGCTGTGTTGATCACCCGGTAGATAAAGGTAGGTCCTTCGAGCATGGCACAGGCAGCCGGTGCCTGATTAAAAAAGCGATCCATGCGCAGCCGCTGTTGCTCCGCCTGGGCAAGTGCCGCCTGTTCTTTTTCACGGCTTTCCTTAAGCTGCGCCTTTGTTTTTAGAGCATCCGAAATGTTTTTCGTCTCATGTAGGATACAGATCAACTCACCCTGGCTGTTGTAAATGGGGGTATTAGTGGCAGTCCAGAAACGCTCCATAAACTCCCCGGGTTTGTCAGGGTGCTGAATGTCATACTGGATGACGTCTATCTTGTCGGGCTTTCGGGTTGTAATCGCCCGCTCCAGCGATTCCCGCAGGGTTTTGGAAGGAGATACCTCCGGTGTATTTGGGTTATCAGGAAAAATTGAGAAGAGATGCTTCCCCATAATTTGCTCGCGCACAACGAACGTTTCGCGCAAGTAAGCCTCAGAAGCGCCTATAACCGTAAGTGCAGGCGAAATGAGCAGGAGTAACCCACTCTGTGCTTCCAGTAATTGCTGGTATGGTATAGTTTGGTCAGGCTGTCTTTCCTGAGCAGAAACGGTGCTATCTAGCATGTGGGAATTTCTTAATGAACACGGAATAAGTGTGCTTATGGATATTAGTACTAAAAAGCGACCTGCCCTCTACATAGCCCTAACTTTGTACCTGCAACAATGTTTTGCATGGGCTGTAAATAAAAGATCGGCATGATCAGGGTCATTCATCGCTGAACCTGGGATTTCAGGTGTTGGATGCTGCCATACTTGTTTTATCCAAGTTGGCCATGTTCATATTATCTTGCTGCTTTTGCTTAAAAGAGATCTTAAACACGGAGCCTACTCCCTCTTCGCTTTCCACTGTTATACTGTCGCCTGAATTTTCGAGTATGCGCTTCACCAGGTAGAGGCCTATACCTGAGCCTTCCACATGGTCATGCGCCCGCTTGAAGAGAGCAAATATCTTACCTGTCTGACCTGGTGATAAGCCAAGGCCATTATCCTCTACCGTGAGTTCGTGTACTCCTTCTTTCCTGACCCTGGTACTGATCGTCACTACCGGCTTTCGGGTCGGGTCTGAGTACTTGATGGCATTGGAAACCAGGTTGAACAGAATACTACGAATGTTTTTGCGCGCATAGCGCAACGTCTCAAACTCCATCTGCTCAACTTGTATAACTGCGCCGGTATGTTCGATGTAGGGCTGCAGGCTGATCTTGATGTCTTCCAGCATGTCCTGGATCTTCACATCCTCAGGCGTGTCGTTCTCGTGCTTGAGTTTTGTTACATCCGACAGGTCAGCAATCACGTTCTTGAGCGTGCTGAGCGAACCTCTCATGTGCTTTAAGATGACTTCATGCGACTGCACGTTGTCACCCAAATCCTCTTCCAGGGCATGCAGCAGGCCTTCGAGGTTGATGATCGGAGCTTTCAGATCGTGTGAGGCGGCGTATACAAAATTGTCGAGTTCGTTGTTGATCTTGATCAGCTCACCGTTTTTCATCATCAGCTCCTCATTACGACGTCGCTCCGTCAGGTCACGGGTCACTTTAGAGTAGCCAAGCAGACGTTTTTTAGAATTGAAGATGGGGGTAATCACGACATTGGCCCAAAAGGCCGTGCCGTCTTTGCGAATACGCCAGCCTTCATCTTCAAAACGGCCCAGCTCCTGTGCCTTTTTGAGTTCGTACTGCGGAAAGCCTTTTAAGATCGACTCCCGGTCGTAGAAAGTGGAAAAATGGCGGCCAATGATTTCCTGCGGTTTATAGCCTTTGATTCGCTCAGCTCCTTCGTTCCAACTCATCACGATACCGTCTGGATTGAGCATCAGGATGGCGTAATCCTTTACACCGTCGATCAGAAGGCGGCTTTTCTCCTCGCTCTCCCGCAGCTCTTCGTTGACACGGAACAACTGCTGTTCCATTTTCAGCTTTTCGGTGAGGTCCCGGGTGATCTTGGAATAACCGATCAGCACTTTGTCTTCGTTGTAGATGGCGGTGATCACGGTATTGGCCCAGAAGGCAGAGCCGTCTTTTCTGTAGCGCCAGCCGTTGTCCTCAAACCGGCCGTGCTCTCTGGCCTGATTGAGTTCGTACTCCGGAAAACCTTCTTCGACCAGTTGTTGGCTGTAGAACTTGGCAAAATACTTTCCGATGATTTCGTGCGCCTCGTATCCGTTCATGCGGCGGGCACCATGATTCCAGGTAGCCACATTACCGCCCGGGTCCAGCATGAAAATAGCATAGTCCGTCACCCCCTCAATGAGCAACCGGAAACGCTCTTCGCTTTCCTTCATTTCCTCAAAGGCACGGTACAGGTCATCCTCGGCTTTCTTCCGCTCTGAGAGGTCTCGGGTAATTTTGGAGAAGGCGATTAGCTGGTTCTGGCTGTCATACACAGGCGTGATGACTACATTGGCCCAGAAAACGGAACCATCCTTCTTAACGCGCCAGCCTTCCTCTTCGTACTTACCCGCCACAATAGCCATTTTCAGCTCTTTTGACGGGTAGTCGTCTGTGATATCTTTCTGGGTATAAAACTGGGAGAAATGCTTTCCGATGATTTCATCGGCTTCATAGCCCTTTATCTGTCTGGCCCCGGAATTCCAGGTAATCACATATCCTTCGGGGTTCAGCAGAAATATTGCATAGTCTGTTATACTATCAATCAGGATCTGATATTGCTCTTCTCCGCGTGCGGCTATACCTACAACGGCGGCAGTATCAGGCTTTAAGTTCGTGTTCATTCAAAAAAGCTGTTAGGGTGAGTAAGGAGAGAGTTCAGTCTTTTTTGTTTAAAACTGTTGTCAGTGGGCTAATATAAGGAATAAAAAACGGTTAAAGTCTCGCGGCTAGGTATAACGGTTTCCATTATACCTCATGCACCTGTAAACTTGGCTCTGCAGCAGGTATAGCATCTGTAGGGTTCAGTTGCTTAATCACGCGGGCAGGGTTTCCGACTGCTATGCAGTTATCCGGGATGTCTTTGACCACCACCGAGCCTGCACCAATACGCACATTGTTACCAATGCGTACCTCTCCTATGATGCAAACGTTGGAACCCAGCTCTACATTGTTACCGATCACAGGCGAACCGGTATAGCTTCCATCAGCTCTGCGTATGTTGCCGAGGGTGGTAGAGTGACGGAAAAAGCAGTTATCGCCGATCACTGAGCAGCCATTCACTACAAGCGCCTGCCCGTGGCCCAGGAAAAAGTTCTTGCCTACCGTAGTCCAGTGCGGCAATTCTATACACATGAACCATTCCACCACCACTTTGTAGAAAATCAGGTATGGCAGCCAGATAATACGAAAAAAGGTATTGATGGATGCAGGGCGTGCCAGGCGGAAGAGCATCATCACAAGGCGACCTTTTAAATTACCCTTGTTAGCTTTCCAGTCCTGAAAAACGTAAGATAAAAACATAAGCGTGCGTTAATTTATATTCCGCATACGCTATGTTGCGGCCCGGCGTTGCAACATTTAGAACCAGCTATTTGTTATACGCCCTTTTTCTTGATGGCACCATACAGCACGGGGCTGAAAAAGCGCAGATTTTCAAGCATGCAGGCCATGCTGAAAAATTTTTCAGGATCGATCTCCGGCTCTTCAGCCATAGTAGCCAGCAGCACGTCCAGTGTATAGGTGAAGGTGGCGTCAAACTCTTCTTCTGTCATGGTATGGTAGGTTAATGGTGTAAGCTATACCTGAAACAATCTGACAGGCAAATCATTTCAAAAGGCTGATTTGTTTTGTGATGGCACACACTTCGTCCCAACAAGCGTCGCCTGTGACCGTACCTTATTAAGGTATAATCTTTTTTCTGATAAAACTACAGATAACTATGACAATCAAACTTAAACCATTAAAAGAGCAGGTAATCGTGATTACCGGTGCATCGAGTGGTATCGGGCTGGCCACGGCCTTTGCCGCCGCCGAAAAAGGCGCTCGCCTGGTGTTGGCAGCACGCAATGAACAGGCCTTGCAGGAGATAGCCCAGGAAATAAATGATAATGGCGGTCAAGCTATTGCCGTGCGTGCCGATGTAGGCCGGCAGCAGGATGTGCAGCGCATCGCCGACGCGGCCCTCTCCCATTTCGGAGGCTTCGACACCTGGGTGAATGATGCCGGTGTCTCTATCTACGGCCGACTACTGGAAGTGAGCGACGAAGACAACCGGCGCTTATTCGACACCAATTTCTGGGGATTGGTATACGGCTCCCAGATGGCAGCCATGCACCTGCGCAGCCGTGGAGGCGCGATCATCAACATAGGCAGTATACTCTCTGATATGGGCATTCCGCTGCAGGGCATGTACAGTGCCACGAAGCATGCTGTGAAGGGATTCACAGACTCCCTGCGCATCGAACTCGAAGAGGAAGGAGCGCCTGTTTCAGTCACTTTGATAAAGCCGGCTGCGATAAATACGCCTTACCCTGACCACGCCAAAAACTACACGAATCACAAACTGACTCTTCCACCGCCTGTATATGAGCCGGAGGAAGTAGCCAAAGCCATCCTGCACGCCGCTACGCATCAGAAGCGTGACATTATCATAGGTGGTGGAGGTAAGTTGATGAGCCTGACCAACAAACTGGCACCTGGCCTGATGGACCTCTCCAGCGAAAAACTGATGACAGACCAGCAGTTGCTTGACGAGTCAGCGCAGCACCATGAGGGTGCTTTACACCAGCCAGGTGAAGGCGGACGCATACACGGACGCATCAAAGACACGATGTCAACCAGCCTGTATACCCGTGCTGTGACCAATCCGGTAGTAGCAGGTGCCGTAGTGGCCGCCGCCGGAGCTGCTGCCCTGGCACTGATGGGCAAAAAGCGCACAAACGATAATAAGAGTAACTATAAGCAGGCGAATACAAAGCCCGAGGTGGTAGAAGTTGTTGAGATAGTGGAAGAAGTGAATGTAACTCCACCGCCACCGCAGCGACCGATCTAAGCCACTCCCTCCGCACAAACAATACTTGCGGAGAAACAATTTAAATAATTTAAACAGGTGCAAAGGTTAGAACTTTTGCACCTGTTTTTGTTTTATAAACAGTACTCTGGAAATTTATAAAATGTTAAAATAAAAATAATACAATCAAAACACACATAAAGGCTTTATATTACCAGAAGCTGATTTAACTAAAAACTCACCAAAATAGCTCATTATTACCTCTGAGGCTTTATTTAGCAAATTACACTTCAAAATACATCTTATATTATATTTATAATAAGCAAATCACTATATCAAAAAACTACCAAATTACGTTGAATTAAATTGAAAGTCACACTGTTAGGGCTTCATTGGCAGGTAGGCAAGTGCAGTTGAAAAGGCGGTGATCAAATTATTTTAAAGGATCGCTCTATTTACTGATGTATAACCACCGATTTTGCCACTATATTTGCAGACTTTCTACAAAGCTTAGCTTATTTTTAGAATAATATGTTTGAGACGCTTTTATATACTTTTCTTTTGAGCATCTCCCCTTTCGGTGAAGCACGGGCAGGCATACCTTACGCCATTTTGAATAATGTGCACTTTATCCTGGCCTTCTTGATCGGTACGGTAGCCAACACGCTAGTTTTCCCGTTGTTCATGTGGCTGATCGATACATTTAGCCAAAAATTCTGGCCTTTCAAAGCTTACAAGAAAGGTGTTATTTTTCTGTCGAAGCGAGCTAAGAAGATCGCTGGCGACAATGTAAAAAAACACGGTTTCTGGGGTTTGATGGTGTTTGTGATGATCCCGCTGCCAGGTACTGGCGCCTATATGGGTACCATCGCAGCCAACATCTTCAAGATTGAGCGCAAGAAAGCCTTTATGGCCATTAGCCTTGGGGTGGTGATTTCCTCTATTTTCATGGCCCTGGCCACGCACCTGGGTCACCTGGGTGTAACGCAGCTTTCTTTTAACTAAGAGACAAAACGATTTCACATACCGAAGCCCTGCTTGCAAAGCCTAAAGCTGAACGCAAGCAGGGCTTTTTGAGTCTTCCGCCTTCTGCTCGCTTCAGAAGAATTCGTAATTTTGACTTATGACGCTAAAACGGATCACTTTCTATACCTTCCTTTTCCTGGTGCTGCTCATTGGTATTGCCAGTTGCAGCTTCATGCAGCTTTCCCCTCAGTTTGGCGCTGAGGCCAATGGCCAGCGATTGCAAGCCATGCAGGCCTCTCCCCATTACCGGGATGGCGTGTTTCAAAACCCTGTTGAGACCAACATGGACATCGGCTTCAAAGGCTATGTGAAGATGATCCGTACTCGCTTCTTCGACGAGGTTGAGAACCAGGAGCCGGATTGGTACCTACCCGTTGACAAAATAGCGCCGTCTCAACTGGAGCGCGTGCAGGACACGGCCACCGTCATTACCTGGTTCGGGCATTCTGCTTTCCTGATCGAGCTGGACGGCAAGCGTCTCCTTCTGGACCCAATGCTGGGCGAAAGGGCCTCTCCTATCAGCTTCATCGGTCCCAAACGCTTCAATGAGGAATTGCCTATTCCGATCGAAGACCTGCCCTATATCGACGCGATCCTGATCTCGCATGACCACTATGACCACCTGGACTATGGCTCCATTAAACAACTGGCCGATAAAACCGGACACTTCTATGTAGCCCTTGGTGTAGGAGCACACCTGGAGCGATGGGGAGTGCCAGCCGAAAAGATCACAGAACTGGACTGGTGGGATGAAGCCGAAATGGCAGGTATAAAGTTTGTCGCTACTCCGGCCCGCCACTTCTCCGGCCGCGGCTTCTCGGACCGCATGAAAACCCTGTGGGCATCCTGGGTGATCCTGGGCAAAAATGATCGCATCTTCTTCAGTGGTGATACCGGCTACTTCGAAGGCTTCAAAGAGATCGGTGAGAAATACGGTCCTTTTGATATTACACTGCTGGAGTGCGGCCAATACAACGAGCTTTGGTCCAGCATCCACATGATGCCGGAGCAAACGGTGCAGGCACACCTCGACCTGAAAGGGAAACTGATGATGCCGATCCACTGGGGTGCTTTTGCACTCGCCCTGCATTCCTGGACTGATCCGATCGAGCGCGTGACCAAAGCGGCCAACGCACAAGGTATAGCGCTTACCACACCGCGCATTGGGCAGCCTGTTGTGCTCGGACGTAAAGCTCCCCGCAGCAAGTGGTGGGAATAAGGCGGCACAGCCCGGAAAAGCAACACACCAAGCCTGTTCGCAGTATTGCTAATAGGCATCTACACAAGCATCACGTTTTGAAAAAAAGCACGAACACCACACAGCAGGCCAGACCTGCACGCCTTTTCGACTGCATCGACTGGCAATTACAGCAGTTTCCGTTGGATGATATGCTGGCCTCGAAGGAAGACGGCCAGTGGCGCACCTACAGCACCCGGGAAGTAAAGGACCTGGTCAACCGGATCAGTGCGGCTTTGCTGCATGCCGGTATAAGCAAAAACGACGGTACCCCCGAAGGCCGCGACAAAGTGGCCATTATCAGTCCGAACTGTCCTGAGTGGATGCTCATGGACATGGGCATCCAGCAAATCGGTGCCATCTCAGTGCCTATTTACCCGACCATCAGCAACAGCGAACTCGAGTTTATCCTGCGTGATGCCGCCGTAAAAATGATCTTCGTGGGCAATGAAGTGTTGTATCGCAAGATTGTAGGCATGCAGGATGCGCTGCCTGACTTACAGGCTATCTATACCTTCAAAAAGGTGGAACAGGCACCGCATTGGACGCAGTTGCTGACTGAGCCTGATCCTGCAACAGCAAGCCAGGTCGCTGCATTGCGCGATGAAATAGACACCCAAGACCTGGCCACCATCCTCTATACCTCCGGCACCACGGGCACGCCTAAAGGGGTGATGCTCTCGCACTTTAACATCCTGAGCAATGTGTTTGACAGTGCTCTGATCATTGAGGAAGTGGGTGTGTTCCGTAAAAAAGCCATCAGTTTTCTGCCGCTCAACCATGCCTTCGAACGCATGGCTACTTACTGTTACTTTTACTGCGGGGTGTCCATTTATTATGCCGAAGGGATGGAAACCATCGCCGGCAACCTGCGGGAAGTCAAGCCCACTATTTTCACCACCGTTCCTCGTCTGCTGGAGAAGGTATACGAGGGCATTGTGGCCAAAGGCTCTGAACTCACGGGCAACAAAAAGAAGATATTCTTCTGGGCACTGGACCTGGCCGAACGATTTGAGATCAACAAGCCGATGTCCTTAAGTTACCGGCTGCAACTGGCCATAGCCGACCGGCTGGTGTTCAGCAAATGGCGTCAGGCGCTGGGCGGCGAAGTGAAATCGATCATCACAGGTGCGGCTGCCTGCCAGGTGCGCCTGCTTCGCATCTTCACAGCAGCCGGCATTGTCATACAGGAAGGTTACGGCCTGACCGAAGCCTCCCCGATAATCAGCGGCAACCGTTACTCCGAAGAGAATCGCATGTTTGGCACTGTCGGTCCCTTGTTGAAACATGTGGAAGTGAAGATTGCCGAAGACGGAGAGATTCTGTGTAAAGGACCAAATGTAATGATGGGCTATTACAAAAGGCCTGACCTGACAGATGAGGTGATTGACCAGGAAGGCTGGCTGCATACCGGCGACATCGGGGCTATGATCGATGGTAAATTCCTGAAAATAACAGACCGCAAGAAAGAGCTTTTCAAGACCAGTGGTGGCAAGTATGTAGCACCCCAGCCGATTGAGAATAAAATGGTAGAAAGCGGTTGGATCGAACAGATCATGGTGGTAGGCGAAATGCAGAAGTTTGTGGGTGCCCTGATTGTGCCGGCATTTAACAAGTTGCGGGAATGGTATGACCAGCAGGGCAAATCCTACCCGGGCAATCAGGAAGTACTGGAAGACAAAGAGGTATGGACGCTGATCAAACAGGCTGTGAATCAATACAACGTAGAGTTCAACCCGGTGGAACAAGTCAAAAAATTCGCCCTTATACCTGCCGAATGGTCCATTGAAACCGGTGAGCTCACACCTACGCTCAAGCTGAAGCGTCGGGTGATTCTGGAAAGGTATAATCACCTGGTTAGTTCACTCTATGTATAGTCCGGCCCATCGAATAGCATGCTCGGCTAGCGAATAATGCCTATATTAGTCCTTCTAAATTCAGAAACATGATCAAAAGCTTACTGACAGCTCTTTTGCTGACGACCGGTATGTTGCCTATAGATTCACCCGGCAACATACCTGCTACCAACAAACCGAACGACACTCTGAAAGAAAGTCTGGTGCGAGGCCAGCAGGTATACGCTGCCAACTGTACGAGCTGCCACATGGCCGAAGGCGAAGGTATACCGTCTACCTTCCCGCCGCTTGCCAAATCTGATTACCTGATGAAAGACCAGAAACGGGCGATCCGCACGGTGCTGCACGGGCTGAGCGGTGAGATCACCGTGAATGGCAACTCTTATAACATGGCCATGCCTGGATACGACTCCTTATCTGATCGGGAAGTAGCCGATGTGCTCAATTACATCCAAAACAGCTGGGGTAACAAGGCCAAACCAGTAACACCTGCCCAGGTAAAAGCGGAGCGTAAAAAATAATCCTGCTGCACCGCATGCCACACTGGGAGTTACTGTTCTTCTTTTTCGTGATTGCCTTTGTGTATGCCTCCGTAGGCTTTGGCGGCGGATCGAGCTACCTGGCGGTGCTGGCCATGTATAGCCTGCCTTTTCAGGAAATTCGCCTGATCGCCCTGCTCTGCAATGTGGTGGTGGTGACGGGCGGTACCCTGCTGTTCATCAGGCACGGACAAGTCAACTGGAAGAAGATCATTCCACTCGTGCTAGTGAGCGTGCCGATGGCTTTTCTGGGAGCGAGTCTGCGGCTGGATCAGGAAACCTTTTTCGTTTTGTTGGGATGCAGTCTGCTGACGGCGGCGGTACTGCTTTGGAGACAAAACCGCTCTATACCTGAGCAGGTCGACGCACCTCCTACAGCACCCAACTATACCCGTGATGGTTTGCTAGGCGGCAGTCTTGGTTTGCTGTCGGGTATGGTCGGTATAGGAGGTGGTATATTCCTGGCGCCATTGCTCAACCTGATTCGCTGGGACAATGCCCGGCGTATTGCTGCCACGGCGAGTTTGTTTATTTTGGTGAATTCGATTTCAGGTATAGCAGGCCAGCTCACGCACCTGCCAGCCTCCATTGATTGGAACCGTATACTCCTGCTAGGTATAGCCGTGCTCGCCGGCGGACAATTAGGTTCCCGCATTGCCATTGCCAGGTTCAACCCATTGGTCATCCGCCGCATGACGGCCGTGCTGATATTTGTGGCAGGTATAGAGGTGCTCTACAAGCAGCTAACTTAATTGTAAAAGATAAGCTTGGTGGCGTTGCAAAACATTAGCACCACGTGAGGCCGAAACACTTCGCTAAAATTGTTATAAGCAGTGTTGTTTATGGTCTCAAATTCATTGTTTAGAAAAAGAATATGAAAGTAAAAGTCCTGGCATTCGGTATCGCGAAAGACATCTTCGGAGCTTCGTCCACGGAGGTAGCACTCTCTGGTGAAGCGACAGTGGAGACGCTGCGAACGGCCCTGGAAACGCAGTATCCCCGGTTGAAACAACTGGCTTCTTTTATGATCGCAGTGAATGACGAATATGCTGCGGCCGGTCAGGTGTTGGCACCAGAAGATGAAGTAGCCATTATCCCACCGGTAAGCGGCGGTTAAGCACAGAGCACATGATCGATATACAACTAACTGAAGAGCCGCTCGATATTTCGGCCTGCATCGACTGGGTAATGTCGCCCACTTGCGGGGGCATTGACGTGTTCATCGGTACGGTGCGCAACGCCACCAAAGGCAAAGCCGTGCTGCGACTTGAGTTTGAGGCCTATGGTAAAATGGCCCTCAGGGAAATGCAGAAAATTGCGGAAGAGGCGCAGGCCAAATGGCCCATCGAAAAGATACTGCTGCACCACCGCACTGGCGTGCTGCAGGTAGGCGAAGTCCCTGTGATTATAGCCGTGGCCGCTGCTCATCGCGATGCTGCTTTTGATGCCTGCCGTTACATCATCGACACGCTCAAGCAAACGGTGCCCATCTGGAAGAAAGAGATTTTTGAAGATGGTGCGGTATGGGTGGCTGCCCACCCATAATTACTGCTGTTCTTTCCAGGCTTTCATGCCGCCCTCAAGGGAGTATACCTCCAGCTCGGGTAGCGCCTTTTTGATGTGCTTCACTGCCTCTCCACTCCGCTTACCCGAAGCACAGTATAGCACGAGCGGCTTATTTTCTGGCAACTGATTTATTCTCTCCTGTAGCTGATCGAGCGGCACATGTCTGCCACCAATGTGAAAAGCGGATCGCTCCTCTTCACGCCGCACATCCACCAGTTCATAAAGCCCATTGGCTATACCTTGTTTTAATTCCGGCACGGAGATAAGCGGCACTTCTTCTGTATCCGGCAATTTGTCAATCGTCACTGTTGACACTTTCCCGACTTTAATGATGCGGCTTTGCATCGTCAAAGCATCCAGCAAAAGGAGTTTGCCTACCAGCGGCTCACCAGCACCAGTGATTAACTTGAGTACCTCGTTTGCCTGCATACACCCGATCATACCGGCCAGTGTAGGAATCACACCACCCTCGGCACAATTGGGTACCTGCGACGCATCCACCTCCGGGAAAACATCGCGGTAGTTCGGGCTTCTTTTGTCTGCTTCAATCAGCGCATTCCAGACCGCCACTTGTCCTTCAAATTGGTATATGGCTCCATACACCAGTGGCTTTCCGGCCAGTACACAGGCGTCGTTAAGCAGGTATTTCGTGTCGAAATTATCCGTCCCGTCGAGCACCACGTCATAGTCCTGCAAGAGCTCCAGCACGTTGGCCGAGGTCACTTTCAGTTCGTGAGGCACCAGCTGTATACCTGGGTTCTGCTGCTGCAATTTGTCACAGGCTATACGAGCTTTGTTTTGCCCTAGTTCTGCGGGTGTAAAGAGGATTTGGCGGTGTAGGTTACCCAGCGAAACCATATCGAAGTCGGCTATACCTAGCGTGCCTATACCTGCGGCCGCCAGATACTGCGCTGCCGGGCAACCCAGCCCGCCAGCCCCCACCACCAGCACACGTGCCTGCTGCAGACGCTCCTGGCTCACCTCCCCGAAGCCCGGCAAGGTGATCTGGCAACTGTAGCGTAACAAATCGGAATCTTGCATTAGTAAGTGGTTTTTTGTTGAAGCAACAGCTGTACCTGCTCCAGTTCTTCCGGCGTGTTCACATTGCGGAGGGCATCTCCATTCGCAGCTTCTATCAAATGGATCTCACTGTTACGCAGCACCTTGCGCGGACAGGTATAGCCTTGCGCCAGGAATGAAAGAAGTACCGGATAGCTCTTTGGCTCCCAAATGGCAATCAGCGGCTCCGGGAAGCCATCCTGCGGACTGGCATAGGTAGTGGCGATAGCCGATGTATTTCTGTACTCTACGAGGTGCCGCAACGTAGCTGAGTCGAGCAGCGGCAGGTCGCAAGCCACGACAAGCCAGGCGGCATCCGGATCTTCGCGGAAAGCAGAAAGGATGGCACCATATGGTCCGAGTCCGGTAAAGGTATCAGGGAGGGTGTTGTAGTTAGTATCCAGTTCTACCTGCTGCTCCGGTCGGCAGGAAATGTATACCTCCTGGCACATTTCGCGCATCAGATCAGCCATGTGATAGCGCTGTTCCTTTCCATGCCATTGCATCATGCCTTTGTCCTGGCCCATACGCAGGCTTTGTCCGCCGGCAAGCACCAGGCCCTTCAGCTTTGGCCTGGCTTGTTGCATTTGGTTTTGAAAGAAGGAGACAATCTTGTCAGTTTCGCTTAGCCGGAACACAGGTATAGCCTGCCAGTCAGGTATAGCCTCCTGCAGGAAATCGTAGACCTCCTCCATCCCATCAGCCAGTAAAAAGAGCACGACACTCGTCAACTGCGACAGCCTTTTCTGCAGCGATGTTTTTTTAGCATCATCGATGATCACCACCTGTGCTTTGGCCTGTTCATGATTGCCGTTCACCAAAACCAGGTCAGTTCCGTTAAATAGCTGCCTGAATTGAAATGAATTCAACTCGCGCTTTATATCGAACTGGTGGTAATGAATCTGGTCGGTATACTCAGACACAGCACCAGAAGCTAATCGCCCCGGCAGCACCGTTTCTTCATCGGCTTTTGCATGCTGCGCGTCCACGTAGGCACATGCATACTTAGGGGACAACTCTTTGATCAGTGCATCCGCCAGTATTTTGATGTTACCGCAAGTGGCACCTACAATCGCCCACTCGTTGCGCCCAAAATTGCCATAATCCGGACGGGCGATCTTGCTGTGTTTGCTATGCTCTTTTAAAGTCACGTTTTCCTCCTGTCTTTTCGATCAGCTTTGTTTCCCTGATCACGATGTCGTGGCTCAGGGCTTTGCACATGTCGTATACGGTGAGCGCCGCTACCGAGGCCCCCACCAACGCCTCCATCTCTATACCTGTCTTGGCCGTGATGCTGGCTGTGCAGTCAATCACCACCTCCTGCTGTTCGTTGAGTTGGATGGTAATGTGGCAGTTGTCCATCCCGATCGGGTGGCAAAGCGGGATCAGCTCCCCTGTTTTCTTCGCTGCCATGATACCGGCAATGATCGCCGTTTGAAAAACGGAGCCTTTTTTAGTCTGTATGTCCTCGGCCGCAAATTTCTCCAGCACCTCCGCCGGCAGCGACACAATGCTGCGTGCAGTAGCCGTACGGTGCGTTACCTGCTTCCCCCCCACGTCCACCATGGTCGCCTGGCCTTTATCGTTCAAGTGTGAAAAATCAGTCATTTCTAGTTTTTTAATAATGTATGCTATTGTTAACCTGCCCCTTCTTTGTGGAGGGCCAATACCTCCAGAGGAGAATTGAGAACGATTGTCATCCCCCTACCCCCTTCTTTGTCGAGCGCCCCTACCTCCAAGGGGGACTTTTCTGTGGCTACTCCTAATGAGATATAAGCATAGTGATGCTGGTATTTCACCACACTTGCTAAAGAACCCACCCCTGCCCCTCCCAAGAGGGGAATTTCGGCCTACACCTTCTCAGAAGTATAAGCGTTGTAGCACTAAACACTGGCACGCATCGAAAGACATCCTTGCCCCTGTAGCTATGAAACAGTAAACAACAGCCAGGTGCACCAAATGACGCTCCACTGTTGGGGGTGAAGGGGTCCCCCTGTCAAGAGCGTTCAGCGAGTGGGGGTAGGGGCCCTCGATTTGGAGCGTCTTGATTTTTTTGCTTACTGGGGGTAGGGGCCCTCGATTTTTTCATCAAGGAAAAAAGTAAGGCCCCGCCGGCCAGGCGAAAAGGTGCTCGCCGCACAGGCGAAGCAATGAAACAATACACTCGCTACACCTGCAACTGCTATACCTATACCCCTAATCCCTTAAAGGGCCATACCCGATATACCTCCCCTTCCTTAAACTCATTAACATCCGCCGGTAACTCCAGAAAAGCATCTGCTTCAATCAGATTTGAAAAATCACCGGAACCGTTGCCTTCCAGAGGCGTAGCCAGCAATTGACCACTTTCACTGATGCTAAGTTTCACTTGCAGAAAGTACTGCAGCGGTGGCTGGAAAGTGAAGTCCTTGGCTAATGCTGCATAAACTTCGGTTGAGCCTGTTTTACCTAAACAAGCCTGCAGCCAAGGGACAAAGTAGCGGTGCAGGCACATGAAAGTGGAACCTGGGTTGCCCGGCAGGGCAAACACAACCGCACCACTGGCATGCGTTCCAAACCAAAAAGGCTTACCGGGCCGCTGCTGCACTTTATGAAACAGTTTTTCCACGGTTAGTTCTTCCAGTACCTGCGGCACGTAGTCGAATTTACCCATTGAAATCCCCCCGCTCAAAATCAACACATCGTACCGCTCCAGGCAATCCTGCAGTTTCGTTCCAAGTTGACTTTGATCATCTGCTATATGCAATAGATCAGCCGCGAGACCGTTTTTCTCCAGTGCCGCTTTCACCATATAACTGTTCGAGCGCCTAATCTGGAAAGGTGAAGGGATTTCCGTCACATCGACCAGTTCATCACCCGTGGAGATCACCACTGTTCGGGGCAGTTTTTTAACGGTTAGCTGAGTGGCACCCACTGCTGCTGCCATACCTACCAGGGCTACGGTGATGACCTGATTGGCGGCTGCCACGACCTCGCCTTGCTTCCGGTCCTTGCCTTGGATATGAATACTCTGCCCTTTTTGAATCGTCTCAACCTTGACGATTGCTTGCCCGTCCTGCAGTTCCAGATCCTCGTAGCGGATCACGGTATCTACTGAAGGCGGGAGCGCCGCTCCGGTCATGATCTCGACACACTCGTCTGGCGAATTAATCTCGATCGGACTATCCCCTGCTGCCTGCGTACCTTTGATGCGGAAAGTACGGGTACCCGCTGCAAAAGCTTCGTAGCGGATGGCAATGCCGTCCATGGCAACCCGGTTGAAGGGCGGCAAGTCGCGGTCGGTGCGCAGGTCTTCAGCCAGCACCCTGCCCAGCGCTTTTTCGAAAGGCAGTTGCTCAGTGCCAAAGTCTTTGACCTGGGCCTGTATAATGGCTTCCGCTTCTTGAACTGATATCATGTTTCTGGTAGTTTAGATCAGCCTCCAATACTGGCCATGGAGGTATGAAGCGACTGACTGTTTTTCTCAGCTTCCCAACCATCTTTTTCCTTCAGACTGATCGCTTGGTTAAGTGCCTGCTCCAATTGTTGCACTGGCATACCACTGCGCATCAAGTCCTTTACGTTCAGCACACTGTCGCCATATAGACAGGTCTTAAGCTCACCCTGTGGCGTGAGTCGGATGCGGTTGCAGGTACCGCAGAAAGAACGGGTATAAGCAGCAATAATACCCACGCTGCCCTTGTGCTCCGGTATCTGGTAATTGTACGAGGTAGAGTGTGGCGGATCGATCGTTTTAGTAATGGCTGGGTACTGCTCTTTGATCTTCTCCAGGATGCGAAAGTGATCCCAGGCGAGCGTGGTGTAGTGACTTTCGCCACCATTAAAAGGCATCTCTTCAATGAAACGCACACTTACTGGATGGTTTTTGGTGAGCTCTACCAGCGGTAGGATATCTTCGGTATTTTTTCCTTCCATCACCACGGCATTGATCTTCACTTCAATTCCATGCTGCAACAATGCTTCGAGTGTTTCGAGTACAGCCGGCAATACATCGCGTCGGGTGATAGCGAAGAATCGATTCGGATCGAGTGTGTCGAGGCTGAGGTTGACACTGTGTATACCTATCTTCTTCAGTTCCGGCACGAAGGGGGCTGTGAGCACGCCGTTGGTAGTAAGCGTCAGCTGCTGGAGTCCCTGCAGTTGAGAGAGCTTCGTCAGGAAGTCCATAAAATCTTTGCGCACAAAAGGCTCGCCTCCCGTGATGCGGATCTTTTCAATCCCCATGCGCAGCATCACCTGGCTAATGTGGAGCATCTCCTCGTACGTCATCACTTCGCTCCGTGAAAGCCAGTCCAGCCCCTGCTCCGGCATGCAGTAAAAGCAACGCAGATTACACCTGTCGGTCACCGCCAGTCTCAAATAGTTGATCTTCCTTCCGTGTCTGTCTACCAACATGCTTACTCTCTACTCGTTATCTGCTGCGGATGTTTTGATTGCAATACCGGGTCAAACCACCCCCTGCCCCTCCTTAACCAAGGCGGGGAGCCTGATATTACTATTTGGTCTGTAGTAGTATAATAGTTACTGTTACTCTTCATTAACTAAATTCCTTCACTATATACATCCAAATTGATGTAGTAGGAAAAGCTCCCCTCCTTGGTTAAGGAGGGGCAGGGGGTGGTTCGTCTGCACTTTGCCTGATCAACTGCAGTAGCTAATTGCAAGTATTTGTCATCCCCCTGCCCCCTTCTAAGTGGGACTTTTTCTAACCGCCTTTCTAAATACTAACTTATTTATGCACTCTTAAACTCTACCTGCTCCATAAACGGCTGGTTGCGCAGTCGTTTGCCTGTTGCTTTGTAAATGGCATTGGCCACAGCGCCTCCGGTCGGTGGGAGCGCCGGTTCGCCTAAGCCCGTTGGGTCGATGCCGTTGTTGACGAAATGTACGTCGATCTCCGGCACTTCTTTCAGGCGGATGAGGCGGTAGTTGTTGAAGTTCTTCTGCTCAACGGCTCCATCTTTGAACGAGAGTTTGCTGTACATGGCGTGGCCCAGACCGTCCACGATACCGCCGCGCACCTGCTGGTAGGCGCCGCTCAGGTTCACGACAATGCCACAGTCAGCCGCGGCGTATACCTTCTCAACCACCGGCACTGATTTTACCAGTTTCACCTCGGCCACTTGCGCCACATAGGAGCGGTGCGAGAAGTAAACGCTGAAGCCCTGGTGCACACCTTTCTTCTTGCCCCAGTTTGATTTCTCAGCGGCTAGCTCGATTACGCCACGCATGCGGTCGATGTCGTATTTGATGGCACCTACCGGTGCTTTTTTGGCTTTGTCCAGCAATTCCAAGCGGAACTGTATTGGATCTTTCTTCGCAGCTTGTGCCACCTCGTCCAGAAACGCCTGCTCAGCAAAAGCCAGGAAGTTTGTGATCGGGGCACGCCACGGTCCCGTCGTGATCGCTGATTTATGCTCTACGGAGTCGATCAACAGATTGTCAACGGCACCAGATGGGAAGTTGTCTTCTCTCGTTGGGTTACCGGAATTGATGCCTACGCCACGCAGTTTATAGCCGATCATGTTGCCTTTGGCATCGAGTGCGGCCTCAAAACGGTAGCGCACGGCCGGACGGTAAGTTCCGCCTGACATGTCATCTTCACGCGACCAGATCACCTTTACCGGAGCTTTTATAATGCTCGACAGTTCCGCCGCCTCCAACACATAGTCGGCGCTGAGTCGGCGACCGAAACCACCACCCAAACGTGTCAGGTCCAACGTGATTTTCTCGGGCGCTATGTCTAAAAGTTTCGCCACCATGTCGCGGGCACGCTGCGGGGTTTGGGTTGGACCAGCCAGTTCAACGCCATCCGGACGCACATGCGCGAAGAAGTTCATCGGCTCCATCGGGCTGTGTGACAGGAACGGACACTGGTACTCGCTCTTGATCACTTTTGCAGCATTTTTGAAAGCAGCCTCTACATCTCCATCCTGGCGACGAACAGAGGCTTCTTTGCTGTTCAGCAATTCCTTGAACAAACGGTCGTGGTCGGCAGAGCTTTCCAGGGTACCATCCGGTTCGTAAGCAATTTTCAGTTCTTTGCGGGCCTTCATCACCTGCCAGGTCGATTTGCCAACCACGGCTACGTTGTTTTTGAAGGTCACCACATCTACTATACCTGGCATCGCTTTGGCTTTGGCGGCATCTACTGACTTCAGTTTCATACCAAAAGCCTCCGGACGCTGGATCATGGCGAAGAGCATCCCTTCTTTGTATACATCCAGTCCATACAGTGGCTTGCCGGTGATCATTTCGTGGTTGTCGACATTGCGAACGACCGTACCGATCAGCTTGAAGTCTTTGCTGTCCTTCAGCTTCACATCCGCTGGCACCGGAACCTTAGAAGCTTCGGTTGCCAGTTCGCCATAGTTCAGTTTACGACCGCTGGCAGCGTGCACCACCATGCCGTTTTCTGTGCTGAGGGAGTTGGCCGCTACGTTCCAGCGCTTGGCTGCAGCTTCTAGCAGCATGTGACGCGCAGTAGCACCAGCCTTGCGAAGACGTTCCCATGAGTGCGGCACAGCACCGCTACCACCTGTTACCTGGCGCTCAAATTTGTTTGTATCGAGGGGTGCCTGTACTACCTTCACTTTGCTCCAGTCAGCATCCAGTTCCTCTGCCACGATCATCGGGAAAGAGGTCTTGATGTTCTGCCCCAGTTCCGGGTTTGGCGACAGGATGGTGATGATGTTATCAGGAGAAATGGAAAGATAGCTGTTGAAATCGATGGCAGCAGCCGGCAGGTTCGATCCGTCGATCAGGCCCAGGCCTGAAGCAATAGAGCTGGTCGAGTTGAAACCCAATACAAGACCGCCACCCGCCACGGCGAACAGCTTCATGAAATTGCGTCTGCTTTCCTGTGTTAGTTCTGACATGGCTTATTTGAGTTTAGTGGCGGCTAATGCAACTGCTTCCCGAATACGGTGGTAGGTACCGCAACGGCAGATGTTACCATTCATGGCATTGTCAATTTCCTCAGCACTCGGCTTTGTGTTCTTGTTCAAAAGCGCCGTGGCCGTCATGATCTGACCAGCCTGGCAGTAGCCGCACTGGGCCACATCCACCTCATCCCACGCCAACTGCACCGGGTGGTCGCCTGCCTCTGATAAGCCTTCGATCGTGGTGATCTTGGCGCTGGCAGCGGCAGAAACCGGGTACACGCAGGAGCGCATCGCGTTGCCGTTTACGTGCACGGTACAGGCGCCGCATTGTGCAATGCCGCAGCCATACTTGGTACCTACCAGTCCCAGGTTGTCGCGCAGCACCCACAACAGCGGGGTGTCCGGCTCTACATCGACCTCATAGCTTCGGCCATTGATTTGCAGTTTGTATGTCGCCATCTTTCTAATCTGAAATTTTGAACTCTAAGTTAGGAAATTATATGGAGCGGGAAATAAGCACCCCCGCTTAAAATCTGTTTAATCCGGCAAATCTGTCTGAAGCAGTGCCGCATAGTCTGCTGCCGTGTCAATGTCGGTCGCCCCTGCTTCAAAACGCAGCGAACTGACAGCAGACGGATGTTTCAGGATGATCTTCTTGGCTCCCTCCTGCCCTTCCAGCGCCAGTAGCTCCGGAAAGTAAACCTTGTCAAATAGCACCGGTGTACCTAGTGTTCCCTGGTAGGCACTGGCGATGATACCGCTTCGGCCGTCCTGCTTTGCCTGCAGCAGTTGCCTCAGCACAGCAGCATCAACAAACGGCTGGTCGCACACCATAAAGGTAACGTCGTCCAGCATAGGCTTTAATTTCAAAAGTTCCTGTAGTCCTTTACGGATAGAAGAAGCCATTCCCTCCTGCCAGTCCGGATTCTGCACCGTTGTAACAAGTAAGTCGGTAATTTCAGGTATAAGTATGTCTGCATGCGCTCCCAGTACCACGACAATAGGCGAAAAACCAGCTTCCGTAGCCGCTTGCACTGCTCGTTGCAAAAGACTCTTGCCCTGGTAGTGCAGCAGTTGTTTTGGTTGACCTAACCGTGTGGAAGCGCCAGCCGCCAATATGACCAGTCCGCTTATAGAAAACATCCTGATATGCTTGTCTGCTTGACCAGTTCCAGATTTTCCTGGCCACGATCATGAATAGCACCCGGTTTATCACGCAATAAGCCACCGGACTTGTTAGCCAGCACCGCTTTGATCTCAGCCAGCACCGACAGGGCAATTTCCTCGGAAGTTTCAGCGCCGATCTCCAATCCTGTCGGACCATAGACCCGCTGCCGCATTTCTTCGGTGATCTCCATTCCCTCGTCCTGCAATTCTGCCAGCATGCGCTCCAGTTTCTTTTTCGGTCCGAGTGAACCAATGTAAGGTATAGCCAGGGGCATAAGCTGTCGCAGCATGGCAAGATCGTAGTTGTAATTGTGTGTCATCAACACGAAAACCGTCTGTTCATCCGGTATAAGCTGCGTCAGCACCTGCTCCGGTTTTGCCACAAGCACCTGCTTTGCGGCTGGAAAAAGACTTGCTTTGGCATAGTTCGCACGACCGTCCACGACCCTCACCTGCCAGCCCAGTATCGCGGCCATGTTCACCAAAGGGATAGCATCATTGCCAGCCCCTACCACCACCAGCGAAACAGCCGGTTGCAGCAATTCCACAAAGCCTGTCAAAGAGCCTGCGTCGGTCATATAAGCTTTTGTGATGGACTTCCGCTGCGTAAGCACCTCTTGCGCATCATTCAGTAAGGCAGCTTGCAAATTTTTATCCGCACAAGCACCTACAACAGCTCCTTTTTCAGGTATAAAAAGGCAGGTACCCGGCTGCAGATTCGTGCGGTCCTCCAGCGAGAAAAGCGTCACGACCACCGCCGACTGCCGGTTGCTCAGAAAAGCTTGAAAGAAAGCGATCGGATTTGCCGGATCTTCTGGATTAATCGGCTCGATCAGTATCTGGATGATTCCGTTACAGCCCAGGCCCACACCCAGTTGCGCATCGTCTTCATCAGTAGTATCATAGGTCACCAGCATGGATTGCTTCTCGTGCATCACGAGTCGGGCTTTGCGCAGCGCATCGCCTTCCAGACAACCACCGCTGATCGCACCGGTCAGCTGCCCATCTTCCGTCACCAGCATACGGGCACCAGGTCTCCGGTAAGAAGAGCCCTGTACCTGCACCACCGTCGCCAGCGCCGCCTGCTTCCCCTCCTGCCGCGCTACTTCGTACGCCCCTACAATATCCTGCAGTTCTTTCATGTGTTAATAAAGTGCTCTTGAAGCTTACAAGTTACGAAATCTGAGACTTTTTTGGAGGGTTTTGGTTTAATGGGGCTTCTTGTCTGAATCTAAACATAGGGCCCCCTCCCCAAGGATTTTCAGGATTAAAAGATTTACAGGATTTTTGCAGATGCCGGGTCGCACTACCCCATCCCTCCCCTAGAACAGGGGATGGTGCTATGCACGATTAACATCCACCTGCCCATTTCAAGAGGAGCGTCGTTTCATTCTAAAAAACTTACTCAAATATCACTGTCATTCTGAAAGAAACTTGGTCACAAAGGTGATTGGCCTACGCTATTTACAACCAAGATTCTTTCAGAATGACAAAAAAAGCAGTATCAAACGGCTCTGCTCTCAAGAGAGGAACCTGGGAATGAATGTCATCCCCCTACCCCCTTCGAAGGGGGACTTTTCTAAGACTACCATTTGATAAGAATTTGCGCTGTAGTTTCTGCAAGTTCCACAAACCCCAGGCACGCATATCCAGCTAACTTGCACTTCTACTATGAAACAAAGTCATCAGCCATGTGCACCAAACGACGATTTTGTGTCTGAGCGTTCAGCGAGTTTAAAAGCGTCTTGATTTTTTTGCTTACTTTTTTCATCAAGGAAAAAAGTGAGTGCCCGCCGCACAGGCGAAATAGCTACCCGGCTGGCCAAGCCAAAGCTATGAAACAAGAAAGTTATACATAAGAAGGTGTGCTATACCTGCGAAAGCCTCGGCTATACCTATACCTGGGCCAGAGGCCCCACCATAGCAGACACGAGCGAGGACGCTCGCGCCATACCATGGTATCGTCATACCCCACCGCCGGTCAGGCGAAAAAAATCACAACAACTTATCCATTGTAATCGGTAACTCCCTTACCCTTTTCCCAGTTGCATGAAAAATCGCATTTGCTATCGCAGGCGCTACACCGACCACCCCAATCTCACCAAGACCTTTCACACCCAGTGGATTCACTACTTCATCCTTTTCCTCTACAAAGATCACCTCCATTTCCTGCACGTCGGCGTTCACGGGCACATGGTATTTGTCGAGGTCGTGGTTGATGAAGCGGCCGAGGTTGTTGTCCATCACAGTGTGCTCGTGCAGGGCGACGCCCATACCCCAGACCATGCCGCCTAATATCTGGCTGCGGGCAGTTTTGGGGTTGACAATGCGGCCACCGGCTACAGCGGTTACCAAGCGGGTGACCTTCACGGTACCCAGATCTTCGTCTACTTTCACTTCAGCGAATACGGCGGAGTGCGCGTAACGGGCGTATTCCTTCGATTCATCCGATGGCTTGGTAGAGACCTCTCCCGTTATACTGCCGTTTTCGCTTAGCTGTAGTAGGTCCTGCAACTGCATACTTTTAGAGGCATCACGCTTCAGGCTAATCTTACCTTCTGAGAAATCTACATCTTCCAGCTTTGCTTCAGTCAATGGCGAATCCGGCTGCTGCTGGGCCAGCTTCAGCAGTTTTTCCTGTACCTGTTCGCAGGCCTTTTTTACGGCGGAACCTACCGTAGCAACGGTCTTGGAGCCACCTTCCAAAGGCGCCTTTGGCAGATCAGAGTCTCCCAATTTAAACGTTACATCATCCAATGGCAGACCCAGTGTCTCGGCTGCGATCTGGGTCATGACGGTGTAGGTACCGGTGCCAATGTCGGCGGTGGCGCTGCTTACGGTAAGCTTGCCTTCTTTACTAAGCACGGCCTTGGCGCTGGCCTCGGACTGATTCGCTTCCCAGGCTCCCTGCGCCATTCCCCAGCCGATCAACTGGTGACCGTCTTTCATGGAACGTGGCTCCATTTTGCGCTTAGCCCAGCCAAACTTCTCAGCACCCTGCCGGTAACACTCCCGCAGTTCTTTGCTCGAAAAAGGCTTGTCTTCGTTCTGGTCTTTCTCGGAGTAGTTTTTCTTGCGGAACTCCAGCGGATCTATACCTGCTTCGTAGGCCAGTTCATCAATGGCGCACTCCAGCGCGAAGATACCGGTGGTACCACCTGGGGCCCGCATGTCGAGCGGGGTATAGACGTCCAGCCCTACCAGTTTGTGTGTCAGCTTGGTGTTGTCGCATGGGTACAGCACACCTGGCCAAAGCACCACATCTTCGCTGTAGTCTTCAAAGCGGGAAGTCTCGCCGTATACCTCTTGCTGTAGCGCCTGTAGCTTTCCATCGGAATCCGCGCCGAGTTTAAAGCGCTGCAGGGTTTTGGGGCGGTGGCCAAACGAGAACATCTGCTGACGCGTCATCACCACACGCACCGAGCGCTGCAGTTCATGGGCTGCCAGCACAGCCAGGAAAAGCTGGTATTGTGGACGCAAACCGGAACCAAAGGCTCCTCCTACAAATGGTGAAATCACCCGCACCTCGTCCTCCGACATTCCAAAGGCACTGGCAATGTACTGCTGACTGTTCTGCACGCCCTGAATCTTGTCGTAGACCGTCAGTTTTCCGTCGCCTTCCCACACGGCTGTACTCGCATGCATTTCCATCGGGTTATGGTGCTCAGCCGGATGGGTATAGGTTTGTTCGACACGGGCACTTGCCTCAGACAATGCTTTGTCTACATCCCCGCGTGGCTTGGGCGGTTCTGAGGCCTTGTATTCTTTCGGCTCATAAGCCTGCTCCAGGTTGGCTTCAAAATCGGTGTCGTGTTCGTCTGTTTCGTAGTCCACTTCTACCAGCATGGCTGCATATCTTGCCAGTTCAAACGTCTCGGCCACTACCAGCGCAATAGGCTGCATGCTGAACTGCACTTCGTTGTCATAAAGCGGACGGAAAGGGGAACCCGGAGGCGCATCTTCGTCTTTGTAGTTTTTGTCGAGCCACATGTAGCCGGGACGGTTTTCATGTGTGAATACCTGCAGTACGCCGTCCAGTGCCAGGGCTTTGCTGGTGTCGATGCTCTTGATCTTTCCTTTGGCAATGCCGCTGTTCACGATCACACCATACGCCAGGTTCTCAGCATCAAACTCTGCTGCATATTTTGCTTCGCCGGTTACCTTAGCTTTGCCGTCTACCCGATTTCTTTCTTTTCCTATCTGATCTGTTTTCATGCTGCACCCTCCTTATTAAAAGCCTGCTCCAGCGCCCGCACAATGGCCCGCTTCGCCAGCTCTATTTTAAAATCATTATCCCCATAACCCTTTGCTCCTTCCAGGTAAGCCTCTGCCACTTTTTGGAAGTTCTCACGCGTTGCCTGCTGTCCTTTCAACATGGCTTCTGCCTCTGGTTTTCGCCAGGGCTTATGCGCCACGCCACCCAGGGCAATGCGGGCATCCTTGATCGTGCCGCCGTCCAGGTCCAGGGCAGCGGCCACCGATACGATGGCAAAGGCATACGAAGCGCGGTCGCGGAGCTTGAGGTAGGTATAGTGCTTGGCAAAGCCTTTTGCCGGCAGGTCGATGGAGGTGATGATTTCGTCCTCCTGCAGGTTGGTGTCGATGTGCGGCGTATCGCCGGGTAGCCGGTGGAAGTCGGCAATAGGTATGGTTCGCTCGCCTTTTGGTCCGGTTACGTTGACGGTAGCCTCCAGCGCAGCCAGGGCCACGCACATATCGGAGGGGTGGGTAGCGATGCAGTGCTCGCTTGTACCTAGTATGGCCAGGTCGCGGTTGTAGCCCTTGATGGCCGAACAGCCGGAGCCGGGTTCACGCTTGTTGCAGGGCGTTTGGGTATCATAAAAATAATAGCAGCGGGTGCGTTGCAGGAGATTGCCGCCGTCGGTGGCCATGTTGCGCAGCTGCCCGGTCGCGCCGGCCAGTATAGCGTGCGAGAGCAGCGGGTAGCGCTTCTCTACCTGCCCATGGTAGGCGGTGTCGTTGTTGGATACCAGCGCACCCAGCCGTAAACCGCCGTCTGCTGTTGCTTCAATCGTTTTTAGGGCAATGCGGGTGATGTCCACCAGGTGCTGCGGGGCCATTACATCGATCTTCATCAGATCGAGCAAATTGGTACCGCCCGCTACAAATTTCGCCTTTTCATGTCTGGTGATTTCCTGCACGGCGCTGTTCACATCCGTGGCCCGGGTATAGGTAAATGGTCTCATCTGGCCTCGCTCCTTTCCAGTGCTTCCTGCACCACTTTCACAATGTTCACATAGGCACCGCAACGGCACACATTTCCGCTCATCAGGTCCCGGATATCGTCCATCGTTTTGGCTTTCCCTTCGTTCACCAGCCCGATCACCGAACAGATCTGCCCCGGTGTGCAGTAGCCGCACTGGAAAGCATCGTTGTCAATAAAGGCCTGCTGTACCGGATGCAGTTCGCCGTCTTTGGCCAGTCCTTCGACCGTGGTGATCTCTTTATCTTCCTGCATCATGGCCAGGGTCAGGCAGGAGTTGATGCGCTTGCCGTCGACAAGCACGGTGCAGGCACCGCACTGGCCGTGGTCACAGCCTTTTTTGGTGCCTGTCAGGTGCAGGTGCTCCCGTAGGGCATCAAGCAGGGAGGTCCAGGGAGCCAGCTCCAGGCGTTGCTCTTTGCCGTTGATGCGAAGCGTGACTGGTTGCAGCGGTGGTAATGGGGGATTTTCTTTTTCCATAGCAGAAGGAGATTAAATGACCAGCCGACTGTCTTTGAAAAGAATTTTTGCCAGTCAGGTGAGCGAAAAATGAATAGCTTAACTTTACGCTCCTTTCCTTCTTATGTTGGCTCTAAATGGCGCAGGACAACTATCTGCTATTCCTGGTAGTATGTATAGGCATGGATGAACCTGAAGAAACGCTGGAAGAAGCCGGCACCGTATTGCCAGACCCCAAGACGCTCGTACCGACTACGCTCAACAAAGCGAACGTTTTGTTTATAGGGTCTGTGGATGAAGGCTATTTTAAGCCGGTGCCGGATCTGAAGAATGACCCGCCCCGCTGGGAACCAGGCTTGTACAGTCTGGCAGCAGGCAAATGGCCATCGCCTAACCTGACCGCCGACTTGCTGGACCTCAGTCCTTACAACGGGCAGGCCATCATGGTCATTGCCTCAGACTGGAACCAGGAGGTGATCAGTGAAGCGCGGATCTTTGGCGTGCTCGACAAAGTATCCTGCGATGTGCTGCAGAAGTTTGCCTACGAACACATGCAGGATAAGGAGCAGGAGATAGCCTCCTACATCTCAGGTATAAGCAATTAGATTTATAGCAGATGCTGTAGCAGGAAATGGCGACTAGAGCACAAGCAAGGTGTTGGTTCCGCCAAACTCATTAGGCGCCTCTCCATCGGCATCCGGATCGTTGCGCCAGTCGGTGCCGTTTACCAGGTATTTGAATTCGTGCTGTGTATGGCGCGGAAGTGTCTGCACACATTCAAATATACCGCCCTTTTTCTTGCTCATTTTGATCGGTGTGTTCCAGTCGTTATGCAGGCCAAGGATCTCCACTCTGTCGGCATTTTCGATGCTGATCGTGAATTTAACTTTACACTGGTCTTTCGTTTTCAGGTAGGTTTTCTGAATCATTCTTCTTTTGTTTTTTTCTGTGACGTATGGTTGCTAAAGCGAATCAGTGCTGGAAGGTGTTGCATTTTCCTGCCAGCAATATCATGTACTCTTTCCTGACAAGTTTTGTTAATGTTTTGAGTTTCCGTCGGGTTATCCTCAAGCCCTTGTGCAGGTATAGCCCCTCTTTTTAAGGCTACGATAATTCAACCGGGCTAATCAGACGCTCAGCATTGCCTACTTATCTGTTCGGCGGAAAAACAACCGAATTTGAAAACAGCATCCATTGAAAAGAAAGAATAAACGTATCTAAAGGCTTTACTTTTTAGCAACTTGCGTCTTTATTTTTCCGCAATGCATTCTATCACCACGAACCGACTTTCGCTTAGTCTCTTTTTCTTTCTTTCCGGCTTCAACTTTTCAAGCTGGGCTTCCCGCATCCCCACCATTGTTTCCAAGCTTCACCTGAATGAGGCCGAACTGGGCAGCATTCTGCTGACCATGCCGGTGAGCTCGCTGATCGGCTTGCCTTTGTCGAGCTGGCTTGTCACTCGGTTCGACAGCCGTTTCCCCTTGATCGTGGCTATGGTTATGAATGCCGCTTCGCTCTCACTGATCGGAATTGCTGCCACACCATTTGCCTTGGTCGTGGCCTTATTCCTGTTTTCGCTGAGTATGCGTGTGTTTAACATCGCCATAAACACCCAGGCCATTACGCTGCAGAAATTGTACGACCGCAAAATAAACGGGGCCTTCCACGGTCTCTGGAGCACGGGCGGCATTGTGGGTGTTGGCGTTACGACACTGCTGATTTCGCTTGGCATATCGATCGTGCCACACCTGGTAATAGTTTCTATCACCACGACGCTCATCGTGCTGGGCGCCTTCCCCTACCTGCTGCGCAACGACCGCTCCACGACGGGCAACAAACTCACACTTGGCAAGCCCGATCCCTACATCCTATACCTGGGGCTGCTCGTATTTTTTGCGGCGGTGTGCGAGGGTGGCATGTTCGATTGGAGCGGCATTTACTTCCAGCAGGTGGTGGGCGAAGAGGTCTTTACCGCAGGCTACCTCATCTTTATGTCGTTTATGGCGCTTTCGCGGTTTGTGTCAGATCGGATCATCGAGAAGATCGGGATGGAAAAAACCTACGTACTCAGTGCCAGCCTTATTTTCTCAGGTATAGCACTGGCCATTCTGTTCCCGAGTTTCTGGCCTGCCATGGTGGGTTTCTCACTCGTAGGCTTCGGTACGGCCTCGGTTATACCGATGACCTATACGCTGGCGGGCGCTTCCAAAAAGTATTCGCCTGGCATCGCCATTTCCATGATCGTGACATTCGGTATTGTGGGTATGCTCATGGGCCCGCCACTTATCGGTTACCTGGCCCATGCCTTCAACCTCAAGTTCGCTTTTGTCACATTCGCCCTGGCCGGCGCCATGCTGATCCCGATCTCCAGAAAGTTCTTCCGCTTGGAAAGGTAAGTTGGTTTTGGGTGTGGCGGGGACCTAATCTTCCGGCTTTCTGAAGATTTCCTTTCCCCCTTACATTCAGTAATTTCTGTTCAAACGGGCCTTCGGTGGGAAGAATAAGCCGGGATAAAATCTTCAGTTCTGAAAATTTCTGTCTAATTTAAAGTGCAGAAACCTTTCGTTATATAAAAACAGGGTTTCAAACTATACTTGACACGATTAAAGCCCACCTTCTCTCCATGGAAAATTTCATCAGCTCGGTAAACGACATCGTCTGGAGCAATGCACTTATCATACTTTGCCTTGGGGCAGGTGTATACTTCTCTATCGCCACCAAGTTTCTGCAGGTACGCTATCTCGGCGAAATGCTGCGCCTGCTCTTCAAAGGGCAGGCTTCTAAAAAAGGCATCAGTTCCTTTCAGGCCTTTACCGTAGCCATTGCCGGGCGTGTCGGTACAGGTAATATTGCCGGTGTCGCCACGGCCATTGCCATGGGTGGACCGGGTGCTGTGTTCTGGATGTGGGTGATCGCTTTCCTGGGCAGTTCTTCTGCCTTTATAGAAGCCACACTGGGACAGATCTACAAGCAGGTAAAGGATGGTCAGTACCGAGGTGGTCCGGCCTTCTACATCGAAAAAGGACTTGGCGTAAAATGGTATGCGGTGCTGTTTGCCGTAGCGACGATTATCAGCATGGCCCTGTTCCTGCCAGGTGTGCAGAGCAACAGCATCGCCTCCGGCATCAGCAATGCCTTCCAGATACCGGTCGCCTATACAGGTGGTGCCGTTACCTTGCTGCTGGCCCTGATTATTGTAGGCGGCGTGAAGCGCATCGGCAACGTGGCACAGGTGGTAGTGCCTTTTATGGCGGGCGCTTATATCCTGATGTCGGTGGTGATCATTCTGATGAATATTTCGGAAGTTCCTGCCGTGTTCAGCCTTATCGTCAGTTCTGCATTTGACCTGGAGCCTGCTTTTGCCGGTGTGTTTGGTATGGCGATTTCGTGGGGTGTGAAGCGTGGCATCTACTCCAACGAAGCCGGTCAGGGTACTGCACCGCATGCGGCTGCAGCGGCTGAGGTAAGCCATCCTGCTAAGCAGGGGCTGGTGCAGGCCTTTTCTGTATATGTCGATACATTATTTGTTTGTACGGCTACGGCCTTCATGATCCTGTTTACAGGGCAATACAATGTGGTCAATCCGGAAGGAGGCTTCCTGGTGGAGAACCTGCCGGGTGTGCCATTCGGACCTGAGTATACGCAGTTGGCTGTGAGCTCTCACTTCCCGGCGCTGGGCAGCGGCTTTATCGCTATTTCGCTGTTCTTCTTTGCCTTCACCACCATCATGGCCTACTACTATATTGCCGAAACCAACCTGAGCTACCTGAACACCAAAAACAAACAATGGATGCTCTGGGCGCTTCGCTTATTTATACTTGCCGCTACTTTTTACGGCTCTGTGAAAACGGCAGAATCCGCCTGGATGCTTGGTGACATCGGCGTGGGCATCATGGCATGGCTCAACGTGATCGCCATTTTCCTGCTGCGCAAGCCTGCCTTACGCACCCTGAAAGATTACCTGGCCCAGCGCAAAGCCGGGCTCGACCCAACCTTTGACCCGGAAAAACTAGGTATAAAGAACGCCAGCGACTGGAACAAAGCCATCGGCACTGACGAGCCGGAGGCGCAAGACCAAAGAGAACTGAAAGCGGTGTAGAGACAGAGAAAAGAGGTATAGAAAACAAAAAAGAGGCGCTATGAAAGCGTCTCTTTTGTTATGGGGTATATCAATCCCAAAGAGCAGTTTGCAGGGTGTACATGTGGTTTGTAGGGACAGGTCGCGACCTGTCCGAATCGTGCACAGGTAATTTTTATATGAAGCTATATGATGGTAAACCGGAGATGCCATGCAAATCGCAGCGACCGATCACAATGCGTGCGGACAGGTCGCGACCTGTCCCTACAATTCTCTCTCCCATTTCACCTCCGGAAACACCACCTCCAGCTGCCGCTTGATCACGCGGTAGTTTCCTTTCCAGAAACTCGCCAGGTCCGATACGGTCGTAATTGGCTTCAACTCCGGGCTGAGCAGGGCCAGTTCCACCGTCATTTCGCCATCGTCTACGGTCGGGCTTTCTTCCCAGTCCAGCACATCCTGCAGCCGGATCTCCAGCTTCGGTTGACTGCCGTCTGCGTGATAATACACGTCAATATCCGAACCATCCGGCAAGGTGATACTGGAGGGGGCCAGCACCTCCAATCGGGCACGCTGTTCATCGTCCAGGTATTTGGCTTCCAGAATCGGCTGCAGCTCCAGCTCCATCAGTTCATCCGGGTGTTCGATGTCGAAGAGGTAGGACTTCAGCCAATCCCAGTTGGTCATCAGCAAGGTGCTGGTGCTCACGTCGGGCCAGAACTCGGAGGGGCGCCACTTTCTTAAACTCAGCACCCGGTTTTGCCATTGCCTTACTTCGTAGTTGAAGTCCAGCAGGTGCTCGCCTTCCTGTTTGATGGCTTCGGACATGGCAGGTACGCGGTGCTTCTCGTCGGGCGGCGGCAGCGGCTTGCTTTGCAGCACAATGCTGCCGATGCGGGTGTCCATCGAGGCAGTAAGCTCGCCGTCGTTTACGTCCCAGTGGTACACCTCCTTTTGCTTCACGAGCGGGGCGAGGTCGCGCGGATTGAGCGGCGAGGCCAGGAAGATGCGGCCCGGATTGTCGCCTGTACCGGCATGCAGGTGGGCAATAGCCAGCCAGGGCTCGTGCGCCAGGTCGTCGCGGTGACCGGCAGACGCATACTGTCCGCTGGCCAGCTGGAACTGCGCATTATTACCGGGACGGGCATAGGCGATGCGCTCCGGGTAGCAATGCGTGAGCAGCACGCCGGTTTCGTAGTCGTCAAAATTACTGTTCTCGGGCGCTATACTGAACAGCTGGCGGTACGAACGGGCGATCTTCTCGATCTTGGCAAAGCGCTTACCCTGCCCCTGCTCGCGCCTATACCTGCGGAGGGCTTCAATTCTCAGGTTGATGTCGATGCCGGCATTGCGGTCCAGCGGGTCGCGCTCTTCCAGGATGGCGGCAATATCGCTGGCCAGGGCTACCTGGTCGGTTTCCTCGGCTTTGAGCAGCATGTGCGCGATACGCGGGTGACAAGGCAGCGCATGCATTTTCTTGCCATGCTCGGTGATGCGGCCGTTCTCCAGCGCCTGCAGTTGGTGCAGCATCTCGGTGGCATATTGCAGGGCAGCACGTGGTGGCGGGTTAAGCCAGGTCAGGCTGCGGATATCCATAATGCCCCACTGCGCCATGTCGAGCACCAGGTTGGCCAGATCGGCTTCCATGATCTCGGGGGTGCGGTGCGGGGCCATGCGCTCCTGCGTGGTTTTGCTCCACATGCGGTAAGCCGTGCCCGGGCCCAAACGACCGGCGCGACCAGCACGCTGGTCGGCGGCATCTTTGGAAATGCGTGCTGTTTCGAGGCGCGACAAACCGGACTTCGGGTCGAAGCGGGAAGTTTTGCCGAAGCCCGTATCCACTACCACCGACACGCCTTCTATGGTTAAGCTGGTTTCGGCGATACTGGTGGCCAGCACGACTTTGCGCCTGCCTTCGCGGTCGGGCATGATGGCGGCGTACTGTTTGCCGAAGGGCAGCATCCCGAACAGCGGGTGGATCTGCACGCCACGCAGTTGTTTGCGCAGGAGTATTTCCACTTTGCGGATGTCGTTTTCGCCGGGCAGGAACACGAGGATATCGCCCTCCTGCTCCTTGGCTGCCTGCTGCACCACACGGGCGGTCATTTCGGGCAGCATGCGGTCGTCGGCATCGCCGGTATAGATCGTGTTGATCGGGTACTGCCGCCCCATGCTTTGCACGGCCGGCGCCTTGAGCAGACTCGTCAGCTGCGGCATGTCCAGCGTAGCCGACATCACCAGAATGCGCAGGTCGGGCCGCAAGGTATGCTGCGCCTCTCGGCTCAGGGCCATGGCCACATCGGCATGGATGCTGCGCTCATGAAACTCGTCGAAGATCACGATGCCTATACCTGCCAGCGAGCGGTCGCTGTGGATCATGCGGGTCAGGATGCCTTCGGTCACGACCTCGATGCGGGTCTTGTCCGAAATGCGGTTCTCAAACCGGATGCGGTAGCCGACGGTCTGGCCCACCTCCTCGCCCAGCAGCTGCGCCAGTCGCTCGGCAATGGATTTAGCCGCCAGACGCCGGGGCTCCAGCATGATGATCTTCTGATCTTTCAGCCAGGACTCGCCGAGTATAGCCAGTGGCAACAAGGTGCTTTTACCGGCTCCGGGAGGGGCGTTTACGATCAGCGTGTTCTGTGCTGACAGATGTTCTCTGACAGCTGGTATGATTTCCCGAACGGGTAAGTCTATGGAGAATGGATTGAAAGGCAAGGGGTTAATTAAATACGTTGAATTCTGTTTTATTTCATTAGTGTTACGGCACCTTTGTAAGTACCGGTTTCAGTTTTGATCAGGTAATAGTACACCCCTGTGGGTGAACCCTCTCCTGACCATGCAAAGTCTTTTGTCGCGGCCTGGTATACCTGCTTGCCCCATCTGTTGTAGAGCTGCACATCGAAAGGGCCCCTACCATTGTATTCAACCCGAAAAAAATCGTTTTTCCCGTCGTTGTTGGGGGTGAAGACATTCGGAATAAACAGATGAGGCTTTACCACGATCTCTTTCTCAGTAAAGGCAATACAACCATACATATTTGTCCCATAAAGGGTGACGTTGTATGTACCGGCATAGGTATACTGGTGGATAGGATTCGACGTAATAGAGGTTGTACCATCACCTAAATCCCAATTCCAGGAAACCAGATCGGTGCCCACGCCCTCCAGGTATAGTAGCTCCTGGTAAGCCAAAGTATCCTTCGCTGCTACAATCGAAAGGTCTCCCAGTCGGGTATAATTGATCCTGATTTCATCCCGAACACGACATGCCCCATTGGTAACTTCTGCCCAATACAAGCCTGGTTGCGTCACTGTAATGGCTGGCGTCCTCTGGCCTGTCGACCACAAAATGTCATAGCCCTGGTTAGTCGCTCCCACCGATAACTGCACAGGGGTACTTTCACAAAGTGTACGGTCAGGGCCCAGGTTCAGCTTTGGGTTTGCGTTGATTGTCACCTTAATCTCGTCTCTTGTCGTGCAGTAGCCGTTGCTCACTTCCACCCAGTAATTGCCAGCGGAGGTAGGCTTAATCGTTTGGGTTGTTTCGCCGGAAGACCACAGGTAGGTAAATCCGGTTCCAGTACCCGCATCCAGTTTAACTACAGCACTTTCACACACGCTTATATCGGGCCCCAGGTTAACCACAGGGTTTTCATGGATGGTAACCTGCACCTGGTGCATTTTAACTTGGTCTCCCAACGTCACTTGTAAGGACACGGTGTAAGTACCGGGAGAGCTGAACATGTGTGTCACGGCTAGGTCTTTGGAGGTGTTGCGTGCTCCTGAAGCAGGGTCGCCAAAGTTCCAAAGCAGGGCATCTCTACTGCCAATGCCGGAGGCCCGAAAGGCTGTCTCCTGCCCCTGACAATGATGGTTATAGCTTATAGTCGGAGGATCTGCCAGGTAGGACGTAACAAAAGCGGGGAGCCTTTGGTCGACAGGTGACACTACCGGAAAGCTTTTCTCATCGAAGCCAGCCTGTTCGCGCAAACCATTTGGATTGCTGATCACACCCAGAAAGGCAGCTCCAGACCCCTGGCCGCCCCCTTTGGAGGCGTATATCCTGCCGTCCGGGGCCAGCTGTAAATCGTGGATATTGTTTGCAAACCCCCATCCTCCAACCCGGTATTGGGAAGCTTCCACTTCAGCCCAGCTATTCTTGTTCAAATCGTACTGGTAAATGGCTTGATTGACATTGGCAACATATAACAACGTCGAATTTGGTGCAAACTCCAGCCCCGACAACCAGATTCTCGGGTCACGCTGCAGCACATAGGTGTTCGACAACGTACCTGTCCGCGTATTGAAATCGGATATTTCCGCTCCTGCATCAGCGGGTACTACAATCCTGCTTCCGTCAGGGGCTACTTTCATTTGACCAGCGTACCCTCTGTGTATGGAGGACAATTCACTTATAACGGGAGTCGTCTGTACACCGGATGCTGTCACGAGGTAAGCCAGGTACCTGCCACTATCATATTCATGTGCAATCACCCAGAAATCAGTTCCGTTGGCATGCTGCACTGCTGTTAAACTCCCCGTGACAGGATTGTGGAGCGGCACGTGTTTCTGTATCACATCTCCCAGTCCACCCTGCCTCGACATGTCTACCACGGCATAAAACAGCCCTTGCTCCATGGGGCCGTTGTACGGGTTGGTTGTGAAAATATAATGCTGCGTAGTGGAGCCTGGCCTTGGCACAATCACGGTTGTCTGCATGGTGAGCCCTACATGCCCCTTGGTCATGCCAGAGCCATTGGGCATTTTCCGGTGGTTTCGGTTCCAGACGGATTGTCCATCGGTGTAAAACAAGAGCTGGCCCGAAGCATCGCTCATTACGGCCGAACCCTGAGAGGGCTCCTCTATTTTTCCATCGTCGTTGGATTGAGGCGGGCTCTGGTTAAAATCTATACCTGACCGGTAGGTAAAAAACCAGTGATTGGCTCTGTTGCGCTGCGCTTTAACTTCTAATGCAGTAAGTATAAGCAGGAGTATAATAAAGAAGGACCTGCTGAAACGTAAATGTCTACCCATAATCAAATAATACAGGCATAAATATATAGCTATTTAGAGAAAATGTCTTCTATTTATATTGGTATTGGTTAGGGCCATATCTAATCTATTTATTATCTATTTATTGAGATAAAGTTTGATGTTAACCAAACTTCGTCCAGCAAAGCCAGCGGCAGCAAAGTACTTTTACCGGCTCCGGGAGGGGCGTTTACGACCAATGTGTTTTGCGCCGAAAGGTGTTCTCTTACGCCAGGTATTATTTCCCGAACGGGTAAGTCTATGGAGAATGGATTGAAAGGCAATGGAGTTTGGGAGTTTGGGAGTTTGGGAGTTTGAGGGTTTAGGAGTTTGAGAGTTTACCATGGGGTGAGCGCCTTTGCTTTAACAAATGCAAATCTTTACCGCGAAACAAAGCGCAAAGTTAACCTCTATCTCTTTTACTTCTTCATCAGTTATCAGGTTAAACTCTTTTCTATGGCATCAGTTTTTTGCTGGTGCTAGCGTATGCGCATGTGAGTATACCGCTACTTATTCAAGGAAACGGGCTGGGAATGCCTCCTGTATTTTGCTGCATTTACTTTTTAGCATCATAAGGAATGTAATTTTCCCATTCCCAGGGCGTGAAGGTGTCGCCTATCGTTTTTTCGAGAAGTTCTTTGAAGATGCTTTCGCCGTTGTCGCTGTTTGTCAGGATGACGATGCCGGTGCCTGTTTCGGGGAAAAGAATGGAATAGTGCTGGTAGCCTTCTGAATGCCCTTCTTTGAAAGCGCCCACGCCGTAAGATGATTGCAGCACGCCCCAGCCTAAGCCATAGCCTAAATTGATGCGCTTGTTTTCGTCTGTCTCGATCTGGGCTTGCGGCCCGAACTGGCGCTTGCTTTTAATCGCAATCTGCTGTGTAAAGAGTTCTTCCATGGATGCCTTTTTCAGCAATTTATGATTCAGGAGAGCCGTTAAAAAGGTCGTGTAATCGGCCAGTGTGATGCCCATGCTGCCTGCTGCGCCAGCGTCGTCTACCTCGTCTTTGGGCACTACGGCTTGCTGATGATCATGCCCATAGGCGTATTGCTTTTCCTGCCCGGGTTGCCACACGTAAATGTAGCTGGTGCGGGTCATGCCGAGCGGTTTGAAAATGCGTTGTTGCGCCATTTCTTCCAGGCCTTTCCCTGTGATTTTCTCCAGCACAAACTGCAGCAGGTGCAGTCCTTCGCCGGAGTAGGCGTAGCGCGTTCCGGGGTCAAACTGCAGGTATAGCTTTCCCTTTGCATCGTAACCTTTATCGGTTAAAAAACGCCAGTTCGGAAAGCCAGTTGTATGCGCCAGGCACATGCGGGCGGTGATGGCCTTATACCGGTCATCGCCTTTCAGGTCGTGATAACCGCGCCAGCTTTTGGCAAATTTATAATCCGGAATTGGCTTGGGGAGGTACTGCTGGAGCGGGGTGTCAAGGTCAATCACGCCTTCTTCTACCAACTGCATGACCAGCACAGCAAAAACGGCTTTGCTCAGCGAAGCCCCGTAGAAAATGGTGTTGCGGCTCAGGGTGTCTTTCGTATCGTAGTTGCTATACCCAAAAGCCTCCTGATACACGACTTCATTTTTATTCAAAATCGATATACCCAATCCGGTTACCTGTGCGGCGTCCATCAGTCGTTTTGTCACCTGATGTATCTCCTGCGCCGTGCTGTAGCTGCCATCTAACTTTTGAATTTTGCTGACCTGGCCAAACAAGGTTGTGCTGCCAAGCAATAGAGCCGGTAGTAAGAACAGGATTGATTTGAACATGCCGCTTTTTTTAGATAAGCTGAGGTATAAATAAAACTACGTAATAAACTCGAATAGTTTTGCGTCACTCTCCTGTCATGTATGTGTTATCACGCTTTTGTCGTATACCTGACGATGGATTACTACCCCTAATCCTCGACAGCTGCCACGATATAGTCCGAAAGGATCTTCTCTGTCTGCACATGCCCTTGGAAGCTTCCGTAGATGGTACTCGTGATCACGACTGCCAGATCAAGTTCGGGGATCACGGCGATCTTACTGCCACCATTGCCGGACATATAATAAGCGGCGTACTGCTTATCCTGACCGAACTGCTGTTGCCATAGCAGATAGCCGTAGTCGTAGTTTTGACCATTGAACTGCCGCACATGCGCCTGTGTGGCAGTGGACTTTTGGATCCAGCTGCTGGAGATCACCTGTTTGCCATTCCACTTGCCGTCCTGCTGCATCAGGATAGCCAGTTTTAATAAGTCACGACTTCTTAGGCCCAGACCTCCGCCAGTCATGGGCGTACCCATGGGGGTGAGCTGCCACTTTGCTTTGGTGATACCTAAGGGTTCGAACAGGTACTGCTTCGCAAAGGCATCCACCTTCATCTTAGTGCTTCTCTCCAGCACACCGCCCAGCAACACGGTGCCTGCCGTGCAGTAACTGAAGCTTCTGCCATAGGGAGAGTCTTCAGGCTTTTTCACAAAACCGGCGTAGCCCCTGACAGGCAGATCCAGGTAAAACCGGTAATAGTCTTCGATCAGGTACATCCTTTCTTCATTGCCTCTGGAGTACTGGTTGTCATCGTCACACTCCAGCAATGCGCTCATAGTCAGCAGATCTTCAATGGTAATCTTGTCTTTTCTGGGGTCAGGATTCTGAAAGGGTTTCTTGTCTTTGAAGTAGCGCGTGACTGTGGTCTTCTCGGAAGGGATCATCTTTTTGTCGATCGCCAGTCCGATCAAAAGTCCGGTGATGCTTTTGGTGGCCGAGCGGGTATCGTGCAGCGAACTGTCGGCAAAGCCCTGGTAGTATTTCTCATACACCAACTGTCCGTTTCTGGCGATCAGCACACTGGTGATGTTCTTGAAGGCATTGTTGCTGATGGCGCTATCCAGGGCGGCTAACTTCGCTGCATGAAGCTGAACAGATTTGGGCGCCGCAACAGGTTTACCATCCTTTAAATTGGCCGGGCTTTCTGCGGAAACAGCAACAGGAAAACTGGCAAGGAGCAGAAGAAACAGGAAACGTCTTTTCATCATTTTATCTTTTGGGGTACTGCAATATTACAGTAGACTGCCACCCAAAAATAGAATGAAATTAACGTTCCAGCATGATTTTCCGGAAAGCAGACGGGGTGAGCCCATTCAGTTGCTTGAAACTGCGGATGAAATGACTCTGATCTGAAAAGCCGCATTGCAGCGCGATTTCGGTCAGGGAAAGCTCTCTGTGGTAGAAAAGGGAAAAGGACTTTTCTGTCCTGATCTTCCGGATGTAATCGCCGAGGCTGCAGTTGAAGTACTTCGGAAAGTCCCTGGACAAATGCACCGGGTGAATGTTCACTTCAGCAGCCAGTGCTTTCAGAGCTGGCGGATCCGGGTAAGTATCATGCAAAAGTTCTTTTATCCGGGCTACCCAGGTGGGGTTTCGGTATACCTTGTTTTCCAGCGGAAGCAGCGTCGTAAATGCCTGTAATAAGAGCGACTCCACGGCCGGGTATAGCAGGGCATCCTGCAATTTGGTTTCTTTGAAGATCTGGTAAAATAAGAGCTTCACCGCCGGGTGATCAATCTGCAAACTTCCCTCCGCCACCTCCGTGTCCGGGAGCAGCTCCGCAAACCATTCCTTTTGGATTTCGAGGTGGAAGCCGCGGGTATAGCCCTCCGGTTTGATGTTATAGTGCGGCTCCTGCCAATTGTGAAAGAGCAGTGAGCCGGGAGCACAATGGTAGGTTTCCTTGCGATTGCCCTCCAGTATATGTCCGGCGAGAATAAAGGTAAAATAGGCGTTCTCGTGGTAGTGCCAATCCACTTTGTCTACCGTGTATTCGGTGTCAGTGAGCAGGATGCCGTCCAGGTGAATGGTCCTGTTCGTCTGTCCGAAAAAACTGCCTGCTTTTAACTCTTCCATACCTGGGGGTGTCTACTTACTTAACTTCCACATTTCTGCATTTGATATTCTGAAACTGGCGTCCTTTATAAAGCCTCCCCTAAACTGGCAGGGAGACCCGAAAGGTAGTGCCTACGTTTTCCTTACTCTCCACCTCTATCATTCCCTCTGCATTTTCCACGATCTTCTTCACCATGTACAGGCCGATGCCGGTGCCTTCCACATGGTTATGGAAGCGCTTGAACATGGTAAACAGGCCTCTCTTCTGCCCTGGTGTCATGCCAAGCCCATTGTCGGTAAAAGTCAGCACCTGGTACTGGTCTTCAGCATGGCAACTGATCTGAACATGCGGAACCCGATCGGTAGCGCTGTACTTGATGCCGTTAGAGAGCAGGTTGTAAATCACGCTCCGCAGGTTCTTGGCCGAGAAACGGACGGCAGTATCAGGGGCAATATCTATGTCGAGCACGGCTCGGGTGGACTTTAGCAAAGGCGCCAGGTCCAGAGTCACCTCTTCGATCACCTCCGCCACGTTCACCAATTCGGTATTATACTCGTTTTCCTGCTGCAGCTTGGCCACCTCTGTCAGACTGTCGATGGTTTTCTTGAAGCGCTCCACGGAGTCCTTCATCATTCCCAATATCGCTTTCGTGTCACTGCTCATGTTGCCAGTAGCTGTGTACCCCTCGGGCAGGAGCGCAAGCAGCCCCTCAATGTTGAGGATAGGTGCCTTCAGGTCGTGGGAGGCGGTGTAGATAAAGTTATCCAGGTCGTTGTTGATGCTGATCAGGTGCTTGTTCTTGATCTCAATTGCCTCCAGGTGTGCCTTCCGGTCGTGCACATCGGTAGCCGTGCCGAACCATCCGGTCACCTTGCCTTCGCTGTCGCGCTGGGGTAGTGCGCGGCTCAGGTGCCAGCGGTGACTGCCATCCCGCATCCGCAGTCTGTGTTCTATCTCGTAGGGCGTACCTGTCCGCATGGCTTTGTCCCAGGCTTCCAGCGTTGGCTGCTCGTCCTCCCTTATGATCATGTCCTCCCAAAGCCAGTTACCGTCTGGTAGCTTTATAGCTCCCGAAAACTCAGATACCCGCTCGTTGTAGTAAGTTACTTTTCCGTCTGGTGTGGCGATCCATACGATCTGCGGCATGGCGTCGGCCAGATTCTGCAAGTCCCGGGCGCTTTGCTCTGATTTTTTTCTGGCCTGCACCTGCTCGGTCACATCGAGGGCTACGTGTATCACGCCGGTCACTTTGCCTTCTTCTATTAGCGGGGTGTAAGACAGGTTTAAATAGCGCGGCTCCACTTTGACGTCCTGCAGCAAATGGATCATCTGTTCGTCTACGTTGATGGCCTTTCCTGTTCTCAGTACTTCGCGTACAATTTCAAGCACAGGCTGGTCCTTCATCTCTGGAAACACTTCAACCAGTTTCTTCCCGTTCACTTCTTCTGCCGTTTCTCTGCCCATGATCTGCAGCATCGGGCCGTTGACCTTCTCAATCACCAAGTCCTCGCCCCATGTGAGGGCAATGGCAACTGGTGCCTGCTTGATCATGTTCCGGAAACGCGCTTCGCTTTCTTCTAATCGCTTTTGGGTCAGCACCTCTTCTGTTACATCAATGGCCGTATGATGGACGCCGTATACCTCGCCCTCTTTGTTTGAGAGCGGCTTGTAAGTAAAATTAAAATAAGCGGGTACTACCTGGCCGTCTACTTCCAGTTCCGTTTTCTCTTTTACGCCAACGTAAGTCTGACCGCTTGCATACACTTTTTCCAGCAGCTCAGTGAACGGCTGGCCTGCCAAGCCCGGTAGTGCTTCACGGAATGCTTTCCCTATGACGGTGCTGTCCTTGCCCCAATAGTTCAGCATGATGTCATTGGCGTACTGTATGGTCAGCTCTTTGCCCAGGTATAGGGCGGTGGCAACCGGAGCTTCTTCGATAAGGGTGCGGTAGCGCAGCTCACTTTCGGCCATGCTTTCGCGGGCCTGGTTGAGCTCGGTCACATCTGCCCCCGTATTGATGACCCCGTATACCTCGCCGGCTGTATTGAACAGGGGTGTCATGCTCAAATCAAAATAATGCGTCTGCAGCTCTCCGCCTACTATCAGATCCAGTTTGTGATTTTTGGCATGGAAAGGGGTGCCCGTTCTATAAACATCTTCCAGCTGCTCGAATACGTGTTGGTTTTCCAATTCGGGCAATACGTCCTTGTAACGCTTGCCCACAATGTCATTGCCTTTGCCCAGGCCATCTTTGAGTGCCTGGTTGGCAAACTGTATCCGCATCTCGCTGCCGATATAAACCCCAATGGGATGGTGAGAGCTTTCTATAAAAGAGCGTAGCTGCAGTTCGCTTTCCTCTAACTTTTGGCGATCGAGCACCTGCTCCGTTACGTCATGCGCCACGCAGAACACGCCTGCAGCCACCGTGTCGTCTGGGTTTGCATAGTAAGGCTGGTAGACAAAATTGTAGTAGTGAAGATCCTCTTGGCCTTCTTTTATCAGTTTGGAGGGATACGCCTTTGCATAAAAAGGTTGACCTGTTTCACGCACCTGTACCAGTAATTCAGGGAATCCCTCTGTAGAGATTTCCGGGATGGCATCAAATAAAGGTTTGCCCAGGAGGTCGTATGTTCTGCCCAATAGCCTGAGCATCTCATCATTGGCGAACTCTACGGTATTTTCAGGGCCGGTGACAATGCAAACTGCCACAGGAGCCTGCATAAACAAGCTGTACTTTCTTTCAATTTCCCGTATGGCAGTTGCTCTCTTCTCTGCCAATACCTGTCGCGTGATCTCCGTTTGGGAGTACAGGATGTAGAGCACGTTGCCTTCGGCGTCCAACACCGGCTTGTTGCTTGCTTTCCAGTACCGCTCTTCAAATTCGCCGTCGGCTTTCAAGGCATCATAGCGCATCACGGGCAACTGGTCGGGCACTTTGTCCTCCATCACCCGGGCAAAAGATTCCCTTAAGATGGCGGCCCCTGCTGCTGCGCCAGGATTCGGGTTCTCCGGATAGGCTTCAAAAACACTTTTGCCCACTACCTCTTGTCTTTCCTGCCCCTTGAGGCGTAGTTGTTCGTCACTTACGGCGAGTATGGTAAACAGGGGTGGGTTGGGTTGCAGCAACAAGAAATTGCCTGATAAAGAATTGAAAACTACCTGAAAGTCCGGAGCCTGAATACTTCCCCCGACAGAATTTGCCTGATGCATGCTGTAGATGATAAGTAATATTGTAAGTTACACAATTACACAGCAAGATTGTTCCCTGCTCCTTCACAATGTCTGGTTAAAACCTATAACTTAATATTACTTACCAGCCAGGCGAAGGTTTTCAGGGCTCGCGCCCGTTTCTCCCACCTATGACAATGTGCCTGCGCAGCATGCGCCAGGTATAGCACGAACGCATGACCTGCCTGCCATAAAAAAAGGCCTGGGAATGTGATCCCCAGGCCCTCTTGGAATGAAAAGGTTTACTCTATTTCAAGACCACGCGTTTGTTCACTACGCCTGACTCTTTGTTGAGCACAATGATATAGGTTCCTGCCGGGTTTTTAGAGGCATCCCACTCCAGTTCATGCCAGCCTTTTTCCAGTACCTGATTCATAAGGCCTTTCACCTTTACACCGTTGAAGTCAATGGCATCTGCCATTACATGCTGTTTCTTATCCAGGTAGAACTTTATTTTCACAAAGCGCTCAGACGGAACAGGGTACACGATAAACTCTTCTGCGTTTTCAGTTACTAACGCTTTGGAGGCATCCTCCCGTAGGCTGATGAGCACGGCGCCATGTGTACCTGCATCACCGAAGACAGATATAGCCTGTTTATCTTTCACAACATGAATCGCCTGAATGGAACTCGGATCAATGTCCTGTATCTCTGTAATGCGCTTTCCTCTTGCAGCGGCTTTTTCAAAGGCAGCAGTACCGAATTTCAGTCCTTCCAGCGCATCGTTTTCATAAATGAAATAGGCTGGTTGTATCTTCTCATCTCCTGATGCCACTTTACTTACTTTCTGCAATACCATATCAGGTTTGCCCGCACTCGCTTTGGCAGGCGGCGGAGTAACTGGTACACCATCCTTTACAGTAACAGCTGTGCCATTCAGCTCTTTTACCTCTACCTGCACGCTGGCTGCACCGCTGTTTACAGGCGTTTGTGTTGGCACCGATTCGGCCTTAACCGAGGCGCGGCCTGCTACCTGAATTTCGCTTACGATACGGTTTGCTTCTGGCTTGCCGCTACTTTGCAACACCACGCGCTGCGTCTGTTTATCGGAGGCTGCTAACTCCTTTTTCTCGAAACCGATGAACCGGTATACCAGTGTGTCGGTGGGCGTTGCGCTAAGCGTATACTTTCCGTCCGCACTTGTGATGGTGCCTGTTGTGCTGTTTTTGATGACGATGGACACCCCAGGGAGCGCGGCACCTTCCTTCGAAAGCACAATGCCGGTCACGGTAAGTTGCTCAGGTATAGCCTCGGCGACGGGCGCTGTTTCTGCTATACCTGGTTTTACATTTTTACCGTTGACATCAATCGCTATAAAAGCGAATAGAAGACAGGCAATGAGCAGGGTAGTTACCTGGTAACTTTTCCTGCTGGAAGTGGTGTGCGTCATAGTAGTAGCGGTTGAGGTATGTATGATTCGTTTTATTCTGAAGAGCAGGCTGGTTTCCTTTGCAGCCGCAGCCAGTACCAGCCGGTTGTGTTCGAGTGCCGGAAGCTGGGCCAGGTTGGCGAGTGCCAGCGCATAAGTGCGGTAGTTGCCGGTGTGCTGCACCACCAGGTCGTCGCATACATGCTCCCGTTCCGCTTCCAGCACCTGGGCGATGTACCAGTAGCCGGGGTTGAAAAAGAAGAAGAGCTCGGCGATATTCTGCAGCAGGTTGATCAGGTAATCCTGGCGTCGGATGTGGGCCAGTTCGTGCAATAGGATACTTTCTACCTGGTCGGCTGGCAGCTGGGTGAGCATACCGGCCGGCACCACAATGATGGGTTTTAACCAGCCAAAGGTAAAGGGCGAGTTTACTTTATCGGAAGAGACCAGCGCGACTTTCGTGTGCAGCCCCAGCTTTTGTTGCAAGGCCTCTACCCTATTTACCCAGTTGGCAGGCAATAGACTGCTTTGCTGCTTGACATGGCGGAGATAGAGCAGGCCTGTCGCAAAACGTGAGGTATAGAACAGGAATCCTGCAAACCAGGCCAGCAGAAAATAACTGACGTGCTGCTGTACCCAAATCATGAGCGCATGCCACTGCGCTTCCAATTGCATTACAAAACTCTGCTCTGTTACCGTGTTTGCCTCCTGGCCAGATGTCATGAACAGAAAAGTTTGTGCGGTAGTTGGCGCAGCAGTTGGTGCGGCTGCCGTCAGGTATACGCTGAAGGTAAACGCAAAGCAGGCGACCAGTGCACCGCTTGCCAGCAAGGCAAACGTATACCGCGTCTTGGCACTTATATGCGGCAACATTTTCAGGGCCAGCCAGAGCAGCAAGGCGATGCCTGCCCCCTGCCAGAGGGAGTGCAGCAGGCTGATGCCGAAGGCGCTGACAGCTGCGTTTTCGTTTAGGAATTCCAGTAGGTTATTCATCTTTTTTCCCTTTCTCCAGTTCGTCTAAAAGCTTTCGGATCTCCTGAATTTCCTGTTCCGAGGTTTTGCCTTTGCCCAAGGCCCGTAACACGAGCTTGCCTGCAGAACCTTCAAATACCCTGTTCAGAAAAGAGTCGAGCAGGTCGCTGCTGGTTTCTGCTTCACTTACCTCCGCCGAATAAATGTGTGACCTCCCCTTTGCTCCTTCGCTTGTTCTGGACAAGAGCCCTTTGTCATGCATGATCTGCATAAATTTCAGGGTCGTGGTATAGCCAGTGGGTTTTTCTTTGCTGAGCGCTTCATTCACCTCCTTTACCGTACTCGGACCGTTTTTCCAAAGTACTTTCAGGATGGCTAACTCTGATTCTGATGGTTTTATCATGATTATTAGCTGTAAGCTGCTACATTTACGAACACTTTCGTAATACAAGTGTAGGGAAAGAAATCTATCTTTCAAAATTTATTACGAACTATTTCGTAATAGGTTAGAAGAAAAGGAAACAGGTAGAGCACCAGGCAGAAAATTAAAGCCTGCCCGAAATGCGCTCAAGTGTAAATAATGTGTTTATTTGCGGGCATGTCTACAGGTCATGTATTTCTTATTCTGCTTAGTGGCTTAGGTGTTTTCCATGGCTTAGTATTGGCTGTTTTTCTCTGGTTCTACCCCAAAGGACTCACCGTCTCGAATAAAATACTGAGCGTCCTGTTGCTAGTGCTTTCCTTCAGGGTCGGGAAGTCCTTGTTTCTGGAATTTGTGGAGGGCGTATACCTGCAGTTCATCTTTGCCGGTCTAGCCACATTGATGCTCATCGGGCCGCTCTTTTACTTCTATACCCGATCGGTGCTTGAAAAAACGCTCCGGTTCACCGCTGCTTCCCTCCTGCACCTCATCCCCTTCCTGCTAGGACTGGCCTTCAGCTTTTTCATCAACAAGGAGAATGCGAAGACTACGCCTATACCTGTGTTTGTGCTCCTTTTCTGTGTGTATTATGGCCATTACCTGGTATACCTATACCTGACGCACCGGAAGATACAGCAGTATAGGATAGCGACCGGGCAGGCTGATACCGCCGTGCAATGGCTGCGCCTGCTCACGTATGCGCTGGCGGCGCTTTGGGTGGTGTATGTCCTCAACTTACTCGACGACGACGTGCCTTACATCCTGGGGCCCATCCTGTATTCGGTTATCGCGTACGGGGTGAGCTATGTCGTGATCCAGAAAGGCTATATCGGAGCGCTTGACACGGCCAAGTATAAAACGACACCACTGCCAGAAGCCGAAGTAAACCAGATCTACGAGGAAGTGAAGGCACTGCTGGAAGAGCAGGAGCTATATAAAAACCCGGACCTTTCGTTAAGCACCTTCAGCAAAGCACTGAAAGTAAGTCCGCAGAAAATTTCGATGGCGATCAACAGCAGATCCGGCTCCAATTTTAACGGCTTCGTGAATCAGCACCGCATCAAGCACGCGCAGGCTTTACTGGAAACCAGCCAAGGCAGCGAACTCACCATTGCCGCCATCGCCATTGAGGTTGGCTTCAACAGCATCACCAGCTTTAACACCGCCTTTAAAAAACAACTGCACGAAACGCCTTCTGCTTACCGCAAAAGAATTGCGCAAGCCTAAGGCAACATCCCCTGCCTCCTTATACAGGCAGGACCGTTAAGTAATGGAGGAGCTATCCCCTCTCTGGAGCAAGGCCATTTCATTCTACTTTTTTGTCATCCTGCAAGGATCTTAGTAGCAGATAGCATCTGCTTAACCTCCCTTCCACCAAGTTTCTTTACAGAATGACAGTGGGATTAGCCATATTTCCCTGAAACTGTAAATACCCCTCTAAGAGCTACGCTCGCTACCATCGAACTCGCGTTCTCGGTAATCCTCAAGGGGAGAATTTTCTAATGATTAATACCGCTACTCCCTATCGGCCTAACCCCCTAGCAAGCAATAAATCGTGATTTGCTAAATAAATCGTGATTTGCTATAGGTAAATGATCATTCTGGAAGATTTTGACACCCGCTCCGGCTTCATTTGTGTCAAAACTAAAAACCTATGATCATGTTAAGAATCTTTTTTACTGCGGCACTACTGCTTGCCGCCCTCACGGCTTCGGCCCAGCTAACACCGTTTGAGTTTGAAGGTGCCAAGCGAAAATACCTGCTCTACCTGCCTGCCTCGTATTCGGCAAATCCTTCTCAGTCCTTTCCGGTGGTGTTCCATTTTCATGGCGGCGGCATGACCGTGGCCGAGCAAATGCTGTACTCCAGAATGAACGAGACCGCCGACAAGCACAACTTTATTGTGGTGTACCCATCCGGTATAAAGCAGGACTGGAATGTGGGCTTTGATATGTCTCACCAAAACGGTACCAACGATGTGGGCTTTGTGCGTGCCTTGCTCGACAGCCTGAAACAAACCTACCGCATAGATGCCAAAGCGATCTTTGCGACCGGCTTGTCGCGGGGTGGTTTCTTCTGTCACCGCCTAGCCGCTGAAATGCCCGATGATTTTGCAGCCATTGCTTCGGTTGGTGGCCCCCTGCCCGATTCGGTAAAATTTTATCACCGCACAGCTAAACCGATCAGTGTGATGCAGGTGCATGGCACCGCCGACGAGGTGGTGAAATACGATGGAAAAGCCAATGGCTATGCCTCAGCTCCGGCTACTTATACCTACTGGCTGACGCACAACAAACTGCCTGCCCAGAAAGAAAGCAAAAAGGTGCTCAATGCGAATAAGAAGGACAACACCTCCGTCACGATTCAGGAAGTAAACGACAAAGGCGTTACCGTGTCGCTGGTTACGGTCGAAAACGGAGGCCATACCTGGCCGGGCAGTGCACCGTTTAACATTGGCTATCCTTTGGGCAATACCAGCTCCGATATTGATATCAATGAAGTCATGTGGAGCTTCTTCCACAAAAACAGGAAGCGGTGAGGTATAGGCAGGTATAGCTAATTTAAAGAGACGCTATACCTTGAAAACAAAGCAGTTCTGGTTAATTGTCACCGGAACTGCTTTGTTTTTATTAAGAACTGCTTGTTGAGGGCAGGTATGATTTCCAGATCGGGTCAATGGTGAAGGGTTTGCAGGAAAAGGGAGGGACAAGAATAAGTCTGAAAATAAGTACAGTAAAATATATAAATATCATGGTTCTCTACTATATACTTGCAATATTTTGTGTGTAGTTTTACTAATATTAAATTAAAGTCTGTTTGTTATTTTTCACATACTGCACTTCTATGTTACTAAAAAATTAATAGCTGCATCTATAAAATGGATATTTCTTTCAAATATTACAAAACTTCACCTATCATCATTACAATTTTATTGATTGCTACAGCAATCGATTACCTAATAATAAATGTCATACTCCCTTTATTAGATTCTTTAAACTTGAAACCAGAATTAGTTAGAGCGCCTGGGAATGCAGCCTTGATTCTGCTAGTCTTATGGTTATATGACACCTATATCTGGAAATGGCCATTTTGTGGCCTCTTAGTTAAAATACCTGATATGTCTGGTCGATATGAAGGTAAAGTACACTATGAATTTCAAGGAGTGAAAGGTGAGAAGGATTGTGCTATAGAAGTTGTTCAAACAGCTTCTAGAATCAAGATTCACTCTTATTTTAACAATCCGAATAATGAAAGGAGCACTTCAAAAAGTTTGGTTGAAGACATAAGAGAAGAAGATGGATTTTACCATATTTTCCTATTTTATCTTAATTCAGGAGCCGTTGGTTCAGGTCAACTTGACTGTCATGAAGGGGCAAACCATCTAAAGTTTTTAGCTGAGTCAAAAGAAAGTAAGCAAAAACTGACTGGACATTACTTTACAAATCGAAATATACAGACAAGGGGTATTATTGAAGCTACTCTCAAATCAAAATCATTAAAAGGAGAATTTTAAAACATTTTATGGCAAACTGTAATCAGCTCTTTCAAGAGTTTAATAAATCAATCAGATTAACTGATCTTAAGAGAGACGAACTTAAAGAAACTAGGAATGCTTTAAGAGATCGCATCAAAACTAATTTTAACAATTATAAAGACCATGATTTGCTAAACCACAAATTGGAATTCCATAGCCAAGGTTCTTTTGTGATGGATACAATTATTCAACCTAAAGACGATGACTACGACTTAGATGATGGTATTTATTTTCTAGGCCCATTAGAAGAAAATAGAAGACCTGAAACACAGATCTTTCACGACTTAGTAATGCATGGAATTGGCATTGAAGATTCGAGAATAGTTGAGGATAAGCCAACTTGTGTGAGAGTAAATTATATAAAAGATGCTCACATTGATTTCCCTATTTATTATGCAGAAAATCTTGAGTGCCCAGAGCTGGCACATACTAAGGAGGGATGGCTAGAAAGCAATCCTGTAGAATTCATAGCTTGGTTTGAGGAAAAGATAAACTCAGGATTTTCTAAAGCTCTTATTTATGAGTCTAGATTATATAGTGATTATAAAGAATGGATAAAAGATATTAGAAAGAAAGATGCTCAATTAAGAAGGCTTGTCAGGTATATGAAGAGTTGGGGAGATCACTTAAGGGGTGAGATGCCGCCAGGAATTATTATGACTATTTTAACAGCTGAGAATTATGTAGAAAATGAGAGAGATGACATCGCTCTCCGTGATACATTGATAAAAATTCGTGAAAAGTTGAGTAACAAATTCGAGTGTAAAAGACCAACAACACCAAAAGGAGATAATTTATTTTCATCTTATAGCCCAACTAGAAAAGAATATTTCCTTAGCGTACTAAATTCATTTACTAAATCAGCTATACAAGCAATTGAAACACCTAATCAGAAGGAAGCCTGCTATAAATGGCAAAGGCATTTTGGACCACGTTTCAACTGCCTTTTAGCTAAGGATGAAGTGGAAGGTTCCAAAGTTTATGCAGCACCAGCTATACTTGGAGACTCTGCAAAAAGTGCATGATTGATGATTGATTTTGAAAAAGCGAAGCATGATGCTTTCGAAGACCTAAGGAAATTCAATGATATTAAAATACTTAATACTCAAGAAAAAAGGTATTTAGCTTTACCTATTGAACGAACAATCTGGGAAATTATATTAGAAATTCCCCAGACGCCTGCTGGTGCTCTAGACATTAAAATATATCTTGTTCTGCAGGACGATTTTCCTTTATCTCTACCTAAAATATATTTAAGAGAAAAGGATTATTCAAAAGTAAAACATATCCCTCATGTCGATCCTAATAGATTTGTTTGCACCTTTGACTCAGAAACTACTCGTACTGATCCTAGTAATGCATCAGGGATAATCTATCAAACTTTACAGAGGGCTAAGCAAATAATATCGGATGGATTAAATAGAATAAATGTCAAAGAGTTTGATGAGGAATTTATTGCCTACTGGCAACAGAGTTATTCAAAAGGTGATGTTGTAACTAAAATATTATCGCTATTTGATGAAGAACCACAATCTGGTAAGATTAGCTTAATTGTACTAGACAAAAAGTTAAATGGTTATCAGTACGTAGTACACTTAAATACAGACTTAGCTAATAACTTCAAAAAATTTTTAGAGCTAAATAAGTATTCATATAATGAGCTTGATTCAATTTATATAGGTGAATTAAACATTCCCAGCTTACCACCATACGACTTTTCTAATAAGGCAATATTAAAACATATTGAATGCTTAGATAAAGTTTTACGAAAGAAATATATCGATTACATAAATAATGATTACTTCCCCAAAGTAATATTGTTCAGAAAGACTATAAGCGGTAAGTCTCATTTTATAGGATGGGGATACAATAATATCCCAGTGTTTGCCAAAGGATTTAGACAAGGTACATTAAGTAACTATGATAAGCTTTCTACCATTTATATAAACAGCTCTGTGTCAAGATTACTGCTTGAACCTTATAATTTAAAACGTTTAACTCATCGAACAACTGGTATTAATTCAATAAATGAAAATTTCAAGTTTTTAATAGCTGGCATAGGAAGCATTGGATCAAATCTTATTTATTTTTTAAATTCCTTGAATAACCCTGAGTTTAGGTTAATTGATTTTGATGACTTAAAAATCGAGAATATAGGTAGACATTTTTTAGGCTTTTCATCTACTAGCACAAATAAGACTAAAGGTATGTTACAATTCCTAAGTAACAAATCTCCACACCAAAATATCAATATAAGAGAGGATTCTATAATCAATGTTTTAAAAAACGAAATAGATTTCATAAATGAAGTTGACTTTGTATTTGTCACTATTGGAAAAACCAACGTTGATAAGTATGTAGCTGAAGCAGCTAAAGCTGGTATAATAACAAAACCAATTATTTTCATTTGGGTTGAGCCTTATCTTGCGGGTGGTCATTGCATTTTTCTTGATCCATCAGATTATATCTATGAAAAGCTTTTTGATCATCAGGGGCTTTTTAAATTCAACATTATTAGTTCGGCAGAATACATAAGCAACAACCAAAACCTTTCGATGACCGAAGCTGGCTGCCAAACAAGCTATACTCCTTACTCGGCTAACAATGTTGTTCTGTTTCTCTCTAAGCTCTTTCCACTACTAATGAAGAAAATTAAAATAAATAATAGTGGTAGTGCATCTTTTACTTGGGCTGGCAATTATCAAGCAATTAAAGATTTAGGCATTACAATCTCCGATGTTGGTAATGCTTACACTGAAGGAGAAATTTATGTAAACGAATTATAAATGAGATTTGAATTAGGAAGATATACTATCAATATTCAAGACAATGTTTTGAACATATTCAACCACTATAAACAAGATAACACTTCTATGCCTGAAGCTGGTGGCATTTTGCTTGGCCAAATCACAAATAATGAGATTTATATACTTAAGGCATCTACACCTAATAAATTTGATAAGGCAACAAGGTATAATTTCGTAAGAGATAAAGATTCTGCTCAACTAATTATAAATTATGAGTTTATAAATAGCGAAAGCAGAACTATTTACTTAGGTGAGTGGCACACACATCCTGAAAGAACTCCCTCCCCATCAGGACAAGATAAAAAGATGATTCGGGATCAATTCATAAAAACTAAAAAAAACGAAGATTTTGTTTTACTAATCATTGCTGGAACAGAAGATTTTTATCTTAGTATTTATGATCACAAGAGTCATGAAAGTGAGCTCTCTATGCTAGTAAAATTACCAAAAGTTAGTTTCAATATCTTATGAGATCCCCTATTACCTAACCAAAACCTTGCATTACTTTTTTCACATCGGCTATAGCGACACATACTACAATGGATGACAGCGACACTCCTATGGTGTTGTGGTAAAGCTGTGATAGAAGATTATTTAAGAAAATTCTGAAGTAGCCTGTCACTTTAGTGGGTTTTAACTGAACAGAAGCCGGTGGCAAACGCTATGAGAATATCCGTCTGATTCGAGTTTTTAGCTCGCACCTTCCCTTTTCCACGCCCATCTACCTGCAGCACGAGTAACAGTACAAGCCAGCGCCAGCGGAGGAAGTACTATATAACGCTAAAAGCTTAACATAATGAATATTTCAACCTAAAAGCCAGAATTGCGTGAATAGAGAAAAGCAAAACTAAATGAGTTCTATAGAGCCCCCACAGATATACAGCGTAGTTCCGGCCATTTTACCACCTGATCAGTTATTCGGGCCGCTATTTCACGATGTTCAGATGAATCATGTATTTCCTGATTCCATCACGTTTGCAGACTGTTTTCCCAAGCGTGCCCCGGAAGAAATTCTAAGTCTGTATGAAATCGAAAAGCATAAGCAGGATTTCGATCTGAAGGATTTTGTCTGCGAATATTTCGAAATTCCCTCCCCTATCAATACGGAGTATGAAAGTAAGCAGCATCTGCCAGTAGCGGAGCATATCGCACAACTTTGGTCCCTGCTAACACGCACCTCCCAAACAAATTGCTCCATGTTGCCTGTCCCCAAATCCTATATCGTTCCGGGCGGAAGGTTCAGAGGCTTGTATTACTGGGACAGCTACTTTACCATGTTGGGCTTGCAATGTGCCGAGGAGTATGAACTGATCCGGGACATGGTAGAAAATTTCGCTCACCTGATTGATGCCTATGGGCATATTCCGAATGCGAACCGGAGTTATTACCTGACACGTTCACAGCCTCCGTTTTTTGCTATGATGGTACGGCTTCTTTGTGAAATTGACGGCCAGGATGTGTTGACGCAATACCTCCCCCACATGCAAAAAGAATATAATTACTGGATGGACGGATACTTTCGCCTTTCGGACAGGGAAACCAGTTTTCGCAGGGTAGTCCGGATGCCGGACGGCAGTATACTGAACCGCTACTGGGATGACCTTCCCGCCCCTCGTCCTGAATCGTATGTGGAAGATGTGGAGATGGCGCATCATGCAGCCCCGGATGGTGTGGCCCCTGGAACACTCTACCGGCATATAAGAGCCGCCTGCGAATCTGGCTGGGACTTTACATGCCGTTGGTTCAGAGAAGAGACCAACATGGAAACCATTCATACAACCGACATCGTACCTGTCGATCTGAACTGCCTGCTTTACGATCTGGAAGAAACGTTAGCGGAAGCCTATGCGCACAGCTCTTTTTCGGAGCCTTCGGCCTATTTCCTCCAAAAGGCAGAGAAGCGTAAAAAGGCCATGATCAAACACTTCTGGAATGAGGACAGGAGCTTTTACATGGATCATGATGCCGCATCAAATAAGCACACGAACATCCTATCGTTGGCAGGTGTGTTTCCGCTGTTTTTCAAAATTGCCAGCAAAGAACAGGCACAGCAGGTGCACGAACACATCGTCAACAGTTTTCTAAAAAAGGGAGGCCTGGTTTCTTCTCTCCACAACAGTGGCCAGCAATGGGATTACCCGAACGGCTGGGCTCCGCTGCAGTATCTAAGCTATGTGGGACTTCGCCATTATGGCTTTGATGATACCGCTGAAGAAATAAAGAAGAGATGGATCGCTATGAACGATCATGTGTTTAAAGAAACCGGCAAGATGATGGAGAAATACAATGTGGTAGACCCTGACTCCCCGGCCGGAGGAGGAGAATACCCCAATCAGGATGGCTTCGGTTGGACGAACGGCATCTATACCTGGATGAAGAATCAACCTTGATTCAGTACGATTGTCCAACATCAATAAGCCAATAACCGCCCACAGGCAATCACGACTACCCATACCACCACCGAGCATACCGCCACCGCTTTAGCAGCCCGCGGCGTGTGACCGTGGGGCCATTCCGGTGCAGAAGAAAGGAGGTATCGATGAAAAAGACCGGCATTTATACTACCTACCACTAGGCCGATCAGCTTGATATGAAACACCGTGTCAGCAGCCAGCGCCACGGCATTGGTGCTGAAGAGTAGGACACCGGAAGGCACGATCAGGTATAGGCCCCTTCTGGACCAGGGCAACAGATGACTGGCCAGCTCCGGGACAGGCAGCTTTTTAGAAAGCCCAAGCAGGCGCAGATCGAACATGAATGCGGCACCGACCAGCAGCACAATGCCCAGGATATGCACAATCTCCAAAAAGGGGTATAGCCAGGCGGAAGTCCGGATGGCGCTCGCCAAAGCGGAATCTTCCAGCCTTTGCAGCAGCCCCACTAGCTGAGCTGTCACCGCTAGCGGAGCTCTATCTTTTTATCGCCCACATAGATTCGCTCTGCCCGCATCTCATCCTTCACTTCTTTATGCGGATAGCCCACTACCCGCACCTTATCGCCGGGCTTGACCATATCCTTTGCCAGGCCACGGGAGCTCATGCGGCTGGGAGGGGCCAGCACCACCGTCCAGGTCTTGTTTTCGTGCTCTAGCTTTAGCATCCCATGCGGGTTTTCATACGTGATCTCCTCCACCTGGCCGGTATAGTCCAGTGTTTTGGTCTGGTCGTAGTTGGCCCAGCCGTGGTGTAGCGCCACCGACAGCGGGAGAAATAAAAGCAGGAGTAATTTGACAGGTACTAGCATAAGTATAAAGCTGAAGGTGATACACTTATGTAAAACGAATGAAACAGAAAAAAGTACAGGTATAGGACTTCGCCCCCGCTGACACAATCCTAGTGCTCGTGCTATTACGCTTCCACACCGCTATACCTGCTGCACGCGCAACAGTACGAGCTACAAGCCGCCACTATCGCCCAACCTGACAGTAAGACAACCGGCCCATGACATCTGTGCGTGCATCAGCCTTTACAAAACAAAACCCAGCCCTGTGGTAAGACTGAAGATATGGGCGTTCTGGCCTGCTGTCATATCGAATTGCTGTCTGCCTGCATAGTAATCAGAAGAGAGCATCAGGCACCAGCGGTTCGCTATCTTTTTGCGATAACCTACGCCAAGCGATGCGCTAAGGGTCATTTTGTCAGACGTAGAAGCATGCACTTCTGAAGAAGATTCTTCACGGGTAAACAAGCTGCCCAGCCTGGCCTTAAAATCCAACGACGAGTCATCTGTCAGGTTCAGGGTATACATTGGGCCGATCATCAGCACACCATAGCTCAGCTCAGCCTTTGCCGGTATAGTAGAAGTGGGGCCCTGATGATCATAAATTGTGGCTTTTGTATCGAAAGCATGCGCTCCTCCCGCCCACACACCGGTTATGCCAAAGCCTTTTCCCAAGGTATAGCCAGCGTTTAGCAAAGTCAGGTTCAATCCTGTTCCGGCTTTTACATTGTTGTTTCCTGATAAGAAACTTGGTCCCAACCCTACCCCAATAAAGCCATTGTTACGATTGTCCTGGGCTTTCAGCGGAACATAGCACGCGAGTAACAGCACCAGCGTCGCCTTCATCATTCGATTCATACTAAGCATTGTTTTCATTTTTAAATGTATAGAACAATATATATATTATTTTGCTTTAAAGCTCATGTAGAAAATATATTTTGTACTATAAAGGATAACCCGCTGTAAAGACCAGTATCTTGCAAGGAAAAACCACCGCCTATACCTAACCAAAACCTTGCGTTACTTCTTTCATATCGGCTATAGCGGCACACACTACAACGGTTGGCAGCGACACCCCTATGGGGTTGGGGTACAGCAGGTGATAGAAGAGTGTTTAAAGAAGATACTGAAGCAGCCGGTCGCGATCGTGGGTTGTGGCAGAACGGATGCCGGGGTACATGCGAGCCAGTTCTTTTTTCACCTGGATGTAGCGCAGCCCTGGGAGTTTGACATGCTTTTCCGGCTGAACAAAGTGTTACCGCCTGATATCGCCGTGTTCGATATCATTCCGATGGAGGGACTGCCCCACGCCCGCTTCGATGCCAGCAAAAGAAGCTACGACTATTTTATCCATACCTACAAAGACCCGTTCCTGCACGATGTAAGCGCCCTGTACCCCGTTCGGAACCTGAACCTGGACGCTATGCAGGCGGCGGCTGCCCTGCTCCCGCTTTACACCGATTACCGGAACTTCTGCCTTACACCGGCAGATCAGGAGAGTACCATCTGCCATGTAACAGAAGCCCGCTGGCTGCTGGATCAGCAGGGTGACAGGCTGCGATTTCAGATATCGGCCAACCGGTTTCTGAGCCGCATGATCCGCATTATCGTGGGCCAACTCCTGAAGATCGGAACTGGTGCACTCAGCTTGCCCGAGTTCGAAAGTTACCTGGCGCTGGAGACAGCACCCAAGCACCTGACACCGGCCTATCCGCAGGGGCTATACCTGTCTAAAGTAACTTACCCTTTCCTGGATATTCCGCCCCGTCCTACTTTCTCTCCTGCCTTCCAGCAGGTATAGCTATTGGCTGGCAAATAACTCTTGGCTTGCATTTAATCATCGAAGCCTTCCCGTAGTTCTTTTGAGTCGGCATAGCAGATGGGGCTGCTGTTTTCCTTCCGCTCTGCTTTTTCCTTTACCAGTTCCTCGTAGTTGTCAGGGGTGGCCAATAGCCTGCACTTCGGGTAGAGCACGACACCCCGCCGGACAATCTTGCTGTTCGCTTCTATTTCGTGCGCGTTTACGCCTTCAGCCCCATACACATGGATCGTGAAGAAATGGTAATTCGTTTTCTTCGCATACCCTTCCGCCGTGATCCTGCCGGTGATCGTTCGCTCCCCGATAAAGTCGGATGTCTCCCCTTCTGTATAAGGCGTGTACACTGACTCCGTCCATGCTACTTTACAACCTACTGTCAGATTCATATTGCTGCTTTGTGCTCTATCCGTTTTACGAGTCCCGAGCCGCAACTTAGGCATTTTCGGGCGCAATCTTTTGGTGTACTCCCGCTGGCCCGTGCTCTCAAAATTGTTCTATCCTCCAGCTCAGCTATGCTCCTAGCTGATCAGCAAAATCCAATTCGGCATTAAAGTAGGCCAGGCTAGCTCCCTCTTGCTGCTACAGTCAAATAAGTTAATCGAAGAAAAAAGCCTGTTTACCTTCAATAAATCACGGCACTGCCTATCTGTCGATAGATAAAGGCAATTAGGCTAATACATTATGAATACGCTGGAGCGAATCTTACTTTCAGGAAGTCGTGCAGTCATGTTGCCCACCAGGTATACTGACACCAATTGCGATGCAACAGCTTACAGCCATCATCATCAATCAACTAGAAGTACATCCTTATGATCCATCAGCAAGAGATACTGGAGATTCGCCAAACCGAAACCTCTAAAACAAAAGCGCTTGCCTATTCGCTTATACTTATCTCCGTCACACTTCTGGTGCTGTCGTTGAAAGTGCCGCTGGAAGCGCAGTTGCTCCCCTTGCTGGAAAGGCCTTTGATCGCTGATCTGATGGCAGGCTCTATCTTGCGATTTCTTATCATTGTCTGCCTGGGTCTTGTTATCCTCAGAAAGAAATTGCTTCCCTTCAATGGCCTATACCCTGTGTTCGAATGGCGCAATCCGGTTTTGGTGCTCCTGCTCCCTACCCTGCTCATTCTGCTATTGGCTTACTCCAGCTATGAGATCTACTTCCAAACAGCGTCCTCCCTCCTCTTGCTTTTTGGTGTTGCGCAAGCCTTTGTCGGGCTTTTGGAGGAACTGCTTTTCAGGGGGATTGTCTTTCCGCTATTGATCCTATACTTTGCAGGTAAAAACAAACCCATTTTAAAAGCTGTCTGGCTATCTGCCCTGCTTTTTGGTGCTGTGCATGTAGTAGCACTTTTCAGGCATCCTGAAAACATCTGGGGGGTTGCAAATACCGTCATTTATGCCATCGGCATTGGTTTCTTGTTTGCCTGCATTCTGCTGCGTTCCCGCAATATTCTGGTACCTGCCTTCCTCCACTTTCTGATAGATTTTACTAATGGGGCCTTTGAGCTCCAGGAAGTAGAAACACTTGCGCCAGTTCCCACGACGGGCACCATTGTACTGACGCTTGCCGTTGTAACGACCATGAGCCTGTTCTTCATCGGGGTTGGTTATTGGTTACTGCGACGCGTCCAGAAACAGGAGTGGCTGCAAAAAGCTGCCCTGGTTCAAGTCTAAAGCTATAGTAGCGCTACTCTACCACTCGCAACACATCCGCCAGTACATCATTCTCCCCCACGGTACGTGCCTCCGTCGGACTGTCGAATACGACCAGCACACGCTGGTCATCGAGTATGGCAAGACCTTCGGCTTTGTCTTTGCCCGAGTTCTCGCCTGTGCTGTGCGGTACCTCGCACAGCCGCTCCAGTTCGTTGTTGTGCACCACCTGCTCCGTGTGCCCATTCACGGCATTGCGCCAGCGGTAGATGGCAATCACGCCGTCGAGATCCATGGTGGGACCGGCCAGCAGGTACATGTCGTCTCCGAAGATGCGGAGCTCCCGTATACCTTTGCCCCGCAGGTTCAGAAAGTGCTTCCGGTAGGGCTTCTCTTTAGTCAGCTGCTTCAGGTGCAGGATACCTTTTTCATCCTCCTCGGGCTCCACTTCCAGCACCATGGCCCATCCTCGCAGCACCGGTCCGCGCAGCCCTATAAAAATGCGATGCCCGTGTATGGCCAGTCCCTCTATGTCAAAGCCGTTGTCTTTGCCGGGGATGTTCATAAAAGGCGCAATATGCTCGTCCCGCTCCATCAGTTCAGTCAACACATTGCTGGTCTTGTCGCCTCTTAACTGACCCGCTCGCAGCATTTTGCCGGGCTGGTCCGGGTCTTCCACTTCTTTATGCAAAATATAGTCTCCTGTTTCCGGATCCGGAAGAATAGGGATGCGTGCCAGCAGATAGCGGTTCGGGTCAGTCTTGATTTGAGCCAGGCGCTTGATCTGTTTGGGGATGGAATCGTGCCGCTTGGGCTTCTTTCGCTTTAAGCTGTGAGAACCGATCAGCCAAAGATAGTGATCGGCCATTCCCATGCCTTCAATGTCTATTTCGCTCTTATCCTTTGCCGGAAGGTCCAGGTAGTCGTGCACATCAAATGAGTGGTGTTTGCCAAAAGAACCATCAGGCAAGCGGGTAAGGCGCTCAATGCTTGTGCGCTCATCACAACTCAACCACAAATTATCGCTTATGAGCATGGCCGTCGAAAGGCCGTCGCGCACATGTTTGCCTGCTGTATTCAGGCTTAGATCCGGGGAAAAGCTTAGTTTGATTTGATCACGCATGCTGTTTATTAGGTATAGGGTATAGTTTTCAGGTTAACATACGCAAGCCCGTCAGAGCTGGCTGTTGCCATACCTGCAGACAGCCTAATGTAACCTTAGCCTGATTGATTTTAAAGTGTGTGCTAAGTGACTGGAAACTATACTTTGCGTATATTCACCGTACATATTCCTCCTTCTTACCTTAAACCTAAACTCTATGAAATCACTCCTGCGTCAGCTTTCCCCAACCGCCTCTGACAATGCATCTTACTCTAACCCTTCCGTAGCCGAGTACCACAACTACGCCGGTACGGAACACGAACTGAGCGGCGGCGCCCGCAGGATCACCATCAACACGCCCAAAGGCGACTTTTTCGTCTGGACGAAGCGGGTAGGCAACAACCCAAGCATCAAGCTGCTCTTGTTGCACGGCGGACCGGGTGGCACACACGAGGCCTTTGAGTGCTTTCATAGCTTCCTGCCCAAGGCTGGCATCGAGTATTATTATTACGACCAGCTGGGCTCCCATTACAGCGACAAACCCGATGACACCAGTCTGTGGGAGATAGACCGCTTTGTTGAGGAAGTGGAGCAGGTGCGCCAGGCGCTGCAACTGGACAGGAGCAATTTTTATCTGCTGGGCCACTCCTGGGGCGGCATACTGGCTACGGAATATGCGCTTAAGTACCAGCAGCACCTCAAGGGCCTGATCATCTCCAACATGATGTCGAGCGTGCCCGACTACAACCGCTATGCCGACGAAGTGCTGGGTCCGCAGATGCCCGCCGAAGTACTGGCCGAGATCAAGCAGATAGAAGCCGACAACGACTTTGAGAACCCGCGTTACATGGAGCTGCTACTCCCGCACTTCTATACCCAGCACGCCCTGCGCATGCCACTGGAGCAATGGCCAGACCCGGCACTGCGCATGCTCGACCACATGAACCAGACCATTTACGTGCAGATGCAGGGCCCGAGCGAGTTTGGCATCCGGGGCAATGCCTCACTGCTTAACTGGGACCGCTCACGTGACCTCCCAAACATCAAGGTGCCTACGCTCACCATCGGCGGCCAGCACGACACCATGGACCCGAAACATATGGAGTGGATGGCTACGCAGTACCCGAATGGCCGCTACCTGCATTGCCCCGAAGGCAGCCACATGGCGTTTTACGACGACCAGCAAACCTACTTTGAAGGCCTGGTGAAGTTTATGAAAGACGTGGATAGGTAACAGGTATAGCAAGGCAACTGGAGCCTAAGCCGTCGGAAAATCAACTACAATGTTGGTGCCCTCTCCACGCTCCGCGGCTTTGGCTACAATGGATGCGCCGTGGCTTTGAATGATGTTCTTAACCCGGGCCAGTTCCAGTCCGCTGGAGTGTTCGTTACCGGTAACTTTCCCTTCCAGGGTGGCATAGCGGAAAAACATCTTGTGCAGGTCAGCACTCAGCAAGGTGCTGCGGTCATTGCTGATCTCCACGATAAACCGCTGCTCACTCTCAAATATGTCGAGGGCAATCGAGCTGCTGTGCGGCGTGTATTTGATCAGGTGGTTGACGAGCAGGAAGATAGCTTCGTGCACCATCTTAGGGTCTACCAGCAGTTCACGTCGGCTCGCTACCGAGAAAAAGACTTCCAGTTGTTTTGCATCCGCCAAAGGCTTCAGTTCATCCACTACCTGTTTGGCAATGGAGGCGATGGGTACCATTTCACGTTGTGGGATCAGCACATCTTCTTCTTTCAGGGAAGAAGCCAGCAAAGTGCCCACATTGTCGCGCATCTCATCCAGCGAATGGATAGCCGAATTTAAAATATTGACAGGTTTGGGTACTTTCAGGGCTTCCTTGATCAGCTGCAGTTGCTCTTTAATAGGTACTTCCACCTCCCGCACCAGACCGGCATGCAACTCGTCGTGTTTCCGGATAGCTTTTCGGGCCATCGCACGCATTTCAATGTGGTTCATTACCAGGTTAGCCAGATCCATCAGGATTTGTTTTTCTTCCTGGCTGATCGTTCTGGGCTCACCATCCACTACGCACAAGGTGCCCAGGTTGTAGCCATCATGGGTTATAAGAGGCGCACCGGCATAAAATCGAATGCCCTTTTCGTTATTCACATAAGGGCTGCTCATAAGCGACGGGATTTCGAGTGTATTCTCAAAAACCGTTACATCGTCCTCACTGATAATGGTCAGGGAGCACAGGCTGTCCTCGCGGTCCACAGAAGGAACATCCAGTGTGCTGAAGTTCGCTTTGTACCAAACTCTGTCCACATCTACCAGCGAGATAAAGGCACTGGGCATTTTCAGTAGTCTGGCCACCATGCGGGTGATCTTCTCAAAGAACTCTTCCGGAGCCGAGTCCAGTATTTCGTATCTGTACAGTGCCCGCAAGCGGTCCTGATCGTTGGCAGGTATAAGCGACGCTGGTTTTTCGTAGGGTAATTTCTCAATATTCATATTGTTCTCCATCACAGTGTTTCTGACAAGCGTTTTATCCTGACCTGGCATGGGCACTTTGTTTCAATTAGCAAAGTTATCGATTCTTCTCTGCTGTATACTTGTTCTCAGTGGAAGAGTTAAGGGGGCTTGGTAAGCTATACGATTTGATGATGGTCCAGCTTTAAGTCACATTCAGGCGCTGCAGAATGGCTTTGCAGGGTCTGGCAGATGTTACGGTTAGCTGGTGCTGTACATGCAACGGAACGGCAAAATAATCACCGGGGGCTAAGTCGTAGGTTTGATCGCCTGCACGCATCTGGCAGGTGCCTTCCAAAATCAGGAAGCGCTCGTGTTCGTCGTGGTGCACCTCCTGCTCCGTCTGTCCCCGCACCCACACAATGGCGGTGGTGGCAGTGTGCGTGTAGCCGATGATCCGGGCATAAATCTGCCCGGCATCCGCAGGTTGCATGGCATCCGGATGGGAAAGCCATTTCTCAAAATCGCTGATGCGCGACTGCTCCGTGAGCACGGGCGGAGATTCCGGGAGTTCTCCCTGTTTCATGCGCTCCAGGTAATCGATGGTGGCCATCAGCAGGGTCTTGACGGTGGAGCGGGGCTGCACGGCGCGGGTTTGGGCGTAATGCTCCATGGCCTGGCTGATCTGCTCGATCTCCTGCCTCACTTCCTCATGGGCAGCAGCCATTTTTTCGACGGCCTGCACGTCTTCTTCGCTGGCAGCTCCCAGTACATACAGCTCCAGTATGCCGGATTCTATAAACTCTGCAACGGTGTTCATGCTGACTTTTCTGCCTTTAAATGAGTGAATGCACTTTTCAGAAGCTCTTTCAATGCGGTCTCGGTCATGCCTAACTCCCCTGCTGTCTCGGCACAGGTCCGGCCTTTCAGGTATAGCAATTCGAGTGCTTTCTTCTCCAGTGGGGCGAGCGAGCAAAGTTCCGCTTCACCGACCTGCCCCGGTTGCAAAGGTACGCTTTTATTTTGCTGCGCACCTGATTCGTGGTCGGGCTTGGCTGTAGCGGTGTAGCGACCGGACTTCACTGCCTCAAGTGCAATGCCCCGGGCTATGGCAAGCCCCCAGGTAAGCAGGCGCTCCCTCGAAGCGTCGTATACCCCGATGCGCGTCCAGATGGCGACAAAAGTTTCCTGCAGCACCTGCTCCGCCACTTCCACATCGGGCACGATCCTGGAAATCACTCCCATCATTACGGGAGCATAAGCGTCATATAACTTTCCAAGCATCTCCTGCCTGCCCTGCCGGAGCGCAGCTACTACACTTTGTTCTGTTTCTCCCTGAAGATCTATTCCTGACATACTGGTTGTTTCTCCAGCTCAAAGCCTCACAAAAGCTTCGTGGAGTATTTTAATTATAAATGATCAAAGCACAATACCCTGACCAAAACAGGGTAAAGGTAATATCCCATACGTGTTTATACCCAGTAACAGATAGTTTTTTTAATTTACTGAATAGCGAAGTTTTACTTATAACTGCCTTGAATCCTCCCTAAGGCACCTTTCGATAATTAAAGAAGAATAACCCGTTGATAACGGATTAAACTGCGTATATTAGAGTATGTTAGAAAACACATTCCCCATTGGATCTGAAGTGTTCGCAAAAGTGAATCCAGATATAAAATTAACGATCAGACAATACCTCAAGCGCATCTACTATTGTACCGTCAATGGTAATCCTTCGCAGAAGGACCTGGTGTTTTTCGAGCGTGAGCTGATCCCCGTACGAGTTAACTAAATAAAAAAGCCCCTGCCAACACAGGGGCTTTTTTAATGCGCTTACAATTGGCTATTTATCACGGGCCAGCGCAAACCCCTAAAGCCTTTCCTTTATTTCTTCTCTGGCTCGTGTCCCCAGTTCTTTAATGAGTAGCGCCAGGGTGTGTCTTCGATGTCACCGGAAGGCCGCTGCTTGCTATGCCGATGCACATAGCCCACTACTTTGCGCATGTGGGCATAGTCCGTATCGGTTAGATCAGCTTTTTTCTTTTGAAGGATCCCGATGATTTTTCTTCCAGACTCGTGACCAACAGACTCATCTGCGTCATCCTCTTTAAAACCTACCTTTTTAGATTCTTCGGTCTTTAACCACTCCTCCAGTTCAGAAGGAGTCATGTTCACGACTTCTTTAAAGTCCCTGTAAATTTCTTCGCGGTCTTCCTTGTCGAATTCTGTTTGTGCCATAGCATGAGGTATGTGGTTTATAAAAGTATACTTACGAACGGTATCCTTTTTTGGTGAATTGATAGATTTTCTAGCGCAGCGTGTCTATCAAAACATTCTTATGGCAATGATGTTAAAGCTACATAGCTAATATCAAGCTATTTAAGCCTATATCATGTAGCATCCTCTAGCCATAAAACTATGAATGAAACAGAAGTAATTCTCCATTGGGCTTATGTAGCCATTATGCTTGGAAGTGGCATTGCGTTTTATGCACTCAGCAAAGACCCGAAAGGGGTACCCTACTATAAGTACACCATTCATATTTTTATCGTGACATGGTCGGCGCTCGCTTACACCGCTTTGGCACTCAATCAAGGCACTCTTACCGTCGGGGACCAGCAAGTGCATTTTGCCCGCTACATAGACTGGGTAGTTACTACGCCCCTGCTGTTGCTTTCGCTGGCGCTTACAGGCAAGTTGGTTACCCGCAAAGAGGGCTGGCTCATAGGCACTATGATGGGGACGCAAGCTATTATGATCCTTACCGGATTGGTCGCTGACTTGTCGGCTGATGAAACCAGGCAGTACTTTTGGTACACGATAGGATGCATTGCACTGCTTGTTGTGTTCTACATTTTCTGGGGTCCATTGTATGCTATTGCCAAAACCCAAGGCGAAAACATTACCCGCGTTTACACCGCATCAGCTTTGTTTCTGACCGTACAATGGCTCCTGTACCCACTGGTATGGCTGATCGGTGATACCGGCATGAAACTGTTGAGCCCGTTTACTACGACTGTGTTGTTCCTGGTTATACCGATTGTGTCGAAAGCCGGCTTTGGATTTTTTAACTTATTGAAGCTGCGTGGTTTGCCAATTGAAGACAAGCCTACTCCAAAACCACCGCACCCTTATGAGCCTATTAATAAGTTCAGACCCGCTTAAGGTTCGCAAAGCAGAGTGAATACCTCACTAACAAAAAGCATTTCTATATTTCAGTAGAGCTTTCGGATTTGGAAAAATGACAGCCGCAGCCAGTTCATTTTTTCTATTTACAGTGATAGGTATAGGTCACGGCATACTCTCTTCCGTCTGAATATCGGGTGAGGGAAGCAGTTGGATAGCCCGCTTCATTGTAGGTATAGGTGGTGTTATGACTGGCATAACTCGGGTTTGTTTCCTGCGCGGAATAGCGCACCTGGTTGTGAACAGATAGTGGGCGATATGGATCAAAATAGGTATGTGCGTATGGGGTACTGGGCTGCTCATGCATATCATAAGTCATCTGCACATGGTAGTAGCTCTCGCCGCCAGGCTCCAACTGCTCCAGGTATACCGGATCACCGTTATCATAGGTATAGCGCCACACCAACTCCAGCACCGGCTTACCCGAAACCATACTGAATTGCTGCGCTTCAGCGAGTTCTTGCCTGCTGTCGTAACTTAAGGTATAGTAAGCCAGTTGCTCTTCCTTGAAGTCGCCCATGCGTTTGGCAAACCGTGTTTGCTTTGCCAGTTTGCCCTGCCCGTTGTATTCGTTTACATAGCGGTAGTTCTTGTGCACGACCTCCGTCACCTGCCCCTGCTTGTTATACTTCAGATCGGCTCTGTCAAAGTAAGTGCCTGCATACTCTGTCTGGAAAATAGTGGCTAGCGCATTCCGGTCATTGTATTCTAACCGGGTGGTGATGGTCTGTGGTTTTATGGGACTGCCGGAAGCGTATGTCAGCGTAGCGGTTTGCTCCATGAGCAGACAGGGCGGGATTTCCACAACAGGCGCAGTTTCATCGCTACTGCAGCTGCTCCAGAGCAGGAGCATGAAGGGAAGAGCAAGACGCTGGTATGTTTTCATAGTTGCTGTGATATACCTGATCAATTTACCTTTTCAAAACCTTCCTGCCGCAAACTCCCGCCTGCTCAAAAACCAGCAAGCACATCAGATATTATTTGATACTGTAAGTCAAGAGCGGAATGTTAGCATGCTGACCGGCATCTGTCAGGATTAGGCCTACGCCTTTGGCCCAGAAGTAATTCATCTCAATGCCCGAATCGATCTCCATTTCCATGAAAGTAACAGAGGTCCTGGCTTGCACGTGGATCACATTCTTGTAGGTTTTCCCTTCCACCGTTTTGGTCATGTCTTTGGCAATGATGGTATAGGTCGTTTTGGTGTCGATGCCATTCATCACATTGGTCTGGTACCACGGCTTGCCTGCAGGTGTTTCTTCTTTCAGAAATGTCAGGGCTATATTCCCGATGGTTGGATCCATTCCGACACCGGTATACACGCCTTTTTCTTTCAGCAGATATGCCTTTCTTATTTCATTTCCCTGCTTTGATTCGAACTCTGAATAGGTTTTCCCGTCGATAACCTTGGTGTTGCCAGTGGCGGTAATCGAGTAAGGGTTGGTACCACCATAATTCCAGGTGGAGCCTTTTGTCGTAGGGAAGTAATCCAGTTCCGCTGTTGTTGCCGGCGATGCATCTTCGTCCTTGTCACCACACGAAACCAGGATGCCCAGCATCAGGCACCACATCATCACCAATCTAAGTTTGTTCATAGGTATATAGTTATTTTACTATGCAAGATAGGAAAATAAAATTGCTGAGGAAATAGACTAATTTTTAGGTGACCGGATTTCAGATACTGCGCTATTTGTTGCCCACAATTCATCTTATCTGCCTGATCCAGATGTGCTTTTCCGGGAACATTTACCTCTACAATCAGTTAAAAGAAAACGCCCTCGGGCAATAACCTGAATGAATTTATAACCGCTAAAACAAACTTAAAAATGCCATTTATCGAAACAGAAGACGTACAGCGAGGTGAGAATGTATACCTGAATTACCAGGACTATGGCGACGGACAGCCTGTCATCCTGATCCATGGCTGGCCGCTGAGCCACAAGATGTGGGAGAACCAGGTGCAGGCCCTGGTAGAAGCCGGCTACCGCTGCATTGCATACGACCGTCGCGGCTTCGGTGACTCCGACCGGCCCTACCGCAACTACGACTATACTTCCCTGGCGCGCGACCTGCGTGCCCTGATCGAACAGCTGGACCTGCGACACTGCGTACTGGTGGGCTTTTCGATGGGTGGTGGCGAAGTGGTGCGTTACCTGAGCATTTACGGCAATGACCGCATCGACAAGGCCGTGCTGGTGAGCTCGATCATTCCCATCGTGAAAAAGACCGACAACAACCCCGACGGTGTGCCGGAAGACAAGCTGGATGAGATCATGGAGGCGCTCGAAAACAAGCGTGTTACTTTCCTGGCGGAGTTCAGCAAGCAATTCTACAACGCCAGCGATAACAAAGAAACAGCGACGGAAGAAGTGCTCAAGTATGATTGGGCCATTGCCTCGGCTGCATCTCCGCATGCTACCATCGAAACAGCCAAAGCCTGGGCCAATACCGACTTCCGCCCCGAGCTGCGCAATGTGACGGTTCCGACGCTGATCGTGCACGGCGATGCCGACCAGATCGTGCCAATTGAAACCAGTAGTGACCAGTCTTCTAAAGAGATCCGAAACAACCGGTATATTAAAATCAAAAATGCGCCGCACGGCTTGTTCCTGACACATAAAGACGAGCTGAACAATGCGCTGCTCGATTTCCTGCGCCAGTAGCCAATACTACCGCAATGAAAGGCGAGCGCTATAGCAATTTTGCCAAACAAAAAAGGTCCGGACTTCGCTGTCCGGACCTTTTTGCTTTATCAGTTTATACCTACTACGGATTTACCCGCTGTCCCGGCTTATAAGTAGCTTTTGCTCTTTTCTCCACATCTTCGCGGTAGTAGGCTACATCTTTAAACTTAACGTCCGCATAACGTTGGGCCTGGTCGTTAAAGTGCGGAGATTTTGGGTCGCCGCTCTGACCGCCGGCCAGGATGGTCTTGGCTTTTACCTTGTCACCAAACTCCACCACCGCCACAAAGCTGTTGCCGGAGGTGCCGTAGAGGCGCTTGGTATCGTAGCTGTTGGCACCGTAAGAAGCCAGTGCTCCCCAGTTGCCCGAAGCCATACCCACCGGTATACTTGGAGCTTGATCGTTGAAAGGCTGCTTGATGTCACCGGTCAGGCGCTGGAAACGGTTGATCTCGCCCCAAGGCGTATTCCATTTTCCAAAGTCCTGCTCCAGTTGCGCAATCGTTTTTTGAAAAATCTCCAGACGCTCCGTTTCAGGTGCTTTATGGGCGTAGTAGTCGAATCGCTCCATGATATGGCCTTTCGGCGCACTGCCGTCGCGCAGCAGGTTAGTAGCATAGAAATGCGCCAGCGACATCGCCACCGATTCTTTCGACACGGCATAGTCCCAGTTGCGCATCACATCGATGGCCGCTTTCAGTTTCGGATCGTTTGGCTTCTGGCTGTCATAGGCTTTTACGAGTCCCGGTATCAGTACTTCGAAGCCTGGCAGGTAAGGATCGTAGGCTAGATCAATCAATTTATCAAGTGTCAGGTTCTCTGCTTTTTTGAGCAGGCGAATCGCGTGCACACCCCGGAAGTTTTCAGGCGATGGGGCCATGTACACCGGATAGTTTTCCTTCTTGGGGCTGTACTCGGCAGCAGCTGTGTAAGGCGTGGAATTGCAGTTCTGTATCCAGCCGTTCGGTGGATTCATGATGCGGATCGTTTCATCGAGTGTATGCAGACCGTTCCAGTCGGTTTTCGGATTGCTACCGTCCACTGGTTTGGAGTAGTCGAAGGATGTGTCGCGCTTCGGGAAGAAGTTGCCGTGGTAGTAGGCAATGTTGCCATCAGCGTCGGCATACACGGTGGCGTTAGAAGAGTTGGTGCGCATCTGCATCATCTCGTTGAACTCCTTCAGGTTGCTTTTCGTGGTGCGGGTATAGGATTGGATCAGCGCATCCACTGGCTTCCACATCAGGGCAGTGGCTACCCACTTATCACCGTTCATGTGCGTGATCGGTCCGTGATGCGTGCGGTAGGTCGTGAAGGTTTTCTCTTTCAGCGCATCGCCATCCTTGTACGAAAGGGTTACCTGCTGCGTCTGCACCGGGCGCAGTTCCTCGCCGTACTGGTAGAACAGCTTGCCATCCTGCCTTACAATTGTCTCTTCAAACTCATCGATCACATCGGCATAGGCGGAGGTATGCATCCAGCCTGTCTTCTCGTTGAATCCCTGGTAGATGAAAAACTGTCCCCAGGTAACGGCGCCGTACGCATTCAGTCCCTCTTCGCTCACGGCATGTACCTCGCCCCGGAAAAAGAATGAGGTATGCGGGTTGATCAATAACATGGCGTCTCCGGAGGCCGTGTGCTTGCCCGAAATGGCAAAACCGTTCGAGCCCTTTGGCTCTTCCAGCAAGGCCGGCTGTACTAATCCATGACCGGCACTGTTCAGTCCGAGCGATCTGTCTTCTTCATAGAACGCTTTGATGCCTTTGGTAGAAACACTCTCGATGTCACCGCCAATAGAACCTTCGCTGAAGTACATCGGCATCCAGGGCTCAAAACGCGTGAGCAGTTTCGGCTTCACTTCCGGATGCGTGTGCAGGTAGTAGTTGATGCCGTCGGCAAAAGCCTGACACAGCTCCTTCAGCCACACCGGACTCTTCTCGTATTCGGCCTTGGCTTCCGCCTCGGTCATGTACAAACGGGCACGCAGGTCGCTGTACAACTGTTCCTCTCCTTCTACCTCGGCCAGTCTTCCGATGGCCCACATGTAGTTGCGCTCCACTCGATTAAAATCATCTTCGCACTGGGCGTATAAAAGTCCGAACACGGCATCGGCGTCCGTTTTGCCATAAACGTGCGGCACGCCAAAATCGTCGCGCATGATGGTGACACGGGCAGCCTGCTCTTCCCACTTCGCCACTTCACTTGCCGTGTCGGTTTTGGGGTTGGTGGCGCAGGAAGAAAGGTAGATAAATAAAAGCAGCAGGAACGCCTGGGGCTTGAAGAGATAGTTCATGGTTTTAAGGTAGATATGCTGAAATTCGATCTACCAATTTAAGCATAATTCTGAAAAACACAGAAATGATGAAGAGTGGGCGCGCTCTATACCTGCGGCAGACAAATACAGCATCAGGTATAGAGCGCTTTTACTGGTGTAGACTCCCAGCTCTTTTCGGATTTGCAAATCCGGAAAAGCACTAAATGGAAAGAAATAGAGAGGGCAGCTATACCTGCTGCAATTTCAAAAGCAGGACTATAGCCGACATATTCACATCAAGAGCAAGATTAGATCCTGGCCTGATAGGTATAGAGTTGGTAGTAGCGCCCCTGCTTCTCAAGCAATTCTTCATGGCGGCCCTGCTCCGCGATGCGGCCCTGCTCGATCACCAGAATCTGGTCGGCCTGGCGGATGGTGCTGAGGCGGTGAGCGATCACGAAGGTAGTGCGACCCTGCATCAGGGTTTTAAGGCTGGCCTGAATGAGACTCTCGCTTTCGGTGTCGAGGTTGGAGGTGGCTTCGTCCAGGATGAGGATGCGCGGATCAGCCAGAATAGCCCGGGCTATCGCAATGCGCTGCCGCTGCCCGCCTGACAGCTTCACGCCGCGCTCACCGATCAGCGTGTCCAGGCCATCCGGGAAGCGGTCTGTGAATTCCTGCACATGGGCTGCCTGTACCGCCTGCATCAGTTGTTCCTCCGTTGCCTGCGGACGCGGGAACAGGATGTTCTGCCGGATGCTGCCTTCAAACAGAAAATCGTCCTGCAACACTACGCCTAGCTGACTGCGGTAGCTTTGCAAACTAATAGACTGCAAGTCATGCCCGTCAACGGTAATCGTGCCACTGTCCGGATTCAGGAATGAAGCGGCCAGTCCGGCGATGGTCGTTTTGCCAGAGCCCGATGTACCTACCAGTGCGGTAACAGAGCCGGCAGGTGCCCGAAAGCTGATTTCCTTTACCACCTCTTTGCCGGTTTCATAGGCAAAGGCCACATGATCGAACACGATGTCGCCGTGAATCTGATCGAGCTTCAGCGTACGGGTTCCGTGTGCATCTTCCAGTGGGGTGTTCAGGATCTCCTGGGTACGGTCGAGGCCGGCAAAAGCTTCGGTGAACTGGCTCCCGATGTTACTCATCTGCAGGATCGGCGCGATCATAAAACCCAGGTATAGTGTGAAGGCCAGAAAGTCGCCAAAGGTCATCTCGCCTTGCATGATGAGATAACCGCCTATACCCATAATACCTGCCGAGGCAATGCCCAGTAGCAAGGTCGCTGCAGAGGTCACCATGCTGGTTGTGGTCAGGCTTTGTTTTACATTCAGAAAAAGCCGCGTCACACCATCTTCAAACGTCCTGATCTCTTGCGCCTCCGCATTAAAGCCTTTGATCACCCGCACCCCACCCAGCGTCTCCGTCAGGCGACCAGTCACTTCGGCATTGATTACGCCGCGCTCCCGAAAGATGGGTCTGATCTTTCCGAATGCTTTAAGGGAGATCACTCCAAAGATGGCCACCGGAATAAGCGCAAAACCTGTCATCAGCGGACTAATGTAAATGAGCAGCACCAGACAAATGAGCGAGGTCAGTACGCCGCCTATCATTTGCGCAAAGCCCGTGCCCACGAGGTTTCGCACCCCTTCCACATCGGTCATGATGCGCGAGACCAGTTCGCCAGTCTTGGTATTGTCGAAAAAGCGGATGGGCAACTGCATGATATGGCGCTGCACTTTGGCACGCAATTGCGAAATGAGGTGCTGGGCCTCCACGCTCAGTATTTGAGTAAGGGCAAATGACGTAACCGACTGAATGACAATAGCTGCCAGCACCGCCCCGATCAGCCATTTGAGCATGGTGCTGTCACCGGTTGGGATCACATCATCAATGAGAAACTTACTCGCGCCCGGCAGCACCAGGCCAGCCAGACGGCTGATAACGATCAGCACCAGACCTACCCCGAGATACTTTCGACGTGGCCAGATGATGGTTTTGAATACTTCGGATATTGTTACGTTCTGGAGCTTTTTGGATTTGGACATGTATCGTAGATGGAAATACGCCGTGCAAGATTAGTCTTAAAGTTTCGGTTACAAGCCCAAAAATACAAGTAAGTATACCTGCACTAAGTCTGCTGGCCTTGAACCAGTCCGAAATTTAATCAATTTAAAAACAGCTATTTCTCTTTCGATGCCAAACTTTAAAAACTTACTCTATTAGCCTTACTTCTACTTTCCGGTCCATGCGGTTCTCCGCTTTGGAGGACTGTTGGCTGCCCATGTACATCAGACTGAAGCGCTCACGGGGTATCCCCTGTTGTATAAGAATATCCATTAAAGCCTCTGCCCTTTTGCGACTCAGTTCCATGTTGTAGGCCGCGCTGCCTGACTGGGATGCATAGCCGGTCAGCCTGACCTGCACTTGGGGGTTATCCTCCAGCACCATCAGCAACTGATTGATATCGGTCAGGCTTTGCACAGGTATACGGTGTGAATTAATGGGAAAGAATACTGCTAGGAACTGACGGGTAGGTGCTTCCGGACCCGGCATATCTGACCCTGCAAAAGATCCTTGTTGCGAGAAGGTCAGTTCCTGCTCGTACTGCTGCAGGCGTTGCATCATGCTATCATTTAGGGCAGCCTGCTGCGACAGGAAGTTTACCATGCTGGGGTCAGTCAATGCCTCGTACTCACCCGCTAGCTGGTTTGTCTGCAAAGAGTCCAGCATGCGCTGTTTCCGGCTGATCTCCACGTTTGCGGCGGCCAGTCGCTGCTGCTCCTGCTGGAGCTGGGCAATTCTTTCATCCCGCTGCGCAGGAGCATAATACGTGCGCCTTTGATCCCGTTCATATTCGCGTCTAACAACAGGCTTCTCCCTGCGTTCCACCGTATCCTGCTGTCGCTGTGCAGTGATGGTCCGCGTCTGCTGCTTTTGCACGACAGAATCTGACGCAACCAGTGGTGCTGACCTGGCTGTCCGCTCTCTGGTCACCGCCCTCTCCTTAACTACTGCATTCTCCGGAACTGCAACTGAATCTGGCCGGGCGGCTAGCCGGGTCGTATCTGCATCCGTTGGCTTTAAGGGATTGGTGACCGCCTTTCTCTGTACAGTTAATGCGGTTGTATCCTGTATAGGTGTTTTTTCGATGGAGACTTTCTCCACCTCCCCGGTTTGCAGTGCCTGCGTAGTGTCCGACTCAATGATTGTTTCGGTAGTTTCCAGCGTGTCTACCTGTCGTATAATTGGGCGCTTCTGTAAGTCCGGCTCCACAAAGACAGTGGTATCCTGCGGTAAGCTGACCTCTCGCGGCTCCAGTTTCATGATGGTCTGCAGAAGGTTTGGCTGCGGCTGGCCCTCTACGGAGCGCAGGAGCGCCACATTGCCGGCATAGAACTGCGCGGCCTTGAAATCCGACTTGCGAAAACCGAAACTATAACCCACCGTAAGGCCTGTGTGTACATAGGAATTGTTACGACTGTTCTGCTCCAGCTCAATGCCCTCCAGGTGCCGCTCCCGCAGGTATACGGCTTCTGATTGCAGGGACACCTGCCACCTTTCTGATACTCTGAATTTCAGTCCCACTCCGAAAGGTATAAGCGGTACATAGCGGGACTCTTCATCAAAATTACCCACGTTGGTTCTAAAAATACCCAGCCCATACCCGGCAAAGAAGTAGGGGGACACAATAGCCGAAGTGTTCAGCAGCCAACCGTTGTCGGTATAGAAGATGCCACGAAGCGAGGCTGTGCGCACATCCGTCGTGAAACGGTTATCCAACTGGTCAAGCCCACGCACATCTCCGTACGAATAGGCCAGCTCAAGCCCGAAGTTATCACCGAGGTGACGGGTCAGCTGTAAACGGTACAGCAGGTTGCTCTTTGGTTTCAGATAGTCTGTTGTGCTGTTTCGGTCATTCTGATAATTCGCTATACCTGTGTAGCCGCCAAACTGCCATCGGTAGATGTCATGTTGTGCCACTGCCAGGTGGCAGCTGAGCAGAAGCAGGCACAAGGAGAAAAAGTATTTCATGGCCTATCTGTTTAAATCCATCCATAAATTCAGTTCCAGGCTCAAACCAATGAAGGGCCTTACATACACCCGGTCCAGGTTAAAATCGGAGATGGAGGTAGACGCCAGGCTACTCTGCAACACCGTAGCGCCAGCCTGAAAACGGACAAATGGCAGCGCCCTATACCCTAGTGCCAGGTAAATGGGCCGCTTCACGATCGGACCGGTTGCTTCATTGTCATCGCCAAAATTCAGGTTCTTCAGGAAAACACCCGCCGAAAGACTCGATTTTGTCCAGAAAGCTGAATTGAAGGGAGCCTTGCCAAACGGAATGGAGATGCCCGCATACGGTGCCGTGTCTGATGAGAAGTCGTCGAAGTCGCCCGAATAGTACACCCCGCCATACCCCACGTTGACAGCAAGTACATTCCTTGTTTTCTGGGAAGCGTAATCGGTCAGTTTTCGGGTATCTGTCAGGGCGTGCAGCGGTGCATTTGCAAACTGCGCCACTTCCTGACTCACCAATGACTTAAGCGCTTCAATTTGACGCTGTGCATACTTCAGGCGGACAGATTCGCTGCTTTCGCCTTCTGTGGCTACGATGTTACGCCGCGCCCGACGCAGGCGCATGCTGTTGATTTGGTCAAGCTTGTCGAGCACTATGTCAGAAAAGCCGTCGAACTGATAATTTATCTGGCTTCGGTAAAGCTCAAGCCCCTGGTTAACGATCGCATTCATATCACTGCGCATGTTTCGGGGGTGCTTCTGCAGCACGACGCTGCCGCGGCTCACCACAAATGATTGATCGATGTAAGCGTGCAGCGCACTGTTGAGCTGATGCAGGAGCTGTTGCTGCTGCATAGCATTGGCCGCTTCGTAATAGTTGATGAGCAACGTGTATTTATCACTTCCACGAAGCGGATAGTTCATCGGGATAATGAATCTGTTTTCGGGATTACCAGGCCGCCTCTTCCAGGAGTTGACAAAGAGAGGGTCTTTGCTGGTGTCAGACGAGCCGTAGATGGCGACCTCTACCATGGCCACATTCTTACCCACCGATCCAGTCAGAATAAAAGGCTTCTCTGCCGGCAGCGGCTGCCCTTCGTTAAAATACATCCTGTCATAATTGAAGACCACAGTCTCGTACTGTGCAAACAGCGGATAGCTGATCAGGAGAGCAATCAGGAGTGTGTATATTTTTTTCATGGGCGCGACATTTTATCATTGAAAGAAAAATAAATGCACAACCTTAGTGAAAGAGAGGGCTGAGAGAGACTAACCGCTAAGGCACTGGTAAGGCGAGGAATATTGTATGTATTTAATAACGTATAATAATTTATTAAGGTTTATTGCTATATAGAGCCTATGTAGTTCTTAGCCTTTATAAATCAGGAAACAGCGTCCGGCCATCGCTTTATCTGGCTTTTGGATAACTGGGTATGAGTAAAGGTATAGCGGGAAATCTAAACGTCAGGTCGACAATTTGGCTGGTGAGCAACGGAACGATGTATGCGGGAGATAAGCTGGTTTACTTTAAAGCAGAGGAGCTGCGATGAGGATGAATGAGCTTCTCCAGGGTATAGCGCAACACTTCATCTTTGTGGTCGAGCAGGTGGTCGCGCACCAGGTGATCCGGTATAAGACCAGCCAGTTTTTCGTCTCCGTTCGGCCGCACGATGTAGCCTTTGGGCACTTTGAGCTCCACGCTGGTGCGGGGCAACTGAAAGCTGAACTGCGCGGCATAGAGGGTAGGTGTATCGCCGGTCTCCTCTCCCACGATCTCCCCAAAGCCGTAGTCCTGAATCAGGGCGCCACTCACCACCGCCATGGAGTAGGATTGGCGATTGACGAGCACGTATACCTTGCCCTTGAATCGCCGATCTTCCGGCATAGGCTGCTGCATGGTTTGAGCATAGGCGAAGGTGGTGCCATCAGGCGTCTCCAAAATCTGACGGGTATAGTCGTCCGGTATAGCACCAGTAAATTGCTTCCTGGTTTGGGTCTTGAGTACCTCACTGGTTTTGACGGTAAAGTCAGAAAACCAGCGAAAAGGCTTGTCTGCAAAATAGGCGATCAGGTAGTCGCTAAAGGCGTTGTGCCCCCCGGCATTGTTGCGCAGGTCCAGGATCAGGTACTGCGCCTGGCGGGAGTTGATGTCGGCAAAGGCACTGTCCACGAAGACTTTGAACTGCGCCTCTCCCTCTGGCTCTTGAGCACTGAAAGGACCTGGGTGCAGATAGGCAACATCCTCCATATACCTGAAAGAGCGCTCGTTTTTGAGGATCTCCCCTCCCCGACTCTCCTCGTAGCCCATCACCGTGATCGGCTCCAGGGTATGGGTGCTGCGCCTGCCGCTCGCCTGTTTTACTTTCACTTTAAAGTTCTCCTGCTCACCGAACACCGCCCAGTAGTAACGAGGGAAAGACCAGAACTCCAGTTTGGCGTCTTTGAAATAAGGGCGCTCTGCTGATAGGTAAGGATGGATGGCGGCCTTTACTTTTCGGATCGGTTTGCCGTTTATTTGCAGTAATTGATCACCTGCTTTTATACTTGAATCTGGCACATAGCTTTTGCGGACGAAGGCCTTGCCATTCTCAAAAGCCAGCTCCAGCGGAAACAAGGTGCCGCCCTGCGTGGCGTAGGTGATGTAAGAACCCGCTGGAAAGTCCACCTCGCAATGCCCCACGTTTCCGATCGCCAACAGCCGCTGCATTAGCATGGTCGTCTCCAGCATGCTCAGCGAGTCTTTCGTGATCGACTTCAGCAAGTCACTGTAGGCCGCATCGTAGTCCCGCTTATTGACATAGGCATACAAATTATAATGTGCCTTTTGCAGCGTTTCGTAAGCGTAGGCCATATCAGCTTTTACATCCGTCAGGGCAAATTTGATCGGTTTGTGCTGCGCGATCGGGCGTCCGGGAACTGCCAGCAGTAACATGAACAGCAGCAGCTGAATGGATCTTGTGTACACGGTGCTTTTCATGCGCTTGCTTTTCTTCGTTTATAAGCCGCTTCTCCTCATGCTCTTTATACCTGAAAGCTAAGCAGATTTAAAGAGAATTCGCTAAAAAATAAGAGTATGCTACCAGACAGGTATAGCCGATCACTTCTCTGAAATAATCTGTTTTACCCAGGGCCAGCCGTCAGCTTCAGGCCGTGGCGTCACCCAACTTTTGGCGCCCCAGGTATAAGGTATAGACGCCAGGTCCACGGCTGGGTCGACAATGGGGTGTGGTGGGTAGCCATTGAGGCTGAGTCGTGAGATGGCGTATACCTGCGGATTGGCAATACCTTTCTTCTGGTATTCGGCTTTCAGGAACTGGGCAAACTGCCAGATCATGTCCGGATGTTTGGGCAGTTCCTTAAGTTGTTCTCTCACCAGATAGTCGTGTGCCGAAACATGTACAACGCTTTCTGTATCCAGGTCCTTGACCAGGTAATGCACATGCCCACGTTTTGTGCGCAGCATCATGCGCCACGAAAAGCGATGTCCTTCTTCGGTCCAGTTCACATCGCCAGGTATAAAGAAGTGCCGCAGCGGGAAGAGTAGTTGAAAACCCAGGTATAGCAGGCAGAATTGTGCGCCCAGGCGAAGCTGCCAGCGGGGCTGTTTGAGCAGAGCACTCTGCAAAAGTTGAGGCGAAATATCTTTTCTGAAAAACCAGCGGGCAATCTGCTCAGGAGTAAAAAACAGCACATTGGCCGCGATCATAAAATACGGGAACACCCCGACATGGAACACCGCCGAGTTGAAAATGTGAAAAGCGAAAGCCACCCAGAAAGCCACCATGCGAGTGCGCGGCCAGAGCAGGGCAAAGCCGATCAGGAAGTCAAAGGCGAGGCCTCCCCACACCACTGTTTGTATCATGGCCGGTGTATTCAGGTATGGGCCAATGACGTAAAAGTGGGTTTTGGCTGCCATCCAGATGCTCATGGACTTAGCGGCCAACCAATCGGGTTGCAGTTTGGCCACCCCGGCATAGAAGTAAACCAGTACCAATTGCCCTCGGAAAAGCCAAAGCGTCCACTGCGGCGCCACGTCTGTTTCCAGCTCTGGCTTACGCCTCACATCCACTGAATATTTGCGGTGGGCAGGCAGCAGTACCATCAGTCCGCTGATGAGCCAAATAAGGTAGTGGTGGTTGAGGTAGTGTGTTTTTTCGCAAAAGAAGCTATAGCCAAAGAGCAGAAAAAACAGAAAAGAAGTAAGCTTGTAGCGCCAGCCGACCATGATCATAAAACCTAGCAGCGCCATGACCAGGTAGAGGTATACCATGCCGTTGCCGGGCAGTGGTTTCAGCCACTCCAGCCCGATGTAACCGAAGTGGTAGGTCGGCTCCACGTAGTGCTCCTGCACCCAATTGATGAGCACGGCCCCGATCCCTTCGCAGAACATCAGCAGCCCAAACAGGATGCGAAAATAAACCAGCGGATAAATGCCGATCGGCTTAAGAAGCTGTTGCATAGCGAAACAGGATGTAAGACTCCCTAAGAAGCCAGGTTGCGAATGATCACCGCTTCGGATACCACCCCCTTTCCATTTACTCCAATACCAAACGGTAGGCCAATATAAGCACACTTATGAGAACGATTGTAGTATAGATCTCTTTATTATACCTGGCCAGCCAGTTAGGCAGGAAAATATCGAAATTATCACGAGTAGAGTCCGAGTACCGCCGGGCCACGACTGTGATGGGACACATTTTTTTAAACACCAGCAGGATAAGCCCCTCCAGTACGATCAGGCCCAGGCAAATCCACACCCACTTGTCTATCCGGTTAACGATGACGGCATACAGCAGGTAAAAGATCACCACATTGTAGAAAACCCACACCAGAGTATGCACAACTTTGATAAATAGCAGTTTCCGGTTTCTATCCGGTAGCTCCTTTTGTTGAATGTCTGCCATGCTCACACTCCTCCCCCTTTGCTATCAGATTTTACGAAAGCCGTTAAGTATCAGTCGGCACGTAGCATGTTCACAGCTCAACATTACAAAGGATCACCCAACAGGCGTCGAATCACCACGATCTGGCCAAGGTGGTAAGCATTGTGCTCGGCCACCAGCATGGCTTCGCGCAGGAGCGTCTGTCCGTTGCCATGCGGGATGGGTGTAAAAAGATCGTTATCCGTATCCTGCACCAACTGTACCATGGCCTCCAGATCATGGCTGATCGCCTGCAGAGTCTGGTCCAGGGCATTCTGATCAGCTGGTGCAGCCTCGGCAGGCCAGTAATCATCAGGCCAGTCAGGTTCCTGGTAGTCGGGGTTGCGGCAAAAGTCCAGGATATCGTGCTGAGCGAAGCGCAGGTGCTCGAGCAGTTGCCAGATGGTATAGGGCAGGTCTTTCACTCTATCCCCTGCCTCCTCTACAGTGAGCCCTTGCAACAGTTCTCCCATCGGGCGAAATGCCTGCCCCATCCGCATCAGCTTTTCCAGATGGTCGCGTACTTGTTTGTCGTTTTTCATCGGCTACGGTTTTATTTGTTCATACTCTTATACCTGCGAAGGGTTAAGCTCCAACAGGATACAGGTGTAGAATGCAAACGCCGGGACACAAAAAAAGGCAGTCTATGCGGACTGCCCTTTTCTGTTTCATAGCCTAAGGCTATACCTTAGTATTTTCGCTTGTTCTTATCTTTGTCTTTATCCTTTTCTTTTTCTACGCTACCATCGGCGTTGAACACTACTTTCAGGTCCTCGTCATCGCCTTCCAGCTTGGCCATGTATCTGGTCTGGCCATCTTTTTCTACTGTTTTGGCTTTCTCGATGGTACGGTCGGCATACTGCTGATTGATGGCGCTCCGCACGGCCTGTGGCAGTTCGTTCACTTCAATCTCACGACCTTCCTTTTCAACTGTTCCGTCCGCGTTATACTTGACCCAGTGCTTGTTGCCGTTCATCTCGAACTTGGCATAATAGGTATCATCTTTTGCTTTCCATTCTACATCGCTCGCCTGGGCATAGCTGTTGCTAAAACTGGTCTTTACACGTTCCGGCACATTGTCCTGGGCAAATACAGCGGTACTGATGCCGAATCCCAGGGCCAGGGTTAAAACTAACTTCTTCATAGCTCTTCTTCGTTTAGGTTGTCATTGGTTTAAAAGATAAACAGGTTGACAATTCTGTGTTCGCCTAAGCTTACTTAACAGAATATATCAACCCTGGAAATCCTCTAACTTATACCACCCTCCTACCATAATGTTTGGAAATCAATTGGTTAATTGACAATTATTAAAGTAGAATGCAAGTCAGTTAACCAATATTACTAAAAAGCTACAGCCGCTCCCTCTTAAGAGAGCGGCTGTAGCTTCATTGACTGTTTTTAAGTTAAATCTATTAATAACGGTCGTTTCGGTCACGTCTGTAGCCGCCGCGCTGTGCGCCATAGCCACCGAAGTTGCCGGACGAAACGCCATAGCTACGGTCGCGGTCAAAGTCGGTGCCGTAATCATCCTCGAAGCTGCTGGTGATACCCGGATTCGGAATGCCTCTGCTGGAACGAATTTCAGACTGGCGCATTTGGCTGTAATCTGATATGCCATAGCCTTCGCGCAAATCGTCCTGACTCATGCGGTTACCGCGTCCCTGTTCCATACGGTCGCCGCTGACCTGGCTTCTGAATCGGTCACGGCTTCCCATGTCACGACCATAGTCATCGCCTCCCTGGCTATACCTGCCTGATCTGCCATACTGATCTGAATCAGACCAACCCTGGCTGCGATTACGGTTCTCATAGCTACGGTTGCCCATGTCGCGCTCTCCACGGTTCATGTTGTAGCTGGAATCGCTGCGATTGGAGGTTCTCCCATCGCGCATACGCTCATAGGCATCGCCCATATTGCCTTCGTGGTAGCTGTGGCGCATGTCGCTGCGATCACGGCCATAGCGGTCATCATCCAGGCCGCGGTGGTGGTGGCTGCGATACTCCTGCTCAAATTCATTGGTAAGATTGCGGGCACTGTGGTAGTGATCATCGTTCCGGTCGTAGCCGGTGTTGCCAGTGTAGTCCCGGTCATAATTGTCGCGTTCAAAGCGATCTCTGTCTCGTCTGTTCATAGTTTTAAATCAGGTTAAACATGATACTTCCTTTTTTAAACGAGGGCAGCGGTTTACGGTTTTGTATAGGTCAGATCAGGTTTCTTTGATGCGGGACGCCAGCACCCGGAAGAGGATGTAGAGGAAAGCGAAAACGGCCATGGCGATCATTGTCCAGAATTTCTGCTCATTCTTTTCCTGCCAGTAAACGCGCTCGTCTTCAGTAGTCTTCAATTTTTTGCGGATGGCCTGGTTGGCTAGTTGCTCAATCTGCAGTTCTCGGTGCAGGGAATCAAGCGCAACAGTGTCAGGCAGGTATACGGTTTTGGTGCGGAAAATCTCCTTGTACACAGGATAAGCTTTTACTACGCGAGTGGAAGCTGCTGCTCCGGCAGGCTGCTCTTTCAAACCAGCCAGTACATCACCCTTACCAGCTTGTACTTGAAGCCGTTGGGAACCAAGATCCGGCTTAGGGTATACTGCCGGGGCATATAACTTGGGAAGGCCTGGCTTGGAGGCGACAGGAGTACTGCCCTGCTGCTGGGTAGCGCAGGAACAGAGGAGCAATGCAAGGCATATCGTCCATCTCATGTGTCGCACGGCTTTACGTTTGTCAATCATGCTGTCATACGGAAAGAAGCATCTAATTGGCACTATATTTTATTAAATATCAATTGGCTTTTAAGTAAAACCACAGACAACCAACACTTAGCGGGAATACCATCAGAGATCTTGAACGTGCTGGCACTTTATCAAGATATAATAAAACGGGTAGAAGCTGTTATCTCCACGTCTACTAAAACATAAGACTTACATGCATTTATTACTATAAAAAGTGCTTTAAGCAGAGAATCACTTAATTAGAGAACATATCAAAAAAGGTAAACTTTTGAGACTAACAGGCCGTTAATTTTAATACATGTTTAATATTCATGGTATAAAGAGGTTAGCTGGCCATTTTAACACGGCAATCCAACCCTAAACAAAATCATATTATTACCCACGAGATTTTGTAAACATTTTCGTGAAGCTCCAATATGATTTTACCTCTCTGGCAGCACCTATCATACCTAAAGGCAATACCTTCTGTGATGCAATTAGCACTTCCTTCTGATCTGCTGTGCCGGAGTCTTTAGCACTACCGAACTTATAGAGAGAAAATAAATGAAAGATACTTATAATTATTCCGTTTTACGACGATTAGCGCTATACCTGATACTGCTATACCTGCCGATTTTAGCTACGGCTCAAATGCAGCCTCAAAGTACTCCCCGTCACTCCACCAGTACACCTGCTACCAATGCGCCCAGAATGGACAGCGTATTTGTAACAGACTACATCAGCAATGAAAAGGAGTTCAGGCATCACCTGCAACTGGTAGAGCAGTTTTATCAGAACCGGGACTACAAGCTGGCCTGGTTTAAAGGAGACAAGCTGGTTCCGCAGGCAGAAAAGCTGATGCAGGTCCTCGAAAAAACCCATCGCGAAGGCCTGGACCCCAGTGAGTATAAAGTAAAGGACCTGCAGGCAATGTACAGAGAGTTTCAGAATATGCGTGCGTCTGCTGCACAGTCGAAGCAAAAGCAACAGGAGATTGATCTGGCACTAACGGCCTCATACTTTAACTATGCTGCAGACTTTTACAATGGAACGGTCAATCCGCACAATCACTCCGCCATTAAGTGGGGAGTGGAAAAGAATAAGATCAAGCTGCACAAAGCACTGCAGACCATTCTGCAAGAGCGAGAAAGCTCATACCCCTATTACGAGTTTGAAGCACTGCACGAAGGCTATCAGAAACTGCGGGAGGCACTGGTTCAGTACCGACAGATACAGGAACAGGGCGGTTGGCCTAAGGTAAAAGAGCAGGGCCTGGTGCGACTGCATGACACAGCAGAGGTGGTCTTATCGCTCCGGAAACGTCTTTTACCTGACCAACAGGTCAGAGTGCAGGATAGCACTGCGTATGTGTATGACGAGCAGCTCAAAAAAGCCGTGGAGGCATTTCAGGAGCGACATGGCTTATCAGTAGATGGCATTGTGGGGCCACAGACCTATCAGGCTCTTAATGTAAGTATTGATGAACGTATAGACCAGCTCGTGCTGAACATGGAGCGATGGCGTTGGCTACCGAAGCGTCTGGAACCAGAAGCGGGCCCCCAGCGCTATGTGATGGTAAACATTCCGGCTTTTAAGGTATACGTCATGGAAGATGGCAAGGAAGTGATGCGTATGCGTGCTGTTGTCGGAAAGACAATGCACTCCACTCCTGTGTTTAGCCACGAGATACAGTACCTGGTGTTTGCGCCCTACTGGAATGTACCCAATAGCATTGTAGAAGCCGACATAAAGCCTAAACTGCTACGCAACAGGAATTGGCTGGAAACTCAGAACATGGAAATGGTCACCACTTTTGGCTCTAACGCCAGAAGAGTACCTGTATCCCGGGTGGACTGGGCGAACATGACGCGCCACAACTTTGAGTACCGCATCAGGCAGCGCCCGGGGCCAAACAACTCACTTGGCCGCGTGAAGTTTATGTTCCCGAATGAGTACTCCGTATACCTGCACGATACACCTGCCAACCATCTGTTCGATGAAACAGACCGGGATTTCAGCCATGGCTGCGTGCGTGTAGAAAAACCAGCCGAATTGGCCACTTACCTGCTCCAGCATAACCCTGGCTGGGATAGAAGCCGCGTTCGTAATGCCATGAGTGGCCGTGAGGAAATAAATGTGAATCTGAAAGAGAATGTGCCGGTGTACCTGGTGTATTTCACGGCATGGGTTGAGCAGGACGGCACGGTTCATTTCAGAGATGACCTTTACAACCACGACAAGGCACTGGCTCAGCAACTATTCTGATAAACCATCGGCTTACTGAGCTAGACAACACAGAAAGTAGGTATTGCAGACCCAGGCTGCTGCAATAATATCAGGCAGCCAGTTTATATTTACAAAACGTATTGGCGTGGTAAGGCTGCTTATACTTTCTGTACAGAATAGCGTGTGACGCACCTGCTACAGCCGAAGCTGAGGGCAGCTTAAACCTGGTCGCTGCAAAAGATATGAACAGATTTATACCTAAAGATAAAGCAGCAGAACTGCTCCGCAACATACAAGGCGCTGACTGCCAGACAACCTATGATCCGGAAAAGCACCGGATAGCCTTGCTGAGCAAGACGGGCGATGAGCTGGCCTACTTCCGTTTGCCCATTACCGAACCCGCGCCAGGTACCGAACAGCCTGAAGCAAAAATAAATTATATCATCCTCCTGATTCAATCTGGCAATTGCGCCATGGGGTATTTTGAGGATGGCCGCTGCGTCAATCATAAGGTATATCGCTCGTACATGGTGCGCAAGAAGCAGGGCAAAAGCCAGATCAAATACCTCAAGACCAAAGGCAAATCGCGGGCAGGGTCGCGGGTAAGACTGGGGGAGACAGCGGAATTTTTTGAGAACATCAACGGTCGCCTGCAGGAGTATTTTCAGGAGCACCGTATCGACCGTATCGCTATGAGTTGCTCTAAAACGCTACTCCCCTACCTGTATACCTCCGGCGTGCCTACGCCTTTTGACAAGCGCGACGAAAGGCTGTTCAAAATTCCAAAGCATATTCACACGCCCATCCACGAAGTGCTGCTCGATGCCAACCGCTTTCTGCAACGCGGCGAACTGATTCCTCTCACTGAAGCGGGTTTTGCGGCTATACCTGTGCTGCAGGATTTTCTACAGCATAACGCAGAATCCAGCATGGCAGAAGAAACTCAGGATGCAACTGATGACATGGTGGACGAGGTATACATAACCGATGACTGGGAAGAAGACGATTGGGATGTAGATGAGTCATACCTGGGGGACGATGAAGAAGAGGATGATATCATCGAATGGGACTAAAGAAACTTCCGCTAAACTCTCCCACCCTGGTTCCGACTCTCCATGGCTTCATTACGTAAGTAGACCAGAAGATAAATGAAAACCATGGAAGATCAGATAAACAGAGACATGGCTGTTTTTCAGCAGGTATGCGAAATAAATGAACTAGACCCGCAGGCAATTGAAGAGGAAGCGCAGAGTCGGTTTCCGGACGAGTTCAAAAATGGAAAAAATCCGGAGCGGCTCATTTGGACAGCCTTCGACTCTCGTGCCAAGTCACCTATCAGTCAGGTCGTTCAGGATACAAACCATGATGCTGAACAGCTAGCAGACAAGGTCTATACCATTGACGGCGATCCGGCTGCTCCAGCTTTTGTAATAAATGAGGACGCGATCCGTAGCCAGTATAGTCCGGACAAAGCAACAGAGATCATCGATGCGCTCGGGCAGGTACAGCTTCCGGTCACCGGTTAAAACAGAAAGGCAGCTACCAAGAGGTAGCTGCCTTTCTTCTTGGCTATTGTCTAACCCTTCAGCTATCTTTTTTGCGGGTAAGCAGCACGACGGCAGCGGTTGCAACCAGTGCCATGATACCTACTTTCTGAATAAGCCCACTCTTATTATGTTCCCAGTCGGCCTTCCAGCCTTTTTCGGCAAAGATGTTGGGCACAGTTCCTTTTGAAAAGTCCTCGATCACGCCTTCTACCACATTCACACGGTCTGCCATGATCAGTGGCAGCCAGTGCAGGTAGCTGTTCTCACTATGCTTAAATGCAAAGCGCCGGATCATACCGCTTAGGCCGCTTGGCGGCATGGAGGTGCCAAACACAGCTGTTACGTTAGGGCGCTCGTTAGAGTGCAGCACTTCGATGTTGATGTCCTGCTGCGTTGGCCGCTCCCAGCTGTAGCCTTCCTGCTCCGCGTCGGTACGGTGTTTCATGGGGTAGGTCGGATCGTTCTTTGGATCAGCGTCAATGCCCCAGTCTTTTATATGCGAATAGTCTTTTGGTGTCTTATTTTCCATGATTGTCTCCTTTCTATCTGGCTGATGGTGGAATAAGTACAGGCTTGATGCAATTATCCAGCTTCTCTGAGAAAATGTGGTAAGCATCGGCCACGTCTTCCAATGGTACACGGTGTGTGATGAGTGCTTTCGGGTTGATAACGCCGTTCTGCACATGGTCGATCAACCTTGGCAGCAGGCGCTTCACTGAAGCCTGGTTCGCCCTGATCGTGATGCCTTTGTTCACCACGTTACCGATCGGCACCAGGTTATCCGTAGGGCCATACACCCCGACAATTGACAGGATGCCACCCTTCTTGAGGGAGTTCACAGCCCAGTGAACCGCGGTAGCAGAACCAGCCTGTAGCAACAGCTTGCGACCCGTGATTGTCTGCATTAGATTACCGCTTGCTTCAGCTCCCACAGCATCGATGCATACATCGGCTCCCATCCAGTCAGTGGTTTTCTTCACGAACAACACGGGATCATCCATTTCTTCATAGTTGTAGGCCTCGCAGTTTGCATAATTACGCACGAACTCCAACCGGTATTCCAGCTTGTCAATTACGATCACACGGCCAGCACCAAACAACCATGAGCATCGGGCAGCCATAATACCGATAGGTCCTGCACCAAAGATCACCACGGTGTCACCCTTTTGGATACCGCCCATCTCGGCAGCCTGGTAACCGGTAGGCACTACGTCTGTCAGCAGCACGGCATCATCCGGATCCATTCCCGGAGGTATAACGGTTGGGCCCACATCTGCATAAGGAACGCGCACATACTCGGCCTGTCCGCCGTCATAGCCACCTGCTGTGTGTGAGTAACCGAAGATACCCCCCACAGCCGTTGCCTGAGAGTTGGACTCGTGGCAGTTGCCAAACAGCCCCTGCTTACAGAAATGGCATTTACCGCAGGCGATGTTAAAAGGCACGATTACCATGTCACCCACTTTCAGTTTCTCTACTTCTGATCCGATCTCTGTTACTTCACCGATAAATTCATGTCCGAAGGTCATGCCCACGCGGGTGTCGGGCACGTTGCCGTTGTAAAGGTGGAGGTCAGAGCCGCAGATGCAAGAGCGTGTCACACGCACAATGGCATCCTGGGGATGCAGAATCTTAGGCTCTGGTTTTTCGTCAATGCGGACCCGTTGTGGCCCGCGATAGTTCATTGCCAGCATAAGTTTGTTTATAGTTTATTTCCGATAGTATTTCCTTTTCGACCTTATTCAGGCTTTTAAATCAGGTTTAAATAAATACTAATCTATGCCTTAATAGTTGCAGAAATAGGATTTTTAAAAGAAATACCTATATACCTATGTTTAAATGCTTGCTGCATCAGAAGTCAATTGACAGCTTATATCCTGACTTCTCTAAAGTTGCCTCCACGGGGTGCGCCCTATGTGCATACTTCCCTGTCTGAGTCAGCACTTCCTGCTCGCCATCAGCCCTTACCTCGGCTTCGCAGGCAAAGTCGACATCTCTGCATTTTAGTGGTTTCACAGGACAGTTAATTAAGTATGTATACCTGAAGTGCAGAACTGGGCCAGCGAATCTTAGACTATACATACCTCGCTGATTTCCAACAAACTAAACCTTGTTCAAAAATCTAATCAGCGTTTCGCTTAAAGTTAACAAGCAGCTATACCTTACCGTCAGGCTGAATCACGCGTACACTCAACAATTTCCTTTTGTGACACGAAATTATACCTTCGCAGCAAGGCAGTTTACACCTTACATATGACCAAACCAGAGCAAAACCAGACTAAGACCGAGCCATTCAAAGGATTTGTAGAAGTACGTGGCGCCCGGGAGCACAATCTCAAAAACATCAGCCTTTCGATACCTCGCGATGCACTTGTCGTGTTCACAGGCGTGTCCGGTTCAGGAAAGTCTAGTTTGGCGTTTGGAACATTGTATGCGGAGGCGCAGCGGCGCTACCTCGAATCGGTGTCACCTTATGCGCGGCGCCTGTTCCACCAGATGGCCGTGCCGGAAGTAGATGCCATTGACGGATTGCCTCCAGCTGTGGCTTTGCAGCAACAGCGCGGGACACCCACTACCCGATCTTCTGTAGGCAGCGTCACCACTCTCTCGAACCTGCTGCGCATGCTCTATTCCCGGGCCGGCGACTACCCGGAGGGGCAGTCCATCATCTATGCCGAGGCTTTCTCTCCTAACACCGCAGAAGGCGCCTGCCCTACTTGTCACGGTCTGGGGCGAATGTATGATGTCACCGAAAAGTCAATGGTGCCGGACGACTCACTCACCATACGCGAACGGGCGATCGCGGCCTGGCCCACCGCCTGGGGCGGACAGAACCAGCGCGACATCCTGGTGACGATGGGCTTTGATGTGGACAAGCCCTGGCGTGAGTTGCCCCAAAAGGACCGTGACTGGATCCTCTTCACAGACGAGCAGCCGGTCGTGCCCGTATACCCGGGGTATACCCCTGAAGAAACGCGCCGTGCCGTTAAGCGCAAGGAGGAGCCGAATTACATGGGGACCTTCAGCAGCGCCCGCCGGCACGTGTTCCATACCTTCGCCAACACGAACAGTCCGCTCATGAAAAAGCGGGTCATGCAGTATATGCTCAGCACCGACTGCCCTACCTGCCAGGGCAAGCGCCTGCGGCCGGAGTCTTTGTCCGTCAAGTTTGCCGGCTATGATATCACAGAGCTTTCGCGACTACCGCTGAAAAGGGTGCAGTCTGTTCTGAAACCATTTGCAAGAGGTACTGAGCCGGGCCATTCCCGTACGGAAGCAGAACATCCTGAGCAGGCCATCGTCGCTAAACGCATTGCAGATGACCTCTGCGCCCGCATCGATGTGCTGCTTGACCTGGGCCTGGGCTATTTGTCGCTGGAGCGCAGCACGCCTACCCTTTCCCCGGGTGAGTTGCAGCGCCTGCGCCTGGCTACACAACTTTACTCCCATTTATTCGGAGTAGTGTATGTGCTCGACGAGCCTTCCGCCGGTCTGCACCCTGCCGACAAGGTGGCCCTGCTCCGTGCCCTCGACGGGCTCAAAAAAGCGGGCAATTCACTCTTTATTGTGGAGCATGACCTGGAGGTGATCCGCCATGCTGACTGGATCGTGGACGTGGGCCCTGCTGCCGGCGAGAAAGGTGGTGAGATCCTGTACAGTGGTCCTCTCGAAGGATTAAGAGAAGTTGCATCCTCCCGCACGGGTTCTTATCTGTTCAGCCAGCCAAAAGGGTTCAACCAGAACCCACGTGAACCGAGAGAATGGCTGGAACTAAAAGACGTCAGCCGGAACAATCTGCATAGCCTGTCTGCTGCGTTTCCGCTTGGGGTGTTCACATCCGTGACTGGTGTATCGGGCTCCGGCAAGTCCAGTTTGGTAAGCCAGGTACTGGTAGAACTGGTAGCTTCTCACCTGGGGCATCAGCTGCCTGTAGAGGAAGAGGAAGGCAGCGAATTAGAACGTGACATACCTGTTACAACCGGAGGCCATATCACAACAGGTATGGAGGAGATCAAACGATTGGTGCGCGTGGACCAGAAGCCCATTGGTAGAACACCTCGCTCCAACATGGCCACCTATACCGGCTTGTTCGACCACGTACGCAAACTCTTTGCCAGCACACCACTCGCAAAAAAACGCCGCTACGATGCGGGGCGCTTCTCCTTTAATGTGGCCAAGGGGCGCTGCGAGAATTGCCAGGGAGAGGGATTCGTGATGGTGGAGCTCCTCTTTTTGCCGAGCGTATACGCCCCCTGCCCTGTGTGCCACGGTGCACGCTACAATGCCCAGACACTGGAAGTCACCTATCGCGATAAGAACATTGCCGAAGTACTGGATATGACGGTGGATGCGGCCTGGGAGTTTTTTGATGAAGAAGCCAGCGTACACCGTGCCCTTACCATGCTCCGTGAAGTTGGCCTGGGTTACCTGCGACTAGGGCAGCCGGCCACCGAGCTTTCGGGTGGTGAGGCGCAGCGCATCAAACTGGCGACCGAACTGCAGCGCTCCCAGCGTGGCAATACCCTCTACATCTTAGACGAGCCTACCACCGGTCTGCACCCTGCGGATGTCGACAAACTGATGATCCAGCTCCACCATTTAGTTGATGCAGGTAATACTATTATTGTGGTAGAGCACGACATGCGGGTGGTGGCTGCCAGCGACTGGGTAATCGATATTGGTCCGGGTGCCGGAGAGGAAGGCGGTTTGGTAGTGGCGGCAGGACCACCGGAAAAGATCGCCAAATCCAAAGGGAGCAAAACCGCACCTTTTCTGAAAGCGTTGTCCAATACCTAAACTAGGCTGCTTTATAAGGAAAACAGAAAGTTCGCCTGCAAAATAGATTCGTTAAGCCCTGCTATACCTACTACGTTGCGCCAGTAGCGCCATTCGGTGCCTGCGTATACCTTGCCGGGCTTATCCCAGAAACTGCCCAGGTCTACATGGAACTGCGGCTGCGTCAGGTACTGCGTGGTGCCGGGGCCACGATCCCCGATAAAATCCATAAAGCCCCTGAAGCGAAAGCGGAGGCGCTCTGACACAGGTATAGGAATATCCCAGCTTGGCGTAAACTGGTAGGTACCGCTGTATTCGGCGCCGTGTTGTTTGTAATAGTAGGTTTCCAATTGCAGCAGTCCCTGACCAGGCAGCCAGAATTTGAAGGCTGGCCCTGCCGTGTAAACAAAGAAGTCTTCATCACCCCCAAACAGTACGTTCAGTCCCCCTCCTACCAGTACATCGCTTATCGGGCCGACGCTGAAAGCGCGGCCTGTAGCACGGCTCAGGCTCAGTTTGGGATACCACTCCAGATACAGATTCGGAGCTGCCAGACTAGCATCGTTGAAAAGATCCGCAAAGCCGAATTGCTCAAAAGGTCCCAGGTCTCCAAAATGCTCTACTGTAATGGTAGCCAGTTGACCTGACTGATTCAAGCTGCGGCCATAAAGCAATTGCACATTGGAGCCTCCTTTATAATTTACCTGCGCCAGTGCCTGGTTAGCAAAAAGGAGTAAAAGAACATATAAAAGGCACTTACTGCTGCTCGTATTCAAAAGTGTTTTTGCCATTCCGATTTACATAATGAGGTACTAAAATATCCGGTGCGACTGCAAAACTCTATTTACGGAAAGCAAACACTTTATTGTAAAAATTGAATACTAAAATTTCGACACTTTACCCTCATGTCACTATAAGTACTTCACAAATTGCTATTTATACTATTGCATTGCTATTGTTATTATCTCTAAATTTGTAGGTTACCATTATTTTACTTGTGCGATGGAGCTAAGATTCGTACATCATTGGAATTATGCGCTATGTGAGCGTGAGCACGGTATACTGGAATCTGCCATATCGCTCACTACGCAACGGCGCGACGAGTTTTTCCTGAAGCTAGCGGCTGACTTCATCGCTGTTCATACCCAGATACAGTATGTGCTCATCGGAAGCCTCAGCTCGGACCACCGTTATGTTCATACCAATGTCCTGCTGAAAAACGGCGACCTTCAGCCAAATATCAGTTACCCACTGCTACACTCTCCCTGCGATTCTGTAATTACCCAGCGATTCTGTTACTACCCCAGTAACGTGCAACACTACTTCCCGCTTGACCTCGAGTTGCAGGAACTAAACATTGAGAGCTACCTGGGCAGTATCTTCCTGACAGAAGATGGTGAACCCGTTGGCCTGATCGCTTTGATGAGTGACAAGCAATTGGACAATGCGGCCTTTGCCGAGCATCTTGTATTAGTCCTTAGCCCTGCCATTGAGGAGGAACTGATCCTACAGCGCAATAATCAACTCTAATTATCAGGTATAAAAAAACCTCTAGCTGCCTGCAACGTGCTATGCCGTTACATGCAGCTAGAGGTTTTCATTTTATCAATGACAGGTATAGCGTAATCTTAGATAGCCGGATCGTTTGGCGTGTTTGGATTATTGCGACGCTCCTGATCAGGATAAGGGTAAAAATTGCGGTTGCGCTCTGCCAGGTTATCAGGAGGTCCAGGACGATTGAATCGGCGGCTGTCTTCCCACTTCTGCCCAGTCAGGTATAGCTCCGCTGAGCGCTGCTTGTATACCTCCAGCAGCAAGGCCTCTCTTGTTACCGGACCGCTGTAGGCAGGCAATCCGGCATGCACACCAAATGGATCACCGGATGTCTGCGTACGCACCTGGTTGATCAGAGCCAGTGCTTCATCCAAAGAGCCATTGCTACGCAGCAGGGCCTCCGCTTTGATCAGTTTCATCTCGTCTGGCAGGTATACCGGGATTCTCGAAGTTTGCGTACTGAAGAAGCCAGCCAGTGTTCTAACAGGATCTCCATTTACCACATCTGTTGGTCCGGTCATATAAAAATCCAGGCGTCTGTCCCCTGCCTCAAACAGCTCTGCAGGCAACCCAAATCTATCACGTGGTCTGAAGTAACCTAAGCCGATTTCAAAGTTCGTGGCATTGAAAATTGGGTTAACACTTTGGACGTTGTAATCAAATTCAGATGTCTCTGATAGATCGACCTTATCAGCATTGGCAATGGCCGCTTCGTAGTTGCCGGCATACAGGTTATACCTGGCATTGAAGGCATAGAGAGTGTTCCTCAGGTCAAATAAAGGCCCTGTCACCTGTGCGGTAAACTCCGGCGAGGGAGGAGTAGCCTCAATCAAGGCTATGCCCTCTTCCAGATGGGCAATGGCTGCTGCTAGCAATTCCGCTCGAGGCCTGAAGGTAACATCGTCTGTCTGACTGGTTTCGGTATTTGCCTGCTCGAACGCAATGGCCAAGTTTCCCTGAGCCATGGCATTAAACAAATGCGCATGCGCCAGCACACCGCTCAGTGTACCACCTGTCAAGGTAGGTATGTCAGCGGCGTTATCTATGATTTGCTCACTCATCAGCATCGTGCGCTGCATTCTGGACCAAAGACTAAGAATATTGCCATTGAAGGTAGGCAGCGCTGTGCCACCCGCCTCCAGTTCCAACACGTTTGTGAAGGTTGCAACACCCTTAAGTTCGCGCCCGGTCACGCCAGGATACAGATAGGCAGCCTCCAATCCTGCTGTCGAGTAAAACTGCCGCAGGCCTATACTCAGACCTATAATACCCTCCCGGGAGTTCAGCACCTCCAGGTCACTGGCTGCGTTGGGGTTAGGTATGTCCAGTTCACAACTACTGACTATCAGCATAAAGCCGGACAATACCGCTGTTTTCAAATATGAGGTTATATTTTTCATATAATTATTCTTTTGAATGAAGAAGACTAGAATGACACGTTGATACCCACCGCATAGGTTCTTGGGATCGGCACTTCCACAAAGTCAAAGCCACGTACGGCATTGAGTTGACCGGCGGCATTCACTTCCGGGTCATAACCACTGTAGTCATCTATAGAAAAGAGGTTGCGGCCAGCCAAGCTCAGGCGTACATTGGGACTGCCCAGGAAAGCTGGCTTAAAATCGTACGCCACAGATATCTCACGCAGCTTTATAAAAGAACCGTCTTCTATATAATTTTCAAAAATACCGAATAAAGCGGCGGAAGTCCCTTTCGGCACCTCTCCTCGCAATTCGGGTTCATAGCCCGCCAGTCCGCCATAAAAGTCACGCTCCCCCACCCGGCGTGTGAAGTTAAATACATCAAAGCCATAAGCGGCATCAAACTGTGTGCGGAAAGACAGGCTACGGCCAATGGTAAGCTCATTTACCCATGAGCCAGTCCAGTCGGGGTTGGGGTCGCCGATCACTTTTGGTACTGTTGCACCAATAGGTTGCCCGTTTTCTGGGTTACGCCCTGCCCGCTCAGGCTGCGGCAGACCGGCAGGATTCAGCAGTAGCGTGCCATCCGGGTTGCGGGCAAAATAAGTGCTATAGAAGGCGCCGATCGGGTAGCCATCCACAGCGGCCACTTGCCCGAAACCTCCTGGAAACGTTACTACGCCTCCAGGTATGTTGTTCAGCGTATTTTTGTTTCTGGAGTAGATCAAGGTGGATGTCCATTTGAATCGCTCCGACTCCACCGGTGCGCCTGTCAGCATAAGCTCAAACCCCTTGTTGGTCATTGTGCCAACGTTGGCATACTGATTCACGAAACCTGTAGAAGGTGAGAGATTGATGAACAGCAGCAGATCTTCCACGTCCTTTCGGTAAAACGTAAATTCCAGCCCTAGCCGGCCATTCAGGAAGCTCATGTCTGCACCGATCTCTTTCTCTATCTGTCGCTCTGGTTTGATACCCTCATTACCCAGTTGCGGTGATGGTACCAGGCCCGGCAAGCCGGACAAGGCAACAGGGTTATAGTTGGTGTAACGGCCATATGCAGGTATAGCCGTCAGGTTGCCGGCCTGGCCATAAGAGGCTCTCAGTTTCAGAATCGGAATGATGTTGCCCATACCTTGCCAAAAACTCTCATTGGAGATCAGGTAGCTACCACTCACTTTCGGGTAGAACTGCCACCTGTTGTCCTTTCCGAAAATAGAAGAAACATCGTAGCGTCCAGCCCCTGTCAGGAACAAGCGGTCTCCGATGCCGAAGGTCTGCTGGGCAAAGAAGCCAAGGATGTTTACGTCGCGACGGCTCTCATCGGCAACGATGTTGGCACCCCTGGCGACTTGCACCAAGGGTGCCAGTTGAGTTGCCGTGATAGCCGTTGAATAATCCTTTTCAACCTGCGCTGTTGCTCCTGCACCTGTCGTCGACTCTAGCCAGTCAGTCAGCATAGCCCGGTAAGAAATGTTCAGGTCGTTATTCAGGCGATAAGAGGTAAGGTCTGCGCGGCGTGAAAAGCCAGCGTTGTAGGAGGGCGTAGTATTTCCTATCGGAATAAGGCCGGTGGCTATCTGTGTCGCGTTGTCATAGCCCAGTATATAATTGATGTTGAGGTTATTGATCGGGGTCAGATTTACCTGGAAATCACCGATAAATCTATTTGTCCTTTGGCGGAAGTCAAAGCGGTTGATCGCTTCCAGTGGGTTTGTTCTTCTTAGGATCGATATCGGTGCAGTAGATGGATAGACACCCTCGACAGGACGCGGATCGATATAGTTGTTACTAAAAATAAAACCCGTTAAGGCACCATAGGCTTCCGTTAGACCGCCGTTTGGTATCTCCTGGCTGGTGCTCAGCGAGTAATTGGCTCCCAATGAAACAGATAACCAGTTATTTATTGTCTGATCCACCCGCACGCGGGCTCCGGAACGCTCAAACTTCGTATTGTCGATGATCCCCTGGTTGCTGAGATAGTTGCCACTCAAAAAATACTGGGTATTGGCACTGCCACCCGACACTGACAGGTTGTTTTCTGTTCCGAAAGCTGTTCTGAAAATTAAATCCTGGTAATCATAGCGCTGCACAGGCTCCTGCGTCAAGTCATTCGGATTAGTATTGACAAATCTGAAAGGGTACTGATTATAGTCCAGTGTTTTACGCACCCGATTCACCCGAAACTGCGTGGAGGCTGTAATCTGGGGTTTGCCCTCTTTCCCGCGTTTGGTGAAAATCTGCACTACCCCGTTACTGGCACGGGAGCCATATATGGCCGCGGCCGCAGCGCCTTTAATCACTTCTATGCGCTCAATATCATTCGGATTGATATCTACGAGGCGATTTTGCGTATAGCCTCCCAGGTCGATCAGTTGCTCGGAAGTGTTGTTGATGATCACCCCATCCACGATATAGAGCGGGTCACCGGAACCCACCACCGTACTGGTGCCTCGCAGGCGTACACTAATACCACCGGCCGGGTTACCGGAGTTCTGTGTGATTTGGGCACCGGCTATTTTACCAGCCAAGGCTTGGTCTACAGAGGTAGCCACACTGTTTTCGAGGGAAGCAGCCGAAACCGTGGAGATGGCATTACCCAACTGCTTTTTACTCGTAGCTACCGAAGTACCCGTCACTACCACTTCATCCAAACCTACGATATCCTCCCGGATCTGCGCATCAACCTGCACCGTTTGCTTATCGCCGAGGGTGATAGGACGCACCTCTGGTTTAAAGCCTACAAAAGAAAATGTGAGCTGATATGCACCTGGCGGCAATGCGGCTGACAGGTTGTATACTCCATTTGCATCTGTGGCCGTGGCGATGTTGTGGTTCTGAAACTTCACCACAACGCCTGGCAGCGGTGACTTCGTGCGGGCGTCAGTTACGGTACCTGTAACGGTGTAGCGTGCACCCTGCGCAATGGCCAGCTGACAGGCAGCGACCAACAGGAAGATACACAGCAGGATAGCCTTTCCGGAGGCCTTCCCAAACAAGTAAATATTTCTCATAGTGCCTCTTAATTTGTACTGTTAATAATGTGATGTATCGATAGTGAGAATTTACTCTGGCAAACTGATCTTCCCCATCAGCACAGAAGGTACCCGCCTTTTACCCGGGCCGAAGGGTATAGGCTCTCCTACCAGGCACTCGTTGGCCAAGGTGGCAAACAATACCGCTTCTTTTGCGTCAGGAGATACCCCCAGCTCAGCCGTATTGCGGACAGTCGCACCCGGCAGCAGCTCTTTTATATTTTGTATGAGTAGCGGGTTGTGCATACCGCCGCCACTCAGGAAAATTTCAAAATCAGCGCTATCAAGTGAGCGGTTCAGCGCATCAGAAATGGCCACCGCTGAAAACCGGTTCAGACTCGCCATGACATCTTCAGGAGACAGGTGTTCGGTATCAGACCTGCGCTGCGCTGCGGCCAGGTATGAGAGGTTGAACAACTCAGGGCCGGTTGTTTTAGGAAAGTCCTGCTCAAAGAATGGATGGTAAAGCAGGGCTGCCACCAACGCAGAATTATACTTCCCTTTTAAAGCAATGGCTGAATCTGCGTCATAGTAGGTGCCAGGGAATTGCTGCTGCACATAAGCGTCCATCAGCGTGTTGCCAGGTCCTACATCGGTAGAGAAAATACGGCCTGTTTCCAGATCGCCTGGCAAAAACGTGAAGTTGGCTATCCCGCCAATGTTGAGCATGATCCGGTTCTGGTGCTCTTTTGAGAAAAGCAGGTAGTCACCGTAGACAGCCAGCGGCGCTCCTTCCCCTCCTGCAGCCACGTGTTTCTGCCGGAAATCACTCAGGGTAATCACCCCTGTGCCCATCGCGATGTGGTCGCCATCCCCGATCTGCAGCGTAGCGTCCGGCATACCTGCCACGCCATGCAGCGAAGCTGGTGCGTGATAGATGGTTTGCCCATGACTGGCAATCGCATCCACTTCCCCGGCTCCCACTTCCCACTCCTGCAAACTTTGGTTGATCAGGTCAGCATGGAAGCGTCCGATGTAGGCATTCAGCAGGCAGACACGCTCCAGGTCTACCTCCCGCTTTGAGAAGATCGCTTTCACTTCTTTTTTAAAGGTATCATCGTAAGGCATCGTCACAAATTCCCGCAGTTTCATGCGGGTTTGCGTGCCGTGACCCTCAAATTCACAGAGTGCAATATCAAGTCCGTCAAGTGAAGTACCTGACATGAGACCAATGATGGTTCTTTTCTCTTTACTGGCGACTTTGAAAAGTCTCGCTAGCATTTTATTCATAATAAATTAGATAGGGTGAAACCACTAAACAAAAGAACCATAGGTTCTTCATACGAAATCTATAAAGTATGGGTAATATAGATACAGGCGAATTTCCGCATAATCATGCAGAAATTCACAAGAAGGTTGTATTAAGGCTGGCTTAATTAGCTGCGAACGATGCGGCCATCCTCCATTTCGATGATGCGGTGGCTGTTTTCGGCAAACTCAGTGTCGTGGGTAACAATAAGCAGGGTCTGGTTGTGCTCCTCTGTGAGTTCTTTAAAAATATTAAAAACAATGTCGCTGTTGCGTTTGTCGAGGTTGCCGGTAGGCTCATCGCCCATGATAATGTGCGGGTCGTTGATGAGGGAACGGGCAATGGCTACCCGCTGTTTTTCGCCGCCAGAAATACGGTATGCCGACTGCTTGGCCAGGTGGTCTATCCCAAGCATTTTAAGTCGCTCCATGGCACGGTGCTCTATCTCCTGCTCACTATATCTACCCAGTTTCAGGCCGGGCAGCATCACGTTACGCAGCACCGTGAACTCATTGAGCAGGTAGTGAAACTGAAATACAAAACCGATCTTCTCGTTTCGGATGCGGGCCAGTTCAGGGTCCGGGCGGCCAGACATCAGTTCTTTGTCGATGTAAAGTTCCCCAGTATAATCGGTATCCATAGTGGAGAGAATGTACAGGAGCGTGGACTTGCCGCAACCTGACTTCCCGATCACGGACACAAACTCCCCTTTGTTGACGGTAAACGTGATATCCCGGAGCACTTGTACAGTCACAGGGTCATGGAACGCCTTGTTGACTCCTCTTGCTTCAAGTATGACTTGCTGCATGTTTTCTTCGCTGCTGTTCATTGCTATACCTATTTGCCTCGGATGATTTCAACCGGATCCACTTTGCTTGCCTTGCGGGCCGGGAAGAAACCGGCAAAATAGGTGGTGATCAGCGAGAAAGATCCGCCTATGAAATAATAAAGTGGATCGTAGTTTACCGGAAAAGTCTTTATGGTAGGCAATGCGGAGGTGTTGAATGGAATGCTATCAATAATTGCAGAAAATATGAAGCCGAACAGCAAGCCCATCGTCCCTCCAAAAAAACCAATGCTCATCGCAATCACCAGAAAAACCAGGTTTACATCCCGACCTGAAAAACCCGTGGCCTTGAGTATCGCAATGGAGTCCATCTTTTCGTAGATCATCATGTTGAGAATATTGAAAATGCCGAACCCTGCTACGATCAACAGGGTGACACCCACAGCGTAAGAGATCATCGAACGCACACTGCTACCGGTCTCAAACTGTGCATTGGCCGTTTGTATGTCTTCTGCATCAACCTGAAATAGCTTGGCGTATTCATGCGCGACGGCTGGAGCCTGCTCCAGATCGTGTAGCTTCACCTGGATGTCAGTCATGTAGTTGGCCGGTTTGCCCAGCAGCTTTTGGGTGGTCGCAATGGAGGCATAGCTCTGCACCTTGTCATATTCCTGTATACCTGACTGAAAATAGCCGACCACTTTCAGAGGAAATCGCTCCCCCTGCGCCGTCGTCACCTGCACTACGTCACCTATATCGGCTACCAGTATTTCGGCCAAACCTTTGCCCAGTATGATGCTGTTGGCCACGTTCTTCGCATCGATGGCATTGCCGGAGGTCACGTATTCCTGGAAATTGAACAAACGACTTTCCTCCTCCACATCCACACCGTTGATCACACCAGTGATATCGATCGTACCCTCGTTGAAAAACACCTGTGCCATGAGTTTTGGAGTCGCGCCCAGTACCCGCTTGTCCGCTTTTACGGCCTGTAGAATTGGTCCGCTGTTGTAGATCTCCTGCCGGGTGATGCCCGCTTTCACAGAGCTGACAAAATTGTAAGAGTCCTTGTACTGTTCCGCTACATTGACGGGTTGGTTCTCGCTGGGCTTGATCTCGTTGTAAAGGCGCACATGCGGCGTACGGTTGAGTATCAGGCTGTCGAGCATGTCGTTGAGACCGTTCATAAAACCAAGCAGCGTCACAAACATGGCGATGCTGAAGGTTACGCCCACGGCAGCCACCAGCGTTTGCCGCCAGCGTGCCAGCAACATGGATTTTGCAATGCTGATGATCAGTTTAAAATTCATCGCTAGGGCTTCACGATCACATCTTCACTTGACAAACCTTCTACTATCTCTACCTTCTGGTAGTCCTTCAGGCCGGTCTTCACGGGCACTCGTTCGTCTTTGCTCTTGAGCACATAGCCGCCATCCACCAGATATTCGCGGGGGATGGTGAGGGCATTCTTTTTAGCCTGGATGATGATGTTGGCTTCTGTGGTCAGGTTAGGGTATAGGGCATCGGGCATGGTCACAAATTCAGCCTCTACCGTAAAGGAGCGGGTACGCTCGTTCATGGCCGGGTTGACCTTGGTGATGCGCCCCTCAAACACCTGCCCCCGGTAACTGTCGAGGTTGAGCAGCACCTGTTGGCCCGGCTTGATGCGGGCTATGTCGTACTCGTCTACCTGCAGTTCCAGTATAAACTCGTTTGCATCTCCTACCACGGCAATGGGTACCTGCGGACTCACCAGTTCTCCTTTTTCGCGCAGCACGCTGTATACCTTGCCATTGGTTTCGCTTTTCACGGCATAGTCGTCGCTCACGGTTTCGCTTATCTGCAGGTTCTTCTGCGATTGGCGGGCGGCAAAGGCCAGTTGCTTTCTAAGGTCGCTGTAGCGAAGGCGGGCTGAACGGTATGCTGTCTGTGAGTTTTTATAGGCCAGTTCGCGTTGCTCCAGTTCTACTTTGGTGCCGATCTGGTTGGCCCACAGGTTGCGCTGCCGCACCAGCAACAGAGAGTCGTTTTGCATGCGGCTGCGTGCCAGATCGATGGCTTCCTGCAATTCAGCCAGCTTCTCGGCATTGGCACCTACGCGGGCGTATTCGGCAGCCAGCCGAGCGTTTTCGGTGTTCAGTCGGGCGGCGTCGTTGTTGATCCGAACCAATGTCTCTCCCTGCCGGATGGTGTCCCCTTCTGTTACGAATATCTCTTCTATGATGCCACTCACCACCGGGTATACCTGGTATTGGTTGCGGCTCTTCACTACGCCGGAGGCATACACGGCTTCCGAAATATCCTCTACAGTAGGTTGGGTGGTTTCCTTTTCACCACCGCAGGAGGCGAGGAAGACCAGCAGAAAAGCCAGTTGAAAATATCGTTTCATCGGCATGATTCTTCTAACGTCACAAACATAGATTCAGGTGGTCTTACACGTATACAGTGGGCCATTGCCCAGCCCCGGTTAACTCACCTGCAGCCGATATTACCGGCCTTGTGGTACGCTCCAAATGTAATGCATTCAGCACTTCCATGTATCCTGAGGCGACAGTTTTATGTAAAAAAACTCAAGAGAATCTGTAAACTATTTTCACCACATAGACTTCACCAACTGCATTGCCCTTATTAGCAGAAAGTGAACTAGAAACCGGCCGCTGCATCATCTCCTCTCGGATCTGCTCCTCCTTCCAGACGACCATCCGGGCGCACCAGTATACCTGCGGCTCTGCCAATTCCTCCTGATTTGGGAGCTATCCGGTGCCCTCGCCACCACATCTTCAACCCTGTACCAAATCCCAGCGCGCCCCATTCACACAGTATCCAGTCGGGTTTCCACTGGTGATGAAAGCGGCCGGCATTGACTGCTCCCTGCATCGGCATGCCATGTACGGTTACGTTCAGGATGATCTGGTAAACAGTAGTGATGATAGTGGAGCCGCCCATGCTCCCGATGATCAGGTGGAGTTTGCCGTCTTTTTCCAGTATGGCAGGCGTCATAGAACTGAGCATGCGTTTGCCCGGTGCTATGGCATTGGCCTCCCCGCCTACTAGTCCATAGCTGTTCGGGAAACCCGGCTTGACACTGAAATCATCCATCTCGTTATTAAGCAGAAATCCCGCTCCAGCCACAAACACTTTGGAGCCGAAACTACTGTTTAGTGTTGTGGTAACTGAAATGGCGTTTCCCTGCGAATCAACAATGGAATAGTGCGTGGTATTGGGGCTTTCGGGGGGAGCGGGCACACCGGCCAAAACAGCATCGCTGTCTGTCGCCCTGTCCAGCGACACATCCTGCATTCGGCTACGGATATAAGCCGTGTCCAGAAGGCCTGCCACCGGCACTTCGTAAAAGTCCGGATCACCCAGGTGCCGGGCCCGGTCAGCGTATATTCTTCGCTCGGCCTCCACCATCAGGTGTGCTGTCTGTGCAGAATTCCAGCCCCAGTCTTTCAGGGGATAATCTTGTGCGATGTGTAGCAGTTGAAGCAAGGCTATACCTCCGCTGGAAGGAGGCGGCATGGAAATCACATGATAGTCACCGACTTGCCCTGCCAGGGGTTTACGCCAGACAGCGCTGTAGGCTGCCAGATCGGCTTTGGAAATAATGCCCCCACCACGCTGCATCTCCGCCTCGATCAGCTCAGCCGTCTCCCCTTCATAAAAACCTGCTCTGCCCTGATCCCGGATCCGCTCTAAGGTATAGGCTAAGTCTGTCAACCGGAGGCTATCCCCTTCCCGCCAGCGGTTCTGGAGGATGAACTCCGGTCGCAGGGTGTTGTATTTTATAAAATCGCTTCGTTCATCGTTTAGCTTCTTTGCCTCCTTCCGGGTTAGGGGAAAGCCTGTGGCGGCTAACTCTACTGCGGGCTGCACCAATTCGGCCCAGGGCATGCTGCCATACTTTTCGTGCAGCTTGACCATACCGTCCACTGTGCCGGGTACTCCAGGAGCCAGGTGCCCCTTGAAGCTCAACTCTGTTATGACATTTCCCTGCGCATCCAGGTACATGTCGCGATGGGCTTTGCCCGGTGCTTTCTCCCGATAGTCCAGCGCATCCACGGCCCCATCCTGCTGTCGAAGTACCAGGAATCCACCGCCTCCAATGTTCCCCGCATCAGGGTATACCACTGCCAGGGCAAATTGCACCGCCACTGCCGCATCCACGGCATTGCCGCCGCGCCGCAGGATGTCAGCCCCCACGTCAGAAGCCAGCGGATGCGCTGTCACCACCATGGCATTTTCAGTAACTAGTCCGGTTTCGTTTGTATCCCATCCCGTGCAGCCCGAAATACCAATGATCACGAGCAACAGGGTAATTCTGATGAATGTCAAGCCTGCTTTTCTTTAGTCCTAGAAATGAATCCTACTCTTTACCCGATTGCAGTCCTTCAGGTTTTAAATGCAGGAAGGGCTATCGGCTATGAGGATCGATTATCTCTGGCTACGGCAGGCGCATCCGAACCGTATCCCTGTATTGCCGTTTTATTTACATATCCTGAATTTAAACTATGGTATTCAAACATCCGCCCATATTACACAATGAACAAGGCAAGCTGCGTAAAGTGGGTTTTGAGCTGGAATATACTAACCTGAGCGTTGAGGACTCTGCACGGCTGGTACAGGAGCTGTATGGGGGAACCGTGCAAAAAGAAAACCGCTTCAAGCAGCTGGTAACCGGTACGGAGCTTGGTGATTTCACGATTGAGTTTGACCTGACGCTGCTCACAGAGAAACGCTATAAAAAGGTGTTTGAAACCTTCAACCTGCATATCGAAGACATCAAAATTGGAAATGGCACCCTGGAAGATGAAGTAGAGGAAACGCTCGGCAATTTGATAGGTAAAGTGTTCCCCAACGAGATCGCCTGTCCCCCGATCCCCTGCACACAGCTTGACAAGCTGGAAAGGCTGCGGGATGCCCTTTTCCAGCACCATGCTGAGGGAACAAATGCCTTCCCTACGAATGCCTTTGGCACCCACATCAATGTGGAGGTTCCCGAATTGGACATTGACACACTGCTTGCTTACCTGCGGGCTTTCCTGCTGCTGTACCCCTGGCTACTGGAAGAAGGACGAACCGACTTCGCCCGGCAGATCAGTCCCTTTATCGCCCCTTACCCGGCTGACTATGTGGACTTGGTGCTTAACCCGGACTATGCACCCGATCTGGATGGGTTTATTATCGATTACCATACCTATAACCCGGACCGGAACCGCCCGCTGGACCTCTATCCCTTACTGGTCTACCTCCGAAGTGATATGCTGGCGCAGTATACCAGACTTGGTAAAGTAAAGGCACGCAAAGCCTTCCATTACAGGCTCCCCAACAGCTCGGTCTCACAACCTGACTGGACCCTGGCGCAGGAATGGAACAATTGGGTGCGGATTGAGGAGCTGGCAACGGACAGGTCTACCCTTGCTCATATGAGCAAAGAGTACCGCTACCTGAAGACCCACACCTTACTGGGTTTTGAAACCAAATGGACAAATAGAATAAAGGAATGGCTATCCTAAGATCTGAAAATAAAATACACCGAGGCAGACCGACCATCGGCATCACAGGGCCTGACAAAGGTGGTGGAGCCGCCTGGTTTTTCACGGCACTTTCGGTATTGCTGGCCGGCGGCAGACCGGTACGCATTACGCCCTCCAGGCCCCGCACCGCGGACGGTTTGCAGGGATTGATCATAGGAGGAGGCGCTGATGTGGACCCCTCCATTTATGAGCAGGAACATGTGATGGATGAGTACTTACGCCGCACCCTGCAACATCCCCGAAAGAACATTTTCCAGCGGGTAGGTCGCTTTGTGAGTTGGGTTTACTACCCGGCCGTGTTCCTGCTCCGCAAATTGCTTAGTCGCAAACTGAGCTTCGGGCTGGACCGTGCCCGCGACCACCTCGAGCTGCAGCTGCTGGACCAGGCTGTACAAAAGAACCTGCCCGTGATGGGGATCTGCCGGGGGGCTCAACTGATGAACGTGTATTTCCGGGGTACCCTTTACCAGGACATCAACACGTTTTACCTTGAAGAGCCCAATCCGGCCAGTGTGTTTCCGGTGAAAAAAGTGCATATAAAAGCAGGCAGCAAATTGGCTGATGTGTTAGGAACCCAGCGGCTCAGAGTGAATGCACTGCACAATCAGGCGGTAAAAGAAGCAGGAGAATCCGTGAATATTGTCGCCCGTGAGCCCAACAAGGTTGTACAAGGTATAGAGCATCAGGAGCAGGAGTTCATGATCGGTGTACAATGGCATCCGGAGTACTTGCCGCAGAGTCGCTCACACCGTCGGCTATTCAAAGGACTGGTGCAGCAGGCAAGGCTCGTCAATCAGCAAATCGAGGAAAATGACCTGCAGACATCTCTGTCACAACCTGCGCTGGAGGCCGAAAAACAGTTAAAACAGCAAACTGACGAAACACAACAGTAAAACTAACTACCCCTCCAGAGTTTTCTGCAGGTATAGCGCCTCGTTTTTGAACCGTACCAACGCCAGTATCACAGCCTGCTCGTAGAGCTGTGTTCTGTCTACCGCATTGTCGGTGAGCAGCCCGATAGCACCGGATGCCTGCTTTGAATTGGATTTCCTGAACACCAGGTCATCCGCTTCCCCAAGTTCCATCCCCTTCTCTACCAGATCGGCTACAATGCCGGGCAGGTAAAAAGAAGCTGATCGCGCCTTGCCTATACCTTTAGCCGAGCGCACCACCACCCAGGCAAAAGCAGCCAGTTCGTCATCATGCGACTCCACACCGCCTTCTATACCTATCCAGTAATCAGCATCCGGATGTGCCGCGTGCGCCTTGTTTACCCTGTTCAGGGCGCCAGTCATGGTTTCCTCGTCTGTCATGGGCTGGTCAGCTACGCCAGAGGGCACTGACACAGGTATGGCCTCGAAGTGCAGCGCAGGAAACATGTTGCGGAAGCCACCAAGGGCAGCAGCTACTTTTACCGGGTTGCGTGACGCGACCACTACAGTATGTTGGGGTTTGCTCATCAGGTATAGGACTTAGTCAATGCAAAGAAAGGGAAGCGACTGCAGAAGTAAAAGCCCATAGACTCGATCTGGCTCAGCCCGCTTCAAAACCAATGTACCTACACTTTTTTTACTTATAATTTGGAATTCTTAAAATCTGCCCCCAACTTTGTATCCGTAAAGTCAATATACCTACACCGTATTTGATTTATAAAGAAGAAGGGAGAGAACAGGCTCTGTGAACTTCTAGCAACCAGTGAACCACACCAGGTGCTAATTCCTGCCTAAAGCATTTAGGGGATATAAATTTTTAAACATGAACAATTCAGCGAACACCCTTACTGGTTCACTTATCAACCGAAGCATCCCAGCTTCATTCGGTTCATCATTTTCATTCGCTTCTTATACCTGTTGTTGCTGTTGTTGCTAACACAGCTGCGAAGGTCTCCACTATTTTAAGTTAGACTTTATCGTCTCCCTGCGCAGCTCACAGGGATAGCGCTGCCCTATGCACTCGCTGCATCTCGGGCCCTGCTTTGTCATACCCTTTCCTGCATTTTTAGGGTCTTACTCCCTGTGTCTCATCATTTTCCTCACCTTGCCTGAGCGGGGTGCCTGGTACCATTTTGTCAACAATTCACACTTAATATATATACTTATGTCAGCCTATTCATCAGATAAAACAATAGCTATTTTTCACGAACACCAGGAATGGTTCCGTCCCTTGTTCAACGAACTTGAGGCACGCGGCATACCTTACGAGCGCCAGGATGCAGCCGCGCATACCTATGATCTGGCCTCGCCGGAGCAAAACTACAGCCTGGTATTCAACCGCATGAGCCCATCAGCTTACCTGCGCAATAACCAACAGGGCATCTTCTATACCTTGAACCTGCTTGCTCACCTCGAGGCAAAAGGTGTAACAGTGATCAACGGTCACAAAGCTTTCCTCTACGAAACATCCAAAGCGCTGCAGCTCACGCTACTCGAAAAACTGGGCCTGCCCTACCCGAAATCGCGTGTGATCAACCATGCTTCGCAGGCGGTAAAAGCAGCGGAAGGACTGCGCTACCCAATCGTGGTAAAAGCCAATATCGGAGGCAGTGGTGCCGGCATCGTGCGCTATGATTCACCGGAAGAACTGGCGCTTGCTGTTACCACCGGCCAGGTGGAGCTGGGCATCGACCACACGGCGCTGGTGCAGGAGTTTATACCTGCCCGCGGTGGCCATATAAACCGCGTAGAGACCCTGGGCGGCAAGTACCTCTATGCCATCAAGGTATACACCACAGGTGAGAGCTTCAACCTCTGCCCTGCCGATATCTGCCAGACCACTTCCGGCAAAGAGCTGGTACGCAATGCCTGCGCCATCGACGCACCGAAGAACGGTATGCGTGTAGAAGCCTTCACCCCGGAGCAGGAAGTGATCGATGCTATCGAGCGGATCATGCAGGAGGCAGGTATAGATGTAGGTGGCATCGAGTATACCATCGACGACCGCGATGGACAGATCTACTACTATGACGTGAATGCGCTGTCAAACTTCGTGGCAGATGCCGTTAACGTGATCGGCTTCAACCCGCATGCCCGTCTGGTGGACTTCCTGGAGAAAAAGGCGCAACTGAAAAGAGAGGAGGTATAAGCATGGAATTCGGATATTGGTTACCGGTATTCGGCGGCTGGTTACGCAACGTCGACAACGAGAACATGGCCCCGAACTGGGACTATGTCAAAAAACTGGCGCAACGCAGCGAGGACTGGGGTTACAGCCTCTCCCTCATTGCAGAGCTATACCTGAACGACATCAAAGGTGAAGAAGCCCCCTCCCTGGAAGCCTGGTCTACCGCGGCGGCTTTAGCAGCTGTGACCGAGCAATTGGAGATCATGGTGGCCGTGCGCCCCACTTTCCATAACCCGGCCATACTGGCCAAGCAGGCGGCCAACATCGCCCAGATCAGCGGCGACCGCCTGTCGCTGAACGTAGTATCGTCGTGGTGGAAAGACGAGGCGACCAAGTACGGACTCCAGTTTGAGCAGCACGATGACCGCTACGCCCGCACCAAAGAGTGGCTCGATGTCGTGACTGGCGTGTGGGAGCAGGACCACTTCTCTTACCAGGGCAACTACTACCAGGTAGAAGACAATGTGCTACAGCCAAAACCAACCAAAAAGCCCTTTCTCTATGCCGGCGGTGAGTCGGAAGCGGCCAAAACGCTTATCAGTCAGCAGTGCGACGGCTATGTGATGCACGGCGACTCACCGGAACTGATCGGAAAGCGCATCGACGAGATGAAACGCCGCCGCGAAGCCAGGGGCCTCCCTCCTATGAAGTTCGGTGTGGCCGCTTACAGTATCGTGCGTGACTCGGAGCAGGAAGTGAAACGGGAACTTGACCGCATTACCCATGTGAAGGAGTCAGCAGCCGGCTTCAAGAACATGGAACAGTGGGTGTCGGGCACACAACTCGAGCGCCAGCTATCCCTGCAGGACTACTCGGTTTCAAACCGTGGTTTGCGTTCGGGTTTGCTGGGTACGCCGGCGCAGGTACAGGACCGCATCGCGGAGTTTGAGGCCGTAGGCGTGGATTTCTTCCTGTTGCAGTGCAGTCCGCAACTCGAGGAGATGGAGCGTTTCTCTGAAGCTATTATACAGCAAGTGGTCGCTTAAGCATAGCACCCTACCTAATACTAACAGCAACCTAAACTTACCTAACCTTTGGATCCCTGTCGCTTTCTGAGTGGCAGGGATTTTATAGTATATAGCATTTTAAACAGTGACCCTCGTCATTATTTTATTGAGATGCCCTTCCGAGATTTGCGTTATAAGAATAAGGTGCTCACTCTAAATTTTGAAAAAATGACAGCAGATTCACAAAAACAGTTTTCAGGCAAAGTAGCGCTCGTAACCGGAGGCTCATCTGGTATAGGAAAGTCAACTGCACTGCAATATGCCCGCGAAGGCGCCCAGGTGGTTGTATCTGACATACACGAGGAACCGGGCAGGCAGGTAGTGCAGGAAATAGAACAACTTGGCGGGCAGGCTGTTTTTGTGCTGGGCGACGTATCAAAACCCGAAGACTGCGAGCGCATGGTGCAGCAAGCCGTGGAGAAATTCGGCCGGCTGGATATCGCCTTCAACAACGCAGGTATAGGCGGTGAAGCCAACCCGATTGCCGAAATGAGCATCGAAGGGTGGAACAAAGTGATCAGCGTGAACCTGAGCAGTGTGTTCTATTGCATGCACTTTCAGATCCGGCAGATGCTGCAAAACGGCGGCGGGGCCATCGTGAACAACTCATCTATCCTTGGTCAAGTGGGCTTTGCTAATTCAGCTGCTTATGTGGCGGCCAAGCACGGCGTCGTGGGGTTGACCAAAAACGGAGGCATCGAGTATGCTGCACAAGGTATACGGGTCAACGCCATTGGTCCGGCCTTTATCAAAACTCCCTTGCTGACCGATGCCGGCATGACCGAAGACGTGCTGCAATACCTGACTACCAAGCACCCGATCGGCCGTTTGGGCGAGCCCGAGGAAGTTGCCGAGCTGGTTATCTGGCTGAGTTCTGATAAAGCTTCGTTCGTCACAGGATCGTACTACGCTGTAGACGGCGCCTACCTGACGCAGTAAACACCCGTATTACCTACAGAATACCACCTTCTTCCGTAATTCAGATACTCACCTTGTATTGGAATTAATGTTATCTGCGAGCGCCTTGCATCCGCAGGTATAAACGACAACATCAAACTGATATGAGTGTAACAGAAGAGAAAAGAGTAAGCACAAGTCCCCTGAAACCTGGCCAGCATCCTGACTGGCATAGCCTGGAGGCACAGGAAGCGCTTGATTTGCTGGAGGTATCACCCAAGAAGGGACTGACTGATGAAGAGGTGCAAAAGCGGCAGGAACAGTACGGTCGCAATGTGATGACGCCCAAAAAGCAGCAGAGCGCTTTTGTACGGTTCATGTTGCAGTTTCACCAACCCCTGATTTATATCCTGCTTGCCGCTACGGTAGTTACCTTTCTGCTGGATGAGTACATCGACTCAGCCGTGATCTTTGGGGTGGTGTTTATAAACGCGATCATTGGGTACATACAGGAGTCAAAGGCCCTGGCTGCGATCGATGCACTGTCACGCAGCATGACGGCGAAGGCGCAGGTGATCCGCAATGGCAAAAAGCAACACATCAATGCGCAGGAGCTGGTACCCGGCGATATCGTGCAGGTGCAGTCGGGCGACAAGTTTCCGGCCGATGTCAGGTTGACGCAGGTGCGCGACATCAAGGTAGACGAATCAGCGCTGACCGGCGAGTCTGTGGCTGTGGAGAAAAACGCTGCGGCTGTGGCTGCGGACGACGTGCTGGGTGACCGCTTTTCGATGGGCTTTGCCTCCACCGTCGTCACCTACGGGCAGGCCACCGGTGTGGTCGTGGCTATAGGCGATAAAACCGAGGTGGGCAAGATACAGGAGTCGATCTCGAGTGCGCAGACCCTTGAAACCCCGCTTACCAAAAAGATCAAGGAGTTCAGTCACCTGCTGCTCTGGGTTATTCTGGGGCTGGCAGCGGCAGTGTTTGTTGTAGAAACCATGCGCGGGGCTGACTGGGGCGATACCTTTATGGTGGCGGTGGCATTAGCTGTAGGAGCTATACCGGAAGGCTTGCCGGTGGCAGTGACCATCATGCTGGCGCTCGGCGTTTCCAAAATGGCCAAACGCAGGGCCATCATCCGAAAACTGGTAGCCGTGGAAACTTTGGGCAGCACCAACGTGATCTGCTCAGATAAAACCGGTACGCTCACCGAAAACCAAATGACCGTGCAGCAGATCGTGGCCGGTGACAAGGTATACGCCGTGAGTGGCCTGGGCTATCGACCGGAAGGCCGGATACAGGAAAATGAGCAACAGGCTGACCTGAGCACCAATAAGGCACTGGAGCAACTCCTGATCGCGGGCTTGCTATGCAACGACAGCTCCGTGAAAGAGAAGGAAGGCCAATGGACCATTGAGGGTGATCCGACGGAGGGAGCCCTGGTGGTTTCTGCCCAAAAAGCCGGATTTGAACGCAGCAAACTGGAGCAGGACATGCCCCGCAAAGATGCGATCCCTTTCGAGTCGGAGCATCAGTATATGGCGACGCTGCATGAAGGCGAACGCCGTGTCATCTACCTGAAAGGTTCCGTGGAAGCTGTGCTGGAAAGAAGCGAAAGCATGCTATTGCCTGATGGCGAAGCGGGGCGACTGGATGAGGAAAGCATCAACAATCAAGTCGAGCAGATGGCCGGTGAAGGACTGCGTGTGCTGGCCTTCGGGATGGCAGAAGCAGATGGACTGGATAGCATAGACCACGACAAGACTCGCTCCGGCTTGGTGTTTATTGGTTTGCAGGGCATGATCGACCCGCCGCGCAAGGAGGCCGTGGAGGCAGTGAAACTATGCCAGCAGGCAGGTATAGATGTGAAGATGATCACGGGTGACCATGCTGCCACAGCGGCTGCCATCGCCAGCCAGATCGGATTGGAAGGTGCTCGGGAGCATGGTAAGCTCAAGGCCATCACCGGAAAGGAACTACAGCAGATCGAGGATAAGGAACTGGAGGATATCGCCGAAAACACGGCTGTGTTTGCCCGTGTGGCCCCGGATCAAAAACTGCGTTTGGTGAAAGCCCTGCAGGCACGCGACCACGTGGTAGCCATGACAGGTGATGGTGTAAACGACGGTCCCGCTCTGAAGCAGGCCAACATTGGTATTGCCATGGGAATCACCGGAACCGACGTAGCCAAAGACGCCTCCGACATGGTACTCACCGACGACAACTTTTCATCTATTGAGGGAGCCGTTGAGGAAGGCCGCAGCGTGTTTGATAACCTGACCAAGTTCATCGTCTGGACGCTACCTACCAACCTGGGTGAGGGCATGGTGATTCTGGCCGCTGTGATCTTAGGCACTCAACTGCCGGTGCAGCCAGTGCAATTGCTTTGGATTAACATGACTACTGCCGTGCTGCTTGGCCTTACGCTGGCCTTCGAGCCGAAGGAGCCGGGCATCATGGATCGTCCGCCGCGCCCGTCCAACGAGCCTATCCTCACGAAAGACCTTGTTATGCGGACCCTGCTGGTGGGTACGATCCTCCTGATCGCGGCCTTTGGCCTATACCTGTATGAGCGCCGCATACTGGGTACTGATGTAGCAGAGGCGCGTACGGTGGCAACCACGGTGTTTGTGGTGCTGGAATCTTTCTACCTGCTAAGTTGCCGCTCCCTGGTGCGTCCTATGCGTGAGATCGGTTTCTTTAGCAACCTGTGGGTGTATTATGGCATTGCCGCGATGTTCTTCTTTCAGGCCCTGTTCATTTACCTCCCGATCATGAACACGCTGTTCGGCTCTGCACCGCTGGATTTAATGCAGGTATTGCGCATTTTTGGTGCTGGTGTTGTGTTGCTGGTCATTGTGACTATTGAGAAAACCATCCGCTTCAGTATCAACAGACGAAAGGAAAAAACGGCGGCCAAAAATTAGGCCGCCGCTCTACTTAAAGTCAAAGCTTTTGAAGACCGTAGTTAGCATTGGGATCGTACTGGTTTGTATATACCTGTTATTTATGGGCTTTTTATCGTTTCAACAAGAGCGTCTGATCTTTTTTCCGGAAAAGCTTCCTGCTGACTACCGCTTTGGTTTCAGACAGGAGTTTGAGGAGATTGTCATACATGCAGGTGATGGCACCCGGCTCCATGGTGTGCTGTTTAAAGTACCGAACCCGAAAGGTCTCGTGTTTTACCTGCACGGAAACGCCGGCTCCGTGGATTCCTGGGGTTGGATATATGAAGCTTACATACCCCTGCAGTATGATGTGTTTGTGCTGGACTATCGGGGGTATGGCAAAAGCGAAGGAAACATCACGAGTGAGGCGCAGTTTTATGCGGACGTGCAGTTGGCTTACGATGAGTTGAAAAACAGGTATAGCGAAGAGAAAACCGTTGTGATCGGCTACTCGATCGGGACGGCGGCGGCTGCTAAACTGGCCGCAGAAAACAAACCCAAGCTTCTGATCCTACAGGCTCCCTATTACAGTTTAGGTGATCTGATGCAGAGCCTATATCCCTTTGTGCCAACATTTCTGCTCAAGTACAAGTTCGAGACGTTCCGGTTTGTACAGCAGACCCAGGCTCCCATTGCCCTCTTCCACGGTATGCTGGATGAGATCATTTACCCGGGATCATCAGAGAAGCTGAAAGCACACCTGAAACCTACCGACCGGGTGATCCTACTCAAAGGTCAGGGGCATAATGGTATGAATGAAAACCCTGCCTACCGACGTGAATTGGCCCGGGTGCTGACTCAATTGGTGAATAAATAAACAGGAGGCCTGGCATGGCTTAACAAGGTGCCAGCTACGATCAGGTAGAGAGAAATCTGTTGATTCCAGTATCTTTACTGATCATCTGATATAAAACTTTCCTTTTCTCACATGCGCCCAATTCTATATACTTTGCTGCTCTGCCTTTTGTGCAGCACTACCCTTTTTGCCCAAAACCAAAAACCAACGCTGATCACCTGGCAGGATATTGCTGCCTTCCCCGCGCCTGCCGCAGGTATGCGCATTGCCTATGGCGCAGACTCTTTGCAGTATGGTGAGCTGCGCCTGCCGGAGGGCAAGGGTCCTTTTCCGGTGGTAGTCGTAGTGCATGGCGGATGCTGGCTGTCGCAGTACAACATGCAGTATATGGCACACCTGAGTGCTGCTCTCACAAAAGCAGGTTATGCCACCTGGAACCTGGAGTTCCGTCGTGTGGGCGATGCCGGAGGAGGCTGGCCGGGCACTTTTCTGGATGTGGCGCAGGGCACGGACCACCTGAAAGTATTAGCGAAACAACACTCGCTTGACTTAAAGCAAGTGGTGGTGCTGGGGCATTCGGCAGGCGGGCATTTGGCCTTGTGGCTAGCGGCACGTAGGAATCTTCCTCGCAAAAGCGAACTCTATACCCGTAAGCCCTTAAAGGTAAGCGGTGTGGTGTCACTGGCAGGTATAGCCAATCTGGAAAACTACGCAACGGCCCAAGGAAGCTGCAATGCCGCCGTACCTAAACTAATGGGTGGAATGCCGGTAGAAGTGCCTGAGCGCTACCTGGTGGCTTCCCCGATGCGTATGTTACCGCTAAAAGTACCGCAGCGCATGCTACAGGGAGCACTTGATCCTATTGTACCTGTCGAGCAGGCAACAGCGTATGCAGATCGTGCCAAAAGCAAAGGAGATGCTGCAGAAGTGGTGCTCCTCCCCGACGCCGGACATTTTGATCTGGTGGCTCCCCAGTCACCAGCCTGGGCTAGTGTATTGACCTCTATTAGTGAAGTGCTTCAGAAGAAGAGGTAATCGGTCCTGCCAATTGCAACCGTTCATCGCAAAACAAATGTATGACATAGCAAGTACCTATTAACTGAGTCAATAGATAACCCATGGAAGGCGTTTTTAACACAACAGGTCGGACCAATGTGCCCGACACCTATACCTACATCCCGCAAAACGAACAGGAAGCCTGGATCGCCATCATGCACGCCTGTGTAGCTGTTGACGACGATGTGGCCGATGAAGAGCTGGATGTGATGGCGCATACCCTGGCCAACCGATCGCTCTTTGAAGGGCACGACATCATGGCTTACAGCAGAAACGTATTCTACGCGCACGTACAGCTTGGCAGCAAATTACTGATCGACAACTCAGTAGACTTGATATCGGAAGAAAACCGCCCCACTCTGTTTGCGCACACCATCCAATTGGTGCTGTCGGACTGCGTGGTAACCGAAAAGGAGGAAGAGCTCATTCATTACCTGTACTCCGCCCTTGACCTGGATGAAAAGAAAGCACAAGAGATCGTCCGGGTCATACTGATCCTCAATAAAGACAAGAAGTGCCCGTGAAGAAGACTATACCTACACAGTCAACTCCCGGTTGTACTTGCTCCGATACTGCAGCGGTGAAAGGCCTGTGATGCGCTTAAATGTGGTTCGAAAGGCTTTTGGGTCAGAGTAACCCACGTTGTACATCACTTCATTCACGTTCTCGCGGGAAGTTTCCAGGCTTAGCTTAGCTGCTTCGATCTTCACGCGCTGGATGTACTCTACAATGGAATTGGCAGTAGCTTTTTTGAAGCGGCGCTCCAGGTTACGACGACTTAGGGCCAGCATATCGGCCAGTTGATCTACCGTGATCTTTTCCTGGTAGTTAGTTTCTATGTAATCCTGTGCGGTTTTTATTTGGTCGTCGTCATGCTCTTTTTGCCCTTTGAATATCATAAATGGCGATTGGCTGCGGCGCTCGATCTCAATCTGGAAAGCCTTCGACGTGAACACGGCTACATCCCGGCCAGCATACTTCTCGATCAGGTATAGGATCAGGTTAAGATAAGAAAAGGCACCTCCGCTTGAATAGATCCCCTGTTCATCTGTAATGATCTTATCTTCCACTAACTGCACATCAGGAAACATTTTGCGGAAATCGTTGGCGGCCATCCAGTGTGTAGCGCATTGCCTGCCATCCACGAGTCCGGTTGAGGCCAGCAGAAAAGCCCCTACGCAAAGACTGGCTACCTCTGCCCCGGCTTTGTGCTGCTCAATGATCCAGGGAACAAAATGCTGGTTTTGCTCAAGGTTCTGCACTATGTCTCCGTCGAGCGCCGGAATGATGATCAGGTCCGTCTTAGCTACGTCCTGCGTTACGGTATCGGTAAAGACCGTGTATATGCCGCCGGCAACAGATAACTGCTCTGTGAGTCCAACCAGTTGCACATCGAACAAGGCAGGTTTGCCCATACTGATAAGCAGTTTGTTGACCTCCGTCAGAACCTGCCGCGGACCTTCCACACTGCCCAGGATGGCTCCTTTCGGAACCAGAATCGATATATGCTTCATCCGGTTATCTCTATCTGATGTTTCTGCCGTACTTTTCCTGAAAACACCCCCAACTTCAACTATAATCCTCAGCTAAGGGACTCTTTTACATAATCAAGTTAGAAAGAATTACGGTCGCGACCAAGCATTTCGGATGGTGTAATTTTTATGTATTGTGAGGACTTCCGGATTAAATAAATCACACCTACTAGCAGCTTTCATTGGATATCGCTACCATCATCTATCCTGACCAGACTTGCCGAGTTAATGCAGTAGCGCAGACCGCCCGGCTCTGGTCCGTCGTGAAAAACGTGGCCCAGGTGACTGTCGCATACGTTGCAAAGAGCTTCGATGCGCTGCATATGGTGGCTGTCGTCAAAGGCATAGCGGATGGCGCCCCGGCTGGCGGGTTGTGTGAAACTGGGCCACCCCGAGATGGCATGGTACTTCTCTGTTGCATTGAACAGGACTTGTCCACAAGCCGCACAGGTATAGGTCCCTGGCTCATAGGAGCGACAGTAGGCGTTGCGATAAGGCGGTTCGGTGCCTTTTTCCCGAAGCACAGCATACTGTGCGGGAGTCAGCATCTGCCTCCATTCTTCCTCTGTTTTCTCGACTTTGAGGAAAGGCTCCGGATTGCTGTATTTGGCGTAATAGATGATATCTTTCCAGCGTAGCATAGCTGCTTATACGCATCCTTATCCCGATTTGTCAGGTATAGCTTGGCCTTCTGTCTTTGTCGCGGCGCGGCCCTCTGCCCATCCCTGCGTCAATGCTCCAGATTCCGGCTCCCCGGGCTGCCATGTATAAAAACAGAAAGCAGTAAAGCACGGCTTTCTCCCCGTTGTTAAGCAGCGGATTCCAGCCTTCGGGAAAGTGCGACATAAAGAAAGCGACCGCCATCTGACCACTGGCAATAAAAGCTGCCCAACCCGTGAAAAGACCAAATGCAATCATAAGTCCGGCCACCAGCTCCACTACACCAGCCACACCCATCATGGAGGCAAGCTCGACTGGTGTACGGTCGCCAGGCCAGGCAAAAAGCTTTTGTGTGCCGTGCATGGCAAACATCAATCCGGATACTATGCGCAATATCGCATACAGTTGCGGACTGTAGGGTCCCAGAAATCTTTCCATAGTTAGCTAATTAAAATACGAAACCTAACGTATTGCTATGCAAATATTTACATAAGACCATAAACGATCTGAAGGAGAAATAAGTTAGATTAACCCTGAAAAGGTACTCTGCCCACTGTGGTCGTTCGAATCAAGTATCGCATTGCGATCGGACTGTTGAATGAAGATCTTTCGCAGATCCAACAATCCTACTTTTCTATATCAGAGAAGGCTGTGTCGATGCCGTAAAGCTGCAATACATCCAGAAATTCATTGCGGAGCATGTAAGTGATATCTTCTCTTTCGCGTCGGTTGCTGAGCTTCACCTTAAACTTGTCCAGCTCCCGCACGAGCAGCAGGTGCTGCTTGTTCTGGCCATTTTTCAGGGAAAGTGAATCTTCCTGAATCTGCTCAATGCGGCGCTCGTTGTTGCCGAACAGAATCTGGAATATGTTGATGTCCATGCTCAGGTTGGCGGCTCCTCCCATGGTATAAGAGCCCCTCAGGTCGAAGGTAGAGAGGTTGTTGTGCAGGCTGAAGCCAGGCGTGATGAACTTGTTTTTGTGCAGGATAAAATCAGCGTCCACATCCTCAAAGTACAGGTGCTCGGTGCGTTCTTTCCGCATAAAGCCGAGCGCCTCCTGTATGGGTTTTATGTCTATCAGTTCCATATTCTGAAAGGTAGCGCGGGTATAGGCCACGGTGCGGTCAAAACTTGGGGTGAAGGTGCCGTCCAGTTTGGTGTAAATGACCACGTGACAATCTGCTTTGCCTTTTATGTTGCGGCTGCTGAGTATATCCAGCTCCATCTGCTCGGCCACCGTAAACAGCTGCTCCATGTCCACATCCTCTACCTGCGCCTTCAGCCGAACAGGGATCGTGTCGGAGGGTTCGTTCAGAATCATCACGCCCTGCGAGAAGATGGTTCCGCCGAAAGCGTTCAGGTATAGTTTGTCGAGTTGCGCCTGCTCCCTGTTCAGTCTGGCATCGATGGCCACATTGCTTCCTTTCAGGTAATCGTACTTCAGCTCCTGCGCCTTGATGTGCATGCTCAGGTCGTATACCTTCTCCCGTAGTTTCGTTATGCCGTTCTCCTCTTTCTTTTCTTCCGGCTGATTGATTTCTTCTTCCTTAGGAGGGAGTAAAGTTTTAAGGGATGCAAAGTTTTGCATGAAAGCCTGCAGATCCAGAAAATCGTAATCTAGTGTCACGTCTAGATAGGGTCTGGTCAGGATCGTTCGGGTCAGGTAAAAGCCGCCCTTTGCCGTGGCTAACCCGCCTTTCGTAGTCCGAAAGCGCATATCGTCCATCGTCACATGGCTTCGCTTTTTGTTTAGGCGCACCGAAATGTTTTGTAGGTCTTCGTCGCCAGGCAGGTTGACCTGACGCACCAACAACGACAGCTGCACTTTTTGCAGTGGCTGTATAAAATCCAGCGCATTACCTTTACCTGCGCCGTCGGTTTTACCGCCTGCTGCATTGCCTCCGCCAGCTGAACCGGCGATGGCGTTGATCTGCTTCATGCTAGTCAGGTTGAGGTTGTCCATTTCGGCGGCCAGTTGTACATTTGCCTCGGTCAGGCGGCGGTTGTCATTGGGTACTATCACCTTCCCCGTCACGGCTATACCTTGCGATTGCAGGCCGATGTCAGAAAGCGTGAGTTGTTTGCCGTCGCTCCTGAGGCGGGCCTTCATGTTGTGCACCGGAGTTGACTGCACGTTTAGCCGCTCACATGTCAGCCGCATGTTCATCCGTAAAAACTCTGGCAGAATAGTAGTAGGCACATTTGCTGCTTTAGCTACAGCTTGTGGTGCCATACCGGCTTTTACCTCTGGTTCCAACTTAAGCCAGTTGGTGTTGACTTGTTTCAACTCTATGGCGCCGTTTATCGTGACAGTGTTGTGCTGCCCCAAGAGGTAATTCATGATATTGCTCGCAGCGCCAGATACAGAAAAAGGCTTTCCTCCTAGTCTACCACCCATCCCTTGCAGTTGAAGTTCGCTACCTGCCAGTTTGGCCACACCGTTTAGGTCGGTGCAGGGCACGGCCAATTTTGCCGGTTGAAAACCTATGTTGTGCAGACTGATCGCTCCATGCCACTGCAAATCCTGCTCCCGCAAACGGCCTTCGCTGGCATGTAGATTTCCTTTGATGATCACATCACCGGCAATGGTGCCACGAGGAAGTGAAATGTAGTCCGGCGGCAGCACCCGTGCCAGACTGTCCAGGGTATAGCTGCCAAAGAGACGGGCGTCAACGAAGGGTTCGGTGAAATTGGTGATTTTGGCTTGTAGGTAGACGCTGTCCTGACCGGTATGGGCAGAGAGACGGTGCAGTGTAAATGAGCTCGATTCGGGCGACTGCTCCGGTCCGTTGTCGAGTTGCCCGGCAATCTGGATATTGGATAGCGTGATGCGGGTGGTGGGCCAGTGCAGTTTGCCGTCCTGCAAAGCAAAGTTGAGTTTGTTTCGCGGACGCTGCTTAGAGCCAGAGTGTCCGGCAATGTGGTAGTGCAGCTTCACACGGCCATCGCTTTCCACCTGCTTCAGCAAAGGAATCGACCTGACCGAGGACATTTGGTTCAGCAGAAAGAAAAAAGGCTGGTAGCCTTCAAAGTGAAGATCCAGATTTGAACCCTCACCTGTGACTAGCTTTTGGTGCGTACCCGAAATTAGTACTTCATTGCCATTCAGCATGGCTTTGCTGTTCTCAATTTTTCCCTGCTTTTTCTTCAGATCGTAGGTATAGCGGGCATCTACAGTAAAGGCTCTGTTCTCAAAAAGACGAAGATCGCGGCTGCTGATGTGCCCGATTTTCCCTTCCAGTTTACCTTGCAAGTATAGCTTTCCTTCCTTCACCTCCGCCTCCATATCTGAATTGAGTATGTGCAAAGCCAGCCCACTTTCCTTGTAGTGATTTTCAGTAATTATCCGCGCATTTTGGATTCGGATCTGGTCGATTTCCAACGACAAATCGCTCTCGTTTTCCTGCTGTTCATCTCCTTTGCCGAAGGCAAGGCTTACTTTGTTTCCGGCCGAGTCTACCCGCTGATGGAAAGTCAAACCATGGAGGTATACCTTGCTTGCCCGGATCGTGCCGAAGGGCCACTGCAGCACCGGCACCAGCACTTCTGCCTGCTTCAGAGCCAGCACCTCCAGCGGCTCTGCCGTGCTGGTGTCCACTAACGATATATTGTGAAGTGAAACCGTCAGGTATGGAAAGTTATTCCAGCCGGATATTTCCGACTGAAAAGGCGCGAGTGCCACGCCGGGTTGCCGGGTAAGCGCCGTTTTGATCAGGGCTGGCAGTTTGTCCTGGTATAGCGAGGGCAACAGCAGAGACGCTGCCAGTACCAGGGTCAACAGAAGGCCTATCACCAACAAAAATATCTTCCCTAAAATGTGCGGTTTCATAGATTATATAGAAGCGCCTCCCGGATTTATAATACCGGTTAACCTTTCCTTAAACTCACTTTTTAAAAGAAAGTTGGGACTACTTCTACTTGCCTGTAGCTCCTGTGTTATATAGGTTTAGGCTATATAAGCGATGTTTTTCCGCAATCCCTTTGTCATAGCGAAAAGTTGCATTCAAAAAAGCTGTCAGAATGCCCGAGAAGCTGAGATATAGCATGTAGAGACGCCTTCTGATAACCTAAATCCCGTTTTCATCCGTACAGATTATTACCCTGGCGAGGACCAGGCATGAATTAATGTTTTAATAAATTAGAAGGAGATAACGTGATGAGTAGCAATAACAGAAATATTTCAGAAGACCCGAATTCAAGAAAAGGAGAAGGCGTAAGCGGCCTTGGCAAAGGCAAGCAGACAGGTCCGGTAGCAGGCGGTGCCGACAACACCCGAGGTGAAAACAAACCGAGCCGTGAAGGCAGCAGTGGCGGAGCCAAACAGGGTAACCCCAATCAGAGGGAGCAAAAAGGCCCGCAGGATCCCAATGCCAATCTGGCTACCACCAGCCGTGGCGCTGACAGTACGGACAAGGAGTTCCGTAACGACCAGCCGAATGCCAGTACCCTTAAGGGGCACAAGAGCAACGAAGGTCTCGGAAATGAAAAACACTAATTTTTGATAACTGAATCGACCCAATGGTCATAAAGCAAAAGCCCCGACACTGTATGCCGGGGCTTTTGCTTTTCTGTTATTCTAATAGGCTGATCTACTTCAACTCGTCCAGCACCTGGTACATCTTTTTGACCAGTCCAGAGGCAGAGCCATTGTAATTATTCACCACGAAAGCGAATACATATTCCCGCCCATTCCTGGCTTTATGATATCCGGTATAGCCTTTTACTCCGCGTATGGTACCACTCTTCATTTTCATGCCGTTAAAGCTTGGCAGTGAGGTATAGAAACCCGGGAACCAGGCCTGCTGACGGGCATGCAGCAGCATACGTACCTGTGCATGGGTAGTCACCCGGTTGAGTGGCGACAGGCCAGAACCGTCGACCATGGCTAGTTCGGTTTCGGCTATACCTTGTGACTTCCAGTGTTGCCTGATCTGCTCCAGTCCTTTGCGGGTATCGCTGGTGCCTGAGTTGTTGTAAGCGATGGTTTTCATGAGTGCTTCGCCATACAGGTTCACACTCTTGCGGTTGAACCAATACACAATGCTATCCAAAGGTGGCGAGACAACAGTATGTAACGAGGTATAGCCCTGTTGCGAAATGCCGTTGTGCTGCATTGTGGCTTGCGTTGGCATGCTGATACCTAAAGTCCGGAGTGTGTCAGCCAGCATACTCACAAACTGATTGGCACCGGAAGGCAGTGCACCGGAAATCTTAAAGCTGCTCTCGTTGACAGGTATAGTACCCCGGATAGCCGCCGTCGAAGTGCCTACCGGAAAATAGATGTAGGCATTATCCCCTGTGCCCGCTGCGGCAGATGTTAACTCAGAACGCAGCCCATAGCCATTCAGGTCCGGAACTGTTCGCACAATGGAGACCGGGTCGCCGATCTGCTTGCCAGATTTGAGAATAACATCGTACTGATTTTCACGCCAGTTGAGTTTAGAAGCACCGGCCCCGTAATAGTTGGCAATGTCCTGCCACATCCAGCCATCAGGCACGGTTTCTTCATTCCAGCCTTCATTGCTTACTACTACCTCTCCTATCGATTTTATACCTGCCTGCTGCACTGCCCGAACGATCTCGCTGAGCACAGCTCCCTCTTTGGTAGTTGCCCAGCGCCAGCTCCCAAAAGTCGGGTCACCACTCGGCATGATAAGCAGCGACGTATTACTGCCGTTTTTCCGAAGGGCAAATTTCGTTTCGTAGCGGTGGTCCTTGCCAAGCAGTTCGTAAGCGCTAATGCTCGTGATGATTTTCATGGTGGAAGCCGGCGCCAAACCAACTTTACTGTTGCGGTCAAATACCACCTGGCCTGTTTTAGCATCCACCACATACAGTGAGGCGATGCCGTTCTGCATTTGCGGGTCAGTTTCGAATTTCTGGAAGGCGGTCGTCAGTTTAGACGAAGCTGACTGAGCCCAGGCACAGTTTAGGGTCAGAAAGCAGGCAATTAGTAAGGTAAAAGGGGTGATACGGGTTTTCATATCCAAAAAATACGCATTTCCGCCGGTTATCCCCAATCCTTAAACCAAAACAGCCGCTTATTCCTGCGAATAAGCGGCTGTTTTGCTATTTTAAGAGCTGATACTACCAGTCATAGTTGTCGCGGTCTCTGTTGCGCTCGTTGAAGCGACGTTCGTCGTCTGATCTGCGCTGTTGGCTATGGCCCCAGTTGTTGTAGGCGCTGCGCTCCCGGTCTTCATCGCGGTTGTTATACCTGGTAGAGCCGTAGCCTGTGTCGCGGAACTGATCGAAACTGCGGTTGTAACCTCTGCCGTCCCTATTCTCATTTCTGTAGCCAGACTCTTCACTTCTGTAGCCTGATCTTGACATATTGTTGTCCATGTAACCAGTGCCACGGTAGCCTCTGTTTGGCTCCTCATTCATGCGGCCGCCGTAGTTGTAATCGCCTGATCGGCCATAGTTCTGACGACTGTGGTCGTCGTGGTCATAGTAGTTTCGATCACCACCCATCTGGCGTGGTCTTTCGTGGCCGGACATGCCATAGTTGGATGGCCCGTAGGCGGAGCCGCCCCCGTAATTACTGCCTCCTTCGCCATAGCGTGTTCCGCCACTAAAGTCACCATAGGCACGTGTCCCGCTCGTCATTCTGCTGCGATCATTGCGGTCTTCGTGTCGGTCATGATCACTCCTGCCCTGATCGCCTTCCGGATTGTAGCGCGACAGGCTGTTCGTGTTACCAGTTCGGGCATTTCCGTGTTCATCAAAGTCGGCATAGTGATTCTTGCGTGGGCGGTCATTATACTCGTTGTTTCTATTCATAGCTTCGTTATTTAGGTTAAAAACTCTTCCTCTCATAACGCAACAAAACGGAGCATGTTCTTAATCGCCCTCCGAAAAAGCACTCACAACCTAACCGCAACTTCAGTCCAGAAGATGATTCCAGATCAGGTTAAACGTAGAAAATCCACCAGCTGGAGGCCGCTATACCTACAACTTATGCAGTTGAAAATATCCCAGGTAAAGCTCGTCTTCCGAGCCTTCTACACCCGGTGTGATTTCGAGTCTGTACTGCTGCTTGTCCTCATCCGTCAGGATATCTTTCACTTGAAAAACCTCGTCTACATCCACACCGAACTTATCGTCGATGTGTGAGGTGGCTCCCTTAAAACCGGTGTGTTTGTAAAAGGCAGTTTGCTTCGCCTGCTTCACAGCCCCCGCTTGATCTTGTGCTACTGCCAGCATTTTGTAATGAAACTCGTCGAACTCACCTGGCTTGTACCCGCCAAGATTCAGGAAGAACAGCTTGTCAGCACCAGTCTCAGCAGGTGTAGCATCCTTCGGTACTACTTTTATTTGGTAGCTGTTGACCTGTGTCACTTCCCGCCAGGCATCCACGTGAATATTGCCTTTCGCCTCCGGCCAAAAAGCCTTAATAGCCGGCACAAGGTCTCTCACCTGTTCGCCTATTGCAAAGAACATGTCATGCTGCTCAGTATTACGACCCGCCGGCCGACAGCCCAGCATCAGCATAAAGAGTTTAGGGTTTTGCATTGGTGTTTGGTTATTGAAATGAAATTTCTATTTATTGAGGTGTATTTTGCTTGATTTAGGTAGCTATTATTCAGGTAGAAGTAGAGTAACTACGGTTATTGACATCCCTCTGTCCCTAATTGTCTGAATCAGGATTTTCAGGATTTAAAGATTAACAGGATTCTCGGGGAACGATTATCATCCCCCTGCCCCCTTCTTTGTCGAGGGCCCCTACCCCCAAGGGGGGCTTTTCTGAAACTGCTAATTCACAGGTATAAGCGCTGATCCAATCTTTATAATTCACAGACCACTGGCACGCATTGAAAAGGTAACTTGACCCTTAAGCTATGAAATAGAACACCTCAGCCAAGTGCACCAAATGACGCTCCACTGTTTGAGCGTTCAGCGAGTGGGGGTAGGGGCCCTCGATTTGGAGCGTCTTGATTTTTTTGCTTACTTTTTTCATCAAGGAAAAAAGTGAGTGCCCGCAGCACAGGCGAAGCAATGAAACAAGTCATGTCGCTATACCTGCAAAAGCAGCAACTCTACCTAGGCCAGAGGCCCCGCCATAGCAGACACGAGCGTGGACGCTCGCGCCATAGCATCACACCCGACCCCGGCGGCCAGGTGACAAATCATCCTTCCACCTTACTTATACCCAATAATCGAAGTAAACGACACCTTCCGCATAGGCTGTCGCGAAACCGGGTTGATTGCCTCTACCACTCCCTCCGCTTTCAATACCTCCAGCGCTTCTTTGTAATTCCCCCGGATATAATTCGTACCGATATTATGATGGCGGTAAATACTATCGATCGGTAGATTATGATAATAGTCTCGCTTACCTGCCAGGTCAGAAATCAGGTTCTTGATCGAGTAACGGTACTGCTCCTGAAACAGCGACAACTGGTGCTTGATGTTCGCTCCGAAAAGCGGAACGCCGTCTTCCTGGTAGTCGCTGTACATGAGCATGAGCTCCTTCATTTTCATGTAGGGCGCATCATTCTTGGAGACAAAAAACAGGTAGTGACTCGTCTGGTTCTTTTTGGGCAGACTGATCTTGAAGCGGAACGTCTTGTAATCCTTCTCCCGAAACACATCCTCAAACTGGTCAACCATAAAGTCTTCCCGCTGGCCGGCATCCTGGTAGCGGTCACAGAACTCGCGGATCTTTTGCAGGCGCTCTTTGCCAAAAACATCGGCCATGATGCTGTCGTCAGTTGCTCCCTGCACAACAGCCCGTAGCTTAGCTGGCGTAAAGAGCATGAACAGATCCAGGCCCCAGCGGCGCACCGACTGCAAGAGCAGCTGCTGTGAAAATTCATAGCCGAACGGATCCAGGTATAGCAGCGTGGGCACATCGTTGCCGAGGAGCTTGGCAAGTGAGGCCAGACTAGTCTCTTCATGCAATAGCACAGGTTTGTGCTGCAAGTCTTCGTAGTAAGGCAATTGCTGCAGGTTCTCCTTTAGCCTGGCAGTAACGGTTTTCTTTTCGTCGTTGAAAAAAGTGCGCACCACTTTGTTCAGGTTATACTTATCCGTAGCCCCGAAAATGCTATTAAGTACCCGTACAGGCGTGGCAGGCTTGCCATCTTCGGGCTTTCCGTCACCTGCGTACAGATCAATAAAGGCCAGCACCGGGTTGGTCTTGTAGCGCTGCCCCTGCAACTGGGCACTGCACCAGGCCTTGAAAAATTCATTCAGCAGCTCTGACTTAATCTCGGCGCTGCTGCGCTGTTCTATAAAAAAATCGTTTGTATCGGCAGTAGACATGGAAAATAGCCCAATGTTTTATGGAAAGGTAAAGTTAGGGCTTGTTTCAATTATAAGCGTAATTTTGCAGCATGAAACTGACTGGCAACATTCTCAATATTAAAAACAAGCGCGACGACCACAATGCAGGTATCGTCATCGAGGTGGACAAGATCGAATACGTCACTTACAAGAAGGATGGCAAGTATTACCAGCCTTTTAACCTGGAAGTGGAGCTGGAAGAACCGATTGTGATCACCGGTGACCAGTTGGCCCGCAAGGCGGACAAGCACCTGCAGGAAGGCGAATACGATTTTGATGTGTATGACAAAGAAGGTGAAGACTATGTGTTGAATGAAAACAAGTTCCTGTCGGTGCTGATGATGTACGATGAGGATGAACAGGAGCACTTCCTGTCGTCGGTAGAGTATACGGTTACATTACCTAACGAAGATTTCAAGGTGCTGAAAGAAGAGCAGCACAAACTCCGACAGTCCCGTAAAGGCGCTGGTAAAAAGAAGAAATAGCCTGCCGCATATCAGGTATAAAGACAGAAAGACCTGTTTCAAGCATAGCTTAAAACAGGTCTTTCCTTTTCATGTTCCGTCAAACATGGAAGCAATTCTTCCAAAAGCTTCTACAAGCTTTAATTCAGGTTTACGCCTGTCTGAACGATAACATAATGTCTATACCTGGTTATACGTATCACAACGCACTAGGTTGATGTCCAAACACTTACTTTTTGTTCATACCCAGATAAATACCGTAACCGATCAAGCCAGCGCCCACAGCAAAAAGTACATACTGCTTCTGCTTGTTGTCCAGACCGTTAAAAGTATCCAGGCCGTATTTGCCCGGGTTCTTCACCATGTTCAGTATATCGCCTGGGTTTTGCATCAGGTTTTCAAGTAGATTCGAGGATTTTGATGTATTGGTCTTCATAGTTTTTCTTTTTTCTTTTGCTTACGGCAATAGGAGCCGAATAGATAGGAAAATTACAGAAAAGCTATACCTGATGCAAGAGGCTATTTGTTTGCCTTTCTGAGGTAGATGTTACCGTTCATGTTCTTGATCATGATTTCGGGACCGCCACCATTTACTTTGCCTGAAATAAAGTCTGCAGTGCTCACCCGGTATAGCCCCTTCTCGGTACGGGTACCGGTCGGCGTTTGAGCTGCTTCCTTGGTCATATCAAAATCAGTGTATACTTCTCCCCTGTCAGATTTCAACTTAGCATTGAATTTTGAATTGGCCGGCAGTGTCACATCCACATTTCCATTCAGGGTAGAAAAGGCCATGGGCGACTTGCCATCCCACTTCAGGATGTTGGCTTTCACCATGCCGTTTGTCGTGTTCGCCATAGCCGTGCCCGACACATTCTCAAGTACGATGCTGCCATTCACGTTAGACAGTTCCAGGTTACCATTTACATTGCTGATCATGATGTTGCCATTATTCACCGTTGACAGTTTCAGGTTAAAGTTAACTGGCACCATGATTTCCAGATTCAGTGGTCTGTTGATTGATTCAGTTGAAATCTGAACATTATTATTTTGCTCCGTTATCGTCAAGTTTATGTTTGAGTTAGGAATCCGCTTCAGCCCATTTGACTCAGACATAGACTGACCTGCCTGATGCGCTTTCTTCATCGACTCTCTCAGGGCTTGCTTCTTTTCAGCTTCTGAGGCTGGAGCCGTTGTAACTACATTTTCTTTTATGTTTTCACGGATACTGCCCTTATTACTGCCAGGACTCGCCTTCACGATGACCTCCCTGGTTTTAGTGCCGCTTACTTTTATTGATCCGAATACAAGGCTTACTTCCAGAGTACCTGTCTCGTTCGGTTTACTGAGGGGTACTTTCAATTCCTGCGTTTCCTGTGCAAATACAGAGGTGCTCAGCAGCAGGAATATCGCGATGATCATGTTGCGTTTCATGGGTTCTTTAGGTTGTGGTTCATGTATGTGGCCAAGCGTAGTTGCTTAGCTTTGTGCTTTCACAATTACTTTTCCGTTGAAGGTTTTCAGGTATAGCGAAGCTGCTCCTGCCCCCGTTTTATAAGTTGATTCTTTGCCAAGTTTATAGGTAGTAGTGCTACCATTTTGGCTATTAACTTTCTCCACTTTAGGAGCCAGGTGCTGCAGGTCCTCCAGATCGGTGTAGAAATCGCCATTGAAGGCACTGAAGCTAATGGTGGCTGAAAGCGACTTACGGTACAGCAACTCAACGTTGCCGTTCAGCGTTTCCAGCCTCGCCTGCTTTTTTGGGTTTTCACGGTACTTCGCGACCACGCTTCCGTTCACTGTTTTGGCATCTACATCTCCTGCAATGTTGTCCAGCAGAATCGGTCCGTTCACGTTCGCTGCATGAATGTAACTGGCGGTAAGGTCTTTAATCGTGATGTCGCCGTTGTTAATCGTGGTTAGGTCTATATTGGTGTTTTGTGGAACCTTGATCGTGAAATTGTGCGTGAACCTATACCCCAGTTCTTTCGTGATATTCACGCCCCGATTGGAGGAGCCGGTTCTGTGCGACTGAATGTAGGGCGCTTTCAGATAGCTGATGATGCTATCGCCGCTCACTTCAAACTCCAGGCTCAGTTCTCTCGATTTTTCCAGTCCGTCTGCTGTTCGTGGTTTGATAATGCGCTCTACCTCGATCAACACCTTGTCGCTGTTGTGTGTCTCCACATGCACAAAGCCGTCGATATTTTCGACCTTGAGCACATTGCCGGGTGATTTACGGTTAAAACGCAACTCCTTTACGATCTTTTCGGTGTGGTGCTGGGCCAGCAACTCACTGTTGACACAGCAGAATACCACCAGTAACACCAGGTATTTAATGACTTTCATAGTTTTAGATTAAGACGTTTATACTTTCTTTTATTTTATCTTTTACCAGTTCGTTGGTGCTTTCATCCTGCAGCAGCTGCTGGAGTTGTGGCACTGCTTTTTTCTCCTGCAAAGCCTGCATCAAATCAGCCAGGGCGATCTGTACCATCGGTGAGTCCTGCTGACTGATGGACAGGATCAGCCCCGCCCTTACTTCCGGCTTTTCTGTGTGACTTTTCAAGGCTTCAACAGCAGCCAGCCGCACGTTCACATTGGGGTCATTGTTAAGCGAATTGAACAAAGCATCGATCACCCGGCTATCGGCATTTGTCATCTCCTGCGAGATGTTCACGGCCCGCAACCTGTCCACTGCCAGGGGTTGATCAATTAATGTCGTAAAGAGCACCTGCTTCATCTGGCTCAGTTCCATGGCCAGCATTTTTACATCAGGGTCCTGTTGCGGCTGTTCTTGCTTTGGAGAGAAGGAAAGCCAGGCAACCAGGAAACCTGCAAAAAAGATAACCAGGGTATAGGCAAACTTGGCTGGGCTCAGAAAAATGTTCAGTTGCTGCCAAAGGTCTCCCCAGGAAAAAGAAGGCGCTGTAGGTATCACCTTTTGCTTTTCTGTAGCCAGCATCTGGTTGAACTTGGCATCCAGCCCAGGCCCTGGCTCCGGCTCCGGCAAGGTATGGAAGGCATTGAATACAGCTTGTGTCTCCTCCAGTACAGCAGCAGGTATAGCGCCCGATGCCACCAGGGCTTCAAATTCTTTTCGTTGCGTCTCGTCCAGGTTTCCTGTCAGGTAGTCCAGGATCAGTTCTTCGTGTCGCTCGCTGTTCATATGTTTATTCCTTTCGCCTGTAATTTTAGAAAGACCTCCCGTAGGTCATTGATCGCCCGAAACACCCGTACCTTTACATTTGCCTCGGTGCAGTTGTGTAGTTCTGCAATGTCTTTGTATTTCACCCCTTGCAGTTTACTCAGCAGCAACAGCTCCTTTTTGTCGTGGCTCAATTGGTCGAGGGCTTTTTCCATCAGCAGCAGGTGCTCTTCTTTCTGCTTCGCTTCTCCGGGTATCGTCAGGTCTGCCAGCACATCCTGTTTCTCACCTATGTCAGTGGTGATGCCGGCTTTCTTTGATTTCCGGATGTGATCGGCCAGCACGTTGCGGGCCAGGTGATACAGCCAGGTGACAAACTTGCCATCGCCCCGGAAGGTATGCCGGTACTTAAGCACCCGCTCAAAAACATCCTGCACCAGGTCCTCGCTCAACTCAGCATTCCGGGTGAAGCGGAAATAAAAGCCGTACAGGCTTCTGCCATACCGCTTAAAGAGCAGGCTGAGCTTGTCAAGGTCGCCAGACTTTACCTGGAGCATCAAAGCATTGTCAGTCAGTATTTCCAAATGAGCAGGTTGTTTGAGTGTTCATCTTTAGAAACTCCGGTTTTAGGAAAAGTTACAACATTCCGGCACTTATTTTTGCGCAAAAGGAGCAAAGCTAGAGAGTCGCGCCTGCCCATAAAAGATAATGGGGCTCAGAAAGCCCCATTATTCTCACCTTTACAAACAAGCAATAATTCGATCAACCGCCTGTGCGGTTCAGTTCTTCCAGGTTGTTGCGGCGGCGCTCTTCTACTTTTGCGCCTCTGCTAAACTTATATCGGAGGGTAAACCCGATGTTACGCTGTCGGAAATATTGGTCCCAGTCACTCACGTTGCCCTCACCCAGCGTAGCTCCAATGATCAGGTGCTGCGTTCCAAAAACATCATTCGCGTTGATGCTCAGGTCCAGTTTTTCATCCATAAAGCTTTTCTTCACCCCCACATTTAGCCACCAGCGCGCATCGGCACGGTAGAGCGCATAGACACTAGGTCCCTGGTATACTCCGTTTAGCTCCAGCTTTACTTTTTTAGGCAACAGGATGGTGTGGTTGGACTGCAGCATGTAGAACACCTGGTCGTTTACAGTCTGTCCATTATCAAGCGCGACATTGTACTCGTTATAAGCCACGATCAGTGTATTGTTCGACTCCCAGTTTTTCATGACGCTGTAGGGTATATTAGCTGTCAGGCTCAGGTTTTTGGAGTCGTCTGCGTTGCCGATGTAATACACAGTGGTGGCCGTTTCAGGGTCAATAGCGACCAGCTCTACAATAACATCCTGCGTGTGCTGATAGCTCAGGGTCAGGTTATAAGTCTTCTTGAACACCTGAGAGACGCTGAAGGCATGGGTAAACTGCGGCTTCAGGTCTGGGTTGCCAAGCCAGTAGGTATACGGGTCGCGATAGGCAAAGAAGGGATTCAGCTGTCCGTAATTAGGGCGCTGCAGACGGCGGCTGTAGTTATAATTGATCTGGTAGTCGTCGCTCACCTTCTGCTGGAGAAACAGGCTCGGAAACAGGTTGAGATAACTTCGCTTTGTGACATCACCTGTGGTCAGCAACTCCCCTCTTGACTGTGTCTGCTCTGCCCGCAAACCTGATTGCAAACTAAACCGCTCGCTAAGTTTGGTATTGAAATTTACATAGGCAGCATAAATGTTCTCATCATACACAAAGTGGTTCGTCCGCCTGGTGTCCAACACCAGCGTTTCGCTGTTGTTGAAGTAAAAGCGGGAGTCGGCATCGGATATCACCCGGCTGGCTTTTGCTCCCATTTCCAACTTGCGCCCTAGCGCCAGTGGTTTCGTGAAATCAACTTTGGCAGCATAAATATCGAACTCGTTTGGTGTGTCGGTATACAAGAAATCCTGCGTAACGGCACCCGGATCGGTCAGGTCATAGAAGAAGTTATAGAAGTTAGCATCTCCTCTGTTCCTGATCTTTACGAAATCCAGATCGGCGGTCAGTGTCGTGCCCAGGGTGTCATACTTGCCCATGTAATGCACATTGGCCGTTCTGTTAGAAAAGCGGTTCTGGTTGAAGTTGTCCGCATCTATAAACTGGGTTGGCTGATCAGGCGAAGGCCCAATGTAAGTCTCTGTCAGGAAATCAGCATGCAACTGGTTGTTAGCATAATACCCCATGACACCCACACTGTGTCGATCGTTAAAGCTGTAGTCTGTTCCCAAACGGACAGCAGGCGGGCCCTCCACTTCAAAATTACCGTCCGCCACCTGATCGAAATAGGTAGAGGACTCATCGCCTTTGAACACACGGGTAAAAGTGGCATCGCGTCCTCCGACCCGACGCGCCATATCCAGGTTCACGAATGAGCTCCACGGGCCGGTCTTGTAATTGATGCTGGCTCCTGTGCTATAGCCGTACTGCTTAAAATTATAGTTGCCTCCGGCATACACACTACCATTCAATCCTTGCACGGTATTCTTTTTCAGGTTGATGTTGAGTATACCCGAAGAACCCTCCGCATCATACTTTGCTGATGGATTGGTGATGATCTCGATGTTGCGGATGTTCTCGGCAGACATACCCTCCAACAGCGAGCGCAGGTCACGGGCAGACAGGTAGGTCAGCTTTCCGTCGAGCATGACGGTTACCCCTGCACGTCCATTCAGCTGAATGTTGCCCTCCTGATCTATGAACACACCCGGAGAAGTGGCCAGTACATCATAAGCTGTCCGGCCTGCAGCCAATGCCGTTCCTTCTATACTCACCACCATGCGGTCGGCCTCCTGGGTGATCGTAGGACGAAGCGCTTCAACCGTCACTTCCTTGAGCTGGGTAGCAGTAGGCACCAGTCTGATTATACCTGCCGTTACCTCTGGCTTTGCCGCAGTGACCGCTACCCGACTGACAAACTTCTTCTGATAACCCAGGAAGCTGATGGCCAATTGGTAATTCCCTATTGGCACACCCTCAAATGAAAAGCGGCCAGTTGCATCGGTGAGGGAGCTCTGGAGTGCTTGTGTGGTACCTGGCTGCAGCAAAGCGACCGTAGCATACTCAATGGGCTTGCCAGTAAGTGAGTCGGAAAGGGTGCCGGTGATTTTACCTGCTTCCTGCGCCCACGCGGCATTGGAAACGGACAGGAGAAGACATAGCAATCCCATCAAAAAAAGTACACTTTTTTTCATAGTTATAGAGTTATGATTTTATTTATTCGCTTTTGTATGCGTGGGGTACAAGCTAAAGACACATCTTTCTGCTCACAGTTGCATCCGGCATCAATTTAATCTCACATCTTGCTGCGCCGCCCATTAAGGAGACGATCGAGTGTCTAAAACCTTACAGGCTTTTCCAATTTTATTTTCAGAGACTGCTAAGGGCTGAGCAGCCTCCAGGTGATTTACATAGAAGGAAACTTCAGTTTTGGGGAAGGTTACAGAATTTCCTGTACTTTTTTTCAGGTATAAGGTATAGGCGGCGCCTCAGCCAATTCATGCTGTTACAAGTAGCTTTCAACTGAGGCGCTGCCTGTGTTCCGTATTACATTAATCGAAACGCAGATTGCGCACCGGATTGGACATGGCCGCCTTCAGAGCCTGGTAACTGATCGTGATGAAGGCAAGAACAGCGGCAAATACACCAGCCACCACGAATATCCATACCGGTATGTCGATGCGGTAGGCAAAGTCTTCCAGCCAGTTTCGCATGGCATACCAAGCCAACGGGAAGGCAAGCAGTGCCGACACCAGGATCAGCAGTAAAAACTCTTTGGAGAGCAGTGCCACAATGTCTTTGTTTTCAGCGCCCATTACCTTGCGTATACCTATCTCCTTTTTACGGCGCTCCGCTGCGTAGGCAGCCAAACCAAACAGACCCAGGCAGGCAACGAATATGGCGATGCCCGTAAAGATCCAGAGCAGCGATTTCAGCTTATCCTCCGACTTGTACATCTTCGCGAAGTTATCGTCCATGAACATATATTCAATCGGATATTCAGGCGAAAACTTATTCCATACCTCCTTTACATGCTCAATGGAGCTGGCTATGCTTTCCGCTTCCATTTTCACAGCCACTTTAATGTTCGCTCCCGGATATATCTGCAATACGGTTGGGTCGACTTTATCATACAGGCTCTTAAAGTGAAAGTCTTTTACAACTCCAATGATCTTCCCTTCCTTCAGAGAGTCCTGGTTATCCCAGGTTGGCCATAATAGTGTTTGCCCGATTGCTTGTTCAGGAGTTCCGTAGCCTAATTCCTTCACGGCAGTTTCATTGATCATAAAAGCATGATCAGCATCTGTCTTAAATGATTTGGAAAAAGGTCTGCCTGCTATCGTTTTCACATCAAGGGTGTTCAGGTAATCGAAGTCCACCATTAAAATGGTGGTGGACTGGCGCAACTGCTCCCCATTTCGAAGCACGATAACACCATCTCCTGCTGTAGCGTCTCCCGGGAATCCATAGCCGATGGAGGCGCTTTTAATGCCGGGAGCTTTTACTAACTCACTTTTGAACGTTTCATAGTTCGTGAACATGTTATCCCCTCTCATCTGGAAGAACATGATTTGCTCCTTATCAAAGCCCAGGTCTTTGTTGTGCAGGTATGACACCTGCTTGTACACCACAAAAGCACAGATGATCAGGAAAATGGACAAGGCGAACTGCACCACAATCAACCCATGGCGCAGCCACTGGATACGCCCCACCTTGCTGTCAACCACCACTGCGCTTTTGAGCACCCGTACCGGCTGAAAACCTGACAGGATCAAAGCCGGGTAGAAGCCCGCCAGTATACCTACGACTATGGTAAGCAGCACTAGCAGCAGCAACAGGTATGGTTCGGTGAAGACATTGAAACTCATTTCTTTGCCTGTGAAGGCGTTCAACGAAGGCAAGAGCAGGGACGTGAGGGCAGCGGCGAAGATCACACTGATGAGGGTCAATAACATGGTCTCCCCGATGAACTGTGCTACGAGCTGGCTACGGCTGGCACCAAGCGCCTTGCGCACCCCCACTTCTTTGCCACGCTTCATCGACTTGGCAGTGGCCAGGTTGACAAAGTTGAAGCACGCAATGAGTAAAATGAAGATGGCGATAATCCCAAGCGCCTTTACATAAGTTATATTCCCTCTGATAGACTGATCGTACTTAAAGCTGGCTGAGTAAAGGTATACTTCTCTGAGAGGTTGGATAAATGGCAGGTAATCATGGGGCTTATTATTATTTGGGTCGATCTGCTTGGCCACGATCTCTCTGAACTTAGACTGCACAAATTCAGGATCGGATCCTTCTTTTAACTTTATATAGGTATAAAACTGCTGCCAGCCCCAGTTTTTCATCCGCTCGGGAGGAATACCTGCCGCTGACATAGGCAACACAAAATTGACAGGCAGATGAAACTTGTCGTTGCTCTCAAACACCCCTTTGACCAGGAGCGTCGATTTGTTGACTGAAAACTCTTTTCCAACAGGGTTCACATCTCCAAAAACCCTTTCTGAAAATTTATCCGAAATGACAATGGAAGCGGGTTCATCCAACGCCTTTTCAGGAGAGCCATATTTAAACTTCAACCTAAAAATATCGAAGAACTGGGGATCCGCAATGAACATTCCGGTTTCATAGAGCTGCTTATCGTCTACTTCTATGAGTGTTTTGTTGTCAAAAGACAGCATCAGGATACGGGCCATCGACGTTACTTCAGGAATGCTTTCCTGCAGGGTAGTCCCAAACATAGGCGGTACACTGGCCATAAAATCACCACCACTCTCGCCCGTCTGCTGGTTGTATACCCGGTATACCTGCTCCCCTTCCGGCAGGAACTTGTCGTACTGCAGCTCGTCGTACACAAACAGCCCGATAAGCAGGCAGGCTGTTAAACCCAGAGCAAGACCTGCAATATTGATAAAGGAAAAGCCTTTGTGCCGTAGCAGGTTTCGGTAAGCGGTTTTGATGTAGTTTCTGAACATGACGCTCAATTTAGTAGATGATGCGATATAGTATGACACCAACAGTTCTGATCTTAATCAAAGCACTGCCTGGCTGCTGTTTTAATACAGAGTCAATGCCATAAATTTATATTATTGATAATTAGATACTTACATAAAAACATTACTTTAAGTGCGTACATTTTCGCGCAGCCGGTGTGCGATTTCGCACGCCTCTATTTCCAGAAAAGCCTGTTTTAGCTTCGTAATCAGCCAGTTGTATTAATGGCATAATTATAGTTTCTTTAGGTACTATATCATACCTCCTTATGCTGTTAAAAAAGGCCTCCATACTGATTGTTGATGATGATGCCGATGTGCTCACGGCTGTCCGTCTGCTGCTCCGGCCACAGGTCAAAGAGATCGTGACGGAAAAGAACCCGGAACAGCTCCCTGTTTTGCTAAAGCAACAGACATTCGATGTCATCCTGCTGGACATGAACTTTAAGAGTGCCATCCATACCGGCAATGAAGGGTTGTACTGGCTGCAAAAAATAAAGGAATTGCGACCGGAGGTAGCCGTCATCATGATCACGGCTTATGGCGATATTGACCTGGCCATCAGGTCCCTGAAAGAAGGCGCTTTTGATTTTGTAGTCAAGCCATGGCACAACGAGAAACTGCTCAACACCATTACCAATGCAGTAAGCCAAAAGTTAAACGGCAGCAAAACCACGACCTCAGGTACAAATACCCCTGCCAGCGACTTCGAACTGCTGGGCGAGTCGGATGTCATGCAGGATATTAAGCTTAAGATAAAGAAAATAGCCCCTACCGACGCCAACATCCTGATACTGGGTGAGAATGGCACTGGTAAAGAATTGGTGGCTAAAGCCATACACGAGCAGTCGTTGCGGGCCGCCAAACCCTTTGTGAAAGTAGACGTGGGTGCCCTTACGGATTCGCTGTTCGAGAGTGAATTGTTCGGCCATAAGAAAGGCGCTTTTACCGATGCCCGCGAAGACCGCGCAGGTCGGTTTGAGGCCGCACAGGGAGGTACCATCTTCCTGGATGAGATTGGCAACATTTCGCTGCACCAGCAGTCGAAACTACTGAGTGTGCTCCAGAACCGACAGGTGATCCGGGTGGGTGCTAACGAACCGGTCAACATTGATGTGCGTTTGCTTTGCGCCACCAACGTACCGCTGAGTGAACTGGCAAACGAGTCCCGCTTTCGGAAAGACCTTATCTACCGCATCAATACCGTAGAAATCCTCATACCACCGCTTCGCAAGAGAGGGAAAGATATAGTGCTGCTGGCTACACACTTTGCCCAGGTATATGCGCACAAGTACATGAAACCAGTGCCTGAACTCAGCAAAGCAGCCCAAGATAAATTGCTGCACTATCACTTCCCCGGCAATGTGCGTGAACTGCAATACGCGATTGAAAGAGCAGTTATTATGGCCGACGCGGCGCTCCTGGACGCAGATGATATTCTCTTTTCGCCTATAGAGGCTGCACCTGCAGGCGAAGCCCTGGAGCACGGCACTAACCTGGAGGAGCTCGAAAAACTGACCATCAATAAAGTGCTGCAGCTGCACAATGGCAACCTGACCCGAACCGCCAAAGAACTCGGCATCACCAGAACAGCGCTCTACCGACGCATGAACAAGTATGGGCTTTAGAAACTTAGAATGGGCGATGATCGCACGGGTACTGCTTCTGCTCATGACCCTGAGCATACCGGCTTTCGTCATCGTCAAGGGCTGGTCAGAAACGCTGGTGTTCTGGCTGCCCGTGTTTATTTTTCAGGTGCTGGATCTGCTTCGCTTTTTGCGCAAAACTCAGACAGAATTCGATGAGTTTATACAGTCAGTTCATTACCGGGATTTTTCCAGGCATTTTAATGTGCAGCATGCCTATACCCAGCTGCAGCCTCTCCGCAAAGGCTTTAACGAGATCAACTCCACATTCAAGACCATCACGCTCGAGAAAGAAACCCAGTATCATAATCTGCAGAAGGTAGTAGAGTTGGTGGAAACAGGTATACTGTCTTATGACATGGAAAGCGGAGAAGTGGTGCTCATGAACGAATCGCTCCGGAAGTTACTGCATGTCCCTTTCATGAAAACGATTCATTACCTGTCGAAGCGGGATAAGGAGCTGTATGAAGTCATCCTGGCTCTGGAACCTGGCCATACCCGTATTGCGACTGCCCATACGACCCATTTCGAGAAGAACACGACCAAAGTGCTGCTCTCGGCTACAGCACTGCAAAACCAAGGAAACAGGTATAAACTGGTTGCCTTTCAGAATGTAAATGAAGCCTTGGATGAGACAGAGTCACAGGCCTGGCAGAAGCTGCTGAACGTGCTCACACACGAGATCATGAATTCAGTCGCTCCCATCTCCTCTCTGGCAGATACACTCAAAAACCGCCTGCAGGAAACCCAACCCACAGGTATAACCGCAGAAGATCTGGAGGACCTGGAAGTAGGTATAAGCACGATCAAGCAACGAAGTGAGGGTTTGCTGCGCTTCGCCGAAACCTACCGCAATCTGAACAAAATCACGAAGCTGAACCTGGACACGGTATATGTGAAAGACCTCTTCGCCAATTTGCAGCGCCTGATGCAGCCAACCCTGGCACAAAAAGGTATACAGCTGGAACTTAACCTGGCCAACCCCTACATATCACTGCATGCCGACCCCACGCTGCTGGATCAGGTGCTGATCAACCTCCTGGTCAATGCCATGGAAGCGGTGAAAACGGTGGAGACTCCACAGATCACGCTTGCAGCCTATACCTCTCCGGATGAGAAAACGGTCATCAAGGTCATGGACAACGGCATCGGCATGTCTCAGGAAGTGCAGGAGAAGATCTTTATACCTTTCTTCAGCACGCGCAAACAAGGGAGTGGCATCGGGCTCAGCCTTTGTAAACAGATTGTGCTGTTGCACCGCGGGACGATACAAGTCCAGTCCGTTCCAGGAGAGGGCACTACTTTTATGCTCCGTTTTGGACAATGAAATTTTAAAAGCCTCGTATAGGTAGCAGTACTTGAAAATATTAAAGCTTACCCATGTTTCTGCTTCCGAATCTGGCGCTACTGCTCATAGTTACTACTACCTTTTTTGAAACCTTCGCCAACCTGGACCTGGCCACACTAGAACTGCTAAATGGCAGCCGTGCAACAGATCTGGACTTCATGCTGCTTACCCTGACCGTTACCGCCTATGGACTTGGTACCATGGTACCGCTTTGCCTATACCTGACAGGACATTTCAGGAGGATTGTTTCGCTCAAGTTGAAAGCCTATCAGTATGTGTTCGCCATGGGGCTGAATGTTCTGTTTATTGGTCTGCTGAAGTATACTGTTGATCGACCCCGCCCCTTTATCACCCACGACTCAATTGAGCAGATTGCGGAGGCCAGCAGTCCCTCCTTCCCTTCCGGGCACACGGCTTTTGCCTTTACGGCTGCTGTTGTACTTGTGCTGATGTTCCGCAGTCCCGTTCTGCGCGGCCTTATACTGACCTGGGCCTTGCTCGTCGCTTACTCCAGACTGGCCTTGGGCGTGCACTACCCCAGCGATGTACTCGGCTCCATGCTGCTCGGATCTGCCGCTGCCTTCCTGTCTACTTACGCCTTTCGGAAATACCGCGAACAGTTCTATACCTTGCTCAGGTATCGGTTATAGATTCATTATATACAACTTTTATGATATACATCAGTAATACTGACTTGCAACGGTTCGGGGCTGGTCATATAATGAGTACAACCACAGCGTAGAGCCCTGATAGTTGTGTATTCCCGGGAAATGTATGTATCGCTCTTGCTGCTGCGCATTAACCCACGTGATTCTCCCGCTAATCTATACAACGAAACGATGAAAGGATTTACATTTACTAAAGGTGACATTTTCGGAGGGCTTACCGCCGGTATTGTGGCCTTGCCGCTTGCACTGGCCTTTGGACTCCAGTCAGGTTTGGGCGCTGCGGCTGGTCTTTACGGCGCTATCATTTTGGGGTTGATCTCGGCAGTCCTAGGTGGGACCTTTACCCAGATCAGCGGTCCCACAGGTCCTATGACAGTGGTAGCAACAGCTGCCATTGCAGGGTTTATCCAAATAGGAGGAAGTCTTGAAATCGTAGCCGGGGCTATTGTCGCCACTTTCCTGCTTGCCGGTATTATACAGGCGCTCATGGGCGTCATACGGCTTGGCGCTCTGATCCGCTTTATACCTTACCCGGTTATATCAGGCTTCATGAGCGGCATTGGTGTAATTATTATCCTCCTTCAGCTTTTTCCAGCCATAGGCCAGCCGTCACCACCTACAACCATTGACGTGGTTCGACAGATCGGGCCTGCCATTTCAAACATCAATGTCTGGGCACTGCTCTATGCAGCGCTCACTGTGGTGATCGTTTACCTTTTTCCTCGTATTTCGAAAACCGTCCCGGGTACACTGGTGGCACTCATTGGTGTGACTATTTTGTCAGTCGTGCTCCAAAAAGACGTTGAAGTGATCGGCACCATTCCTTCCGGGCTTCCCGAGATACAACTTGCCAGCCTCTTTTCAGTTGACGCGGCTTTCTATGGGCAAATAGTTCGCGTGGCCATTACACTGGCTGCACTTGGTGCCATCGATTCCCTGCTTACTTCGGTAGTGGCCGACAACATTACCAAAACGCGCCATGATAGCAACAGGGAATTGATCGGGCAAGGTATAGGCAACTCGGTTGCAGGTATTTTTGGCGGTTTGCCTGGTGCAGGCGCCACCATGCGTACACTCGTCAATATCAGATCAGGAGGAACGTCAAGATGGTCGGGCATTATTCACTCTGCCACCCTAGCGATTATTCTTTTGGCTGTAGGTGCTTACGCGGCTTTGATCCCAAAGGCAGTGCTGGCAGGCTTGCTCATTACAGTTGGGCTGGGTATCCTTGATACACGTGGAATCAGACATATCCGAGTGGTGCCGCGCACTGATGCCGCTATTATGATTGTGGTATTGCTGGTAACTGTTTTTCTCGACCTGCTCACCGCTGTAGGTGTAGGAATGGTGATGGCGGCGCTTTTCTTTATGAAAAAGATGAGTGATTCAATTGGGGCACGTACCCTCGTGGAACCACTGGACACATACGACAACGGACAACACTGGCAGAACAAGAACCTGCCTGCTGAGCTAGAAGGAACTGTTTTGGTAAAGCATATTGAGGGTCCTTTGTTTTTTGGTTTTGCGTCGGGATTACAAAAAATGGCGGAAGGCGTTGTGGATGTCAGCCATGCCATTTACCGAATGGAGGAAGTGCCGTTTATTGACCAGACAGGTTTATACTCTCTACAGGAAACGCTGATGACCATGCAGGAAAGAGGGATCAAAGTGTTTATAACGGGACTTCTGGAACAGCCAGAGCAAATAATGCGGAAGGGCGGGTTAATCCCGCAACTGATTCCCGATAAGCATGTCTGCCCTACATTCACAGCGGCGGTCGACTGCATTATAGACGATCTCAAGAAAAAGGAATTGCCTCTCTCTTCTTAAAGAGTATACTTATAAAGCCTGAGTGCATCAGCTGTACGAGCTCGTTACAATCTTTAGCAGAATCAAAATATTACAGGTCTGGAGCGACCTCTTTTCCATTCTGTTTCCTTACCTTAATGATTATCTTAGCGCTTCGCAAAAGTCAGTAAAAATAGTACTTTGCCTCTGACGCTCAGATCAGTTTATAGCAAAACAGAAAGCCCATATGGAAGAGATCAAAAAAGAAGACATCAAGCAGGAAGTGTTTGACCTGTACGACGATTATGCGCATGACCGCATCAACCGTCGGGATTTCATGCAGAAACTTTCGATCTATGCGGTGGGTGGCCTCACGGTGGCTTCGCTTGCGAGTTTTCTGATGCCGGACTACAAAAACAAAGTTCAGCTCGCGGCAGATGATCCGCGCATCATATCAGAATACATTACTTACCAATCCCCGAAAGGCGGGGGTCCGATAAAGGCGCTTTTGTCGATGCCGGCTGATGCGAAGAGCAGGCTGGGTGGTGTGGTGGTCGTGCACGAAAACCGGGGCCTGAATCCGCATATCGAGGATGTGGCCCGAAGAGCCGCACTGGCTGGGTTTATCTCACTCGCCCCGGATGCCCTCACGCCGTTGGGAGGCTATCCCGGCACGGATGATGAAGGCCGTACTCTGCAGAGCCAGCGGGACCGCAACGAAATGCTCGAGGATTTTATAGCAGCGCATGAATACCTGAAGACTCATAAAAACTGCAATGGCAAAGCTGGTGTGGTAGGCTTTTGCTTTGGTGGCTGGATCGCGAACATGATGGCGGTGCGTATACCTGATCTGGCAGCAGCCGTGTCTTTCTATGGAGGCCAGGCACCTGTAGAGGATGTTCCGAGAATCAAGGCTCCCCTTCTCCTGCACTACGCCGAACATGACACCCGCGTGAACGAAGGCTGGCCGGCTTATGAAGAAGCTTTAAAGAAGCACGATAAGGTATACACCGCTCACTTCTATCCAGGTACCAACCACGGCTTCCACAACGACACCACACCCCGATACGACAAAGCTGCGGCCGAACTCGCCTGGCAGCGTACCGTTGATTTCTTAAGTCAGCATTTAAAATAACATTACACAGGAAGTGATACTTAAAGCAGGTATATGATGAATTTCAAACTGCGTCCCTGGACCATGGAGGACCTCGACAGTCTGATCAAATATGCTGACAATTTCAACATAGCCCGGAACATGGCGGATGTATTTCCACATCCCTATACCTACGAGAAAGGCGTATCTTTTTTAGAGATGGCAACGCAGGGAAAGCCGCCCCATATCCTGGCAATCGAGGTAGAAGGCGAAGCCGCAGGAGGTATAGGTATACACTTGCAGCACGACATTTACCGTAAAAATGCCGAGATGGGTTATTGGCTGGCAGAACCACACTGGGGCAAAGGCATCATCACGGAGGCTATCCGCCAGATGATAAATTACGGCTTCACGAACTGGGAGATCACCCGCATCTTCGCACGTCCATTTGGCTACAACATCGGTTCGCAGCGAGCACTAGAGAAAGCCGGCTTTGTGTTGGAAGCAAAGCTTGAGAAGACCTTTTATAAGAATGGAAAATACCATGATGAGCTGATCTACGCTGTCAGGCGGCCTAACCTGCACGAAGATCAGGTATAGCCATACCTGAAAAAACAAAAAGGCCAGCTTGTAACCGATACAAGCTGGCCTTTGCTTTTAAAGCCGTTGGCGATCTATCAGGAAGCAAATACCTCCTCCGGATTCTTAAAAGCCTTAAACTCAAGCGGGTTTTTGCTATGGTCGAGGATAAACATGGTACGCTGCTCCCCTACCTGCCCTTCGTAGCGGGTGTAAGGTTCCACCACAAAAGGTATAGCATGCTGCTTCAGTCGCTCGCGCACCTGATCGAACTGTTCGTAGCTGAGCAGGCAACCAAAGTGCGGCACCGGCACACTGATACCAGCCACTTGTCCGCAATAGTCGGGCTCAGGTATGTTGGCACTCACGTGGGCTGACAGCTGGTGACCAAAAAAATCGAAGTCGATCCAATGCTCTGTGCTGCGACCTTCTTTGCATCCTAGTATGCCAACATAAAACTGGCGCGTCGATTCAATGTCCTTTACCTTGAAGGCGTAGTGAAATGGGTTCATTTAATATCCTTTAGCTTTTGATACTACATTGATTAGTGGCTCGCCGTGGCGCATCCGGTCATAGTTTTCCAGAATCTGTGACACAGCAGAGGCCGGATTAGTAACACTGGCGACGTGTGGCGTCACCGTTATTGCCGGATGCGACCAGAATGGATGCTCCTCTGGCAACGGCTCTTCCCGGAATACATCTAAACTGGCTCCCGAAAGATGCCCCTTGTCGAGCATTTCGATCAGATCGTCATCAACCACGTGTTCGCCGCGGGCTACATTGATGACATAAGCCCCTTTAGGAAGCTTGCTGAATGTGTCTTTGTTTAAAATATCGGCCGTTTGCTTGGTTAAGGGTAGCAGGCAGATCAGGATGTTGGCACTCTCCAGAAAAGCAGGCAGTTCCTCTGAACCGGCATAAGTCCCTACCCCTTCCATCAGTTTGGGAGAGCGGGACCAGCCGTGCACTTTAAAACCGAGTTTGCTCAACTGCTGTGCCGTATGGGTACCGAGTACGCCCATGCCCATCACTCCAATCACCACGTCGGCGGTTCGCTTATAGCTGTGCTGTTTCCAGGTATGGCTTTGCTGTGCCTCTTTATACTTCTGTAATCCGCGCACATGATTGAGTACCTGTGAGATCACAAAAGTAGCCATGTCCTGCGTCAGGTCTTCGTCTACGATGCGGGTGATCTGAACACCTTGCGGTAAATCCGGATCACGCAAAATATGGTCTACTCCGGCACCCGTAGAGGCGATGCATTTTAGGTTTGGAAATGCTGTGAAAGCACCGGGCTGGTGGTTCCAGGCCAGGGCAAACTCAACTTCCTCTGCCGGACCTGTATCCGGATAAACATGTACTTCTAAGCCCGGACGGCGTTCCTTCAGGGCACTTTCCCAGCGGCTCGTGTTTCTGCCCTGGCTGAATATAGTGATTGACATAAAAGCTGTAAGTCTGTTCGGTAATGTTTGGCGATGTAAAGCCTGTCCCTGATTACGTACTAAACGGGATAAGTCTGCTAAATTTAACTAATCTTGCACAAATCTTGTTAAAGAGAAATCAAAAGGCTGACAAAAGCTTTACAGAAATGCCATGGTCAGCTTCCTTATACCTAAAACTGAATAAGATGGAGCAACTGAGCTCAAAAATTTATAAAAAAGAATTTGTAGACGCTTTTGCTGGTGATGACAGTGGCACGCTAACGCCTCGCCAGACACCGGGCGTACTCTACAGCAAAGCAAGACCTACTCCGGTAGAAAAAGTGACTCTCCTGGCCTGGTCCGATGCGCTTGCCAGAGAGCTAGGTATAGCCAGGCCCACCGAGCAGCAAGACATCGATATATTGGGTGGTAATCAGGTAACAGACACCATGTACCCTTACGCAGCCTGCTATGCCGGACATCAGTTTGGCAACTGGGCCGGTCAGTTGGGCGATGGCCGGGCCATTACGCTCGGTGAATGGGAAGCGCCTGATGGTAAAACCTGGGAGCTGCAGCTGAAAGGCGCAGGACTCACGCCCTATTCCCGCCGTGCTGATGGACGAGCCGTGCTGCGCTCCTCGGTTCGCGAGTATCTGATGAGTGAAGCCATGCATTATTTAGGTGTGCCTACTACTCGTGCCCTGAGCCTGGTGAGTACCGGTGAGCCTGTTCTGCGAGACATGTTCTACAATGGCAATGCGGCCTACGAGCCCGGTGCGATCGTGATGCGGGTTGCTCCGAGTTTCCTGCGCTTCGGCAACTTCGAGATGCTCAACGCCCGCAAGGAAGTCGATAACCTGCGTCAGCTCGTCGACTGGACCATCTCCCGCTATTACCCACATATCACGGGTGAAGACAAAGTAATAGACTGGTTCAAAGAGATCGTGGAACGTACTGCCCGCCTGATGGTGGAGTGGATGCGGGTGGGCTTTGTACACGGCGTGATGAACACCGACAACATGTCCATCCTCGGCCTGACCATCGACTATGGCCCTTATTCGTTCGTGGACAATTATGACCCGAACTTCACCCCGAACACGACCGATCTGCCGGGCAGACGCTATGCCTTCGGGAAACAGCCCTCTATCGGCTACTGGAACCTGGGCGCTTTGGCTGGCGCTCTACTGCCGCTAACTGATAAAGATAAGTTGGTAGCCACACTGGAGTCATTTAAGGATGTATATTGGTCGGCATACTATGCCATGATGGGCCGCAAACTCGGGTTAGACCAGGTATCTCCATTAGACCGTGATTTGATCAGTCATTTTGAGAAAACCCTGTCAACGATACAGCCTGACATGACCATCTTCTATCAGTTGTTGATTGATCTTCCGCTTTCGGTAGAGCGTGAAGAAGATGTAGCAGATCACTTCAGGCAGGCACTGTATGATGACCTGACAGCGGAGCATAAAACAGCGCTCTATACCTTGATCAGCAACTACCTAGAGCGGCTAAACACGAACAAGATCAAGCGGTCGGATTCACAGGAAATGATGCGAAAAGCAAACCCACGTTTTGTGTTGCGCAACTACCTGCTGCACCAGGCGATTGAAGGATTGGAGAAAGGGGATGACACCCTGTTTGTGAAGCTACAGGAGGCTATCAGAGAACCGTATTCCGATAAGTTTGACGAGTTCTTCCAGACGCGACCCGAATGGGCTTCCCAGAAAGCAGGATGCTCGATGCTTTCGTGTAGCTCTTAAGTAACGGCGGCAGAAATTCAGGCTCGAAGAATTTCTGCCGCTGGTTTGCAAAGTCGATCAACCATCTCCTATCTTAATGCAGGTATAGCTTTTAACAAAACTGCAACATGAAAACCAAGGCGCTCCGTATCCCAATCCTTTTCGCAGCGGTGCTCGGATTGACTTCCTGTGAAAAAGACTGTGAAACCACCATTGCTGCCTGCACTGAACGGCCACCAACCGATGAACTCTGCCTTGCAGCATTCAACAGATGGTTTTACAACGAAGACAAAAATAAATGCGAGGAAATCAGGTATAGCGGGTGCACCTTGAAAGGATTTGAAACGAAGCAGGAATGTGAGCAATGCAAGTGTAGTTGATTAAGATTACAGGTATAGCTCGGTAGGTTATGTTGCAGTTACCGGTCCTACGACCCCTAAGCTAAGGCGGGGATTTTGGCTGCACTACGCACCAGGTGTAGCCGTTGCAGCGATGATTCCCGTGCACGATTAACACACACCTGCCCCTCTCTTCGTAGAGGCCCCCTACCCCCATAGGGGAATCTCATTAATGATTGTCATCCCCCTGCCCCCTTCCAAGGGGGACTTAGCTGCCACTACCAATCTGCAGGTATAAGCGCTATATTAAGTGACCACTGACAGGTATAGCAAGACTAACTTGCACGGAAACTATGGAACAGATAAATGTGCCAGGTGCACCCTTTGGCGCTCCACTGTTGGGGGTGAAGGGGTCCCCCTGTCAAGAGCGTTCAGCGAGTGGGGGTAGGGGCCCTCGATTTGGAGCGTCTTGATTTTTTTGCTTACTGGGGGTAGGGGCCCTCGATTTTTTCATCAAGGAAAAAAGTAGGTGTCCGCCGCACAGGCGAAGCTGTGAAATAAGGCAAGTTGCTATACCTGCAACAGCCGCAGCTATAATACCACTTGCCCGCCGCACAGGCGAAGCTATTAAACAACATCTTTTGTTATAGCTGCTACAGCCGCAGCTATACCTATACCTGGGCCAGAGGCCCCACCATATCCGTCACGAGCGAGGAAGCTCGCGCCATATTACGACAGTATCATACCCTGAAAGCCAGTGATAAAATCAATAAAAAAGCCCCTGATCACGCAGAGGCTCTTCACTAGTAAATTCTAAAACTAACTTTAAAAACTCTTCCGATGCATTCTTACCGGAAACAACCGATAATCCATTAAGCTCACGGCGTACGGAAACCCCCGCCAGTGCACAATTGGTACATGCCGGGCGGGGCTTGGCCCTTTGGTATCAGGTATAGCGAGCATCGTATTACCGATATAACTCAACTCCCCCTTTTCAACCGCTAACTTACCAGCAACATGCTGCAGGAAAACATCCTTGTCAGCATCCGAAGAAGTAAAGGAAATCTCACGTGATATGGTGGCACCGCCTTCCAACTCGGGTGCATAGAACACGCGGGAGAAAGTATCGATGGCAATGATGGGGACACCCAACGTTGGCACCTTGGCCTGCATGACATCCGGAGGCGTCATAGGCGCCTGATTGGCCACTCGCTTCACCATCTCCGTAACTTTCTGCGCAGTATAGATGCCCTTGATCGTTTCGGATTCGATGCGCTTGAGTACCTGCTCTACCTTTGACTCGAAAGGCTGACCTGGGTTCTCCTGCCGCGGCGGAGTCGCCGGTCGCGGTTGAGACTGCCCCTGCGGACGCGGCTTCTGTACCTGAGGCAATGGCTTTGGCTTTTCACGCTCCGGCACGTAGCTGTCTTTGATATGTCGCTCGTGCACATTGATCACCGTCGTGAAGGTATTGATAAAGTGCTCTGTGTTCTGCACATGAAACAGCTCTAGCTCCTGTATGCGCTTGCGGGTAACCAGGTAGTTGTGTACTAGCTTTGTTTTTTCGAAAACGGCCAGCACCTTCTCTGCGTGCGGGGTGTGCTGATAGCGCTCGTACAACCTGTGCAGCGCATTGAGCCTGGCGTTAGAAGCACGGATATACTGCATCGCACGGGCATCAGCAGCACCGGGATGGTCTATGACCGTGCGGGTCGATTCCTGTTCCAGCCCGAAAAAAGAACGAAAAAATCGGATCATTTAGACAGGATGCGTTTGAGGTGCTGGGTTTCGATTTCGACCTGTAGTTTCTCAGAGAGTTTCATCTCTTCGAAAAGGTTGTCGATATGCTGGATATAAAGGTCCAGCACCGCCTCCTGCTCGTCGCTCAGGATGCGGTGCCGGACGGCTAGTTCTTCTTCTTTCTTATCCCCTTTGTAAATCATTATTCGATTTCAATCTGTTTGGACTTGCCAAAAGTGCCGATGATCTTGCTGTTAAGTTCTTCCTGAACCTGTGCCAGTTCTTTTACGGCTTCTGCCCGTTTCTTGCTGCCCTCTTCTGATATCTTGATCACCTGATCGAGTGTTTCTACCATGTCTTTGTTCACCTTCTTCAGCGTCTCCACATCCACAATGCCGCGCTCGTTTTCCTGCGCTGCGATCACAACGTTTTTCTTCAGAAGCTCGGAGTTCTTGCGGAGCATTTCGTTTGTCGTATCGGTCACCTTTTTCTGTATCTCGAGGGCCTTTCGCTGCTTCTCTAAGCCAAGCGCAATGGCCACCTGCTGACGCCATACAGGTATAACCGTCACAATGGAATTCTGGATCTTCTGAGCCAGCACATCGTTCGTGGTCTGGATCATACGGATCTGCGGCATCGACTGCGTAGCGATGGTATGCGACAAAGTGAAGTCGTGTACCTTCTTCTCCAGACGCTCTTTAAAGGCGATCATATCGCTCAGGCGCTGCACCGCCAGTTCGTCCTGTCCGCTGTTTTCCACCTCGTCCTGCAGCTTCGGTATGATGTCGGTTTCGATCTCTTCGATCTTCATCTTTCCGGCTGCGATCACAGAGCGTATCTCGTGGATGTACTCCACTGCCTGGTTGAACATGACTTCCAGACTGGTGGAGTCCTTCATGATGCTCTGCCGGGTACGCTCCAGTTTCACGACTACATCGTCTACATTGGCCGACACGGAGTTGTACTGCGAAGCGATCTGCTTCGACTTATCTGAAAACTTTTTCACGAAAGGCAGGCGTGAGAAGAACCCGCCCTTCTCCTGCTCATCGATCTTGATCATGTTGATCTGGTTGAGCAGTTCGTTGATGGCATCACCTGCCTCGCCTGAATCCTTGGCTTTTACTTTGGTGAGCAGTTCGTTGGAGTAATGGCCCAGTTTGCGCTGCGTTTCCACACCAAAGTTGCTCAGACTTTCCGGGTTACCCGGATCGATGGACTTGGAAATCGCCAAAGCTTTTTCCCTTATTTTTTCTTGATTCTCTGCGATCGTAATCTCTGTTTTCTCTGTTTTTTCCATCTTGTTTTATTACCTAAAAAGGTTGTGATTGATTAGGTCTAAAGAGTTTAAGTACTTTTTGATATTCTCGTGGCGGTCGGTGGTTTCGTACCACTCAATATCGTTAAGCGGCAGGTACTCACCCAGTAAGTCACGCACTTCATTCAGCAAGGCTTCTCCCTTTTTTGTTCTAAAATCAGGATTCCGGTACTGCGCACTCACATACTCTACTTTCACCTGACCGGTCTTAGTCACAGCCAGTTCGCGCACTTCCACTACCAGTTCCGACGACTGGCCGTTATCGTTTACAATCGTTTTATAAACGCCTTTATTACCCTCTTCCAGCGCTGCGGCACATTGCTTGCGAACATCCAGCAGGGCTTGGCGTAATTTCCGGTTCGGCACAACGTAATGTCCCACAATATAACCCAGTAGAGCAGCTATTAAGAATGTCCAAAAAATCACTTTCGTATTTATAAAGTTTAAAGCTCAATTACTATGTAATGAAGCAAAATAAATTGATGTTATCAAGTATTGATGAAGCAGATGGGGCCTGGAACAGCTGGTTGATTCTCATTTTCACCTGTTATACTCCTCGCTCCCAGCCTTTTTCTATCTTCTATACGCGGAACCTGCACCTGGGGCTGACGAGAGTTCAGGCTGAATAAACAGCAGGAATTGCCCCCCTGCACCAATTGTGCCCGAACACATCTTTTCATTGTCCTATTACGGTGGCGAGGCTCCATACTTTACAGGGCTCGCCGATAAAATCAGGCATTTTGTCTAATTTGCGGGACGATCTATACCTGATTTTTTACTTTCGCATACATGCAGCACCGGCATTTCATTTTGCACAAACCCTACGGCTACATCAGCCAGTTCGTGACCGACAAGAAAAAGAAGAAACTACTCGGCGACCTGCACGACTTCCCGGCCGGCACCATGGCCATCGGGCGGCTGGATGAGGCCAGCGAGGGTTTGCTGCTGCTCACCACTGACGGCAAAATGAGCGAACAGGTACGCAGTAAGCATGTCGAAAAGGAGTACTATGCGCAAGTAGACGGCCTGATCACCGACGAAGCCATCGCCCAGATGCAGGGAGGGGTGTCCATCGGGCTTTACGGCGAACAGTACGGCACACGCCCCTGCACCGCTTTCCGGCTCGAGGCCGCACCGGATTTCCCGGAACGCAGCCGCCGCATCCGTGACGACCGCCACGGCCCGACCAGCTGGGTGTCGATCACGATCTCTGAAGGAAAGAACCGACAGGTTCGCAAAATGACTGCTGCTGTGGGCTTTCCGACATTGCGACTGGTGCGCGTGCGGATCGGGAATATAAGACTGCAGGAGTTCGTGCCGGGGAGTGTATCAGAAGTTGAAAGCTTTGAACTGGGATAAAACCTGTGTTATACCTGCGAAATTTCATTGGTACTTTAAACCAAAGTCGTCACGAGGAGTCTATTGAGCGGTTTCGATAGCGATAGCATATATTTACTATATTTAACGGATATACCTTAACATATCATACAAACAATCCATACCTTAAATTAACCATGAAGAAACACCCTATTCGCATTCTGGCCTTGGCTTTGATGCTATCGGGCGGTGTGAGCAGCGCAACGCTAGCACAGCGACCGCAACAGCAGCAGGCACAGTCACAACAAAAGCAGGATCCTGTAATACAGAACATCATCAAGATGGCCACTGAGAACTCACAGCTGGAGAAGCTGGGCCATGAGTTGATGGACGGCGTTGGACCACGTTTGGTAGGTACACCGCAGATGAAAGAGGCCGCCGACTGGGCCGTGAACAAGTACAAGGGTTGGGGCATCGACGCACGCATCGAAAACTACGGCGAATGGCGTGGCTGGGAGCGTGGCATTACCCATATCGACATGGTACACCCACGTGTAAAATCACTTGAAGGCATGCAGCTGGCCTGGAGCCCGGCTACCCCATCTAAAGGGGTGACGGCTGAAGTGATCACCATGCCTGAGTTCGCCGACTCCGTTGCTTTCCAGCGCTGGTTGCCGAGCGTAAAAGGCAAAATGGTGATGATCTCGATGAACCAGCCAAGTGGCCGCCCAGAGTACAACTGGAAAGAGTTTGCGACGGAGGAGTCTTTTGAGAAAATGAAAAAAGAGCGTGACGAGCAGAACGAAGCCTACCGCAAGCGCATCGCTGCTACAGGCAAAAACGCCCGTACGCTTCCTGTTGCGCTGGAGAACGCCGGTGCTGCCGGTATTGTGATGTCAAACTGGTCACAAGGTTTCGGCGTGAACAAGATCTTCAGTGCTTATACCAAGAAAATCCCTACCGTAGATATCGCTTTGGAGGACTACGGCATGCTGTACCGCTTAGCGGAGAACGGTAGCAAGCCACGCATCAAGGTAGTAGCTGAGTCGAAGCACGCCAAGAAGCCGGTTCCTACTTTCAACACAATCGCTGAGATCAAAGGCTCTGAGAAACCAGACGAGTACGTGATCCTGTCAGCTCACTTTGACTCCTGGGATGGCGGTACCGGTGCTACTGACAACGGCACGGGCACGATCCTGATGATGGAAGTGATGCGTATTCTGAAGCAGGTATACCCGAATCCTAAGCGTACGATCCTGGTAGGTCACTGGGGTAGTGAAGAGCAGGGTTTGAACGGTTCACGTGCTTTCGTAGAAGATCATCCCGAAATTGTGAAGAACACACAGGCTGTTTTCAACCAGGATAACGGTACTGGCCGTGTGGCTAACATTTCCGGTCAGGGCTTCCTGCACGCTTATGACTACATGACCCGCTGGCTGAACGCCGTGCCGCGTGACATCACCAAAGATATCCAGACCTCATACCCTGGCTTCCCGGGTGGCGGTGGTTCTGACCACGCTTCATTCATTCCGCACGATGTGCCAGCCTTCATGCTGAGCTCCCTGAGCTGGTCTTATGGCAACTATACCTGGCACACCAACCGCGACACCTACGACAAGATCGTGTTCGACGATGTGCGCAGCAACGTCATCCTGACGGCAATTCTGGCTTACATGGCCAGCGAAGAGCCAGAGATGGTATCGCGTGAGCGCAGTGTGATGCCGGTTAACCCGCGTACTGGCGAGCAAATGAGCTGGCCACAGCCAAGACCTTCAACCCGCAAAGGTGGACTTGACTAAGGTATAATTTCACAGGTAATTTACCTGATCTATTTCAGCACAGCCGCTGCAGACTTTCTGCAGTGGCTGTGCTTTTTTTATGGCTATACCTGATCATGTCAATCCTTGCTTTTGAAGGAATCTATCGGTTTTTGGACTTAGCCCCGTATAAAATAATATAGGCAACCAACTATACCTATAAAGCAAAAACAGACATGATTGGCAAATCGACATACAAGGCCGCACGCGAAGTGGCACAAATTGCGGAAGACCATTTCACCAACCAAATCGAAGCAGCAAAAAAACTAAACGGAAACAACCTGGCCACCATACCGCCTGCCCGCATCATCGAGACCATGATCGACGCCGCTTTCTGGGCGAGCCTGCGCCGTGAAGAAGGTCAATCTCCTAGAATATCACTTGCCTTCCTACCGCCCGAGCAGACTGAGCAGCCGCTCTTGTTTGAGCATCACCTGACCTTATCACCTGCCGTGCTGACCAAGATCGGCCCTGGTGTGGAACGGCCGGGTATCCACCTGGGCGTGTGGTACGAAGGAGACTACCTGCATATCTGGGGTACCACCCGCAGTATCCCTAACTTTTGCTTTGTACTGGATGTGCCGGAGCCCGGCTTGCTGGTGATTAAGCACCGCCGACAGGATGGCTTTGGCAAGTTTGTGAACGTGGCGGTGCTGATGGGCGATCAGGTAAAGATCGTGAACGAAGAAAGCTCCCATTTACCCAATTGTCCTGATGTGCTGACTTCCCTCCTAGGCTTCAGCTCCCTGAGCGTCTGGAATAAGTCACTCAATGTGCTGGTGCAGCTGGCCGTGTCGATGCGCTCCCACAAAAAAGGGGGCATCCTGCTGGTGGTCCCTGCTGGTTCCGATACCTGGCGCACTTCCATCCGACACCCGATGCGCTATGCCGTGGGCCCCGCCTATTCTGAACTGACTGATTTGATGAAGCGAAAAGGAGAAAAAGATAATGACAACTCCGGATGGCAGGACGAGCTAAGAAGAGCCATAGAAGCCCTAGCTGGGCTCACAGCCGTGGATGGTGCCACCATTATCAGCGACAAGTATGAATTGTATGCTTTCGGTGCCAAAATAACCCGTAAACAAGGCAGCATGCCCGTAGACAAGCTGATCCTGACAGAACCGGTGATCGGAGGCGAAGCCATGATCGACCAGCCTGCTCTGAGCGGTGGCACCAGGCATTTGTCAGCCGCCCAGTTCGTGCACGACCAGCGGGACGCCATTGCACTGGTTGCCTCACAGGATGGCAGGTTTACCATCTTCAGCTGGTCTGATTGCGAGAACATGGTACAGGCCAACCGCATTGATTCCTTGCTACTCTAGCAGCATAAATCGCCACAATTTTCTATCCCGAAAAGAGATACACGTTTGTGATTTTAAGGAATGATTATTGCACTCGTTTTTGTTGATAAAGAAGAGATGTTTTAGAAAAAGAGGACGATATGATCAGATATAAAATAACTAAAAAATGGGCTTTCCTGGTGCCGGCACTGCTGCTGGCATTTGTGTCGCTGGCATTCGTCAGCCCACAGACAGGCCTGCTCCAGACGCTGGAGAGCCACCTCGCCAACTGGCGCACGCAGTATTCTCCTGAGAAGGTATACCTGCACCTGGATAAGCCGCGTTATACGCCGGGCCAACAGATCTGGCTCAAAGGCTATGTGGTAGATGCTGCCAGTCTGCAGCCGACTACGAAGAGCCGTGTGCTTTACGTGGACCTGCTCAATGCCAATGACGAAGTCGTAGAGCGCCTGAAACTGAAAACTGAGAATGGCAAGGCTAACGGCGACATCGTTCTGCCGGCTAACCTACCAGTAGGTCAGTATACGCTGACTGCTTATACCCAATGGATGCGCAATTTCGGGGAAGAGAGCTTTTTTCGGAAAGAGATCAGCATTATTGGCGAAAAGCCGTTGACAGAAAAGCAGGATAAAACGGCTCAGAAAATCGACCTGCAGTTCTTTCCCGAAGGTGGTGATCTGGTGCAGGGATTGCAAAGCCGTGTAGCCTTTAAAGCCAGCAAACCCGACGGAACAGGTATAGCCGTAACCGGTGCCGTATATGATGCGCAGAATCGAAAACTACTTGACTTCAAAGACACACACTTAGGTATGGGGGCTTTTGCTTTGCAGCCGCAGCAGGGTCAGCGCTACATCGCCCGCGTTACATTCGAGGATGGCAGAAAAGCCGAGTATACCTTGCCTGAAGCCAAAGCGACAGGCTATGTGCTGAGCGTAAACGAAACGGCCAATCCGGATCAGCTACAGGTGCAGGTTGCAGGGAATGCCTCCGGCCGGCAGTCGCTGGTGCTGACAGGTATAAGCCGCGATGCGGTGCAGTATGCGGAGCAGCTCAATGTGCAGGCAGGACAGAATTTTAGCAAGCAGATTGCCAAAGCGGACTTCCCGACAGGTATAGCACGCTTCAATCTGGCCACTGCATCGGGTGAGCCCTTGGCCGAGCGACTCGTGTTCATTGATAATCAAGACAACCTGGACATCAGCCTGACAACCGACAAGAAGACCTACAGCGGACGTGAGCGTGTGACCATGCAGGTACTGGCCCGCGACAAGCAGGGCAAACCGGTGTCTACAGACTTTTCACTGGCCATCACCGACGACGAACTGGTAACACCGGACTTGCAAGGGCTTAACATCAATGCCTACCTCCTGCTCACCTCCGACCTCCGCGGCTACGTGCAGAATCCGGGCTACTATTTTGAAAGTAACGACGTGGCCCACCAGGAGGCCCTCTCCTACCTGCTGATGACGCAGGGCTGGCGCCGTTTTGGTTGGCAACAGCTGGCCAAGGGTGAATTTCCGGAGTTAAAGTATAGCCCTGAAACAGACCTTGCTGTGCGGGGCACTTTGCTCACTGACAGGGGTAAACCCGTGAAAGGCGGTGAAGCGCTGCTATACCTGAAAGGGCAGCACCTTGCTTTTATCACGACAGAAACTGATAAAGACGGCCGATTCGCTTTCGAGGGATTTGACTATACCGGCGCCGTAGACATGGTGGTGCAGGGCACAGATAATCGCGGTCGTAGAAAGCATTTGCAAGTGCAGATCGACGAGCAGGATTACCTGCCGAAGCTATCGGCTATACCTGCTCCACGAAGTGAAGAACTCGTGGCAAGTGCCAGCCCTGACCTGCTCACAGCTGGTAAAGTAGAAATGGCCGCGGCCGATGAAATCAACAGTGGGTTCACTTTGAAAGGCATCTTGCTGAAGGATGTAAAGATACAGGGCCAGGCTGATATGGTAGAGCCCTTTAAACTGCATCGAAAAGCGGATGTGGTCATCAACGCAAGAGACTTGCCCATGGCTCCTTCCGGCAATATCATAGAGTCCTTGCAGGGACGTGTGGCCGGTGTACAGGTATACCGCACCGGTCCTAACGACTTCCGGGCGCGTATCCGGGGTAGCAGAACTTCTCCGCTATACCTGATCGATGGCATGCCTGTCGAAGAGGGCATTACTTCGCAGCTCAACCAGTTTGATATCAGCCACATCGAAATCCTGAAAGACGCTGCCAGTGCCAGTCTGTACGGTGGACGTGCCTCGGGTGGTGTGATTGCACTGTATACATGTCAGGGTGGCGAGGCGATGCAGGAAGTGGAACCCGGCAAGTACATCATCATACACCGCGCACAGGGCTACAGCAAGGTGCGAGAGTTCTACAGTCCGCAATACGATGGCAAAACACCTGCCAGCCGCGAGCCTGACCTGCGTACCACGCTCTACTGGAATCCAGGTGTGCAAACTGATGCGCAAGGCAAAGCGACTGTCAGCTTCTATGCAGCCGACCGCAACACGACCTACCGCGCCATTATGGAAGGTATATCCGATGCCGGTAAGCCCGGTCGTGGTATAGCTACTTTTGATGTGAGTCTAGGAAGAGCTAATCCTTAAAAGAGTTACCCAGCACAAAAAATCCCGCCGCTTGTACTTAAGCGGCGGGATTCTTTGTGTCTATATTTTATACAAGTCCCGACAGGATTTGGGTTTTATCGCCAAGGATACCTGCGGCATTACCGCTCAGCCAGTTCTGCAGCAGTGTGGCATATATATTCCGGAAATCGATGCTATACCTTAAGTCGCCCTCGTCAAGATCCTGCAGATTGGGACCATCGTTATAAATGCCCGCCTGCTTTAGCTTTCCGCCGATCAGAAAAAGATTGTTAGCCGTGCCGTGGTCTGTTCCGTTGCTGGCATTCTGGGCTACGCGTCTGCCAAACTCCGAAAACACCATGATCACGGTATTGTCAAACTCCTGCTGCTGTTTCAGGTCTTCTACAAAGCTGTAAACACCTTCCGAAAGCTCCCGGAGCAAATTGGCCTGCTGCCCCACCTGCCGCACATGCGTATCGAAACCCGTGAGCGAGGCATAGTATACACGCGACTCCACACCTGACGAGATTAGCTCGGCAATGGTCTTCAGGTTGCGGGCAAACTCCCCGTTCGGATAGTCTTTTTTGCTGCGGTATACCTTGGTCTTCTCTTGCAGGTAACCAGCCGATTGCTGGGTATCGATCAGCGTTTTGTAGAGATAATCTACCTGATGATGGGCATGATCCTGCTCGTGGAGCTGTGCCGCCCGCTTCAGGAAATTGTCGTTGGTAGCCTGGAAAAAGCGCTTCACATCCTGCACCGCTATACCTGTATACTGCGCTCCTTTCAGCGCCAGACTAAGCGTGTCGTCTACTTCAATGGCGGCATGATTGGCTCCCGGCCCCGACAGGCTGTCGAGGTAGCGTCCGAGCCAGCCTGTGCTCAGGTACTCGTCAGAGGCGCTGGCTGAGTGCCAGATATCCATGGAGCGGAAGTGTGAGCGGTCCGGGTTGGGGTAGCCCACACTGTTAAGAACAGACACGTAGCCCTGGTCGTAAAGCAGGCGCATCTTTTCCATCGCCGGGTTCAGCCCCAGGCCCTTGTCCAGGGTGAGCACTTCACGGGAAGGTATAGCCAAGGTGGGACGCGCTTTGTAATACAGGTCATTTTGATACGGAACTACCGTGTTCAGTCCGTCGTTACCGCCGCTAAGCTGTATCACAACCAGCCTTTTACCATTGGAGTTGGCCAGCAATGGTAGTCCTCCCCTGTCAAGGCCATGCAAAAAATTGGGTACCAGCAGCATGCCCGAGGCCAGCGCCGACATTTTAATAAATTCTCTTCTGGAAGTAGAAGCCATAGTCCTAAAGTGTGCGGTGGAAAACTAGCATAACTGGTACTCAGGCAGTGAAAGCAGCCGCAGCGTCAGCAAAGTGATCTTGTCGGCATGGCTGGCTCCGTCCGGCACATGCTGCGCCAGCAAGGCGGCGGTTTCCGGTCGTAGCGGTACCTGCAACAGTTTTTGACCCAACGTCTCGATCAACTCCCTTTCTTTTACATTCTGCAATTGCTGATGCAAGCCGCTCAGATCGGCCTTGGCCCGTACAACCCGTATCCCATCCTGCCGACGCCTTCGCGGTGCGGTCGGTTCGGAGTCGTCGTCAGGTTTCAGGTTGACCTCCAATGCCGCATCCTGCAGCAGTGCTGGTCCTATTCGAAGCCGGAATGAGAGCGTGGAGCTATCGATCCAGTTGCGCCCGCCGGCCCAGCCACTTACGTTCGGGGGCCTGAATAGCTCCTGCCCCAGCGCCCGCTGCAATACCAGCGGACTGCGGCCATCAGCATAACTTATATTAAACTGACGCTGCAAACCTGCCAGTAGTTCTATCGGTGATTTGATTTTGCTCCCCACCACATCAGGTCCGTAAAACCACTTCGCCGTGAAGATCTTCTCCAGCAGCTTCGATATATCATAGCCTGTTTCGTAGAAGTAGCTGCTCAGGCTTTGGATGCGTACCGGATCAGGTATATCACTTACAAAAAAGGTGTAGATCTTTTCGGTTAGGAATTCGGCCGTGCGCGGTTTCTCTATAATAATCTGCAGTATTTCTTCCCCGCTGAAATTCCCCTGCTTCCCCATAAAAGTTTTTTTACCCCGGTCATGCTGTCGCGCACGGAACACAAATTCCCCTTGCGGATTGTAGGACCAGCCGGTAAAGGCACGGGCGGCTTCTTTGATGTCCTGCTCAGTATAATGCCCCCGGCCCAGCGTGAACAGCTCAAGCAGTTCGCGGGCGAAGTTTTCGTTGGGGCGTTGTTTGCGATTTTGCTGGTTATTGAGAAACTGCAGCATACCGGGATCTTTGGAAATGGCCAGCAGCAGGTCCGGAAATTTGCCTAAGGCATGCGCACGGAGGGTGTTGTGCTGTAGCAGGGCGATGCGGGGCTCCCGCAGTCGGCAGGCAAAGTGCCCATGCCAGAAGAGCGTCATCTTTTCACGCAACTGGGCGTCGGAGGTGGCCATCTGCTGGAGCCAGGTATTGTTAAGCAGTACAAAGCCCTGCTGCCTTTCCCGCTGCCGCTGTTGGCGCATTTCGGCATTCTGCGTATCAGTTTGCCCTGATATTTCTGTATATGGAATCGTTACTTGAAGAGGTACTGCCGGGCCTGACTGGCGAAACAGGTCGCGAACAGTTTGTTTGATTCCGGGACTAGCCTGATCAGGTCTGAAAGGTATACCAAAGCCAGCCCGCCAATAGAGGTGCTGCAGCTTTTGTTCGCGTGCTGAAGTTTTCATGCAGATGCCATTTAAACTTAGATGAAATAGCCTCATCAAGGTTTAAATATACCTGAAAATATATGTTAGCAGGTATGGCATCTAACAAATTTAAAGTCAGTCGGTTTTGACCGACTCGCCACTACGCTAGCTGTGCTTGTTTTTCCTTCTTCCCATACCTTTCCCGAGCCTCCAGAATCTGGTTAATGTTCAGCTTGGCCCAATCAGCCAACTGCAGTAATTGCAGCAGCAAGCCCTGCCCCAGCGGCGTCAGGCTGTACTCCACCCGGGGTGGGATTTCCGGGTATACCTGTCGGCTAACCAGCCCATCCTCTTCCAGTGAGCGAAGCGTTACGGTGAGCATGCGCTGCGAAACACCGTTGATCTGGTTTTTGAGTTCGTTGAAGCGTAGTTTCTCCTCTTTCCCAAGGGTGAGGATGGTATAGATGGACCACTTGTCCCCGAAACGGGCCAGAATATCCTTGATCGGGCAGCAGGTTTCGATATCTTCCTTGCTGCACAAAACTTTATCGATCTTTTTCTGAATCGTAAGTTGCTGGTTTTCAATGTTAGTTACTTCCATGATACTTAGTGTGGCGAATGTACCTGCTTGACATGCACAAATTTAACAAATACCTTTGAGTTACCAAAAGTAACTAAGTAATGAAACGTTACTGGTCCTTTAACTGTTGTATAGACATGAATATCTTAGAATCTTTGAAATGGCGCTATGCCGCCAAGCGAATGAACGGCCAGCGTGTGCCGTCCGATAAAATAGAGCGTATACTGGAAGCCATCCGTCTGGCTCCTTCTTCCATGGGTCTGCAGCCTTATACCGTATTGGTGATCGAGGACGAGGAACTGAAAAAGCAGATCAGACCGGTTGCCATGAATCAGCCACAGATCCAAGAGAGCTCGCACCTGCTGGTTTTTGCAGCATGGGACGACATCAACCCGGCCCACATCGAAGAGTACATCCAGCACACAGCTGAGGTGCGCAACATGCCAGCCGAGCAGCTGAATGATTTCAAAAACACCCTGTTAGGTATAGCTGAGCGCAACACGCAAGAGCAGAATTTCAACTGGGCTGCCCGTCAGGCTTACATCGCCTTTGGTGTGGGACTGGTTGCTGCCGCTGCTGAGCAGGTTGACGCCACCCCAATGGAAGGCTTCGATGCAGCTGCATTAGACAAACTGCTGAACCTGCCGAAAAAAGGCTTGCGCAGCGTAACACTAATGCCGCTCGGCTACCGAGACGTGGACAACGACTGGCTGGCCAAACTGCCTAAAGTAAGACGACAGAAAGAAAAATTCGTACTGGAAGCATAAGCTTCGAATTAGCAAGTACAGCCGACAGCTACCTTTATCGGGCAGCTGTCGGCTTACGCATTTAAAGAATTACTATGACAAAGCAGAAAATTAAAATAGACATCTTCTCCGATATCAACTGTCCCTGGTGCTACGTGGGCGAGCGTAGACTCGACAAAGCGCTGCAGCAGGTCGGAGATCAATACGAAGCTGAAATCAGTTTTAAAGCCTTTGAACTGAACCCGAACATCCCGCAGGTTGGTATGGGCAGACTTGAGTACTTCAAGGGCAACTATGGTGAACAGATCGTGTCGCAGGTGCCGGCCATGGACCAGCGCATGACAGAGGCCGGTGCTGAGGAAGGGATCAAGTTTAACTTCTCGGACAGCATGACGGTGAATAACACCTTCAACGGTCATCGCCTGATCTGGCTGGCTGAGCAGTACGGTGTGCAGCACGAGGTAGCCAATGCGCTCTTCAAAGCTTATTTCACTGAAAACCGCCAGATGAACGACACGGCAGTATTGAAGGAAATAGGAACAGCACAAGGTATACCGGCTGAGCGACTAGAAAACTTTTTTGAGAGCGAAGAAGGCAAACAGGAAGTGCGTCAGATGGAGGCCTTTGCGCAGGCCGCAGGTATAACTGGTGTACCGGCTTTTGTGATTAACGACCAGTACCTGGTAAGCGGTGCCCAGCCAGCAGAAACTTTCCTAAACGTATTCAAGCAAGTAGCGCCCACTATCCAGAAGCTCGACATCGAAGGCAACAGCTGCGATGTAGGCGGAGTGTGCTAACCATATAATCCAAGCATGATGGCAGACAAAAAGCTAAGCGAAATTAAACTATCCGTTCTTGATCTGGTTCCGATCCGATCAGGCAAGAGCATCCACGACTCCTTTCAGCACAGTCTGGAGCTGGCCCGTCACGTCGAGCAGTTGGGCTATACCCGCTACTGGCTGGCTGAGCACCATAACATGCCCGGCATCGCCAGTTCAGCTACCGTTGTGCTGATCGGCTACATTGCAGGCGGTACTTCCACGCTGCGTGTGGGCTCGGGTGGCATTATGCTACCGAACCATGCCCCGTTGGTAGTCGCGGAGCAGTTCGGTACGCTCGAGAGTCTCTACCCCGGCCGCATCGATCTGGGGCTGGGCCGCGCCCCCGGCACCGACCAGGTCACAGCCTATGCGCTGCGCCGCGACCTGCAGGGCAACGTGGAGGATTTCCCGAACAACGTAGCCGAGCTAAAGCAGTACCTGAGTGCCGACAACAGCACGGCCAAGGTAAGGGCTATACCCGGCGAAGGGCTGGACATCCCAGTTTGGATACTGGGCTCGAGCACTTTTGGGGCACAGCTGGCCGGCATGATGGGCTTACCTTATGCCTTTGCGAGTCACTTCGCCCCTGCTGCCCTGCACGCCGCGCTCCAGGTATACCGCGATAGCTTCCGCCCTTCTGAGCAATTGCAGGAGCCTTATGCGATGGCCTGTGTGAATGTGGTAGCCGCTGATACCGATGCGGAGGCCAACCATTTGGCAAATTCCCTTTACCAGTCGTTCCTGAACGTGATTCAAGGCAAGGCCTTGCCGATGCAACCGCCAGTGGAGAGCATGAAAGACCGTTGGAGTCTGCAGGAGGAGTATGCTGTGAAACAGATGCTGCGCTACAGCTTTGTGGGCAGTAAAAAGTCAGTACAGGAAGAACTAGAGGCTTTCGTGGAAGAGACACAGGTGGACGAACTGATGATCTCCACTGGTATCTATGATCCGGAAAAGCGACTTCATTCCTATTCCCTACTTTCTGAAATTACCGCACTGCAAGAGAAATAAATATTGGACTGGCATTGCCCAGCCAACATTGTACTTAGAAACAGACCCGGGCATGGCTCCGGGTCTGTTTTTTTTATACCTATACCTTCATTTCGATGCCACTCACCTTAAATCCGTGGCATTACCCTACCTATGTTGCAACGAATTGATTCCTGCACGTACAGCTTAGTTACTGATCGGTAACTTATCACCAATAACCTGATAGCAGATGGAAGAGACATCAAAGAAAGACCATAATAGTTTTATAGAGCGGCTGGCACAGCGGCTGGGCATCTCAGCTAATGCCAGCACAATTTACGGTGAACCGGTGGAGCGCGATGGCGTAACTGTTATACCTGCAGCCAAAGCCATATATGGTTTTGGAGGCGGCAGTGGCGCTAAAGCGGGTGAGGAAGGAGCTGGCGGCGGTGGCGGTGTGGCCATCAAACCCGTAGGTTACATAGAGATCAAAGACGGTAACACCAAATTCAAATCTATACCTGACCCAGAGCGGGTGATCAAGATCATTGGCGTTAGCGGTATTATGGCCTTTATTTTGATGAAAAGCGTTGATAAGCTGGTTAACAAACGCTAACCCAGATCAATTAGCGGTTAACCGCTGCTACTTACTGACCTGCCTTGTTGCGCGGCGGGTTGATCATGATGTGGGCGCCATGCGTGCCGGGATGCATGATCCAAGGCATGGCCACGGAACCCTGGTCAGGCTTAAGCGGCAGACCGGTGCTCTCGGATGTGGCCCACGGGATGTAGACCACATACCGCAGGTAGCCGTCGGCTACCTCACCGGCACGCATATTTACCTGCTCATCAGGTGCACTGTACACAAAAAGTGTGGTGGGCTGCTTTGGCATGTTCAGCTTTCCGCTCTTGGCTTCTTTCTCACGCATATCAAAAATTTCGTTGGCACTCACACCTTGTCGGCGCAATTCTCGACCACGGGCCATGAAGGGCTCTAAGTCGCGGTGGTAGCATGATACCGAAAAGCCAGGCTGATTCGGGTCGTCTGCCAGACAGACCAGTTCATTAGTGCCTTTCCTCAAAGTGACCATCTCTCCTTTCTGATTATAGCCCAGCACAGTGGCCCCTTCTCGCATATCGGCCGGGGCAGCCAGTACGGCGGTTTTGATCTGCGCTTCGGCAGTTGGGATAGTGGTGTTCTGGGCCTGACTGCTATACCCTACCAGCAGCATGAGAACAAAGGTGAGGAAGTGTTTCATATCGGTTGTATAACTAAGTACAAGTGATCAAAAGCTGGCTGATCATCAGCTTTTACCCTGTACGAATAATTCAGTAAAAAGCTTTCAACAATGTATAGTCACTGTTTTTAAAGTACGCTATACCTGCATCACTCACAGAGAACTCCTTTCCCTATACTTATCAAGACATCAACATATTAAGATATTTTAGTTATCTTAACGCTACAAACAAATACTCCCGCGCCCATGGCTGAACCTAACTACCGGCTACAGTACTACATGTTTATGCTGAGCAAGCACTTCCGCAAGATTCTGCTCGGCTTGTTCCTGCTGATACTCCTGCTTACTTCCGTGAAGACGGTTGGCCCTGAAGAAGAAGGCGTGGTGATGTACGTCGGACACTACGACCGTACCGTGCAGCCCGGACTAAACTTCATTTTGCCTTTCGGTATTGAAGAGATGAAGAAAATCCCAGTACAGCGTCAGCTCAAGCAGGAGTTCGGTTTCAGAACACTGGAGGCAGGCAGAAACACACAGTACTCCAAAGCGGACTTCAATGACGAATCGCTGATGCTGACCGGCGACCTGAATCTGGCCAACGTGGAGTGGGTCGTGCAGTACCGTATCGTGAACTCTTACAATTACCTGTTCAAGGTGCGCGACGCAGAGAAAGCCCTGCGTGATATGTCCGAATCGGCGATGCGCAAGATAGTAGGCGACCGAACTGTAAACGAAGTACTTACTGTGGGCCGTCAGGAAGTAGCCACCAGCATGGAGGTGCTCTTGCAGCGCATGTGCGACGAATATGAAAACGGTATTCGCATTGACCAGGTAGTGCTGCAGGACGTGAATCCGCCCGAGACGGTAAAGCCGTCTTTCAACGCCGTGAACCAGGCCCAGCAGGAGCGCGAAACCCTGATCAACCAGGCCGAGTCGGAGTATAACCGCATCATTCCGCGTGCGCGTGGCGAGGCTGATGAAACCGTTCAGCTGGCCGAGGCCTATGCCCTGACGCGTGTGAACGTAGCAACCGGTGAAGCTGCCCGTTTCAACTCCCTCTTCGAAGAATATGTGAAAGCTCCTGAGGTAACCAAAAAGCGCTTATACCTGGAAACCATGGAACGCATCCTGCCAAAAATAGGCGATAAAGTGATTGTGGATGAGCGTGGCAACAATGTACTGCCGCTCTTGAACCTGAATCAGAATAAAACTCAAACTCCAACGAAATAGCCTGTGAATACCCCAAAGATACTTTCGCTTATAGCTGCAGTACTCCTGCTGACATTGCTTTTCACAAGCGTATTTGTGCTCGACGAAACCAAGCAGGCCATTGTCACCCAGTTTGGTAAACCTGTAGGCGAACCACGCTCCCAGCCAGGTCTGCACTTTAAGATCCCGATCATTCAGAAAGTGCAGTTTTTTGACAAGCGCTACCTCGAGTGGGACGGCGATGCCAACCAGGTACCGACCAAGGACAAAAAGTTTATCTTCGTAGACTCCTATGCCCGCTGGCAAATCACCAACCCGCTGCAGTTTTTCATCCGTCTGCGTGATGAGCGCTCCGGCCAGTCCCGCCTCGATGACATACTGGACGGCGAAACACGCAATGCCATTGCCAGTCACGATTTGCTCGATATTGTGCGCTCCACCAACCGAGAGCCGGAAGTATCTGATGAGATCATGGAAGACCTGGAGAACCTGGACAAGATATCTGTTGGTCGCGACAAAATTGAAGCGCTGATACTGAAGAGAGCCAACGAACGTACCTCAGACCTGGGTGTGCAGATATTGGACTTCCGCTTCAAGCGGATGAACTATGTAGACGAGGTGCGTAACCGCGTTTATGACCGTATGATTAGTGAGCGTAACCGTATTGCCGATCAGTTCCGCTCTGAGGGTCAGGGTGAAGCCCGCAAGATACAAGGTAACAAAGAACGTGACCTGGCCCAGATCACGTCCCAAGCCACCCGTGAAGCCGAAGTGATACGTGGTAAAGCTGATGCACAAGCCACCTCCATCTACGCCTCTGCCTACAACCGCAATGCCCAGGCCCGCGAACTCTACGGCTTCCTCCGCTCCATGGAAACGCTGGAGAAATCATTTGATGATAAGACGAGTATAATCCTGTCTACTGATTCGGAACTGTATAAGTATCTGAAGCGAGCGAACTAAGAAGAGTTGGGGAGTTAGAAAGTTAAAAAATTAGAAAGCTAGAGATTTGAAAAAGCCCGATGACCTTACACTGTAAGGTCATCGGGCTTTTTTGGCTTATGATCGCTTGGTAGGGACAGGTCGCGACTTGTCTTAATCGTGAACAGAAATTCTTTTTGCTGACAGTGGTAAGTATCGATTGATTTTATTTATCTGTTTACTGGCAGCGCAAAATATTATATAAGCTATTAGGGCTTACCCTCATTTTACTTCTTCTTTCTTCTCCCTCGTTCAAAAACCGCCTGATTTTGCTGAAAGGAGAAAGGCAGTGGTAGGCAACATAGAAGAAAATCAAACTCATTAAGATTAACAGATGTCCGCCAAAACCTGATACAGAAAGTGTTCTACTATGAACACCTACCGCTACCAAGTCATTCTTTATCATTAACACACCTACTACCAAGCAAAGGATTGCGATATAGATAGAAAAAATAAAGAAGCTTTTGTCTGTCTTAAATTTCATAGCAATCGTCTCCTAAGATAATAGGCTTAAAAAAGCGAAAGCTGTTCTCCTGCAGGCTGTATGTCACTCACGGATAGGGTACGTTCAAAAATATCGCCCTGGCAGCTGATTTTATACACAGCTGTTTCCTCAAACCTCGAGGCGACCACGACTTCGGTGCCGTCGGCACAGGTCTCAAAAAGGCGCTTGGCCAGTTTCGGGCAGTTGTTGTCCTTGGAGAGGTGAGAGAGAAACACATGGCTCATGAAAGCGGGTTTATGCGCTACAAACAGCTCAAGTGCCTGACGATTGGACAAGTGTCCGTGGTTGCCACTGATGCGCCGCTTGAGGTAATACGGGTAGTAACTTTGCTCCAGCATTCCCTCGTCATAGTTTGTCTCCAGAAAAGCAGCATGGCACTGCTGGAAGTGATGGATCACATGGTCGCATGGTGTGCCGATATCCGTGAAAACGCCTATTTTCACCCCATTACCTTCCACGATAAAACTGTGCGGATCTGCCGCATCATGATATTTTGGAAAACCTGTAACAGACAAGCTACCGATTTGTACCGGCTCGTAGCCTGTAAAGGACTGCACCTCTATCCTACTCAGGTCCATCCGGGAGCGGTACAGCGTGCTGGCTGTAATGTATACTGGCAATCTGTACTTATGCGCCAACACTGGTATCCCTTTGATGTGATCGGAGTGCTCATGCGACACAAAAATAGCCTTCACCTTACTCATCGAGAGCCCAAGACGCTGCATGCGCCGTTCGATTTCACGGCAGGAGATGCCAACATCCACCAACACGGCTTCTTGGCCGTTGCCGATGTAGTAACAGTTGCCGTTGCTTCCGGAAGCAAGTGAGGTGATGGCTAAAGGCATAGGGTACAAAGGTCGGGCATTTATAGGTATAATTCAACTTGTATCTTTCCATTCTTTCTCTTAACAAACTCTTTTACTGGCAATCTCTCCTTCACAGAAACATGTCGACCATAAAAGCTCAGGCTAAGCTCTTCTTCAAAAAGCCCTAAATAAATAGCAAGCTTCGTTAATCGAAAAAAATTCATCTCCATACAACTTCCATTCACATATCTTCATCTTTTGCCCCACAGTGTCCAGTAATGAACAGGAATTGTTCAATAATAACCAATATTTAAGTCTAGATGTGCTAAAAACTAAGCTCTAAGCCAGATTTTAAAATCTGGCACGCCAATTGACAAAACACAATAAAATCAATCTATTGTTTAATCTTAAGAAAACGCCTATGAAACAAGTTTCATTTTAATCACTGCTAGAAAACCTCCTAGACATTCTGAATACCGCTTACAAAATAAAACTACTGAATATGAAAAAGTTAAAAAATTTAATGCCCGGCTTATTGCTGGGTGCTATGGTTGCGCTTACGTTGAGCAGCTGCGACAAGGAAGATCCTAAGCCAACCAATCCCATTGACCCAACAAACCCTACAGATGGAGAAGTGATTGAGACGCCCTTCACCGCTATACCTGCAGACTTTGTTGGAACCTGGTATATCGATCACAATCAAGGTCCTCTTTCAGCCAATTGGGAACAAGGTACTTTTCAAGGCAAACAGGGCTTTCGCGAATTCAGGACAATCGTGATGACGGCAGATGGAAAAAATGCGGTGGAGTATACCTCTGATGTGATGAATGTGGGTGATGAGGTTAAGCAGTACCTCTATAAAATGACAGGAACTTTAGAGCACAAGGCCAACCCGAACACCATCACCTTTCATGCTAAATCAGGTAAAATGAGAATATTCAGCAACAAATACTCTGGCTTCAAGGAATCTGATATCATCACAAAAGACGTAAAGGCTTATAAAACGGTTTTCATTAACCCTGAGGCTTCCACTTACACCAACTCGCAAAATTTCTTGACAGCAAAGCGCGTTGATGGTAACATGCAGCAGTCGGTGAGGTTCAAAAAAGTAGAAGGCGGTACTGGTACACCAACCAGCCCGGGCGGCCTGTACACGAAGCCACCTACTACAGGTACCTATGTGCAAATCGGTGACAAGTACTATCCGACTGTGACCATCGGTAACTTGGAGTGGATGTCTGTGAACTATGCCGGGCCAGGCGGATTGAGTAATTCTGATAATCCTGAATACGGTACTTTCCTGAAGTATCAGGATGTTGCGGCCATTCAGATACCTACAGGTTGGCGGCTCCCTACACGGGAAGATTACCTGGCACTTTTGAAGTCACAAGGTATAGCATTTGATGAAATCTGGGACAGTACTGACGGGTCTGACGTACAGTCGAAGCGTTTGCTGGGCCAACTGATGTCGACCACGGGCTGGCTGAAACAGGACGGTTACGCTAACAATAAATCTGGTTTCAATGCGGTACCCGGCAACCTGATGGTAACCAATGGGAATCCGCATGGTGCAGGCTCCAACTGCCTACTCTGGACAGCTAACCGCGATGCCGAAGATAATCCGATTGTGTTTAAGATCATCCAGTTGCCTAGCGATACCTATGCCTCCTTCTCTGGTCAGCCTATTGGATATAACCCACCACACGTGCCGGTAAGGTTTGTTAAGAACAAATAAGCGTTTTAACTGATTTGATGCTTTTGATTAAGAACTTCTGTAAAAGTTAAATGCAAAATAAACAAGCCCCTGCAGGATCTATACCTGCAGGGGCTTGTCTGCACCTCAGCTATACCTTACAATTCCTCCGCTGCTTCCAATCTGCTTGGCTTAAACTGGCTCAGCACCTCTTTAATACCTGCCAGTCCGCCAGAGATGTTCTCCATTTCCGACAACACCTGCCCTACCTGGTTGTTGTCGCCGAAGCCTTTGAGCTTGTTATTGCGAACGAAGGTAGCTTTGATGTCTTCCCAGCGCTGCGCCTCGGCCTCGGTCATGATGCCGATCAGTTGTTTAAACTTGAGCATGTTGGCTTCGGCTCCTGAAGTGAGCGTCTGCGATTCGGCTTCGTAATGCGACAAAATAAGCGTTTGCAGTTCCTGGTCGTTCATGATCGGCATCACCTTTTCGGCCAGCTTGTTCATGTTACGGTAAGAGCCCTGCAGTTTAAAAGCTGGCTCGGTTCGGTACTCGTCTGCCTGCGCGGCCGATCGGATGTACTCCAAGTTTACTTTCAGGATCACGTCCTGAATCTTGAGCAGCTTTTTCAGCACCAGCACATACTCGTTAATCTCGGCAGCTGAGTGATTCCCTTCAAACTCCAGCCCTTCGCTATTGCCCGTTTCAGCCAGTTGGATGAGCGCATACACGTCTTTCTGACTCTTCGCCGCCAGCTTCGCCAGCACGGTATTGGAGGTAAGGGAGTTCTCGATGTAGCTCAGCTTGAACACGTCTTCCGTGTCGCCAATGATGTCGCCGAGGTTGTAGATGTCGGCACGGTTGGCGAGCATGTCAGGTATACGAAACTTCTCCCCTGTCTCCGTGTAAGGGTTACCGGCCATGACCACGCATACCTTCTTGCCCCTGAAATCATAGGTTTTGCTGCGGCCTTTGTACACGCCTTCAATCTTGCGCTGGGCATCGCAAAGCGAGATAAACTTCTGCAGAAACTCCGGGTTGCAGTGCTGAATGTCGTCGAGGTAAATCATCACGTTATCGCCCATCTCAAAGGACAGGTTCAGCTTCTCCAGCTCCTCGCGGGCAGCGGCATTAGGTGCCTCCTTCGGGTCCAGCGCTGTGACCTGGTGACCAATGGCCGGCCCGTTGATCTTCATGAAGATAATGCCCAGTCGGTTGGCGATGTACTCCATGATCGTGGTCTTGCCATAGCCCGGAGGCGAAAGTAGCAACAGCATACCCATCAGGTCGGTACGTTTGGTCTCCCCTGCCGCGCCGATCTGTTTGGCGAGATTGGCGCCGATCAACGGTAGGTATACCTGATCGATCAGTTTATTACGCACAAAAGAAGAGAGCACCCTTGGCTTGAATTCGTTCAGCCGAAGCGCCTGCTCCGCCTGCTGCGTCATGTTCTTTTTGAGCTCCGTAAACTGTACAAAAGCATTTGCAGTGTTATTGGTATAGTCGCGTAGCCGATGCAGGAACTGGTGATAGTTCAACTGGTAGCTTTGCCCCTGTACCTGCTGGTGAGCCCCCTGCATACCTTGCAGGTTTTCCTTCAGTACGGTGTGCACCACCTGCAGCGGATTGTAGCTGTCGGTCAACAGCAAAGTCGCCACCTCGGCCACAAACTCGGTTTTGTCATGCTGGCCAGCCTGTGCAATGTACGCCTTCAACCAATGCTGTATCAGTTCGAACTGGTGGGCCACATTCTCCTGCAGTGCTTTAACAGACTCTTCAAACCTATCCAGCACTTTACGCTCCGTCAGGAAATGTTTGAAACCATCGTATAGCACGTCGGCCTGACTGTCAATGACAAAGTGGTTGCCACGGGTAAGTTCGTAAAACAGGTATGCTCCCGCCTCCCCCGCATTGGCCTCCTTACACAATCCCGTCTCCTGCTGGAAGGTATAGAGTTCCTGTTGCAGATCGGCCTTCACATCATCAAACTCGTGTGTATCGGGGAAAACCTGCAGGATCGCGCTTATACCTTTGAGTTGGTGATTCAGTGTGTTCTTCTTCGCTTCCGGCACAAATACTTGCCAGTACAGCTGCGCACAGGCTCTGTCGATGGAGGTATAGCGCAACAGGTCGGCTGTTTTGATCAGGCGGATAAGCGCACTTAAGATCAGCCCCGCGTCGTGGTCGTGGACGCCTTTCATGTAGCCCTCGTTGAAACGTACGGCCATGAATTTGTTCACGTACTCGGTCAGTTCGGATTCAGTGAGTTTGTGCAGTTCGTCTAAGGATAGGTATCGGAAACTGTTCTCCGTCTGCTGACTCGCTATACCTTTGTCTTGCGCAGCCTCCAATATTTTAAAGGCAAGGTACTCGGCACGGTATACCTGATTGTTCTCGGAAACCAGCGTCTGCTCCCATACCGGACGATAACTTAAGAACTGGTCATCCGTGATCTTCTCGAAAAAATTAGTACCAGTGAGGTGGTAATACATAGCATCGTCGCGGTGCACCACGCTCAACTCCAGCGGCTGGGTGTTGACCGTAAACTGGTGCTTGCCAAATTTCAGAATATTGGCGCCGTCCACAAACAGCTCCTGCTTGTCTTTCAACTGACGAACGGCGTCTTCCTTGAGTGTCTTAAGACGGCTCTGGATGGTATCGGCTTTTACCGTATCGCCGATCTTGAGCAACTCCTCTACCGTACTCCGCACCTTCTCGATCATCAAATCGGAGGCGAAGTAACCATTTATCTCGTTTACAGAAGTCAGTTTGCCGGCCCGGTTCTGGACTGCTTTCAAGATGCGGTCTGCTGCCTGCTGCAAGCTGTTAGCACGCTTGTTCTGCGCTTCCTGCAACTGCATTTTCTTCGATTCGAAAGCGCTGTAGATCTCTTCCCGCTTTACCGTGAGTTGCTCAATGAACTCGTCAAAATCCGGGAAGCGGCCTTCCAGTTCTTCCAACTGCACCATCAGTTTGGCCAGATACTCTTCGCACTTCTGCGGCGAGTCCGACACATCGAGGTAGTTAACCACACTCTGGCTGATCAGCTTGATTTGGGAGTTAAATTCAGCTTTGCCCTCCTGACTTAACAGCTCTTTGCGTTTGCGGCGCAGGGTGGCTTTGGTCTGGTTAAACGTGGCATAAATAGCCGAGATGGTATCGATGATGCGGGTGGTCTGGGTGGCGTCTTCGATCTTGAGGTTGCTCACCACATCAATCAGCATTTCCAGCTCCGCCGAAACGGCCGCGATTTCTTTGTCAGTAGCGTCGGCTTCTACCACCTTGGCTATACCTTCGATGGTGGCATTTATTTCCTTTACCTGCTTCTCGTAAGGTGCCAGTGAGTTGGGCTGCAACAGGAAATCAACGGCTCCGTTGGCGGTATCCTGCGCAAATTGCTGTAGCTGTGCTTCGTATTTTTCAATGGTCGGCAGGTCGGTATAGCGGAGCTCTTTTAGCGAGATCACCTCGCCGCGTATACCGCGCAGGTCGGCCAGGTACTTCACATAATCGTTGATGCTCTCTGCCTTCTTGAACTTCAGCGTCTGGATAAGCGCGTCGGCTTGCCCCAGCACCTGACCTATCTGCGCCTGCGTGTTTTTCTTGATGCTGAGCACCTTTTCATACTCTTCTACCGCAGCCGTAGCCGTCTGCCGGATAGCCGAAATCGGAGCAGCCAGGTTGTAGGTCTCCGCACGATTCAGCCAGTGGTAAGAGTCCAGTACATCGGTGGTTTTCTTGATCAGGTCAAGGTATAGGTTGGCATAGGAATCGTCTTTGTGCAGGAGCGACAGTACTTCGTTGCTCTCGGCCATGGCCCTCACAATATCCTTGTTGCCGATCTTGTACAGGTAGGACTCTTGCGTAACAGGTATAACAAAGTTGGGTCCGATGTAAGACGTCTGCCAGATCTGAATCGCATGGTGCTTCTGCGCTTCATCGTTCGCACGGAAATAGCACAACTCCCCGTTCTCGTAGATGGCATAGCCGTGACAGAGGATCGGCGTTTCGATCTGCTGCGTGATCAAGTTGTAAGACAGCAACTGGTAGATGCCCGACTCCTTGTTATAAAACACATACAGGAAATCCTCGCCGTTCGGAGAGGTGATGCGCTTCTCAAAAAGCATATCCTGCAGGTTGTTATCAAATTGCTTGAACTCGCCTGTCTGCAGGTAATAGCCATAGGCGTAGATGATGCCCTGCCCATCCGGCAACAGCACACAGCTATGCTCCAGCGCATCGATGCGACGGGCTTCCTGCAGCTTGATGTTGTAGACAAAATAACGGTAATTGTTCTCGCGGTATGGGCGTATCTTCAGAATGATGATATTGCCTACCACGGCGTAGTAGATCTCCGAATCATCCAGCGTCTGGTCCTTGTCTTCTACTTCTTCTGCGTAAATGCCACGGCCAGAGTCGGTATTGTCTTCTACCTTGATGGTCAGGTCGCCGCCAACCGTCTCCACAAACACCTTGTCCTCGATGGAAACGTGCGGGTGCTTGCCTTTGCGCTGGGCCTCGCGGGTGGTGCGCTTCCAGCTAAAGTCATGCTGGTTGGGGAAGATATACTCGTGGTCGCTGCGGTTGTCGATGTAGGAGATGCTGTCACCTTTGAACAACCACTTAAAAGTCTTGATATCATTGACGCCTTTGCCCACCCGGAACACCATGTACAGGTAGTTGCCGATGTGCGCAAACTTGACGAACTGGGTATTCTTGTAGTATTTGTAAAGCTTCTGAAAATCGTCTTGGAATGTCTTGTCTTGCAGTAGGTCCAGCGGCTGCTGATGAAAGCTGTGCCCTTCGTAGGTATAGACGCCAAACACATCCGACAACTCCACTTCCGACTTCAGGCCAAGGTATACGTTGTAGCCGAAAAGCAAGGTATAGCCCACCGGCACCATGTCCCAGGGAACGCAGTTGTTTTCGGTGGTAATCCGCTCGGTCGTGATCAGCTGCGTCTCGATCGCCCCGAACACGCTCTTGCGCTCTTGGTTGAGTTGCTCCAGTTGCGTGCGCAGTTCAGCCCCGCTTTTCTGCAGACGGTTCCGTAAGATTTCATAGGTCCCACCCTCCAACTGCACGTTTTCGGCAGTTGGTGTGGTGGCGGTATTGGTATCTTCCATGGTAGTGGAGGCAAAATTTTAGAAGCTACTCTAAAGACCTCGCGGTGTCTATCAGACCCGCTAGTGTCTGCGCCAGTAGCTGTTACTATACCTACTATAGATATAAGATTTGGCCTTCGGCATAGACTCTCACAGGTCTGGAAGACACTGTGAGGTCATCAGAGCAACAGATAATTTCTTTTAAAGTGTATTCACAGCTAGATTCTGTACTAATGGCTGGCACGCATGAAAAAAGCCCCTCTCCTGTTTTTAGGAGAGGGGTTTGGGGTGAGGTTAGTTCAATGAAATATAAGGCTTATCCGCAATCCCCATCGCGGTAGCCGTTGTGGTCAATTGCTTCAGCGTATTCAGCGTGCCTTCGTCGGCGCTGCTTTGCATCATCTTCAGCAAAAGAGCCGATACGCTCAGGTTACGCACATCATCGGAGGTCATGCCGAACTGGTTGATGAACTGCTGCAGGTTCTCGCGAAAGTCCACATGCCCGTTGCCATTTGGCTGGAAGAAAGTCTCTTTCACCGTGTTCAGCACCTCGCTGTTGCTTACCAGTCGGTCCACTTGCTTGCCTTTGGTGATAGAGCCCACGATCTGGTCGAAGAACATGGTTTCACCACCCACGATGTCAATTTTCGCTGACTTCAGGGCTTCGGAAATCACTTCGGCCTGTGAAGCGGCAATGTCTTTCTGGATATTGATCTGAGCCAGTTCGATGGCTTTGTCTTTGTCCAGACGCAGCTTGAACTCTTCGTGTTCTTTGCCCACGCCATCCAGCTTGCGCATGGCTTCGGCTTTCTCCTCTATACCTTTGGCATCCACGGTGAACTTCTCTCCGATCACACGGGCCTCCGCGAGACCGCGTTTCTCTTCGGCGGCTGCCAAGTTTTCTACAACCGTCGCATCGGCTATACCTTGCTCTTTGGTCACTTTGGCAGTTACCATACCCAGTTTCTCGTCGGCTTCGGCCTGTGCATTGGCCTTCGCTTTGATTACCAGTGCTTCCGCTTCGCCTTCCTTCATTCGGGCATGGGCTTTGGCTTCCATCACCTGCGCTTCAGACAATCCAAGCGCTGCCGCTTGTGCTGCTTCCGCCTCGGCCATCGTCTTGATCGCCTGTGCCCGGTTGTTAGAAGATACCTGCTCTGCCTCGGCATCAATCAGCAATTGCTTGGCTCGGAACTCCGCCGCCTGACGTGCCGCTTCGGCGCTCTTGATCTCTCTAACAAGAGACTCCTCTGCTTCCTTTTCTGCATTCTTAATGGCTACGGCTTTCACACGGTCAGCCTCGGCAAAAGCTTTGGTATCCTTGATCTTCTCTTCTTCCTCCACCACGGCTTTCTCCACGGTCACACGCTCGCGGATGATGCCCTGTATGTTTTTGCGCTCTTCTTCGATGGCCTTTTCTTTCTCGATTTGCGCCAGTGCCACGATACGCTGTTTTTCATTTTCTTCCAGCAAACGGGCCTGTTCCACACGCTCTGTTTCAATGGCATCTGTACGCTGCTTGCTGCGCTCAGCTACCAGAATCTGGCGGTCTTTGTTCTGCTCGGCGATCTTCACTTCTTCGTCTGTTGCGATGCGGGCTTTCTCTGCTTTCAGACGCTCTTCGTGGCGCACTTTTTCCATCTCAGCAAACTCACGCGATTTGATGTTCGATATCTCACGTTTCTGCTTTTCTTCGTTTTCGGCCAGTTGTTTTTCGAGCTCCAGAATCGTTTCCTGCGCTTCTACATCCTGCTTCTTAATAGTCTTCTGTTTTTCGCGTTCGATCAGGTTGGCCTGTACCTTCTGCTTAGCTGTCAGGTCGATGATCTTCTTGATACCTTCGGCATCGAGGATGTTGTTTTCGTTCAGGTGCATCAGCGGTGTTTGCTCCAGGTAGTCGATCGCGCAGTCGTCCAGTACATAGCCGTTCAGGTCTGTGCCGATGGTCTGGATGATCTGGCGCTTGAAGTCGTCGCGGCTGTTATACAGTTCTACGAAATCAAAATGCTTACCCACCGTTTTCAACGCTTCGGAGAACTTGGCATCAAAAAGGCTCTCAAGGGCTGAGTGGTCAGAGGCACGCTTACAACCGATGGACTGCGCCACCTGAATCACGTCTTCCGGCGTTTTGTTCACGCGCAAAAAGAAGTTCACCTTGATGTCGGCACGCATGTTGTCTTTACAGATGAGGCCTTCGGAGCCAGTTCTGGAAATCACGATCGTCTTGAGGGTAATGTCCATCACCTCCAGCTTATGGATAACGGGCACTACAAAAATACCGGAGAAAGATACTTTCGTATCGCCCAGACCGGTACGTACCAGCGCCTCGCCTTGGATGGCCTTCTGGTACATCTTAATAACAAAGACTATTAAGCCAATAGCGAATACCGCCAGCATAATGACGATAGACAGGGATAAAGATTCTAACATGCGAATTAAATGGTTTGGTAAGGTTCTATAAGGTAAAATTTGTTTTCAGCATTGTATTCGAGCACAAGTGCGGTTTCTCCTTTCTGCACAGCAGAGCCCATGGTCGTTCTGACATTCAGCAAGAGCGGAGCCCCCGTTGTTTTCACAGCGGCCTGTCCCATGTCGTTGCCATTAGCAGGCAAAATGACCGTACAGATCTGCCCGATAATGTTGGCGGCTGATTCATGTTTCTTTTCCAGCGCGGCAAACACCTTCACAAAGGGCATGGTCAGAAATTTGGATACGAACAGAGCGGCTACGAACGAGGGGATCAGGTATAGCCATCCTAACAAGGTATAGCCGTCGTTAAAGTAGTGGTTCGCCAGGATAGAGATCACCCAGAAAGGCAGCGCGAAGAAAGTGAGGAACACCATGAAAGGCACCTTGCCCAGGTTAAAAAAGGCGAGCACTGAGTTCAGCCAGCTAACCGACGATATGCCATCAGCGTCCACATCCGGCTCCACTTCTACATCAAAGAAATCGAGGTCCAGCAAGCCGAAGATGACGGCCAGCCAATACAGCATGACGAAAACCAGTAAGGCTGTTGGAATGATGTTGACACTGGAAAAAGTAGCTTGTAAAAGTTCGTTCATAGGCAAAGTAGGTTAGCGTGCTATAAATATAATAGAATATTCATAACATTGCATACACTCACTGCTTCTTCACAAAAAAATAATAGTGCGCAATCTCTTATCTTTGTGCTTCCGTTTACCAAAGGTAGTCTGCTTAAAATCTGCCCTATTTATACATGCAAAACCGCTATAGCAAAGAAATCATACCTATCGAAGGATGGGAACGTGAAGAGAGTTTTCGATTCTTCAGCACCTTCACACAGCCATTTTTCAATGTCCACACGGAGGCTGATATCACGCCGCTTTATCATTACTGCAAACAGCATGGCTTATCTGTTTCGCTGGCTTATATGCACGCGACTGTACAGGCTGCCAGAAATACAGAAAGCTTCCTGCTGCGCATCGAAAACGGACAGGTGGTGAGGTATAGAGGACTGGATATGTCAACTACTATTCTGAAAGACAACAAACAAATCGCCTTTACCCATTTCCCTTACCAAGAAAAGCTGGAGGACTTTTGTGCCGAAGGTACCCGTATCATTTCGGAAGTAAAGCAAAGCAAAAAACTGTTCAACGGCCATCAGGGCGTTGACCTGCTGCACATGACCACACTGCCCTGGTTTACTTTCCGGGGTATGGAGCATGCCTTCTCCATTAACCCTGTTGATCCGGGCGTGCCGAAGATAGGCTATGGCAAACTGGAGATGCGCCAGGACAGGGTATACCTGCCCATCAGCATTGGTCTGCACCATGCCCTGGCCGACGGCTACCACATGCACCTGTTCATGGAGGAGCTGGCTCAGGTTATCCAGAGCTATTCTTAGCAGAAATCGACGGATAAATTGCGCTATACCTGACAAAGTGTATAACAGTATTAATGTTTAAACACTTTTGCAAAATTTTTCTTGCCCTATATAGTGGTTATCAATATATTGTGTAGCTCCAGGGTCTTGCACCCGGATAATCTTCCTTCACCTTTTAATCTACCAATATGTGGCGATCCGTTATCACTGGCACCGGCAGTTATATTCCGACAGAAGTAAAAACCAACCAGGATTTTACCTCTCACAATTTTTACACAGACCAGAACGTGCCGATCGGGGTTTGCCCGCATGTGGTGGTCGAGAAGTTTCAGAAAATAACAGGTATAGCGGAGCGTCTCTATGTGGCCTCCCATCTTACCACGTCTGATATTGCTACCCTGGCCGCCGAGCAAGCCATCCAAAACAGTGGCATCGACCCCGAAACGCTGGATATGATCATTGTGGCGCACAATTTCGGCAACGTGATCGAAGGCACGATTCAGTCTGATGCCGTGCCTGCGCTGGCCAGTCGCGTGAAGCACAATCTCAAGATCAAGAGCCCAAATTGTGTGGCCTACGACATCCTGTTTGGCTGTCCGGGTTGGGTACAGGGCGTGATTCAGGCCGAGGCGTTTTTTAAGGCAGGTATGGCCCGTAAGGCGCTGGTGATTGGAGCTGAAACCCTCTCCCGCGTAATCGATCTGTATGACCGCGACAGCATGATCTTCAGTGATGGCGCAGGTGCCTCAGTGGTGGAGTACCAGGAAGTACCTGAAGATGGCAGCGGCATACTGGCCAGCTGTGCCCGCAGCCATAGTGTGGATGAAGCCTTTTATATCAATATGAATAAGTCCTACATGCCTGACGGTGACCCGCGAGTGCGCTACATCAAAATGAAGGGCCGCAAGGTATACGAGTACGCCATTAAGCTAGTGCCGGAAGCCATGAAGGCCTGCCTGGATCAGTGCGGTGTAGACATCCAAGATCTTAAGAAAGTTTTCATCCATCAGGCCAATGAAAAGATGGACGAAGGCATGATTCAGGCGCTCTACAAACTCTATGACAGACGCGACATTCCGGAGGATATTATGCCGATGAGTATTCATTACCTCGGCAACAGTTCTGTGGCCACCGTACCCACGCTCTACGACATCGTTAGCAGGGGTCAGGACGAGAAGCATCAGCTAAACAAAGGGGACATTATCCTGTTTGCTTCAGTAGGGGCTGGTATGAACATCAATGCGATCTGCTACAGGGTATAGCCACTATTGCGGACACCTAAACCTGAGCCCTGCTACCAGTAGCGGGGCTTTTTGTTTCAAATCGGTAGGCGTTCATAATCAGTCACAATACTGCTGATCACCTTGGTTTTTTGTACATTGCAGTATCGTAGCCCGGGATAAAGTAGTGTATACCTGATCAGACTACGAATTGCTGCTGTAGCGCTAGACCTGCGGTTTGCAACTTAATTAAAATACCGATTGAAATGAAGAATTTGCTACTTTCGTTGAAGCCCAGATTAAGTAATCACTTTTTCATAAAGAACTTAAAACCTACGCTGCGATTTGTAGCCATGGTAGCCACACCGCTCTGCCTGGTCAACAGTTTTATCGCCACCCAGGACAGCATAAACTTTTATGCAGATTTGGCTTCCCGCTTTACATTTAGCTTCCTGATTACCTATCCGCAGGCAGTAGTGTATGTGAGCCTGATCAAGTGGTTTGACAGAAAAAGGTAATGGGTGCTGAAGGTTTACATATTCACTAGATCAACCAATTCACTTTAAATAATCTGGTACCAGAAAAACAAAGCCTCGCTGCAAAACAGCGGGGCTTTCATGTTTAACTAGTAGTGCGTAATGAAAAAACTTTGATTACCTGACGCTCGGCTTTATTCTTCTGAACAGCAACATACCTACCACAAAAACCAGCAGCACACTCAGCGCTAGTTTATAAAGCCCTGTATGTACCGTCGCAAAATCAGGTGAACTGGTAAAGCTGTGGCGTGGCTCTTTGGCATAGTCGTCATTTGTGAAATTGACCTGATTGAACAGGAAAGGATAGTAAAACTCTCGGAGCGAATCGTGGTACTGAGTGGCACTTTGCAGGAAGCCCACATAAGACGGCAAATCAGAACCGGCCATGGCATTGAAGATGGTCTGCACGTTGACCGGCACCGACCATACATTCAATTGCTCTACCAATTGATGGCGTGTCTGCAGTCCTTCCTGGTATTCCCGCGCCAAATCTGCCACGGCTACATCACCCAAATGATGGAAGGCATAGTACCAGCGCCAGGCAAAGCGACCCTGAATTTCGGTGGTGTCGGTCCACTCCGGGTATAGGGCAAAGAACTTATCCATTGTTTCACGCTTGGGTTTGTCCCAGCCACCGTGCACTACTTCCCGCTGTTTGATGGTGAGCTCCAAAGCCTGAGGCATCGGCTGCTTCACGGCAATGTACACATTCAGCAGCGCAGGTATAATGATGGTGAGCATGAGCCACACCCCCAGCAGCGTCACGGCATTGAAGGCGGAGTTCTTTTGCAGGGCCGCCACCACGAAGGCCACACCAAACCAGAAGAGGCAGTATAGTATGACCACGCCCAGCCAAAACGCAACCCGCATATCCGGCGAAACTTGCCCCCATACCATGGCTACCACCGAGAGCAGTAAGGCTAAGCCCAGCACCAGCATCATCCGGAAAGTCAGCTTGGCACCGACGATCAGTGGCAGGCTAATGGGTTGCGAGAGCAGCAAAGGCAGTGTGCCCTGCTCCTTTTCTACCGATAGGATGTTAAAGCACAGTCCGATAATCAGCAGCGGAAACAGGTATACCAGCACAAAGGCCAGGTCGAAATTGCCTGACAAGACTTTGAGCGGATTGATGTTCTCGGTGTCGTACAGTTGCGACTGCAGGTTAAGCAGGCGGAGTTTGATGTAATACGGGTTCACATCGCGCTGCCCCAACGACAAACTGGCCCAGGAGTCCGGATGGTTAACGGCGAAGGTGGAGTGATAATAGCCAATGTCGCCGGCGTCGGTACCGTCTGGGTATTTCGCTTTCAGCTCCTCAATGTTTTGCTCCGTCAGCACATCCAAAGCGGCAATGTTTTCCTGCTGCCGGTTTATTTCCGTAGTGCCGTAGTAAATACCATACAGCCCTGCAAAAAGAGTCAGTAAGGTCAGGATGAGTAATCCTTTATCGGCCCTAAAATTGAGCCATTCGAATTTTATCAGTATCCAGAATTTCTTCATCGCTTAAGCAATTTTAGTTTTGTCAATCAGCCGCATACCTACCAGACTGACCAAAGCCAGCCACATGAACAGGGCGATTAAAGACACTAGGTGGTTGGCCAGTGCCCAGCCGGCTTGCGGTGTTTCGTACACAAAAGGCTGAAACTCCTTCCAGGTATCGGTACCCAGGCGCGTCTCTTTGTCGCCGTATTTCAGCCGGGTTGTCTGTATGTGGTTCAGCCCCTGCGCCAGGTTGTACCGGTACTGTTCCGCCTCGTTCTGAAAATGCACATAGTGGTTGAAGTCTGCGCCGGCCATACCCATGGATAAGTGGCGCACTGCCTGGTAGGGGTTCAGGAAGCCAGCAAATTCAGAAATGCGGTTCTGCTTTCGGAAAATGTCGGTCAGCTCCTCGAAATGTTCCTGGTATACCTGTGTGCTGTGCTCCTCTCCTGCCGCCATGCGTATACCATCGAAGTTCACAGGCAATTCCTCCAGAGAAGAAACCTGATATTTCTTCAGCAACTCTTGTTTCAAGGCCTCGGTGCGTTCGTCCTGTCCACTGCCATGCCCGTCTATACCTTTGGCTACTTCTTCGTGCACGTCAGCATCCATTTGTGCTTTGGTTGGTGTGGTATAGAGTGTTGAACCCAGGTTAGCAGATGCTTTGGGTATAATCACACAACAGAGTATCCAGATACCCAGCAGGGTAACCAGTGCCGTGCTCGATCGCTGGTGCAAGGCCGATACCACCACGGACAGCACGATGAAAATGAAGAAGTATACCAGATAAAAGCCGATGAACAACAGTAGTCGCACCAGCACATCATCCCCTAAATCAAACCCGCCTTTACCGAATAAAAGCATACTAGCGAGTAGCAAGGCCGGTGCCACCACCAAGGCCACCACTTTGCTGTAACCGGCTACCTTTGCCCAGGCCACCTGCCGTAACGACACGCCCTGACTCAGCAGGATTTTCAATGTGCCGGTCTCCTTCTCCTGCGTAAATGCTCCGAAACACAAAAAGATGATAAGCAGCGGAATAAGCATTTGCAGCACAAAGGCCACCGTCATTTCGCCGAAGCGGATAAGCGACGAAGATTGCTGTGCCTGGCTGAAGTTGGCGCTGTTCTGCTTGTGTGCCTCCATAAACACCGAGGCGCCGGTATAGGAGTCCATGCCGAAATCCAGAAAGCTGATGCTGGACTTGGGGCGGAAGGCGTAGGAGCCGTAGTGCGCCATGCGGTGCGGGTGACGGTCTTCGGAGTTGGCGAACTGGTCGTTCACCGTCTGTTGCGCAGCTTCGCGCTCGGCCTGCAGGGTGTTATAACTGTGCAACCCCACCACGGTGGCGGCCAGCAACAGCAGCAGCACGATGATGCTGAGCGCCATGAAACGACGGTCACGCAAGGCGCTGATGAATTCTTTCTTTGCTATGCTTTTTATCATCGTGTTACATGCATGTAGTTCAGGTATAGATTTTCTAACTCGTTAGCATCGAGGCTCGCTGCAGGCTGCACATCCACAAGCTCGCCTTCCCGCATAATGCCGATGCGCGTGCCCACTTCCTTGGACCGGAAGATGTCGTGCGTCGCCATGAAGATGGCAGTACCCTGTCTGCTTAATTTCAGCAACAGCTCCGAGAATTCGTTGCTGGCTTTCGGGTCGAGACCGGAAGTAGGTTCATCGAGTAGCAGCACTTTGGCGTGCTTGGCCACCGCAATGGCTATACCTACCTTTTGGCGCATCCCTTTAGAGTAACCGCCTACTCGGCGACTCACGGCATCAGCAGGCAAGCCTGCCTCAACCAGATACCGTACAAGTTCCTCTTTCGAGTAATCAAATCCTGCCAGGCTACTGAACAAGGCCAGGTTCTCCATACCTGTCAGGTTGGGGTATAGCATCACGTTTTCAGGTATATATGCCAGGTATTCTTTTACCTGCGTCACGTTGCTGGCCACTTCGTATCCATTGATGTAGGCGGCGCCAGAAGTAGGTTGTATAAAGCCCAGGAACAGGTTAATAGTCGTGGATTTGCCCGCGCCATTCTGCCCCAAAAGACAGAAAATCTCGCCGGCACTTATCTGTAAATCCAGACCTTTGAGCGCCACTTTATCCTGGTACTCTTTTCTGAGTTGCTTTGCTTCTAGTATGTATTCCATTTTCTTAGATGATGATGATTGATGTGTTTAGATTTCTTATCATGAATATTCAGTCCTGATTTTAATTATCAGGGAAATATTCCTCGATGGTCAGGGTTATTTTTTCTGATTTTGTCATCCTGTAAGGATCTTGGTAAAGAGGGTCCCTACCCCCGCTAGTAGCATAAGCTTAACCTCAGGGGGAAGGGGCCCTCTATTTCCAAAAACTATCTTAACAGAGTGACAATAATTTCTGAGCATGCTTTCTTCAATCAAAAAGAGTACCCGATGCTCGCCATAAAATTGCGGGGCGCACCCGGGCTCACGCGGAAGTAGTCGTAGCCGCCCACAAAGTATTTCTTGTCGAGCAGGTTGTTCATGTTCAGGTTGAACTTGAACTTGTTGATGTTGTAGAACAAGGCTGCGTCAACGGTCGCGTAGGATGGCCAGTAGTCCCAGAACAGTTCGCCGGTTCCTACACGGCTGGCCTGGTTCTCCATGCGACGCTTGCTCATCTGGTGACCGCCCACTGCAAAACCAAGTCCGCGCAGCTCCGGCAGATCGAAGGTATACTTGGCCCACAGACCAGCGCTGTGCTTCGGTGCATTGGCCAGCGGCATGCCGTTTTCGGCGGCTATACTTGCCTGCAATACTTCAGTGTGATTGTAGGCATAATTGAAGTTCAGGCTTATAGTAGAGCTCAGGTTACCGGCCAGTTCCAGTTCCGCTCCCTGCGAACGCGCTTTGCCGTTTTGCTTGTAGGTCGGGTTGCCGTCAGCTGTGAACTGTTCGGTTGGCACCAGCATGTTCTGCTTTTCTATCTGGTAAAAAGACAGCGTGGCAAACAGGCCTTTGTTGAAGAATTCTCCTTTCAGACCGGTTTCCACCTGGTAGCTGGTTTCATTTTTGAAAGTTTCGCCGTTGCCGTAGCGCTCCGGAAACTTGATAAACTCCGGTTTCAGCGGTTTGAAGCCCTGGCTATAGCTGGCAAAGTAGTTCAGGTTGTCGAGTAGCGAGTAGGTCACGCCCAGACGTGGCAAAAGTACGTTCTGCACGATCTGCTCTTGTCCGTCGCCATAGTTGCGCTTATCCTGAAACATTTCGTAACGCAAACCTGCCAGTACTTTGAGCCTGTCAGTCAGCTCCATCTGGTCCTGCACATAAATGCCAGTCGTATTATACACCGCATTAATGTAGTCGATAAAGAATTGCGGCGTCGGGCGGCGGATATACTTGGTTGCGTCCTTCAACTCATATACCGGGTTGTTCAGATCCAAAGTGAGTGGCACAACCTGACCGTTCATCAACTGCTGTCGTGCCTCCCAAATCGTACTGCTTTTGTCCGTATCAAACTCAATGAAATCTGCACCCAGCGCAATCTTATGGCTCACGCTACCGGTATTGGCGTTCAAGGCAAAATAGCCCGAAAAGCTGTTGGTATACTCCTCCGCCATACGCTCGTAGTAGCGCAGGTTCATGATCGTGTTGGCCGGTGCGTCTGCATAGGTGTTCAGCGTGCGGTGTTCCTTCAGATCCTCCGAATAAGTAAACTTCAGATAAGAGGCGTTAAAAGAAAGCCAGTCCGTGAACTTGTGGTTGAGGGAGGCATTCAGGTAAAAGTCGTTTACCTTGAAGTGGTCGTTTGGCTGGTTTAGCGCAAACGAGAAAGGCAGGGCAAACAGGTCACCACCACGCACCACCAGACCACGGTCCAGATAGCCGTTGAAGTTGCTGTACACCACCTCGGCATTGATGGTCGTCTTGTCGGTTGGGAGGAAGGTTACAGTCGGCGCAATGATCACCGCTTTGTTGTCGATCACGTCGCGGAAGGTCTCCGTGTCTTCGTAGCTGAAATTGAGGCGGTAGAGCATGGTTTTGTTCTCATTCAGCGGACCTGTAAAGTCCAGCGCCGTGCGCACCGTGTTGAAGCTGCCCACTGAAAAACTCACCGCTTTGCGCTCCTCGTCGAGCGGCTTTTTGGTCACCATGTTAATGGTACCACCCGGGTTCACATCGCCAAACAAAGCAGCGCCCGGCCCTTTCAGCACCTCCACACGCTCGATGTTAGCTGTAAGCGGCACCCGGAAAAAGCCGTTACCATAGCTATACCCGGAGCGCATGCCATTCAGCAGACGGAAGCCACTCTCGTAGCCGTTGCGGAAGCCACGCACGGTCATGTCGTCGTAATGTGAGTAAAGCGTCACGCCGGCCATGTTCTTCACCACATCCGTCAGACGATAAGCTTGCTGGTCTTCCATCAGTTCCTTTGTCACGGTCGAGATGGTCTGCGGCACGTCAATCACCAGCGAGGCGGTTTTGGTACCGATAAAGCTGTATTCGCTTTTATAGGATGTCTCCTTGCGACCCAGCACCTCAACTTCCTGTAAAGCGTTTGTGGAGGTAGTCAGGGTGAAGTTCAAAATCAGCGCAGGGGCGTCAGCTGAAAGCACGACCTCACGTCTTTCTTCTTTGTAACCCAATCCTCTGACTATTACCGTGTGGCTGCCCAATGGAAGGTGTTGTAAGGTATAACCCCCAGCAACCCCAGACATGGCAGCATGATTACCCTGTGTCAGGAGTATGGAAACGCCTTCTACCGGGTTTCCTTCCTGTGTGCGCACATTTCCGGAAATACTTCCGGGGTTTTGTGCCATACCTGCAACGTGTGCAAGGAGTAATACCAGGATCAAGACGAATTGGTATTTTTTCATAAAGTGAGTATGATTGAGTTTTTTGATCTGTTAGAAATAGAGGGCTTATACCTGGCACTCAGGTAAAGAAATAGGCACTTCATTTTGGAATGATGAATACAATAATTCCTGAAGATGAAAACTTAGGATGAGTAAGCAGCTGGGGAGCCTTTTCTACTGGATCGGATGCGGCGGCTATACCTGTAGGTTAACAACACTCAGGTATAGCTTTGCCTGTAACTATAGGCGCTGCAAGGCGCCTATAGTTCTAGTGTGTTTAGAACTACGACCCAATTGCCGCAGCCAAAACTCAGCCACATCGAAACTGATAAGTAAAGAATTGATCAGGTGCTTATCCTGGAGAAGAATACTGGTGTTACAGCTCAAAAGCGAATGCGAAAAAGCCAAAACAAATTAAGCCTTCATGCATCAGCTAATAACATACAGCCATGCAGTCCTCTTACAAGGAAGCATATAGAAACCAGCCAAAAAGCAAGGCTCTCAAGCCTTTGCACCAAATAATTCTTAAGAAAAGGCTATGCTACGGGAGGTCCCCGGAGATAGGTATTATTGGGATAGGTAAACTTCCAGGCAAAGCTATAAGGCTGCAAATAGCAGACCTCAGCCGTATACTTGATCAACTCAAAGGAAAACTCCGGGGAAGAGAAATCTGAATTGTAGAGCTCGTCAACCTGGCAGTGCTGGTGTTTCGTGTCTACTTTGTGATCTGCATCAGGAAGCGCGTGCTCCGTGTGATCGTGAAAGTGCATAGCCAATACCATCTCGTCTGGCACCATCACGCGAGCGAATAGCATCAGAAAAGCAAAAGCGATATAGGTACGGAAGCTATACAAATTATCGTAGTCTGTGAGTTGTGTGTCTGCCCACGTCAGAAAAGCAAAGGTAAAATATTGATACTACCTTTCCATATTAAATTTTTAGATTCTTCATTACCCATTTCACTTTCCGGAAACAGGTATACAGGAAACATCAACCAAAAAACTAGCTGGCAGTGTTCCTAATCTTTTTCACCAATTTCAGCATCCGCTCAAAGTGGGAGCCTTTCCAGTATACCTGTTTGCATTGCTGGCACTGGTAAAACTCATCAAAGTACTGTTTCGTTTTAGGTGGCAGCTGCTCCAGTACTTCCTGTTTATTGACAGGCGCAATGTTACCATTACAGATCATGCAGCGGGTAAATGGCCTGAGCTGGTCGCCTAATCTATACCTATGGATCACCTCTTGAAGTTGCTCTTCGGTTTGTTGTGAGCGCAACCAATAGCCTTCAGTTATAGCTTTGTTCTTAAGCAGATTTACATCCCGCGTGAGTAAGATGCGTTGCTCTTCGCAGGACAGCCGCAACAGTTCCGGGTCCTGCAGGTGCTGTTCGTATACCGTGTCGAAGCCCAGCATGCGCAGCGATCGGGCCAGCGAGCCTAAATGTACATCCAGCACGAAACGTCGCTCTCCTATACCTGCCAGTAGCTCTTCTTCCCTTCCTTCAAAAGAGAAAACCTCCACGCGATCAGCCGGCGCAAGGCGCTGGCTAAGATCTACTTTTGTTCCATTCACCAGCACCTCCCCCACCTCTACATGCGGCACACCGATGGCCTCGATCATATCTTTCAAGGTCTGGTGTTCTGCATAGGTATAGGGGAAGCTGATATGGCGCTTCATGGGCCGCAAAAAATCATTCAAAGAGCCGTAAAACTTGAAATAGGCAGTCTGGGACATGGTACAGCAGGTATAACCCAGGTATACGCACCTAAAGCAAAACCGCCCGGACAAGGCCCGGGCGGTTTAACAATTAACAAAAACCAGTCTTTAAACTATTTACTATTTCTTAGTTTGCTCTTCTTGTTTCTTCTTCGGCACTGCCGGTGCGGCGGCGGGACGGACCAGACTGTGCCTGGCCGAAGCGGTAATTAAAGCTCAAGGTGGCTACCTGTGTGTCGCGGCGCTGGTAGAAGTTCTCTTCATAGCGGGCCAAAGCGGTGTAGCCATTGGCTTTGTTGGTAAAGAATATGTCCGACACGTTGAGCTTCACACTGGCCTTTCTATCCCAGAACTGCTTCTGCACACCCGCCGACATAAACCAGATCGGGTCTACTTCCAGGAAGCCATACACTTCGCGGCTGCGGTAAACGCCCACCAGTTCGGCAGACCAGTTATTCGGCAGTTTGAAGGTGTTGTTGGAGTTGAGGTTGAAAGTCGGACGACCGTTGCTCAGGTCTGTTTCAGCCAAAAAACCTTTGTAATGACCATAGTAGAAGGTACCGTTGTTCACGCTGTTGAACCAGTTACCGATCGAGAAGGGCGCTGTCAAGGTCAGGCCGTAGTAGTCGAGCGTGGCCAGGTTGCGGAAGGTCTGCACCACCAGCTTCTCTGCATTCGGGTCAGGCGAGAGCACGTTCACCATCACATCGGTGGTGTGGCTGTAACTGAGCTTGGTAATGAAACGCTGATCAAAGGTATGGGTCAGTTCGAATGAGTACGAAAGCTCTGGTTTCAGGGAAGGATTACCCGCTGAGTATGTGCTTGGGTCCAGAAAGTTCTTGAACGGATTGAGCTGGTTGTAAGAAGGCCGGTTGATGCGGCGACTCACAGACATTCCCAGGTCATGCTTCTTGCTCAGGCTATAGTTAACCGCTGCGCTCGGAAACAGCTGGGTATAGTTGCGCTTAAAACCGTCCTCTCCAACTACCTGCCTCCCTTTGGCAATCGTATTTTCGAGACGGAGCCCTAGCTGCAAACCTGCTTTCGCCCATTTTTTATTTGCATTCACGTAAGCCGCGTTGATATTCTCGTCATACAGGAAGTGGTTGCTCTTATCGGTATCCGGCACATTGCCGCCATTGCTTCGGTCAAAAAAGGCCAGGTTGTTATCGGCCGTCACCAGGCTGCTCTTCAAACCAGCCTCAAAATTGCCGCCTATCGCAGTCAGTGGCTGACGGTAATCGGCGCGAGCCGATTTGATCGTAAGCTCTCCGTCCAGGGTACCGTACAGCAGGTAGGGGTCACGGATCTGCTCGTTGCTCAGGTTATAATAATTGGTGATGAAGTTCTGCTCATCGGTGTTGCGGTATGCAATGTAGTCCACATCGGCGGTGATCTCACGACCTACGCTGTCGATCGTGTGCTTCAGGTTGAAATTATAGGCCTGGTTGCGGCGGCCATGCTCCACGTCGGCAGTGGTGATGAAAGATGACTCTGCCACGCCGGCTGCGTTGATCACACTGGAGCGGTTGTTTGTTCCGCGGTCCAAGTCCGATACGAAGCCACTGGCTATTACACCCAGCACCGTTTTTGGTGACAGAAAGTAATCAACCCCTACCCTGCCCGTGTGGTTGTTCAGCGTAAAGTCAAACCTGTTCTGCTGGTCATAAGCGCCGATGAAGCTGCCGTTCTCGTCCAGGAAGCGGCGGTAAATATCCAGGTCATTGAAGTCTTTGCGCAGCACATAGTTGTAGCTGCCGAAGAGGTTGAACTTCTTGGTGCGGTGGTTCAGCTGCACCCCCTGGTTCGACTTGGCAAAGCGACCCTGACCATATGAAGCGTTAAATGTTCCGTTGGTGCCCAGGCTCTTGTCACGCTTCAGGCGGATGTCGATGATCCCCGAGTTGCCCGCTGCATCATACTTTGCCGATGGGTTGGTGATCAGCTCGATTTTCTCTACGCTGCTGGCTGACATGCCGCGCAGCATGTTCGCTAGTTCAGCACCCGACATTGGTACCTGCTTTCCGTCCACCATTACGATCACACCCTGACGCCCACGCATGCTGATGTTATCATTCTGGTCGATCACCACGCCCGGTGCCTTCTCCAGCACTTCCAGGGCCGTGTTACCAGCCGACACAATGCTGTTTTCTACATTCAGCACCGTTTTGTCAAGGTGCTGCTCGATCAGCGGTTTCTGTGCTTCGATCACGACCTCCTTCAGCGCTGTTGCAGACTGGCTCATCAGGATCGGATTCAGTTTCAATGCTTCTGACTCAGAGCTTACATTTGCTTCCATGGCCTTCGACCTGCCAAATCCAACCATGCTGGCAACGACCTTATACCTGCCAACGGCTATACCTTCGAACAGGAAAGTACCGCTTTCATCGGAGAGCGTCCCCTTCACGAGGGAGGAATCTGCTGCATGGAGCAGGAGCACGTTGGCATAGCCCATCGGTTTGTCAGCTGTTTCCAGCACCTTGCCCGTGATGGTAGCTTGCTGGGCCGAAACAGAAGTGAAAAAAAAGAGAAAAAACGACAGCAGTAAGAGCACCTTACTATTGCGTTGAGACTGGTGAGATAGAGAATTTTCCATGTGCGCTTTGTAATTATTTTTTCATAGTTTGGTTTTGCTTATTCTAATAGTGTGCCATTCACTTAAACAACTGATATTCAATAACTTAATTTTAAATAATTGATTTTAAGTTCCTACTTAGTGTCCCATAATGGACACTCCTGTTTTGAATTCGGACACACTCTATGCAGGAAGTGTAAGCAAAAGAGAAAGGCGATAGCTAGAGGGTTGCTTTAAAGCAAGAAAAATGTGGGTGCAAGGCCGGACTTTAACATTTTGTTAAGATATCTCCGTATAAATTGCCTAATATTAAACTGTCATACCTTGCTAACCCACGTCCGAGCATGGAGTCATACTTTGAACTGAAAAAGAATAACACAACCATTCGGACAGAGATCCTCGCCGGTTTCACCTCGTTCCTGGCAACAGCCTATATCATCGTCGTCAACCCTTCTATCCTAAGCCAGGCGGGTATGCCTTTTTCGGGCGTGCTGACGGCCACGGTGTTGGTATCAGTTTTCAGCAGTGTGATGATGGGGGTTTATGCACGCAATCCGATCATCGTGGCGCCAGGTATGGGACTGAATGCCTTCTTTACTTTTTCGGCTGTGATGGGCATGGGCATTTCGTGGCAGGTCGCATTGGGCGCCGTGTTCTGGTCCGGCATCATTTTCTTGCTACTCTCGGTGTTCAATGTGCGCACGCTTATAGTCAAAGCTATACCTCGTCCTTTGCGCTACGCTATCGCAGCTGGCATTGGCTTGTTCATCACCTTGATCGGATTTGCTAATGCCGGTTTTATTGTCTCAAACCCGGCTACGACTGTTGGCCTGGGAGCACTTACGCCTTCTGTCCTCACCTTTTTAGCAGGCCTGTTTCTGATGGCAATCCTGATCACGCGCAACGTGACCGGCGCTATACTACTGGGCATTTTATTCACTACCCTGGCGGCATATCCATTGGGGCGCTGGTGGGGAACGGACGTTGACCCCATCGTCAGTTGGCAGGGACTTGTATCGGCACCTGACTTCAGCCTGATCCTTCAGCTCGACCTGGTCAACTCGCTGCAGTTTGCGGTGTTCCCGGTTATTTTCGCTTTCGTGTTCACGGATCTGTTTGATAGCCTTTCCACTTTTGTAGGATTGGCGGAAGCCGCAAACCTGACAGACGAGCATGGGGAACCCCGAAACATCAAGCGATCGCTCACGGCCGATGCGGTTTCCACTACACTGGCCGGGCTCGTGGGCTCCAGTCCGGGTACGGCGTACATTGAGTCGGCGGTAGGTATAGAGGCGGGTGGTCGCACGGGCTTGACAGCTGTCGTGGGTGGTCTATTATTTTTGCCCTTCCTGTTTCTGGCTCCATTGCTCTCTATGATTCCGGCCATCGCGACGGCACCTGCTCTGGTGCTGGTAGGTGCTTTTATGGTGCGCCCCATCGTGAAAGTCAACTGGCTGAAAATGGACGAGGCTATACCTGCTTTCCTGGCGATGGTCCTGATCCCTTTCACCTACTCTATCTCCCAGGGCATCATCTGGGGCTTCCTGAGTTGGGCCGTACTAAAAGTTGCAACCGGCCAGACAAGAAGCATCTCCCCTACTTTATGGGTTATCGTTGCCTTTTGCGTGCTGGCTTTGGTCATGCAGTCGCATTAAGTGTAAGCGGCAGAAGTTTTTCTCCTTGAAGAAACGAGAACTCAAGTTCAAAGCTTACAAGCGTATGCCTGAGGGGTGAGAGTGGTTTATCTCAGAATAACTGAAGCAATCAAACTCGACTTGTCTCAAAGCCAAAACAGTTTTGTCCAAACACTAAAAATTCCCCACATCTTCCTTAAATTAGGGCTTTCAATCCGAACCCTATGATCAAAAAATTTGCTCTAGCAGCACTGCTCGCCACTGGATCGGCGCTGTCAGTTGCTGCGCAGGACGCACCCTCCTGGTTGCGTTACCCGGCTATCTCCCCTGATGGCAAGACCATTGTTTTCACGTACAAAGGCGACCTCTATACTGTTCCGGCGGCAGGCGGCAATGCTATACCGCTTACCCTGCACGAGGCGCATGATTTTATGCCGGTGTGGAGCCACGACGGTAAGTCGATCGCTTTCGCCAGCGACCGTTACGGCAACTTCGACATCTTCGTGATGCCGGCCACGGGCGGAACGGCCCAGCGCGTAACGCACCATTCGGCCAACGAATTCCCGTATGAGTTCAGCGCTGACAACAAGACCATCTACTTTGGTTCTAACCGTCTGGATGCGGCCAGCAACCGCCAGTTCCCAACCGCATCACAGCCGGAGCTGTACCAGGTGGCAGTTTCCGGAGGCCGCGTAACACAGGTACTCACCACGCCAGCCGAAGAAGTGAAACTGAGCCGCGATGGCAGCAAAATGCTTTACCAGGACAAAAAAGGCGGCGAAAATACCTGGCGCAAGCACCACGTATCGTCTGTGGCCCGCGACATCTGGGTATACGACACCAAAAGCGGCAAGCATACTAAACTGACCACCTACGAAGGCGAAGACCGCAACCCGGTTTTTGCTGACAACGACAAAACCATTTACTACCTGAGCGAAGCCAGCGGCACGTTCAATGTGTATAAGATGGCAGCGCAAGGTCCTGTTAAGCCAGAGCAGGTCACTAACTTCGAGAAGCACCCGGTGCGCTTCCTGACTGCCGCCAACGACGGCACGCTCAGCTTCAGCCAGAATGGCGAACTCTATACCAAGAAGGCAAACGGACAGGCGCAGAAAGTAAACATCCGCATTGCCACCGACGCGAAAAGCAATAATGAAAACATTCTTTCTGTGGGCGACGGCATTCGTGACCTGGCCGTGTCGCCTAATGGCAAGGAAGTAGCTTTCATTTATCGCGGTGAAGTGTTTGTGAGTGCTGTCGAAGGTTCGGTGACCAAGCGCATTACCAACACGCCGGAGCAGGAGCGCAGTGTGAGCTTCTCGCCGGATGGCAAGTCGTTACTCTACGCCAGCGAGCGCGGCAAAAGCTGGAAGATCTACAAGACAGATATCGTACGTTCGGAGGAGCCTTATTTCTATGCTTCTACCCTATTGAAGGAAACGGCCCTGATCGAAAACGACAAGGAAAATTACGATCCGCAGTATTCGCCGGATGGCAAAGAAGTCGCTTTCCTGGAAAACCGCATGACCCTGAAAGTGCTCAACCTGGCCAGCAAGCAGGTACGCACCATTCTGAACACGAACGAGCTGTTCTCCATGCGCGACAACGACCAGTACTTTACCTGGAGTCCGGATGGCAAGTGGCTATTGTTTGAGTACTCTGAGCCGGGCTTCGCTAATGGTGAGGTAGGTATTATTGCGGCAGACGGCAAAGGCAAGAAGGTTAACCTGACCGAAAGCGGCTACAGCGACTTCGCTCCGAAGTGGATGATGGGCGGCAAAATGATGATCTGGAACAGCACCCGCGACGGTATGCGTGCCCAGGCCAACAGCGGCGGCGCACAGGCCGACGTGTATGCCCTGTTCTTCACCCAGGATGCCTTCGATAAGTATAGACTTAGCAAAGAGGATTACGCACTGCTGAAGGAGCAGGAAGAGAAAGCAGCCAAAGAAAAGGAGAAGGAAAAAGAGCAGGAGAAAAATAAGAAGAAAGCCAAGAAAGAAGAGACTGCCAAAAAAGAAGACCTGCAGATCGACTGGGAAGGCATCAACTACCGCAAGGCAAAACTGACGCTGCATTCATCCAGTTTGTCGGATGCCCTGGTATCCAAAGACGGTGAGACGCTTTACTACCTGGCCAAGTTTGAGAAAGGCTTCAACCTGTGGTCGACGAGCCTGCGCTCCAAGGAAACCAAAATGCTGGTAACCCTGAACGCGAATCGTGCCCGTATGGTATGGGACAAAGAGCAGAAAAATATCTTCCTGGAGTCGGATGGAAAGATCGTGAAGCTCGACCCAAGCAACAGCAAGCAGGAGACGGTGAAGATAGACGGTGAGATGAACCTGGATGTAGCCGCTGAGCGTGCCTTCATGTTTGAACACGTATGGCGCCGCACCAAGCAGACCTTCTACACCGCCGGTTACCACGGCGCTAAATGGGACGAGCTGAAGGCCGATTACGAAGCCTATCTGCCGCACATCAGCAACGACCACGAGTTTTCTGAGATGTTGAGCGAACTGCTAGGCGAACTCAACGTGTCACACTCCGGCTCGAGCTACAGCAAAAACGATCCGAATGGCGACGCTACTGCTTCGCTGGGTATTTTCTACGACCAGACTTATACCGGCAACGGCATCAAGCTGGACGAAGTGATCGTGGGTGGACCGCTGAACAAGGCCGGACTGAACCTGAAGGCAGGCATGATCATCGAGAAAATCGATGGTGAAACCATTACCCCAGACAAAGACCTGGCGCAGTTCCTGAACCGCAAGGCTGGTAAAAACACCTTGCTCACGGTGACGGATGCCAACGGCAAAAACAGAAGGGACATTACCGTGAAGCCGATCTCACAGGGTGAAGAGAATACGCTACTTTACAAGCGCTGGGTGCGTCGTAATGCGGATGAAGTGGATCGTTTGAGCAACGGTCAACTGGGCTATGTGCACATACCGGGCATGAACGACCCGAGCTACCGCACCGTGTATGAAGAAGTGATGGGCAAATACGCCAACCGTAAAGGCATGGTAGTAGACACCCGTAACAACGGCGGCGGTGACCTGGTAGCCGACTTGGCCATGTTCCTGAGCGGCAAAAAGTTCCTGGACTACACCACGGATACCCGCTCTGCCGGTTTCGAGCCGTCTTTCCGCTGGACCAAGCCAAGCATCGCACTGGCCAACGAAGCCAACTACAGCGACGGCCACTGCTTCGCCTTCAGCTACATCGACCTGAAACTGGGCAAGCTGGTAGGGATGCCGGTACCGGGTACCTGTACCTTCGCCGGCTGGGAAATGCTGCAGAACGGTAGCGTGCGCTGGGGTGTACCACCACTGGGCGTGAAGGACATCCAAGGCCAGTACCTGGAGAACCTACAGACCGAGCCGGACGTGAAAGTGATGAACGAATACGAGCTGGTGAGCAAAGGCAAGGACCAGCAACTGGAGGCAGCCGTAAAAGAGTTGCTTAAGGATATTGAAGCACAGGGAAGCGCGCAGAAGTAAGCTACCCCTAGTCATAGCAAAAAGCCCCGGCCCTGGTCGGGGCTTTTTGTTTTAGGTATAGGCTATGTTGTAATACATGGGCTATACCTGGTATACCTTAATCGTACTTCATGCATCATGCCATTTACTTCTCTCCGGTATACAAGCAACAATTTAAGGTCAAAATAATCAGCCCCATCTGTCATCCCGACGAAAGAAGAGTTCTGAATTAAATTAAAACCTAGCACCACTCCAGATTTCTCGCTTTGCTCGAAATGACATAAAAAGCTTAAATACCGTATCTTTCCCACACAAACAGCTTACCTGACATGCAGACGATCTATGACACCATCGTAATCGGCGGTGGGCAGAGCGCCCTGGCCTGCGCCTACTACCTGAACCGTGCGAAGCTCCATTATATCTTACTCGACGATCAGCCGGCACCAGGCGCTTCGTGGCGCAATTACTGGGATTCGCTCACGCTCTTCTCCCCTGCCGCTTTCAGTAGTTTGCCAGGCTGGCTTATGCCTGAGAGCAAAGGCGAGTTTCCTTCCCGTGCTGAAGTAGTTTCCTATCTGACGCAGTACGAACACAGGTATAAAGTGCCCGTCGAGCGGCCGGTGCAGGTGCAGGACGTCTGTTTTCGGGAAGATGTTTTTGAGATTAAAAGTGCTGATAAAACTTACCGTACCCGCACCGTCATCAGTGCAACAGGTTCGTTCCGCAAGCCCTTTATACCTGACTATCCGGATGCAGATAAGTTTGAAGGCCAGCAAATGCACTCCGCTGCCTATAAAAACCCGGATGGCTTTGCCGGGAAACGGGTACTTGTAGTGGGTGGCGGCAATTCAGGTGCTCAGATCCTGGCCGAGGTTTCTAAAGTAGCGGATACTACCTGGGTGACTTTAAAAGAAGTGACCTATCTGCCCGATGATGTGGATGGCCGTGTCCTGTTCGACCAGGCATCAGCTAAGTACTACGCCATGCAGAAAGGTGAAGCGCTTGATCCGTCCAGGTATAGCCTGGGCAGCATTGTGATGGTGCCGCCGGTAAAAGAAGCCCGGGACCGTGGCGTACTTAAAACAGTGAGGCCTTTTAAAAGCTTTTACAAAGATGGTGTCATTTGGGCGAATGGAAAAAAGGAGCCGATCGATGCCGTGATCTGGTGCACAGGTTTCCGATATGCGCTGGACCACCTCTCCTGTCTGCAACTGGTAGCTGATAATAAAGGTCGCATAGAAGTAAAAGGCACGCAGGTCGCGCAACAGCCAGGACTCTGGTTAGTAGGATACGGCAACTGGACAGGCTTCGCTTCAGCCACCCTTATTGGCGTAGGTCGCAGCGCCCGGCAAACGGTAACAGAGATTCAGGATTTTCTGAACAAGGTATAGCCAGCACAATTTAACATAATTCACAAACTAAAAACCTTCTGTTATCCAGTCCTCTACTTTACCTGCTAACGTGACTACCAGGCCGGTGCGTTATCAAGCGCTTTAATTTCCTTTTTGTAGGCAGACGGCAGAATAACAGATTTAAGCAGCCACTCGGCCTTAAAGAACCTGCTCAGTTTGTAAGCGGCCAACACCGGGCGCAACAGGGAAAAACTAGTAAGGCCTAATTGCCCCCGCACCAGAGTCGGAACGATTAGTTTCTGCCCTTCCAGCAACAACCTATACCTGATGGGGCCCAGGTGCTTGCGATACTGCTTGTACAGGTCAGTAGTGAAGTGACTAGCCGCCAGGTTTTCCGCTAAGTGCTGTTGTCGCATGGGCAGCCAGGTTTGATAATTCTCGGGCAAACCCTGCAGTCCCATCCGGGAACCAACCCGCCAGAACACCTCGAACACATTTTCCTTTTCTGCTTCAGTTAAAGGCCGTTCCAGCAGCTCAAACGAACGGATAGAATAATCGATCAGCATGAAAAGCACATCCCGGTAAGCCCAGTCAGGTATCGCCATGCCCCGCTTAGACTCTACCCCGGCATGGATCTTTGCCATTGTGTCGATTGCCTTGTGCGCCCCTTCCATACTGGAAAACACAATTTGCCGGGCATAGCCTACCGTGGAGAACAAGCGTCCCAACGGATCAGCGGGTAGCCGTCCGGTGAAGTAGAGCCAGTCCACTGCCTTGTTGAGCGCAAATTCGGCTGAGGCGCCTGCGAAAATGAACAGGATCGTGTCGCCCTTTCCCCAGATCTCACGCACCACACTATCTTGCTTTACAAAGTATTCCATAGTAAGAGAACAAAGGTATTGCTCAAATTGTGCTGACAGGTATATTATTTACTAACATGCAGGTATGGCATTACCCAACTGAAGTATATACAACTGACAATCAAAAACATAGATAAATTAATATACTTATTTTTAGATGCAGTGCTTGCACATTAAAAAAATTTGTATTTATCTTTAGGCTCAACTTTTAGCCGAGCTGAACCCCGCTTAGCCCGCCCGCTCACTTAGGGACGGGCTAAGCGGATTTCTTTTTTATGATCAACTACAACCCCAAAGACTGGTTCGTTTTCATTTTCCGTTTCTCGAAGGCTGATACCTTCAGGAGACTTATGCCCCTCATGCTGGCCGTGGGAGCTTACTCTGGTCTGGTGGCATATGTGGAACTCAACTTTCTTAATCTTGCTGAAACACAGTACATCCGCAATGTAGGCATGATGCACGGGGTATTGGGTTTTGTTATCTCGCTGCTCCTTGTGTTTCGCACCAACACTGCTTACGATCGCTGGTGGGAAGGACGCAAAATATGGGGAGGACTCACGAACAGTTCGCGCAACCTGGCCATTAAGCTGCAGGCTATTTCCACTGACAAAGAAGACCGACGCTTCTTCCGACTCATGATCCCGAACTATGCCTTCGCCCTCAAATGCCTCTTACGCGAAAACGAGGACTTCCGAGAATTGGATCCAGTGCTTGATCTCAAGAAAGAGAAGCACCTGCCTAACCAAGTGGCAACTGGCCTATACAAACGCCTAAATGCCATGTACACAGAGGGCAAAATTGAGACTGCCCAGATGCTGGTGCTCAACGAAGACATAAAAGCGCTGACCGATCACTGTGGAGCTTGCGAGCGCATCAAGAACACGCCTATACCTTTTACTTATAGCGTGTTCATTAAGAAGTTTATTTTCTTTTATGTGATGACACTGCCTTTCGGCTGGGTGTTCAGCCTGGGTTACTATGTCATACCGGTCGTTATTCTGATCCTGTATGCCTTGGCCAGTTTGGAGCTGATTGCTGAAGAGATAGAGAATCCTTTCGGCACAGACCCCAACGATTTACCCGTTGATCAAATTTGTCACAACATCCGCAAGCATGTGAGCGAAATACTGGATTAAAGCCTTCCATTATGGAAGGCTTTTTTATGCCTGCGATCTAAACCTTATCTTTAGGAAAACTACGAAGTCTATGCAACCTGACTCCTCCATGCTCACAGAGCTGGTCCGAATGAAAATGCCCTTCGGCAAATACAAGGACACGGTGCTTTGTTATTTGCCTGTCTCATACCTGGAGTGGTTTGCCCGTGAGGGCTTTCCACCTGGCAAGCTCGGCATGTTACTGGCGACGCTCTATGAGATCAAGATCAATGGACTGGAGTATTTGCTCGATCCTTTGAAGCGGCAGGCCCGCATGCGCTAGGGCTATCCCTATCGCAGCTCGTCAAAACTGTATTTGGCATCGCTCCAGAAGGCATCCAGGGCGATAATGCGGGGTTTGAAAAATGAAATAAGCGCCGGCCAGTCATCCTGGTTAAAAACACTCACTCCTTTTAGTTCTGTGTAGATGCGGCTAATCACTTTTCCGTATTCGTCTACCGTGTGCAGATCCCAGTTCCACTCCTCTCCTAGAGTATCGTGCAGGAGCTCCTTCATGGCTTCAAACTGCTCAAAGAACATTTGCTGGATTTCAGAGTCCGGCTGTACCATCTCAATGGCAATGGAAGCTTGCTTTTTGTCAGCCTGCATGCGGAAGTATACGTTCTTCAAGCCTGTCTTATAGTTGATCCAGTTGGTGGGCATACCTTCCGCGGAAAGGACTGGGGACATGTACTGCCCGAAAGCTGTCCAGAATGCCTGCTTAAGTTTTGACGCTTGTTCCCGTGTGTACATATGGCAAAATTGGTGATTGTAGAGGTAAATAACAAAGTGAATGAGAATGAACAAATTCGCCTTATACCATAGTGAATACGTAAACAGGATAGTATACCTGTTCTGCAACATCCATGATAAAAACGATTCTGCTATACTTCTGGCTAATCACTGCGGCCAGCTGTCACGCACAGGACAACAGGGAAGCACAAAAGCTTGCCCGTCGTATAGGAGGGCCTTGTGAAGGATGCGAAGCATTGCACGAGTATGGCGATAAACAGCTCAGCCCAACTGATACACTTCCGGCTTTTCAAACTACTGCGCAAAACAAGCTAAAAGTGACGGGCACCGTCTACCTGCCCGATGGCAGAACTCCGGCGCAGGATGTGATCCTGTACATTTACCACACAGACGAAACTGGGATTTACCCTAAAAAGGGAAAAGAGGAAGGCTGGGCCAGGCGACACGGTTATTTAAGAGGCTGGATCCGGACTGGGGCTGATGGCAGGTATACATTCTATACCACTAAGCCCGGTTCCTACCCGTCCAGAACAGAGCCTGCCCACATCCATATCACCGTCAAGGAACCTGACATGAACGAATACTACCTGGATGATTTTCTGTTTGAAGATGACCCTTTGCTCACGCAGCAAGTACGTGCATCGCGCAATGGCCGGGGTGGAAACGGCATCATGGCCCTCAGCCGCGAAGGCAACCTGCTGGTCGCGAAAAGAGATATCATCTTGGGTCAAAATATACCGGACTATACCCGTTAGCAAATCGCTCCTGAAAATGCGTAACAGGCTCTTGCCGCAACTTAAAAATTGTATTATCGTTGCTTGTTACATATTCAGTCTCTGCGATATACCTGACTTTCGGGTGATATGGGGAGGCTTAAAAAGATAAAAATATGAGAAAAAACATAATATCCGGATTATTGGCATCCGTATTCCTGATAAGCAGCTCCTGCCAGACCAACCCGGTAACGGGTAAGAAAGACGTGATGTTCATGTCAGAGAGCCAGGAGATTGCCCTCGGGAAGGAAGCCGACCCACAAATAGTAGCGGAGTTTGGACTATACGAAGACCCTGCTCTGCAGCGCTTTATCAACGAGAAAGGCCAGCAAATGGCTAAAATCTCACATCGCAGCAATCTCAACTACGAATTTAAGATCGTAGACTCCCCAGTGATCAATGCCTTCGCCGTACCAGGTGGCTATGTATACTTCACCCGCGGCATCATGGCCCACTTCAACAATGAAGCACAGTTTGCAGGAGTACTTGGGCACGAGATCGGGCACATCACAGCACGCCACTCCGCCCAGCAGCAAAGCAAGTCCATACTGGCGCAGGGCGGTCTGCTGCTCGGTATGATCCTGTCGCCAACCGTAGCTCAGTATGGCCAGGAAGTTTCGCAGGGACTCGGGCTGTTGATGCTCAAGTATGGCCGCGATGCTGAACGTGAGTCTGACCGACTGGGTGTCGAGTACTCGACCAAGATTGGTTACGACGCTACGGAAATGGCTGATTTTTTCCTTACACTGCAGCGCAAGCAGGAAGAAAGCGGACAGGCGCTGCCGTCTTTCCTGTCATCGCACCCTGATCCGGGCGACCGTTACAATACAGTGCACCAACTGGCTGCAGAGGAAAAGAAGAAACAAAACCTGACCAAAGCGCAGATCAACCGCAACAATTACCTCAAAATGATTGACGGGCTTATCTACGGAGAAGACCCAAAACAGGGATTTGTGGAGAACAACGTATTCTATCACCCAGTGTTGAAGTTCCAGTACGGCATGCCTGCTAACTGGGGCTACCAGAACTCCCCGCAGCAGGTTCAAATGGGACCGAAAGACGGAAGCGCTGTGATGGTCTTAACCCTTGTTCCCGGATCAAACTTAAAAGAGGCGGCGCAGCAAGCGTTGCAGCGTTACAACTTACAGCCTGTGGAGAGCAAGGAAGTAACCGTGAACGGACTGCCAGCCATTGCAGTAGTGGCAGACCCTGCTCCGCAACAACAGCAGCAACAGCAACAGCAGCCTTTACGCACACTCACCTACTTTATACAATACGGGGGGAATATTTACAGCCTGATGGGAATCACGACGGCTCAGAACTTCAACACGTATTTTCAGCAATTCAGCAGCAGCATGCAAAGCTTCCGTGAACTGTCAGACCCTGACAAATTGAACCGACAGCCGGAGCGCATTCGCATTGTGACGGTATCGCAGAACACGACACTGGCTCAGGCGCTGCGAAGCAACAATGTCCCTGATGCCCGCCACAATGAACTGGCGGTGCTCAATGGCCTGCAATTGAGCGACCAGATCCAGTCCGGCACCATGATCAAGGTACTCAGAAAATAACCACGCCTCTACCAAAACAAAGCGCCCTGCTTCAATATTAGAAGCAGGGCGCTTTGTTTTTAGGAGGTAATAACTGACAGGTATAGAGTACCTCGTTTAGTTTTGCACCTTCAGTAGTTTGTGTACTGACTTTTTACCGCCTTGCTCTACCTGCATGTAGTAAATGCCGGCAGGTACACGCTGTAACCTTAGCTGCTCCTGGTGGCTATGCTGATGCTTCAGGAAACGAACTTGCTGCAATTGACGGCCCGTCATATCTACTAGTTGTACCTGCACAGGTCCACGGTAGTCGCCTTCCAGGTGCAACACGGTAGCTTCCTGCATGGGGTTCGGGTATACGCTTATACCTCTTTCAGCCAGTTCCTCTTCAGCTGACAGCACCAGACCCTGCCATGGCACAAGGCCTGGCTTCGGTGTTTCTAGCTTTTTGGTGGTATAAATATGAAACTCGCCCGGCTGCAGTTCCATTGCCTGACCCGGGTCTGTGATGTTGTTTTCTCTACCGGTGAAATAATCATACCACACCCCGGCAATCGGGAAATTAGCATTCATCGGCTGTGCCTTCACATCAAAGTTCCCGATTATAAATACCCGCATATCCTCATGATAAAGGGAGATGCGTTTTACGTGACCACTCAGCTGCAGGTCAAAATCGTCGGTGCTGAAAGCCGGTTCGTTCAGTTTCAATTTGATCAGTTCGGCGTATACCTGGTAGAGCTTCTGACGATCCGGCTGCTGCTGATACTCCCAGCGGATTGGCTTTTTACCAGTACGGCCGTTTTCGTTGATCGGAACTTCATAACCCAGTTCTCCAAACTGCCACATCATCTTCGGGCCAGGTATAGGAAAGAAGAAGGCGGCAGCCAGTTTAGAACGATCGAGGGCAGTGCTCAGGGTACGGGTATTGTAACTGCCATTGCGGTTACCGTAGTTGAGCACGTCATACATAATGCGTTCCTCATCGTGGCTTTCCATGTACCCGATCAAATGGGGATTATCCCAAGAGCGGTTTTTATAAGAAATCCCCTGCGGATTGGCCAGTACCCCTTTTGCCATATTGAGGTAGTCGTGGTTATAGTTGCCCCAGAACATCATGCCGTAATTGGACAGTTCTTTTTCTTCCTGGTTGTCGGCAAAGTGCTCCAGTATTACATAGGCCGTTTCATCATAGCTTCTGATCTCGTTATAAATGCGCTTCCAGGTGGCGACGCGGCTGGCATCGTATGCACTCCAGGCATTTACGTTTTCACCGGTATTTTTTTGAGTGAAACCCTTTGAGAGGTCAAAGCGGTAGCCGTCTATGTTGTACTCTTCTATCCAGTGGCGGTTCACACGCTCCACCAGGGCCTTAGTGGCTTCGCTCTCGTGGTTGAAATCGAAAAACACACTGAAAGGATGCGTGGCACGCTGGTTAAAGAACGGGCTGTTGGCAGCCGGCTGGTTGCCGTCCCAATACATTTTCACATACGGATACTCGTAATCCGCCTGATTGAGCACAATGTCCAGAATTACGGCAATACCCATTTCGTGCGCCTTGTCTATGAAAGCTTTCAGGTCGTTCTTGGTGCCATACGCTTTGTCGGGCGCAAAAAAGAAGATCGGGTTATAACCCCAGGAATCGTTACCGGAAAATTCCATCACCGGCATCAACTCAATGGCGTTCACGCCGAGGCGCTTCAGGTAGGTGAGCGTATCTGCCAGCACTTTGTAATTGCGGGCTTCAATGAAGTCACGCACATGCAGTTCATAGATCACCAGGTTCTCCGGATCAGGCCTTTCAAAGTCGGTCACTTTCCAGGTATAGCTCTGCTGGTTTGTTTGCAGGATCGATACGATGCCCTGGGCTCCTTCCGGGTATGCTTTTAGGTTAGGATAGGTGCTGGCAGGTATGTACTGGTCCATAGCCGGGTCCAGAATCTTTTCAGTATAAGGGTCGGCAACGGCAAGTGTACCATCCACCAGGTACTGGTAGGCTACTTCCTGCCCCACTGGCAGACCCGAGAGTTCGATCCAGTAGCGGTTGCCATCAGGTGTGCGTTTCATGAGGTACTCCTGTCTGCTCTCCCAATTGTTAAACTCCCCGATGGCATATACAAAGCTCTTGTGTGGCGCATACAGCACCAGGGTAGCGCTGGTGGCACCGGTATAGTTCACACCATCCTGCATACCGTTTGGCAGGGCTGCTACTGTCGGTTGAGGCTTCACACGGAAGGTAAAGCTTTCGGTAGCAGTGGCCTCGCCTTGCTTAGCCTCGATGGTAACAGTGCGCAGTACACCTTGCTGGTTGCCAGCATTGATGCTCGTCTGTATAGCGTCGGTATTGTTGGCGCTGTAGACAACCGTGTTGTCCAGCTTTACGGTTACGTTAGCACTGTTGGAGATGACAGCCCGCACAGGTATAGCACTGTTGGCCTCCACAAAAAAGTTTCGCTGCTCAGGTTCGCGTAGGGCTATCTGCAGGCTTCCGTCATAGATCTGGATAATAAAGTCTTCGGTTTGGGCAGTGCCGTTGCCATTCTTGAGTAGCAGGCCCAATTTATCGATGGTCTGGCCGGCGGGTACTCCAAAGTATGTTCGGGGCGTGAGTTTAATCTGCCAGCGGTCGTTCCCAAGCGAGGTCATCTTGCCCGGATTAAAAGGCTGGTTGAAACTCGTTTGACCGGCCGGCTGATACTGAAAAGCATCAGTTGAGCCTACTGTTCCCGCGCCTGACCACAGGTACACATCGTCGGTCTTACCCAGCAGCCCCGTGGCCCGACCGTCTTTTGCCTGCTTTACATCAATAATGATGGTAATCTCCTGGTCGCCGTTAGGGAACTCAGGTATAGTTTGGACTGCCTGTGCCTGTACCTGCCAGGTTATACCTGCCAAGAAAACGAAAAGCACCAAAAATCGGTAGAGGTATTTGTTTGCCATAAAGGGATATAATAAATGAAAGGAATTCAGGTATACAGTAGCGCGCAGGCTGATCTTGAAGCTATAACAACAAACGCATTCACTTAAAATACGCTTATTCTTTGATTTGTATGTTATAACACCAGATAAGCTTGGATATTTTTCAGAGCTTAAAGGTATGATTTTCGATTAAATTCTAATATAATTGTTGTACTCCGTGTCAAAAACGGTGCAATCGCGCATGGATGAGCAAGAAGTTTGGGGCAGGTTTAAAGCAGGAAGCGAGAATGATTTTTCGCTGCTGTATCGTCATTTTGCCCCTATTATGCTTCGTTATGGTAACCGGATCACGCCTGACAAAGAGCTTATACGCGATTGCTTGCAACAGGTGTTCTTTTCGCTCTGGAAAAGCCGTGAATCTGTAGGTACCCCTACCAACGTGCAGCATTACCTCCTCAGGGCCATCCGAAACGAGATCATTAAAAAGGGGAATCGCGCCAAACAACATGAAACCTTGCCTGAACATTACCTCTTCGGTCTCGAGGACTCCCACGAGCAAACCATGATCCAGCTACAAACGGCCGAACTGACCCGTCAGCGGATCGCGGAGCTTCTCTCCCAGCTACCGGCCAGGCAGCGTGAGGTCATCTTCCTGAAATACTACGCCAACCTTAAGTATGATGAAATCGCCGCCATCATGAACATCGGGCAAGACTCCGTATATAAAACGACCTACAAGGCAATTGCCCGCCTCCAGCAGCTACTCACAAAGAGTTCACTCTTACTCCTTACACTCTTTTTTTTAAAAAATATCTAGCTTATTATCAACATCTTACAACAAATAAAAATTTTTTTGTAGGATGAAGGGATAATTTTGACTGTTACCGGCTCTTGTATGTAGAGCGTCCCTATTAGCTTATACTGCACATCAACAAGAAGCACGACATGAACCACGCAACAGCCACTGCCGCTGAACTGGCAGCCGACCATGACTTTATACAATGGGTCAAATACCCTACGCAGGAAGGCACGGCGTACTGGTCCGAATTCAGCGAACACTATCCTGAAAAGGCAACAGAACTTGCTGAGGCGCGTCGTATAGTGCTTTTGCTCTCACAGGAACAAGCCGATGACCTGAGTTGCTCCGATGACGTGGAAGTGGTATGGACGCAGTTACAGGATGCCATTCGTCAGGAGAAAGAGCGCGGAACCAACAATGGTCGGGTACGCTCACTTTGGGGTCTAACCCGCAATGCCTGGTTATCTGCAGCAGCTGTTATGGTAGTTCTGCTTGCCTCTGCCGCACTCATTTTCAATCTGCAAAGTAGCAAACCGGTCACTTATGCCACCACTTATGGAGAGAAGCGAATTATCCAACTTTCTGACAAATCCGTAATAGTACTTAACGCAAACTCTAGTATAACTATTCCTGAAAAGTGGGAAAAAGACAAGCCCCGAACCGTACAGTTGCGTGGTGAGGCCTTTTTTTCAGTAAAAAAACAGGCTAATAGACAGCAGTTTATCGTCACAACCAGCAAGGGTACCCAAATTAATGTACTCGGAACGGAATTTAACGTATATGACCGCGACCTGGAGGACCGAGTGGTGTTGGCAAGCGGAAAAGTAAAGCTAAGCGCCCTACAAAACGGTGAAAACAAACAGGTAGAAATGCAGCCCGGCGACCTTATAACAGTATCTGCAGCACATGGCTTCAGCCATCGTCGCGTGGAACCGGATCTATACACAGCCTGGCAGCACAACAAGATATATTTTGACAACTACACACTGCGTGAAGTAGGCACGCTGATCGAGCAGCAGTATGGCTATAAAGTTGAATTCAGTGGCAACGAGCTCCCCGGGCAGCGCATCACCGCCTTCCTGGAAGTAAAGAAGTCCGATGACATCCTTAACACACTGGCTGAGACATTTGACCTGAAAATCACCCAAAAAGAGAACACAATATACATAAGCTCACTATAAAATTAACCCCATAATCTATGCTAAATAAATCTACCAAGAGACTAGGTTCCTTTGGCCTGGCAGTGGCCCTGAGCTGCTTTCAGGTGCCGGGGACCGCTCAGGGTTATCCGGGCCCGGGTCCGAACCTTGCAGTGAACCACACCTCCGGACAGGCCCTGACGGCCAAGTCGCTCAAAGATTTGCTCAATGATCTTAAGAACTCACACGGCATACAGTTTTCATACCAGGCCAGTCTCGCTGAGGATTTGCAACTGATCGTGCCGGAGCAGAAAGACGGCGTACAAAACGTGGATGAGTTCCTGGGCACCACACTGGCCAGCAACAACCTGGCTTACAAGAAAGTGAGAGGCGTCTACATTATATCGAAAGCACGACCTGCCTCCACGACCACCACAACCGTAGTAGCCAAGCCGCGCACTGAAGTGCAGCAGGATGTACAGGTAACAGGTCGTGTACTAGACGAGAATGGCGGTACGCTTCCGGGCGTAACGGTTGTACTGAAAGGCACTACCCGTGGCACGTCCACGAACGCTAACGGAGAGTATACCCTATCTGTACCAGCCTCAGGCGGTTCACTTGTGTTTTCCTTTATTGGCTATACCACGCAGGAAGTAGCCATTGGCAATCAGTCCACCGTTAATGTGACCATGCGCCCTGATGCCCAGGCACTTCAGGAAGTTGTGGTAGTTGGTTATGGTACACAGCGTAAATCTGATATTTCAGGTGCCGTAACCGCGATTTCTTCCGAAGACTTTGTGCAGGGTCAGATCACCACACCTGAGCAGCTGATTCAGGGTAAGGTAGCCGGTGTTCAGATCACACCAAACGGTGGCGCTCCAGGCGCTGGTAGCCGCATCCGTATCCGTGGTGGTGGCTCTCTTAATGCCAACAACGATCCGCTTATCGTAATTGACGGTGTGCCGCTTGACAATTCATCAGTGTCCGGATCGGCTAACCCGCTCAGTTTCCTGAATCCGAATGACATTGAGACATTCAACATACTCAAAGACGCATCAGCTACTGCCATTTACGGCTCCCGTGCTTCAAACGGTGTAATCATCATCACCACCAAAAAAGGCACTGTCGGCCAGAAGCTGAATGTTACGTTTACAACGCAGCACTCGCTTTCTAAAGTAGGCAAAACGGTTGACGTATTATCAGCTGACGAGTTCCGTCAAGTAGTAAACGAGCAAGGCACTGCTTCGCAGATCGCACTGCTGGGCAATGCGAACACGGACTGGCAAGACCAGATCTATCAGACTGCTTATACCACAGACAACAACCTGAGCGTTGGCGGCTCGGTGGGCATACTGCCTTACCGTGTATCGCTGGGCTACCTGAATCAGGATGGTGTGTTGCGCACAGGTAACTTTAAGCGCGGTTCTATTGGTGTGAACCTGAACCCACGCTTCCTGGATGATCACCTGACAGTAAACCTGAACTATAAAGGTGCCATTACCAACAGTAAGTTCGCAGACGAAGGCGCCATCGGAGCAGCCGTGGCCATGGACCCGACACAGCCTATCATGTCTGGTAGCGACCAGTTTGGCGGTTACTTCCAGTGGCTGGATGCCAACGGGCGCTATAACCCGCTGGCCACCCGCAACCCACTCAGTATGCTGGAGCAGCGTGACGACCGCGGTGAGGTGAAACGCCACATCGGTAACGTGCAGTTGGATTACAAACTTCACTTCCTCCCGGATCTGAGAGCTAACCTTAACCTGGGTTTTGATCGCTCTAACAGCAGCGGCTCTACTTTCTATCCAGCTGATTTTGCGCCGGAGGCTCCAAACAATGGTAGAAGAACAGAGTACGAGCAGGAGAAGAAAAACACACTGGCTGACTTCTACCTGAATTATGTAAAAGACCTGACAGGTATTAACAGCCGCATCGACGCGACAGCCGGTTACTCGTTCCAGGAGTTTGAAAATGAAAGTCCGCAGTTTATCCCAACTGATGCGGATGGGTCACCGCTCAGCGACCTGGAACCAGGACTTCCAACAAATGATATCTATCGCCTTCGCTCTTACTTCGGCCGTCTGAACTACGTGTTACTCGACCGCTATATCCTGACAGGTACAGTGCGCCGTGACGGTACATCACGCTTCAGTAACGATGTGCGTTGGGGTACATTTCCAGCTCTGGCACTGGCCTGGAGAATCAATGAAGAAGCTTTCCTAAGAAACTCTCCGGCTGTGTCTGAACTGAAACTCCGTTTAGGTGTGGGTGTTACAGGTCAGCAGGACATTGGTCCATTCTTCCCATACCTACCACGCTACACCATTAGCGACAACACCGCACAATACCAGTTTGGCAACCAGTTCTACAATCTGCTGCGTCCTGAAGGATATGACGTCGACATTAAGTGGGAAGAAACTACCACTTACAATGCAGGTATAGACTTTGGCTTCGTAAATAACAGAGTGAACGGTAGCCTCGACTACTTCTTTAAAGATACACGCGACCTGTTGGCACTTGTTTCGGTTCCTGCAGGCACTAACCTCGTGAATGAGCTGATCACAAACGTAGGTAACCTGGAGACAAGAGGTCTGGAAGCAGCTCTGAACTTTGTGGCTATAGACAATGAAAAAGTGAACTGGAGCATCGGTGTAAACGGAACCTACCAAAAGCGTGAGATTACCAATCTGAGCAAGATCGAGGATCTTAACTTTGAAGGATATCCTGTAGGTACCATTGCCGGTGGTGTTGATAACAGAATTCAGATCAGAACAGTAGGATATGCACCGGATGTGTTCTATGTATACAAGCAGGTATACGATGAGCAGGGCAACCCAATCGAGGGCTTGTATGCTGACCTGAACGAAGACGGTGTTATCAGCGAAGCAGACCGTTACCGGTATAAGAAGCCTGAGCCTGACTTCTTCCTGGGCTTTAACTCTAACCTGACTTACGGCAACTTCGACCTTGGTATCGTGATGCGTGGCAGCGTGGGCAACTACATGTATAACAACGTGTACTCTAATACGGGCGCCTACCGTGGCTTTATGTTCCCTGGCTACCTGACTAACGTATCGCCAAACGTGCTGGAGACCAACTTCATGAACTACCAGCTGTTCTCTGACTACTACATGGAGAACGCTTCGTTCCTGCGTATGGAGAACATCAACTTTGGCTACAACGTGGGCCGTATCTTTAATGAGAAAGCGAATCTGCGTCTGAATGCCAACATCCAGAACCTGTTTGTGATCACCAAATACAACGGTCTTGATCCTGAGATCGCCAACGGTATAGACAATAACTTTTACCCAAGGCCGCGTGTTTATACCCTAGGTCTGACTGTTAACCTTTAATGCATCCCATCATGAAAACTCTGAATTTCAGAAACATAAGAAACATAGCACTGGCAGGGGCCCTTTCTCTGACAGCTGCTTCCTGCGACCACAGCTTGGACATAGAGCCGAAGTACGATGTGGTTTCAGCTAACGTGTACCGTGACTTCGCCAACTACAAGAGCATCCTGGCTAAAATGTATGCCGGCTATGCGGTAACAGGTCAGCAAGGCCCTGCCGGTCGTCCGGACATCAGCGGTATCGACGAAGGCTTTTCAAACTACCTGCGTCAGTACTGGCAGGCACAGGAACTGTCAACTGACGAGGCGATCATTGCCTGGAACGACGGTACCCTGCGTGACCTGCACGACATGGACTGGACACCGGCCAACGAATTCCTGCGAGCGCTTTATAACCGTATCTTCTACCAGGTTTCGCTTACCAACGAGTTCATCCGCGAAACACAGGATGCCCAGCTAAGCGAGCGTGGTATTACGGGCGCTAACTTGGAAGAGGCGAAACGCTTCCGTGCAGAGGCCCGCTTCCTGCGCGCCCTGAGTTACTGGCATGCGCTTGACCTCTATGGCAACGTGCCTTTTGTGACGGAGCAGGACCGCGTAGGTTCTTTCTTCCCGGAGCAGACGACACGTGCTAACCTGTTCAGCTATGTGGAAAGCGAACTGCTGGCCATTGAGAATGAACTGGGAGCGCCGGGTTTTGAGTACGGCAGAGCCGATCAGGCTGCAGCCTGGACATTGCTTGCCAAGCTATACCTGAATGCAGAGGTATACACTGGTCAGGGCCGTTATGCTGATGCCGTGGCCTACTCCAGAAAAGTGATTGACTCAGGTCGCTACCAACTGGAGGCAGAGTATAGCCACCTGTTCCTGGCTGATAACCATACCTCAAGTGAGATCATTTTCCCGATTACGTTTGATGGCATGCGCACCACTACCTGGGGCGGTATGACTTACCTGGTGCATGCGCCTGTAGGTGGCAACATGAATGCAGCGGCATTCGGCATCAACGGTGGCTGGGGCGGTTTGCGCACTACCAAGAACATCGTGGAGCTATTCCCAAGCACCAACGCCACTCCGGATGAGCGTGCCATGTTCCATACCGACGGACAGAACCTGGAGATCGATGACATCTTTACTTTCACAGACGGCTACCCGATCACAAAATTCAAGAACGTGAACAGAGCAGGCCAGGCGGGTTCTGACCCAAGCGGCAACCACCCGGATACAGACTTTCCGATGTTCCGTCTGGCGGATGTATACCTGATGTATGCTGAGGCTGTGTTACGTGGTGGTGGCGGTTCTACAACTGACGCCCTGAGTTATGTAAACCAACTGCGCACCCGTGCCTACACCAATGCCAATGGTACTGTCAGAGGCAACGGCGGCACGATCAGCCAGGGACAGTTGACGCTTGACTTCATCATCAACGAACGCGGACGTGAGTTAAAGTGGGAAGGTCACCGCAGAACGGACCTGATCCGTTTCAACAGGTTTACGTCGGCTACCTATGTATGGCCGTGGAAAGGTGCCGTTCCGGAGGGAAGGGGTGTGGAGGAATTCCGCAGACTCTACCCGATTCCAAGCACGGACCTGACTGCTAACCCGAACCTGACACAGAACCCGGGCTATACGCGATAATCTGAACAAACCGGAGGCTGGTCTTACACCGGCCAGCTTCCGGATAGATCAATCACATTTTGAAATCATCAAATATGAAAAGCACGATAAATAAGTTATTCATCCTGTGCCTCATGTCGCTGGTGCTGTTCTCTTGCGAGAAAGACGAAGAGCGACTGGTACTACGCCCGGGTGCTGTCCCTACTCTGGCTGCCACTGCCAATAGTGTAGAGCTGACACCTGATACCAAAGAGGAAGAGGCCATGACCCTGAACTGGACCGCCGCTGACTACGGCTACCAAGCAGCCGTTACCTATACCTTGCAGTTTATTCCGGAAGGTGGAGACTTTGCCTCAGCCAGAGAAATAGAAGCGACACCAGGCAGGCTGACCAGAACCTTCACTGTAGCAGAGCTAAATACACTGGCTTCACAACTAGGTCTGGCACCTAACAACGAAAGCACGGTGCAGGTACGGGTTGAGTCTTCCGTAGCTGATAATGTTACTCCTACTTACTCCAATGTCGTATCATTTGACGTGACGCCATTCCTTGACATCATCGAGTATGCATCGCTTTGGGTACCGGGCAGCCACCAGGGTTGGAACCCAGGCACTGCACCGAAAATATCGTCTGTGAATGACAACGGGGTGTATGAAGGCTATGTAAACTTCCCGGATGCACAAACCAATTTCAAAATTAACCCGGCACCGAACTGGGACAATGACTTTGGAGGTACCAGCAGCGGCAACAAAGGTACGCTTGTGGCAAAAGCCTCAGACCTGCAGGTAAACGGTGCTGGCTATTATTTACTTAAAGCCAATACCAACCAGATGACCTGGGAAGCCATCAAAACGACCTGGGGTGTAATAGGTGATGCGACTGGCAGCTGGGATAATGACAAGGATATGACCTACGATGCGGCAGAGCAGGTATGGAGAGCGACCCTTAACCTGTCAGTAGGTGAAATCAAGTTTAGAGCTAATGACGCTTGGAATATTAACTTAGGGGATGACAATGCCGACGCTCTTCTGGAATATGGAGCAGCCAACATCAAAATCGAAGAGGCTGGTCAGTACGAAGTGATCCTGAATCTCTCAAATCCGGGCAACTATACCTACTCCCTGATCAAGCAATAAGATGTGGAGCTCGCGCACAGACTTTTCTGAAGCATACTGCTGCGAACTGCATCATTAAACTCAGCAAACCCGGCAGGCAGCACCGCTTGGCCGGGTTTGCTATATAAAGACCTTTTGTTTTCAACCTTTCAGCAAAGATCTCCCCACATGAAGATTTTATACAAACCACTGGCTGCCCTCCTGCTGACCACGGTGCTATACCTGCCCTCCCATGCGCAGAACAGCCCCATCAGAGAGGTTGGCTCCGTGAATAATGTCAACATCTCCGGACAGAAAGTAAGCCTGACCACCGACCAAAACACCCACGTTGAAGTGACGGTTTATACCCCGACCGTGGTGCGCGTGCGCATGGACAAGCAGCCACTCGGCAAAGACTTTTCCTACGCCGTGGTTACGCAACCACAGCAGGCCAAAGTAAACATCACACAAAACGACAAAGAGGTTACCATCCTGACAGATTCGCTGCAGGCCCGCATTACCAAAAGTCCGTTCTCAGTCGCTTTCCTGACCCGCGATGGCAAGGTAATCAATCAGGACGAAGAGGGTCTGACTACCTCCTGGATCGGGGAAGAGGTGACCACCTATAAGAAAATGCAGAAAGGCGAGCGCTTCATCGGTTTGGGTGAGAAGACCGGCGGACTCGACCGCCGTGGCAGCGGCTATACCAACTGGAACACCGATGCCTATGCCTACACCACCGGCCAGGATCCGCTGTATACCACCTTTCCTTTTTACATCGGTATCCACAATGGCCTTAACTACGGCATCTTCTTCGACAACAGTTACCAGAGTGATTTCAACTTTGGGGCCAGTAACGACCGCTTCTCTTCGTTCGGGGCACAGGGCGGCGAGATGGATTACTACTTCTTCTACCACACCAAATTGGCCGACATCATCGGTAGCTATACCGGTTTGACAGGTCGCATGGAACTGCCACCACTCTGGAGCCTGGGCTACCAGCAGAACCGCTACTCCTACTACCCGGAAACAGAGGTATTCCGTATTGCCCAGACCCTGCGCGAGAAACGCATACCTGCCGACGGCATCACGCTGGACATTCACTACATGGATGCCTACAAGCTCTTCACCTGGGATAAATCGCGTTTCCCTGATCCTGCCGCCATGAACAAAAAGCTCAAAGACATGGGCTTCCGCACGACCGTAATCGTGGATCCGGGCATTAAGATTGAGGAAGGCTATGGCGCCTATGAACGTGGCGTGAAAGATGATGTGTTTCTGAAGTACCCCGACGGTAAATACTACTCTGGCGAGGTATGGCCTGGCTGGACGCACTTCCCGGATTTCACGAGCGAGAAAGGCCGTGAATGGTGGAAAAAAGAGATCAAATTTTTCGCCGACACCAACGTGGATGGCTTCTGGAACGACATGAACGAGATCGCCACCTGGGGTCAGAAAATGCCGAACAACGTGCTTTTCAGTTTCGAAGGCAACCTCACCACACACAAGCAGGGACGCAACGTGTACGGTCTGCAAATGGCCCGCGCCAGCTACGAAGGCGCTCGTCAGCACATGCCGAATAAGCGTCCGTTTATTCTCTCCCGTGCCGGTTACTCGGGTTCACAGCGCTACTCCGCCATATGGACTGGTGACAACCGCGCCGAGGACAGCCACATGCTTCTAGGTGTGCGTCTGCTGAACAGCCTGGGTGTAACAGGTGTCGCGTTCTCAGCGATGGACATTGGTGGCTTCACGGGCAATGCGCCAGTTGGCCTGTTTGCCCGCTGGATTCAGCTGGGAGCCTTTACTCCTTACTTCCGTAATCATACCGGCGTAAACACCCGTTCCGCCGAGCCCTGGGCTTTTGGAGAAGAGGTGACGGAAATTGCCCGCAACTTCATCAGCCTGCGCTACAAACTGATGCCCTACATCTACTCTAACATGTATGAAGCTACGCAGAGCGGACAGCCGCTCATGCGCACACTGGCCATCGATTATACCCACGATCCGCAGGTATACAACGGCGAGTTTGAGTCACAGTACCAGTTTGGAAAGGCCTTCCTGATCATGCCGTTTGAAAGCACCAAGAACTATGGCAAAGTATACTTCCCGCGCGGCAAGTGGTACGACCTCTGGACAGGTGAAGTAAAGCAGGGCAATCGCGAAGAGATGATCGGGGTGCAATACAACAAACTCCCGATCTATGTGAAGGAAAGCAGTATCATCCCGATGCAGTCGCTGGTGCAGCATACCGCTGAAATGCCAACCGACACACTTACGGTACACGTTTTCCGTGGCGATGTGAACAACAGCTTTGTGTACTACGAAGACGATGGCGAGAGCTACGACTACGAGAAAGGCGCCTTCTATAAGCGCACCATCTCCTATGACCCGCGCCGCAAGACTATTACGTTTGGCGATGTGGAGGGCAACTTCCAAACGAAGTTCAACCACGTAAAGGTCATGCTGCACGGATTCGATGCGAAGACCAGATTCCAGTTCAACGGCAAACGGACGAATGTGCAGGAGGATTTTGCTTCTTTCATCGACCCGGTTTCCCGTTTCGACCCCCAGGGCAGTGCTAACCCGCAGATCGGGTATAAGGTGCGCAGCATGGTCGTGCGTAACGACAACGGTCGCTTTACAGTCGGCTTTTAATTGATCAGGCCTCCACAGCATTTCAGTTCTGTGGAGGCTTCTTTCTTCCTCAAAACAAACAATCATGAAAAAACTCAACCTGCATCATCTGCTGCTTATACCTGCGCTATACCTGGCGACGGGCTGCAGCTCGACAAATCAACCGGAAAGCCAGCCTAATACTGCCGCAAGCGAATGGCCACGAAGCGTGAGCTACGAGATCTTTGTACAGTCCTTCTGCGACTCGGACAACGATGGCATCGGCGACATCAAAGGCATGACCTCTAAGCTTGATTATCTGGCTGAACTAGGTATAGAAGGCATCTGGTTGATGCCGATGAGCCCCTCTCCCACCTATCACAAATACGACGTGACCGATTATACCGGCATCCACCCGGATTACGGTACCATGGAGGACTTTAAAACCTTTGTTGAGGAAGCCCACAAGCGCAACATCAAAGTGGTGATTGACTTTGTAGTGAACCACTCCAGCAACCAGCACCCTTGGTTCTTAGAGGCGGCTAAAGATGAAAAAAGCCCTTACCGGGACTATTATGTGTGGGCCCATAAAGACGACCCACAGACTAAAGGTGAAGGCAAAACTACAGGCGATGACTCGCACAACGTGCATCAATGGCATGAAGTGAAAGGCAGCGACTACAAGTACTTCGGCTACTTCTGGGGTGGTATGCCTGACCTGAACTTCGATAATCCAAAGGTGCGCCAAGAGGTATACAAGATCGGTCGCTATTGGCTCGAGGACGTGGGCATAGACGGCTTCCGTCTGGATGCGGCCCGCCATATTTTCCCGGATGACAGACCGGCAGATAATCACCAGTTCTGGGAAGAGTTCAGAGCGGAAATGCAAAAGGTAAAACCTGATGTATACCTGGTGGGCGAGGTATGGGCCGAGGCCGATGTGGTAGCCCCTTATACCAAAGGCCTTCCTGCCCTCTTTAACTTTGAGATGAGCTGGAAAATACTCGATGCCCTGAAGACTGGGAACGGCGATTCACTGGCTATTCACCATGATCGTATCATCAACACTTATCAAAAGGTGAATCCGAACTTCATTGACGCTACCATCCTGAGCAACCACGACCAGAACCGCATCATGAGCGAGGTAAACGGCGACATGAACAAGGCGAAAGTAGCGGCGGCGCTTCTCTTTACATTGCCGGGTGCTCCATACGTTTATTATGGGGAAGAGATTGGGATGCAGGGCAAGAAACCGGATGAGCAGATCAGGGAGCCTTTCCTGTGGGATACCAAAGCCAACGACGATTGCCGTACCAGTTGGGTAACCCCCGAGTACAGCACCGAGCAAAATGTGAAGCCGATGGCACAGCAGGCACAGGACCCGAACTCACTGCTGAACCATTACAAAGCCTACATTCAACTTCGTAACAGCAGCAAAGCGCTGACGCATGGGGAACTGGAACCGGTGAATATGAACAACCGGGCTGTCAGTGCCTTTATGCGTTCTATGGACGATGAATCGCTCCTGATACTGCATAACCTGTCAAGCAAAGCGGTTAGTGTAACTATACCTGCCAGTTTGCAAGAACACAATCAACTGCTACACCAGCACAATGCCGCTAAATTAAATGGCAATGCCGTACAACTGCCGGCCTACAGCTCCATCATCCTCAGAAAATAGAATATGAACAGCAAAGAAACTATGCTAAAGCTCAAAGGCCGCCATACCTTGCTCTCCTTCGTACTAATTGGATGTTTGGGTATGGCAACCTTCACGGGCTGCAACGGCAATCCGGATCAGCCCGAACAAAGTTTGAGTACCCAAGAAGAGAATACCATGGAAATAAAATCCGAGCCTTTTGGCACTGCTCCTAACGGACAGGAAGTACAGCTCTATACCTTGACCAATGCCGAAGGTATGACCGTGAAGATCACCAATTACGGAGCCATCGTGACGTCTATCCAAACACCGGATCGCGACGGTCAATTAGGCGAAGTAGCCCTCGGCTTTGACAGTGTGGATGGGTATGTACCCAACGATCCTCACTTCGGTGGCATTGTGGGCCGCTACGCTAACCGCATCGCTGAAGGCAAATTTACTTTGGATGGACAAACCTATACCTTGGCTACCAACGATGCACCGAACCACTTACACGGCGGCATCACCGGTTTTGATAGAGTAGTTTGGCAGGCCGAACCCTTGCAGAAGCAAAACGCTATCCGGCTTACCTATGTAAGCAAAGACGGCGAAGAAGGCTATCCCGGCAACCTGACTGTGGTTGTCACCTATACCCTGACTGGCTTCAATGCCCTGAAGATTGACTACGAGGCCACTACCGACAAAGCCACGCCGGTCAACCTGACCAATCACAGCTATTTTAATCTGAGCGGAGGTAAGGAAAAGGACATCCTTAACCATATTGTGAAGATCAATGCCGATCAGTTTACCGCAACAGATAAGACGCTTATACCTACCGGCGAGCTAGCTTCTGTAAAAGGCACTCCTTACGATTTCACCTCGCCAACCCGTGTGGGTGAGCGTATCGAAAACCTGCAGGGCTATGGCTACGACCTAAACTACGTAGTGCGAAATGGTGGCGATAAACTGGTACACGCTGCTACTGTGGAAGACCCAAGCACCGGCCGCATGATGGAAGTGCACACGACGCAGCCCGGCATACAGCTCTACACGGCTTATCACCTGAACGGCACCCTGACAGGCCATAACAACACAACCTACAACCGCTACGCCGGCCTCTGCCTCGAAGCCCAGCATTACCCGGATTCTCCGAATCAGGAAAGCTTCCCTTCGTCGATCATCCGGCCCGGTGAGAAGTACAGCGAAACGACGGTGTATAAGTTTGGGGTGAAGGAGTAGTGTGAATCTGAATTTATGGAATTGCAGGATTATCATGCACGATTAACACATCCCTCCCCCTCTCTTCGTAGAGGGCCCCTACCCCCAGAGGGGAATCTTGCAATAAAAAATTCAGAAGCATAAATGGTGTCGTTAAGGTATAACTCTGCACGATTGTCATCCTTCTGTTCCCTTCGAAGGGGGCTTACCTGCTGTTGTGTGACAAGGACAAGGTTCGTGGTTTCTGATGCGGATGCCGGGTCATACCACCCCTGCCCCTCCTTAGCTAAGGAGGGGAGCCTGCAGTAGCTATTTTGTAGGTACAAGCACTGTAGTAACTGTCACGTAACACTGGCACACATTGAATGAAGTCCTTGCACGCGAGCAATAAAACAGATCACCTCAGCCAAGTGCACTTTAACGACGCTCCACTGTTGGGGGTGAAGGGGTCCCCCTGTCAAGAGCGTTCAGCGAGTGGGGGTAGGGGCCCTCGATTTGGAGCGTCTCGATTTTTTTGCTTACTGGGGTAGGGGCCCTCTATTTTTTCATCAAGGAAAAAAGTAAGGCCCGCCCGGCCAGGGCAAGCAATGAAACAATACACGTTGCTATACCTGCAACAGCCGCCGCTACGTCAGTTAAAAGCTGGCTAAGCGAAACTACAACCTTTTAAAATTAACTATGACTAAGTACACTTACATAAAAGCAGCAAGCTTAGCAGCACTACTAACTGCAACCGCCTGCAAAACACCTCAACCTGAAACCGGCACGACTAACGATACGGTCAGCACCGAACAGCCAATCTGGCAATCCCAAGCTTACAGCATTTACTCTGACCGCGTGGTGCAAGGTGACTACGTGGCGCAGGCGCTCTCCCCTACTGAAATCACCTCCAGCTACCAGAGCCCAGCCAACGAGTTTCAGTCCCCGGAGGTCCTGTTCAAGTTCAGCATCAACAGCAAGGACAACGAAATGCCGCCGGGTATGGACCACCAGTTCATCTGTCTCGCTGAAGAAGGCGGAAGTTGTGAGACCCCGATCATCAAGTTCGGACAACAACTCAAAGCCACTGAGCCAGCACCTGCCAAAGCCTTTCTACCACCGAACACGCCGCTGACGGTAAGGGTGGATATGCGTGAAGTGTTGAATGCTTTTGAGAAGCAAGGATTTTATACCGCTTACAACGGCAGCAAGGTATACAAAGACGATTTCAAGGGTGTTTACATTGCAGGCAACTCCTCTCCCCTCACGTGGGATTTTGACAACCTGGCGAGCCGGGAAGGAATGGAATTGGAAGACCCGGATGGCGATGGCATTTACGAGGTGACGCTGAGCATGAATGCACACCAGGAGGAAAAGCAAATTGCTTCTCACTGGAAACTGAGTCTGCCAATCCAAAAGTATCCGCAGTACAGCTCCGACTATGTACTGACCGACGCGCTTTACAACATGACGCTGGAGGAAGTGGTGAAAAACATCGAAGAAGATGGCACCTTCCGGACAGGGAAAGAATGGGCCGGCGTTTGGACCCGCGACATCAGTTACAGTTTGATACTGGGACTGGCGGCCATTGAACCGGAAATAGCCCGCAAGAGTCTGATGCGCAAAGTAAAGAACAAACGCATCATCCAGGACACGGGAACGGGTGGTGCCTATCCGGTATCGACGGACCGCATTGTGTGGGCTACGGCCGCATGGGAGATCTACACTGTGACCGGCGACCAGAACTGGCTGCGCGAGTCCTACGAGATCGTACGCAACTCCATGGAAGACGACTTGCTCAACGCTTTTGACCAAACAACGAATATGATGCGCGGTGAGTCTTCTTTCCTGGACTGGCGTGAGCAAACCTATCCGAAATGGATGCAGCCAGCCGACATCTACGCTTCACAAAACCTGGGCACCAATGCCGTGCACTATCAGGCCAATGTGCTGTTGAGCCAGATGGCGACGATGCTAAATGACAAACAGGCCGCTGACAGGTATAGCAAATTGGCTGAGCTCATCAAGCAAGGTATAAACACGCATTTGTGGCAGGAAGATAAGGGATATTACGGGCAATACTTGTACGGCCGCAACTACCTGTCGCTTTCCCCAAGGGCTGAGGCGTTGGGTGAAGCACTGACAGTGCTGTTTGGCATTGCTGATGCCGAAAGAGCGAAGAGAATTGTGGCCAATACACCGGTATACGAGTTTGGCATTCCGAGCATTTTCCCGCAGATTCCGAACATTCCGCCTTACCACAACAACGGCATCTGGCCTTTTGTGCAGGCCTACTGGACATTGGCAGCCGCTAAGACCGGTAACGAAACCGCTACCGAGGAAAGCCTGAATGCGATTTACCGCCCCGCCGCTTTATTCCTGACTAATAAAGAGAACTTCGTGGCCAGCAATGGCGACTACGCGGGCACGCAGGTAAACTCCGACCGTCAGCTCTGGAGTGTGGCCGGATACCTGGGCATGACCTACAAATTACTTTTCGGTATGGATTTTCAGGCAGACAAGCTGGTGTTCAAACCTTTTGTGCCGGAGAGTTACAAAGGCAACCGCCGTCTAACGAATTTCAGGTATAGAAATGCAGTGCTCGATATCGAGATGCAGGGCTTTGGCAACAGCATCCGTAGTATCACGTTGGACGGTCAGCCACTGGAAGGTGCCGCTATACCTGCCAGCCTCAGCGGCCAGCATAAGGTGCAGATCGTGCTCGCTGACGAAATAAGCGACAAAGGCAGCCAGAATAAAGTAGCCCACCACGTAACCCCTCCTACCCCAACTGCCACTTTCGCCAATGGCAAATTCAGCTGGCAGCCGGTAGAGGGCGCAGTGAACTATACCGTGCTCAAAAACGGTAAGCCCCTGCAGGAAACCACCGAGACAGGTATAGCCGTGCAAGCGGATGGGTACGCTGAATATCAGGTGATCGCGACCGATGCAGCAGGTTTTGGCTCTTTCGCCAGTGAGCCGATTCCGGTGTATGCCAAGTCGCTGGAACAGGTATACGAAGCTGAGACGGTGGCTAGTCCAGCCAAACAACCTTACAAAGGCTTCACAGGCAAGGGCTTCGTGGAAGTGAGCAAAAAGGTGAATACGACCATTAACTTCAAAGTAACCGTGCCACAGGCAGGCTTGTATGCCATCGACTTCCGCTACGCCAACGGTAACGGCCCGATCAACACTGACAACAAGGCGGCCCTTCGCACTTTGAAAAAAGCCAATGCATTTGCGGGCACTGTTGTGTTGCCGCAGCGTGGCATCGGCGAGTGGAGCGACTGGGGCTATACCAACAAGGTATGGGTGCAGCTCGAGAAAGGCACTAACCAATTGTCACTAACCTTCGAGCCGGCTAACGAGAACATGAACGGAGAGATCAACCAAGCCATGATCGACCACCTGCGCCTGATTCGGGTACAGTAGCATCAATCAATTGCAATAAGATGCCCCGGTCTGAATCCAATCAGGCTGGGGCTTTGTGTTTTAGTGGCATCTTCTTCCTCTAAAATGAGTATAGGGTATACCTTAAATTACGAATGATGACGCAACGAGAAGTTACCGATAGCGAAAATACCAACTGGACCTGCGTACAGGCCTATGGCTCCCTATCCAAGGAAAGCGCTGAGAAGGCAGCAGAACTGGCAGAAGAAACAAACGGCGATGTGACAGTGGTCTGCACCCCGAGCGGTGGCGCTCAGACTGTGCGGCTGCAATTGCCGAAAGACTGGATGGATACTGTATCAGACGAAGAGTTGGTAAAACAAATCACCGCTTCTCAGAATTAATTCCCGACAGCGTTTACCTGCTACCAAACAACAAGGCAATTCGTTATACTTGCAGGTACACACTTATACAGGTATGCTCTCTCACAGGCACGAGATTTTTATGGAAGTGGCAAGGTTGCTTAGTTTTACAAAAGCCAGCCAGACGCTTTTTATCAGCCAGTCCGCCATCAGCAAGCACATCAAGGCGCTGGAGGAGTTTTATAAAACTGGCCTCTTTGAGCGACTCGGTAACAGTGTGGTCCTTACCCCCGCCGGCAAGCTACTGTATACAAAGCTCTTGACTGCCAAACAGCTGCAGCACGAGTTATACCAGGAATTCAAGCAAGTCAGCGATAACTTCTCCCCGCAGGTAAAAATGATCCTGGGTGCCAGTACTACGATCTCTCTCTACATCCTGCCACCGGTGCTTTCGGCCTACTTACAGAAGAATGCCAATGTGCAGCTTGATCTCAAGAACCGAAACAGCGAGAACATTCTCAAAGCACTGCTCGACCATGAAATAGACTTGGGCATTGTGGAGGGTATCAACAAGGTAAGTAACGTCACTTATACTCCTTTCCTGACAGACGAAGTGATTGCCGTGTGTTCATCCCGCAATCCGCTCAAAAAGCAGCAGTTGGAGGTGCGTGACCTGTATGATATTCCGTTGGCACTTCGCGAACGGGGATCAGGTACGCTGGCGGTGCTGGAACATGCGCTGGAGCAGAAAAAAGTAAAGCTACAGGACCTGCCTATCAGAATCAGGCTTGGTGGTACAGAAGCATTGAAAAACTTTGTGCGAGTCGACACCTGCCTTGCCTTTTTGCCGCGACAGGCAGTGCTCAAAGAGCTACAGTCGGGGGAACTGGTGCAGGTGCCTATCACGGGACTCACTATCAAACGAAGCTTTAACTTCATTCAGCGTAAGGGCACTGAAAACAATTTCCCATACAAAAATTTCATTCAGTTTACGAAGCGTCATTATTCCATTTTGGAATAGGCCATTATATATCTCTATTTTGTTCAGTCATATCAGTTGTGCTATTTGCCGTAAATACTGATATGGAAACGTCCCTTCAACCTTTGCTGAGCCACCTTAGCACCCTGACTTGCTCGAGTTGTGGCAAATCTTATTCTCCTTTCGAAAAACAGACAGTTTCACCATGCTGTCAACTGCCGTTACTAGCTGACTATACGCTTGCCGATTCCTTTAGCAAAGAGGCGCTGCAAAATCGGGTAGGTACCATGTGGCGCTACCTTGAAATGCTGCCTGTGCTGCACGAAGAGAACATTGTAAGCCTCGGCGAAGGCTTTACCCCGATTCTGCAACTTGCTAATCTGGCAAAGAAATATGAATTAAGCTCACTGCAGCTGAAAGACGAAGGCCAGAACCCAACCGGCTCCTTCAAGGCCCGCGGACTGAGCATGGCCATTTCCAAGGCGAAAGAACATGGTGCGGAGGGCTGCATTATACCTACGGCCGGTAATGCTGGCGTTGCCATGGCTGCTTATTGCGCCAAGGCAGGTATGCGGGCCGTGGTGGTAATGCCACGTCATACCCCAAAAGCTTTTCGGGATGAATGCTACTGGTATGGTGCCGAGGTGGTGCTCGTGGATGGCCTGATCAACGACTGCGCAGCCAGGGTAAAAGAACTCAACAGCAAAGGCGAGTTGCTGGATGTGTCTACCCTGAAAGAGCCTTACCGACTCGAAGGAAAAAAGACCATGGGCTATGAAATAGCAGAGCAAGGCAACTGGCAACTACCAGACGTGATCCTATACCCTGCGGGCGGTGGCACCGGACTGATCGGTATCTGGAAAGCCTTTAAGGAAATGAAGTCAATCGGATGGCTGCCCGAGAATGCCAAACTACCTCGTATGGTAGCGGTGCAGGCCGAAAACTGCCGCCCGCTGGTAGAGACTTTCTACGGCAGGCAGGCCAATGCCCAAAACTACGTGGGCAAGCCTACCATTGCCAACGGTCTTGCCGTGCCGCGCCCGTTGGGTGAGCAACTGATGCTTCAGACATTGCAGGAATCCGGCGGAACGGCTATCAGTATCACGGAAAGCGAAATGGTAACAGGACTAAAAGAGCTTGGTGCCAACGAAGGCCTTTTTGTAGCGCCGGAAGGAGCCGCAGTATGGATGGCAACCCGCAAACTAGTAGACATCGGCTGCATATCACCAGACGAAAAGATACTCTTGCTCAACACAGGTTCCGGACAGAAATACATGGAGAACTTATCGGATGTGTTTTCGCAGGATTAAGCGCAGCCTTATCCTTCCCTGAACTTGTAATACACACTGAAAACGAACATGAAAAAGCCATAGCAAACCGTACCTACCGCTACCAAAAAGAAAGCACTGTCACCTATTGTACCTCCTCCTATAAAGTCGAAGGCTGAATCAGTATCACCGACTGCATCTTCGTCCTGCTTAAAGGCGCCGCGCAGCAGGAAATAACCTAGCACCAGGAGAATGATGCCGCGTGCAAAATATCCCGCCCATGCCATGGTATGGATGATGCGTTTCTTATACGTTTCCAGTTCCTCCAGATGCAGGCGCTTGTTGTAGGCTCCCTGCATTACAAACAGGAACTGAGCCAGCCCCGTGAGCATGGTCACTACTCCAGCGGCTCCAACCAGCCATGGCCCTGCATCCCAGGCCAGTACCCTGGCTATCATCAGCTGTTGTTCTTCTTCGCTGTTTCCCCCACCTCCGTTCAGCACTTCGTAAGCGGAATAGGCAATAAGTCCATAGCCTATTCCGCTTAAGGCAACCCCTACCCTTTTGGCTATCCCTTTCAGATCACTTCCATATTCATAAGGATCGGTCAGCGCCTCGAATATCCGCCAGACGATATAGCCAACCATGCCGATCAGCACTATCCAGACCAGCACTTCTCCTAGTGTATATTCAAGTAAATAATCCATGGCACGCTCTTCATCGGCATCATCTTTTGACCTGCCAAACAGAGACAATATCGCCATGCAGCCAAGCAACACATACACCATACCGATGGAAACACAGCCGTAACGGGCCAATATGTAAGCTGCTTTTCTGTACTTATGGTCTACAGTCATGGGTATTGTTTTGTGGGCTGGATTTATTTTAAGGCTTATATGAATGCGTTAAGATTGTGTAAAGAATGAAATCTTTCCGGCATGGGTCGTGGCTATTTATAAGGAAAACACTATCTTCACTAACACCATTAGCCAGATCTTTTCATCCTATACGGCATACCTTATGACAACTATCGCTTTAATTGCCCACAACAACAAGAAAACCGAACTACTGAACTGGGTAAAAGAGAACCAGCAGGCCTTGCGCCAATACAAACTGATCGGGACGACCAACACCTCCAAACTTATCAACGAGCTGCTGGACATGAATATCGAACCCTTCGGACACGGCCCCAGCGGTGGTGATATTTTATTAGCTGCCCGCCTGCTACAAGGTCAGATCCAGAAGGTGATTTTCTTCATCGACGTAGAAACCCCGCACGGCCACGAGCACGATATCCAAACACTGATCCGCACCGCAGTGCTAAACAATATTCCTATCGCATTGAATAAGGCATCGGCTGATTTGATTGTATTGGAAAGAAAGGAGTCGGTATAAATCTATAACTCCAACTCCACATATAGTGCAGATAGTAGGAGTAGGTACTCCTGCTATACGCTAGTTGTTCCACATTGCAATGAATTATAAAAAGCTAAATATTGATTGGAATGCTGAGCCAAACGCCCCCGAACCGAAGCTGGCGGTTAACGGCAGTCAAGTTAGCCTTAGGTTTTATCTCAACTCATTCGTCTTCGACCAAACTGAAGAAGATGAAGAGGGTGAATTAACTTTTTTTAACTGCCATATATACAGCTTCAATAGTTGTAACGATGAAGGGTACCAACAAGGACAGTATAGATATTCAAATGAACAACTACCTTGGGGGGAATTCTACCTACTGCAAACTAATTGGAAGGATGAATTCCCAGCGGGGTGCCCAGTCCTAAGTGAGGTAGTTGAAGAAAGTAAAATGAAGCACTTCATCTTCTTTTTGCGAGACAACACTTTTGAATGTGTTGCAGGAGGCTATGAATTCAGGTACCTAAACACAAAAACAACGCAGGCACAACAAAACCTATAGTGCATGAACGCACCATAGCCAAGCCGTTATACTTAATTTCAATTCATGGGAAAAACTTTACTCCTAATACTGGCTTCCCTCATAGCTTTAAGCTGCCAACCTAAACTTGACAATAGAATGACCAATAAAGAGCATCAATTTAAAGAAGGACAAGTTTGGGAATACAAAACAAGGGTGGGTGAAGAGTCCTCAAAAGTAACAATTCTGAAAATTGAGGAATACCCAAAGGACCAAGTGGTAGTACACATTGCGGTAGACAAGGTAAAAATAAAGAGCCCAACAAACGAAGATAGTACTATAACTTTTATTGAGCACCTACCATTTGATTTGGTGGCGCTGGAAAAAAGTGTGACAAAGAAGATAATAGATAATCAGCCTATACTTGATTTCAAAGATGGGTACGAGGTATGGAAACTGTTCTTTGACGAGGGAGACGCTGGTGTATTCTCAACTTCTGTTAAAGAAGCCGTTGCATATACTGAAGAAACAATGGAGTAGAAGTATTAAAAAACATAGTATAACCCAGCGCAGGCTCCACACTCGGCTACACCTGGTTCGCAGCCTGTACTAACCGTTTTATGACATTTAAAATATAAAATTTAGGCTTCAAAAACGACTTGCACCTTCTCCTGATAAAACAAGCGAAAAATTAAATCAAGATGTTCCATATAGTTATTCACTGTCAGCCCAAAAAGGGAAACGAAGAGTTCTTTGGAAAAGCAATTGGAGCTTATGCCTCAATCTTACTTGACTATAAAGACTATAATGGAGCTATGGAATTATCGAAATATTATGTGGAAGAGAATGGTTGGGAAATCTTAAATATAGAAGACGAATATTACACTTTCGAAGACAAAGAAGATTTACCAGTTGACTATCAACAATATTTCGATGAATTGGGTGAGTATGGATATTCTTTAATATTTAATACTTATGACGAAAAAGAAGAAAAAAACGACACACAACAAAACCTATAGTGCATAAACGCACCATAGCAAAGCCGTTGGCACTTATTTAGAACATGAAAACTAATGGTACTTTTTGATTATATCTATTTTAGACTAGCAAAATTTTTTTTCAAAAAGGACGGAACAGCAGCTCATAGAGCAAACGCTTTATTAACTATTATGCAAATAGGTCTCCTGCTTGAATTCTGTACTGTGCTTAACCGTTATCTGCTTCATTTTGATGTATCAAAGCCTAACATAGATTTTAGAATTTTAGCAGCTGGCCCTGTTTTACTGCTAACGGCCTATAATAACTACAGGTACAAGCATAAATATCTGATTTTTAGAGATAGATGGTATGAAAAATCAACTGCGTATGTGATCAAAGGTATATTAGTCATTTTAGCTCTCCTGTTTCCATTCATACTGCTTTTTATAATAGTTGATAATCCACTTTTTAACAGGATTCTCTAAGGAATAATAAGCAAAACATCTGCTAACAAATGGTAAGACTCATCTGATAAGTAGTGTTGAAGAGATAGAGGAACTAGGTTATGTAAGGGTATAAAGATTACATTCAATGCTGATCCGATAGGAAAAATATCAAAGAACGATAGTTGGCGATAAAACATTAAAAAAAGAGCGATCAGAATGATCAAAACAGCATGAAAACAACCCCAGAACACGATGACCGAATGGCTAAAATGATCTTTGCATCGGTATATCCCTACTACGTCGCAAAGGTTGAGCGCAAAGGCAGGACAAGAGAAGAATTACATCAAGTAATTGAGTGGCTGACGGGCTTTGAAGAGAAAAAATTGCAAGAATTAATTGACGAGCGTGTGACCTTTGAAGCGTTTTTTTCACAAGCCAGCTTGAACCCCAATGCTCACCTGATCACAGGAGTAATATGTGGGTATCGGGTAGAGGAAATAGAAAATCCTTTAACAAAGCAAGTAAGGTATCTGGACAAGCTAGTGGACGAATTAGCGAAGGGCAAAAAGCTTGACAAGATATTACGACAGGTATAAAACCAAATTTAAAGGTACTACCTAATCTTTACCCTTCAACAAATGTCTAGACTACTAGCGCTCAGAGAAAAGGCAAACTTAACCCAGGAAGAGTTGGCTGAACTGTCGGGCATTTCTGTGAGAACCATCCAGCGGATCGAATCGGGTACGGCGCCCAAAGGCTATACCTTGAAAGCCTTGGCGAAGGCACTGGGCGTTGAGGAAAGCGCACTACTGGTCGGGGATGCTATACCTGACCAAACACCTATACCTGATCAACCAAATGTGACCTGGCTCAAGCTAATTAACCTATCCTCGCTGCCGTTCACCATTATTCCGCCAGCCAACATTATATTACCGCTGATCATCATGTTTGCCAGAAAACAGTTCACGCCACTTGCCAGGCAAATCGTATCAGTTCAGATCATGTGGACCATCCTATCCCCCATTATTTTCATGCTGGGTGCTTTCATGAAAAACTGGTTTGATCTGGGAAACAAATTTACCCTGGTCATAATGATCCTCTTAGTGCTGACGAATGTGTTTATCATCCTCCGGAACACAGCCGAGCTCGATAAAAACAAAAGCCTTTATATCAAATTGAATTTCAATATCATATAAGCTTTGCTTAGAAATGGCGGGATGCTGTCGTGCTATTGGCGGCTCAATTTTTTCACTAAATTACATCAGTTACGGACCTTTGCCTTAAAGACATACTTATGGCAAAGCGTATATTTTTCAGCACAGTACTTCTGTTCTTTTGCTCCCATGTCATGCGGGCGCAACTAAGCAAAACCTCCCCCCTCTTTATCGAGCTCAAGCAACTGGACAGCACCTTCTTTGAAAGAGGCTTCAACCAATGCGACCTGGTATACCTGGAGCAAGCTGTTTCAGAAGATCTGAAGTTCTACCATGACCAAGGTGGTTTCCAGGACCGAAAAGCTTTTCTGGAAAACACACGGAAATACATCTGCCCAAACGCTGCCAGCAAGCCTATCAGAAAGCTGGACGAAGCAAGCCTGGAAGTTTTTCCGCTTTACAACAACGGGAAGCTTTACGGCGCTATCCAACATGGCATCCACCACTTTTATATCAGAGAAGCCGGCAAGGAAGACTTTTGGACTGGCACTGCTCGCTTCACCTCTGTTTGGATGCAGGAAAATGGCACCTGGAAACTGAGCGAAGTTTTGAGCTACGATCATCAAGATCCACAGCCGGAGAAACTGCGGGAAAATACTATAGAGCAACTGCTCAAAGATAACCGTGTGCCTGCCTTGGGTTTGGGTATAATTGAAAATGGAAAACTAACCAAAGTGGAAGTTTTTGGTACGCTGGATGGAAAAAGAAAAGCTCCTGACAATACCATTTTCAAAGTGGCTTCTTTGACCAAGCCCGTTGTCGCGCTCATTACTTTGAAGCTGATTGACAAAGGCTTGTTAGGTTTGGATGAACCGCTCTTTAAATATTGGGTAGACCCTGACCTGAAGAAAGACAAGCGCTATAAGAAACTAACACCGCGGCTTGTACTCAGCCATCAAACGGGCTTCCCAAACTGGCGTTATATGACTGATTCAAACAAGCTTGCTTTTGAGTTTGACCCTGGCACCAGGCACCAATACTCTGGCGAGGGATTTGAGTACCTGAGAAAAGCCATTGAAAAGAAGTTTAATAAAAGCATCGAGGAGCTTGCCAGTGAGTTGCTGTTTATACCTGCAGGTATGAGTGATACACGGTTCTGGTGGGATACTACGATGGATGAAGCAAGGTATGCGCAAAACTTTGACTCGGAAGGTATAAGGCTTCCAACAACCAAATATTACGAAGCCAATGCAGCAGCCAATCTCCTGACAACTGTAGAGGATTTCGGAAATTTCCTGGTCTATGTGTTGGAGGGTGCAGGGCTGTCAGCTTCCATTTCAGACGAGATGCACAGGAGTCAGGTACAACTGCGCAAAGATGATTACTTTGGATTAGGTTGGGAGAAGCTAACCGGGTTCAGCGATGGGGAGTATGCTTTGATTCATACAGGCAAAGACCCGGGTGTTAGCACGTTGGCTATCATTTACCCGAAGTCAAAAAATGGATATCTGATCTTTTTGAATGGTGATAACGTGGACAAAGTATATGAAGAGTTGTTGACCAACCACCTATATCTGGGAAAAGAATTGTGGGGTAAGCGATAAACAGACCTCATTGGTTAGTTTAAAATGGTGAACACTCTGTCAAGCAATGGGTTTAAACTACAGCGAGCTGACTGCCCCATGATATTCTGAGGCTTCAACTATTTTCATTGCCATACTCCAGCAAGTCACCGGGCTGGCAGTCGAGGGCTTTGCAGATAGATTCGAGGGTGCTAAACCTTATTGCTTTGGCTTTCCCGGTCTTGAGGATCGAAAGATTTGCTAATGTTATATCCACCTTCTCCGACAGCTCATTTAAGGACATCTTCCGCTTCGCCATCATTACATCCAGGTTCACTATGATCGGCATATTTATACTGTTAATTCGTTTTCGGCTTGTATCTCCACGCCTCGCTTAAATATTTGAGAGATGATAAACACAAGGCCTGCCATCAAAAAGAAACCATCCGTGGACCATTGCTCCAGTGTAATCCCCGTTCTTTTAGAAAGCCACTCCATGTGCGCATTATTAAACAAGGCAATAGCCCATATTCCGAGCAGAACATAGCTGATTTGTTCCAGCAGCTGTGCCACATCAATCGAAAAGGGACTTGCCAAGTTTACTTTTGACAATGCCTTGATCAAGAGATAAAAAACATAAGCCTTCATCCCTGCAAAGGCTATCATGAAAGAGACGATCATGGAGTATTGCCAAAAACTGTATTCCCGCAATTCATATAAACTCAGGTCTCCATAGAGCCTATGCACGCCTTCCGGATTGACAAGACTCACCCCATATGATACCAGGATAGCACCTGTTTTCACCATCAGACCTACAAATGCGATCCATGACAGCACATACATCACCCGGAGAATATGCTCAGTTCTTGTTTTGCCTTGCTTTTCCATAACATGATCGTTTAAGTTGATCGAAGATAAGTAAATATTTATTGATAAACAATAAATATTTACTAAATTAAGATAATTCGGAAGATTAAATTTAATCTGATTGGACTGAATTCAGTAGCAGGTAAGTATCTCATTCGTCTTTGCCCCTGCCCGAAAATATGAATAGCAGGATGGGCAGATAGACTGATAGACGATGATGGTTTATATTTTATCCGTAACTGTTCAAACTCAATTAAGTAAAAGAGGGCGTATACCTAAACTTAAAACAAAGGAATACACACCTTATGGAAAAATTCTTTTTTGATAATTGGGAGAGCATCTTAAGAACATTCACCATCACCATTCTGGCTTACATTGCCATGATCTTGCTGCTCCGATCATCGGGCAAACGAACACTCTCTAAAATGAATGCATTTGACTTCATTGTGACGGTGGCACTGGGCTCAGCACTTGCTGCGGTTTCACTTAATAAAAGTGTGGCCCTGATTGATGGTATTTTGGCATTTTTTTTACTGATTTTCCTTCAATATGTCATTACGTGGCTTTCAGTCAGGTATAAATCCGTGAAGCATTTTATCACCAGCAAACCTACTCTGCTCCTCTACAAAGGAGAACTACTGGGCGAAGCCCTCAAAAAAGAACGGGTCACGATAGAGGAGATCAACTCGGCCGCACGCAATGGCGGGCACGCCGACCTGTCCCAAATTGATGTGATGATCCTGGAATCCACGGGTGAGATCACTGTGATATCAGGCATAAAGTCAGGCTCAACCAATGCCCTTAATGACGCTGAGAATTTTCCGCGCTGAAGTATAACAATGCTATCAGGTTGTAGCAGCAACCGCTAATTCCTATCAGGCAACCGACATTGACAGCTCAATTATAGCAGCAATCTGTTCAAGCTTTTCCTATACCTGCGCCCGAAAATTGCCTATGTTTTCCTAACTTGCATTTTCAACAGGTTCTTATTCACCCTTGCCTAAACCTACGCACGTTAGATGAACATCATCCGAAACCTGAAGATCAGGGATAAGCTTCTACTCCTGCTTGCCCTGCTCCTTTTCCCGCTTATCTACTTTGTAGCTGTTACTGTGCAGCGCGAATTTGAAGATAACGACAAGCTGAAGGACGAGATCGTACAGCTCACCGAGTCCGAAAAAATATCTACTTTGCTTCACGCATTTCAGCGTGAGCGGGCTCGCGTACTGGCTGCAGCTTCCGGTGACTCCATCTTTATGTTGGATGCCCGCGCACAAAGAGCCCTGACCGATGCCGCTGCTCGTGATCTCGTCGATTTCCTGAGCGAAACCAGTCGCACCCTGCCTGCCATTACGATGATGCAGGCTCTTAATAAATACCGCACCGACCTGGACAAAGGCCGACTAGACGTAGCAGATTACCGGCGCTATTCCAATGAATTCATATTCAGCATGCTCAACCGAATGGATGCGAGTGCTACCGGTCTGAGCAACGTCGAGATCAGCCGCAGACTGATCAGTTTCAAAAGTCTCTCAGAGTCCAAAATCCACTTGGGGCGTATGCGCAGCCTGCTCATGAAATCTATGCAGGAAGGCATTTTTTCATATCAGGATTATGCCCTCCTGATGACGCAGTATAACAACCACACAACAACGCTGGAGAACTTCACGCGCTACGCCGACCAGCAGACTTTGCAGGAGGTTCAGAATATTTTAGTGTCTGACGAGTACAAGAGCGTCATTTCCATTGTACAGCGCCTGGAGCAGAATCCGGAAACTAACCTGAACACTTTTAATGCAGGAGTTGTGTACAATTTGTTCAGCACGAATATTGAGGCACTTCGTGAGGCTGAAAAGCACCTGATTCAGAACATCCGGACTCAGGTAGAAGAAGAGAGCGCTCGCAAGGAAAGCTACTTGCAGGTACTTTTCATCATACTGCTCTTAATCCTGCTTTTAACCGGTTTCCTCTCCATTTATATCATCAACCTGATCTCCAATTCGCTTTCTACCCTCAAGACGGCGGCCGACCGCATCAGACTGGGAGCCACAGATGTGAAGGTGGATATAGAAAGCGAAGACGAGATAGGCAGTGTAGCTTCTTCCTTTAGAGGCGTGGTGGACAAAACAGTGTCGCTGTCGCAGGTAGCGCAGGCAATCGGGGAAGGCAGATACGATGTGGATGTGAATGTGCAAAGCAAAGAGGATGTGCTGAGCCTTGCTATCCGGGAAATGAAGGACAACCTGCAGCGCTTTACCACCGAGAACGCCAACCGCAACTGGGTACTGACTGGTGTGGCGGAGCTCAACAACCTGATCGGCGGTGAAAGCACCCTTGACAATGTTGCCAAACATGCGCTCTCCTACCTCTGCAACTACACCGACTCTGAAGCCGGCGTGCTTTATCTGCACAACAACAATGGCAAACTGGAGCCGGCTGCCAGCCACGGGGTGCAGCAAAATAAAAGCCAGCTTCCTGTTTTTGAAGTTGGAACAGGTACAGTGGGTCAGGCTGTGAGTGAGCACAAAGTAAAAGTGCTGGAAGGCGTGCAGGAAGAATACCTGCGCATTCGCACCGGTCTTACTGATATTGAACCTGCCACCGTGATCATCATTCCGCTTTACTTTGGCAACATTGTGATAGGTGCCCTAGAACTGGCCTCTCGTCAATCTTATACTGAAGTGCAGCGCCGCCTCCTCGACTCTGCCGCCGAGCGTGTTTCAGTGCTGATCCATACCCTGAAGACTCACTTGCAAACGCAGGAGTTACTCTACGAAACACAAAATCAGGCCGAGGAACTTGAAACGCAGCAAGAAGAACTGCGCCAGCTCAATGCCGAACTCAAAGCGTCGGAAGAAGAGCTACGCGTAAACCAGGAAGAGCTGCAGGAAAAGAACGCCGAACTCGAAGAGAAGGCACAGCTATTGGAAGAGCAGTACGAAGCGCTGGGAGCCAAGAATAAAGCCCTCGAAGATGCCCGCGATGCCATCGAGTTGAAAATACAACAAGTGGAGACGGTGAGCAAGTACAAGAGCGACTTCCTGGCCAACATGAGCCACGAACTGCGCACGCCGCTCAATAGTATCCTGATCCTGTCTCGCCTGCTGGCTGACAACAACGAGAATACCCTTTCCACCAAGCAGATGGATCATGCCCAGATCATTCACAAATCGGGCAATGACCTGCTCAGGCTGATCAACGAAATACTGGACCTGTCGAAGATCGAGTCGGGTATGGTGAAACTGGAAACAGAAGAACTGAAACTGTCTGATATCTCGATGGAGCCGATGTTCAAAGAACTGGCTGCCAAGAAGAAGATCAACTTCAAAGAGCGCCACCTGGCTGGCAATTACGACAGTATTGTAACCGACCGCTTCCGACTGGAGCAGATCCTGAAGAACTTCATCGGCAACGCCATCAAGTTTACCGACGAAGGTGGTGAAGTGGAGTTCAAGGTATACCCTGTCACACAGCGGCCTGCCTTCAAAACATCCCAACTGCGCGATACCCAGGACGTGGTGGCCTTTGCCGTGCGTGATACGGGCATCGGTATACCTGCCGACAAGCACGGCATGGTGTTCGAGGCCTTCCAGCAGGCCGATACTTCGACTACCCGCAAGTATGGCGGTACCGGTCTGGGTCTGACCATCAGCAAAGAGCTGGCTACACTATTAGGCGGTGAGCTGATGCTGGAAAGTGAGCCTGGCACCGGCAGCACCTTTACGCTATACCTGCCGCGTGTGCCTTTTAGCACAGCAAATGGTTCTGCTATACCTGAGCAGCGTCAGGCTCCTGCTTATACCCCACCAGCAACACAACCTGCCGCAATACCTAGCCCAACGTCGGTGCAACAGAAGAGCCAGAGCATGGGGCAAGTGTTCCTCAACATGGAGCGACAGGACAAGAAAGACATTTGCGTGCTGATCGTGGAAGATGACAAAGGCTTCAGCGACATTCTGGCCGACTTTGCCAAAGCCAAAAACTTTAAAGTGCATCAGGCCTTTACAGGTCGCGACGGACTGCGCATTGCGCACGAAGAAAAACCGGATGCGATGCTACTCGACATACAGCTGCCAGATATGACCGGCTGGGATGTGCTCCAGAAAGTGCGTGAAGACAAAGACCTGCGAGACATCAACGTACATGTGATGTCGGCTTATGACAAAGAGGTGATTGGAGAGCACGCTGAGAACGAAGAGTATTTGCCAAAGCCAGTTACTCTCGAGATGCTCAACAAGGCATTTGGCTCCATCGTGAGCAAGTCAGGAACCAGTATCGAGAATATCCTGATCGTGGAAGACAACGAAATTGAGAACAAAGCGGTGGCTGAACTGCTGCTGTCCCATGGACTCAAGTCGACATCTGCTTACTCTGCCGAAGAAGCTGAGAAAGTGCTGGCCAAACAAAAAGTGGACTGCATCATCCTCGACCTTAACCTGCCGGGTATGAAGGGTTACGAATGGATGAAAAGGATTAAGTCGCAGACCAAGCTTGGTGATATTCCGATCATCATCTACTCGGGCAAAGACCTGAGCGAGGAAGAGGAAACCAAACTGAAGGAGTTCGCCAACACGATCATCATCAAAAACGAATACTCATACCTGCGCCTGCTTGACGAGGTACAGCTCTTCCTGCACAAAGTAAACCAGAAGCTGCCACCGGGTAACGAATTCAAGATGAAGCTGCACGTGCCAGAGGAGGTACTGCGCGGCAAGAAGATACTGGTGGTGGACGACGATGTGCGTAACATCTACTCCCTGAGCAGTTTGCTGGAGATGCACGGTATGAAAGTAATTGCTGCCTATGATGGCAAAGAGGCACTCGAAAAACTTGATACTGAGACAGGTATAGACATGGTGCTGATGGACGTGATGATGCCGGAGATGGATGGTATAGAAGCGACAAAACGAATCCGGACGGATTTACGTTTTAAGCAACTGCCGATCATTTCACTCACTGCGAAGGCCATGAAAGAAGACAGAGAAAAATGCATAGAAGCCGGGGCTTCGGATTATATACCTAAACCAGTTGACACCGACAAGTTGCTTACCCTGATGCGCGTTTGGCTGTATGAAGCTTGAGCAGGATGAGTTGTTTGAGCTGGAGGTAGAGGCGCTCATCAAAGAAATACACACACAGTACGGGTACGATTTCAGCGGCTATGCACGGGCCTCGGTGTACCGCCGCATCAAGCGTTTTCTGGGGCAGAAGCATTTGCAGAGCATCGAAGAACTGCGTAAGTTTTTGTTCACGGACAGTTTCTTTTTCGAGAATTTCCTGCAGGAGATCACCGTGAACGTGACGGAGATGTTCCGTGACCCGACTTTCTATAAGTCACTGCGCGAGAACGTGCTCCCGATCCTGTCCACCTACCCTTTCATTAAAATATGGGATGCGGGCTGCTCTACGGGCGAGGAACTGTTCTCGCTCGCCATTCTGATGGAGGAGGAAGGTTTGCTGAGCCGTACCAAGATCTATGCAACTGACATAAACCAGAAAGTGCTGCGGCAGGCCAAGGAAGGCATCTTCTCGGCTTCGCATATGACAGCCTATACGGCGGCCTATTATGCAGCTGGTGGTCAACGCGATTTTGCAGATTACTATACCAGCAACTATGGCAGTGTGAAATTCAACTCCTCGCTTGTCAAAAACGTGGTTTTCTATCCGCACAACCTGGCTACCGATACCTCTTTTAACGAGTTTCACCTGATCGTGTGCCGCAACGTGCTGATCTACTTCAACCGGACGCTGCAGGAGCGGGTATACCAGTTATTTGATGAAAGCCTGATCAGTCTGGGCTACCTGGCGCTTGGCAAAAAGGAAACACTCGCTATGTCGGACATCAGCAGCAAGTATAACTTCGTAGATAAGAACAACCGCATTTACCGCAGAAAATTGTAATGCTCGACACTTCCAGACTTGTTGTAATAGGTGGCTCCTGGGGCGGCATACAGGCTTCGCTGAAAATACTGCAGGGCCTGCCCGCTGACTATAGCATTCCTATTGTACTGGTGCTGCACCGGCTGCGCAATCAAGAAGGCAGTCTGCAAGAGCTGTTTGAGAAGAAGCTGAGCCTGAAAGCGGTGGAGATCGACGATAAAGCCCCGCTGGAGGCAGGCCATGTGTACATAGCTCCGGCTAACTACCATGTACTGCTCGAAAAGGACCATACCTTTTCGCTCGACGACTCAGAGCTGGAAAACTACTCCCGCCCCTCCATTGATGTGACATTTGGCAGTGCAGCCGATGTTTTCGGAAAAAATACAGTTGGGATACTACTTAGTGGCGCCAGCAAGGATGGAAGTTCAGGATTAAAAGCTATATTTGAAAAACGGGGCATTGCTATTGTGCAGCACCCCGGCGAGGCGGAGATTGCCACGATGCCACTGGCAGCCATCAACAGCATACCCGGCTGTAGTATCATGAACGTTGAGCGCATACAAGCTTATTTGCTAACCTTACATGGACACTGACCACCTGACCATACCACATACGACCTTGCCGACAGACACCCACCCGGTTAAGATACTGCTAGTAGATGACAAGGAAGAAAACCTTGTCAGCCTGGCGAGTCTGCTCTCTGAGGAAGGAGACAATACGCATTACCTTTTTGCTAACTCAGGCGAAGAAGCCCTGAAGCTAGCGCTGCAGGAAGAAATTGCTCTGATTCTGCTGGACGTGCAAATGCCCGGCATGAATGGCTACGAAGTGGCCCGTTACCTCCGCGACATCTCTAAAACACGTGATATTCCCATCATTTTCGTTACAGCCATCCACCAGCAGGATGTGCATGTGATGGAGGGATTTGAGGCCGGTGCTGTGGACTTTTTGTTCAAGCCCCTGCACCCTGCTATCACCAAGGCTAAAGTAACGGCATTTGTTCGCTTTTACCTGCAGAAGAAAGAAGTGGAGCTTGCACACAAACGCACACAGGAAATCAACCGCGAGCTGGAAGAACGTGTGAAAGCCCGCACGGCAGAGCTTACCCGCGTAAACAAAGACCTCGACAACTTTGTGTACACCGCCTCTCACGATCTAAAAGCCCCTATCAACAACATTGAAGGACTGGCAGTCGCCCTGAAAGAGGTACTTGATAGCCCGGAACCCGATCATGATGAACTCAACATCATCATGGCCATGATCCAGGATGCGATTAGTCGTTTCAAACATACCCTGATGGACCTGACTGAGGTGGCCAAACTGCAGCATCAGGATGAAACAGCCATCGAAAGCGTACGGTTTGAAGAGCTGATTGATGACATAACGCTCAACATTCAGGACCTGATTCTAAAATACGACGCCACGATTGACACTGACTTTTCAGAGGCTCCTGAGATGGTTTTCTCCCGCAAAAACCTTCGCAGCATCGTCTATAACCTGGTGTCAAATGCCATCAAGTATAGCTCACCTGAACGCCCGCCGATCATTGAGGTCAGTACGTATCGTGAGGGCTCATATACTGTGTTCCGTGTGAAGGACAATGGACTCGGTCTGAAGTCAGAAGACAGGGACAAGGTATATGGTATGTTCAAACGCCTGCATGCGCACGTGGAAGGTACCGGCGTCGGTCTGGCTATTGTGAAGCGCATAGTGGAAAACAGCGATGGCAAAATTGAATGTGACAGCGAACAAGGCAAAGGTTCTGAATTCAGAGTTTATCTGAGGGGGCAGTAAGTACCGGCCACCTAAGCAAGGTATAGCACAACGATGGACAACCTCTCCGCAGCACTTACCATCTTGTCGGCCATGATCACTCCGGCTATCCTGATCATGGCAAGCGGCTCTTTGATACTCACTACTTCTCAACGCTTGAGCCGCAGCATGGAAAGAGTTCGCAAACTAGCCGACCAATACAGCACACTAACTGCTAAAGAAACCCTCTCCCAGGCTGACCTTGCTGAAAAAGGCTTTCTACTGGAGCTCCTGATGCGGGCAACCCGCCGCTGCCGCCTGCTGCAACGTGCCATGACGAGTCTATACCTCACCCTCGGTGTCTTTGTGGCCACCAGCATCGCCATCGCCCTGTTCGACGTACTTAACCTACCCTATGCCTGGGCGATTACCCTGCTGAGTTTGATCGGGGCCGGCCTGCTGTTCTACGCTAGCTTACTGCTGATCGTGGAGTCAAGGATCGCCCTGCAAGCCGTGGATCGCGAGATGGACTGGGTGATGCGGGTGAGTAAGTAGAAAATGTATAAAACAGAAGAGCCGCTCTTTGCATTTGCAGGAGCGGCTCTTCTGTTTTATTTAAGAATGGGACTACGCTTTAGCAGGTATACGCTTCAGTGTATCCAGCAGGAAATCCCAGTACTTCTGCACCGAGCTGACCTGCACTTTTTCATCTGGAGAGTGAGCACCGCGGATGTTAGGACCAAAAGAGATCATCTCCATCTCCGGATAGTTCGCACCGATGATACCGCATTCCAGACCGGCATGGCAGGCGTTCACGTGGGCTTCTCCGTTATACTTCTCTTTGTAGAGGTCGCTCATCAGCTGCACAATGCCCGCACCCGGACGAGGCATCCAACCCGGATACATACCGCTCAGCGATACTGTTGCGCCACCCAGTTCGAGCGCACTTTGAATAGCTGCAGCCAGATCCATTTTCTCACTATCCACAGAGCTACGGGTGAGGCACTGCACGGTCAGTTTTCCGTCCTGCACCAACACACGAGCCACGTTATTGGAAGTCTGCACGAGGTGCTGAATATCCGGACTCATGCGGTATACCCCGTTATGGCAGGCATAGAGCGCACGCAGCAGCTTGCTCTGATAGTCGGCTGGCAATACCTGTGTCGGGGCTTCTGTCTGCTCCACTGTTACGGCCAGATTCGGATCGGTCGTAGCATGTTCGTTTTTGAGGATAGCCGTCAGCTCCTCCACAAATTTTTCAAAAGCCGTCGCCTCACCTGCAGGTATAGCCACCACGGCTACTGACTCACGAGGGATCGCATTGCGTAGTCCGCCGCCATCGATCGCGCCAATGCGCAGGCCAACTTTTTCAGTAGCCTGGTGCAGCAGACGGTTCATCAGTTTATTGGCGTTGCCGCGACCGAGGTAGATGTCCATACCAGAATGACCGCCTGTCAGGCCTTTGATGCTTACTTTATAGCCTTTCATATCGCCGCTTATACCTTCAGACTGATAAGTGCCGCTGGCATTGATGTCCACTCCGCCGGCACAACCGATGGTCAGTTCGGTATCATCTTCGGTGTCAAGGTTGAGCATGATATCGGCTTCCAGCATACCGCCTTTCAGGCCAAGTGCACCGGTCATACCTGTTTCTTCGTCTACCGTAAACAGCGCTTCGATGGCTGGGTGCTCGATATCAGAAGAGGCAAGTAGTGCCATGATCGTAGCCACTCCTAAACCGTTGTCAGCGCCCAGCGTCGTACCACGGGCTTTTACCCAGTCACCGTCTACATACATGTCGATGCCCTGCGTGTCGAAGTCAAAATCGGTGTCGGCGTTCTTTTGGTGCACCATGTCCACATGGCTCTGGATCAGTACCGTTTTGCGGTCTTCCATACCTGCGGTGGCGGGTTTCTTGATGATGACATTGCCGATCTCGTCCTGTATGGTTTCAAGGCCAAGTTTCTGACCAAATTCCATCATAAAGGCGATCACACGCTCTTCTTTTTTGGAAGGACGCGGAACGGCATTCAGGTCAGCGAAATTATTCCAGAGGGCTTTCGGTTCGAGTGCTCTTACTTCAGTGCTCATGTATGGATTTTATTTTTGATTGCGATGCTCGTGTATACCTGCGTGCAGGCATACCTATTGGTGGGCGCTAAGGTACTAAGATTATGGGAATGCGCCAGAATCTTTAGGCTCTCCTACCCTAGAAGGTTTAGTCTTATAAACTTGCCAGCAAGAACCTTACAGGATGACAAAAGTAAAGTAGAACGATCTGCCACTGCGAGGGCAACTGACAAGCAACTCCTCTAATAAAAAAATTTCAAACCCTTGCGTCTTTTCGATTCCCTCCCCGTCATCCTGATGAATTTGAAACTAAAACATAAACAACAATTCATCATATGGAACCGATCTATCAATTCGCAACACCACAGTCCATCCAAAACCAGAAAGCCCAGGAAGGCGATCAGAAACAAAATGCTACGCAGCAGGTAAATACAGCCAATTGCTGCGAAGCGGCAGAAGCAAAAAGAGCTAACTCCTCTTCTCCCCTGCTTGCCCTTGCCTTCCTTTTACTTACTAGTTTGTTTGTCAACTTCGCTGCCACAGCCCAAACAGCTATGGTCTTGAACAACAACCATAGCAAAGCTACTAAGGAAAATAAATCAGATGTAGCTATTCACTCTTTGGACGACATTGTTTTTCCTGAGGCTGACTTCAAGCGTGGCGCCTACCTGAAGCTGCGCACCGTATACGTTGATGTGCCGGTAAGCAAGTTCAAGCTGAAGCCTTTCCCTGCCAACAGTTCGGCCGAAACCCGCGCTGAACTCGATTTCCTATTGCACTTGCAAAAAGCCCGCAATGCTGAGGCCATCAACCGCACGGAGACCATGGCCAACGTATACTTCGATCCATTGACTACCAACCCGGCCGATGCCGACTATATCCGCAACATCAACAGCCTGTTCTATATTGGCCGCGACCTGGGTCCCTGGTTCAATGCGCAACACTTACCCCTAACAGCACAGGTTTTGCAAAATGTCATTCAGGATGCTACTTACTACATCTTCTCGCTCAAAGCCGGCTTTAGCCGCCCACGCCCTTACCAATTGGATGCCCGACTGGAGAATCTGGAAGCACCGGGCCACGCCTCTTACCCTAGCGGCCACTCTTCCACTTCGCACGTGCATGCCTACATCCTGAGCCACATCTTCCCGGAGTATAAAGACCACTTCATGGGTGTTGCCAGCGACATGGCCTTCTCCAGAGAGACCCGTGGTGTGCACTACCCAAGCGACTCAGAAGCCGGTAAGGAGTTTGCCCGCCAGTTTGTGGAAGAGCTGATGAAGAACCGTAAATTCCGCACTGACCTGGAAGCCATGAAGGCGGAAATAGTACAGGCCAGAGCAGCCAATCAACTCACGAAAAAATAAGCAACACAGCCGCACAAAAATTCCGGTCAGGGGTAGAGGGAAAGAACAAAACCTGTCGTACTATTGCAGCCTGAAATTTGAGGGATAATGGAATCTTGGTTAGGATACGCACTCATTGCCATGCTCACAGGGGGCGTGGCAATGGTGTTTGCGAAGATGGGCATGAATAACAACGCTAATGAACATTTAGCGCTGGTAATACGCACAGGGGTATTGTTTATGATGGTGCTGGGGCACGCACTCTATGCCGGCGGTCTTAAAACGGCCCGGCTGATCGACAACAAAACACTCACCTGGTTCATCCTGGCGGGAGTTTGCACGGCGATTTATTGGATACTCTATTTCAAAGCCATCAAAACAGCCGATGTATCGGTAGTGGCTACGATTGACCGGGCAGGTATACTGGTGACGGTGGGCCTCTCCTACTTTCTGCTGAACGAACCGCTAACGCCGCGACTACTGCTGGGCATGGGCGTGATCTTGTGTGGCACCTTGATTCTTATCTGGAAATAAGCAATGATACAACTTGTAACAATGCAGAAGGAGCATGCGGATGATGTGCTTCGCATCTACGGGGAAGGACTTGAGACTGGTCTCGCGACCTTTAATACTGAAGTGCCCTCCTGGGAGGAATGGGACTGCAACCACCTGCCGCATACCCGCGTGGTAGCGATAGAAGATAGTGAAGTACTGGGTTGGGTAGCACTGCTGCCCGTCTCCTCCAGAGCCTGTTACCGGGGAGTGGCTGAGTTCAGCATCTACATCGCTGCCCGCCACCGTGGTAAAGGTATAGCTGACCAACTTATGCGCGCCATGATCGAAGAAAGCGAAGCCAACGGCATCTGGACGCTGCAGTCGTCTACTTTCGCTGACAACACCACCAGCCTGCGCATGCAGGAGCGGCACGGCTTCCGGCAGATCGGCTATCGCGACCGCATAGCCCAACTTCACGGGGAGTGGCGCAACACCATACTGCTAGAGCGCCGCAGCAACTTGTTTTAACCTATACTTCGTATGCCCTTAAAAAGCCCATGGAGATTCACAACATAACCTCCTTTCTGGATTACTATGGCAAGATCAGGCAGCGCACTGAACGTGTCATCGCTTGTATACCTGCCGATCAGTACGATTGGACTTATCGCCCAGGGAAATTTACCTTTGCTGACCAGATCCGGCACATCGCGGCAATTGAGCGTTATCTGTATGCCGAGGCCGTGCTAGGTCAACCTGCTTCTTACAAGGGCTGTGGCCAAGAACTGGCCGATGGTCCGGAGCAGGTGCTTGCTTTTTTCAGGGAGAAGCACGGGGAAAGTCTGGCTATTTTCAGCCGTTTGTCCGACGAGGACCTGCAACAGAAAATACAGACACCAGGCGGCGGTCACATTACTTGCTGGAAATGGCTGCGGGCGCTGGTGGAACATGAAATCCATCACCGGGCGCACATTTATACCTATCTGGGCATCCTGGGAGTACCAACGCCTCCAATTTTTGGCCTTACCTCAGAACAGGTACAAGAGCAAAACGAGAAGAATTAAAACCAAACGCATAAAAAATGGCCACAGCACAGTGCTGTGGCCATTTTTTATGAAATTATACCTGCCTTCAGGTATGGCGCTTATATCGTCCGGATGGTCACGACTTTGTAATCCCACTTCGTGATATCATGTCCGTACTGAGTTTGGTCGATAAACGGACCCCGGCAAATCTTTTCTTTGGGTGTTTCTACTTCGTACTGCTCTTTAGCCCTCAACAGCAGCTCGTCCATCAGCCAACGAGGTATGATGTCGCGCTCCGAGGGGTATACGAATTGAAAGCTCATGAACTGAGCCAGCAATAGTTGCCAGTGCTGTTCGGTATAGCTCCACAGCCGATTCCAGTCCAGTTTTTCGCCGCAGCGCAGAATAAGGTGGTTGATGTCGGAGCCATCGTAGCGTTCCCGGTTCTGCACATACAGCTTGCACCAGATCAGCTCCTCCGGCGGCATAAATTTTACCTTCACCCCGTACAATTCCCCTTCTGTGGCAAATTCGAACCAGCGGTCATCCACGGGGCACAGACTACCAGGATTGTTGAAGATCAGGTCCATCAGGTGCTCTCCCTTTTTGGCTTTGGCCAGCCAGCGGGCATCGGTCATTTCGGTGGTGTAGCCATCATCTGCAAAGGTCTTGAGTATGCGCGGGCACTCTCCCGCTTTACAGAATACGTCCAGGTCTTTCGTAGCTCTGTTGATGCCAGTATACATATCAAGGGCAAGACCGCCCCCTACCAGAAACTTGGCTTCACTTTTCATCAGCAGGCTGAGAGCTTCTCTGTAAAAAGCCTCTGCACTTACCTTTTCTGTTGTTTTTTTACCCGTTTTAGCCTTCCCATTGGTTCTTGTACCCGCAGCGATGGCTGTCTTTATGTTTGTATTATTCAGTTGCTTGCCCATGTGTCAAATTCAAGCTCTATCATCAATATAATTTTCAGTAGGAGACAGCAAGGCCTGAAGACTGCCTCTATCAGAAACAGTCTAAATTGTACTACTCCTAAATATAAAACTGAGGTAAGTGGTTTACTGTGAAAGCATCAAATTAGTTGTAGCGCTCACTAAATAAACAATGCGCTAACATAATGCCTTGTATTGGAGCTTAAATCTGAACATTCAAATTGCACAAACAAGAGATGACTTTAGTAAAAATCCAATGCAGAACTGAAGGTGTTGCCGGCCTTCACATAAAAAGGAAAATTAGCGGTGGCCACGTTTCCCTGCCCGTCATACACATAAGCGTATAGCCTGTAAGGCCCATCTTGCTGAGGCGCCTTCAGGGTGGCCTTTGTACCCTCCATTTGTGTGATCGCTTCAGGTATAAGGGCTGGCTTTTGCTCTTTTATTGCATTACCATCCTCACTCACCGTCTCCGGCAACAGTTCCCACCTTACCTCTAGACTGTCTCCTTCCGGGTCAGTAACGAACACGGCAACTGAGGATAATTCCCCAGGTTGCAGGTATACCTGGTCAGTGGCAAAAATGTCTTTGAGTGACATGTACGCAATGTGCGGTGCCCGATTGAAGTCACGTTTTCCGGTCCAGATCTCGCGCATCACCTGAACCATCTCCGTCTCCTCGCCTGTCTCCGTCATCATGCTAAACCAGGTAGGCGTTGTTTCGTACTTGTAGCCCCAAATAAAGGCATAGGCACCCAGGCAATGGTCCAGGTCAGCCAGTACAGTTTTCTTGTACCTCTCGCGAACAAAAGTAGCTTTCTCAGAACTGGTTTGCTCGATTGGCGCGTACCACCAGGTGGTGTAAGTTTCCCAGTAGCCTCGTCCACCAAACTCAGCTATAACATAAGGACCATTCCAGTCCGTTTCGCGAAGTTCAGCCGGCAAGTCGTGCAGGGCTCCGAAGGAGTTGATGGATAAGATATCAATGGCTGGGCAGCGACGCTTAATGAGGTTGACAACCTGCTTGGGTACGTTCATCACAGTGGTCGTTGTCGGGTGGTTAGGATCAATTTCATGAATCATTTCCGCCACGCCATTCACGGCATCCCATACCTTCACGTTAGAGCCTTCTGCATAAAGCTCATTGCCTACTACCCACATCAGCAAGGCCGGATGGTCTTTGTATTTAAGGACTTCTGCTCGCAACCGCTCCTTCTGAGCCGCCACGTCATCTTTGTCATAGTAGTTGAAGCCTTCCCGCTCTCGTTCCATCCAAAGCCCCAGCATCACGGTCAGCCCTTGTTCATGTGCTTCGTCCAGGATGCGCTGCGCATCATCCGTGTGCCACACCCGGATAGAGTTGCCACCGTAAGCTGCTACTTTTTCAAAATGCTCGTAGCCTGCGGCTCCCTTTATAAAGTAGGGTTCGCCATTCCGGTATAAGGTATACTTTTCCCCTTCCTTCACTACTTCTACAGTGCGTCCTAGTTTGTTATATTGTTGATCTTCAGATGTTCTAAAAGCACAAGAATTGAAAACGAACAAGCAAAACACAAGAATTGTACTATTGCGAATAAGATAAACCATAAAGCTGGTTAGCATAAAGTTAAGATGGTAAGGCGTAAGCGATTAAATACAGGGTAAAGCAATGGAACTTTTGAGGCTAATACGAGTATAAACCCCAGATGTTATTGTACCAGATAATCACAAAACATGCAAAATAGCTTGTGCATGAAAATTAAGCCATCCTAAAAAAATACACGTTCCCGTTCGCTGATGTATAACATTCCTGCCAGTAACTCTAAAGTACAGCATACTTCCATTCAAGGCGTTGTTCCAAAGCCGAAGGATGTTATGACCATTCGGGTCATGATCGTGATGGGGTTGATTACGATGGTGTTATTCCTTTACTGGTTCCTCGACTCTGACCATATTGGTTACCTGCCACTCTATATTTTATTGACGACTGCCCTCGGCTTTAAGCTACTGCGCACTTTGCACGAGTGGTATCATTACTTTGATGTGAGTGTGCCCGTCAAGCCGAAGCTGCGCACCAAGTTCAAGGTCGATGTGCTGACCACTTTCTGTGCCGGCGAGCCTTACGATATGATCATCAATACGCTGGAGGCTATTCAGCGTATTCGCTATCCACATACGACTTACTTGTGCGATGAGGCCGATGATCCTTATCTGAGAGAACAGTGCGAGCGACTGGGTGTGATCCATGTTACCCGCACCAAAAAGGTCAATGCCAAAGCGGGCAACATCAACAACGCACTACAGCAAGCTACCGGTGACATCTGCCTGGTGCTGGATCCTGACCACGTACCAGTGCCTGAATTTCTGGACGAGGTGCTGCCCTATTTTGAAGACCCGGAGATTGGTTATGTGCAGTGCGTGCAGGCCTACTACAACCAGAAGGAAAGCCTGGTGGCCTACGGTGCCGCCGAGCAGACTTATAACTTCTATGGCCCTATGATGATGGGCATGAACGAACACGGCACAGCACAGGCTATCGGCGCCAACTGCACTTTCCGCCGCAGCGCCCTCGACAGCATTGGCGGTCACGCAGCTGGCCTGGCCGAGGACATGCACACGGCCATGCAGCTGCATGCCAAAGGCTGGAAGTCAGTGTACGTACCCAAGATTCTGAACCGCGGACTGGTACCGGGCACATTGGCAGCCTACTACAAGCAGCAGGTAAAATGGAGCCGTGGCACATTCGAGTTGCTCTTCACCACCTACCCGAAACTGTTTAAGCACTTCACGTGGCGGCAGCGCATTCATTACGGCACGCTTCCACTCTACTACCTCTTTGGCGTTTTCAACCTGATCGATTTTCTGATCCCTTCCCTGGCTCTGATCATGGCCGAATTTCCATGGTATGTGTCACTCGGGGAGTTCCTGATCATGTTCACGCCTTTCTTCCTGATCTCCATCGCCATCCGGCAGTATGCGCAGCGTTGGTATCACGAAAAAAATGAAAAAGGATTCCATATGTTCGGCGGCATTCTGCGCACCGGCACCTGGTGGATCTTTATGCTGGGTCTGATCTATTCGATCTTCCGGGTGAAGGTGCCTTACATCCCGACACCTAAAGACGATAAACCTAAAAACAACTGGCTTCTAAGCCTGCCTAATATGCTGATGGTCGGGCTGATGCTGGGAGCCATCGCCTACAGCCAGTACCTCTACGGACACTTGTACACCAACCCTTATGTGCAGATGATGGCCATGTTCTCGCTCGTCAATGTGGCGATACTGGGTTCGGTCGTGGTCATTGGCCAGGAGAAGTTCATACAATGGGTAAGGTACAACATCCTGCATGCCAACCTGCTGCAGCCTGTGCTACAACCGTTGCGCCTGGCCATCTGGCGTACCCGCCACAGCTTCTATGACGGTATACGCTACGTAGCTATTGTGATTACCATGCTGTCGGTGGCTGTTTCAACCAGCTTCCTGTTATTTGGCTACAAACCTTACAACACTTCCCAGAAACAGGACAAGCCACTGGTACAGAAACCATCACAGCCGAGGGCTAACTTAAATACTATCCTCCCTGCCAGTTTGCTACCGGCTGAGAAGTAAGCCTAAGCACAAATTGCCCAACAGTTGACGGTCGCTCCCGTTTATAGGAATAGTGAATTGATGTGCAACATTAAAACTATAAAGCTATGAACAGATACTCATCAGACAGAGAGCATGACCGCCACGAAGGAGGTTTTCATACCCATCGCTCGGAGCGCTACCGCCATCCGGAGCAGGACAGTGGCTATCGTTTCGACGACTATGGCTCTGCAGCGCATGGTGGCTATGGTAATGAAACATTTCAGGACACCTGGGGTAACCAGGGCAATGAGCGGGGCGGATCGCGCAACTATTCCAGAAGAAACATCACCGACAGCGATACTTACAGCACTTCCCGCAACTATGGCAACATGGGCAGCTACGGTGGTGCCCAAGGCTTTGGTGATATAAGAGGCGGCCGCCATGATTCTGACCATCCGTTTGATAGCGGTATGGGCTCGCAGCGCAGCTATGGCGGCGAGGGCCGTGGCTCAATGGGTGACCGGGGCTACCGGGAAGAAGGCCGCAGCTACAGCCGCCACAACAGGTCTGGTTCCGACCGTGAGGACTTGTATGGTCGCGAAGTATCACGCCGCTTTGAAGGCAGTGGCGGACAGGGTCGCTACGATTTTGAGCGCGATGATTACTACAGCTCCAACTACGGCGATGACCAGGGCAACTACATGGGCAGCGGGTATAACCGTGAGTCCCGCAGCCGATATGGAGAGGGCGACTACGGCTCAAGCGGCTTCATGCAGTCAAGAGATCAGTCACGTGGCCAAAGTAACAGAGACCGTGACCAACGTGATCGTCGCCCACGTGAGTTCAACACTGCTCAAAACCGCTGGAGTAACGACTGGTAGATCAGAACAGAAATCCTATAAAAACAGCAAAGGCGCAGCTTATCGTTGCGCCTTTGCTGTTTTTGGAGCGTCTTTCGGATCTGTCGTTTCTTTAGGCTGGATGCATAGTTTGAGAATATCTTTTTTGGTGCCGTAGAAGATATTGCAGTCCACAGGTCCCCGTATACCTTCGATCACACCCCGGTCGGTATGCTGCCAGAAGGAAAGCAATGCCCGGTCTGTTCGCTGCATTTTGAGTTCTTTCACGTTATAGTGCGCGATCCAGAGCGTGTATTCATCAAAGAAGCCCTCCAGATAATCTTTGTAAAAGCTGTAGCCGGTGTAGATGATGGGCTTTGTGCCATAGGCCCGCTCCACGTGCACCAGCCACTCTTTGATATCGCCCCGGAAATGGTTGAGCGGTTGCTTGCCGCGCACTTCTACATCCAGTACAGGCGGCAGGTCGCCGGGCTGCAGCACCACGGTCTGAATAAAATTGCGGGCCTGCTCTTCGGGTGATACATTGGGGCGGTAAAAATGGTAGGCTCCCCGGATGATCCCTACCTGCTGTGTTCCTTCCCAATTGCGCTCATAGTGACTGTCCTTTAGCTTCACACCTTCTGTGGCTTTGATAAAGGCAAAGGATACATCATTGTCGCGCACCTTCTCCCAGTTGATCTTGCGCTGGTACTTGGACACGTCTATACCCAGTATCGTATTGCCAAGCGGACTATGCCCCTCAGGCCAGATGGGCTGTTTTTTTTCGGTGAAGAACTCTACATAAAGCACCAGTAAACCAATAGCCGCGACCACGCCCAGCCCGATCCAGAAAGGCAGCTTGGACTGCTTCTTTTTGGGCTTCTTGCGTTTAGGCGCAGCACGGGGAGCCTTCGGGGCTGGTGTAGCCTTGGGCGTCCGGATGGCATTGATCGGATTAGCGGTTTTAACTGTACTCATAGCTTCCTGTGGGGAAAGCAAAGATATACCTTTCAGACAAATGGAAGGTATAGCCATGTTTAAAAAAGATTACCTGCTCGTGCGGCTATACCTTGTAATTGCTTTAAAAATAGCGCTATACCTGCTGCTGTTGACTAAACAGATTCTGGTATAGCCGTAAAAGGAAGTTCACAGAAAATGAAAGGCATGACAAACAGCAAGCACAGACTTTACCGCGATGTAGAGCAGCTGACAGGTATACAACCCGCCCGAAATTACCAGAACATGAAGTCCCTGGAGGAGGCCGTCAGGTACATTAAAGGTGAATTTGAGCAGCTGGATTGTGAGGTGGTGGAGCAGCCTTTTAAAGTCGACAACAGGACTTATAAAAATGTGGTAGCTATGTTTAAAGGCCAAAGCAGTGCTGAACGTATTGTGGTGGGCGCCCACTATGATGTGTGCGGCGACCAGCCCGGCGCCGACGACAATGCTAGTGGAGTAGCCGGTCTGCTCGAAACGGCCCGACTCCTGCACGAGCACGAGCCTGATCTAAAACACGACATTGAACTGGTAGCGTATTGCCTGGAGGAACCGCCCTTCTTTGCCAGCGAAGACATGGGCAGTGCCGTGCATGCCCGAAAACTGTATGAGCAGCAAGTAAAAGTGCGGGCCATGATTTGCTATGAAATGATCGGCTACTTTTCAGAGGAACCAAACTCGCAGAAGTTTCCCGATCCAGAGTTGGCGAAGCACTATCCTGACAAAGGCAACTTTATAGTTGTGGTCGGAAAGACAGGGCAGGAAGCCTATACCCAACAGGTGCGTGACCTGATGCGCCAGCATACTTCCATCGATGTGCAGTCGGTTAACCTGCCGGCTGGCTTTGGGCTGGTGGGTCTCTCCGATCATCGCAATTACTGGAAGTACGATATTAACGCCATCATGATCAACGACTCCTCTTTTCTGCGCAACCCCCACTACCACCAGACCAGCGATACCATTGACACGCTCGACTTCGACAAAATGGCGGCAGTGGTGCAGGGGGTTTACGGAGCCCTGATCAAGCTATAAAAAAAGCCGGTACTCCACAGGATATACCTAGCTGAAGTACCGGCTGCTTCTACCTGACAGATGCTCCAGCCGCTTGCCATCGAGCGTGGTATAGCTTCCCATCACATCAGCGGTAAGGCAGGAATGGATTGGCAGAATCCCCATCAGGTCGCCTATTTTATACTTGTCGAAAAGCTCCTTGCTGGCCCGTATGGTGCCGTGCTCCTGTGACAGCGACACTACTTCTATACCTTCCAGCGGCTCCGACCAGCCGTTTTCCGTCAGTTCGACCACACGCCCGAATAGCAGCGAGCCATCTGCTCCCACCAAACTGTCTTTAGAAAAATGCACGCTGCCGCCGTGTACGATGATCTCGTTGCGCTCCGGGTGCTTGGCGATCACCGGACAGGCCATGCACACCGCTATCTGCCCAAAACTGCAGGAGCCGATGTGCTGTTGCGTCAGGTCATAAAACACATAATTGCCCGGTCTGATCTCGTCTACTCCAGTGATAGTCTGCAGGATGCTGCAGGAAGGCGTGTCCCCAATGGATACCTGCAGCTCCGGGAAGCGTACCTTATACCTGTCGCGCACCAGATTGAGAAGAAAGACCGTGGTATGGTGGATGGTGCGTATCGCCTCAGCATCGGTTTGCTTGTAGGTATGGCCGTCATGGGCCAACACGCCTGTGAACTGTAGCTTATCGCGCTGCTCTAGCAAGGCCACCATTGCATCCAGTTCTTCGTGACTGTGCGGCAGGATGCCTGTACGACGATAGCCTGTGTCGATCTTAAGCCAGAGGTTCACCGGATGCTGCAACTGATCTGATAATGCCTGTACAGTTTCGATGTTCACGGCCACCAAATGCAGCTTTATCTTGGACGCCAGTTCGTTTACCAACGCCATATCCCGGATGTTCACAGGTATAGCCACCATAATGTCGCTCCAGCCATGCGTGGCAAAGTAGCGGGCCATTTTGAGCGAAGACACGGTAATGACTTCTGTTCCCGCCTCCCGGAACCACTCCCCCACCTGCGCCGATTGGTGCGTTTTAAAATGCGGACGAAGCCGGATGTTGTTGCGGGCAGCCTTCTCGGCCATTAGGACGATGTTCTGGCGGCATTTCTTTTCGTCCAGTAAGAGGGTGGTTTCTTTGATATGGTCGAGCATGTCTTTCTGGTTTTACAGGTATAGCAAATACTGGGGAAGGCATCAAGCTCTGTCGGAAACTATCGCCTTGAGGACAAGTGAGAATTCGCTGAAACTTAACGCCACAAACAGGCTTTGGGGAGGCTCGTGACAGGTATAGCACCTAACATTTTCGCTCAAAAATTTCTTTTCATGACAAATATCACCCCTTAGCCCTGCCCTAAAGTTCATAAAAAGCAGCTTGACTGACAAATGTCATTTCTTAGGTGAAGGGTGTACCCGACCTTTGTACCCATCATGAAGCAGCTATTGCTTCGGTGTACCAATTTAGAATAATCGCTTATGAAAACTGCTGTCGCGCCCACCACTCCTGTTGAACTGCTGGCCAAGTACGATGTACCTTCGCCACGCTATACCAGCTACCCCACTGTGCCGTTCTGGGACGAAAAACCCCTGCCCGAAGCCCGTTGGAAGAGCCATGTGCAGCAGGCTTTCCGAGCCACAAACAAGAAAGAAGGCATCAGCCTATACCTGCACCTGCCCTTTTGCGAGGCACTATGTACATATTGCGGCTGTAATAAGCGCATCACCAAAAACCATGCGGTAGAGTCGCCTTATCTGGAGGCGCTCCTGAAAGAATGGGAACAGTACCTGGCGCTTTTTGACGAGAAACCACGCATCACTGAGCTGCACCTGGGTGGTGGCACACCTACGTTCTTTAGTGCAGCTAACCTGAAGAACTTGTTGGAGCGTTTGCTTGAAAAAACCGAAACTACGCCAAATGCGGCATTCAGCATCGAAGTGCACCCGAATGCCACCAACGCTGAGCAGCTGCAGGTGCTCTATGATCTGGGCTTCCGCAGGCTGAGTGTGGGCATACAGGACTTTGATCCGTACGTGCAACTCATTATCAACCGCATCCAGACGTTTGAGAAGACAAAGGAAATATTTGACATAGCCCGTGAAATCGGCTATACCTCTATCAACGGCGACATTATCTACGGACTGCCGCACCAGACTGAAAACAGCGTTCGCCATACCATCGAGAAAGTGAAAGAGCTGCGCCCGGAGCGCATTGCCTTTTACAGCTACGCTCACGTGCCCTGGAAGAGCAAAGGCCAGCGTCGCTACTCAGAGGCCGACCTGCCTGCACCGGAAGTAAAGCGTGGTCTGTATGAACTGGGCAGAGCCATGCTGGAAGAGGCTGGTTACATCGAAACTGGCATGGACCACTTCGCCCTGCCGGAAGATGAGCTGTGCATTGCAGCGGCCAACGGCACATTGCACCGCAATTTCATGGGCTATACCCCGCGCCATACCCAGTTGCTGATCGGCTTGGGCTGCTCCAGCATCTCTGACACAGGCACGGCCTTTATGCAGAACATAAAAAAAGTAGAAGGGTATGAAGAGGCCGTTCTGACAGAGCATCTGCCGATCTTCAAAGGCCACGAGCTAACCGGTGAGGACATGTTACTGCGTACCCACATCCAGAACCTGATGTGCCGCGACTACACCAGCTGGGAGCCGGAGGAACTACCCTACTTTGTGGATGCCTTGATGCGCCTGCAACCGCTCGCAGACGATGGGCTGGTAGAGTATAGCAGCCAGGACATACAGGTGCTGCCAGCCGGTAAGCCCTTTGTACGCAACATTGCCATGTGCCTGGATGCGCGTCTTTGGACTGGGAAAATAACGGTGCCGGTTTTTAGTAAGTCTGTTTAAGGTGAGTTAAATAGGTCTGTTTTTTTGATTGATTATTCAGACTAATGACAAAGTCCGGAGAGCGCTTGTTCTCCGGACTTTTGCTTTTAACTGGTGTAGCAGTGGTTGTAGGTATAGCTTATCTGACTAGAGTTATAGCTTGGCTTGGCCAGCCGGGCCTCACTTTTTTCCTTGATGAAAAAATAGAGGGCCCCTACCCCCAGTAAGCAAAAAAATCAAGACGCTCCAAATCGAGGGCCCCTACCCCCACTCGCTGAACGCTTAAACAGTGGAGCGTCATTTAGGTGCACTTGGCTGAGGTGATTTGTTTCATTGTGAGCGTGCAAGTTAGTCTTGCTATACCTGCCAGTGGTCTTTGTGGTTTACAACAAAAACTACGAAGCTTATACCTGTCAAATAGCAGCAGCTCCCCTCCTTCGATAAGGAGGGGCAGGGGTGGTTGGATCTGATTTAGCAAAAATCCTGTTAATCCCTAAATCCTGAAAATACTGATTCTGACTTTTGTTTTTATGTACCTTTGCCCAAACAGCATCCTGACGGTCTATGTCCTTTTTATACCTCAAAGCCCTGCACATTATATTTGTGGTTACCTGGTTTGCCGGCTTGTTCTACATCGTGCGCCTGTTCATCTATTATGCTGAGGCGCAGGAGAAACCGGAGCCCGAACGCAGCATCCTGCAGAACCAGTTCAGCATCATGCAAAAGCGACTTTGGTATGGTATTACCTGGCCATCTGCCATCCTGACCCTAATCTTCGGCACCAGCATCGTTATCACACTTGGTCTTTATGATCCTTTTCCGGGCTGGCTTGTCTGGAAATTAGCTTTCGTGGCAGGATTGTACGCGTACCATTTTCTTTGTCACAGCATTTTCAAACAGCAACAAAGCGGCATTATCAGGTATAGCTCCACCCAACTGCGCATCTGGAACGAGGTGGCTACGGTCTTCCTGATCGCCATCGTGTTTTTGGTAGTGCTTAAAAGTGCGCTAAGCATGGCCTGGGGCATTGTGGGACTGCTGCTGTTTTCGGCATTGCTGATGCTGGCCATTCGCATCTACAAGCGAACCCGGGAAGCGAAGCAGGCGCGTTAAACTACTGAACAATTCGTGCTTTGCCACGGATTTTGTAACTTTGAACAAACACCTGATACATGAAACAACCCGCACTGAAGCCCAACGAGAGAGAACTTATCAAACTGATACGCTTTTTTAGCAAACGTGCCGCACGACTGATGGAGGAGGGCGAACTCAGCGCGGAGCATACCCAAATGACCACCGCTTGCGAGAATCTGGAAACGCAGCTAATCACGCATGCTGCCAATCGCACCGCCATCATGGACAAGCGGGAGCGCCTGCTCAACATCATCGAGGACAATGCCCAGTGCCCTAAGTGCAACAAAGCCGATATGCTGAAGCGCACCGGTGCCACCACCAACGAGCACGGCTGGAAATGCAATACCTACAAGTGCCGCCGCTGTAATACGAGCTTTACCTGGAACCGCCCCAATAACCCGTGGGATATGGTAGAGTTTCTGGAAATGTACATCGGTCAGCTGCAACTTGCCATGGCTGCTGAGCAAAACCAGGACGTGATCAACCACACGGAAGATGCAGTGGCCCAGATGAAGGATAGCTTGAGCCGCCTGCGTCCGGTGCTGCAAACATCAGACGAAGAGATAGACGCCCTGCAGCAAAAAGAAAAGGAGATGGATAAGTTGATTCATCAGTTCAAAACCTACCTGCAGATCGAGAAGATCAAACTGAACGCCTATCCGGAAGAGGACGCAGAAGAAGAAGAGGAAGATAATCAGTAAACAACATAGCAGTGAAAAGCCGGTGCAACAGGAAGGTCTTATACCTATACCTGATGCACCGGCTTTTTTATGGGTAGTTAGGTTAGCGCCTTTTGCGTCCGCCGCCCTTGGCTGCCGGCGCATTTCGGCTGGCCCCTCTGGAGCCTGTGTTGCTCTTCCCTCCTGACTTCTTAGCCCCCGGCCCTTTGGAGGCGCCGCGCTGACCTCTGCCGCCTTTGGAGTCGCTTGCTCCGAAACCGCTTTTCTTGCCTGCACCACCTTCTTTTCTGGGTGGTCTACTTCCAGACGTTGACTTCTTGCGAGTTGGCTGCGAAGTTTGCGATTGATTAGCAGCTGCCTTTTTCTTGCCTACTGAGCCTTCCTCTGTCATCACGGAATCAGCTACCAGGCTATGTAGCATTTCAATCTCGGTTTCAGTGAGCTCTCGCCATTGGCCTAACGGAAGCTTAGCCAGGGTGATGTTCATGATGCGAATGCGCTGCAGAGTCTGCACTTCATAACCCAATGCCTCGGTCATACGACGGATCTGGCGGTTCATGCCTTGCGTGAGGATGATACGAAACTTGTTCAGCCCCAACTGCTCGACAAAACACTTCTTCGTGTTCACCCCAAGTATCGACACGCCATTGCTCATCTTCTGCACAAAATCCTCGTTGATCGGCTTATCCACTGTCACGATATACTCTTTCTCGTGCTTGTTACCGGCCCGCAGGATCTTGTTTACGATGTCCCCATCATTGGTCAGGAAGATCAGGCCTTCTGAGTCTTTGTCGAGGCGGCCAATCGGGAAAATACGCTCCGGATAATTGACAAAGCGGATGATGTTGTCGCGCTGTGAGAGATCGGTGGTGGTTTCTATACCTGCCGGTTTGTTCAGTGCCAGGTATACGGGTTCCACCTGGTTCCATTGCAGTGTTTTGCCGTCTACCTGTATTTTGTCTTTGCCTTTAATCCGGGCTCCGACCTCGGGGGGCTTGCCATTGACCAATACCCTCCCCTGCTCTATCAGTTTATCTGCTTCGCGACGGGAACAGATGCCTGCGTCGCTGATGAACTTGTTTAAGCGGATGCCGTCGGATGTGTGTTGTGTCATAATCTAAGATGGCCGCGGTCTATACCTGCCGGCCGTGTGTTTATACTTGTAAAATAACGAGAAAACTTCAGGAATAGCTAACCGATTGTCCCTACAGTCCCTGCACCAGCAGATACCAGACGGCCAGTGTAATAAAAGACAGCGGAATCCCGAAGCCCACCATCATAGAGGCTAGCCGGGGCTTGAGGCCGTAGGAAATGGCCACGATAGAAGCCGTGATCATAGGTGCCATACCTGCCTCCAGGATACTCACCTGTACTACTGGTCCGCGCATACCGAGCACCCCTGCATAGAGTACGTAAATCAGTAAAGGAGCAAGTATCAATTGAAAAGCCAGGCCCAGAGCCAGAAAGCGCCAGTGCTTGCTCCTCCGCTCAATCCGCAATTGCATGCCCACACTTACCAGCGCCAGCGGCGTCACGGTGCTACCCAATCGGTTGAAAACATCTTTCAGGTCATCCGAAAAATGCAGATTGACTACATTCATGGCGAAAGCGATCACGAATACGAGGAAAGGCGGGAATGTGAGAATCTTCAGGCCAATGGCTTTAAAGTCCGGCTGCCCCTTGGAGAAGTAGGCGGCCAAAGCTATACCTAGCGTCGAAACGACCACAAAGGTACCAGGCAGGTCCACGAGGATGGCCGTCTGCAAACCCTGCTTGCCGTACAGCGCCTCGATGATCGGGAAGCCGACAAAGGAAGTGTTACCCAAACCGGCAGTAAGAATCAGACAACCCACCAGCTTTTTGGACCAGCTATATATCTTGCCTAAGGTATAAAAGAAGGCCGCGGCCGCCCCAAAGCAGATCCAGGCCACACCCACAGGCAGCAGTACCGTGCTATCCAGTTCCACCTCAGGTATAGCGTAAAGCGCCAACGCCGGAAGTGAAATGTGAATAATAAACTGGTTGAGTACCACCGGCGACGTGCTCGGGAAAGCTGGCACCCGGCGGAGCAGCACCCCCACGATCAGGCAAAGAAAAAGAAGAATGATACTGCTCATGCAGGCTCAGGTATAAATGAAACCGCAAAGCTAGGTATACGGTGGCAGGTATAGGGTATGGTTCAGCGGAAAAATTATCGCTTCTTAAACAACTCCGCGATCATGCACCGGATGCTTCCTCCCCCTGCTTTCTCGATCATGTGGATGGGCAGGTTTAAGATGTGCTCATTATGCGCCTGCATGCGTTCCAACTGCTGCGGCGTCAGGCTTTCGTAAGCGGCCTTCGACATAACCAGAATACGTTCGCCCTGCTGGTTTTCGACCTGCAGCATATTGCCCGCAAAGTGCTGGTAAGTTTGCTCCTTGCTGATCTCGATGATCTCTTTTCCGGTCCTCCTTAGGCTGGTGTGCAACTTTTCACGATCTTGTTCACTCACCACATCCAATGCTACCACCACGTAGGTATCACCCACACACATCATTACATTGGTATGGTAAATCAGTTCGCCTGCTGGCCCGTAGGCTTCGAACGTAACCGCTTCATAGCCCAGTTTGTCACAGAAATGCGCTAACGCCTCTAAACTCGTACGTGGTGACACCGCAGCGTAAGCGATCTTGTTCACACGGTCCAATACCAGGCTGCCTGTACCTTCCAGGTATACAGGTGCTTCCTGCTCCTCAAAAAATTCCAGCGCCACATGCTCTCCACACTGGCAGGCATGCTTGATCTGCTCTATAACCTCCTCACGTCGTTCGTTTCGTCTGCTGGCCGACGCCATGGGGTAGGTGACCAGTTGTCCCTCAGAGTGAGTAGAAAACCAGTTATTCGGAAAAACAGAGTCAGGTGTGCCTGCATTTTGAGGATCGCGCATTGTGATCACCTCCACACCAAGTTGACGCAATTCCGCCACCGCATTTTTGAACTCCAGCAGTGCAATATCCTGCACCTGCTCAGGCGTAAAGTCCTGCAGTTCTTTCTGAAAAGCATTTGTAGCGGCTGCCTCCGGGTTATACCCAAAGCCCGTAGGCTCGATCATCAGGATGGTGCTGGTGGTTTGTTTCATGTTTCACAAATTGTGGCGTTCAATCAATAAATACGCAAGATAGAAATTGAAAACCGGTTTGCTATAAATATGGCTACTAATGTAGACCAATTCAGATTGCATTACATACCCTCCTCTATAAAGCCGGCTATCATATACTTCAAAACAAGTCAGGTTGATTTCTAAAGATGTCAACTTCTGGCATCCTGATTTATCCGTTTGCAATCATTTCCTTGTGATTTTGACCTGTTTACTCCACAGGATACACCTGTTACACATTTTAGAGTTTTATTTTCTTATTTTTTATTTATATAGTTCAATATCAATCGTATTATAAAAGACCATTCCCATTCACCTGAGTTTATTCTTAACACCCTTGTTTCAGAAAGATCCGGTGCCGGCCCTATTGGCAGGAGAATAACTGACAGGACGCTATCTAATTTACGAAATAGCCAAATCCACTTGTATAGCATTTGATTTCAGGATTTTATACTTGGTGTGCAACTTCATTTGCTCTACTGATCAGTAGCAGTCTCAACTTGAAAGTCAAGTCTTAAGATACAATTCGTTACCTCAGTTTTATTTACCAAGCTAATGGAACAACTTTTATTATTCGGAAGAGCACTGGTGCTGGGTATTCTTCTTATCATTCCTGCATTAGGTTTTTCTCAAGTTACCCAGGAATGGGTCGTCACATACAATGGTCCGGGATTCAGCCTGGATGGGGCAACAGCCATGGTAGTAGATGCTGATGGCAATGTGTATGTGACGGGCTTCAGTTATTCGAGTAAACCTGTCGACGATACCGAGGCCTTTAAGGACATTGCCACAATCAAGTACAACTCAGCGGGTGAGCAGCAATGGGTGGCAAGGTATAATGGATCAGTGAACGGAGCAGACCACGCCGTGGATATTGCCCTGGATGCAGCCGGGAATGTATATGTGACCGGCTACAGTGCCGATAGCAAAACGGCTGATAGTGACCCCAGATCCAGGTATGATTATTTGACCATCAAATACAACGCAGATGGGGATGAACAGTGGTTTGCCTTTTATAATGGCCCTGGTAACGGTTGGGACCAGGCTACGGCTTTAGAGGTTGATGACGCAGGCAATGTATATGTGACTGGTACTGTTTATGTAAGTGGCCCAAGCTACGGCGGCAGCGCGAACTATGACTATGCTACCATCAAGTATAATACAGACGGCGAAGTGCAATGGATAAAAAGATACAATGGGCCTTCAAATCTTTCTGACAGAGCCACCAGTCTTGCCCTGGATGCAGCTGGCAATGTGTACGTGACTGGCACAAGTCTCGATCTTACTGATATATTCCGTAGGAGTGCTGCAACCATCAAATATGATTCAAATGGGGATGAGGTATGGATAGCCAGGTATGGTGGGCCTGAGAACAACTCAGACGTCTATACAAGCGATCTGGCTCTTGACGCTGCTGGCAATGTATATATTACGGGTTACAGTTGGTCCGAGCTCGACTCTGATGACCTGCCCATGTATGACTACACGACTCTCAAGTATAATTCAGCAGGCGTGCTGCAGTGGGATCGATTCTTCGACTCCGGTGAACTGGCAGTTTATCAGCCTGCTCCAAGAGATGATTTTGCGCGGGCGCTGGCTGTGGACGCCGAGGGTAATGTCTATGTAACCGGTCAAACCGGCAACAGGGAAGAAGATCCTGACAATGCCTTCCTCACGATCAAGTACAGTACGCTGGGGGACGTGCTTTGGGCCGCACCATTTGACGGGCCAGGCGGGCCACAGGGAGGCGGTGGCAATGACGTTGTGCTGGATGCTGAAGGAAATGTGTACGTCACTGGTTCTATAACCATGACACAGGAATGGCAAAATACAGACTATGCCACTATCAAGTATAGTCCGGAGGGTATTCAGCAATGGCTTATGACATACAATGGACCAGGTAACTACATAGATAATGCAGCTGCCATCGGGTTAGATGCTGCAGGTAATGTGCATGTAACCGGACAAAGCTACCTTGACGATGAAAGTGTTTTTTACAGGGACATGGATTCTGAATATGCCACTATTAAGTATTCTCAAACGACCTGCACGCCGCCCTCTCCAGTCCTTACGGTCGTTCCAACCTCTGCTGTCTACACCGGCGGTGATCCGACTACTTTATACCTGGGCTATGGACCACAGAGCGTACAATTGGTGGCCAGCGGTGGGGAGAGCTATACCTGGCACCCAGCTACTGGCCTGAGCAGCACCTCAACTTCCGAAACTGTCTTCACCCCCACGGCCGCCGGCACTTACACCTTTACCGTCACCGCCTACAGCGGCGCCTGCTCAGCCACAGCTAGCGTTACCATCAAAGTGGTGGATGCCCGCTGCGGCACGCGGGACAAGGTGCGCGTGTGCCACAACGGGCGGACCCTCTGCCTGCCGCCCTCCGCTGTGAGGGCCCACCTGCGCAACCACAAAAAAGACAAACTGGGCATCTGCGGTGATGAGTCTGCCGAAGAGGAGGTTATCACTGTAACAGTCCCCCTGAAGTTGTTCCCTAACCCTTTTAGCGACTGGGCCAACGTGGAGTTCTCGCTGCCCGTGGAGGGAGCCTACCGCCTGGAGCTCTTCAGCGCCAGTGGCAAGATGCTGGGCGTTGTGACCCAAGGCCAGGGGCAGGAAGGGCAAGTGGTACGGCTTGAGCTGAAGGCCGAGCAGCTGCAGGCCGGTAAACTCCACCAGGGCATTTACTACCTGAAGCTCTTCACCCCAGATGAAGTACAAACGATAAGACTGGTACTGAAAGAATAAGTAGTTAATGAAAGCATGTGGTCATTTGCCATAGTACACCCTGTTCAAGTAATTATAAATAATTAAATTTTACCTACAATTAGTTAAACTAAATCAATATAAAGTAGTATAGCATAATAGATCCTGCTATGGATTTTATTGCTGCTCCAAACCCTCTTAGAGCGCTGCCCATACTATGCTGATACAACAGCCAGAGTAGCACTAGGTATGCACTTTACCTGCTACAGCGCAGTCTTTTGACCAACTGTATTGGCAAAAAGACTTGATCACTCATCACAATGGATCCTCGATATGCATTCAGCATTGCTGGAGCAGGAGAACTATGTGCTTTTGGGTCGACCACTGTATCTCCATCGGTTTGTCAAATGCGATCGGCGATAGGTGTAGGCTTAATCAACTTATTGATTGATCTCATTTTCAAACATCCTACATTATGAAAACAAGTTTACCAAGCTACATTTTCAATTTACAGCCGAACAGCCCGTCTTTTTCCTGGCTTTACTTCCTGGCAGTTTTACTTCTCTCATTCAGCTACTCCCAATTATCGCAGGCGCAGACCGTGGAGTGGGATAAGACAATTGGCGGCTCTGATGACGATCAACTTACTTCCTTGCAGCAAACTGCTGATGGAGGTTATATACTCGGTGGATACTCTAATTCGGACATCAGCGGAAATAAAAGTGAAGCCTCTAAGGGGTTTTATGATTATTGGATTGTAAAGCTAGATGCAAACAGAAATAAAGAATGGGATAAAACATATGGCGGGAGCGACTTTGACGCAATAATAACTATAAAACAGACCAAGGACGGAGGTTATATTTTGGGTGGAAGGTCCTCCTCAGACATCAGTGGGGACAAAAGCGAACCTTCACGTGGCTCTGAAGACTATTGGATAATCAAGCTCGATGCAACAGGAAACAAAGAATGGGATAGGACATTTGGTGGGGATATGCAAGATATCTTCACCTCCATTCAGCAAACAAGCGATGGGGGGTATATCCTTGGGGGATTTTCTGATTCAGGCATCAGCGGGGACAAAAGCGAGGCACAAAAGGGTGCGGGTGATGAGTTCGTATGGGACTATTGGGTGGTCAAGGTTGATGCAAGCGGTAATAAGGAGTGGGACAGAACCATTGGAGGAGAAGATAGTGATAGGCTCCAGTCAATTCAGCAAACGCTGGACGGAGGTTACATCTTGGGAGGCTACTCGAACTCAGGCATCAGCGGTGATAAGAGCGAAGCCTCACGAGGAGGCTATGATTTCTGGATAGTTAAAATGAATGCAAACGGTGGTATAGTGTGGGACAAAACATATGGTGGCGACAATCATGAAGTATTTGGCTCTTTGCAACAAATTGCTCTTGAGCAAACCTTAGATGGAGGTTATATTTTAGGTGGTAGCTCAGCCTCAGGTATAAGCGGTGACAAAACTGAAGTGAACCGGGGGCAAGGTGATAATGCGTTTAACTATGACTTTTGGGTAGTAAAGATCGACGCAGATGGTGCTAAGGAGTGGGACAAAACATTTGGAGGAGATTCAAATGACAGTATGGTCTCCCTGCAACAAACCATTGACAATGGGTACATTCTAGGAGGAACGTCTGAATCAGGAATTAGCGGAGAAAAAAGCGAGCCTTCAGCAGAAGAGAGTAATGATTATTGGGTAGTGAAGATCGATGCCAACGGCATATTGGAGTGGGAGGAAACAATTGGAGGGAATGGTATAGATATATTGCAATCCTTGCAGCAGACGCTAGACGGTGGGTATATTCTTGGAGGTAGCTCGAACGCTGGTGTAGGAAGAGATAAAACTGAACCCAATTATGCTACTATAGATCCAGAAAGCACAGACTATTGGATTGTAAAACTAAGTGGCGAATCTACTTGCACGCCTCCTACTCCATCCATAGCATTGGTGCCCACATCCAATGTATATACAGGAGGTGACCCTGCCACACTATACCTGGGGTACGGACCTCAAAGTGTGCGTTTACAGGCAAGTGGGGCTGAGCGCTACGAATGGAGCCCGGCTACTGGTCTAAGCAGCAGTAATGTAGCCAACCCACTTTTCACACCAACTGCACCGGGTAGTTATACCTTTACGGTCACAGCCTTTAATGGCACTTGCTCCGCCACGAGCTCTGTGACAATCACGGTGGAGGATGTGCGCAGTGGCAAGGGCAAGATATTAGTGTGCCATAGCGGTAAAGCTATTCGTATCGCTCCCCCAGCTGTTGAGGCTCACCTGCGCAATCACAAAGGTGACAAACTAGGCATGTGTCAACCTGCTCCACAGGAAGTAAACCAACCTACCGCAGTAGCGCTAAGGGCTTTTCCTAACCCTTTCCGAGACAAAACAAATATAGAGTTTTCACTTTCTCAGGACGGATCTTACCAATTAGAGCTTTACAATGCCAATGGTAAGTTATTAGGTATAGTCGCGCAGGGAAAAGGCAAAAAAGGGAACCTGATCCAGCATGATATAGAAGGCAAAAAACTGAAGGAAGGCGTGCACTACCTACGCCTGATCACTGACGATGAAGTACAGACTGTCCGATTGGTTCTAAAGAAATAAAAAGAAAAAACCGGCTATACCTTGCACAGGTATAGCCGGTTTAACGATCAAAAAGCAATAATTAAATCGCTTTCGCCTTTTCCTTCAGCCAGCTCAGTTCTTCCTCTGTCAGCTGCGGGCCAAGCTTGTCTACCACTAATTGGTTGTAGTCATTGAGCCATTTGATCTGGCGCTCATCCAGCAGCTCTTTCTTCACCGGAGCCGTGTCGATCAGCGCTAAAGTCAGGTGCTCAAAGGTATAGAACTCACCGAAGTCATTGGCCTCGTCAGGTATAGTCAGCACCAGGTTCTCGATGCGGATACCGTACTGGTTCGGACGGTATAAGCCCGGCTCTACCGAGGTGATCATGCCCAGTTCAATATCCACAGGCGTTGGGGAAGGGTTGAACACATGCGGGCCTTCGTGCACGTTCAGGAAAAACCCAACGCCGTGCCCGGTGCCATGTCCGTAATTGCGTGCATAGTCCCAGAGTGGCTTGCGCGTGATAGCGTCGATCTGATAGCCGCGCGTGCCTTTCGGAAAGCGGGCGGTGGCGCCGTCTATCATGCCTTTCAGCACCAGAGTATAGTCTATCTTTTCTTCTTCGGTCAGGTTGCCCAATGAAACCACGCGGGTGATGTCGGTAGTACCTGTCGTATACTGTCCGCCGGAGTCCAGCAGGAACAGGCCATCGGCTTTCAGTTCTACATCGCTCTCCGGTGTGGCTTTATAATGCGGCAGGGCACCGTGCGCTTTATAGCCGGCAATGGTATCGAAGCTTTCGCCCACAAAGCCCTCCTGCTCAGCCCTGAATGCAAGTACCTTATCAGCAACAGATAGCTCAGTGATGGTCTCTTTGCCCAGATTCTCCTCCAGCCACTTGAAGAAGCGGGTTAAGGCCACGCCGTCTTTCACCATCGTTTTGCGGGTGTTTTCTACTTCCGCTTCATTCTTAATGGCCTTTAAGAAAGTAGTCGGGTTAGTGGTTTGGATCACACGCATACCTGCTGGCAACTGTTTATACAGCGCATAGCAGTTGCGTTTTGGATCAATCAGAATAGTAGCGTCGCTGGGTAGCTCAGCGAGCAGGCGTTCCACCATTTCGTAAGGCTGCAGCTCCACACCGTCGGCCATCAGTTGTTTCTTGTCATCCTCACTTAGTTTGGCCTGGTCAATGAAGAGAATGGTGTTATCCTGACTGATCAGCGCAAAACTCAGCACCACCGGGTTGCACTTCACGTCGGAGCCGCGCATGTTGAAGAGCCAGGCCATATCGTCGAGGGAAGAGATCAGGTGGTAGTCGGCTCTTTGCTTTTTAAGGGCTTTGCGCAGTGCTTCCAGTTTTGCCGTAGTAGATTGGCCGGTTGTCTCCTCTCCTATCAGGTAGGCAGAGGCAGTTGGCAACTCAGGACGGTCCTCCCAAATGGCGTCCAGCAAATCACGGTCAGAGGCCAGGGCTATACCTAGCGGTGCCAACTCCTGCTCCAGCAGCTCAGCCAGACCAACTGAGATCAGTTTCGCATCATACGCCACCACTTCGCCTTTTTCCAGACGGTCACCCAGCCAGCCAATGTATTCCGGTGCGTGCTGTGCCTGCAGTTTCACGAGCTCAAAGCCACTATCTTCCAATTGATCTTTGGCCTGTACAAAATAGCGGGCATCGGTCCAGAGGCCGGCAAAGTCCTGCGTGATCACCAGCGTGCCAGCCGAGCCGGTAAATCCAGAGGCAAAGTAAATGCACTTGTAGCGGTCGGGCAGGTATTCGCTGATGTGGGGGTCAGCCGAAGGTATGATGTAGGCGCTCAGTCCCTGCTCTTTCATCTGCTGGCGTATGGCAGCCAGTCTTTCTTTATAGTTCATAGTTCGTGTGGCTTAGTGAAAGAGGCAAATTAAGGAAAGATGGGGAGAAATGCGCGGATTAGAACGAGAATGGTGGCCGATTAACAATCAGGGCACTTATTTCCGGAGAATCTCAATTTCTACCCGCCTGTTCAGAGCCCGGTTAGCATCAGTATCATTGGCCACTTTCGGCATACGCTCACCCAACCCCTCAACAGAAACCCTGTCCGCAGCTATGCCGCTGTTGGTTAAATACTCTTTCACTGACTGCACCCTGCGGATGGAAAGCTGTAGGTTATCTTCATCTGAACCTACATCATCGGTATGGCCTGTTATACGCACCACCACTTCCTGCTCTGCTTGCATAAAAGCTGCCAGCGAGTCGAGCATGGGGTAGGCCACCGCCAGTATATGATGATCTCCGGAAGTGAAATTAATGTCTTCGAGGGTGATCGTTTCTCCAACATGAAAGGGCTTAGACGGACTGCTCGTGCCGCCTACTGCGGAGGCAATGGGTACAGCCTTCTCCTGTTCTGCTGCCGACTTCAGCACTACACTGATGTTGTCGTAACAGTAGTAAGTGCCTTTGGTCTTGCTACCTTTCTCCTCCTGCTCTTCATCAGGGTTCATGGATGCGAGGGCTTCTGCGTTAGCCCCTATAAAGTTGCCGATCACAAGAAAGCGCTCCCCTCCTTTGGCTTTGTAAATGGCGCTTACTTTTGTCCATACCTGTCGCGATGCCAGTGGGCCCGGTTGGGCAGCTCTTAACGCCAGGTAGGGTATATTGGTCCCGGTGAGCGGATGATCTTTGAGTCCGTACACCTCGCGGGTAGACCGCATTGGCCTATTGATGAAATGCACGGTGATCTCACTGATGGGCGGCTCTATGGTAGAGGCTTTGATCGTATAGAGCGATACCAAATACTCTTGGTTCTTCTGGAGCGGGCGAGTCAGTTCAGCTTGCGTCAGTTCGCTGGCGCCGTAGCTGAACCATTGGCACAGGCAAACCTCCCCGAAAGCGATATTTGTTAACTGTCTGCTGGGTGTTTCGGAGCGATACGCATTGAAGTAAGGCGGATACATGATTACCTTGCCTTCTACTGACGCAATATCAGGTGTGCCGCTCACGCCCCTGAATCCGATAATACCTCCTTTCAGCTCCTCCAGGCTGGGGTTTCGCACCAGATTCTGCGCCAGGGCCTGACTCAGATATAAGCTGAAAAGAAAGTATAGCAGAAATGCTTTCATTTCAATAATTACGGGGAGCGCCTTGTGAAGATTTTGGTTAGATTGTCTTACTGAATTTGGAGGTTTACTAGTTTAACGGTTTCGAGCAATAATGTGGGCGAGATGCAGCGAGAACCTGTATGATACACCTTGTTAGGCTATTGCTGATCTTTTTTTACAGATAGACTAGTTAGTAGCACATAGCTTATTTTCCAATAGTAAAAGTTCAAGACATATTATTGAAAGCGGTCTCTGGGTTAGTTTTTGATGATCAAAGTAAGGTTTCTCGTTTAAGAACTGATTCTGTACAATATATTCTGTAACCTGCATTAGCCCCTTATCAGTAGAGCCTGCTTTTGCCCTTGCTTTAGTGAGCAATTCCGTTAATCTGGCTTCTACATGCAATTCTTTATAGATCTGCATTCCTTTCTCCCCGCTTTCGCTTGGATTCATGAGAGTGCCGCTTTCATGAATCCCACCAGTTTGTTCCATATACTTCATAGCTAAGGTATCTATCACCATAGCAATTTCCAGTACATTTTGATGGAGTTCTGGATTATGACTTTGTGGGATTTTTGATTCGATTAAAGGATAGTAATCGAATCTGTTTGAAGTATTCATGCCAACAGCATAGGCTGACAAGTCTTTTAGATCATCTTCTGCTAAGGAAGAATAGCTCTCGGTACAACCTGTTGCAAGTATAGAAAATGAAAAAAGGACAATTAAACATATCCCAAAAGGGTAAAGTTTAAGCATTACTTTTAATTATGTTTTAGGTTTAGCCTAACCTTTAGATTTGGTCTATATTATTTTTCCAATACACCCGGTACCCTTTTCTCAGGTATAGAAGTATTGCCTTTTATACCTTAAGGCAGCCAGTGCACTACCCGCTAACAAGGCGAGACTGGTCCTAACAGCCGATTTAGACTGGCTGCTTTATTTTAAACCCGCAGGCAGGGGTCATATAGATTTTCGGGACATGAGGGCCCATTATAAAGGTTTCGATCCGCAGCTTGCATAACTCAAACAAAAGATATGGAAAAGCCTATCAATCCGCAAGCCCCGGCCTTCATCTTGGGCATCGATGTGTCAAAAGACAGCCTGGATGTGTGCCTGGTCAGGGTCAGTGACAACCAGCAACTCTGCCACAAGCTCAACAACAACCCCTCCGGCTTCAGAAGAATGAAAGCCTGGCTTAAGCAGCACGGCTGCGAGGCGGGAACGGAAACGCTCTGCTGCCTGGAGCACACGGGGCTCTACACCCGCCAAGTGGTCCATTATCTGCTGGCAAGGGATGTGCAGGTGTGGATGGAGAGCGCCCTGCAGATCAAGAGAAGCATCGGTATGGTCAGGGGCAAGGACGACAAGGTGGACGCCCAGCGCATCGCCCGCTACGCGCTGCTGCACCAGCGCGATGCCAAATGCCTGAACCTCTCCGGTGTGACGCTGGAACGCTTAAAGGATCTGCAGGCAAACAGATCAAGATTGCTAAAGGCATTGCAGAGTATCAAAGTCACCATCAAAGAACTCATAGCGGTAGATCCGGTGTCTGGCAAAACACTCGAGCAGGTGAATAAGAAGGCCATCAAAGGACTGGAGAAGAGCATGGAGCAGGTGGAGGAGAAGATGCAGCAGTTCATCGCCAAAGACGGCGAGCTAAAGAAGAAGTACGACCTGCTCACCTCAATCAAGGGCGTGGGAAAGGTGCTGGCCATCTCGCTGCTGGTCTATACCCAGGGCTTCACCAGAATGGATGACGCCAGGAAGCTGGCCTGCTACTGCGGGGTGGCTCCCTTTGAGTACCGCAGCGGCACGAGCGTGATGGGCAGAACGGGTGTGTCCAAATTTGCCAACAAAGAACTCAAGCACATCCTCCACATGGCCGCCATCAACAGCGTCCGGTTTAACGAGGAGTTCAGGCTCTACTTCGAGCGCAAAGTCGGGGAAGGCAAGAGCAAGATGAGCGTCATCAATGCCGTCAGAAATAAGCTCCTCCACCAGATCGTGGCGGTGGTGAAACGGGGAACTCCTTATGAACTGAAATTGAAGAATATTTAGAGCAAAGCCCTTGTTTTAATCATAGATTTCGGCTAGTATAATAAGTGTGCGAGGCCATCGGCCGAAGTATATTGATTATACCTTGTTAGGTGATTTAATTTACTTATACCTTCAAGTTGTCTTTCCAGAGTAATCTAATTGCATTGAAATAGTCAGTTTCAAAAGTTAACGTTCTGATTTCTGCTATTTCGAATTCATAATCGTAATCTTCAACTATCTTTCCATCAGCACCTATAAAATCGATAAGTAAATACCTGTCTTCTAAAATCTGCTTTACTTTCCCCATCATAACAGCACATTCTTCCGAGTCTTGAAATTCAAATAATCCGTATGTTTTTTCAATCCAATTCAAAAGTTCAAGGGTTGTACCAAAGTAAAACCCTTCTGGTAAGGTTGAAGTTGTTTTCCTTAATTTGATTACTCTTTCTACTTTTTCCTCGCTTGCTGTTCTTTCTGTTTTATCAATGAAGGATTTCCTTAAAATCTTGTAGCCGTCAATTACATAATCTACAGGAATATATTGGACTAGAATCCAGCTTTCGTTTTCAGCGATTGCTCTGCCCATTATCGGGTCTTCCCAATCTTTTAAGTAATACTTATTTACCTGTCCTATCATTCTCTTTTATTTCACCTAACTCGTAGCTAAACGGAAGTCTACTCCTGTTATCCGCCATATAGGGTAGCTATATGGAATAACATACCTTAAAACTACATTATAATTTCAATTTATAACACGATCTATAATCTATACTACCTTAATCCCCATACCTATAATTTCCCTCCTCCCAAAACCGCACAAACTGTTCAATAATGAACAGGCCCAAAGCTTCAAAAACCTAATTTTTAATTCACAAAACACTGTAAATCAATAATATATAAATCTGGCATCTAAATTGGCTATACCCTCTCGATCAAAGTACAAAATAAGACAATGGATCGTGAATTATCAGCCAGCACCAAACAAGCCCAGAAGCGAAAGCGCATTTGGCAAATAGGTATAGCCGCTGCTCTAGTGGCAGCAGCCATTTTCGGATTCAGAAACCTGATTAGTCCTAGCATTGCCCAGGCAGATATCAGAACAGCGCTGGTCGAGGAAGGGCCAGTTATTGCGACGATCACAGCTTCAGGTACAGTGGTGCCGGAGCACGAGCAGGTAATCACCAGCCCTATCCAGGCACGCATCGAGCAGGTGGTGCACAACACAGGCGAGCAGGTGCAACCCGGCGACCAGATCCTGCTACTCGACAGAGCTTATACACAACTAGCCTACGATAAACTGAAAGACGAGCAGGAACAAAGCCGTCACAAAACAGTGCAGCTCAACCTGAACCTTGAAAAGAAACTCAACGCCCTGGCTTCGCAACTGGAGATAAAACGGATGCGGGTGAAAAGTCTGCAAGCCCAGTTGGAAGATGAACAGTACCTCCTCACTATCGGAGGTGGTACACAGGAGAGTGTGAAACAAGCCGAACTCAACCTGAAGATCGCGCAGCAGGAACTCGAGCAGATTGAACGAGAAATTAAAACAGAGCGTCAACTGCTTAAAGCTGACGAACAGGAACTACGCTATACCCTGGCCATGCAAAGCCGCTCGATCGAAGAGCTGCAGCGCAAAATGGAACAGGCTGAGGTACGAGCCAAGCAACCAGGTGTAATCACCTGGGTCAAAAACGAGATAGGCAGCAACGTGAATGCCGGCGACATCATTGCCCGTCTCGCCGACCTGAGCAGCTATCGCGTGCAGGCTACCATTTCAGATGCTTATGCCAGTCAGATCAGCATTGGAAGCAGCGTAGTAGTCCGCATCAACGACACGAACCTAAAAGGCAGCATTGCCTCCATCAAACCAACAGTAGAAAACGGCATCGTCACATTTTTTGTGGCGCTCGAAGATAAAGCGCACCAACTCTTGCGCCCCAGTATGCGCGTGGATGTGTATGTGCAGACAGTTGCCAAACCGAACACGCTGCGTGTGAAGAACGGTCCCTACTTTAGAACTGCCAGCAAGCCACAGGTATACGTGTTGCGTGACGGCGAACTGATCAGAAAAGAAGCCAAGATTGGCGTGAGCAATGTGGACTATGTGGAATTGGAGCATGGTGTGCAAGCCGGCGATAAAATAGTAATCTCCGACCTGACCGACTATCAGCACCTGGACAAGGTGAAAGTTAAGTAAGTTGGGGAGTTTGAGAGTTGATGAGATAGAAAGTTAAAAAGTCCTTTGTCTGAGAACAAGTCGTGACAGGCTAATAAAATTATGAAAAAGCTTTACTGTTTGTTGTTTGTAATGCTGCTGCCCTGTTTGCCAGGTATAGCACAACCGGCGACCCGCACTTTGAGTCTGCAGGAAGTGATTGCCCTGGCGCAGGAGCAGTCCGCGGCGGCCCGGCAAGCTGAGACCAGCCGTGAGAACAGCTATTGGCAATGGCGCAGTTTCAAGTCTGACTACAAGCCGCAGCTCAGTTTAACGGGTACCCTCCCCGACTTCAGCCGCACGATCATGCCGGTTACCCAGCCCGACGGTACCACCGACTTCAAACCGGTCTCGATCAACAACTCGGAGCTCGGGCTGAGTTTAAGCCAGGTGGTCAGTCCGACTGGCGGCCGGGTGTTTGTTACGTCGCTGATGCAGCGTTTTGATGACTTCGACCGCCAGCAGACCCGCTACAACGGCAACCCGGCTATCATAGGTATAGAGCAGCCGCTGTTTGCTTATAACCAACTTTCCTGGGCCAAAAAGATAGAACCGCTCCGTTACCAGGAGTCACAGAAAACATACTTGGAGGAGCGCGAAAAAATAGCCGTGAACGCCACTAAATTATACTTTGATCTGCTTCTGGCCCAGACCAACCAGCAGATCGCCAGCAAAAACCAGTCGAGTAACGATACCTTGTACCAGATCGCGCAGGAGAAATACAAGCTCGGTAGACTTTCCAAGAACGACCTGTTGCAGTTGCGCCTGGCTGTATTGAATGCCGAGCTGGCGATGGCACAGGCTGCTCTTGATCAGCAAACTGCGGCACTTGCCCTTAAGACTTACATCGGCATGAAAGAGACAGATCAGTTGGCCTTGCTGACACCGGCAGGTATACCGGATGCAACAGTGTTAGCTGAAGTAGCACTCGCCGAGGCCCGCAAGAACCGCAAAGAGAACATCAACTTCAGCAGACGATTGTTGGAGGCAGAGGCATTGATGGCCAAAGCACATGGCGACAATGGCTTCAACGCCAGCCTGTTTGCCACCTTCGGCCTCACGAACCGTGGCGCCTCTTTCACCGACATCTATACCCGACCTGAAAACCAGCAGCGGGCCCGCATCGGTTTCAGCATGCCGATCATGGACTGGGGACGACAGCGCTCTATCTATAAAGTAGCGGAGCTGAACAAACAGTTGGTGCAGTACACCGTGGACCAGGAAGATGCCAACTTTGAGCAGGCCGTGCTTACACAGGTGAACCAGTACAACACGCTGAAGTCACGCATTGCCACCACCGCCGAGGCTGATGCCATTGCAGAAGAGCGTTACGAAATCGCCCGCAACACTTTCCTGATTGGCCGCATCAGTATCACCGATCTCAACATCGCCCTCGCAGAAAAGGACCAGGCTCGTCGCGCTCACATTGCTTCTTTAAGCGAGTTCTGGACAGCACACTATACCCTGCGATTGCTAACGCTTTATGATTTTGAGCAACAGCAGGTGATTGAAATGAGTGAGTGAGCGAATGAGTGATTTAGTGAATAAAGAACATCAACAACTTAGCAATGCAGCAATTCAACAAATTCATCGATATTAGAACCAAGGTATAAAACTATGATCACGTTAAAGAACATCGAAAAAGTCTACCAGACCAAGACCATTGAGACGGTAGCGCTGCACAACGTCAACCTGCACATCTCGAAGGGCGAGTTTGTGTCGGTGATGGGACCATCCGGTTGCGGTAAGTCCACGCTGCTCAACATCATGGGCTTGCTCGACGAGCCAACCAATGGCGTTGTGGAGATAGATGGCAACCCCATCAGCAGGTACAAGGACAAAGAGCTGGCACACATCCGCAATCAGAAGATCGGTTTTGTGTTCCAGAGCTACCACCTGATCAACGACCTGAGCGTGCTGGACAATGTGGAGCTCCCGCTCCTGTACCGAAGCAGCATCTCGGCAGCCGAAACACGTCACCTCGCACTCACCGCTTTGGAAAAAGTCGGACTCAGTGCCCGCACCAAGCATTACCCTACGCAGCTTTCCGGTGGACAGCGCCAGCGTGTAGCCATAGCCCGTGCGCTGATCGGCCAACCGGAGATTATACTGGCTGACGAACCGACCGGTAACCTCGACTCCGTGATGGGCGAAGAGATCATGAACATCCTGCTCACGCTTAACCGCGAAGACGGCACCACGATCGTGATGGTGACGCATGACGAGAATATGGCTCAAAAAACAGAGCGCCTGATCCGTTTCTTTGATGGCCAGCAGGTATCTGATGCTAAAACTGCCGCATTCGACTATCAAAAGGTATAGCCATGTTGAAGAATTACATCAAAATAGCCTGGAAGGTGCTCTTGCGGCGCAAGTTCTTTACCTTCATCAGCCTCTTCGGCATCAGCTTTACACTGATGGTACTCATGGTGGCTACTTCCCTCTTCGACCATACCTTTGGGCCGCAAATGCCGGAGCGAGAAATGGACAAGCTACTTTTTGTCAACATCATGCGCGAAGAACAATCCGAGGGCTACATGAGCAGTGGGCCACCGAGTTACCATTTCCTGGACCGCAACGTACGCACGCTGCAGACACCTGAACAGGTATCCATTAATTCGGTGTTCTTACAGGTGAACAGCTACATTGACAACCGCAAACTTGCCCTGGATATTAAATATACTGACCGCGAGTTCTGGGATATTCTCGATTTTGAGTTTCTGGAAGGAGGCCCATTCGGGCAGCAGGAAGTAGCAGGGGCCAGCCGTGTGGCCGTCATTAATGAAAGTACCCGAAACAACTATTTTGGTGAAGGTGAGGCTGTGGGGAAAACCATAGAGGTAGACCAGGTCAAGTACAAAGTAGTCGGTGTGGTCAAAGATGTACCTGTACTACGCCTGAACTCCTACGCTGACATCTGGGTACCCATCACACTCAGAAGCCAGGACTTCAACAAGCCTGGACTGAGAGGAATGTACTTTGCTACCATTAAAGCACACAACCCGGCTGACATACCGAAGATAAAAGAGGAATATGCTGCCATGGTGCAGAAGTTAGAGGATCAGCACGCGGTGAAGGGCACCAAACTCTCCTCCTTCCCTGACACGGTGCTGGAGGCCTTTGCCCGTACCTTCGTGGGCAGAGGAAGAGAGTCCGGCCTGGGTCTGTTCTATACAATACTAGCTGGTCTGGCATTCCTGTTCATGCTGCTGCCTGCTATTAACTTGGTCAGCATCAACATCAGCCGCATCATGGAGCGCTCTTCCGAGATTGGCGTCCGAAAAGCCTTTGGAGCTACCTCCTCTACCATCATCGGGCAATTCATTGTCGAGAACGTCTTTCTGACACTGCTGGGAGGTATACTTGGTTTTGCGCTATCAGCTGCTGTGCTGAGGCTCATCAACGAAAGTGGCGTGATCGTGTATGCTGATCTGGGGCTGAACCTGCGGGTGTTTGCCTGGGGGCTGCTGCTGAGCCTGATTTTCGGATTAATTTCCGGAGTGTACCCCGCCTATAAAATGTCACGCTTAAAAGCCGTTGAGGCACTGAAAGGAGGCTCGAAATGATACGCCATCTGTTTAAACTAATATGGAACAGGAAGAGAAGCAACTTCCTCCTCATAACTGAGATATTCTTTTGCTTCCTGGTGCTGTTCGCGGTGCTGAGTCTGATCGTGTACAATGTGCGCAATTACAACAAACCGCTGGGTTTCGAGCACGACAATGTGTGGCTGCTGACCATGCGCCCCGAAACCGACTCGACAGCTCTAAATCGACAGACGCTGGATCAGATCCTGCAGCGAACCAAGGGTTTCCAGGAAATCGAGAACGTGGCCCTGACCAACAGCAATGCGCCATTTGCCTTTAGCCAGATGAACAATAATATTTCTTATGGGCAGAAAGAAATAATGGCCAACGAATACAGGGTGCAGGACGACTTTGCTAAAGTCATGAAGGTGCAGGTGAGCGAGGGCCGCTGGTTTGGTCCAGCCGACAATGGCTCACACCACAAACCGATTGTGATAAACAACGCCATGGCAGTTCGCCTGTTTGAAGGAGAAGACCCTATCGGCAAGCTCCTGCCCCGCAACGACTCCTCCAACTACCAGGTGGTCGGCATAGTAGATCATTACAGGCCTTACAGCGAATACGCTGCTGAGGAGCCAGCTTTCTTTGACCGCATCCATCTGCCTGACAATGAAAGTGACTTTTATGGTGAGCTCTTGATACGAGTGAAGCCGGGTACAGGCGTGGAATTTGAGGAGAGAATGGTGAAAGAGCTTTCAGGTATAGGCAAGGGTTGGACATTGGAAATAGCCACCCTGGAGAAGATGCGCCAGAACAAGGCCAAGGTGGCCAAAGTCCCGATGATAGCCCTGGCCGTCATCTGTGGCTTCCTGATTCTCAACGTGGCGCTGGGGTTGTTTGGGGTGCTTTGGTATAACATCAGCCGTCGCAATAGTGAAATCGGCCTGCGCAGGGCTGTTGGCGCTTCTTCTTCACAGGTATACCGGCAGTTCATCGGCGAGGTGCTGGTACTGGCAACTTTTGGTCTGTTGCTGGGCGTAGCCTTTGCCATCCAGTTCCCGCTATTACAGGTGTTCGAGGTTGAATCGGTTGTTTACTTCATTGCTTTGAGCGTGGCCGTAGGAGTCATCTATCTGCTGGCGGTGGGCTGTGCCTTTTATCCGAGCCGGCAGGCAGCTGCCATCCACCCGGCTATCGCTTTGCACGAAGAATAATCGTAAATTATACCTGAAAAAATTATCTTTAGATCAGAAAAAAATTCGCTGGGCATGATCCTGATAATAGATGATGATGTGGCCGTCCGCGCCTCTCTGAGCATACTGCTCAAACAGCACGGCTTCAAGACAAAAGAGGCTGCCTCTCCCAAGGAGGCGCTCGAAGTGGCGCAGCAGCACGTCTTGCAGCTCGTGATCATGGACATGAACTTCTCCATCGAGACAACAGGCCATGACGGACTTCAATTGCTGGAGGCTTTCAAGCAGCGCATGCCGCAGTTACCTGTTATCCTGATCACTGGCTGGGGATCTATCAGCCTGGCGGTGGAAGGCATGCGCCTGGGCGCAGCTGATTTTATCACCAAGCCCTGGAGCAACGACTACCTGGTGCAGGCAGTGCGCACGGCCCTCAGTCTATCCCAGCAGGCACCAGCGAAAGACGAAGCCCTGACCCGCAAAAAAATGGACCAGCAGTACGATTTTAAAAACATCGTAGGGCAGGATCCACAGCTGCTTCAAATCCTGAAGCGGATCGGGCAGATTGCGCCAACTGACGCCTCGGTGTTGATCGAGGGTGAGAGCGGCACAGGCAAGGAACTGATAGCGGAGGCTGTGCATCGTAACAGCCTCCGCAAGTCCCAGCCTTTCGTGAAAGTGAACCTGGGCGGCATATCGGCCAGTCTGTTTGAAAGTGAGATGTTCGGCCACAAACGCGGCGCCTTCACCGATGCTAAAGCCGACCGGGTAGGCCGCTTCGAACTGGCGAACAAAGGCACCATCTTCCTGGACGAGATCGGAGAACTGGACATGAACAGCCAGGTCAAACTGCTGCGCGTGCTACAGGACCGCACTTATGAAGTGCTCGGAGACAGCCGCTCCCGCAAACTCGACATCCGGGTCGTGTGTGCTACCAATCGCAACCTGGAGCAGATGGTGGAGGAAGGTAAATTCCGGGAGGACCTGTTCTACCGTATCAACCTGATCAAGGTGCGTATACCTGCATTGCGTGAGCGGCCGGATGATATTCCGCTGCTGGTGCAGTTCTTTGTCGAGAATATGAAAAAGACTTACCACCGTCCTGAACTGGAGATAAGTCCCAAAGCGCTTCATTGGTTAAAGGAGCTGTCCTTCCCGGGCAACATCCGGGAATTGAAAAACCTGGTGGAGCGCACAGTACTCGTAGCTGAAAATGACACTCTGAGTGCCGAAGACTTCCAGGCGCAGGCACAGCAGGGACCTGTAAAGGCTGGTGATAAAACATTGCCCGCCGTCGGTACGATGACCCTGGACGAGATAGAAGCCTCCATGATCAAAAAATCCATGGCCTATTATCAAAATAACATCAGCAAGGTAGCCCGTGCGCTGGGCCTGAGCCGAGCCGCCCTCTACCGTCGCCTCGAAAAGTTCGGCATCCCATATGAAGCTCAGGACTAAATTCATCCTTTTTGCGGTTGTCCTTCACGGTCTCCTGGCTGCGATGGCTTACTTCCTGCTGCAGGAAAACAAGTTGCTGTTTATAGGTATGGAGGTATTGGTCTTAATCTCCATTGTCATTACCATCAACCTGTACAATACCTTTTTTAAACCGCTCCATCTGATCCGGGCAGGTATAGAGACCATCCGCGATAAAGACTTCTCTACCAAGTTTGTGCGAGTAGGGCAGCCGGAGCTGGATGAACTGGTGGATGTGTACAACCGCATGATCGAACAGCTTCGTCAGGAAAGAGTGGCACAGGCCGAAAAGAGCTTCCTGCTTGAGAAGATCATTCGCGCTTCTCCTGCCGGCATTGTCTTACTTGACTTCGACAACCGCATCGAAAGTATAAATCCCGCCGCCGAGCGTTACCTCAATTTATCTGGCCAGGTACTGCAAGGCAGCGCACTAGGGGCACTTCCCAGCACCTGGGCAAGAGAACTGACACAGGTCCAGGCAGGAAAACCTTATACCTTCCGCCTGAACGGTATCCGGACTTTCCGGGCGCACCGGGCGCACTTTATTGACCGTGGTTTTCAGCGTGCCTTCATCATGATGGAGGAACTCACCGAAGCCATTATCAAAAATGAGCGGCAAGCTTATGAGAAAGTGATTCGGATGATGTCGCATGAAGTGAACAACTCAACCGGCGCCATCAACTCGATCCTGGACTCCGTGCAGTATTATACCCCGCAGATAGACGAAGAGCACCAGGAGGATTTCACCTATGCCTTGCAGGTTGCGATCGACCGAAATGCCAACCTGAGTAAATTCATGGCCAACTTTGCGGATGTGGTACGGCTACCAGCCCCTTCCAAAAAACCAGTTCAGGTGCAGGCACTGTTGAAGCGGCTTGAACGGTTGATGTTGCCCCAGTTGGAGCAGCGCCAGATCGACCTGACGCTTCAACTTCCTGCCACTCCCCTTTGCATACCCATGGACGAGCAACAAATAGAGCAGGCTTTGCTCAACATCCTGAAAAATGCGATGGAAGCAGTGAAGTCAGCGGGTAACATTTGGGTGACACTTCATGAAAATCCTCTTTGTCTGACGATTGCCGATAATGGTGAAGGTATACCGGAGCAAGTTCGCCCCATGTTGTTCACGCCATTCTTCAGCACAAAAGACAACGGACAGGGCATCGGTCTGACCATGATCCGGGAGATATTACTCAGCCATGGCTTTCAATTCTCGCTCGAAACAAGTGACGAAGGACTTACCAGTTTCAAAATACGTTTCTCAGCAGAGGATATCAAATAGAACTAATCCATTAAAAAGCATTCAAACACCTCATTTACGTTGAATCATTCTAATAATCATCTAAATTTTATTCTGAATGTAACCTGATTCACTAAATTTCCGTAACCGCCCGCATACAACCTATGTTATAAATCCCTATATTGGTTCTATAGTTCGTTTATTCACTTACAAGATGGAATACAATATAATAGTTGCCCCTAACCTCGAAACATTAGCAACAGAAGTTGCTGTATTATTTCCGCAAGGCTGGAAGCTAAAAGGTGGAATCATTGAGCACGCTGACGGATTTTCGCAGCAACTGGTGCGTAAGACCGCTGATAAACTGAAACAGCGCCAAATGCCGGTGTCAGATGCCAAACAGCGTCGCACTAAATGGATTGAATAATAAAGCATACTCTATATACCCTTTATATTAAGTATCGAAACCACCTTTTTCGTGCCGAACGCATGGGAAAGGTGGTTTTGTTTTATGTCTTTACTTTAACTTAACACTAGCCACCCCCTTACTCTCACTCTTTGCTCACAAGTATCAAAAAGACTTCCTTATTCCACTTACAAATTGCACTTTACACATAATATGGTTATATTAATTTTACCATTAGCATAACATTCACGGTCTCCACATTTTTAATCTGCGAAGTTTTTATTTTTTATAAAATATTAAATATCAGTTACTTGAAATAAAAACAGGTATAGTACAACATTAAATTCACGTAATATTTTTCAAAACAAGAATCTTTTTGCGGCTCCCATAGTATATATGGCTGATACAATTTTTTGGGTATGCTTACTGCCTTCACATGACAGTAAACTGCCCTTGAGCGCTGTAAATGAGCAGCCTCCAGACAATCATCACTATATACAACACCCTAAGAAAAACACATGAGACGAGTCGTATACTTCCTACTCCTACTAATATGCGCATCATCATGCCTGAGCAAAAAGGAGCTCGTATACATGCAAAATGACAATTTGAAGGAGACAGTGCCAACCTCCATGCAGACTACTTACAAGCCTTACCAGCTACAGCCCGCCGACGTACTCTCGATCAAAGTACAAAGCTTGGAGCCCGAAATTTCCAACATATATAATATTGTACCGCCTTCAAGCGCCTTCGGCTTTGCCGACCCAGGGACGATGTTCCTCAGTGGTTACTCTGTAGATGACGAAGGAAACGTGAACCTGCCTAACGTAGGCAAAGTAAAAGTGGCCGGGCTGACCCTGCAGCAGACACAGGAGCTGATTCAGCGCAACGTTGACCGCTATATCACCAACGCCACTGTAGTAGTGAAGCTTATCAACTTCAGAGTAAGTGTGTTGGGTGAGGTTAACCGTCCGGGCCAGTACTTTGTATACAATGAAAGAGCAACCCTTTTTGATGCCTTAGGTATGGCCGGCGATTTATCGCGCGGTGCTTCCCGTGAAAATATAAAACTGGTGCGACAGACACCAGGCGGATCTGAGGTAGTACTCTTAGACCTCAAAGACCCCAATATCGTACAATCAAAATACTACTTTATGCAGCCTAATGATGTGCTCTATGTAGAGCCGTCTGTTGCACAGGTGAAACGTGACAACCTGGTAGCCCTTAACGTAGCCACTATTGCCCTAGGAGTTATCTCTACGGCCGTAGTTATCCTGAATTATTTAAAGTAAGAATCCTCTCATGAGACGAAAAAATAAAGAGCACGAAATAGATCTGCGAAGCTGGTTGTTTAAATTCAGAACCAGGTGGTATCTCTTCCTGGCTTTTGTACTGGTAGCAATGGCAGGGGCCTATGTCTATGTCAAGAGTTCTACCCGCATATATGCTTTCAAGTCAACCCTGCTGCTGGGAGATCAGCACACCGGCTCTAAAAAAGCGCAGGAATTATTGAATCTCCTGGATGTGCAGAACAAGGGGATCAAGGTGGAAGACGAAATCGGTATTCTGACTTCGGCAGACATGATTCGCAACACCTTGAAACAGCTTGACTTCTCTATATCTTACTACAAAGTACCTGACCACTGGCTAAACACGGGGCTTGACCTTATTAAAGAAGAGCAGTACGACAATGCCCCTTTCATAGTGCGTCTCGACACGAGTTCGCTCCAACTAGTTGATATACCCTTAGAAGTGCGTGTGCTGAACGACAAGGAGTTTGAGTTATCTGTAAAAGCTGAGACTCCTCCCCTCTACGATTTCACGACACACAATGTAAAGCAGATCGTTTCTGAAGTCAACTTTACAAAAGTGCTGGAGTTTGGCAAGCCGTATAAGGACAAGTATTTCAGCTTCACAATTGAGCGTGCCAACCCGGATGATAAGATAGACGCTAAGAAACACTACTTTGTGCTCAACAGCATGGAGAGCCAGGTGGCCCAGTATGCCAGTACTCTGCATATCAAACCGATTGAGCGTGAAGCACGCGTTCTGGAGCTGAGCACCAAAGGGGCTATTCCGGAAAAGGAGTTGCTCTTCCTGAATACACTGATGGAAACGTATGTAAAGCGCGATCTGGACGAGAAAAACACAAACGGTCAAAAAACGCTTGAGTTTATCGACAGCCAACTCGCCAACCTAACGGACTCACTCCGTCAGAGCAAGCAGGCGCTATCGACTTTCCGTTCGACCAACCGCATTGCCAACATCGATGTGCAGTCCAACATCAGCTATGAAAAACTGGCGCAGCTGGAAATGGAGAAATCGAAGTTGAGCACAGAAAAGCAGTATTATGTGACAGTACTTGACCAGATCGAGGACGACGAGAGTTTCACGCAGGCTGTGTCACCTGCAGTAGCAGGCGTGCAGAACCCGAACCTGGCCAACCTATTCACGGAGCTATCTCGCTTAAACCAGCAGCGGGCATCTTACAGTGTAAGTGCTACTGCGGACAACCCGAGAATAAAGGTAATTGACAGTGAGATAAAAAGCACACGCAATGCTATCATCGCGAACATCCGAAACCTGATCCGCTCTACTGACATCTCTATCGCCAATGCGGACAAACGTATTAGCCAGCTTGAGACGGGGATTGCGAAAGTACCGGAGCATGAGCGCCGTTTGATGGATCTGCAGAACCAGGCCGATTTCGTGAACAAGAAGTATGACTTCCTGCTCGAGAAACGCGCTGAAGCTGCTATTGCACTGGCTACGAACACCACCGATAAGAAAATAGTAGACAAAGCTGCCATGTGGGGAGCCGGTCCGGTGAACGTGAAGCCCAAGATGATCTTCATGCTCGCCATTATTCTTGGCCTGATTATACCTGCTGCCCTTATTGTGCTGCTTGACAACGTAGACAATACCATACAGGGCAAGAACGACCTGAACAATGTGACCAACATTCCGTTCCTGGGCGTGATTGCACATGGCACCAAGGCCGATAAGCTGGCCGTAAAAAACAACCCACGCTCTGCCATTGCGGAGTCGTTCAGGTCCATTCGCATTAACCTGCAATACCTGACAGCTGAAACAAACTTTAAAGTGCTAGGCATTACCTCATCGGTATCTGGCGAAGGTAAAACCTTTACCTCCGTTAACCTGAGCAGTGAGATGGCCATGGCTGGCAAGCGTACAATCCTGATTGAGTCGGACATGCGCAAGCCTACCTTCGGCAAGTACTTCAACACGCACAATGCAGCTGGTCTGTCCTCATACCTGAGCCAGGGCCTTCCGTTGGAAGAAGTGATCCAGAAAACTGATATCGAGAACCTGGATATCATTTCGTGTGGTCCTATACCTGATAACGCTATCAAGTTACTGGAACACAAACGTATGGCCGAGCTGATCGCTAAGCTGAAAGACCAGTACGACTATATAGTGATCGATACGCCACCTATCGGATTTGTGGCCGAGTACTTTATCCTGATGAAGCACATGGACGTAAATCTGTATGTGGTGAAGCACAAGTACACCAGCAAAGACATGCTCACCCAGGTGAACGAACTGTACGCAGCCCGAAAGTTGAAAAACATCTACATGGTGATCAACGATCTGGACTACAATACCACCTACGAGTACGGATATAAGAAAAAGGGCAGCTACTACTACGTATAGCGCCTAAGCGATACATACATGCGCGCTTGAACTTGAAGGTGCTGTGGGATGCAGATTCCTGCAGCACCTTTTTTGAGAAGCGCACGATTACCCAAACGTACACATGAGTAAAAATTTAGCTTCGAAGGCGGTTAGTGGCTTGAAGTGGAGTTCGGCGGGCACCCTTGCCAACGCCGTCATGCAGATTGGCTATACCTCGGCTATGGCCCGCCTTCTTGCGCCTGAGGCCTTTGGTTTGGTTGCCCTTTCAGCAGTAATCCTGCGCTTTGGTTACTACTTCGCCAATCTGGGTCTGAACCAGGCAATTATCCAGAAAGAAGAGCTCACCACTGAGAATATCCGGGCGGCTTTCACCTCCTCTGCCCTGCTGGGCGCCATATTTACTGTGCTGGCCTGGGCGCTTGCTCCCTATGCTACCATGATCTTTGACATGCCGGAAGTAGTGCCCATTGTGAGGGTGATGGCACTCGCGTTTGTGATCGGGGGACTATCGGCTACGGCTACCAGTCTGCTGCAGCGCAACATGCGTTTTAAAGAGCTTAGTATTGTGGAGACAGCCTCCTATGTCATATCCTACCTGGGTGTGGGTATTCTGCTGGCCTGGCTGGACTATGGCGTATGGAGTTTGGTGTACGCTTCGCTGGTGCAGTCTGCGCTGGTAGCATTGGGAGCTTATATCATGGCACGTCACAATGTGTTGCCGGTGGTGCGATGGGATGCTTACAAAGCCTTACTCGCTTACGGCAGCAAAATGTCTGTCATCAGTTTTTTCGAATTTATTTATGCAGAACTGGCTACGCTGCTGATTGGCCGCGTATTTGGCGCTTACCGACTGGGTATTTACAATAGAGCCTTCATGCTCGTGAACCTGCCCATGTACAACCTGACCCGCACCGTGTCAAGGGTAGTCTTCCCCTCGTTCAGCAAGCTGCAGGCCGAAACAGAGAAGCTGTCCAAGGTATACCTTTCCAGCACCACCCTGCTGGCTACCCTCATCATACCTGTATGCCTTGGCATTATGATCGCGGCACCCGAGATCGTGTATGTCTTGCTGGGTGACCAGTGGCTCGACGCTATACCTGTGCTACAAGTGTTAAGCCTGGCCATACCGCTCAGCTTTATCACGATGTTCGCAGGTATCGTATGTGACGCCAAAGCGGTCCTTAACTGGAAGATCGTCATTACTATCACGTTGATCGTGCTGATCAGTGGCCTGTTTTTCCTGCTCCGCGACTATGGTCTTGTCGGTTTTGGCTTTGCCTTGCTCATCAGTGAGCTGTTTCGCATTGGCATGTACCAGACACTCATGAGGAAAATACTGCATCTCTCTTACTGGAAACAGCTGCGGGTATACCTGCCCGGCCTTATGAACGGAGCTGTGGTAGCAGTAGTCGTATACCTGGCAAGTACCTTGTTACGTAACATGGAGTTACCTCATTTGGTGATTCTGATCTCTCAAATGATCATTGGTGCCTTTGTGTTCCTGGCCATGATTCTGCTTTTCCCGCACAGTGCGCTCAAAGAGCAGCTACACATGGTATTTTCCAAGCTGGGAGTACAGGATAATCCCACCTCCTACTATGGCAGAATGCTGATGCGGTACAGAAAGAGCCTGATTAAAGAAACAGAGAGTGTATAAAAAGGGTATAAACACGAAAATGAGACAGTAGTTAGCCAGCCATGTCTGATCTAATACATACTACATTATTATAGAATAAAACAAATGACTATAGGAGTAGCTGGGCCCGTTAATCTGCAAGTACTTGATTGGGACCTTAAAGACACGAACTTACCCCCAACCAATGCATTCCCACTTACCTCGCACTTCATAAATGCTTTGCTTAAAAGAGGGTTTAAAGTGATTGCCTACACTAACTCTACCGAGATCGCTGAGCCAATGGTGTTGGAGAGTGGTAATCTGAAGGTTTGCATCAGCCGCCAGAAACCCCAGCCTGGTCGCCGCTTCTTTCTATATGAGGTAGAGGATCTTCGAAAGATGATGATCGCACATCCGGCTGATTTCATCAGTGCGTTCTGGAGCTATGAGTTTGCATGGGCAGCCTTAAAAACAGGAAAGCCCACTGTAGTGAGCCTGCACGATGTGGCATTCCAGATCCTATGCAAGATACCTGACATGTTTCGTTTAGTACGCTGGATGATCAATTACATAGTGGTGAGCAAGGCAGACTTCCTGTTGGCTAATTCCGCCTATACCTACAACCAGCTTGACCGAAAGACCAAAGCCAAAACCCGAATAATCGACAATTTTTACCCGCATACCCTCCATAAACGTCTGAGCTCAACTACTCAGAAAGGAAATTACATTATAACTGTAGCGCAAGGCTTTACGCATCGTAAAAATATAGAAACAGGACTACAGGCTTTTGCGTTACTGCGTAAACAGTATCCGGAATTGGAGTACTACCTGGTAGGGGTTGACTCTGAAGAAGGTGGCTTGGCACAACAATACGCCCTCGCCAGTAATATAACAGATGGAGTACGCTTTATGGGGCCAATGCCTTATGACGATGTATTCAAGCTCATACAGAATGCTCAGGTACTCTTACATCCATCCAGAGAGGAATCGTTTGGCATGGTGCTGCTTGAGGCCATGGTAGCACGCACACCGGTGGTAGGAGGTGAAAGCAGCGGCTATATACCACATTTGCTTGACCAGGGCAAAGCAGGCCTGCTCTGCGATGTAGACTCACCTGAGTCCATGGCAACTGAAGTAGGACGCATTCTGGCAGACAAGAAGCTGTATCAGACACTGGTGGACGAAGGCTTCAAGTACGCGGAAGAGAATTTCTCTGAGGACGTGATAGTGGACCAGCACCTGCAGTACTATAGTGAGATTCTTGGTAAGCCCCTGAAGCCGGTGGCTGAGCCAAGTAAGCCAAAGCAGGTAGCCTGACATGGCTGCTGCTAGCTTTCAGCAGGCTAGTTGGCTTTAACATGAATAACCATATGAAATTTAATTATAGCTTTCTATTTATCATTCCCATTGCCCTGATCATGTTCATGGACAACATGTTCACGGAATTGGCTGCACCCTCAAGCCCTGATGTGCAGGCAAACATTCTTAATCTTTTGCTGAAGGCGATGGCAGTCATTTCATTTGCCTACAGCACATTCTATTTCAAGCGCATGTCGCCGGTGATGCGAGTAGCTTATGTGCTGACTACGTTGTATGTACTGGCCATGGTATTCGAGTCATACTACTTCTATAACACCCCTATGGTGTACCCGCACGTGTTTCAGAAGCTGTTTCTCTTTTACTTCAGTTTTTTTGTGTATACCTTCTACAAAGGGAATTTTCATCTCAAGTTCTCACACGTAGTCTGGTTTATACTCGGTGGCTTTTGGATAAGTGTGATTGTGGTGCATCCGGATAAACTCAACCTGGGTGCTTTTACCTCCCACGAGCGGGGTGTGTATTGCTCTTCAGTGTATATGCTGGTAATACCATTCATCTACTTTCTGAGCAAGTATATCTTCCATGGCAAACTCTCCAGTTTGTTTGCCGCGTTCTTTATCCTGGTTTCAATCATCTTTTTCCAGCACCGTACAGTCTGGATATCTACTGCCCTGGCACTGGCTATCTATTACCTGCTGATCAGGTTTAAATCAGGCTTCTCGATTAACTTCATCGCCAAATTCCTGCCGATTGGTATCGTGTTGTTGATTGCAGGTATAGTAAGTAGCGCTTTCCTGTTCTCAACAAATCCGGAAATCATCACCAAGTTCGAAGAGAGCTTCTCCGACATTGAAAATTTCGATTCACAGGGAACCGGTGGCTGGCGCTACATACAGTGGATGTCTTACCTGCCCTTTATACAGGATAACTGGCTGATAGGTATGCGTTTCGAAGGATTTGAGTTGCCCATTCAGTTCTGGCGCGATGACACCAACGAGCCGGTATTCGACGATGGCGACGGGCACCATTTCCACAGCTTCTATGTAGACATTCTTTTTTACACTGGTTTTGTTGGACTTGCCATTTACTCCATCATGCCGATTTACGCTATTGTGAAAGGACTGCGCTCCAAAGCCATGACGGTGCACCAGATCATCCTGATCGCCTTTATCAGCACAGGTTTTCTTTACAGTTTCTCGTATGTACTGCCTGTGTTTTATTATGCCGTACTGGGCTGGACTATCGTGTACATGGAAGAAGACGGTGTAGAGCGAACTACGTATCTGCGCGATTTTGCATCACGCTGGAAAGCGAAAGCAATCGGGCAATATCGCAAGCTAACAACGGCTTGAGAATAACAACTTCTGTCGAAGATTTCAGTATACAAAACAAAATATATTGTTATACCTTAATATCATGAGTAATTCTGTTCCTGCTACTCCTTTGCACACACCTGTGCTGTTAATAATATTCAATAGAGCTCACACCACACAACAAGTTTTCGACCGTATCCGACAGGTAAAGCCTTCGCGACTTTACGTAGCCGCTGATGGCCCTAGACCCAACGTGGAAACAGATATAGCTAAATGCGCTGAAACACGCCGCATTGTAGAACAGGTGGACTGGGACTGTGAAGTAAAAACGCTTTTCCAGGAGAAAAACCTAAAGTGTGGAGTAGCGCCTGCTACAGCAATAAGCTGGTTCTTTGAACACGAAGAGGCCGGCATTATACTGGAAGACGATTGTGTGCCCTCTAAAAGCTTTTTCTGGTTCTGTCAGGAGCTTTTGGACAAATACAAAAACGATACGCGCATCATGCATATCAGCGGTAACAACTACCTGAACGGCTGGCGCAAAGACAATGATTACTCGTATTACTTCTCCAACAAAGTGAATGCCTGGGGCTGGGCTACCTGGCGACGTGCCTGGCAGCTTTTCGACTTCAACCTAAAAGCATACCCGGAGCTTAAGGAAAAAGGCTACCTGAAAGGCCTGTTCCTCAACAAGTTTGAAGAAACCTATCGCCTGAGCAAGCTAGAGGAAGCCTTTGCCAGCATCCCGAACGGAGACATCTGGGATTACCAATGGGAATTTACCGTATACAGCAACTCCGGGCTTTGTATTGTGCCTGAAGTAAACCTGGTGCGCAACATCGGCTTTGGAGAAGATGCGACACATACGTTTAACACCCACGATAACAAGGCACAGATCACGGAAAACGAGATCGCTTTCCCGCTGCGCCACCCTCGCTTTGTAGTGCGCGATATTGAATCAGATTCGAAGAACTTTAATCACTTGATCCGGGGCAAAGTAAGCTCAAAGCTAAAGAGCCTGCTGAGCTTCAATTTATAATATTAATCCAACAACAACCCTCCTTATTTTCGTAGACAGTACTGTTAGCATAGTTTCGTTACAAGATTGCTAACAAGGAATGCACTATAAAAATAGATTTATACTTATACCTTATGATAAGCATTGTTATACCTGTATTTAACAGAAAAGAATATACTAAAGAGTGCCTTGAATCGCTGAGAAAGCAAACAGATCAGCGTTTTAAAGTGATCATTGTAGATGATGGCTCAACGGACGGCACCGAAGACATGCTCCGGGAGGAGTTTCCGGAGGTGGAAGTGCTCAAGGGCAGCGGCAACCTGTTCTGGACAGCAGGCGTCAATATGGGAATCAGACATGCGCTGAAGCAGGACGCTCAACTCATCATGACCATGAACAACGATGTGATCACGGATGAGCGCATGATTGAGAAAATGTATTACTGGCATGAGCAAAAGCCTGTGGCTCTATTGGGCGCACTCGAGCTGGATGCCAACACCAAGCAGCCCATCTTCGGAGGCGAGCGGTTAAACTGGCTGCTGAATACCATCGAAGAAGTACTTCCGACGTTATCAAAAGATGACCAGAAGGGCTTGCACGCAGTCACTCACCTACCAGGGCGAGGCTTGCTTATACCTAGGGCGATCATCGAAAAGATAGGAGTCTTTGATCAGGATCGGTTCCCGCATTATATTGCAGACTACGACTATACCCACACTGCCAGAAGGGCAGGGTTTGAACTGTATGTCAACTATGATGCAAAGCTGCTCACCTATCCGGAAGAAAGCGGGGAACGTCAGATACGAAGCGAAAAGAACTTCAAAAACTATTACAAACACCTGTTTGACCTGAAAGGCGGTGGTAACCTGCGGGACTTTACGAGATTCACACTGAAGAACTGCCCGACGCCTTTTATTCCGTTTCACCTGGCAAACGGCTATACACGCAGACTGCTGGGATACTTTATTAAGTAGTACCACACCATGCACCATGCATTTGATTTGAGAAAAGATTTTCCATACCTCAAAATGCTAAGCATTGCTATACCCTTCGTGGTGGTAGCAATGCTTTTTGCTTATTATTATACCCAGGGGCACCTGCCCGGCGCTAAAAGGAGCGCTAAAGCTACTACAGCTGGCTATGATGACCCGATCGTAATCAAGAAGGGCGGCACCTACTCCGGCAACTGGGAGTCAAAAGACTCTGAAGTGCCGGCTGTGGAAATCAGGACATCCAAGCCTGTCATTATTGAGAATTCTAGTATCAGGGGAGCGGGATACCTGATTAAAAGCTGGGGACACGCTGCCAACATCACCATCAGGAACACGAAAGGCTACGGTCTACCCCCTACTCCCTGGATTGTGTATGAAAAGCCAAGGCGGTTTCTGATCGTCAATGATTTCAAGCATGTGGTGGTTGAGAATTGCTACATGGAGAATACAGCCGGTATTTATATAGGTGAAGCCTACAAAGGGGATGGAAGTCCAAATAATACCATCAAAATCCGCTATAACAAGGCAAAGAATATTGACGGGCGCATTTATGATGGCTGGTACCGGGTACAGTTTGCGCAGTTCAATTTCCGAAACCCGATCCAGCATGCCGAAATCGCCTGGAACGAGGTGATTAACGAACCAAACAATTCACGGGTGGAAGACAACATCAACCTTTCTAATTCGAGAGGTACGCCAGACTCACCTATCCGTATCCATAACAACTACATTCAGGGCGCTTATCCTATCCCTGCCGATAGCGAAGAGTTTTCAGGTGGAGGTATTATTGCTGACTCGTGGTACGAAGATGGCATGGGCGACCCTAAGGAGGTAGCCACGGCCTATGTAAAGATCTACGATAACCAGACTGTAAACCTGGGCAATTACAACTATGCTATTGCAGGTGGCAACAACATTGAGGTCTTTAATAACCGCGCCGTCAACACTGCCCGCTTCGAAAATGGTGAACAATTTAAAATGTGGACACAAGGACTGTATGGCTATGACTTTTATGAAAAGAAATCGACTTTCAACAATACCTTTCATAATAACGTGATCGGAATTATGGGACGGGACGGTCGGAATGACAACCATTACTTCCCGGATGGGACAGTGCGTGAGCACAGTAATTCTTTTCTTGAAGGTGAAATAACCAAGCAAAGCGAAGCAGCTGAGTACCGGATCTGGAAAGCAAAGCTAGAGAAAAACAACATACAGCTTGGCTCCTCCCAAGAACAGTCCAACAGATCAGCCCCATTACAATAGCTGAATACAATACTTCAATCACCCACTGCCATTTCAATCCTCGACTAGTTACACACCTATCATTATTGGACCCCTCCTTGCCTTAACTCTTGTGCCATACTATCTCCTACCTGGCAAGTCAAAGTTATAACACCTTTTAAAAATCAAAACACCATATCCCTCATTATTAAATATATTATATTTTATATATTCATCCATTTTACAGATATTATGCCTAAAACTTGAACTAGTATCTAATATTTAGAATTAATAATTCTGGTTTTATTTATACCAATTCTACACTTAATCCATATAAATTGTTTGCACTTTTGTAATTTTTGTAACTTTTTTCAACAATCCTTTAAAGCCAGAAACCTCCAATACTAACTCTAATCACACATTTTTCTTCTTTAATAAATTGAAATATCCAAAGCACCTATGATTTAATCAAGAATTTATCATAAAAGACTGGTTTTTCTAAAATTTTCCTACTTATATTTGCAACAACTTATATATGGAGATACACGCAAGGATTAGCCAAGCTTAATATCTTCATAAAAAGCACCAAGCAGCACACCTGCTTCTCTATCTGAAAATGGTAGCTTGCTTGGGGCCTTATAAGGAGTACATTTTTTAATTTTTCAACTTTTAGCCAAAAAGATGAATACAGTTTCCACTAAGGTGACTAAGTGGACGGGGACAACTCTGTCTGCTTTCATGCTCACACTCGTAGCCTTTCTAATCTCGACAGGTTTCGTTAACGCCCAAACTTACAGCGGGCCATTAGTAATCACAAAAGGAGGTACCTATACAGGTAACTGGGAATCCAAAGATTCTGAGGTAGCTGCTGTAGATGTTCGTACATCCGAACCTGTAACCATCGTAAACTCAAACATCAGAGGTGCTGGTTACCTGATCAAAAGCTGGGGTCATTCAGCCAACATCACTGTAAAAAACACGAAAGGCTATGGTCTTACTCCTACTCCTTTCAGAGATTACAAGAAACCACGTCGTTTCTTAACAGTTAACAACTTCAAGAATGTTGTTGTAGAGAACTGCTACCTCGAAGGCACTGCCGGTATATATATTGGTACACGCTATGAAGGTGACGGATCTACTAACAACACGGTAAAAATCCGTTATAACAGAGCCAAAAACATCGACGGCCGCGTTTACGGTGGCCAGCGTGAGCACTCTCAGTTTGCTCAGTTCAACTACCGTGGAAGCTTGCCACACGCTGAAATCGCCTGGAACGAGGTGATCAACGAGCCGAACAAATCACTTGTGGAAGACAACATCAACCTGTCTAACGCTCGCGGTACTTCTGGTTCTCCTATCCGTATTCACAACAACTACATCCAGGGTGCTTACCCATTCCCTGCTACAGAGACTAAATTCTCAGGTGGCGGTATCATCGCTGACTCATGGTACCAGGATGGTATGGGCGATCCGGCTTCTGTTGCTACTGCTTTCGTAAAGGTATACGATAACCAGACTGTAAACATTGGTAACTACAACTACTCAATCGCGGGTGGTAACAACATCGAAATATACAACAACCGTGGTGTAAACTCTGGTTTGTTTGATGATGGTACCCGCATGAATACGCACAACGTAGGTCTTTATGGTTATGACTACTATAAGAAAGGCGCTACCTTCAATGCTGTGATGCGCAACAACGTAACCGGCGTAATGAGCCAGGGCAACCTGTTCGACAAAAACTACTTCCCTGATGGTTCTGTAAAGAACGAAAACAACCCATACATCGGAGGTAACATCACGAAGCAGCACGAAAAAAATGAATACTCTGCATGGTTAGCTAAGCTAAGCAAAAACGGTGTTGTGCTTGGCCCGAACGGCACTGCACCATCTACTTCGCCACAGCCTACTACTGAAGCTCCAGTTGCTACAGCACCTGCTGAGCAGACACCAACTGTAGGCACTGGTTCTACAACAACTGGTACTGTTACAGGTACTTCAGGTACTGGCAAAATCACACGTGACTTCTGGTCAAACGTACACGGTTCTACTGTAAGCGTAATTCCAGTAAACACAAAGCCAGCTTCAACTACAGAATTGAACTCGTTCGAGGCGCCGCAAGGCCAGGGCAACAACTACGGCCAGCGTATCCGCGGCTACGTGACGGCTCCTGCCTCAGGCCAGTACACTTTCTGGATCGCGGCCGATGACGTGGCTGAGCTGTACCTGAGCACAAGCGAAGACCCGACCAAGAAGACGCGCATCGCCCTGTCAAGCACCTGGACTAACCCACGTGAGTGGACTAAGACCAGCGGTCAGCAGTCTGCCAAGATCACCCTGGAGGCCGGCAAGCGCTACTACATCGAGGCACTGATGCTGCAGGGCGGCGGCGGCGACAACCTGGCCGTGGGCTGGCAGTTGCCGAACGGCACCATGGAGCGTCCGATCGCTGGCAACAGACTGTCTGAAATGGGAAGCACTGCTCCTGTAGTAACTGTACCTACTGCTAGCATAACTCCTGTAGGCAAGATCACACGTGACTTCTGGTCAAACGTGCACGGTTCTACTGTAAGCGTGATTCCAGTAAACACGAAGCCAGCTTCAACTACTGAACTGAACTCGTTTGAGGCGCCGCAAGGCCAGGGCAACAACTACGGCCAGCGTATCCGCGGCTACGTGACGGCTCCTGCCTCAGGCCAGTACACTTTCTGGATCGCGGCCGATGACGTGGCTGAGCTGTACCTGAGCACAAGCGAAGACCCGACCAAGAAGACGCGCATCGCCCTGTCAAGCACCTGGACTAACCCACGTGAGTGGACTAAGACCAGCGGTCAGCAGTCTGCCAAGATCACTCTGGAGGCCGGCAAGCGCTACTACATCGAGGCACTGATGCTGCAGGGCGGCGGCGGCGACAACCTGGCCGTGGGCTGGCAGTTGCCGAACGGCACCATGGAGCGCCCGATCGCTGGCAACAGACTGTCACCTATCGAATCACTGACTGCTTTAGCTTCGTCTTCGCTTTCTGCTGAGACAACTGACACTGACATCAGCTTCGAAAAAGTAAGCGCTTATCCAAACCCATTCAACGACGTGGTAACACTTGACTTGGGCAAAGAGGAGATCAAGCTGCAGGAAGTTGTAATCCTGGATCAGGCTGGTACAGTAGTATACAAAGAAGACAACCTGAAGTTGGAGAGCAGTAAGCTGGTGATGAACCTTGCTTCTACTGGACTAAGAGCAGGTCTGTACTTCCTGAAGTATACTGACTCTAACGGTAAGAGCAACACGATTAAGCTGATCAAAGAGTAATTACCAGCTTAATATCCTCAACGCTAATTGAGGGATATATTAGAATTTACAGATTGGCTTAGAACAGCCAAATACAGAAAAGCGGTGCAGGAGTTATCCTGCACCGCTTTTCATTTTGTAATAACCTGACAGAGTATACTTTAATCAATTAAACAAAGCTAATCGTCCAGTGCGGATGGCACACCTATGCACGTTAAATGATTAAGTGTATAACCATAAAAAACCCTCCTGTTTTAGTTGATACATGTGCTGTATCTCTAAGACGGGAGGGTTTTCAAGTTGATGCCCCTGAAAGTCTGGGCTAGATATTGCTATTTCTTACGGACGAATCTCCAGGTATATACGCCTACTTTAGAGGTAGTCTTATCCGCTTCCGCAGCTTCTTCCGGGAAACCAGCCCAAGGCTTCTCTTCAACCCATGTCATTTCTGATTCTGAAATAGATTGAACAGTATAACGCCCCCTATCGTTACCCCGCTGCAACTCAATTACAGTAGAATCGCTAGGATCTGGGAAACTGTAATTCATCACCTCTGGCTGACCACCTCCTGGTACGGTAACAGTCACACGCTTACCGTCAAAACTGAAGGCTGTCTGATACTGTACCGAGTCTGTATACATCACTTCATCATCCATAGAGTAATAAACTCTTTTAATCATGGTGTTTGTCCAGTCGCCACGCATCTGAGCATCAATTTCAGATACAGGAGGCTCAAATGTGCTATCGTCGTCATCGTCACAAGAAGTGAGGAAGAGTGCAAAAAGTATTGGAATAAAGAATAATTTTTTCATAAAAAAATACAATTTAAATAAGTAAAGGCACTTTTAAGTTTGAGGATAGATTGTTTGTCTTAACGTAGAAAACCTAATGTTTTTCAAGCATAGTACGAGCTACGTTTTGCAGGGTTTATTAAAAATCTCACAAATACAATATTTATATAAGAAGTGATTGCTATTCATTACGTTATGAAAAATTTAAAAGTTATAACCAGGTTGTATACCTATAAACCCTGTAGAGCCACCGATCCCTAATTACAATATGTAAGTGCACTACCCAATGCTTCCACATAATCATGAAGCCTTCATTCTTTATGGATTCAAAAGAATTAACGAGCTACAACGAGTTTCCGATTAAGAGTTTTGTTACTTCCAGCTACTGTCAGGTTATAAATGCCCGGTGTTAAAGATCCACCGACCGGTAGTGTCAGATACAGCTCTCCAAACTCATTGGTGCGCACCTGTTGGCTAAGCACCTGCCTTCCGGAGACGTCTGTTATCATAAAAGTTACGTCTTCACTCTCTTTCAGATTGGCGATTTCGATGGTAACTTCATCTCCCATCCTGCTCGGGTTAGGATATACTTTAAAGGATGAGGCTGAAGGTGACCGATCTTGCAACAGGATGATATTAGAGTAAGTAAAGGTCCCGTCCCGTCGAACCAACCGAAGCCTGTAATAGCCTTGCTCTTTGAGTGGCGTTTCATCTGTAAAATTGTAGTTGATGGCAGACGTTGTAGTACCCGAGGCCTTCACCTGACCGATGGCTGTAAAGTTTTCACCATCTTCTGAACGCTCTATCTCAAAATAGTCTGTTTCAAGCTCGTAAAGGGTTCTCCATTCCAGCACTGCGACCTTTTGGGTGAAGCTTTCCCCTTCGGCATAGCGGCCCTGGAAACTCAGGATTTCCGTCAGATTGTTGTACACTTCAACAAAGCGTTCTCTAATCTCATCCTGAGAGAGGGCTCTGCCAAAGAGCTTCACTTCATCCATATCACCTTCATAGTGGTAACTGTTAAGCTTACTCGCATTAAAGTAGCCCAGGGTAACAGGTGACCGGCTGCTAAAGCTATACTTGTTTGCAAAGCTGCCAACCGCGATGGGCTCACCATCCACATAGAGCCTTACAGTGCCCGAACCACCTTCCCGCACTGCCACCAGTTGGTGCCAGCCTCCGTCGTTGAGCTTGGGTCCTGCTGAGCCTACAAACTGACCTTCAAACTCAATATCGGGCAAGTAGAAAGCGGCTTTTCGGTCTTTGTCAAGCCCCAGCCACCACTGAGATGGCGAGTCTGTAGCATGGCGCCCAAGCAGTACCTGGTTTTGAGCCTCACTACTTCCTTCTCGGGTTTCAGTGCGAAGCCAAAGCTCAATGGTAAATGTCTCGTTAGCATCCCAATCGAAGTTCGGACTACCGATCACATCCAGCCCTGTGTCGCGCCCATTAAAGCGCTGTGCCCCTCCTACTACCCCTTTCACCGCGGCAGGCCGGCTTCTTGCTCCCACTATGGCGTCAATAGGCGTATACACGTCCCGATAATTAGAACCTGTTGTTTCATTTAGCATCCAGTGGTGCAGCATACCTATACCTTCTTCCGTAGCGGCTCTCACATTAATCTGAAAGCGGTGCGGTGCACTCTCACCCTGACTATTGTTTGCTTTCACCTCCACCGTAAAATTGCCTGCAGCCTGTGGAACCCAGGTAATCAGGCCTGTGCCTGCATTGATTGCCATTCCCGGCGGGCCTGAAATCAGGATGTATCGAGGGGCTGGTTTACCGGCTGCATTCACATCATAGGTATATTGCTGGTTGACAGCGCCATAGGTAATAGGTTCAGATACGATTTCTGGCCTGATCACTTCAGGTCCACAGTAATTGCCCGCCCCGTGGTTATAACGGTCGCGCATTGCCTGCTCTGACAAATTCCTGTTGTAGATGAGTAGTTCATCAACAATACCATCAAAGTAAAACTTGCTGTCAATATCGATGTACCCGATTGTGACCGGGCTGGTGGACTCCATGCTTCCGGGGTATACCTTCGTTTCAGATACCCTGTCGTCTACTCTAAAGCCGTCCACATATAATTTAGTAATCTGAGGGCCACCTTCCCGCACAACCGCCAGGTGATGCCATTTGCCATCAGCCACGTTTACAGCTTTTAGATAATCACTGATCGTGTGGCGTTCCCCCAAGTTATCCTGCATATCAAAAACAGCATACCCCTCTGGATTAACGCCAAGCCACCATGCCATCAGACCATTACCGGATTTGCGGCCAACAATTACCTGATTAGATGATTTACGGTTCACCTGCACCCATACCTCCATGCTGTAACTGCTATTGGGTCCCCATTCGAAGTTTTTGATCTCTGTGAATTGCAACCCGGTGCCTGCACCGCCAAAGCGCTGTCCACCTGCAAAGCGACTGCTGATTGGTATCGGACAGTTCGTACAGGTAGCGCTTCCATTGGTCACATAGTCGACATAACTGCCAGCCACTTTTTCATCAAAACCAAAGTGATGCACTAAACCAGGAGGGCATGCGGCCTGCGCCATCACCATACGCTGATCTGCTACGCTGAGCAGCAGGACGAGTGCAATGGCCAAGGCTACTTTACACTTAGAGCCTAAGGGGTATAAAAAGAGGTATCGAATAAGGTACCTGAAGATGGATGCTATCATATAAGCTCACTAAATATCTTTTTCACGACATCCGCTAATTGCTCGCCAATGTATATCGTGTTGTTTTTTGTAACGAAGCGCTGGACAGCTGCTGTTTTAAGCAAAGGGCTAGCTCACAACATTGCCTGTCCTGTACGAAGAGTATAGAGTTACTGTTGTATTAGAGTACAATAATATTACGCCGTTGCGTGCCAGATGTTCGGCTTTAAGACATACTAAAATTGTCCATAAAGCCACTAAATAGAATGGAGCTTACAAAAACCGAATTGGGGCTTGATAATATGGCAAAAGCATATCCGGTAACACAACACACCTGTACCTTGCCTCTCTCTTGACGCAGTTGACAAACCACGGGATGCAATTCTTTTATTAGGAAGAACAGCCATTTGCGACGGCTCACGTAAAGAAAGCTGCACAATTATTTCTGTGCCCCTATACAGTCAGAAAAATATATACCGTAATCCTAAACCTTTTGGTCTGACTCTTAATATATACTAAGAAAAATGACTTCTGAATTGGTCAGATCAGCTAAAAATCAGGAAAACGGCTACGAAACAGCATGAGACGACGTGCTTCTCAGACATTCATAACAGCGTCTAACTATGTTATTTAACTCTACTGAATTTTTCATATTCTTCCCGGTAGTAGTTACGCTCTACTTTTTAACACCCCCCAATCGCAGATGGCTGATTCTGCTGTTGGCGAGTTATTACTTCTATGCTTCCTGGAAGCCAGCCTATACCTTGATCCTGATCTTCTCAACCATTGTGGACTATAGCTGTGGCCGAGCCATGGGCAGGTATAGCGACGAGGAAAAACACAAACGCAAGCCCTACCTTTGGCTGTCATTACTATCCAACCTAAGCATACTCGGATTATTCAAGTATTACAATTTCTTCAATGACAGTGCACGCGACCTGGCCTCTACCCTCAACATGGACTATGCAGTGCCCGCCTTTGAGCTGCTTTTGCCGATGGGCATCTCGTTCTATACCTTCCAGACCATGAGCTACTCCATTGATGTGTACCATGGGCGTATCAAACCGGAGCGGCACCTGGGTGTATTTGCCCTGTTTGTTTCATTTTTCCCGCAACTGGTGGCAGGGCCTATCGAACGGGCAGGCAACCTACTGGGGCAGTTGAAGGCCAATCACGAATTTAGGTATGACCGCGTGGTGGGCGGTTTGCGGCGTATGGGCTGGGGCTTTTTCAAAAAGATCATGATCGCGGATAACCTCGCCCTGATGGTAAACCAGGTATACAATAATCCAACCGACTACGAGGGCATCACGCTCATCATCGCCACTATCTTTTTTGCTTTCCAGATCTACTGTGACTTCTCCGGCTATTCTGACATTGCCATTGGGGCAGCGCAGGTCATGGGCTTCCGGCTGATGGAGAACTTCCGCAGACCTTACTTCTCCAAGAGCATCTCAGAGTTCTGGAGCCGTTGGCATATTTCGCTTTCCTCCTGGTTCCGCGACTACCTGTACATACCGCTTGGGGGCAACCGGGTGGTAAAGTGGCGCTGGTACTACAATCTGTTCATCACTTTTTTGGTGAGTGGCCTGTGGCACGGTGCAAACTGGACCTTTGTGGTATGGGGCGCATTACACGGCTTTTATCTGGTGTTTGCAATCGTAACGTCAAAGCAACGAGACGCCCTGGCTGATAGTCTTGGGCTTCGCAGCCGCCCGTTACTTTATAAGTGGGTGCAGGTGCTCAGTGTTTTTGCGCTGGTGCTTTTCTCCTGGGTATTTTTCCGGGCTAACTCTATCGGGGAGGCATTTTATATTCTGCAGAGCAGCTTGACAGGTATAGGTAACATCCGACAACTGCTGGCAGGTATAAACCTGGAGCACATTCTGTTCATGGACCAGGGTTTTAAGGTATTTGCAGTCTCTGTCATCTCGATCATGATCATGGAAACGGTTCATCTGATCCAGCGGCATGGCAGTGTATCGCAGTTGATAGGTCAGCGACCTACAGTTGTGCGCTGGGCGTTCTACTACGTTGCCATCATAGCGGTGCTGCTCTTTGGGCAATTCGGTCACCAGGAGTTCATTTATTTTCAATTCTAATCAGCACAGGGAATGAAAAATAGAGAGGTAAGAAGGCTTTTCAAGAAATTGACGCTGCTCGTGCTGCCCTTTGTACTGTGGCCTTTTATTGAAGCGATTGTACTGCCTATCAACTACTTCACCTTTAGGATCTGGGAAACCATCTCTGTGAATAGTGTTCGTTTGCTGTCCGGTCCGTTTTACCCGAATATGCATATGCGCATGGAGGAAGAAGGTGAACTGGCTCCCCGCACACCCTATGCTGAAAAGAAAATAGTGGAGTGGTATACCGACCCTTATGGCTATCGCAATCGCGACACCAAAGCGGAAGTGCTGCTGATCGGGGACTCCAATATAACAGGCGCTAAACTTTCGCAGGAGGAAACACTGGCTGAAGTATTGGAGAAACAGCTGGGCAAGCACGTTTACTCCTTCGCCCCTGCCACTGTCAACCGTTTTTTGGGCACGAAGCGCTTTGAGGAAAACCCTCCGGAGGTTGTCGTGGTGTCGAGCATTGAGCGCCGTATACCTGAGCTGCCAGCCGTAGGTGCCACAGGTATAGGCAATAAACTTCGCGACCGGACAGGTTCTGTCATCAATTCATCAAAGGCGCTGACCTGGATGGCTGTCACGGCAGACCGCATCTCAAAGCTGGGTCTCTACCATCGCACCTTGGCAAACATAGAGCGGAGGTTCGGCAAAAAAACCTACATCCATTATCAAAACGAATTCTTTATGGAGGGAGAATACGCCAACAGAACCTTCACAGACGAAGAAATAAACCAGATAGCCGACGTGTTGGAAGGCTATAAGCATGCACTGGCTGAGCGCGGCATTCCATTTGTGTTTATGCCTATACCTAACAAGGAGAACATTTATCACCAGTTACTACCTTCGGCACGTAAGCCTGATTTTCTGCCCCGCCTCATGGCCGAGCTGAAGAGCAGAGACGTAAAGGTGGTAGATACTCAAGAGGCTTTTGAGCACTTGTACCATCATGAACAAAAAAAGCTATACCCTGCCGATGACGGCCACTGGAACAATACAGCCGTGGCAGCCGCTGCCAGCCTATTGGCGCGACATTTGCAGCAAGTGGATGACAGCACTGAACAAAGCACCCGACATTTGGTCAAGCAACTAGATTGATGGTGTAACACAGCCATATTTGAATTACAAACGTATAGCAATTATTACTCACCATATATATATGAAACCAAAGGTATTTTACGATAAATCCACCAATCGTCTGAAGAAGATACTTGGGCGTATCATTCCCCATAACACCCGTTTCAGACCTACTGGCGTTTGCCAGATCAATACAAAAGATGAAGTTGCCTGCACCAAATCCGAAGTAAAGGTGCATAGTATATACCCTAACCTGACTACTCCGCTCGAAATATCAGAAGAACTGTATCAAGCCTGTTCTGATTACTGGAAACCGAAGCGCAGCGTGACCACGGATTATGTAGTGGTGGAGGTGCCAAACGGTCGCATCCATACTGATAATGAGAGCAGTGTGGCCATCGTATCGCAGCAGAACAGAGTCATTGAAAATGTGTCGCTTAGCTTGACGAACGGCAAAGCCACTAGTGCTGAGCAAAACAACATCTTTACCCAAAGCTATTTCCAGGCGCCAACCCGCTTTAAGGGTACGGTTTTCACCATGCTAACCGGTGGGGCCGGCCTTAATAACATCGGCCATTGGTTTCTGGATGTGCTACCGCGCCTGCATCTGCTCCGTGAAAGTGGCTTATACGATGAAGTAGATTGGTTCCTGGTGCCTAATACAAGGTATAGCTACCAAACGGAAACGCTGGAGCTGCTAGGTATACCTGCTGAGAAAATCATCACAGGCGTAGAATATCGCCACCTCACTGCCGATCGCATCATTGCCTCTACGGCACCACGTGGTAATCATACCTTGGTACCGCGCTGGTTGGGACAGTACATCCGTGATTCTTTCCTGCCACTGGTACAACATGAGGTATTACCGGCATCAGAGCGGGTGCCTTACCTGTACATCAGCCGCAGCGACTCGGCTATACGCAACGTGCTGAACGAAAAAGAGCTGCTGGAGGCGCTGGAAACGTATAAATTCAAATCCATTGTATCCAGTAAGTACAGCATCCTGGAAAAGATCAGGATGTTCTCTCAAGCCAAAGTGGTGGTATCAGCCACAGGCGCTGGATTGATCAGTATGTTCTTTTGCAAGCCAGGCACCAAGATCGTCGAGATCTTCCACGAAGGTTTTGTGATTGAACCGTTCTATGATATCGCTGGCAAAATAGACCTCGACTATGACTACATCATCTGCAAAGGCGAAAAGCCGGTGCATGATGCGGCAGAAGGCCAGCGACAGCATTTGTTTGTCGAAACCGATCAGGTTGTGGAGATACTTGAGAAAATGCGAAAAAACTCAGGAAAAAAGAATAGCGTGGAAACAGTATAGAAGTTGTTTCCTAAGAGATAGTTGCCTCTGTGACCTTAGTTGCAGGGGCATTTTTCTTTTTAGCCCGGATAGCGTCTTCATAAATAGCAATGAGCATGCGATAGTTAGCTTCAGGCGTATACCTGTCTTCATAGCTTTGACGAGCCGCCGTACCTAGTTTCGCAGCCAGTACAGGGCTCTGGAATAAGTGTTGGACTTTTTCAGCCAGCTCAGCAGCATGACCAGGGGTATAATGCAGACCGTTGATCCCATCTTCGACTAACTGTTCTGCACCACCAATTTTGGCGGCAATAGCAGGCGTACCAGTAGAGAACGCCTCGATAATAGTCATACCGAACGTTTCCATCCATTCCGAGGAGAAGATCAGGCCACGAGCGCTTTTCAGCATCTCCAGTACCTGCTCCCGATTCTGGAAGCCCAGGTAATCTATGTTCTCATGCGTTGCCGCATACTCCTCCACTCGTTCCCGCAGCGGACCATCCCCCACCACTTTCAATGGGAAACCTTTCAGTTCATGTGCTTTCAGCAGGGTCTCTATCCCTTTTTCAGGCGTTAGGCGACCAACGTACAGGAAATAGTCCTCACGCTCGGTATGGCCTATACCTAAATCCTGGGTAAAATTAGGCTTCACAGCGAGTTGCTCCGGCCTTAGCTGGAGCGAAGAGTCACGGAACAGGGTGGCAGCTCCTGGGGTAAGCGCGATGAACTTGTCAACTTTTTGCTGCCAGGTGCCCAGCACTTTGTGTATACCTGTGGTGAGCACTACTGATGCCGTTTGCACTGCAGAATCCCTGTATACCTTTTGTTGGATGGCACCCAGTGGGAAAGTCTTTTGCAAATTCTCCAGTTGTACCTTACCCTTGTAGTAAAGTAAAGCGCTTGGGCAAACCAAACGATAATTGTGCAGTGTCATGACAACAGGTACCTGCATGCGCTGCGCTACATAAAACACAGCCGGTGACAGTAACGGAAAGAAATTGTGCACATGGATGACATCGGGCTTGAAAGCCTTTATCCGCTCCTCTACCAGCTTCGCACTGCCTGCATTATACACAACTCCAAGCGCAGCCTTTAGCTTTTCGGTCAGGCTGTTCACCTCTTTGTTCGAGAAAGTTAGTTTCTCCACCTGATGACCGTGCTGCTCTAACAGGTTAGCTTCCGCGTGAAAAACGGTATCCTCGCCTCCGGCCTGTTTGTAGTAGTTGTGTATGATAAGAATGCGCATGTATAAAAATATATAGTCAGGCATACGAAATCCCGCCCGGGCCATACCTGACCGAGGCGGGATTTGTACCTGTTTTGTATTGTATGCTGCAACTGCCCCTGTTTAGGCTATTGCAGTTTTAGTCGTTGCTTGTTCTTTAGCCTCTGCAAAAGCTGAAGCAAAGTATTGACGCTGCTCTTCCCGGAGTTTGTCGATTGTTCTACCTTCTGGTAAAAACACGTCGTCATAAGTTAGCACCTGGTCTTTCGGTATGTCACGCTTCAGCACGCAGCCTTCCGCTATACCTATTGGCAGCAGATTTTCGTGCGCGGTCACATCGGCATTTTCGCAAAGCCCATAGGTCATGTAATGGCCGATGCCGTCAATGGTTTCGCCAGCCTTTAGGTCCTTTTTGGCGGCTGTTACCACTTCCACATACGGACGATCCAGTGGCGTGAGTGCAGCATCATTAAAGAGTACGGCTCTGGCAATAGTGAGCGGCACTTCGAGATGGCACAGGTGATACGGGGTATAGAAACAGTAAAGCGGCCCCTCACCCATTTTGTAATAGTTGAGGTAGTGCTGCTGTCGTTCGTTATCCTGCGTAGCCAGCACAAATACACCACCGGCTGGCTCAGCTATACCTACCACATAGTCTACAATGCCCGGTCCATTGGTAAGTTCTTCTAATGGGAACAGATTCACGGACTCCCTAATGTTAGCTCCCTGTGGCGCGTAAGGACCCAGCATACCGCGTTTGGCTACACGCATGCCTGTTCCGTTTGCCACTATGGCCTGCTCAAAGGAAATCTTGGTACCGTCTGCAAAAGAAGTAACCATGGCAGGGTTCTGACCCCAGCGCTTGGCAAAACTCTCTTGTGTGGTCGGGTTGCGATACGGGTCGTGCAGGCCTTTGATATTGCCGCAAAGCACGGGCTTCATACCGATCGACTTCACGTAGCGGTACAGGTTCATGATCACGCCAGGCTGGTCACCATCCACATTCGTGAACACAACACCTGCTTTATCGGCGTATACCTTCAGGATCGGGCCGACGGTGCCGTCCACTTCAGCATCCATCATGATCGTGTGCTTGCCATTTTGGATAGCCTCCAAAGCCACTTGTGCTCCGAATTCCACGGCACCGGTCACTTCCAGGATCGCGTCTATACCTTCCGCCCGACAAAGCAGCATGGGATCGTTGGTGATGCTATACCTGCCGTTGCGGATGTTTTCTTGCAGAGCCTCTAAAGAGTCCACTTCCTCCACCTCGGCTATACCTGCCTCGTTGTAAGTTTCACGGGCGCGGTCGATGGTGCGGTTCGAGATAGCCACCAGTTCCATACCTGGCACGTGGTGCTTGATTTGCAATGCCACGCCTTTGGCCATAAACCCGGCTCCTACCATCCCTACACGGACAGGCCGTCCTTCAGCTTCTCGTTTGGCTAATGCGGTATCTATAATGATCATAGTTCTTCTTTTAAAAATGCGCCTTTATTAAACGACTTTATACAGTCTCAGACAATCCCCAACTTCAGTTACAGGTATAAAACTGAGATCTTTTATTACCTGTCCTTTTTCTGTTGACCGATTGCTCAAAAAGCTGACTGCTCTGGTATAGCTTCCAGCAATGGATGGTTCTGGTCTTTCTCCGAGATGATCTGAGGTTCCATGGGCCATTGTATGTTGAAAGCCGGGTCATTCCAGCGATGCCCGCGTTCAGCTCCGGCCGCATAGAAGGCCGTTACCTGATACATCACATCAGAGTTGTCCTCCAATGTCAGATAGCCGTGCGCGAATCCTTCCGGAACATATAGCATGCGGTAATTGTCAGCCGTCAGTTCCACGCCAATCCATTGCTTGTACGTTTCGGAGTCAGGGCGCAGGTCCACGATCACGTCGTAGATAGCGCCGCGGGTGCAGCGCACAAGCTTGGTCTCGGCGTGCGGTGCCAGTTGCATGTGCATGCCGCGCAGGGTGCCCTTTTTGTAGTTGTAGCTTACATTGGCCTGCACCAGGTTAGTGTTTAGCCCGTATTGCTCAAATTCGTTCTGGCAGTACGCCCGACCGAAGAAGCCACGTTCATCTTCCAGCTTTTTGATGTCGATGATGTAAGCGCCTTTTAGTTTGGTTTCTGTAAAGATCATGTATGTTGATGTATTGGAAAACACCTGCAAAGGGCTGCCTTGCAGGTGTCTGTCGTTCAAATTATGATGGCAGGTATACGGGTTGTTCGTCTTCGAGGTATTCGGCAATTTGCCCCATCGTGAATTCTCTGATGTCAGTTATACCTTCATGGTATGTTTTATACCAGCCAATGGTGCGCTCAATGGCTTGCGAAGAGTTGTACTTTGGTGTCCAGCCAAGCTCTACCAGTGCTTTGCTGATGTCCAGCTTAAGCAATCCGGCTTCGTGTGGCTGGTTCTTGAGTTCCGGCTTGTCATAGCTGCCAGATCCCCATACCTGCAGGGCCTTCTGTACCAGATCTTCCACAGGACTATTGTCGCCCGCCTGCGGACCGAAGTTCCAGGCGCCGTCAAAGGATTTCGGGTTTTCAGCCATTTTAGCACCCAGCAAGAGGTAACCACCCAGCGGCTCGAGTACGTGCTGCCACGGACGCACCGCATTCGGGTTGCGCACCGTTACCGGTTCCCCTACCCGCAGTGCCCGCACTATATCCGGTATGATCCTATCCTTGGCCCAATCGCCACCCCCGATCACGTTACCGGCGCGGGTGCTGGCAATCGCTTTCTGGTGCTTTTCAAAGGCTTCTGGATGGAAGAACGAACGGGTATAGGACGAGATCACCAACTCCGCACAGGCTTTGCTGGCGCTATAGGGGTCGTAACCGCCCAATTGGTCCGATTCCCGGTATGGGTATACCCACTCCTTGTTCTCGTATACCTTATCCGTCGTGATCAGCACGACAGTGCAAGCCTTCTCGAGCTTGCGCACGGCATCCAGCACATGGGCTGTTCCTACGGCATTCACAGCAAAGGTCTCGGACGGAAATTCGTACGACAGACGCACCAGCGGCTGTGCGGCCAGATGGAAAATAAAGTCCGGCTGAAAGCGCAGGACAGCTTCTTCCACGGCTTCCTTGCTACGGATGTCAGCGATCACCGACTCGCACAGGCTGTCGCCGTCGATCAGGTGATACATGTCTTCTTCGGTTTCGGGTGCAAGGGCGTAGCCCATGATCTCAGCTCCAAGGGAATGCAACATTTGCAGCATCCAGGAACCTTTGAAACCGGTATGGCCTGTCAGAAATACTTTTTTGTTTTGATAGGTTTGCTGCAGAAATTCTCTCTTCATCAGCTTATGTTTCGCTAAAAGGTCAGGTATAGGATATGTTATACGAAGTCGGTCAACAATGTGCTATACCTACCGTCGTTTAGGCATTTACAGGTTGGTTTTGAATCACTTTATACCACGGAGCCTTTCCTTGCTGGATCAGCTCTTCCAGGTAGTTCTTATCACGAAGGGTGTCCATCGGTTGCCAGAAGCCGGTATGCTTGAAGGCAGCCATCTCCCCTTCACGGGCCAGACGCTCCATCGGCTCACGCTCCCAGGTAGTATGGTCTCCGTCGATGTAATCGATCACGGAAGGCTCCAGCACGAAGAAACCACCGTTGATCCATGGCTGCTCACCGCCTTCAGGCTTCTCCTGAAAATGGCGTACATGCGTGTCTTCTCCTGAGAGGGTAAAAACACCGAATCGGCCTGGCTGCTGCACAGCGGTAAGTGTCGCTTTGGTGCCTTGCTGCTTATGAAACTCAATGGAAGCGCTGATATCGATATCGCTTACACCGTCGCCATAAGTTAAGCAGAATGTCTCGTCACCAATATAGTCACGCACACGCTTCAGACGGCCGCCGGTTAGCGTACCCTCTCCTGTGTCAACCAGCGTCACTTTCCAGGATTCTGTATTATTTTGGTGCACCTTCATGCTATTATTGTTCATATCGAAGGTCACATCAGAGTTATAAAGGAAGTAATTAGCAAAATACTCTTTGATCATGTGGCCTTTGTAGCCGCAGCAAATCACAAAATCGTTGATGCCGTGCGAAGAGTATATTTTCATGATATGCCAGAGGATGGGTTTTCCGCCGATTTCTACCATCGGTTTTGGTCTAACACCACTCTCTTCACTGATGCGGGTTCCGTATCCGCCGGCCAGTATTACAGCTTTCATTAATTTTAAGGGTTTGGGGTGAACTTTTGTTTTAAATCTGTCTTCTATACGACAATTACTATATTTTGATTTTGATAAATCGGAAATAATAGTCGTGTCTTCTTATCAGCAAAGCCTGATGCTCTGTGGTAGAACCTGGTATGTTATAACACACCTACTTCAGGAGCAACTTGTCCTTATACCCACATCTGGCATTTAGGTTTTACAGAAGGATGACGTTTAGTTTGATGTCTGCTTCTATAGCTTGAAAGGCATGGATGAAAAAAATGCGCTGTGGTGGGTTTATACCTACGCAGCGCATTTTTTTGATACTGTTAGTTTACCGTTACCACGGTGGCTTTTTTATGCTTATCACCGGGCCATAGCATATCTTTCAGAGTCAGGTATACGAAGGTGCTATTGGTAACCAGGTAGCGTTTCCAAAGTCGCTTGGGCTCTTGATACAGCCGGTATGTCCATTCCAGTGACAGGTCACGTGCCCATTTCGGCAGTCGTCTCTCCAGCCCGGCATACGTCATGTAAGCCTGACCCACACCCAGCATGCAGGCTTTTACGCGACCTTTATGCTCGGCCATCCAGCGTTCCTGCTTCGGGCATCCCAGGGCTACAAATACTAAGTCGGCCCCTGCATCATTGATCATATCCACGATGGACTGATCTTCCTCCTCCGTTAGCTGACGGAAAGGCGGTGAATAATAGCCCGCTATCTTTACATCCGGGTGCTTAGATTTGGCAGTTGCCACCACAGCTTCCAGTACATCATCTGTAGAGCCATAGAAGAAAACAGACTTACCTCTGGCAGCGGCTTCTTCAATCAAACGCGGCATCAGGTCCATACCTGGCACACGGTCCTGGTTGTGACCGTACTTCAGTTTCATTAGCTTGGAGAGTGGTCCGCCGTCTGGCGAGGCCACATCTGCCTCGTTTAGTATTTTATTGAAATTCGGGTCCTGGTATGCTTCTACCAGCATGTGCACATTGGCAAAGCATACATAAGATGAAGCTCTATTATCGGTCATCCAAAATACCTGCTCCACAAATTCATCAAAGCGGCCAGTCGTGATGTAGGACTTCAGCAGGCGGCGCTTTTGCTGCAAGGGTGCTGCAGTTCTGCGCATGATACTTGTCTCAGTCATCTCGTTAGTATGCATTTTTCTCACCTTTCACCATGTTCCAAACAGTCAGGAAGATGATTTTCATATCCATCATGAAGCTCCAGTTCTCCATGTATTTTACATCATACTCTACACGTTTCTCCATCAGGTGCACTTCTTTGGTCTCGCCTCTAAAGCCGCTCACCTGTGCATAACCCGTAATACCCGGTGTTACGAAGTGACGCATTTTGTATTTGTTAATCACTTTAGAGTAGTGATCCAGCTGCGATACCAGGTTCGGACGAGGTCCTACTACCGACATATCGCCTAGTAGCACGTTGAAGAACTGTGGCAATTCGTCCAGATTAGACTTACGCAGGAAGGCACCTACTCTGGTAATACGCGGGTCATTTTTAGTAGCTTGCAACTCCGTGCTGTTATTCACCCGCATGGTTCTAAACTTGTAGCACACGAAGAGTCTGTTCTTTTTACCCGGACGCAACTGCTTAAAGAAGATCGGTCCCGGAGAACTGATTTTGATTGCCAGCGCGATGATCGGCATCACGATAGGGAACAGGAACAAGATTACACCTAATGAGAAGGCAATGTCAAAGGCACGCTTTACAACGCGGTTTGTCACTTGCTCCAGTGGCTCCTTGCGCACACTGATCATCGGGATGTTCTGGTAGAAGTACATGTTCACTTCACGCTGCACGATAGCGCTGAAATCAGGCACAATACGGAAGTAGATGAAGTTATCATCGGCAAACTCAGTCAGATCATCGATCTGCTCCTTGTCATTCACAGGCAGTGTGTAATACACCTCGTCAATGTTGTTCTGTAGGCAGTATTCTCTCAGCTCAGCCACATTACCTTTTACCATGCTGCTGTGCTTGCTCAGTTCATCGGCTTTGTCGGTGAAGAATCCCATAAACTTACGACCTGGCGCTTCATCGCTGCTGAAGGTCTGGTGCAGTGAAATGGCTGCAGGTCCCATACCTACGATCACGTAACGGCTGTACGCCATATCTGATTTTGAGAAGTAGCGCTGTGCAAGGAATAAAACCACTCGGCTTATACCGATCAGCAGCGCTGTAAACAGATAAGTATACAAAAGCAGCAAGCGGGACAGGTGCTCCAGGTTGAAAATCACAATACAGCTGGAGAGTATCACAGCGTGTATTGCAAATGCGTTGAGCATGTTGCCTGTCTTTCTGCCTACCGGCAGGAAGCCATCAATGCGGAACATGAAGTTCTTGAATCCCGATACGATCCACCAAACCAGTGCAAACAGTACAAAGAAGATACTGTACTGGTGGGTGAGCTCAAGATCACCGTATCTGAAAAGGTTTGACAGCTTAAATGCGAAAGCTATCAATGTGATGTCTAGTATTAATAAAATTATTCTATTAAAACTATTATAGTGTCTGTATTTGTGCATAACCTGAAATTGTACTTATAGAATCATAATTCCCTTTTTTCCTTAATTGACTTCCTTACGCCTCTTCCCTTCAATCACTTTGTCAATTCTCACGTTGCTCCGGGACCCATGACAACCTTAATGTCTGTATTCACCTTTAGTCTTAAAATAATATTCTGTTTTTGAACATTTAATTCTGACGTTGATAACCGCTCGCAATTACCAAACGGAATTTAGACTGAAATACGACTGCATTTATATTAAGGTTTATTAATTTATCGCTAAAACATTAATAAAATATTAAGTGATAATATTAGCATATTACTATTTTTAAATACGCCTAAGTTAAAATTATAACTTAAATCTTTATTATATAACTTTTTTTATAATTTACACCTAATAGGCCTGCTATTCCTAAAAAGGTTTCACTTAAGCTGCCAATATTTTCATAATAAAATTTTCAACAGGTAAATCCCCCTATCAAAAATAGGTTGGTTTGTAATATCACTTTCTAAACCAATGATCGCGCAGTAATTCATATACCAGAATGTATCATAAATCAGCAACCTTTAATGATTTAATCATATCTATAAATAATCCTACATACACAGTTTATGTTATAATACGCCCTACTTTTATTGGCTTAAACATGATAAACAACCTGATAGCGAAGATTTCGAGATAAGAGGGGATAGTAGAACACTATTTACAAGAATAAGCACTAAAGCTTGATTCATAAAAAATTTACAATTATTTGAACCAAGTGTCAGCGAAAAACATTTTGCACAATACGGACAGGCTACAAAAATGTTTGGCTTAAAGCGATAAAAGTTTCAGATATACGAAATTCATTTTCAAGACACTCTGATAACTAATGCACGCTCAGTTATAGTAGGGATTGTTACACCTTCTATACTATGAAAGCGTCCTTTTGCCGAATTGAATTATACAGCCATCCTCATTTTTACAGAAAAGCATTCATCTATAGCAAACTTATACAGAACCCTTTATGCAACCGGTACAAAAGAGCCTCGCCATTGTTGTGCTCACCCTGCTTTATGTGTTGTGTTTTGATGCAAAAACCATAGCACAAAGTTGCACTCCTATTATAACAATTACGGGCTCTTCCTCTTTGTGCAACGAAGGGCAAACAGTGCTCACTGCCACAGAAGCAGCCAGTTACAAATGGTCTAACGGCGCTACAACTCAAAGCATTACCATCACATCAGCAGGCACTTACACTGTCACCACCACTACAGATGACGGCTGCACGGCCACTTCAGAACCTACCCAAATTAGCGGCCAACCCGACGCTACCATCAAGGATCCGCTTTACGACTTTACCTATTGCAGCTATACAGGTAGTGCCAATTCGTTCAAACTGGAAGTAGAGAATGCATCCACTACGGCTGCCACTAACACGGGCTATACCATTAGCTGGGGTGATGGCAAAAACAGCACCCTCGGCTCCGACTTTGAGCGCACCAGCCATACTTATACCGCCCCTGGCCTTTATAATATCACTGTAACAGCTACTGATGCCAGCGGTTGCCAGGGCACCTTCACAGAAAAGCTTTTCATCGGCAGCAATCCCGGCCTTGGCATCACCAGCGATGGCAATAACATTGACTGTGCCCCAGTGTCTTATGGATTTAGAATTACAGGGGTGGAGGGCAACTCGCCACATACTGTCTATACCTTTCAGTTTGACGACGGTACTGCGCCCTATGTATTCAAGCACAACGAACTGCCTGCAGACCGCATCCTGCGCCATGAGTTCCTGGAGTCATCCAAAGACAAGCCCAACGGTTTTACGCTGACAGGCACAGCCATCAACCAGTGTAACAAATCAATTGCCACATTTACTGGTATTCGCATTTCCAAAGGCCCTATCGCTGATTTTGCCGTCGGAAATGTGTGTCTGAACGAACCCATCCGCTTCCAGGACAAGACCAAAAACGGTTACGATGCTTCTGCCCGAACCGATCGCTACCGCGTTAAATGGGAAATTTTCCCGGAGACCGGCTGGAAGTTCTCTTCCGGTAACAACACGACACTTTCTCCAAACGTGGTATTCAACGAACTGGGCGAGTATATGGTCCGCCTGACAGCTTACCCGCTTGATCCGAATTCAACCTGTTTGCCAACTGTTATGGAGCAGATGATCGTGGTAAAGGATGTCCCCAAAGCCGCCTTCGACCTGACCTCGGATGGCGGTGTGTGCGCCCCTTCTATCTTTAGATCACGAAACAACTCATCGGGCGCAGACCTGAAGTATACCTGGACTATATCAGCTACAGAAGGCTGGAGCTTTGCGGAAGGCACTGATGCCAACTCTGAAAACCCGGTGTTCAGTTTCAATCAATCGGGCACCTATACTGTCTCCTTGCTGGCCAGCAGCTTCTGTTCTGCTGTTAGCACACAGGAAACAGAAATTATCGTTATTAACAAACCTCTAGTTAATTTACCAGAGGCTCAAACCTACTGCGGTCCGCAAACGATCGCTTTTTCAGAGACTAATGCCGCACACAGACCTCAGTTTGATGCTCAGTCCGGAACGATCAGTGCCTACCGCTGGGAAGTGAGCGGGCCAGCTGGTGTGACTTTTGAAGAGGGAAGTGATGCAGGCGCGGCTTATCCCATGATCCGCTTTGCTGAGCCTGGTACTTATAATGTAAAAGTGATCGCCACCAACGAGTGCGGTAGCTCAGAAGAAGCAACACAGCAAATTACGATAGATGCTATACCTGTACTCGAACTGAGCGCTCCCAAGGCAGTAGTGTGCCTGAATAGTGGCATCATGCAGTTAGAGGCCTCGCATAAAGGCGGCACCTGGAGCGGCTCTGCATATGTCTCAGCTGAAGGGCAGTTCAACCCTGCGGCAGTTGGCACTTACGCTCTCTCCTATACCTATCGTGCCGGTGTGTGCGAAGTAACAGAAGAACTGCAAGTTACAGTAAACGACTTGCCAGTTGCGCCAACCGTACAGCAAGTGGCGACGCTCTGCCCAGGCAGCACTGCCCTGCTACGGGTATTGCAGGCCGAAGGCAGCGTGCAATGGTACGAACAGCCGACCGGAGGCAGTTTACTGCACGAAGGCAGCAGCTTCCAGACGCGGTCACTTGACCAGACCACGACTTTTTATGCCCAGACCACGGTAGAAGGTGGCTGCTCAAGTGTGCGTACCCCAATCAAAGTAGAAGTATACCCGGCAACTCCAGCCCCTGTTGTAGCTCCTGTTACTCACTGCGGTGCGGGCAGCAGCGCTATCCTGATTGTGGAAGGTAATGCAGGGGCTTACGAATGGTTTGCCGATGCAGCGGCGACACAGCAACTGGAAACAGGCAGAAGTTTCACAGCCCAAAACCTCCCCGAAGGTATCAGCACATATTATGTACGCGGCGTTACAAACGGCTGCTACAGTCCAGTAATAGCGGCAACTATCACGATCCTGCCAGCACTGGACCGTAATATCCTGAACGAAACTGCAACGATTTGCGCTGGCCAGTCCCCTGCCCTGCTTACTGGCGCAATGCCAATTGGTGGTAACGGCAGCTATACTTATCGCTGGGAAGCTAGCGTGACAGGTGCCAACGAGGGTTTTGAAAGTATTGATGGCGCCACGGCCGCCACTTTCCAGCCAGGTAAACTCAACCGAACCACCTGGTATAGAAGAACGGTGCTATCTGCAGGTTGCTCTCATACCTCCGCTCCTGTTATAATAACTGTAACGCCTGTAATAGATCAAAACACGCTTACTACCATCGCGCCTATTTGCGAAGGGGCAGAAGCTCCTACCCTGCAGGGCAGTGAGCCGACTGGCGGCACGGGTAGCTACACTTATACCTGGGAATACAGCACCACGGGCACTAATGGAAGTTTCAGAGCGGCAAACGGCAATAATCGTGAGCAGCACTACAATCCGGGTGTACTGAACGAAACCACCTGGTTCCGTCGCAAAGTAACCTCCGGCACTTGCCAGGAACACATCAGCGAAGCCGTGAAAGTAACGGTGGTGAAGCCGATCACCATGAACTTTGTTTCAGTGCAGCAAAACACTATCTGCAGTGGCACCACGCCATCTGTTATCATCGGCAGCATGCCGCAGGGTGGGACTGACTTGAAGTCTTACCGCTGGGAAATGCGTACCGAAGACGGCGCTTTTGTGCCAGCACTTGGTACCAACACAGGCCTGAACTATACGCCGCAGATCAACGACAAAACCATGTTCTACCGCCGTGTGGTAGCTGGTGGACCTTGCGACGAAAACTACAGTAACGAAATTCAGATACTGGTACAGCCTGCAATCACGGATAATACAATCCAGATCGAAGGCCAGCCGGTTATTTGCGAAGGCACTGCTGCAGCTACGCTGACAGGTGCGCAGCCTACTGGTGGAAACGGAAGCTACACCTATCGCTGGCTATACAGTACAAGCGGACCGAACGCTACGTTCAGTCCGGCTCCAGGCCAGCATACTGGCCAGCACTACACCAGCCCGACTGCTTTGGCTCAAACTACCTGGTATACCCGTGAAGTGGTATCAGGCGAGTGTATCAGCAACTCAGCGGTAATCGAGGTAACAGTTGTAGGCCTGCCAGCAGCACCAGAGGTTGCGCCGGTTACCGTATGCGAAGGCAACTCCGCCACCTTGACCGTGAACAGCCAAACGACCAATACTTTCCGCTGGTATGCCAACGCTGCTGCACAAAATTACCTGTTCGAAGGATACAGTTTTGAAACTGAAGTACTGCATCAAACCACGACTTTCTTTGTAGAGGCAGTGAATGTAAACGGCTGTGGCAGCAGTGAGCGCCTCCCTGTGACGGTAACAGTCAACAAACGTATCGACAGTAACAGCCTGACAGCCCCGACTGCAGCAATTTGCGCCGGGCAGCGTCCGAGCACGCTAACAGGCACGACCCCAACTGGTGGAAATGGCAGCTATACCTACCGTTGGGAACGTAGCGAGCAAGGTGCGGAGTCTGGCTTTAGCTTAGTTGCTGATGCCCAGTCAGCCACTTACCAGCCAGAGGCACTCGAAAAAACAACTTGGTACAGGAGAGTTGTGCTGTCTGGTCCTTGCGAGGCACACACCAGCACTGCTGTGAAAGTGGAAGTACTTCCGGCGATCAGCAACAATACTATTGCAGTAGAGAAAAGCACCATCTGTTCAGGTGATGTACTGCAGCTGCTAAAAGGCGCAGCACCAGCAGGCGGCAATGGCAGCTATACCTACCTATGGGAAAGCAGCCGCGACGGTCAGCACTTTACTGCAGCAGCAGGAACCAACAACCAGCCCGATTATCAGGCTCCTGCTCCGCTGACTGAGCGCATGTGGTATAGAAGAGTGGTGTACTCGGCTCCTTGTCAGCAGTCACTCAGCCAAGTGCTGGAGATTATGGTGCAGCCAGTGATAGCTAACAACACCATTACCACCCAGTCGCATGCCGTGTGCGCAGGTGATACGCCTGGCGAATTGAAAGGCACCCGTCCAACTGGTGGCAACGAGCAGCCGGTATATCTGTGGGAAAGCCGCACCGAAGGCACAGAGTTCGCCGCTGCAGCTGGAAATAACACTGGTATGAACTACCAGCCGGGTCAGCTGTCTGAAACCACCTGGTTCCGCCGTAAAGTAGTAGCCGGTGAGTGCTTTAATACGTCAGTTGAAGTACGCATTCTGGTAAATGCGGTGATTGCCCACAATACCATCGCTGGAGACCAGGTGATCTGTACAGGCAGCGCTCCGTCCAAGCTAACAGGCTCACAACCTATTGGCGGCACGGGCAGCTATACCTTCTATTGGGAAGCAGCAGGTACTGACGGGGTATTCCGCAGAGTGAATAGCAGCGCAGCTTCTGATCTGAACGTTGGTACCCTGACCACAACCACGTCTTTCCGCCGTGTAGTGGTGTCTGGCCCTTGCCAGCATGTGTCGAACGTGGTGACGATTACAGTTTCGCCTGTTATCAGCAACAATACGATCGGTCTGAACCAAAGCATTTTCAGAGGGCAGACACCAGCTCCGCTTTCTGGCACTAACCCTAGCGGTGGAGCTGGAGCGGGCAGCTATACCTACCTGTGGGAAAGCAGCCTTAGCCAACAGGGTGGTTATCAACCAGCCGCAGGTATAAACAATGGCCGCCACTATACACCGGATGCGCTTTACGAATCTACCTGGTTCCGTCGCCGTGTGCTATCAGGTGGTTGCGAGACAGTATCTGATCCGGTGCTGATCGAAGTGCACAAAGGCGTTACGAACAATAACATCTACAGCGATCAGGTCATCTGCGCAGGCAATAAGCCAGCAACCCTGAACGGCTCGGTGCCAGTGGGCGGTGATGGGCAGTTCCTGTACCTGTGGCTTGCCAGCACGAAGGGCGCTAAAACAGGCTTTATGACGGCTACCGGCCAGAGCACAGGCAAAGATTACAGCCCGGCGGCACTTACGCAGTCTACCTGGTTCCGCCGTGTTGTGCTTTCCGGACCAAAGCCAGACACTAGTGCAGCCGTATTCATCAGCGTACGTCCGCCTATGGCCAACAACCGCATCAGCACCAGCCAAACTATTTGCTATGGTACAGCGCCATCACTTTTAGTAGGCACCCTGCCAACAGGCGGTAGCGGCAACTATAACTATACCTGGGAAAGCAGCACCAGCGGCCCGGACAATGGCTATACCACGGCAGTTGGGAGCAACAGCGGCAAAGACATCCAGTCGGCAGCGCTTACTCAGACCACTTGGTTTAGAAGAATTGTCACTTCTGAATCGTGCGAGCGCCTGGTGAGCGAAGCTATAAAAGTAACCGTGACACCACTGCCAGACATGCCGACCGCAAGCAGCCAGACCATCTGTCACAGCACCAAAACCACCCTGACCGCAACAGGCAAAGGTGGCAGGTTAGAGTGGTACGACCGCGCAACCGGTGGTAATCCGATACAAGTCGGCAACAACTTTACGACACCGATCCTGACCAGCACCACCACCTACTATGTGCAGGAAGTGGCTTCGTCATGCGCCAGTGAGCGCCGTGCTGTGACCGTGGCGGTGCCTGCTCCAAGTGCCAACGCAGGTATGGACCAGATCCTGATGCTCGGCAGAACGGTGCAGCTCCAGGCTAGCGGCGGTGCAACCTACAGCTGGTCACCAGCTGAGGGCCTGAACAATCCGAACATCGCGACCCCATACGCCAAACCAGAGAAAACGACCACCTATACCGTGACGGTGACCAACGAGGCAGGCTGTGTGTCTACGGACGAGGTAACTATTACGGTGCAGCAATTGGTGTACGTGCCGAATACCTTCACACCGAACCAAGACGGCGTGAACGATGTGTGGGAGATTCTCAACATAGAGCAGTATCCGAACTGTAAGGTACAGGTGTTCAACCAATGGGGCAACGCTGTGTTCAGTTCGCAAGGCTATAAAATACCGTGGGACGGACGCCAGAATGGCAAAGAACTCCCAATCGCTACTTATTACTACCTCATTCAGCTTGACAACCAGGAAAAACCGCTTTCAGGAAGTGTGACAATTGTTAAATAACCGTCTATGAACAAACTTTTAGCTTTAGGATTTGTGCTTCTGCTCGCTACCCAGGCCATGGCGCAGCAAAAGCCGCAGTACAGCCAGTACACTCTCAACAACTACCTGCTCAACCCCGCCATAGCAGGTATAGAGGATTATGCCGACGTGAAAATCGGCACCAGGCAGCAATGGTCTGGACTGGAAGGAGCGCCCGTATCATACTACGCCACCTTCCATGCTCCGATCATGAAGGAGGTAGCCCCTGTAACAGCGGCTCAACGTAACAGTTCTCCCGCCAAAGAAGCCACTACCAAGAAGCCAACCTCTTACCGTCGCATCAGGCCGCACCATGGCCTGGGCGCTATGGCCATGACGACTGCAACAGGCCCTCTTAAGCGTAGCAGCTTTAATGTCAGCTATGCTTACCACCAGCCCCTTTCCCGCACCTTGCGTGTAGCTGCAGGGGTAGCCCCGGGATTGATACAATACAGCCTGGATCCTACGGCAGTGCGCGTCATCAACCCGAATGATAAGGCCATTAACGATGGACGAATCAATGAAATGAAGTTTGACCTGAATATGGGCTTGTGGTTGTATTCCTATAATTATTACATAGGTATAGCCGGTGCCCAGCTCGTACCAAGCAAGCGTGAACACCTTACTTCCGGCACTGCCACTGATAACAGCGGCAGACTGCAAAAGCACTATTTCCTGACGGGTGGTTACCGATTAGACGTGTCGCCTGATCTGGCGCTTATACCTTCGGTGATGGTAAAAATGGCACAGCCAAGCCCTGTATCGGTTGATGCAACTCTGAAGGCACTGTATAGCGACCGCATTTGGGCTGCAGCTTCCTATCGCCACAATGAGTCAGTTTGTGTGATGGCAGGTGTAAACATTAGCTACCTGATGGATCTAAGCTATTCTTATGATGCCAGTGTATCACCGCTTGCCGGCACCAACTCGGGCAGTCATGAAGTTGTACTAGGTCTGAAACTGCGTAATCCTTCTAAAATCATTTGCCCACAGTGGGCATGGTAAGTTTCCTCTTACAATATTAAAAATATCCAACGAGCAGCTAGAGGCTGCTCGTTTACTTTTAAAACACAAGTAAAACGCAAAACTTTTATATAATTTTCCAGTATAGCAGTATAATCAATTTAGTCAACTATGACACTCAAACAAATCCTTCCGACCGTATTGGGTATTTGTTTTATTGCTTTCGCTGCTATGCAATACAATGACCCGGATGCTATACTTTGGATAGCCATCTATCTTCTCGCTGCGATTTTCAGCTTCCTGGTAGCTCTGAACAGAGCTAATCAGGCTATGCTGCTGAGTGCTTTCGTTGCATATGCGATTGGAGCCATCTACCTCTGGCCCGAAAAATGGGAAGGTATAGCAATTGGAGGTGGAGATATCAAAAACATTGAAGAAGCGCGTGAATCCTTAGGGATGGCATTGAGCAGCTTATCCATGTTAGGATATACCATTCTTTGTAGGGGCAAATCGCGCCTACACCCACGGAAATCAATCGTGAGGCAAAGTAAATGGGCAAACTGATTCAGCTTGCCCATTAATGCTCACCATAGTTGGCAACTACCCCCTATTAGTTGTACTTCCCACTTCGTTTAGAGGGAATTATACCTGCTCTGCCTTAAAACCCGCTTTCTCTACTGTGCTTTTTATATCCTGAGCATCCAGGCTCTCTGTACTAACTTCCAGTATCTTGTCTGGATTCTCTGTATCTACTTTCCAGTTCTCTATTCCTTCCAGTTTGTTCAGATGAGGCGTCACAGCTCTCACACAGCTACCACAGTTTATGGTTGTTTTAAACTTATACGTTTTCATACTTAACATAACAAATCAACTTATTAAAATAATTCTTATAATTTCTTCCCGCGCAGGCGCAGACTGTTACTTACCACTGAAACCGAGCTTAAGGCCATAGCAGCTCCGGCTACCATTGGGTTGAGCAGGAAACCTGTGAACGGGTAAAGTAGACCAGCGGCCACAGGTATACAGATCACATTGTAAATAAAAGCCCAGAACAGGTTTTGCCGAATGGTGCGCACCGTAGCCCTTGAAAGGTTAATGGCCGCTGCTACCTGCATCAAATCAGAGCGCATCAGGGTTATACCTGCCACATCCATGGCTACGTCAGTACCATGTCCCATCGCAATACTAACGTCGGCTGTGGCCAGGGCCTGCGCATCGTTTATACCATCTCCTACCATCGCCACCACTTTCCCTTGCTCCTGTAGCTTTTTCACAAAATCGGCTTTATCGCCTGGCAGCAGTTCAGCCTCAAAATGGGTGATACCTACCTGCCGGGACACCGCGGCAGCTGTCTGCATATTGTCGCCGGTGAGCATGTATACTTCCAAACCTGCAGCTTTCATACGGGCTATACCTTCGGCAGCGGCAGGTTTTATGGGATCGCTCACGGCAAACACTCCCAGGGCCTTTTGCCCATTGGCAAAGTATACGGCAGTTTTAGCGTTTTCCTGCAGTTTCCGGGCGGCGTCCACCAGTTGGGCCTCCATGGCTATACCTTCCTGACGAAGCAACTTTTCGTTACCCGCGAAAAACTTTTCACCACCAAATGCTGCTTCCACTCCCATACCGGTGACGCTATTGAAATAGTCCGGCTCCAGTGCTGCTATACCTTGTTCTTTATAGTAGGTATAGATGGCCTGTGCGATCGGGTGCTCTGACTTGGCTTCGATCGAAAAGAAAAGCTGCTCCAATCGTTCCTTCCCTTGTACCCCATTGGCCCATACTACATCGGTCACGGCGGGTTTGCCCAGTGTGATAGTGCCCGTCTTGTCAAGCAGAATCGCATTCGCTTTGTAGGCATCTTCCAGACTTTGCGCGTCTTTGATCAGGATGCCGTTTTCCGCGCCCTTGCCCACTCCCACCATGATCGCAGTAGGCGTGGCCAGTCCCAGCGCACAGGGGCAGGCGATCACCAGCACCGAGATCATCGACACCAGCGCCTGCGATAAATAGGCTTCGCCACCAAGCACCACCCAGGCCACAAAAGTCAGTACTGCGATCAGCAGCACAACAGGCACGAAAATCCCAGCGATCTTATCGACCAGCTTCTGCACCGGCGCTTTACTACCTTGTGCCTCCTGAACCATCTTGATGATATGGGCCAGCATGGTTTCGCCTCCGGTTTTGAGGGCAATCAGTTGCAAACTGCCTTTCTGGTTGATCGTACCGGCAAAAATCTTATCACCAGCCTGTTTCTGTACCGGCAAAGGCTCGCCGCTCAGCATACTTTCGTCTACATAAGAGCCGCCTGACGACACTTCTCCATCCACTGGCACCCGATCACCAGGCAACAGTAGCACCTGGTCGCCTATACGCACCTCTTCTATGCGTATTTCGGCCTCAACCCCGTTGCGCAGCACACGCACTGTCTTCGGCTGCAGGCCCATCAGTTTCTTAATGGCTGCCGAGCTCCGGCTTTTGGCGCCTTCTTCCAGGTATTTACCCAGCAAGATAAAGGCAATGATCACGGCTACTGCTTCGTAGTAGACATGCGGTTCCAGCCCACGGTCCAGGAAAAACCGGGGATATATGGTGTTGAACACACTGAAAGCGAAGGCTATACCTGTACTCAGTGCTACTAACGTATCCATGTTGGCGCGCAAGTGCTTTGCCTGGCCCCAGGCATTCACGAAAAAGTGGCGCCCTGCCCATAGCAGCACTGGTGTAGTGAAAGCCAGCATTGCCCAGTTGCCCCAGCTAAATGTGTTGTGAAAGAACATACCCAGCACAAAAACCGGAAAGGCCAGTACAGCTGCCGCAATGGTTTTAGTTTTTAAAACCTGCAGCGCTTTCTCGTGTCGCTCTTCCAGTTCCTGCTCAGTTTGCTGGTCTATCAGCAGCTCAAAGCCGATCTCCTCCAAAGTATCGCGCAGTTGAGCTGGCTGTACCTGCTGTGGCGCATAGGCCACCTGTACGGTTTTACCGGCAAAGTTCACGTTGGCCTCCTGCACCCCCTCCACTGTGCGCAGCATGCTCTCGATGCTGGATGCACAGGAGGCGCAGGTCATCCCCTCTACTGGAAATGTATCTTTCTTATATACTGTTTTCTCTATTGTTGCCATTCTATGTCCTTGGTTTGTCTTCCAATCAATACAAAGGTACGCCCCATGTGAGCGTCCACTGTTACACTATCTTTTAAAAGGTTTACAGATTTTTGACTTGAACAGCTCCTCGGTTTACTTGGATAACACCGGTTTGACAGACGATGCTACTGAATGGAACTTTATGGGGAGGGGGTTTTTGTTTTTAGTATTACAATTGTTTAAGTTCGGTTATAAATACTGATAAATATCAGTGCAAATCCGCTACTCAAAAACATGTGCTACGTAATTTACTAAGCACCTGAACCTTACATATGTTGAAAACAAACCAGACAACGCATCTGCATGCAGCATCGCGCACGACTTATTTAGTGCTGTTTGCTTTTGCGGGTTTACTGATCACACTTCTCGTTCTGGTCTCCAACACGTTCTTCCAGGCTCGCCAGGTTCAGCTCAACCATGATGCTTATGTCGTACTGGCACTGCAGGAGTTAGAGCTGATCGATAACCTCCGGAGTAGCGACGATGCCATACACAAAGCCATTCTGCTGTACCTGACCACAAACAGTGAAGCAGAAAAAAACAATTACGAACAGGACATTCACACAGCCCAGGCGCATAGCGCCGAGATCGTCACCCAACTAAAAGGCATGATGGGAGATGCGAATCGCAGGAGGCTGTTGCGAGATTTTGAAAATGAAACAGCTTCGCATGATACCCTGATTGCGCGTTTGCTTCAACTTAGCCGTAGCGGAAACACGGCAGAGGCACTGGCCTACAACCGTATCGTGATCACGCCGGAGTACAGGCAGCATCAAAACCACCTCAATGAGTTAAGTGCCAGTATACGGCAGGCCACCCGTCAAAGCGGACGCCAGGCATCCGTATCAATCTCGTCATTTGTTAACAACTACAGGTTCATACTTGCGCTTATTGTGCTGATCAGCCTTGCCGCCCTGCTCCTGCTCCGCAACGTGATCCAACGGCTTCGCTTTGACAACAGACTGCTCAATGCTGAAATGAAGCAGCGACAGGACCTGCAGAGAGCGCTGCTGGATAGCCAGATCCAGTATAAGATGCTTTTTGACTTGAATCCCATGCCGATGTGGGTATATGACCGCCTGAACATGCAGTTTCTGGACGTGAATGAAGCTGCCCTTCGCGAATATGGGTATAGCAGAGAGGAGTTTCTGGCACTGAGCATATTTGATATTCGGCCGGAAAATGACGTTCCGCTGCTTAAATTCAGAATGGACCAGGTTGACAAGCAACAATCGCAGCAGAGCAGAATTCGCCATAAGCGCAGCGATGGCAGTGAGTTTGAAGTCGAAGCGATCTCACACGCCCTTCCACGGCATGGTGACAGCATGCCACGTCTGGTAGTGGCCATGAACGTGGACGAGCGCCTGCAGATGATAGATAAGTTGCAGAAAAGCGAAAAACAGCTGCGTGAGATCAGCTCCAGCATACCAGGGGCTGTTTTTCAGCTAGAAATGAATAGCACAACCCAGTACTCCTTCACATTTGTCAGTGAGGGCATCCGTGACTTATTCCAAATAAGCCCTGAGGAGGTATACGACAACATTGAAGCACTCTACCGCCACATTGAGCCTGAAGACATTTCACTTGTTTGGGAAGCTATCAGTGCCTCCTACCGTGACCTGTCTCCACTGGTTGTAGTCTTTCGGATAAGAGAGCCGCAGGATGGCAAGTGGAAGTGGGTGCAAACACACGGACTACCTACCTGGAAAGAGGCAGGTCACGTGATTTGGAACGGTACTATGATCGATATTACAGATCAGATTACAGCGCAGGACAAACTGATGGCCAGCGAGGCAAACCTAAGGGCACTGCTTGACAGCTCCCCACAGGCCATCTACCTGCTCGACAAGTCTATGCGCATCATGATGTGCAATTCTGTGGCCAAGAAGGACGTGCGGAACCTGATGATGAAGGAGCTCAAGACAGGCATGAATTTCATAGACTTGGTTGGCAAAGAAAAAGGACAGCAGTTCCGGGAACAGCACAAACGCGCGATGAGAGGCGAGACGATCCTTTACGAAGAGGGTCATGGCGACTACTGGCACGAAATAGCACTCCGCCCAGTACTCGGACCAGAAAACCGGGTGTTGGCAGTTGCCCTTACAGTGCTCAACATCTCGGAGCGCAAACTCGCCATGGAAACCATCAAGCGAAACGAAGAACAACTGGCGCGTGCTCAGCAACTGGCCTTGCTCGGCAGTTGGGAGCTCGACGTAGAGAATGATCTGATTTATTGGTCTGACAGCGTATATGACATCTACGGCGTCAGTAAGATGTCCTTCGTCCCGACACGCCTCAATTTTATGCACTTCTTGCCCGAGGCCGAGCACGCACAAGTACTGGCAGCCCTGGAGGATGCGACTGTGAACAATCGGATCTTGTCTGTTGAGCATACCGTTGTGCGACCTGACGGAAGCAAGCGCATTGTTTATACAGTAGGGGAACCTGAATACGATGAGCATGGCAAGTTTATCCGGTTTCATGGTTCTACACAGGACATCACAGATCGAAAAAAGGCTGAACAGGAGGTCTTGAAAGCGAAAAATTTGCTGCAATCCACGCTCGAGAACATTCCGGAGCTGATCTTTTCAGTGGACACTTCCCTTAATGTGCTCTATGTCAGCCCACAGTGCATTGAGTTGACAGGCTATACCGAAGAAGAGTTTTATAGCCAGCAAGACCTCTGGCACAGTATATTTCATCCTGAAGATAAAGCTTATGTGGAGCAGAACATTCTACCCGAACTACAACGGGGAGAGCGTCAGCATTACGAAGTACGCATCCTGACCAAAGACAATCAGAGTAAATGGTTGATGCTCCGCGTCTCTCCCAGAATAGACGAGAAAGGCATAGTTTACCGTCTTGATGGCTCAGCCTCCGACATGACATCCTACAAGGAGGCCCAGCACAAACGTGACGAGCTCACTGACCAGTTGCTGAAGCAGAACCAAAACCTACAGCAGTTCGCCTACATTGTATCACATAACCTGCGGGCTCCGATCGCCAACATCTTGGGCCTTACCACCATCTATAACAAGCACAAGCCAGACTCCCCTATGAACCCCCGGGTAATCGAAAACCTGTTCAAGTCTGCTAAGCTGCTTGACACCACCATAAGGGACCTGAATGACATACTTACCATCCGGAGTGAGCTTAACAATGTGCGGGAAGAGATCACTTTTGAGCAAGTCTATCACGAGGTATACGACAGCTTGCCTACTGAGCTGTTAGACAGGGACATCCGCATCGAATATGACTTCAAGGAAGCGCCTGCTGTAAATAGTGTTCGCAGTTATGTGCACAGCATTATGCATAATCTGGTTACAAATGCTTTGAAATACCGATCACCTGATAGAAATTTGCAGTTGCAGCTTAAAACTTTCACTATTCCTAACTATATTTGTCTCTGCGTATCAGATAATGGTCTCGGGATCGATCTGAGTAAAGATAAAGAAAAAGTCTTCGGTTTATACAAGCGTTTCCACTCGCACAGAGAAGGACGTGGTTTGGGATTGCACCTTGTTAAAACCCAGGCTGAGCTGCTTGGCGGCAAAGTAGAAGTAGATAGCCAGGTAAATGTTGGCACTACTTTTAACATATACTTTAGACACACCCTATAGTAATGAATATATTGAAAAGAGTAGTTTTGATTGATGATGACGAGGTGAACAATTTTGTTTGCGAAAGCATTATCCGAAATGAGCACTTTGCCGAAGACGTGTTCAGCTTTCAAGGAGCTGAAGAGGCACTAGATTTTCTGAAGTCTTCAGTTGAGCCATCAGGAGCTAATTTTCCTGACTTGATTTTCCTGGACATTAACATGCCAGGTATGGATGGTTGGAACTTCATAGAAGAGTACCGCAAGTTACCTGAGTACGCAACTCAGAAGTGTAGCCTGTTTATGCTTTCGTCGGCCGTGGACCGTAAGGACATACAGTGCGCCCGCAGCCACAAAGAAGTAAAAGAGTTTTTCTCAAAGCCGCTTTCTCCTGAAATTCTGGAGTTTATCAAAGAAGAATTTTTGATAAGGGTAGAGTAGTCTGCCTTTCTCAAAAGCAAGAGCGCATGCCCCGTCATTACCGACGCCGCATGCGCTCTTGCTTTTAACAGTCTTTTTATACCTGCCTTTCCTTTAATCTACCCGCTGTTCTATTTTCTCCATCTCGGCTATTTCCTGCTGCTGCGCCCGGATGATTTCCTCGGCCAACCGCTTCAATTCCGGATCGCTGATTCTGGCCTCTTCGCTTACAAGTATGGCTGATGAGTGGTGCGGTATCATGGATTGTATAAACTCATCATTCCCGACAAAGGCCTGGTTGCGCAGCATGATAAATGCTCCGATAGTCGCTATAACGCTCATAACTGCAATGATGGCGTTTAGCTTTTTGTCTTTGTACATGGAGCGCATCACTCCCAGCATGATCAACGCCATAGGAGCTACCATCAGGATGGTCATGTAAAGACGATTGAGGTTCAGACGAACATGACTCCATTCTGCTACATTGCTGAACATGACTGCATACATCACCACAAAGGAAAGCCCAAGCATCAACATTAGCTTCCCATAATTCCCATTCGTCATAATTCTTATATCAGGTTACATTATCAAGCGGCTTCCGCATTGGAGCTGTGGCTTTCTTATACTCTGATGGTGACATGCCGGTTACCTGCTTAAATTGTGCCGATAGGTGTGCTACGCTGCTGTAACCCAACTGAAAACTGATCTGGCTAAGCGTCAACTCATTGTATGCCAGCAGCTCTTTTGCCCGTTCCACTTTCTGCAGCACAACAAAGCGGGCAATCGTCAGCCCTTCCTCCGCCGAAAACAGCCCACTCAGGTAATGGTAATCACGACCGATGGATTGGGCCAGATAGTCGGATACATTCACGTCCAGGTTCTCGACCTCTCCGGAGCGAATCAGCTCAATGATGGCGATCTTGATTTTCTCTACCAGCTCCGCCTTTTTGTCTTCGATCAGCTCAAACCCGTTCTCCTGCAGAGATTCCCGTAGCTTTTGCATTTGCTCCGCAGTAGGCGGTTGTTCGAGCTTTACCTCTCCCAATTCGATGGCCACAGGATGCAGGTCAAGTTTGTCAAGCTCCTGTGTAACTACCTTAAGGCAGCGGGGGCATACCATGTTGCGGATGTGCAATGTATGTGGCTGTGTCATTGTCTTCTTCTAAAGGCATACACGCAGAAGCTATGTATTTTACAAATTCCCGGTGCCTGCCTGCTTATACTTACGCAAAGCTAACAAAACATTTTGCCCTGTGCACTTGCTGCCGTTAGCAGGCTGAGCTGTCTCTATTATACCCGCTTTGAATTATTAGTATACACTTCCTGTTGTACCCTTAATCAACCCACTGATACCTGCCTGGAGGCAGTAAATGGGGGTAACAAATAAAAAAGAGCAAGCCGGAATAATAGACTTACCTTTGTAGCTTGCAATAATCAATCATACATGACATTTAGCGAATTAAATTTAATAGAACCTATCCTGAAGGCACTACAGGCAGAAGGCTATACACAGCCTACGCCAATACAGGAACAGGCTATACCTCATCTTTTGGCAGGCACCGACGTGCTTGGCTGCGCTCAGACGGGCACAGGCAAGACAGCTGCTTTTGCCATACCTGTGCTGCAAATGCTGCACAATCAGAAAAACAGAGCATCTAACACCATCAAAACGCTTATCCTGACTCCTACGCGGGAGCTGGCCATACAAATAAATGAAAGCTTTGCCGCTTATGGCAAAAACACAGGCGTACGCCATACCGTTATTTTCGGTGGCGTGTCGCAGCATGCACAGGTTCAGACTATAAAGCGCGGCGTAGACGTGCTGATCGCGACACCAGGTCGACTGCTCGACCTGATCGGTCAGGGCTTTATATCATTGAAGCACGTGGAGTTTTTTGTGCTTGACGAGGCCGACCGCATGCTGGACATGGGCTTTATCCATGATATCAAGCGCATCATCCCGATGCTGCCGAAGCAACGCCAGTCGTTGTTCTTCTCAGCCACGATGCCTCCTGTAATTCAGGCGTTAGCTGATACTATCCTGATAAATCCGGTGAAGGTAGAAGTAACGCCTATCTCATCAACAGCTGAGAAAGTAGGCCAGGCTGTGTACTTTGTAGAAAAGAACGACAAGCGCGAACTGCTGCGTCACCTCCTCACTGAGTCTGAGATTGACCGCGTACTGGTATTCACCAGAACAAAGCACGGTGCTGATCGCGTAGCAAAGGACCTCAACAAAGCCAATATTCAGGCAGAAGCCATCCATGGTAACAAGTCGCAGAATGCACGTCAGCGGGCGCTAAGCAACTTCAAGGCAGGCTCTACCCGTGTGCTGGTAGCTACAGACATTGCCGCCCGCGGTATTGACGTAGAAGAACTATCACATGTGATCAACTTTGAGTTACCGAACGAGCCCGAAACCTACGTGCACCGTATAGGTCGTACAGGTCGTGCCGGCAACGCAGGTATTGCCCTCTCCTTCTGCGACGTAGAAGAGCGTGCCTACCTACGTGACATTCAGAAGCTGATTAACAAGCAGATCAAAGTGGACGCAAACCATCCGTTTGCTTTACCAGAGCACTTGTCAGTAAACCTGGAGAATGCCAAGAAGCCGAAAGGCCCTGCCGGAGGCGGCGGACGAGGCAGAGAGCCCCGCAATAGCAGCGCCCCTAATAATGGCAACCGCCCTGCTGCAAGTGGCAGCAGACCATCTGGAAGTGGTAATAACCGTTCTGGCAGAAGCGAGGGAAACAGTCGCGCAACAGCAAGCGCTGGCACAAGTAGCCGCTCAGCTAACGGTAACCGCAGAAACTGGCGTGATAAAAAGGGCAGTAGCCATAGCAGACCATCAGGAAATCTGGAGTACTAGTATTCCATAACACAAAAAAGCCCCGCCTCTTCTGAAGAGGCGGGGCTTTTTTGTGTTTTAAGGTATAGGCTATACCTTAGATTCGGCTTTGGTCGCTGTCGTTTGGTTCTGTGTCATCTTCACCAAATGGTTGTTGGCGACTGCGAATTCCATTTACATCATCGTCCATGGCGGTGTCGCTGCCCTCGTACTCAAAACCAGGACCCTGCGCAAACTCCTCTGTGCTCTTGGGGTTGTTGGCGCCGTAGCCCGTTGTTTCGTTACCCTGTATATGCAGGTTTTCCAGACTGTCTTTCTGGTCTGCCCGCTCCAACGCTCCCCCATACCCTACATTGCGTTTAGCAGACGGATCGGGTTTGTTGCCCATCGTCTGACCTTTGCGATGCTCGTCACTTATGTTTTTAGGGCTGTTGGGCGTGTTTTGTATATCTTCATCTCTGGTTGCCATAATTCAATTCATTTGTTTACCTGTGTATACGCTCTCCCGGAAGTTCAGTTAGGTATAGCATCACTTACTTAACATAACAAATCAACCAAACACTATTATACATCTCACCTATCTTTCGATTATCTTTGAACGAAATAATGCGGACGGATGGCACGTATGGCATCCCGATTGCGTTACAGGAAGAACCAGCAGCGAAAAGGCTTATGAAACTATCGAAAATATACGACCCGCGTGAGATGAACTCTTACCAGTTTGTGGCTATGACGGGCTTGGTGATGACCATTTTGGCGAATGTGATCCTCCTGTTTATTGACAAAACAGTGGATGATTTTAATGCGCTATACCTTTGCTGGTTTGTATTCTTCGGGCTGGGAACCATTGCCAATTTCAACAGCAGACCTAGCGATCACGATCATCACCACCATCATTAAGCCTCTGACTTAAAGTTTATTGCTTTAAGAACTCCAGTAGTGCTTTGTGAAACTGATCCGGTGCTTCAATGTGCGGGATGTGCCCCACACCTTTCAATTCAAATAGCCTGGCATTAGGTATGGCACCTGCAGTTTGCTGGCCCAGTTGCGGGTACTGCCCATATTGCTTTCGTTCTTCCTCGTTCTCAATGTAGGACTTCCCTACTACCGTGCGGTCTTCCAATCCAATTGCCAGAAGCACAGGCATCTTCAGCTCACTAAATTCATATACCACCGGCTGCTCATAGATCATGGCATAGGTATGCGCTGCCACACGAGCCACCAAGGGGTAGTCTGGACTGCGCAACTGAGCAGCAGGTATACGCACCCACTCATCGTAGGCTGGTTTCCAGGAGGTATAGTAGGTTTTGTGATAATCCCGAATGCCTGATTCAGTACGTTTCAGTTCTTCCTGGTACAACTCCTCCAGGCTTTTGTAAGGCACAATACGCCTGTAATCCTCCAGTCCGATCGGGTTTTCAAGCACGAGTTTGGCAGTTGTCTCCGGATACATCAGCGCAAAGCGAGTAGCCAGCATGCCACCCATCGAGTGTCCTACGACTACTGCTCCGTTTATTTTCAGGTGATCCAACAGCTGGCGTGTGTGCTGGGCCAATTGGTGGAAGCTATAATGCACCTCAGCCTTATCCGATTTGCCGAAACCCAACTGATCAGGCACGATCACCCGAAAGCCCTGTCCGGCCAGGAAATTCATCGTTTGTTGCCAATAGGCGCCCAGAAAGTTCTTGCCATGCAGGAGCACCACTGTTTGCGGATTTTTGAAACTGGGTGGCGGCGACACATCCATGTAAGCCATCTTGTACTTCTGCCCCTCCTGCTCTACTTCCAGGTAATTAACCGGATAACGGTACGCGTAATCACTCAGGGTGGCATTGTAGGTCCGCTGCGACTGCGCCACGGCAGAAACCTGGAAAAGCAAAAGGAATAGAATAAGGTATAGGGTAGATTTCATCAGTTTCAGGTATAGGTACTGCTCTTTCTACTCATAGCAGGCACCAAGAGTTATGATGCAAAAAGCCCGGCACTGCAGGCACCGGGCTTCTCTACTGAACTATTCTAACAACATAAACTACTGTACTAACACCTTTTTGGTATGATAGCGGTCTCCTTGCGCTACCTGCAAGAAGTAAAGCCCCCGGCCAAAAGGCGTCAGGTCTATCTCCCGCTCATATGTTCCTGTAAGTTTCTCGACTGTGTCCACAAACACTTCGCGGCCCTTGTCATCCATTACCCGCACGACGGTGGTGCCTTTGTTTTTGAGCGCAAAATTCATCTTGAAACGACCATTGTTCGGATTCGGTGAAAAATTGATTTCTTCCACTTTCAGCTCTTCGCGTGACTTCATTTCCACAGGGGCGCCAGTCGCCTTCAGTTGTTCTTTATCAGCTTTTGTTGCATCTTCTACTTTAACCTTGTGCATGATAAAAATCGCCCGGTTAGGTCTGGCAAAATGAAGCCCTATCTCCTCTCCTGATACCTCTGTTTCTTTTCCGTCACGGTCGATGCGGTACACCTTTCTGTCCTCCCCGTCTGTTATGATCCTAATGTAGTTCCTTTCTGCATTCATAAGCAGGGAGTCGGCAAGAAGTCCCTTAGGCAAAGTCTCTACCATTATTCGCTCGATTTCTCTTGGGTTTATGGCCATCACACGCTCTCCATTGAGCATTCGCAGTGAAAAGGCTGAGTCACGGGGCATGCGTATAAAGACGTCAGGATTACCCGCAATAGTCAGGTTCTTCCCTTGCTCACGAAGCACTTCGATGCGCTTCACCATCTCTTTGCTCATACTATCGGCAGACAGAGAGAGCACACGCACCTCTTTTAGAGCACGCAGCATAGCGCTATCTCCCTTCATACCCTGTACCCTTGCCTTGTACATGGCATTCCCCTCTCTGCCTAAGGTATAGGCTCTCACTTTCCCGTCCAGCATACGCATGTGTGCCGTGTCAAGCCGTGCCGCTTTAAGGGCTTTGGCAATGGCCTCCTCGGTCTCGGCTGTGAAAGTGGTATCGATGACCACCGTTTTACCATCTACCGTGCGAATCATCTTGATATGCATCTTATGCTTCTCCTGGCCCGTTTCCTGCGCCAGAGACTGGTATAATGGCAAGAGCCCCATCAGCAGGGCGAGGGCTAGTCTGATTAAGGTCTGAAAGTTGATGAAGAGGTCCATAGTGATGAGGTATAAGGAGTTAGCAAATCATTTCTACAAATGTACGCTGGCACGTAAGCCCTAAGCGTTAAAGCCAGGTTAAAGTCTGTTAAGGAAAAGTTAAAGTAATGGACAAGCCAAGCGAAATACGTAAATTTGTTATGTGAGCAAACTGACTATCATAGGTGTTATCGTGCTGATGAGCATATCGTTACTCGGTATGGTCGGCCTTCAGCTGTATTGGATATCGGATGCCATACAGGTGAAGCAGGAGCAATTTGACCGGAGCGTACACGAGGCGCTGGCCCGCGTAGTTGAAAAGCTGGAAACGCAGGAAGCCGTGTCGGCAGTGGCCAGCGGAATGGCCACGCTTCAACAACCCGTACAAGAAACGGTGCCACTGCATGGTATACCTTCTCTTACACAAGTAGCTTTCTCCAGCCCCAGGCAGTCAGAATCTTCTGATCACCCTCAGGGCACCAACACGGTTGCCTCACAAAGCCAACCCCAAGGTATAGCAACAGCAGCAGGTATAGCACTGTCAGAAAAGCAACAAACAGATAAGCCCACGCTCTCCAGAACTCTGAAAGGCCAGGCCCATCCCAATGCCGGCAACATTAGTTATCGGGTTGAGTTCAGATCCTTAGACTCCTTGGTGCATCACTTGTTACCCCCTGGCGTGCGTATGCCAGCTATGCCAGCCATCCCAATGGAGCAGCTACGGCACATGGCAGCCTGGCAAGCGCAGACAGACTCTTTACACGCACGTGCTTACCGCCTGAGCGATAAAGGAGCGGTGCGTGTCCGTAGACTGCCGGATAGCACTGTCAGGTATACCCGTCAGGTAAATGGCCGGAGCGTTCATTTTTCGGTTGATACACTGCAGTTCATTGCCTTGCACCTGGACAGTCTCCGCCGCAACAACACGTACAGCCAGGTGCTTTCACCAGCTGAAATAGCCTCGATCAATGTACGGAAAGACAGTATTTTCATTTTCAAAAAAGGTAACGCTTCCCGCAATAACCTGACAGAGGTAATTGTATCGGATCCGGGCATCGTCACTGGCAACAAAATCACTTTCCGGAGCATACACAGACCAGAAGAGCGGAAATCTGTGCAGGAAGCAACACAACGCGACATAACACTCCGGACCAGTGCTCAGACGGCTACTATACCTGCCGCATCAAAACCGGCTCAGAGCAGGCCTGCACCTGCCAGTCCCCCTACTCCTGACCCTGCCAAAATTGAGGCTAAAAAAGAAAAGCTGAATGATGTCGTAGAGAAAATGGTCGTGGAATACGTGGCCAAAGACCTCCCCCTGGCACAGCGAGTGAACCTGAACGAGCTAAAGCCCATGTTGCAAAGCGAACTGCATGACAAAGGCATTGCGTTGGATTTCGGCTATTGGGTACTCTCTGGCCAGCAGGATACCGTTATGGCCAGCCATTTGCCTGTGAGCGGCATCAACTCCTTCGCTACCTACAAGGCCAGCCTGTTCCCGAACGACATCTTTGACAAGTCAGATCACCTTGCCGTCTATTTCCCTGACAGTCAGGCGTACGCATTGAAATCACTTTGGATGATGCTGGTCTTTTCGGCGCTCTTCACTCTGATCATGGTGGCCACTTTCGGCACAACGATTCACATCATCTTCCGGCAGAAGAAACTCTCTGACATGAAGAACGACTTCATCAACAACATGACGCACGAGTTTAAGACGCCGATTGCCACAATCTCACTTGCCGCTGACGCCATCTCCAACCCCAAGGTATACGCCCGACCGGAGAAGGTGCAGTACTACACCGGCATCATCCGGCAAGAGAATAAGCGCATGAACTCCCAGGTGGAGAATGTGCTGCAGATTGCCCGACTCGAGAAGAATGATTATCAGATGAACCTGACCAGAACCGACCTGCATGCTTTGGTACTCAAGGCCATTGAGAGCATATACCTGCAGGTAGAGGAGCGCCAGGGTCATATCACTACTGAGTTGCATGCCACAGGGACCGAACTTGAGCTGGACGAAGTGCATTTTTACAACGTCATCTGCAACCTGCTCGACAACGCAAACAAATACTCTCCCGACCGCCCAGCCATCCGGATAGCAACCTACAACACAGCCGGAGGCACACTGCTGGCCGTGGAGGATAAAGGGATGGGCATGACACGGGACACGCAGTTGCGCGTATTTGATAAGTTTTATCGTGTGCCGACCGGCAACCTGCACAATGTGAAGGGCTTTGGACTGGGACTCAGCTATGTAAAAGCGATCGTGAAAGCGCATAACGGCACTATAAAACTTCAAAGTGAGCCGGGCAAAGGCAGCCGTTTTGAATTATTTTTGCCAGCCAGTGCCTAATCTAGCCTTAGCCATGCAACCAGAGCAGCCGGCACAGCATCTTTAAATAAAAGCCTATACCTATAATCCGTCATGCCATGAGCGACAAAGGACTGAACATATTGCTTGCCGAGGACGATCCTAATTTTGGCATCGTGCTCAAAGATTATCTGGAGCTGCATGACTATGAGGTAACGCTCTGCCCCGACGGCTGTCAGGCCATCACGGCTTTCCGGAAAGGAAGTTTTGACCTCTGCATACTGGATGTCATGATGCCTGGCAAAGACGGTTTCACATTGGCACGCGAAATCAAGAAACTACAGCCTGACATGCCGCTGATTTTCCTGACCGCCAAAGCGATGCGGGAGGATATGCTTGAAGGCTTCAAAATCGGTGCAGATGACTACATTACCAAGCCATTCGACTCAGAGGTGCTCCTTTACAAAATAAAGGCGATCATGCACCGTAAGGGCGGCAACCCAGCCGCAGAAAAGCAGGAAGTAACAGAGTACAACATCGGGCAATACCGGTTTCAGTACAAACTCCGACTGCTGCATCATAACGGGGACATCCAGAAACTGTCACCGAAGGAGGCCGAACTGCTGCGCCTGCTCTGTCAGCACCTGAACGACGTGATGCCGCGCGAAGAAGCGCTTTTGCGCATCTGGCACGAAGACAGCTACTTCACAGGCCGCAGCATGGACGTCTACATCGCTAAACTCCGCAAATACCTCCGCCATGACCCAGCTGTGGAAATCATCAACATCCACGGGCAAGGCTATAGGCTATGCGCCCATAACGGGGTGATGTTATAGCTCGATGCGTTATGCCGGGACTAAGGCAAGCCAAACCAACGATACTTTTTACATTTCACGTCAAGCACAGGTATAGCAAAGGGCTTAACCTTGCGCCCGCTATGGAATTATTTGCTTAAAATTTATTTTGCCATAACACTAGACAAATATCCCAAGACTATTATATTTGGTCCACTTTTTAAACAAACTTAACCATCATTCACATTTCACACATGAAAAAAATTCTACTTTTTGTTTTGCTTGCAGTTAGCTTCTCAGCTTGTGGCCCTCAGATCTATACTGCAGCGTCTTTCAAAGAAGTCAAAGCAAAACACGAAACACTGGCCATTGTACCTTTCGATGTGCTGATCGAATCCAGAAAACTTCCGAAAGGCGTAACACCTGAGATGGTGAAGCAGCAGCAGAAAGACTACGGCTATGGCCTGCAGGGCGACGTGTACGGCTTCTTCTTAAAGGAGATGTCAAAAAACAAGTACACTGTTAATTTCCAGGACGTTAGTAAGACCAACGCACTGCTGTCAGAGGCTGGCATCACATATGATAACATGAACACGGTGTCCAGAGACGAGATCTGCCAGATACTGGGCGTGGATGCTATCATCTCTGGAAAAGCGACTATGTCACAGCCAATGTCTGATGGTGCTGCCATCGCAGTTGGCTTGCTTGTAGGTGCCTGGGGCCCAACCAATAGCGTGAATACGTCCATCACCATCCATGAAGGCCTGAAGGGTGATCTGCTTTGGAAATACGACTACGCTGCCTCTGGTAGCATCGGCAGCAGCAGAAAATCTCTGTCGAATGCCCTGATGAGAAACTCTTCAAAGAAATTCCCTTACAAGAAATCTTAATCTAAGCGTCGACTGTTTGGCAAGCTGTTAAGCTGCTATGTTCAACAGGAAACGTAAAAACCCCTGCAGGTATACCTGCAGGGGTTTTTTATGGGGTGTATTCAAAAAATGCAGGCCGCTCCCAAAGGGAACGGCCTGCACATCTCACCAAAACACTTTAACAATCTATATTTTCTTAAAAAGTATAGCCAATTGAAGCTTTGATCACCCGGTTGAAGGTGTCGAAGTTGCGGTTGGCATCTACGGTAGTCAGACCGTAATCGTAGCCGGCGCTTAGGTTAAAGCCACTGGCAAAGCGGTAGCCTACACCTCCGGTTGCCGCCACATCCAACTCACGAAAGCCGCTGTTCATATCCCACTCCTGGTTCAGGGCATTAAAACCCAGTGCTCCTGCACGAACCTGTACCTTGTTTGAGATCAGGTAGGAGAATTGAGGACCCGCGAAAATATGGAAGCCATCGCCAATAAATATCTTCGCCAGAATCGGTAAATCAATGTATTCTGCCTTGTTGGTCACGGTAACCCCGGCATTCAGAAAGTCAAATTGCTCCATCGGGATCTTGCCAACCAGACGCATACCTTTCTGAGAATACAGCAGACCTGGCTCGATCTCGAAACCCGGCGCTATAGGAATAGACACTACACCGCCCACATGAAAGCCTTCCCGCATCTCGCGGCTCAGGGAACCGTTGGTCATATCCATTAGGTCCTGTGCACTGTTTATGGTTTGCCCCTGCCATTCGGCCATGTTCACACCCGCTTTTATACCGATGCGCACGGGCTGCTTTTGCTGCGCATTTGCCTGAGTTGCCGCCATTCCCAGAACGACGGCCAGTAGTAGAAATATCTTTTTCATCACACCTATCCTTAAATATTGAAAAACAAGAAATAAGCTGCGCAGCTTACTATGCCTGATGTAAGAATCGTGCCAAATTGGAGTCAGGTGTATTCAAAAAAGTTCATAATCAGGTATAATTATTTAAAAATCAATTAATTACGATTTAAAATAATTATTAAGCAGCAAAAATGGTGTAAATAAAGCAAGCTAAATCATGCATCTTATTTGCCCACAGGTATAGTTGCACCTTACCTTTGCAGCCCCATGGCTCAGAACAGAGGCAGGCATAATGATATAGGCAGATGAATGATAAAAGACAGGTACGGCTCAACAGATTGGCCGTGCACAGGGTAGGCAACAAGGCAAAGGAAGAAGGCGTGATCGCTTCGAAAGAACTGGTCGATCTGCGGGATGAACAACTGAGTGATTTGCTGACCAATTACTTTCTGGCTCCTTTTAAGCAGGAGGAGTTTTTCCGCTTTCACCATACCTCCGACCTGGCCCTGAACGAAATGTTTGCCTACTCGGCGCTGATGTTCACAGAGCCACAGAAGTTTCTGGAGTACTCGGTGCATGTGCTCAACCACCTCTACGAACAGTCGGACCACCCGAAAGTGAAAAGCGGTGAACTCTACGTGGTGCACCTGTCGGGCTGCGTAATGGAAGACGACATTGTGGACGCGATCGGCATATTCAAGTCTGAGAACAAAGATACCTTCCTGACCTTTCAGGAAGAAGATGATGACCTGAGCATGAACTACCATTTCGGGGTAAACATCAAGAGTGTCGACAAAGGCTGTCTGATCTTTAACACTGAGGCCGAAGACGGTTTCCGGGTAAAGATCGTGGACGCCAACAGCACAGACGCCGTGTTCTGGAAAGAGGACTTCCTAAACGTGACGGAGCTCAAGGACACCAACTTCAACACCAAAACGGCGCTGAACCTGTGTAAGGATTTCTCGGAGGAGGTATTTGCCCAGACGGACAGCAAAAAAGCACAGGTAGACTTTATTAGCCGCTCTGTAGACTATTTCTCCAAAAGCGAGACTTTTGATCTGGAGGAGTTTACGAGCAGCGTGATCGATGAGCCCGAAACGGCCGAGCGCTTCAAGAACTACACACAGGCTTTTGCAGAGGAGCGCGACATCGAGGGATTCACTGATTTTGCGATCAACAAGAACACGGTGAAGAACATGAAGCGCAAGTTCCGCAACTTCATCAAGCTGGATACGCAGATTGAGATCAAGTTCAGCGGCTATAACCCGGAGCAAAGTGAGCAGTATGTGGAGCGCGGCTTCGATCAGGAGCGTGGTATGCATTTTTACAAGGTATACTTCCACTCGGAATCTTAGCGTTATCTGCTCACAGAGCCTGATCAGAAACTATACCTGAGCACGGCTTGTTGCAAATAGACCTATACCGAAATACCGGAACAATATTTGATATAGAAAAAAGCACCTATGATAAGCTTTAAAAGAGATATGAAAAAGTCAGTTCTTGCCACCTTGTTTTTTGCCTTTGCTGCCACTGCTGTGTTTGCGCAGGCCCCAACTCAAAAGGTCGGCACTACCCAGCATGCCCCTAAAACACTGGATCAGCGTGCTGATGATATGACAGCTGGCATGGTGAAGAACCTGCGCCTTAACGCAAAGCAGGCTACTGCGCTGAAGGATGTAAACCGCAATAGCATAAAGCATGCTGAAGAGGCTCGCACCAAGTATAAGGACGACCCACGCAAACTGGCGGAGCAAATGGATATTATCAGCCAGACAAGGCTTTCGCTGATCAAAGACATCCTCACAGAGCATCAGTTTGCCCAGTACCAGTCACGCCGCGAAGAGAAGATGGGCGTGCCGCGTGAGGCCAGAAGCAACCCTGGCCAAAGTCAGGGCCAGCAGTACGATAACAACTATTAAGTAGTAACCCTATAGAAAACCAGAAAAGCATGGCGTCCGCCATGCTTTTCTGGTTTTAACCCACTCGTTGGTTTTCCGGTTGATTGATTCGCTCGTCAACTTCCATGTCAGTAGGTATAGCGGTGGCTACTTGCAACGCTGGCGCCACGGCCAGCGGCTGCGCCTGTTGTGCTGCCAGTGCCTCCTGTTCCCGCTGATAGGCTGTCACAACAGCTCCTGGCGGTTTAAACAGGATGTCCCACGCTTCTCTGAATGACCGTGCATGCAGCAGGTCTTTCCAGATATCTACCCATTCATGAAACACGAGGTAGATCGGGTTGAATGAGTTGACTGGTTTGGTCAGACCATACGTTGGGCGCTCTTCTTCAGTCTGAAATGTACCAAATAGGCGGTCCCAGATGATGAAGGTTGAACCGTAATTCTTATCGATGTATTTCGGATTGGAGCCATGGTGCACCCGGTGGTGCGAGGGTGTCACAAAGATATACTCGATGGGTGCAGGCAGCTTACTGACTAACTCCGTATGCACCCAAAACTGATAAAGTACTGCCAGTTGATGGCATACAAAGAAAGTAAAGGGATCAAAACCGAGGAAAGGCACCGGCAGGAAAAACAGGAACTTAATATGCTGCGTCCAGCCAGTGCGGAACGATACGGAAAAATTCATCTTCTCGGAAGAGTGATGCGTGACGTGGGTCGCCCACCAGAAGCGCTGCTCATGTGAGATACGGTGCGCCCAGTAGCGGCAAAGGTCTACCATCACAAATGCTAAGGCAAAGCCCCACCAAGAGCGCGGTATGGCCCATGGCACTGCATTGTAAATCTCAAGCGAAATGTAAAACAGTGTGACCTTAAGCAACGCGCCAAGCACCACACTGCCCGCCCCGATGGCCACCGCTGCCATAAAATCGCGTTTCTCGTAGTAATCTTTTTTCTTTTTGACACCGACATACCACTCTATCAGCACAGAAGCTACAATGATAGGCGCCGCAAAATGCATAATGGTCAGGTTATCCAGCTCAGTTATGTGATCAATTGTAAAAGCTTGCTTCTCCATGATTTATCAGTTTGTGCACGGATATAGCTTATTGTAACGACCAACACCGGAAAGGGTTAATTACCAGATTGTGACTTTTTACACTATAGCGGGTATAACATTGATTTAGCTTTACTTAGGAGACAGCTGTATCATCATAAAAAAATTGATTTTGTGAAAAAGGCTATGTATTCTTGCCGATAACAAGCATACAACATGAACATCCGCAAAAAAGTAAAAGTTACTATACCTGCAGGCACCAACCGCTATGTTGCCATCGAACAGTTTGTAAAAGCCGCTGAGAAGGAAAATTGGAGTGAGCAGGAAATCCAGTTTGTGATTGACGAAGTGGTAGAGGCTGAGGACAATGCCAAAGGGTTGGAGGCACTTCAATATTATCTGGCATAAAATAAAGCCGCACCGGGGCTATACCTGCCCCGGTGCGGCTCTTATCAATTTCAGGCAGACTTCAGGAAGCCTCGTTTTGCTCCAAAGGTTCGAGCTGTAACTCAGCCTGATGCTTTTGCAGTACCCCGATAATAAAATCGATATGCTCTTTCAAATCTACTCCAAACAGTTCAGCGCCTAACCGTACTTCCTCACGATCTACAGAGGCGGCAAATCCGCTCGTTTTTAGTTTCTTCATCACTGACTTTGCCCCCAGGCCTTCCAAACGCTGAGGCCTCACCTGCGCACAGGCAACAATAAAGCCCGTTATTTCATCGCAGGCGATCAGGGCTTTGTCGAGGGTGGTTTCGTAAGGTACGCCCCAGTGAGTATAATGCGCAGAGATGGCATGGGCGATCGTCTCCTCCCCTCTTTCCCGCAGCAGGTTTACGATCACATGAGGGTGCTGCTCCGGGTAGGCCTGGTAATCAGCGTCGTGGAGCAGACCGGTAATAGCCCACTGCTCCGCGTTTTCACCCAGTTTGCTGGCGTAGGCCTCCATTACGAGTTCTACGGTGCGTGCATGGCGCAGCAGACTCTCACTGCTGGTCATCTGCTCCAGTATGGCGCGTGCTTCATCTCTTGTCATAACTTAATCAGCTTTATGAACCTCCAATATAAGCAAAATCACGCTACGGGACTGCCCCAGCTCCAGATTATGGGCTTAGTTGTTCATCGCAAAGCCATAATAACTCGGCTGGAAGTCGGTTTCCTCGAAATCAGGAAATTCAGCTTTCGCAATCTGCACGTCTTCCCACTTTCCATAAATGTTGTCTTTGCGACCCACGAGTATATCTATGTGGTTTTTGAAGCGTCTGTTCATGGTGTCACGCACTATGTACTGCCCATCAAGTTCATCTGAAATTCCGCGCACCCATACCGTATCGCCATACTGTATATCACCGCCCCAGCGGGTCAGCATATCCCGTGAGAGGGCAATCCAGCGATGTCTTTTAGGGTTTTTGGGGTTGATGCGGGAGCCGTCGGCTGTGATGAAGGGATTTCCGTCGGTCTGGCCTTTTTCGGGGTAGTAAACCGTGGCCGTAACGGTAAAAGTTTCTGGGTAATCGGGGTATTCTTGTACTTTTTCTATGAGTCGGGGTGATAGTAGTTCTGGCTGGTTGCTCTCGTTCGGAGGGCTTGAAACTTCAGGTTTCAGAAAAGCCATTTCTTCGAAAAAAGTTACAAAAACGGAGACCATTACTGCGAGTATTTTGACCCTTAACATATGCAATCCATTTCGTGAAACATCATTTTCATAACAATAACACGCTTAAACGGCGGGCCATGTGATTAAGTTTTAGAAAATGGATTGATACAGGATGGATCGCTGCTACTATATCTTAATTCAAAATATCTAATTAAAGAGCAAATTCTACTCAAATCCCAGATTTTGAAGGTAAGTCAGCCTATCAAAAAAAATTAGAATTATCACTAAAAATTTATAGTTAAAATCAAAATTATTGCATTAGTAATGTTTAAATACAGTTGTTTTGAAGGAGTAACTCACGCTCATAATTGTAATTTACAAAGCACATCAATCGGCACTTAGTAGGATACCTGTACCTTAACTATGCTGCTGCTTCTTCTTGAAGTATTTGTCATAAACGACATAACCTATAAAGAGGGCAAGGCTTATACCTCCTACCCAAATGAGCCCATTCATCAGGCGTTCATCATCTTCGCCCAACCAGGCCAACAGTATGGTAAGCGGAGTGATACCTGCCAGGGTGGCGCCGATAAACTTAAAGTATCCCATTTTAGTTATACCAGCCACAAAACTGACTGCGTCATTAGACAGGAAAGGAGAGACTCGGGCTATGATCACTGCCCAGACACCGTAATCTGAAACGAACCCGCAGACTTTCTCCTCTGCCTTTTGGCCAATGATCTTGCGTACACCCGCCTCACCCAGGCCCCGGCCGATCAGGTAGCCTATAGTAGATGCCACCAACACAGCCGCCAATGCAATGAGTGAACCCCATACCGGCCCATAAGCGATAATAGCCACCAGCATAAGCGCCACCACGTTGATTACCAGCAAGAACATCTGTGCAACCATGGCCAGTATAATGAAGAATGGTCCCCAAAAACCAAACTGCTCTACCCAGGATGAGATGCGCTCCTCATCGCCGCTTGTAAGCACGTCCCATCCTTCCTGAATATTCGCCTGAAAGTCGGATGAAATAAAATAAGCACCCACCAACATGGCAATAATAGCCGCTGTCACCAAAAGGGGCCATTTACTTTGCTTGGTATCTTCTTGCTTTGTAGCTGTGTTGTTCATCATTAAACAGTCTTTTAATGTTTAGACGTAGATTGATCTATTGAGGTTGAAGGTTCCAGCATACCGGTGCGTGGACTGATTTGCGCCCTGTGCTCGTATACCTTGCCGGCTCCGTCAGGAGAAATAGAATAGCGCCAGGTATACTGCTGTGCCCCCCCTATCGTGCTGCTTTGGTGTAACTGCTGCGCGGACAGTTCACGCTGGCTCAGCGGTGGTTCTACAGGTATAGCAGCCTGCTTGTCCACATGCTCTCCATAGATCAAGGCTGCTACCAGCCCGGCTAGCAGGCCACCCAAGTGCCCTTCCCATGAAATGCGTTCCTCAGACGGAAACAAACCGTAAAAAAGGCCGCTGTACAAAAATAGAATAGCTAAGGAAACAGCCAGCCCAGCCCTGTCGCGGCGCACGATGCCATTGAACAACAGGAAGCCTGCTAAACCATACACCACGCCGCTTGCTCCCACATGGTAGGCATCCCGGCCAATAAACCAGGTAAATAAGCCGCTCAGCACATAGACCAACACAAATACCCGCAGTGCGACCGGGCGGTGCAAAAACAGAATGAAGCCGGAGAGCAGCACCAGCGGAAATGAATTGGACAGCAAATGGATGAGTCCAGAGTGGATGAGAGGCCCCATAAACACCCCGATCAGTCCCAGAAAATCGCGGGGATAAATGCCCAGCCAGACCAGATTGACCTCACTCAGGTAAGAGAGCAGCGCCACGAGCCAAATGAGTCCCACAAACAAAGTCCCGGGCAGAAAACTATAAGCAAAACGCTCATTTTCGGCTTTCAGGTCTTGGCGGCTATGCAGAGGAATTGCTCGCATCATAGGGCTTTATGTGGAGGAGGTAGAATTGCTCCTTTTGTTGTGGTCAGACTATACGTACGCGGGTGTAGGCAGGTCATGAATAAATAACCCTACCTATTGGCAAGATAAGGGCTGTCAGGCACAAAACGTATGCGTTATACCTACTTTTCACGTTCTATACCGTATCAGTTCCATTTCAACTTTGCTTTTAAGCGTATAAAAGTATCGTCAAAAACTAATTTAAGATTTGAGTGGTTATAAGATTGATTGCACTACGAGTACCATGCACGCGAATCCTTTTCACCCCCTGACCAACCGTCTGGCAGCAGTATGCTTCAGCCTCCTGAGCTGCATACTGCTGTTAAGCTCCTGCGAGAGTACAGACACAAGCAGGGCAGCTTATGCGCGGGACGAAGAACAACAGCGTGAGTTTGCACCGGAAGAGGTACCCTATACCCGACCTAACACCCTTATTGAAGCGATCGAGCACCCTTCGCCTTGGGTAGACTCTGTATTTGAGACATTGAGCCCGGAGGAACGTATTGCGCAGCTTATCATCATTGAGGCTTTTTCGAACAAAGGCCCGAGCTATGAAGCTGATGTAATGAACCTGGTGAAAAGGTATAAGATTGGCGGCATCATCTACTTCCAGGGTGGCCCCGTGCGGCAGGCTGTCCTGAACAATCGACTGCAAGCTGCCTCTAAAGTGCCGCTTCTTATATCGATGGATGCCGAAACTGGTGTGGGAATGCGTCTGGATAGTACGGTACAGTATCCTTTTCAGATGATGATGGGTGCTATTGAGGACAACGGCCTGATCTATCGTATGGGTGCTGAGGTGGCCGAGGAATTCAAGCGGCTGGGTATGCACGTTAACTTCGCTCCGGTGGCCGACATCAACAACAACTCTCAAAACCCCATTATCAGCTACCGTGCTTTTGGAGAAAACAAGCTGGATGTTACAGCCAAAAGTCTGGCCTATATGCGCGGCATGCAGGAGAATGGCATCATTGCCGTGGCCAAGCACTTCCCTGGCCACGGCGACACAGACGTGGATTCCCACTATGACCTGCCTGTGATTCCGCATGACCGTGCCCGACTCGACTCGCTTGAGCTATACCCCTTCCGGGAGCTGATCAAGCATGGCATTGGCGGTATTATGGTAGCACACATGCACATGCAACAACTCGACACGACCCAGAATCTACCCTCAACCCTTTCCAAACCCATTGTGACCAGTTTGCTCAAAAATCAACTGGAGTTTAAAGGACTGGTCTTCACGGACGCGATGGTCATGAAAGGCGTTACCAAATACTTCCCTCCCGGGGAGGCAGAGGCTCGTGCCCTGATCGCGGGCAACGATGTGCTGGAGCGTCTCAACAGTGTCCCTAAAGCGATTCAGGCTATCAAGCAGGCTATTGCCCGGGGTGAGATTTCGCAGGACGAAATCGACCACCGCTGCAAAAAAATGCTGGCCGCCAAAGCTTGGGTTGGCCTTGACAGGTATAGGCCCATTGAACTGAACAACCTGTACGAAGACCTGAACCCGGGTATGGCCGACAGCACCAATCATGCCCTGGCCGAAGCAGCTATGACGCTGCTCAACAACCGAAAGAGCTTTTTGCCCATCCGCCAGAAAAAGCGACAACGCATTGCCACACTTTCCTTTGGTGTGGTACGCCCCAGTATTTTCCAGCGAGAGATCAACAAGTATGCCCGCATTGATACTGACTTCGTCATTTCCCGTAAGGCCAATGCCAAAGAGATCAAGCGAATGAAGCAGCAGCTCAAAGGTTACGACCTGGTGCTGGTGGGACTTTACGGCCCCAGTGTGACCCCGAGCAACCGGCTAGGATACTCTAAGGAAGCTACTGCCTATGTATCGGACCTGGCCCGCTCCGACCGTGCCATCATGACACTATTTGATAACCCCTATACCTTGAACCAATTTCCTGACATACACAAAAGCCGTGTACTTATACTTGCTTACCAGGCGCACAAGCACGCGCAGGTGGCTGCCGCTAAACTGCTGTTTGGTAAAATACCTGCCCGCGGCAAACTGCCCGTTACCGTAAACAGGCACTACCAGTACGGACATGGCATCAGCAAGGACAAACCGCTGCTGGCTGTAAGTCCGTAGTATCTTGTATGGGGGCTTTGCGTATTATGGCAGTAAAGGCATCGCCTGACAACACCAACCCTAAAACTTTGAAAAATAAATGTTTAATACTAGAACAACGTACTTAGTAGGCATACTGGCAACCCTGCTCCTATGGAGCTGCGAAGGAAACCGCACCGCTCAGAACACAGAAGAAATAACCGTAGATGTACCCGCTGACACTGCCCGTGTGGAACGCACCGGCCGGACTGTAGGTGAGCGGCTGGAGTCGCTGCGCGGTTGGATGAACGAGAAAGTCGAGCGAGGCGATACTGCCATCCAGCGCGAGATGCCCGAAATCAAAGATGACTTCAGAAGACGATCCGCTGAGATCGAGGAGAACCTGGACAGCCTGTCCGCTGATTCGAAAGCGGAGTACGCCCGGCTGAAGGAGCGCTACGAACGCTGGGAGAACAGGCAGGAACGACGACTGAATACGCCGCTGGACCGTGCTGAACTGGATCAGTGGGAAGAGCAACTGCTCCGGGAGTTCCAGGAAGTCGAGAATATTGCGCCCCAGGACATGCGCGAAGCATACCTCACTTTTATGGGTGTGATACGGGCCAAGCGCCGTAACTGGACCCAGCACGACTGGGACTACGTGGATAACGTTTATGGCCAACTGAACCAGCGCCGTCGCCAGGTAGAGAACCAGATATCCAACAGCGACAAGCTCAAGATCAGAGCGCTGCAGGCAGAGTACCTGACTTTGGAGGGTGCTGCCGATGCCCAAAGTACCATGCGCAACATGCGTAATTAATGTCTTGGTAAAACTATTTTAGATATTTCCGGTTTAGGCCCTATACCTTTACACAGGTATAGCAACCAGCCTTTGGCATGCTGGCCTATACCTTAATTTAAACGAATACAATGGAAAAAGCGACATTTGGAGGAGGATGCTTCTGGTGCACCGAGGCAGTGTTTCAGGATCTGGCAGGCGTACAGAAAGTAGAGTCAGGTTATGCAGGCGGACATTTGGAGAACCCTACCTACAAGCAGGTAACTTCTGGCATGACCGGCCACGCTGAAGTGCTGCAAATAACCTATGACCCGGATACTATTAGCTACGACGAGCTACTGGAGGTATTTTGGAAAACCCATGATCCGACCACACTGAACAGACAGGGTAACGACATAGGTACGCAATACCGCTCTATCGTGCTGTACCATAACGATGAGCAGCGCGAAAAAGCAGAAAGGTATAAGCAGGAGTTGAACGCAGCGGGGGCTTTCAATGACCCGATAGTGACCACGATTGAGCCTTTGCAGGAATTTTACCCAGCCGAAGACTACCACCAGAACTACTTCAACACACACGGCCACGAGCCTTACTGCAGCTTTGTGATCCGTCCAAAAGTAGACAAGGTCAGAAACGTGTTTGCTGACAAGCTCAAGCCTGAAGCCAGAAAATAGTCAAACAAAACAAAAGCGTCAGCCATAATGAAGATGGCTGACGCTTTTTTCGTCTCAAGCTGGTAGTTATTAACCGTGTAGCTGCACCCATTGCTGGGCTATGATCGTTTTGGCATCGGCAAAACTCTCTCTCAGAAGCTCTTCACGGGTATAGCTTACCAGTTCAATATGCTCGTGCTCATCGTCTTTGCCACCCCCTTCGGCATGCTGGTGCGATACCTCCGCATAGTATAGCAGCACTTTCTCAGTTGTGCCACCCGGCGATGAGTAAAAGGTATGCAGGTGCTTCAGGTTGTCCACACCATAGCCAATCTCTTCTTCTATCTCGCGGGCGATGCTGGTTTCCGGGCTCTCCCCCTTGTCTACCATGCCTGCCACCACTTCTATCAGGTCTGATTCAGAACCTACCCGGAACTGCCTGGTCAGGATGTAGCGCTGTTTTTCTGTATCGTATACCATCGCAGCCACAGCAGTGCCCCGGTCAAATTGCTCACGGGTGAAGGTATGGCCGTTCTGAGCTACGGTTAGTTTATAGATCTTGAAGTAGCCGTCATAGGCCGTTTCTCTTTTTTTGATTTCCATAAGGGCGAATATAGGCAAAGCTAAGGTATAGCTTGCCGCTAGGTTTAGGTATAATGTTAGAGTTCGTTATTCCGGAAAGCAGCCTTTTGTGTGCGCTCTGTGAGCCCTGACATGGAAAGCGGGGTTTCACTTTCATAGCCTTTCTTGGCTCGCTGCTCCCCTGTTGGGCCGGGCAACATGCGGTTGAGCACAGCAAATATGTCGGTCGTTGTCTCTGGTGAGAGTCCGTGTATGAAAGCGCCAACCTTGGCAGGTATAGACGTTACCACTTCAGCGTCACCGTTCCGGCAGGCATCCAGAATCGACTTGGCTGATTCCTCTGCGCTAATGGAGGTAAGCGGACTTGAGTCTACAATTTTAAACAGGGTATACTCCTCTTCGTGCTGCCCTTTGATATTGGCATGTCGCGGACTGCCTGTCTGCATCAGGCCGGGAGAAGCACATGTAACGGTAATGTTATACTGCTTCAACTCAGCTCTTAAGCCTTCTGACAAGCCTACCAATGCAAACTTGCTGGCGCTGTAAGGCACCAAATGCGGTACACCCAGCTTTCCACCGATAGAGGCTATGTTGAGAATACGTCCGCTACCGCGTGCCTTCATAGAGGGCAGTACCGCCATAGTAGTATAAAGAGGACCCCAGAAATGCGTCTGCATGGCTTCCTCAAAGTCTTTCACGGTCATTTCCTCCAGTGGTCCAGCTGTGATAATACCGGCGTTGTTGATCAGCACATCGATCTGTCCAAACTGCTGCTGCACCTGCACGATCATCTGCTCTACCTGGTTCTGCTGTGTTACATCGCAGGTCAGTACCATTACATCGGCTCCGTTTCCTGCCAATTCCATGCGGGCATCTTCCAGTTGCATTTCATCGCGCGAGCAAAGCACCAGCCGGGCTCCCTCCTTGGCCAGCTGCCGTGCCATGACAAAACCGAGCCCACGGGCACCACCGGTAATCAATACTACTTTGTTGCGGAAGCTGTAGGCATTCAGCTTTCGGTTGATGGCACGGGCGGCAAGCAACGCTCCCGCTCCGGCTGCCAGCCACCACAGGTTTCTTTTTTGTTCCGTTTTCATAGTTGATAGGTATAGCAAATAAAGCCTGACACAGCCTACAAACAGCTGATCTGGCTTTCTTGTCTACGGGAAGGCAGGGTATGTAGGTTTGTGTGCTTTAAGCAGGCAGGTACAGGACTGCTTATTTCTTCTTCCTGAATGGATTTATACCTTGGTTCTTGCTGGTGAACACTTCGTTCTTAGGCATTGGGGTATAAAGCAGTTTCACCGATACGACTCCGTAATGATCTTTTGTATTGGCGTGACGGTCCACGTTATCGAGGTAGTCGGTAGTTGTGATATGGTACATGGCCTCGGGCGCTATGCTGATCTGGTCAGACAGGCGAAACCGTATGCCTCCCCCAAAAGGAATAACACCGGCTATAGCCGGATATGATCTCAGACGATCATAAGTGATATCGGAGTTAGCAGGCCTGTTGGTTGGATAAGAGCTAGGCGTATAATAAATAAAGCCTATTCCCCCTTTCACAAACGGTACGGCAAAACGCTTGCGCAAAGACCGGTAGTTATTGGACCCGGCGTAGCTGTCCATCAGGTTGTATACCAGCATACCTGACACTTCGATCACCCTAGACTCAAAAGTGATATTGTCTTGCGGGGTTTTCTCGGATGCCCCCAGCTTGATGTACTCTACTTCACCGCTAATAGACCAGAAAGGATTATATTTGAAAAGGGCGCCTATGCTAAAAGCCGGGCCGATGTCATTGCAACCGTAGCTGCCGCATATGTCGCTTTTCACGGCAGCCACACCAGCGCCGGCCTGGATCACCAAACCGCGTTCCGGAATCTTGCTCATGCCCATACGGCGGATGGCACTATTCTGCGCCTGTGCAGTAGTGCTTACTAGAAGGATGATCGAGAATAATAATAGAAGGAAGTAGTTGCTCCTGCTCATGCGTTAGACAGGTTTCTCTTTAAAGTTTGTGTGGAATGCGGCTCGCTTTTAAACAAAAGCAGGCTGGCTTCCCCTATTTACGCAAGGCCAAAAGAAAGGATCAGCAAAATTAATGGATACATTATAATATAGCCATGATAAAATAAATAGTGTCATACCTTACACTACTATTCCAGAGTTTATAAAGACACTTTGTCTAATCATCAATGACCAGTTCCTGAAGCAGTTGCACGAAAATCCGGACGCTTTTTGTTCAGCAACTGAACGAAGTCGATCACAAGGGCAGTTGCGTCCGGATAAAAGGCAGGATTGATGTTTTCGTAGATATCCGTTGACTTATGGTAGTGCGGATGGTCTTCAACGCCAAAGTACACGAACGGAATCTGACGCTTGTGGAATTGAAAATGGTCGGATTGTTTTGTCCAGTCATTCTGGCCTTGTTCCGGTCTGTCATGGCCTGTTAGCAACTTGGCCTGCGGCCTTGCCTTAACCTGCTGCAGCAGCGGCAAAAGGGCCGGATAGTGGTAGGCACCACTGGCATACAGTTCCCCTTTGTTGTTGAGGCTGAGCATATCCATGTTCACATTCAGCTGAATCTGATCCAGCGCAAGCGGCGGATGCTCGAGGAAAGCGTTAGCACCCTGCAAGCCCAATTCTTCACCATCTAGTGCAGCAAATACTAAGGTATAGTAAGGCTTGTTCTTCTTAAAATAAGCAGCGGCGGCAAGCAGTGCCCCTATGCCAGAAGCATTGTCGTCTGCTCCATTGTAAATTTCGCCTTTGCGTACTCCTACATGATCGTAGTGCGCTGTCAGGACGATGGCTTTATCAGTCTTGCCCGGTATAAAACCTACCAGGTTCACAGCTTCATCTACTACAACGCCCCTGCTTTCCAAACGGAAGGTATGGCGGTAGCTGTTGTTATAAGCTTGAAGTCCTATCTCGCTGAAACGCTTTTCTATATAAGCCTGGGCCATCCGGTTTCCTTCGGTTCCGCTTAGTCGGCCAGCCATCGAATCCGCTGACAGGACCTGCACGTCCCGCAGTAAAAGTTGGGGATCAAGTACCGCTTTCTGAGCAATTGCCGATAGTTGCAGCGCACATACAAAGAGGAAGGCAAAAGAGAGACGGCGTTTCATAGGTTTTATTTTAGGGCGAATTTACTATAAAATAGCAAGTTCGCCCTCACTAAATATTAACCGTTCACAACAGGCCAGGAGATCCAGCTTTTCTGGCGCACAACAGCTTTCTTTTGCTGCTCAGACACGCGACGCTCTACCTGCTGTGTAAAGCTCCCATCTTTCTCAAAAACCTCCCCTTTCAGAACCCAGCCTGTTTTCACATAGTCCTGTACTCTATTTACTAATGCCTGTAAATCAGTGGCTTCAATTACGTCGAATTCCATGTTCGTTCCTGTTTTAAATGGTCTTACAAATGGTTATCAGATGGTATTTAAACAAGGAGCGTGCCACTTACGTTCATTGAATGTAAATGTTACAATAAATTTAAAACAAACTACATAAATGCCCTCAGTAGCACCCAAAAGCCTTTTCAAACGCTCTAATAGCAAAAAGGGCCGGTCAAAAAACCAGCCCTTTTTGCAAACACAACTAATTGTATTCTAATTCTTTACATTAATAAAAGCAGGTACCTCGACAGGTCCTACAGATGTCTGGATAGTCGGCTTAATTTGAAGCAATACGTCTGGTCGACTCGTACCATCAGTTTTAGAAAGCATGGTAACCAGGCGCAACAGGTTGTTGTACCCCGGTTTACCATTTTCCTCCGTTATCCGGATCGGCGTGCGCACATTGATGGTATTAAGTCCATGGCGAAGTTCCACCGGCTCATCCACGATCCCGCTTAGCGTCTGCTTACCATCAAGCAGCAATTGCCACTTCAGCTTGGTAACTGTCATGCTACGGTCTTGGTTGCCTTCGTCCAACTCAACGTTCAACCCGAGGCTTGAATATGCTGACAGGTTATTATCAGAAAAAGCAGAAAGGAGTAGTGCTGCTTCGCCCAGCGAAAAGTCTTCCGGTCGTTTTTTGTTCAACACGTTCACACCGTTCAGTTTTACTTCATTGACACCTGACAGGCTATACTTGGCTTCCTTAAAAGCATCTACATCGCTCTTTGTGCCGCAAGAGAAAGCGAAAAAGGCTATACCTAGCAGCAGGGCGAAACTTAAGAGATTTGTCTTTTTAGTCATTTGCTTTATAATGCTCAGCGCTTAATCACTTTGCCTGAGCCTGAAATAGTTGAGTTAACAGTTGGGTTTCCTTGATAGTACACGTTGCCGCTTCCACTGATAGTGACTGCCAGATTCGTAGCGGCACTTACTTCTACATTGCCTGAGCCACTTAGTGCTACTCCTGCGCTTTCGCTGCTCAGCCTGAATGACTTGATATTGCCTGAGCCAGAGAGGTTAAGTTCTTCTACATCCGTATCTCCCAACATTTCTATTGAGCCCGAACCAGTCAGTCTGCTGTTTACTTTGGATGCTGACACATTGATTCGAAGATAGCCGGAGCCATCCAGCACTGCCCGAAAGTCAGTTGTCTCAAACTCATCCTGTAGTTCTATGCGCCCTGAACCAATCAGTTCGGCGCTATTCATTTCCGGCACAGTCATATGTACCTCAACTGTCTTGTGGCTGCGCAGGCACTTATCAAAGCTGAGGTCCCACACTCCGTTTGAAACATTGGTATTGATTGCGTCCAGCACATTAGGCTGAGCTCTTACCTCGATTCGTTGCGTAGCTCCCCGTCTGACAAAAACACGCGTATCGCCGTTCACCCGAAGTCCACTAACCGCGTTCAGGTTAAATTCACGACTTTCCACATCGCCCCGACCCCGAATACAGTCTACTTCGTCGCCACAGGAAGTAAAGAACAAGACTGGCAGGATGAGAAGCACCATCCAGCGTGTAAAATTAGTAGATTTCATAGTTTTAGGTAGCTTAATTAACGTTGCAAGTTAGCTAATCTTGCTACAGCCACATCAAACCACCTATTCCATCCACTCAATATTTTACAGCCATTACTAAATTTAGCTGAAATGCCCCACTTTTTGACCTCGCTGATTTACGAGCATGCCGCTGTCAGTCACAAACAAGCCCTGCAGGTATTCGCTCTCGAAATAAAAAGGGTAGTCACGGTTATTAGTGCGGGCCAGTTTACCGATAACGCGGGCGCCACGTTCCGTCATATGCACAAGTTGCAGCCTCGTAGTCAGAAAGAATTGCTCATCCGGCGCATTGTTGAACACTACTCTGCGCAACACGAGTCGGCTGTCCAGCCCCTGTGACGATGGCGCGGTTCTGACGCTCTGTTGCTGTTCCGGCTCATAAACCTGACTGCCACGTGTATCTCTTCCCATGGCATGTGTATCGCGTGGTTGCCCGCTGGTACTGGCTATAAGTTGTGCATCAGCATTTCGCCAGCCTTTGCTGATTGCTGCTAAGCGATAGCCGCGGCCAGGATGCGTAGCGGAGCTTCTTTCTTCGGATAGCACTTTTATGGCGGCCTGCGCCTCTTCCAAGCTAGCCCCCATCTTACGGAGCACAAACCCTGAAAATTCATCAGCTTCCAGTTCATCACCATGGTTACTGCCCTGTCGCGACAAGGTATGGCCATTGAGGTGGTGGCCGATCTCATGCGCCAGGATGCTCACGCCCGCCCAATCCGTATGCACGGCGTTGTTGATCGCAGCCAGAAAACGTTCATCGTACAAGATATAACGCTTGCCATTGTAAATCACAGCGGCGGCATTCTCAATATTTGCACTACGTACCTCAAAGCGTGGTTTCAGACCTATTACATCGATGATCTCACCTATCACGTCGCGGGGTGCGGCTTTAGTAGCGCCATATAGCGCAGGCGCAGGCACCGTCTCTGCCATTACGCCAACAATCGGTGTAAGGGCCAGCAGCAGTGCCAGGCTTATTCTCTTCAATTGATTCATATTATTTCCCTTTCTGTAAATGGATGTACACAGCATATCCAAAACGAAAAATGGGCGGAAGCTGGTATACCCTTCCATGCAAGTACTTTGCCAGAATTACGCTGTTTTATCCTTTGAAAGGCGCACTTACACCTATTCATGAAAGAAAGCGACTACGCTGGACGGCTTTGTAACCGTAATAAAAGCAGGTGATTCGATGTTGCCGACCGGCGTCTTGATCGTTGGCTTAATTTTGAGGGTGACGTGTTCCCGTATATCCGTTCGCTGCCCCAGTAGTGTGATCAACCTTGACAAACCAGTGTAATTTGGCAGGTCACCGTTTGAGGTCAGCCCGACAGGCGTAGCGATCGGCAGTTGATTCAGGCCCTCTTGCAGTACCATGGTCTCTTCAATAGTGCCAGTCAGGGCTTCCTCGCCATCTACTTCCAACAGCCATTTCATGCGGGTGATGGTGAGATTCCGTTCTGTTTCGCTTTGGTCCTGCAGGGTTACATGCAGCGCCAAAGTAGAGCTTACCTGCAGCGAATTGCTTGTTACAGCTGCCAGCAAACTGTCACGCTCTTCGTGCGAAAAACCGCGACGCTCCTGTATCCGCTGCTCTACATCGATGCCGTTCAGCTTGATATGCCGAACGCTTTGCAGGCTGTACTTTGCCTCCGTAAATGCCTTGATATCCTGTGCCTGCTGGCAGGAAAAACCAACCAGCAACATGACTAGCACGACAGCCAAGCTCCGTATTTTATTCATCCCTAACTGATTATTGTACATCTTGATAAGCAAATAACGCTCCAGTAGGTATAATCTGTTTCAAGTATAGCAACAAAAAAAGCAGGTATAGCTCATCGCCATACCTGCTTCTCCCTATAGTTATCGCTTTGCTGATCAGGTTGCCCCGAGCGGCTGATGGTGCTTATGCACATCCTCGCCAGTCTCCATGAAGCGCTTAAAGTACCGAAGGTCCTTCTCAACCATGCTCTTGAGCATAGGATTCAGCATTTTGGCAGCCAATCCGCCCACAGAGCCTGCCGGAGGGCTATAGGAAATCACAGCCTGCACAATGGTACCGTGGCCATCAGGAGAGTCAGAGAAGCGTACCTCACCGGCGTTGTCTATGTCAGCGTTGGGTAAAGAGCGCCAGGCGATCAGTTCGTTTTCCTTTTCGCTGATAATATCCGCATCCCACTCAATCGTACCGACACCTCCTGGTATCTTGGCAACCCAGTGTGAGCGCTGCGGACCGTTAGACTGCACACTTTCGAGGTGCTCCATGAACTTAGGCAGGTTTTCGAGCATGCGCCAGAACTGATATACCTCCTTGCGCGGACGCTGCACCGTGATGGTCTTGATGATGTCTACAGAAATATCCTCATTCTCGGCTGTGTCGCGACCGATCAGTTGGTTCATAGGGCAGAAACCGGTAAATCCTCTGAATAGCAGCAAGCCACCAGCCAGTGTTGTTAGCAAACCCGCCGTGCCGGACTGCCGCAGACCTACCAGTGCCATGGCGGCGCCACTTACTGCCGAGAGCACGCGTTCCGGACGGCTCACGTTAATGTGGCTCGACCCCGAGGCAGGTGGAAAAATATGCTCCGTCTGAAGCATTTTAGAATAATCAGGTTTATATGTATCCATAGCTTATTGGTTTTGTTCTATTTTGATATTATGGATACGTGCTTTGGGTCTATTATAGTTACTGTGAGTCGATTTTAATAGCACTATTTGATTTCAAGGAGCTTGCTTGCTCTAAACAACAAAGCCCCGGTTGATCACCGGGGCTTTGACGTTACTTGATATCAGGTTTAGCTTATTTAAATTTGCCTTTCAGCATGGCAAGTTTTGCTGCAAAGTCATTCATTGGTTCCTCTTCGCGCTTGGCGTTGCCTTTCTTGCTGCCACCTCCAGTTGGTCTGGCTGCGGCTGGGTCACCTTTCATGCTGAGAGAGATGCGCTTGCGCGGCACGTCTACTTCCAGTACCGTTACGTCCACCTTCTGCCCTACTTTGACCACGTCATGCGGATTGCTTACAAAGCGGTCTGACAGGTGACTTACGTGCACAAGTCCGTCCTGATGCACACCAATGTCAACGAAAGCGCCGAAAGCGGTGATATTGGTCACGAGGCCAGGTAGCTTCATGCCTTCGCGCAGGTCCTTCATCTCATTCACGCCTTCTGTGAAGCTGAACGCTTCAAAGGTCTGACGCGGGTCACGGCCCGGCTTGGCAAGTTCGCTTACAATATCCTGTAAGGTAGGCAGACCCACTGTGTCGGTTACGTAGTTCTTGAGGTTGATCTGCTTGCGCAGTTCATCTTTCTGGATCAGGTCCTGCACAGTTACGCCCAGGTCTTTGGCCATTTGCTCCACGATCGGGTAGCTTTCCGGGTGCACCGCTGAAGCGTCAAGTGGATTCTTGGCGCTGCGAATGCGCAGGAAGCCTGCCGCCTGTTCAAAGGCCTTGTCCCCAAGACGAGGTACTTTTTTCAGCTCAGCACGGCTGCTGAACGGTCCGTTCTGGTTGCGGAAGTCCACTATGTTCTGCGCAAGTGATGGGCCCAGACCTGATACATAAGTCAGGAGTTGCTTGCTTGCGGTATTTACTTCCACACCAACTGCGTTCACACAGCTCATTACCACATCATCAAGTGAGTGCTTCAATGCCGACTGGTCTACGTCGTGCTGGTACTGGCCTACGCCGATTGATTTTGGATCGATCTTCACCAATTCAGCCAACGGATCCATGAGGCGACGCCCAATGGACACGGCGCCGCGAACGGTCACATCCTGATCCGGGAATTCCTCGCGGGCTACGTCAGAAGCAGAGTAGATAGAAGCACCGCTTTCATTCACCATCACCACTTGAACCGAAGCAGGTAGTTTCAGGCTTTTCACAAACGCTTCGGTCTCGCGGCTGGCCGTACCGTTACCGATCGCAATGGCCTCTACCTCAAAGCGGGTCACCATATAGCGGACCGCCTGAGCAGCCTCGCTTTCCTTATGTTGTCCGGTATGCGGATAGATAGTCTCGTTATGCAGCAGTTTGCCCTGTTTGTCCAGTACCACTGACTTTACACCTGTTCTGAAGCCAGGGTCAAGCGCCAGAACGGTTTTCTGGCCGAGTGGTGAAGAGAGTAGCAACTGGCGCAGGTTGTCAGCGAATACGCGAATCGCCTCTTCATCTGCCCGCTTTTTGGAGCTGAGGCGCACTTCTGTTTCCATGCTCAGCTTGAGCATGCGCTTATAACAATCCTTGGCAGCCAGCTTCACCTGCTCTGAAGCCGCATTGTTGCCTTTCACGAACATACGCTCGAGTCTGTCAAGCGCTTCTTCTTCGTCTGGCTGTGCGCTGAGCAGCAACACCATCTCTGTTTCGCCGCGGCGCATAGCCAGAATGCGGTGCGAAGGGGCTTTCTCGATCGGCTCTTCCCACTCAAAGTAATCCTTGAACTTCTGGCCTTCCTCTTCCTTGCCCATCATCACACGGCTTTTGAACGTGCCCTTCTTCTCGAAAAGCTGACGCATGGTAGCACGTGCCTCGGCGTTCTCATTCATCCACTCGGCCATGATATCGCGAGCACCAGCTAAGGCTTCCTCGGCATCTTTCACCTCTTTCTCTTCTGAGATGAAGTTAGCAGCCTCAGCCGCCACATCAAAACTCTCCTGCTCAAACAGGCGCTGTGCCAATGGCTCGAGGCCTTTCTCACGGGCAATGGTAGCGCGGGTGCGGCGCTTCGGTTTGTAAGGCAAGTAAATGTCTTCGAGCACGGCCATCGTTTCAGCGGCCATGATCTGCGCCTCCAACTCCGGTGTCAGCTTCTCCTGGTCCCGTATGGACTTGAGGATGCTCTCACGTCGCTTGTCAAGTTCGCGTAGTTGTTCCAGGCGGTCGCGCACGGCTGCTACCTGTACTTCGTCGAGGGAGCCGGTCGCCTCTTTTCGGTAACGGGATATGAAAGGCACTGTGGCGCCTTCATCCAGCAATTTTGCCGTGGCTTCCACCTGCTTGATGGTGATGGACAGCTCGGTGGCAATCTTGATTAGGTGGTCAAGGTTTAATTCCATGTATTTGGGTAAAGAGTAATCTAAAGTCAGGCGGGAAAAGCACAGCCAAAGGTATAAACTAAGCCCTGCATGATTCGCCCGCACATTTTCCCCTGTTTCGGGATATACCTTCTTGCTTAAGGAACGTCAAATTTAAACGATATTGCCAGAAAGCGAAACAACTTAGTCGTGTAAATTGACCTTAACCCCTAACATACTGTCGCACTGTTTGCTTAATATTTTCATACCTTCGTTGACTTGAGATTCCTAAAACACGATAAAATCAGCCTGTGGGTGCTGTTCTGCCTGTTACTTTGCGCTTTGCAGGGCTGTGTGGTGCAGCGCATCGATCACACGCCCTATGTCCAGACAGACTATTACCGCCATACCTCGCAGGCGCTCGAAACGCAGCCCCCTGTTACAAGTCAAGCTGATTTGCTGCAGGTTGGTTGGGCCAAAGTGAACATTACTCCTCCTGTAGGAAGTCCGCTGGCTGGCTACGGCAAACGCAGAGGGCTCCGGTATACCGCAGTGCATGACTCGGTGTGGGTGCGTACTTTTGCTTTTGACAATGGGCAAACTGAAGTCATTTTTGTCGCGCTGGATATGCTCATTGCTCCCATGACGGTTGCTGCAGCATTGGAGAAAGAATATGCCGGGCTGGGCTTGAGTCCCGGGCAGGTATACCTGAGCGCTACCCATACCCATAGCAGTTTCGGGGGATGGGGGCAGAAGTTGGTGGGAAAACTCATGGCCGGCAGGTATAGCAAGCAGCTGGTACAGCAGACCACTGCCCATATCATACAGAGTATACAGCTGGCCAGGCAAAATAAGCAGGCCGCACAGCTCGGTTATGGTACCGCCTACGCACCCCAGTTGGTTCACAATCGTCTGACAGGCTCAGTTGCTGGACGGGATTCCACCATTCGTTTTTTCAAGATAGAGCAGGCTTCCGGTAAGACAGCCGTCCTTGCCACTTTTGCGGCACACCCCACCATCCTGCCGTCCATGGACCCAACGCTTTCGCGTGACTACCCGGGGGAGTTTGTGGACCAGCTGGAAAAAAACGTGGATTTTGCCGCCTTTGCAGCCGGCGCAGTAGGCAGCCAGGGCGTAGTTCCCCCGCACGGTGATAGCTATGAAAGCACGGCTGCCGTGGGGCAGCAGCTGGCAGCGGCCATACAGGAGAAGCTGCAGACAGTGGCATTAAGTTCTACGGCCCGACTTGGCTATTCCAGGCATTCCCTTTTGCTGCCCAAGCCGCAGTGGCGCCTCAACACGGATTATCGTTTCTCCCCTTTTCTTTTTAACTGGCTGTTTGGCAAATACCCTACCTATATAAACAGTATGCAGTTAGGCGAAGCTGTGCTTTTGGGTGTTCCGGCTGACTATTCGGGGGAGCTCCTGCCCCGCCTCGAGCAGCAAAGACTTCCAGTACTTGTGACTGGGTTTAACGGTGGCTACATCGGGTACATCACACCTGACGAACACTATTCATTGAAGAAGTACGAAACACGCGCCATGAATTTCTACGGTCCGAAAAGCGGAGCATACCTGACAGAAATCCTGAGCAGAATTCTCCAGCTCTACAAGCGGCCTCAAAACAAATAACTGCTCTGTTAGCTATACCTGCACCACTCCCCCGAAGAGCATAAATTGATATTGGGCACCTTTTCAGCCGAATAAATCCAATATACAACTCCCATATCACTCATATTCATATCATTGTATTAAAATAGTTATAAACAAAACCGTTGATAAACGGGTTTATTATAATGTAGGCCTTAAAATCCTCACTTTGTGTTACTTAAATCTTTGAATATGGAAACGTTTTTGCCAGATATAGCTAGTATACTCTTTTTTATGACCTTTGCCATTTACTCTTTACTCGTGATTTTCATGCTTGTATGGACTTACCATGACGCTGAGAGTCGCGGTGTGATGGGATGGCTGGTTGTTATCCCGGCTTTTATGACCGGTACTTTGCTGGGGGTGATTCTCTGGCTGGTATTCCGACCGGCTCCAAAACCAGAGCCAGTATGGGTAAGAGTGCAAGAGTAGGTGATTTGATGATAGATTGTTAACCAGCAGCCAGGTAATATACCTGGCTGCTTTCGTTTTATACGTACCTCTAAGCACTAATCTGCTATTTTTTAGACTATCAAACGGATTAAGTTCGTTAATTTGCAGTATAGTCTATGAACAAATGAAGTCAATTCGCCTCCTCCTATACCTATCCCTGTTTGGTGCCTCCTTATGGCTCAGTTCCTGCAACGACTGTGAAACAAAAGTAGCTCAGTTTGAAAATGGCGACAATACCTGGACCGTGTATAACGCAAGGGATACCCTGCTCATGATCGACAGCAGAACACCAGATACCACTCGCGTGTTTGTAAATACCCGTATTAACTCCGATCCTATACCTGGCGAAGGATTTGGCCCGGCTGATGTCTGCATCGAGCAATATTATACCCGGCGCACCAGTGTCATGCAGCATGCGAACCGGCGCTTCCCGGCATTAACGGTGGTAGCAGTTCGGATGCCCGACTCTATCACTGTAAGTTTGGTGGTAGCTGGAAGGGCTGAACTTCGCATCCCGGATATCAACACCCCGAATCATGCGACTTATCCGGTTGGTGGCATCACTTACCGGAATGTGTACGATCTAGCAAACCCTGACAGCGGCCCAACTGATGTGAGCCGCATTCTTTTCAACCGTGAGTTTGGCTTTCTACAGGTTGCTTATGCTGATGGACGCACGCTAACGCGCACTGTTGATTAATCCTAAGGTTCAGGGAAACAGTTACAACATTTATTTTTGCACTAACTTGCAACGCTCTGCCTCCAAAATGGCTCTTCTCATTAGGTATAGCTATACCTGATACAAAGGAACAATTTACCATTACAATCAAATTACACCCTAATGACACACAGTATTAAACTTGTCGGCGTATTTATTCTGACAACCCTGCTCTTTACCTCTTGCAAAGATTGCGATACCACCACGACTCAATTTGACGAAAAGGACGTGGAGTGGCTGGTTTATGATCGTACTGACACAATCCACTTTTTGAACGAGGTCGGTGATACCGTGACGTATGCCAATACTGCGCTCAGAGCGGAGCAAGTGCCTGGCGAAGGTTTTAACATCTCTGATGAATGCATCGAGCATTTTGATGTGCAGGCTTTCAGTGTAATGGAAGATATCGCCAGAAGCAGCACAAATAAGAATGCTAGTCCGGGCATTGCCACTTACTTCCTGAAGCGCGAAAACAGCCTGGAAGTATCAGTAGCTGTGAATGAACGAGGCGAGTATAAATTGAACCTGGCTCAACCAACCTATCCTTCTGTTGAAGTAAACGATGTACTGTATAGCGATGTGTATGAAATACTAAACAACGATGCCAGCAAGGTGACTAATGTAAAGCGCATATTGTTTAACAAGCAGCGTGGTTTCCTGAGCGTAGAGTTCTACAATGACAAAAAGCTGGAATTGATTTTCTAGTCTGAAAAACCAAATACACAAAAGGCCCGGCGTTGTTCACACCGGGCCTTTTGCATTTATCAAATGATACAAATTATCTAAGCGTACTGGCTTACGCTATCATGGTTAATGTCGTACAACACGTCCAATACCTGCTGCACGTGCTCGGCTGGCTTAGAAAGTGAATTGAATACATACTGCACTTCTCCTTTTCTGTCGATCACGTAAATGGAGCGGCCTGGCATGATGCCAAACTTGCGCGGCACCCCATACAGGTTTCGGATCTGCGCATCGCAATCGCTCAGCAAGGTGAAAGGCAGACGGTATACCCGCTCAAAACGCTTATGGGCGTCGGCCTTGTCGTAGCTGATGCAAACGATCTCCGTTTCCAGGTCCTGAAAGGTATCGTAGTGATCCCTGAACTCACAGGCTTGCTTGGTACAATCAGACGAACTGTCCTTCGGGTAGAAATACAGTACTACGTTTTTCTTCTTCAACAACTCGTAAAGTCGGAAAAACCCTCCATCCAATCGCTGCAATTCAAAATCAGGGGCTTTATCTCCAATCTTAACTACTTCTCTACTCATAATTTAAAAAGCTACTCTCTAAAAACCTTTCGTCCACCGAAAGGTTCAATTTGCAAAGTTAACACACTTCTTACTACAAAAGCCATACCTGACCCTCAATAGCTTAGCATATTTTTTTTGCACAAATTGCAGCATGCCCCAAATCACCGTTATCATACCCGCTTACAATGAAGAAAAATCCATCGCACACGTTATCAATGACATACCTGCCGATTTAGTACAGGAAGTGATCGTGGTGAACAACAACTCATCAGATAATACCGCTGAAGTTGCCCGTGCAGCCGGCGCCACCGTGCTGCACGAGCCCCGGCCTGGGTATGGTAATGCCTGTCTCAAAGGTATAGCTTACGCCGCATCCAGGCCTGCAGCGGAGCAACCCGACATCATCGTATTTCTGGACGGCGACTACTCTGACTATCCCGGTGAGCTGCCGCAGGTCATACAACCTATTCTGGATGGGAAAGCGGACCTGGTGATCGGCTCAAGGGTACTGGGGCAGCGGGAAGCAGGTGCCCTGATGCCCCAGCAAATCTTTGGCAACTGGCTGGCCACTACCCTGCTGCGCTGGCTCTATGGCGTCCGGTATACCGATCTGGGACCTTTTCGGGCCATTCGCTTCAGCACCCTGCAGCAGCTGGGTATGCGCGACCGCAACTACGGCTGGACGGTGGAGATGCAGGCAAGAGCGGCCAAACAAAAGATCAGGTATGCGGAAGTGCCCGTGAACTACCGCAAGCGCATTGGCGTGTCTAAAGTATCGGGCACGCTCAAGGGCTCGGTGCTGGCAGGGTATAAGATTATATTAACTATATTTAAGCTCCTGTAGCCTAAACCAGAGCAGCCGCATGACAATTCCTCAGCTTCTTCTTGTTGCCGTGTATGGTCTTTGTCTGGCCTTCATCTTTTGCTACAGCCTGGTGCAATTGCACCTGACCTACCTTTACTGGACCCGTCGCAAAACGGTAGCGGAGGCTATACCTGACGAAAGCTATACCTGGCCTGCCGTGACAGTGCAGCTCCCACTCTACAACGAGCGCTATGTGGTGGAGCGACTGATCGACGCCGTGGCCGCACTAGACTACCCTCGTCATCTGCTGCAGATCCAACTACTCGACGACTCGACTGACGATACAAGCGAACTGATCCAGCATAAGATCGCAACCTATGCCAGTACTGGCTTACAGCTGGAGCACGTGCGTCGTCCTGACCGCAGTGGCTACAAAGCCGGAGCCCTGCAGTATGGTTTGCAGCAGGCCATAGGGCAGTTTATCGCCATATTCGATGCCGATTTTGTTCCTGAACCTGACTTTCTGAGGCGCACTATACCTGCTTTCACACATGAGCAAGTGGGTGTGGTGCAAACCCGTTGGGGTCACCTGAACCAAGACTACTCACTCCTGACCCGGCTGCAGGCCTTTGGGCTCGATGCCCATTTTACAATAGAGCAGGTGGGTCGCAACAGCGGCAAACATTTTATAAACTTCAACGGTACGGCGGGGGTATGGCGCAAAAGCTGCATCATAGACGCCGGCGGTTGGCAGTCTGATACCCTGACCGAAGACCTGGACCTGAGCTACCGTGCCCAGTTACGGGGCTGGCATTTCCGCTACCTGCAGGATGTCAAAGCGCCCGCCGAACTACCAGCCGCTATGGGTGCACTCAAATCGCAGCAGTACCGTTGGACCAAAGGCGCCGCCGAGACCGCCCGCAAGCACCTGGGCAATGTACTGCGTACGCCTATGTCCCTCCCTACCCGACTACACGCTGTTTTTCACTTGCTCAACAGCGGCATTTTTGTGTGCGTTTTGCTCACGGCATTGCTCAGTATCCCGATGCTATACCTGAAACACAGTGTACCGGGACTAGAATTGCTTTTTGCGATGGGTTCGTTGCTGATCATCAGTTTGCTGGCTTTGCTGGCTTTTTACTGGACTTCCCGCTATCAGCAGACTGCCTCGGCATGGCGTACCACCAAGCGCTTTATACCTGATTTTTTCCTGTTTCTATCGATGTCGATGGGGATGTCGCTGCACAACACGGTTGCGGTACTGGAGGGATACCTGGGCCGTAAAACACCTTTCATCCGCACGCCTAAGCACAACTTGCAACACCGCCACGACTCCTGGCGCCAGCACGCTTACGCCATCACGAGCATTCATCCGGTCACCGTACTGGAGGGGCTGCTCGCATGTTATTTTGGCTATGGCATTTTGGTGGCTTTTGAACTGCAGGATTACGGTCTGCTGCCTTTCCATGTGATGCTGATGCTCGGTTTTGGTTCTGTTTTCGTATACTCGCTCTATCATAGCCGCCGCGCATGACCCTCGACCGAAAGCACATAGTGACCTATACCTTACTGGGAATATCGGCCCTGGTATACCTGGCGCTCGGCTATGCGACGCCCCGCGAGAATTTCGCACAACTGCTGCTGCTCACGTTGCTGGCTTTCGGCATCTACGCCTATGTCACCAACCAGAAGCTAAATGTATGGCATGGCATCGGGGCGGGGTTGTTTTTCAGGCTGCTGTTCTTGTTTGCTGTACCTGCCCTGTCTGACGATTACTTCCGCTTTGTGTGGGATGGGCGCCTGCTCCTGGCTGGTGAAAACCCTTACCTATACCTACCGGCACAGTTTGTGGGCGAAGAAGCCGCTGCTATACCTGGCCTAACAGCCGAACTGTTTTTGCATTTGAATTCCCAGCATTACTTCTCGGTATACCCACCGGTTTTACAGGGGGTATTCTGGCTGGCAGCTGCCCTTTCCCCCGAAAGCCTAACGGGCAGCATGTTGGTGATGCGGCTGATTATTCTGGTTGCCGAAGCGGGCTCTATCCTGCTTTTGCTCCGCCTCCTGCGCCGTATGGCCCTCCCCGACCGCTATGTGCACATCTACGCGCTCAACCCGCTTGTGATACTTGAGTTGACGGGCAACCTGCACATGGAGGCACTGCTTATTTTTTTCCTGCTACTCACCCTGTACCAGCTGCATTACCAGCGCTACCACATTGCGGCGGTGCCTTTTGCGCTGGCTATTGGAAGTAAGCTACTGCCCCTTATGTTTCTACCTTTTGTATGGCGCAAGCTGGGCCTGAAGCGTTTTATCGGATTCGGAATGGTAATGGCAGCGGTCCTTTTTCTAATCTTTTTACCGCTGCTTTCGCTGGAGGTGCTGCACAATATCTGGCAAAGCATCGATCTGTATTTCCAGCGGTTTGAGTTCAACGCCAGTGTCTACTACCTGCTCCGCTGGGTGGGTTACCGACTGACAGGCTACAACCAGATTGCTGTGATCGGCCCCCTGCTTTCGCTGGCAACATTCGTTGTGATTTTGTCGATGGCGGCGGTGAAGAAGCTGGGTTCGGTGCGCCGATTGGCCGGCTATATGGCGGCGGCCCTCACGGTATACCTGCTGCTGGCCACCACGGTGCACCCCTGGTACATCACGACGCTTGTAGCGCTCACTACCCTGAGTCACTTCCGCTACGCCACTGTCTGGAGCTGTCTGGCTATTTTCAGCTACTCCGCTTACCGTACCAGTGCTTATACAGAAAATCTGTGGCTTGTGGCGCTGGAGTATACCTTGGTTGGACTTTGGCTACTGGCCGAGCTATACCTGTACCGCCAGCAGAAGAAACACGCCAACCTGCCCCGGCAGAGTGTTGTGCAAACGAAGTGATTTTTAAGCCTGATACCATCCACCGTCATGGAGAAACCTTCTTTTTCTGACCGTATTTCATGCTTTCCTGAACTATGGTCTGCCCGTGGTAGGCACGGAATCAGCCTTCAAGTTCTACTACATGATTGCCGCCTCTGCCGTCACAGTTTTCTGGAGCAAGATGCCCGGCTTAGACCCAGCGAAGAAACAGCGGATTCATTCTCATCAACTGCATTTAACAGGTGCTATACCTAAGCTAACATTGATTAATCTGTTAAATTAGCTGTCCCTGCTCCTGCTGAAATATTAACCTATGACTGGAGTTATAAATACAATGCCCATACTTATTTGTACATGAAACTTTACCACCTGCTCCTGCTCACGATGCTACTCTCCTGCCAATCTTCTAAATTAACTGACGGGAAGGCTGCTGCGGAAAGGATTAACTTAGGTATAGCCGCCAGCACCAGCCAGAGCTATTCCTCCGAAACATTACAGATATACCCAATAACAGATCAGGTATACCAGCATATGTCTTTTCTGGAAACTCAAAGTTTTGGCAAGGTTCCCTGCAATGGCATGGTGATCATTGATCAGCAGGAAGCGATCATCTTCGATACGCCGACCACAGACCAAACAGCAATGGAGTTGATCGATTGGGTAGAGAAAAGTTTGGGATGCCGGGTCAAAGCAGTTGTCGCCACACACTTTCACGACGATTGCCTGGGAGGACTGAAGGCTTTTCAGCAACGAGGTATTCCAAGCTACGCCAGCCATCGAACGATTGCCCTGGCCGAAGCAAACCAGTCAGCGGTACCAGATCGCGGGTTTGAAGAAATGCTGGAGCTGAAGGTTGGAGCTGAAAAAGTAACGATCCTATACCCTGGCAAAGGACACACGCACGACAATGTGATTGGCTACTTCCCAAAGGCGGAGACGATGTTTGGTGGCTGCCTGATCAAGGAGATGGGTGCTGGCAAAGGCAACCTGGCCGATGCCGACACAGCCGCCTGGCCAATCACAGTAGCGAAGTTAAAAGCATCGTATCCTCGTGTCAAGTTTGTAATACCGGGGCACGGCAAAGTGGGTGGCCCCGAGTTACTTGACTATACTTTTCAGCTTTTCAAACAAAAATGATTTGCCGCCGAAGTTAACATCTTCAGGCTTTGGCGAGCTCAATTTTACTCCTCCCCAATATCCCGTAGTGGTGCTGTCAGGAATTCATTGAACGGTTTTATGGCTTTAAATCCTTCCAACACCGTGTTTAGAAAGTCTTTGCTGAGCACCACTTTGTCTGGTAACGGCATGGTAGCGTTCCAGCTTTTGAAGCGGAGATACTCAATAGCGGGATTGTCTTTGTCGTAGCCTTTTGGTGTAGTCTTGAGCTGCTCGCCTTGTATGCTGCCAAACCGCTCCTTAAAGTCAGGAGCCTGGATAATGCGCTCCAGTTCGTCCATGTTGTAGTCGATCTCCTGCCGCACAGCTTTGAGATAATCAGCGGGTGGCATCCATAAACCGCCAGCCAGAAAAGAATTATTATTAGCGGCCAGGTGCAGGTAGTAGCCCGGCAAAATGGACTTGCGGCCCCCTTCGGCAACGTAAGCTCCAAAGTGATCTTTGTAAGGACGTTTGTCATTGGAGAAGCGTACATCGCGGTAAATACGAAACACCAGGTCCTTGCCTTTCTGCCCGATCGCTGCCGGCTCGAAATGGGCCATCTCTTCGAGCATCTCATCCAAGAAAGTCATGTAGTTTTTGCGGGCGGTCTCATAGCGCGGCTTGTTTTCCTGAAACCATTCACGGTTGTTGTTCTGTGTCAGATCGGCCAGAAAGGCCAGTGTGCTTTTGTCTATTGTTGTTGCCATGGGCTGGTTCGTCTTGCTTTTAGCGATGCATTGGGGGTTTATACTGTTTGGCTGGTGGCTTTGTTTATAGCCATACCTGACAAGCCAATTTATACCTTTCTCACGAGCAAACAAATCTCAGTAGTAAGCTGTTAAAACAGAGAAGGATACGTCATCTTTTAGCCGATTTCGTACATTTAATTACGATCGCTTAGCTCACGCACATGGCACGCCTGCTACTTCTTGTTTCGCTGTTTCTGTACTCGCTGCCGGGTATGGCCAGCGATTCTACGGAGGTATGGCTCCTCGTCCCAGACCAGAAGCAGCAACTCCGCCAGGCCATTGCGCATTATCAGGACCTGAGCAACCGCATTTGGCATACCTTCCCCAGCAACTTACTACTCCGCCCAGGCGACTCCAGCCGCCATGCCCCTGCCTTGCGCGCCAACCTGCTCCTGACCGGAGATCTCACCAGCCCGGACACGACCGAAAACACTGCTTTCTATACCCGCCAGTTGGCAGCAGCCGTCGTGCGATTTCAGGCGAGGCACGCACTGAAGGCAGACAGCATCGTAGGTCCGCGCACAGTGGCTGCGTTGAACGTGCCACCTCTCCAGCGATTGCGGCAATTGCAGAATAGCCTGTACCGCTGGGAAGCCTTTAGCCGCGACCTGCCTCAGCCCTACATCATCATCAACGTCCCGGATTATACCTTGCGGTTGATCGACCAAGACAGTGTCTTGCTGCAGATGCGCACGATTGTAGGCAAACCCACTTTACCGACTATTGTGAATCACACACTGCTGCATACTATTGTTTTCAACCCCTACTGGTACATCCCTAACTCCATTGCTTCCAAAGAAATCTTACCCCTGCTCAAACGCAACCCCGGCTATCTGGCCAGCCGGGACATGGAGCTTTTCCGGCCTAAGGCGTTGGGTGGGTGGCAGAAAATAAGCCCCTGGGATGTGGATTGGAGCACGGTGTCAGCCGCCGGTTTTGATTACCGCATTGTGCAGGTAACAGGGCCGCATAATGAACTGGGACAGATGAAGTTTCTGTTCGATACCCGCGTGAGCCAGTACCTGCACGATACCAAAGACAGGCACCTTTTCGAACTGGAGCGGCGGGCCTTCAGCCATGGCTGCATCCGGTTGCAAAACCCCGAAGACCTGGCGCTATACCTGTTGCAGGAGCGAAGCGGTCTTTCGAACCAGCGCATCGAAAAAGTACTGGCATCAGAGAAAGACGAGCAGTTCATCCGACTTAAAAAGCCGGTGCCCCTCATCATTGTATACCTGTCGGTATGGGTCGATGAGTTTTCAATACTGCAGTTTCGGGAGGATATCTATGGGTATGACAAGTTAGAAGAAGCACAGCTCGGGCAATAAGGGCTAGCCCAGTTCCGGCCAGTTTTCCTGCAGGTCTTCCATCCTGTCCACATCGGAGAGGTAAGGCAACAGCGCATGACTCAGGTGCAGGCGCTTAATGTCGTGGAGGGTGTCAGAGAATACGTGCTCTGTGCTCCAACGCTTGTTTCTGAAAAACTCGGGATGCAGGTGCTTCATGCCCAGCAGGTAGTAGCCACCGTCCAGTGCCGGACCGATCACCACTTCGTGCGACTGCAGTACTTCAAAAGCCTGGTTGATGATCTCAGAGGTTAGTTGCGCACAGTCGCTTCCGATGATCACAACGGAGGTATAGCCTTCGGCAAAAGCCACTTCAAAAGCCATTTTCATCTTCTCGCCCAGATCGCCTTCAGGGTGCTGTACCTTTTTTTGGTAATGCTGCGCAGGCCAAAGATCGTCCTGTTCTACTTTTTCGGAGTAGTACACTGCTTTGTCCATGGACAGATTTTGAGTGATGTCGCGGGTATGGCGGAGCAGGTGCAGGTAAATATCGAGTGCCATTTCAGGCCCCACACTGGCTGCCAGGCGTGTTTTCACCTTGCCTAGTTCCGGGTTGCGGACAAAGAGCATCAACAGGTTTTTCTCAGTCATAAACTTTCGTTCCTTTTCGCAGCCAAACACCCCAAGTGCGGGTATAGGCATGCACTTTTGTTGTCTGTTCATGCCCAACATAGACGGGCATCCCTTGGTTTACCCACTCAAACAGGCCTCCATGCAGATTTCGCACCTGGGTATACCCTGCCGCCTGTAGTTGTTCTCCTATCTTTTCGCTACGATAACCGACAGCGCAGTAGACCACAAGGGGCGTATGTGAGGGTACGTCTTTCAGGTCAGAAAGGTCAAAGTCTACGTAGCCCACATACCTCGCCCCGGGCAGGTGACTTACCTGGTATTCGCCTTTGCTGCGGGTATCAAGTAGCAGTGGCGCTGTCCCTTGCCTCAGCTGCTGCTGCACTTGTGTAACTGAAATCGTATCGACGCTGTGACTGTACAGCTGCCGGAGCATCAGCTGGTATGCGGCATCAGCGGGCTGATTGCAAGCCGGGAGTAACAGGCAGAGCGTGAGTACCAGGTATAGCCGATGATGCCAGGTATAGCGCATAGGCAGATCAGGTCGTAGAGCCACCGCAGCTGGAACCGGCACCGGCCGTGCAACCATAGCAGTGCTGGTTCAGCATGATCTGACGCCCGTCGAGCTGCGCCAGGTCGAAATTGCGGATGTGCTGGGGCGTGCCGGGCTGTACCTTCAGCTCCAGCATCTGGTTGAAGTCGCAATCGTACAGGGCACCGTCCCAACCCACCGAGATGGTAGTTCGACACATCACATTGGCCGCCGCCACAGGGTTGAAGGCTGTCACCAGCTTCTCCATGTAGCTGCTATAGTTTCCGCTTTCCACCAGGTAGTCAAGGTAACGGCTGACCGGTAGGTTGGTGATACAAAACAAATGATCGAACACAATGCCGTAAGCGCTCAGCAGTCGTCGCTTAAACTCCGCTTCCAGCGACTTTTGACTCGACGGCAGGAAAGCTCCCGATGGATTGTAGACGAGATTCAACTCCAGGCCGCTTCCCTCCTGACCGTAACCGACCTGATTGAGCATCTGAAGCGCCTTGATGGATTTCTCAAACACGCAATCGCCACGCTGGGCATCGGTGCGTGAAGCTGAAAAGTAAGGGAGTGAAGACACTACCTGTACCTGATGCTGTTTAAAAAACTCTGGCAGGTCGCGGTATTTGGGATTGGCCAAGAGGATGGTGAGGTTACAGCGCACGATCACTTGCCGCCCCATCGCTGACAGTTGCTCCACAAACCAGCGGAAATCCGGGTTCATCTCCGGCGCACCGCCTGTCAGGTCCACAGTGGTGAGTTGCGGGGACTTGGCCAGAGCATCGAGGCAGAGCTGCATCGTAGCCCGGGTCATGATTTCTTTGCGGTCCGGACCGGCGTCTACGTGGCAGTGGCGGCAGGTTTGGTTGCACATCTTGCCCACATTCACCTGAAGGATACTCGTACTGGTAGGTCGCAAAGGGTACAGCCCGTGTTCCTGCAGCTTGGATCCGAAGAGCGGGAAATCACCTTCCTCCGTTCTCGCATGCTGCAGCACCTCCAGTTGAAAAGCCGGGTTGGCAAACTGGTGCTGCTGCGCCTTCAGCGATTTAACAGGTATAGGCATGGGCTACATGGTTAGGTCCTTGATCTTATTCATCATCTGTACGCCGTGTACCAGCGCAGCGCCTCCTTTAATGGCAGCGGCCACGTGCACGGCTTCCATCATCTGGTTCTCGTCGGCACCTTTTTCGAGGCAGTCAGAGGTATAGGCATCGATGCAGTAAGGGCACTGCACGGCATGTGACACGGCCAGGGCGATCAGGGCTTTTTCGCGTTCTGTCAGGGCGCCTTCTTTGAAAACCTCGCCGTAGTAATCAAAAAACTTACGGCCCATCTCAGGCTGCAACTCGCTGATGTTCCCGAATTTCTTCAGGTCCGCCGGATTGTAATACGTATTCTCCATATAAAAATAAAGTCTTATTTACCTTAAAGGTAACAAGAAACCCAGACTCCTGTTTTGTTAGCTCAGAATTGCGCTGAGTTGTCTGTGTAGATGATGGTATACGGGAAGGATGTTCAGTTGGCGGGATAGGTCTGCACCGCTTCCTGCTTCGGTCTTTTCGTCGAGCACGGTCAGATTGCCCATGCTGGCCTGCATGCGGTAGCCGTAAAGCACCAGTTCGTTCAGCAGTTCATCGGATTGCCAGTTGAGCATGGCCAGTGCCTCGGGGTCGAAGCAGTCGATGTGAAGGCCTACCAGGTAAGCGCCGCCTTTCGTACCCGGACCCACCACCATGCGTCCTGTGCTAAGAGCCTCCTGTGCCAGCAAGAGGTCGGTGGAGGTAAGTTCTACGCAATCAGCACCTATGCAAATCACGCGCTGGTAGCCCATGGAGTAAACTTCCTGAAAGGCATTCGCAAGGCGCTCTCCAAAATTACTCCCCTCCTGCCGCTCCGGATAAATGACCACGAGCGGAATGCCGGAGCCTTTGGAAACAAACAAGGTATGCTGCAACAGCAGGTCAGCCGCCTGTTGGTTCAGTTCGGGGCCATGCTCCTCCGTGAACGTTTTATAGCGGATCTGCTGCTCAGAGGTCTGAGCAAACAGTAAGATGACGGTATCGTGTTGTGGCGTATTCAAGAAGGAAAATTTTAAATAAAGGGCATCCACGAAAGGATAAATTCTTTGTGAGACTCTATTGGAAGGCAATTTATAAAGAAACCATATATAAAAAAGAGAATATTTGCGAAAGAAGTAACAATAGCTGCATAATCCCGCAAATAGAACTTTAACAACACAATATTTAACCTTATTTCAATCAGTGACTTGCGTCCAGCAGCGTAAATAGTCGTGCTTCCGTATATTTACAGCAATTCAACAATAGACCTGAACAAATGGCCATACAAACAATAAACCCTGCAACAAACGAAGTCATCAAAACATTTGAGCCTCATACCTCCGAAGAAGTAGAGCAGAAACTAAGATCAGCTGATGCCGCCTTCCAACAATGGAAGAACACCAGTTTTGGGGAAAGAGCCCGCCTGATGAACCGTTGCGCTGAGATCTTGGAGGAAGATGCAGAAAAGTACGGACGCATCATTACACTGGAAATGGGCAAACCCCTCAAGGATGCCATAGCCGAAGTGAACAAGTGCGCCAAGGTATGCCGCTACTATGCCGAGCATGCCGCTGATTTCCTGAAAGACGAAGAAGTGGAGTCCGGCGCCAGCCGCAGCCTGATCGCCTACCAGCCGCTCGGGGTAGTGCTGGCTGTTATGCCCTGGAATTTCCCTTTCTGGCAGGTATTCCGTTTCCTGGCCCCAGCCCTGATGGCCGGCAATGCAGGCGTGCTCAAGCATGCCTCCAACGTGCCGCAGAGTGCGCTCGCCATTGAGGAGATTATCCGTAAGGCCGGATTCCCGAAAGACATCTTTCATACCCTGCTGGTTGGCTCCAAAGAAGTAGATGCCATCATCGAGAATCCGATCGTAAAGGCTGTCACCCTGACTGGCAGCGAAGGCGCTGGTTCTAAAGTAGCCGAGAAGGCAGGTAGCGAGATCAAGAAAACCGTGCTGGAACTGGGCGGCAGCGATCCGTTCATCATCCTCGAAGATGCCGACCTCGAAGCGGCGGCCACTACCGCCGTCAAATCACGCATGGTCAACACGGGCCAGAGTTGCATTGCTGCCAAGCGTTTCATTGTGGTGGAAGGTATAGCGGATGACTTTTTGGAGAAGATGAAAGCGAAAATGCAGGCCCTCCGTACCGGCGATCCGCTCACTGAAGACTGCGATTATGGTCCGCTAGCCCGAAAAGACCTGGCCGAAGAACTGGAGGAACAGGTACAGGAATCCATTAAAAAAGGCGCTAAAGTCATCTTGCAGGGTGGCCACGAAAACAAAGACTCAGCCTATTTTAAACCGATGATCATCCAGGATCCAACCCCCGACTCTCCTGCCTATGAAGATGAGTTGTTTGGCCCGGTGGCGATCGTATTTGTGGTAAAAGACGAAGCAGAAGCTATTCGGATAGCCAATGATCACAGGTATGGACTGGCCGGCACTGTGTTCACAGGTGATCAGGAACGAGGTTTGCGTGTCGCCCGTCAGGTAGAGACCGGTGCCATGTTCGTCAACGCCATGGTCGCCTCAACCCCCGAAATGCCCTTCGGAGGCATCAAAAAGTCAGGCTACGGCCGCGAACTCTCCTATATCGGTATCCGCGAATTCACTAACCAGAAGAGTATTTGGGTGGGGTAAATCAAGCATACCCCACCACTTTATAAATCACAAAGCCCGTTACTTCGTGGATGATGCGATGCCAGAGCCGGAAGGCGTCAGGGTTAGGTATGAGCAGCTCGTCTGGGGTATAGCGGAGCTCGGTGGTGTAGAAATCGGTTGGGAAAACATCGGTGGCTATACCTGCTTTGTCGAAACAGGCTTTGGAACGGCGCATATGGAAGGCGGATGTCACAAGCAGACGGCGCTCCATCTCCGGATGCTTCTGTAGCACATCGCCTGTGAAGATGGCATTCTGGTAGGTGTTGTCGCTTCGGGTTTCGATGATGATGTCCTCTGCGGGCACACCTGCCAGCAGCAGAATTTCCTGTAGCATTTCGGCTTCGGGCCGACGGTCCATGGCTACGGTGCCTATACCTCCCGTGATTAGAAACTTATCTACTTTGCCCATGCGGTAGAGCTTCAGTGGATGCAGGAACCGGTCTGTACCCTTATTGGTGTGCACCCGGTCATCGGCAAAACCACGCGCCTGGGTCACGCCCGTCAGAATAATGGCTACGTCGTAATGCTCCACCTGCTCCATCGGAATACTTTCATATTCCCAGGCTCGCATCGTTACGTTTGCCAAAAAAGGGTTTGAGAAGACCAACAGGAGTACCGTAGCCGACACCAACGAGTATCGCCGCCATTTAGCTGATCGCAGGAAAATTGCCAGCAGCAGCAGTAAAGCAATCCAGATGATCGGCATCAGTAAATACTGCAGCAGCTTGGAGAGGATAAAGAACATAAAGCTTGTCAGGTATAGAAGGTGCCGCAAAGGTATAAAAGGCAACGCATCCCTGAAAGGCTAAGAATCTCAGTAGTGATCTGAGTTTGCAGTGAAAGAAGCATGAGGGACTAGGCCTCTTATACCTATTCCATCAAAAGTAATGAGGCCGTATAAAGCCTTTACTAACAGCTAAGGTATAGCCGTGTGCTTTTGTAGCCTGACTTAGACTTCGCCAAACTATTCCTTGCCAAATAGCCTTTCATCAAAAGAACCTCCTGAATACCCAAAGCAACACAGAAAGCACAATACTTAGCAGGATCATACTTGTAATGGGCATATAGAACCGGAAGTTTTCCCGCTCCACCCGAATATCACCTGGCAGGTGTCCAAACCAGCCCAGTTTGTCTCCGGCCAGCCAGACCACCAGGCCGATCACGACTATCGCTATACCTATCAGCACGATGTATTTCCCGAGTGGCTGCATACTTTTTCTTTTAAGTGAATCTGCCCTTGCTTACGGCAAAGCAAGTTTAGGGATTTATACCTTAAAAGCGTAAATTTGAATGTTAGAGTCACCCTAAAATTTACCCTATACCTTGAAAGTTTGCATTGCTGAGAAACCGAGTGTCGCCCGTGAGATAGCCAACGTGATTGGTGCGAAAACCAGAAAGGACGGCTATTACGAAGGCAACGGCTACCAGGTCACCTGGACTTTCGGCCACTTCTGCACGCTGCGTGAGCCTGACGACTACCGCCCCGAGTGGAAGCGCTGGAGCCTCTACGACCTGCCCATGTTGCCCGAGCGGTATGGCATCAAGCTGATGCAGGACAAAGGGGTGGTGCAGCAGTTCAACATCATCAAAAAGCTGCTCGATAACGCCGAGGAGGTGATCAACTGCGGTGACGCCGGACAAGAAGGGGAAGTGATACAGCGATGGGTGCTTACTGAAGCTAACTACCGCAAGCCCTTCAAGCGCCTTTGGATCTCCTCGCTTACCGAGGATGCCATTCGCCAGGGCTTTGCCCGACTCCGTGAAGGCTCCGAGTTCGACTCGCTCTACCAGGCCGGCAAGAGCCGCGCCATCGGTGACTGGCTTCTGGGCCTGAACGCTACCCGACTATTCACGCTCAAGTATGCACAGGGTCGGCAGACGCTTTCCATTGGCAGGGTGCAGACCCCTACCCTCGCCATGATCGTCAACCGCCACCACGAGATCGCCAACTTTGTGCCGCAGGCTTATTGGGAACTCAAGACTGTCTACCGCGACACCACTTTTTCGAGTACCAACGGCCGCTTCCACAAAGAGGAAGAAGGTCAACAGATACTGGAGGCCATTCAAAAGGATGAGCTTACCATCACCGACATCGAAACCAAGAAAGGTACTGAGAGTCCACCCAAGCTGTTTGACCTGACCTCGCTGCAGATAGAGTGCAACAACAAGCTGAGCATGTCGGCCGACGAGACGCTCAAAACCATTCAGAGCCTCTACGAGAAAAAGGTAGTCTCCTACCCGCGTGTGGACACCGTGTTTCTCCCAGACGATATTTACCCAAAAATTCCGGGCATCCTGCAGGGACTAACCAACTATCAAAGTGAAGTAGCGCCATTGCTGCAAAGCAAGATCAGGAAAAGCAAAAAGGTCTTTAACAACAACAAAGTAACCGACCACCACGCCATTATACCTACCGGTGCGCAAGCCAGTTTGTATGGACGTGAGGCGGATGTATATGACATCATCACACGCCGCTTCCTGGCCGCCTTCTACCCGGACTGTATTGTAAGTAACACGACAGTCATGGCAGAGTCGGCGGGCTATACCTTCCGGGTACGCGGCAAGCAGATTCTGGAGCCGGGTTGGCGTGTGCTCTATGGCGCTGACGATGTAAAATCGGACAGCCCTACAGGCAAGGACGGCAAAGAAGAGGAAGAGACAGCCGGCATCCTGCCTAACTTCGAGAAAGGCGAGCACGGACCGCATGCGCCACTGTTAGACAAGAAATGGACGAACCCGCCAAAAGAGTATACTGAAGCGACCCTTTTGCGTGCCATGGAAACAGCTGGTCGCCAGATAGACGATGAAGAATTGAAAGAGGCACTTAAGGAAAATGGCATTGGCCGTCCTTCAACCCGCGCCGCCATCATCGAAACGCTGTTCAAGCGCCAGTACATCCGCAAAGACAAAAAGAAGATCATACCAACCCAAATGGGCATCGACCTGATCGGGGTAATCCGCAACCAGACCCTGAAGTCGGCCGAGATGACTGGTCAATGGGAGCGCAAGCTGCGTCAGATCGAAGGCGGTTCTTTTAAGGCCGAGGCTTTTCTGCAGGAGCTGCAGGAGTTTGTGGTGAGTCTGGTGCAGGAGGTGAAGTACGATAAAGCTACCGTAACCATGGAAGCGCAGCCGGAGGCAGCGCCAACCAAAGGAGGATCAGCCAGGGGCGGCAAAGAAAAGGCTGCCACTAAAAAAACTATACCTTTAGCAGAGGCTGTACCCGGCAAAGGCCTTGGTGCCTGCCCTGCCTGCGGCGAGGGGCATATACTGAAAGGCTCCAAAGCCTACGGCTGTATCCGTTTCAAAGAAGGCTGCCGCTTTCTGATCCCAATCGAACAGCAGGGCAAAGCACTGACTGACAAACAGGTCATAGCCTTGCTTAGCAAAGGTAAGACGCCGGTGATCAAAGGTTTCAAAGACGAGCAGGGCAATAGCTTCGATGCCAGCCTGAAACTAGACAGCAGCAAGCAAGTGGTACTGGAGAAAGCAGAGAAAACTCCAGAGGTTGACCCTTTCGCGACCTGCCCAAAATGCCAGCAGGGCAGCATGCTCAAAGGCAAAACCGCCTACGGCTGCAGCCGTTTTCGGGAAGGCTGCCAGTTTGTGGTACCTTTCGAAATGGGTGGCAAGCAGCTCACCGAAAAACAAATCGGCACTTTGCTCACCAAAGGCAAAACCGGAAAGATCAAAGGTTTTACCTCCGCCAAGACTGGCAACAGCTTCGATGCGACGATAACCATTAATGATAACTGGCAGGTTGTATACCTGCTCAATTAAACAGCTTTTTAAATAGGTATACCCGGCTTATGCGTGGGTATACCTATTTAACTGAAAAAGCCACTTCATCAGTCGCCACATTCGTTCGGAAGTCAGTTGCTTCAATTGTCAGGGTATAATCACCCTGGCGCAGCATGGAGGCATTGAGCAGCGTATCGAACTCCAATATCTTCTTATCAGGGTAAGTGGTGAAATTGATAAAATCAGCGTCTCCTCCTATATCACGCACCCGTACCGTTAGCTCTTTCACTTTGTCTTTGTCGGAAGCAGTCAGCTTCACCCGAAGTCCCGATGACTTGGAGAGCTTTTGGTCTTTGGTAGGATTTCGGATTGTTAAAGCAGGCTTCGAACCATCTGGCTGCAGGCTCCCATCCTCAAACACATCTTCACAAGCTGTCAAAGACACGACAGCAATCACCGAGGCCAGCAATTTTGTAAATTTCATAATAAAGTAAATAGAAAAAAATAATCTGAAGGCCTGCAATTTACTAAATCAATGTAATTATCAAAAATTACAAAATAAAAAATATGCAATTACCCAACCAAACCTAATTCACCCCATCCAGGCCCAAACAAACCATTATCAACTATTTAGCAACCATACACCAACACTACCATTCACTAGTCAATATCAGAACACTTTACATAATTCAATTACCCCTATATAACTTAGCTTGCTTTATTAATATTTAAATACAATTTATAATTTCACTCATTTTGTTCATATGCTATGTTATGCCCATTCTTAGAACCTACATCTCAGCTGATCTTTGCAAGCAATAACTTATGAGCACTATAGCCGTAAAAAATACCGACGCACCCTATTTGGAGCGTCTCAAATTTGTTCTTTTTTCAAACCTAAAATTTAAGTAAAGCTATGAGAAGCTATGAAAATTTGGGCACAAACCCATACAATGACAATTATAGGTCTGAGAGCAGAGGCTCAGGCAGAAATTATTACTCAGGAGATTATGATCCAACCAGCCGTATAAGAGGCTCTTATGGAAGCGAATCATCAGGCAGAAGCAGCGATTCTTCCCGCATGGGTGGTTTTGGTAGCGGCCGTGATAGCCAGTCCTCTTCGGGCTATGGCGGCACCTCGTCTTATGGTCGTTCAGCTGGTAGCTCTAACTACGGCTCTGGCTCATCCAACTATGGTTCAGGATCCAACTATGGTTCCAGCTCAAACCGCCGTTATGGCAACAACGATTGGGATTCATCTAACCGCTATGGTGACCGTGATGCCTGGGATCGTGGCTCCGATGAAGTAAAATCATGGTTCGGCGACGATGATGCCGAACGCAGAAGAAGAAGAGACGATATGCGTGACCGTGACAGCGATAGCTATCGTTCAAACCGCGGTTACAGCGGCTCATCAAACTACGGCGGCTCTAACTATGGTTCAGGTTCATCCAACTATGGTTCTGGATCGTCTAACTATCGCTCCGGTAATTACGGATCAGGATCCTCATCAAACTATGGCTCCGGTTCATCTAATTACGGCGCTGGCAACTATGGCTCAGGCTCGTCTAATTACGGTTCTGGCAACTACGGTTCCGGCTCATCTAGCTACGGCTCAGGCTATGGCAGCGGCAGTAGCTATGGTTCATCTAACTACGGCAGCAGCCGTGGCTCAAGCGACTGGGATCGTGACAGAGACAGAGATCACGACAGAGGTTTCTTTGACCGTGCCGGCGATGAAGTAAAGTCATGGTTCGGTGACGAAGAAGCAGAGCGCAGAAGAAGAATGGACGAGATGCGTGACAGAGATCACGACAGCGACTATAACAGCCGCCAAAGAACGCATACTAGTTACGGTAACACCTACAGTGGTCCTCCGTACTCTTATGGTTCATCCTCTCGCAGAGACTATGAATGGTAGTAAACAGGAAGAAGGCTTATAGGCCATTCACCTGATTATACCTTTTAGAAATAAGGAAAAGCCCGGTCAATCATGACCGGGCTTTTTGCATGAGAAAAATAGCACAATTTATATATATCCTCCATTGACCTGTTTTTCGCTTCTGACTAATTTCACCCACATAAAACCAACCATAAAAACAGGTATTTCCTATGAAAAGATTCTTACTCGTATTCTGCTGCTTTGCACTCATGTCAGGCAGCGGATTCGCGCAACAGCTGGGCTTTAAAGGTGGCGCAACTTACACCACATTCAACGGTGCTGACACGGACAATTACAAGTACCGAGTGGGGTATACAGGGGGTATCTTTCTGCAGAAGCACCTTAACAATATGATGGGCGTACAGCTAGAGGCACTCTATACTTCGAAAGGTGCCCGCCGCGAAATCTACTCGGGTAGTAACCTGCAAACGGCTGAAGTATTTAAGTTGAACTACATTGACATCCCTGTATTGTTTCATGTATCGGCCAGTGGTGTGTTCTTTGACCTGGGGCCGCAGGTGTCCTTTATCTACAACGCTAGCCACATACACGAGGCGCACTCCAGCAGCGGCGACAAAATTGTAACAACCAAGCACGACATATCAGACAATCCTTACACCATTGATTTCGCCTACGTAGGCTCAGTGGGTTATCGCGCCACGAATGGCCTGGGCCTTGAAGTGCGCTATACCGGCGGATTGAAAAAAATTGATGATGAAGGTCCGTTCGTAAACCGAGAGCGCCGCAATGCAGGCTTCAGTCTTATGCTGAGCTACCTGTTAGGCGGACGTTAACAGGCTGTACCTTACATGAAGAGCCCTCCCATCTGGAGGGCTTTTTTTTATTGCTCCTAAGCCATCTCCCTAACCATTCGTAAGCAGGACGTCACAGTCTCTTTTCCTGTTTTCGGGTTGACAAAGCTTCTGACGACAGGTATATCTAAAAGAAAAAACCCCCACAAGTGTGAGGGCTTTTTCCGACAATTTAAATGTAATAGGGAAATTATAGGTAGTAGTTGTCTCTTTGTTGATTTAGGCCTCCTGCAGCAAGCTGTAGATGTGCTCATACTTTCTGATCGATCCTTCGCTTTCCAATGCGTTCAGGTCCTTCAGGTAGCCTTCTTTGATGTCGTATACCAGGCCGTAAAGCTTCGGCGGCTCATCGGTCTGCATGGCATTCTGGATGATAGAGGTCTTAGACAGGTTATGCACTTGCTCGATCACGTTCAGTTCTACTAATCTGCGCAGACGGGCTGTTTCATCCTCAATGGATGAGAACTCCTCTTCGTGCAACCTGATCACGTCTTTGATGTTGCGAAGCCAGTTATCGATCAGGCCATACTGCTTGTTGCCGGCAGCCGCCGCTACGCCACCGCAGCCGTAGTGACCGCACACGATGATTACTTTTACTTTCAGTACCTCTACTGCATATTGCAACACCGACAGCAGGTTCATATCAGTGTGCACGACCAAATTGGCTATGTTGCGGTGTACAAACATCTCCCCAGGGCCTGTGCCTGAAATTTCGTTAGCCGGCACGCGGCTATCGGAACAACCGATGAAGAGGTAGCGCGGTTCCTGGCCCATGGCCAGCTTGTTAAAGTAGTCTTTATCTTCGCTGAGCTTCTGCTCCACCCACTTCTTATTATTCTCGAATATTTTTTTCATAGTCTACTTTATACCTAGTGCATGTCCAGCACTTCTACTTCTTCTACATTTAGCACTTCCACAAATATGCCGCGCTCGTGAGCCGTTTTCTTAAACTCGTGGATAGCTTCCAGCACATCATAGTCGATGTACTCGGAGTTTGCCCCGTCAATGATGACATGACTGTTTTCCGGCAACTTCTCAAGTGTCAGCACAATACTGGCCTTGTTCAGGAATGATACGTGTTCACTCAGCTTGATGCGGATCGTCTCTGTATCGCGGTGCTCCTCCTTGTGGAAGAAGTAAGGCGACTTGTAATTTGCTTTCAGGATATAGAATACACCTACCGCCAAACCAATCAGGATACCCACCAACAGGTCCGTAAACAGAATCGCTACGATCGTCACCACAAACGGGATGAACTGTTCATGACCCAGCTTAAGCTGTCCTTTGAAGAGTGTTGGCTTAGTCAGTTTATAACCTACCATCAAGAGCACGGCAGCCAGCGCAGAAAGTGGCACCTGGTTTAGGAAACCTGCCAGGAACAACACAGAAAGCAAAAGGAATATACCGTGAATAAAGGCCGACATCTTAGTTTTACCGCCTGCTGCAATGTTGGCAGAGCTTCGCACGATTACGGCAGTCAATGGAATACCACCGAGCATACCAGCAATGATGTTACCAACGCCCTGTGCCTTCAGCTCGCGGTTGTTTGGAGTACGGCGCTTGTGCGGATCCAGCTTATCAACGGCCTCTACACTCAGCAAGGATTCCAGACTGGCGATGATTGCGATAGTAAAGGCAACCACATAAAGCGATGGATTCGTCAGTTGATCGAATGCAGGCATCCGAAGTTCATTCTGCAACGCACCTACGCTGGAGATTTCAGGCAAGTTCACAAGGTGAGTACCTGCTACAGCCAACTCAGGCAGGAAGTTAATGAACAAGTAATTTATAGCCACCGAGCCGATTACAACGATCAATGCGCCCGGCACAAGCTTGAATAGCTTAATGCGTTTCATGAATGGCTGTTCCCACAAGATCAAAACCGCAAGTGAGATAATACCAATGATCAGCGCACCCAGCTGAATAGCGCCGAATGCATGAAATATTTCTGAGAAGGTATTACGGCCATCTGGCTGAAAGAAAGTCATTTCGCCAAAGAAGTCGTCGTCAGCTCCCATAAAATGCGGAATCTGCTTCAGAATAAGGATTAGACCAATGGCGGCCAGCATTCCTTTGATCACAGATGAAGGGAAATAGAGACCGATAACACCGGCCTTTAGAAAACCAAGCGCAACCTGAAGCACACCCGCCAGCACAACGGCCAACAAAAAGGCTTCATAAGACTGCAGCGTTTCGATGCCGTTCAGTACGATTACCGTAAGTCCGGCCGCCGGTCCACTCACACTCAGGTGTGAGCCACTGAGCCAGGATACTACCAGACCACCTACAACGCCTGTGATAATACCAGCGAAGAGAGGAGCCCCGGAAGCGAGAGAAATGCCCAGACAGAGTGGTAGTGCTACAAGAAATACAACCAGGCCAGCCGGAATATCTTTACCAAGGCTTGCCATGTAATCTGGTTTAAAGGAAGTGTTTTTCATAATAAGGTGAGAGAGTAAAAATTCAGGTGAGGAGTTGAAACAGGAATTTCCAACTCACATCCCTGCGCCAGCCAACAGGCCGGCTGCAGGAACATAAGTCAGAATACTCACCTTATGTTTACAAATGTACGGGCGGGGTATTAACCCAGCATTAAAACCACATTAAAATGAAATTAAAATGCGTTTTTGGCTGAAATAAACCTGATTGCCTGCGGTAATCGCAAGGTGACAACCGTCCCTTCGTTCACGCGCGAATCTATTGAAATAGAGCCTTTATGGAGCTTAATGATACTTTCTGTCAGTGGCAAGCCGATGCCATGGCCTGTTATATTGCGCACATTATTAGCCCTGAAGAATGGAACAAAAACATGCTTGAGGTCGTGCGGCGCAATGCCTACCCCCTTGTCGGCAACCTGCAGTATTACTTCGCGCCGATCTGCGGAGAGCCTAACCGTGCTGTACTCTCCTTTTGGTGAGAACTTTGCGGCATTCTCAAGCACATTTACAATGGCGATCAGTAACAAGGCATCATTCCCTTTCACGATCAGGCGATCTTCGTCATCCGGCAAATTATCGAAGTCTATATCAAAGAGGGCACCCGGATGCCGCTTCAGGGCTTGCTCATGCGCCATCCACAGCAATTCATCAAATCGCAGCTGGGTGAGCTTTATTTTGGAAGTGTCGACGCTTGCCTGCGCAATCTGCAGCAGTCCGTTTGATAGCTCGGCAAGCAGCCGGGCGTCTTCCAGAATAGAGACCAGCACCCGTTGATACTCATCTGTCTCACGGGGTTTCATCAGGGCTACTTCCAGCTCGCCGATCATGGCAGTAAGGGGAGTGCGCAGTTCGTGTGAGGCATTGGATACAAAGGTGCTCTGCATCTCAAAAGCCAATTCCAGACGATCCAGCATTTTATTGAAGGTCTGAGCCAGGTATGACAGCTCATCTTTGCCGTCCGCATTGCTCAAGCGCAAATGCAGGTCCGAGGCACTGATCTTCTCCACCTCGCTCACTACATTCGTGATAGGCCGCAAGGCTTCGCGGGCAAAGGCCCAGCCAGCCAGCAAGATCACGACCATGGAGCCCATAAAGCCGACGATCAGAATGATCTTCAGATGTTGCAGCTTGCGCAAGCTGTATGCATCCACAGAAGAGGAAAGCACAATAAAATCGCCCTCGTTGTCTTCATATAGGACGCCCACCACCTGGCGCTCATCGTGGGTATACTGCACTATACCTTCCTGCTTCACACGCTCCAGTATGTCTGGGGCCACTTCCAGCTGCCCGTCTCCGTCTGAGAAGAACAAACTGCCATCGTTTCGGTAAATGCTCACTTTCTCAAAAGGAAGCACCCGGTAATAGCGAATCTGGTTAATGCGCTGAGCCCGTTCACTTACTTCGTCGGCATCGAGCACATGTGCAGCCGTGTCATAAGCCCGCCCCTCAATGCGCTTGTAAAAATCGTCCTGTCGGTAAAGTGAGGTGAAATAATAGATCACCAGCGAGAAAAGGACCAGGATAAGCGCAAAGATACCGGCAAACTGCAGAGTCAGTTTATTACGGATGCTCATGCGTCATCCTCCTTGAGCACATAGCCCATCCCTACCAGGGTATGGATTAGTTTACCAGGGAAGCCTTTGTCTATTTTTTTTCGCAAAAAGTTAATGTAAACATCGATCACGTTACTGCCCGTGTCAAAGGAGGTTTCCCAAACACTCTCAGTAATATCGACACGCGACACCACACGCCCCCTGTTGCGCAGCAGGTAATGCAGCAGGGCAAACTCCCGGGCTGTCAGATTGATGGGTTTGCCTCCACGGGTCACAGTCTTGCTGCTCATGTCCATTTCGAGGTCTGCGATGGAGAGTTTCTCCCCTCCCCCGTTATCACTTGAGCGGCGGGTAAGGGCACGAAGGCGGGCCAGCAGCTCCTTGAACTCAAAAGGTTTGGTAAGGTAATCATCAGCTCCGGCATCCAGGCCAATGATCTTGTCATCTGTAGAGCCGAGCGCCGTCAGCATAAGGATGGGAACCTGCGTTTTTTTCTTCCGGATGGCCTGACAGACCTCCAGTCCATTCATATGCGGCAGTATAATATCCAATATGATCAGATCATACTCATTCTGCAGGGCCATCTTCAGGCCAAAATTGCCATCGTAAGCCTGTTCCACTTCATATGACTGTTCTTCCAGTCCTTTCTTGATAAAGGAAGCTACTTTGGGTTCGTCTTCTACTAGCAGTATTCTCATATTCCTGTCACTTTTACGTCTTTACCCGGACAAGATACGATTAATACGCAACTGCGCTGTCCGGCAGCTTGCAGTTGCGCTAATATCTGTATATTTTAGATGAAGATAAGCAGTCTATGGCACACGATCATCACCACGGCGGCCACGGCCATCACCACCATCACGGGAGCGACAACATCAAGGTGGCTTTCTTCCTGAACCTGGGTTTCACCGTGATCGAGGTATTTGGCGGACTCTGGATCAACAGCATGGCCATTCTCTCGGATGCACTTCACGACCTGGGCGACTCCCTTTCACTGGGTCTTGCCTGGTATTTTAATCGTCTGTCACACAAAGGCAGCGATCAGCAGTTCTCTTACGGATATAAACGTTTTTCGCTGCTTGGCGCTATCATCAACTCGATCGTTCTATTGCTTGGGTCAGGTGTCGTGCTTTGGGTTTCGATTCCGCGTCTTTTCAATCCGGAGCCTGTGCACGCGCCCGGCATGATTGGCTTTGCCATACTGGGTGTGCTGGTGAACGGAGCTGCGGCCCTGCGGCTGAAAAAAGGCGAATCGCTGAATGAGCAGGTAGCGATGTTGCACCTGCTGGAAGATGTACTGGGCTGGGCAGCCGTGCTGGTAGGCGGTATTCTGCTCTATTTCTTCGACTGGCCTATTATTGATCCGCTGCTTTCCGTGTTTATCACAGCCTTTATCCTCTATAACGTAATACGCAACCTGCGCAAAGGACTCCAGATTCTGCTACAAGGTACGCCCGCCAATATAAGTTTGCAGGAAGTGCGCCGCCGCCTGGAATTACTCCCAGAGGTACGCTCTGTTCACGACCTGCATCTCTGGACGCTCGACGGGCTCAGCCATGTACTGACCATGCACGCCGTTGTGAACGATAATATGAACTTGGATGAGGCCCACAACGTGAAGCTACGCATACGCGACACCATGCAGGACGCGCAAATAAACCACGTGACGGTAGAACTGGAAATGCCGGGGCAGGAATGCAGGCAGGAGCACTGCACACCGGACCTGCCTAATTCTGGTTAAGCTGCACTGCCTGGCGCACCAAGTCACTGAAATACTCTTCGTCTATGTCTTCCAGCGAGCGAAGTTTGATGTGCGGCAGCTGACCGTTGCGGCTAACTAAGCGCTTGTTCGGGTCATCCAGTTCTTTCCCGCGGAAGAAGCCGAAGTGCAGTCCGCTACGTGAAGAGGCGAAGTAGCAAACAGGTCCGTAAAAGAAATAGCAGGGATTTTCCCAGCGCACACACTCTTCCAAGTGAGCAGCCGTCTGGCCGATGATGCGGCGTACTGCTTGCGCAATTAGCTGTTTCTCAGGTGTAAGTTTGTCGATGTATTCATCGACCTGGTTAGTAGATATCTTGCTTCTCATACAGGGTATGTATTGGCCTGAGTGGCCAGAGCCGTTAATTTACAGCTAAATATACATATCTTTTAATATTGGAGCAAAAAAACTGTTGATACAGTGAATTGACTCCCATGGCGCCGTTAGCAATACCTGCCATGCAATAGTGGCCTAATCACATCGTTCACAAATACTTATACCTTGGGTATAGGCTTATACCATTTCAAGGTGCTGCAACAACCTTTCTTCTAATTCGTCGAGCTGGCAAAAGCCACTGGCGAGCAACTCGGGTCCCATGCCGCCTTCCATGTATACACTGGGCAGATTCATAACACCCAGCATCTCTACAAACTCAAACTCCTTCTCTGTCGCGTCAATGATTTCTTCAGCTTCAAACAAGGTATAGAACAGGTTCTCCTGAATCCCGAAAGGACGGACCACATGGGCCAGCACCTGTGGGTCTGACAGGTTAAGGCCATCCGCATAAAAAGCTGAATGCATGGCACGCAGTATTTCCAGTGTGAGGGCTGGGCGCAGCCGACGCACAACATGCAGGGCTCGACAGGCGGGCTCCGTGTCATACACAAAGCCTTCCTGTAGAAACAGACTATAGTTAAACGGCAGGCTGGTACGCTCCTGCACCCGGTGCCAGCTTACTGCCAGGCGTTCCCGCTGTTCCCGGGAAATAGGTTCCCTGGCAAACGGGTGAAGCCCTCCGGCTATCACCTCTACAGAAAGCCGGCCATGCCACAAAGCGCGCAGACGCCGGATCACGTGCGTGAAGCCGTAGCACCAGGCGCACATGGGGTCGGTTACATATAGCAATACCGGGTTGTAAGGACTGTTGACCATAGGCAATTTTTACATCTTTCTTAGCTTTTACCCCAATGCAGTTGGTTAGGTTCAGGCATAGATCATCTTTATAGTCATCCCACCATCGATCACCAGATGCTGCCCTGTGATAAAGCCGGCCTTGTCTGAACACAGAAATAGTGCCGCTTCGGCGATATCCTGCGGCTCCCCTATCCTACCAGCCGGGTGCTGCTCTTTGTCTTCCCGGGTGTGTTGGGGTTCATAGCGTTCTTCTTCTTTTTGCCAGGGGCCCGTTTCGATCCATCCCGGCGCGATAGCATTGACCCGGATACGATCAGGTGCCAGGCTCACGGCCAGGGAATGGGTCAGCGCTTCCAGTCCGCCTTTGGAGGCAGAGTAGGCAAAGGTATCAGGTTCTGACATGAAAGCGCGTGTGCTTGTAATGTTAAGAATAGCCGGATGCGTTGCTTTGCGGAGCAGTGACAGGCCATACTTGGCGCAGAGCATCGGTCCACGCAGGTTCACAGCCAGCAGGCGGTCAAACGTAGCCATCTCTATTTCGTCCAGCTTGCCTGTAAAGGGATCGGCTATACCTGCGTTGTTCACCAGTACGTCCAGCAGGCCATGCGTTTCCCCCACTTTTTCCATCAGGGCAATTACCTCCTGCTCTGCACTGACATCGCAAGGTATAAAGGTAGCCTTCAGCTGTTGGCCCTGCAAGCGCTGCAGCGCTTCACGCCCGGCCTCCTCATCTGTGTCTGTCAGCACAACCTGCGCGCCTGCTTTTGCGAAAGCCTCTGCCATCCCTAAGCCTATACCTTGGCCGCCACCGGTAACCAGCACGACTTTGTCTTTATAATCTGCTGTAGCCATATATTAAGCTAAGTTTCTATACCTGTCTATACCTAACAGCAGACCCGCTGCCAGCCGGTGCTATACCTGTGCCATGCAGCGGGTCTGCTGTATTGTGCCTGTCGGCTTATTTTTTCTCGAGCTGCCGCTTGAGCTTGTCTTCCACATTTTTTAGCAGTTCGTACCAATTATCGCCATTGTCTTCCGCAAAGGCGTCTGTGCCCGGTATACCTACGCGCATGCTTAGCTTCTTGGCGTCTGTGGCGTGGTTCGCTTCTTCTTTGAAGTACACGTCCACGGAGTCAATCTTCTTGGCGTGGCGCTTCAGTTTGGTAATCGTGTTGCGAATGTGTTGCTGCACATCATCCGAAATGGAAATGTCTACAGCCTGTACGTCAATCTTGATTCCTTCGAAATTCTCTGTATAATTCATGTTCTGTCTTATATGTAGTTGATGAAGCGGGACCACCTGTCTTCAAGGCTTCCCGGTGCTGAAATTAAACGGCAGCATGCCATTAAAGTTTACGCAGACAATGAGAGCCGGAGAGCAACATCGCCGCCCTGCCTATCGTTTTTATGCATATTCACCCAACACTTACCGTTATGCAAAACTTACCTATCAACTGGCTGACAGAAGGATTGCTTGACTTTGAGTATAAAAAATACCGCTTGCTGGCCTACCTGCAGGCTGTCCGTTCTGAATTCGGGCAGCAGCGCCTCTACCCTGTTTTTTCAGACCTGATCATGCATTACCGTCACTTGCAGCAGGTGCGTGAACACAAGAAACTGGTATACGAATCGTTCCCGCAGCAAATCACCCGTGCCGACTTCGAGAAGCTGGAGCTGGTGTATGAAAAGATCGTACAGGATGACGAAACCATGGCCCAGATCGAAGAGGTGATCCAGTATGCCGCGCCGCTTTTTTCGGAGGCGCTGAGCGAAGGCAAGGAGCTCTATAACTTCATTGAGCGCCATCTGGAAATTAACCCGGTGGGGATTACGCCGATGTATTTTAACGAAGGCTATCTTTTCCTGGACGCCTTCCCGGGCAAAGAAACCCAGGTATACGTCTACCGCATCTCTGTTTTTGAGAACACTTATGAGAAGTACCGGGGTATCAACACGCAACTAGTCCGCACGGTGCGTCGAGGCCTGGCCCTGACACACGAAAACCTGAAGGTACAGCTGGTCAAAGAGAACCAGGAGCTACCCAATCCCGCTACTTTTGTTGTAGCTGCCAAGGTACCCTGCCCGATCGACAGCGCTCTGTTGCCAATCGCCAAGCGTTCGCTGGTAAAGTATGTGACCCACCTGGCTGCCTGAGCCGGACTTGGTGTATCGGGTATAAATTTATACCTTCGGACATCAAAAAACGAGATATACACCATGGAGATCAACCTCACCCGCGTAGACCAGGACTACCATTTTGAAGCCAGAGGCGCAGCCAACGTAGCGATAAACATAGATGCCAATCCTGAGATCGGTGGCCATAACGAAGGCGCCCGTCCAATGGAACTCATGCTGATGGGTCTGGGTGGCTGCAGCGCCATCGATATTATCAGCATCCTCAAAAAGCAGCGTCAGCCTATCGAAAGTTTTGATATCAACGTGAAAGCAGAGCGTCAGAAAGTGCAGGATTTCAATTTGTTCAGCACCATACACGTTCACTTCAAACTAGGCGGTCAGTTGGATGAGGACAAGGTTCGTCGCGCCATTGAGCTATCGCTGGAGAAATATTGCTCTGTTGCAGCCATTCTGTATAAAACAGCGACGATCACGCATTCTTTTGAGATTGTGTAGTATTTTTAGCGGCAATAGACAAAAGTCCCTACAGCCTTTCAGATCTGTGGGGACTTTTTTTGTTTTAGCCATTCTACAGCTATAAGCTCTATGGCTTCTGTTTCAGATACCGGGTCAAACCACCCCTACCCCTCCTTAGCCAAGGAGGGGAACTCCTTCTATTACTACCTGACAGGTATAAGCATTGTAGTTTATGTTACACACCACTGGTAGGTATAGCAAGACTAACTCGCACGCTAGCTATAAAACAAGCTGCAGTGCCAGGTGCACAAACGACGATTTTTTGTTTGAGCGGTCAGCGAGTTCAAAATCGTCTTGATTTTTTTGCTTACTGGGGGTAGGGGCCCTCTATTTTTTCATCAAGGAAAAAAGTGAGTGCCCGCCGCACAGGCGAAGCTATAAGACAATACTGTTCGATATACCATAAACTTACGCTACGCCAGTTACAAACTGGCCCTATGCAAAACCACAAGTTGCGCTAACGCTAAACTTGCGGTATGAATCAGAAAAAACAAACTCGCTGAACTTATATCTGGGCCAGAGGCCCCACCATAGTAGACACGAGCGTGGACGCTCGCGCCATAAAGCCCCCCCTGCTATACCTAACAAACCACCTTTCCCTCCACCAACCTCCCCTATTTACCGACGAATGACTAATAGGCTATATTAGGCTATTCATATAGAAATGCGACGCCTTGGTATATTCCATTTTCAGGAGTCAAAAACCCGGTTTTTCTTTACATCAGCAAGAAATTACAGAAGACCGGAAATATGAAAAGAGAACGTATACACCAACTCGAAAAAACTATGAAAAAGAGCCTGCTGCTCGCCCTGTTGGGTCTGAGCACTGTGCCGGCTCTAGCACAAGCACCTCAGGCTGCCCCACAACAAGCAGCTGCAGGTATGGCCGTGCCACGTGGCAACGCTACTATTGTCGGTATCGTGCAGGACGCTGATACCAAAAAACCAGTGGAATTTGCTACGGTGGCGCTGATCAACCTCGCCACTGGCAAACCGATCGACGGGGCCATGGCTGATGACAAAGGTCGCTTCACGATCAGCAAAGTGGCTGTTGGCAAATACAGGCTGCAGGTGAGCTTTCTGGGTTATCAGCAGAAGTTGGTAGAGGATGTTACGGTATCTTCTGACAATTCCAGTGTGAATGTAGGCGCTATTGCTATTGCCACGGATGCCAAAAAGCTCAGCGAAGTAGTAATCACCGGGGAGAAGCCGCTGGTAGAGGAGAAAATTGACCGTACAGTGTACAATGCCGAGAAAGATATTACAAACTCGGGTGGCAACGCAGCAGACGTGTTGCAGAAGGTACCAGCCCTTTCGCTGGACACAGATGGCAACGTGCAGCTGCGTGGCAGCTCCAACGTGCGCGTGTTGATTAACAACAAACCTTCTGCTATCATGGCGGGCAGCGTAGCCGACGCACTCAAGCAAATTCCGGCTGACCAGATCAAATCCGTGGAAGTGATCACCAGTCCTTCTGCCAAGTATGACGCGGAAGGTACAGCTGGTATCATCAACATCATCACCAAGAAAGACGGTGGCCTGCAGGGTGTAACCGGTTCGGTGGCTGCCACAGCAGGCACGCGCAACAGCAACGCCAATGCCAGCCTGAACATTCGTCGTGGCAAGCTGGGCATCAATGGTACCTTTGGTGGCAATATGTTCTACAACCATGGTAACATGAGCAATACCATCCTCTCGGGTAATAACACTAGCTTTCAGTTCGGCGAGACCCGCATTAATGGCAAATTCATGAACGCACTGGTTGGCTTTGACTATGACATCAACCCAAAAAATAATATCTCAGGTAGCATCCGTAGTAACGGCGGTATCTTCCGGATGGAAAATGACCAGGAAGTAAGTAGCGGCCGGGACAACGCTCTAAGCCTTGATTTCCGAAACCAAATTCGCAACCGCAACGAACGAATTGGCACTGATTATAATCTGGACTTTACGCATACCTTCAAGAAGCCGGGACAAGAGCTGGCGCTTCTTTCGCTCTACTCAGTTACCGACACAGACAATAACATCCGTCAAGATAATTTTAACACAGGAGAGACGCCATTCAGGCTGATCCGCAACATGAACGATGGGGCGAACAAGGAGCTCACTTTCCAGGCTGATTACACACACCCTTTCGCCAATAAAACCCTGTTTGAGATTGGAGCAAAGTCTATTTTCCGTGATGTGGAAAGTGACGCCCTAAATAGATCTATACCCATCTCAGGAAATGAGGAACGCCGTTTAATCGATTTCTTATACGAACAAGATGTGTATTCTTCATACATGACTTACGGGTTTATGTTGAAGAAGAAGCTAAACGTAAAACTAGGTGGTCGCTATGAGTATACTGATATTAAGGGCCGCTACAAGGCCATTGAAAACGATAAAGCACCAGAGGAAAGCAACTTCGTGGACGACTATTACAACTTTATTCCGAGTGTGGCCCTGTCTTATACACTGAATCAGAAGCATACATTTAAAGCGAATTATACACAGCGCATCCAACGCCCGTCATTCTTCTACTTAAATCCTTATTTGCAAGAGCAGACCTCAAACACGCGTGTGCAGGGTAATCCAAAACTCGAGGCCGAGCTAACTAACCTGTATGAAGTAGGCTACAGTACTTACTTTAAGACCACATCAATCAATGTGACTGGTTATATGCGTCAGACTGATAATGCGATTGAAACGGTGGCGAGTATTGACTCTGAGTACGACGAGCAGACCGAAAAACTTATTGATATCACAACGCTTACTTTTGCTAACATCGCCAAGAATAGAACCTATGGCGTGAGTCTGTTCGGTAATACCAAACCGACTAACAACTGGACTATAGGCGGTAGCTCGAATATATATTACGTTGACCTGAACGCGGGTGAAGGCCGAAGAAACAGCGGCTGGATGTACAACGTCAACTTAAACTCGTCTTACAACTTGGGCAAGGGCATTACGGCACAGTTTAATGGGGGCTTTAACTCCCGACGAGTGCAGCTGCTAGGTAACTTCGCTGCTTTCTCGTACCACACTCTAGCTTTCAAAAAAGAGTTGTTCGACAAGAAAGGTGGTATAAGCATAGGCATGGACAACCCATTCCGAAAGAGTATGCTGATGCGTAACGATGTGCGTGTAGCTGAAACAGAAGATTCTAGAGCTTACACTCAGCAGATCCGCATCAACAACTTCAACCGCGGCTTCCGTGTGAGCTTCGACTACCGCTTTGGCAAGATGGACCAGCAGCGTCCGCCTAAGCGCAAGAAGAGCATCCGAAACGACGATGCCAAGCAAGGTGACGGCAATGGCATGAACTAAACTTAACCCTTTCCTTTAACCCAGCAAAAAGCCTCTCCGCAATGGAGAGGCTTTTTCATTTCCTGCCTACAGTAGTTTTCATGTATTGCAACTAAGCCAGGCTATTATTTGAATTGTTCCAGCCAGGCAACTGCCTCTGTCTGATTGGTAAACATCAATGTAGGGTTTTTAGGCCTGTTTACTTTTATGTAGATGTTGGCCGCCATTTTTACCATCGGCGAACTCACCAAAATAGCACTGGCTGAAACTCCGGCATTGCCTTCATTGGCCAGGTAGTCACGGGCTTCTTTGGTGGAGTGCTTGACACGTGTGATATCAAACAAACTGGGGTACACCTGCTCACCGACATAGTTTAGCCGATCCTGCACGCATACACGGGCCTTTTCAAGGTCCAGCTCCTTTATCTCGTCATAAACACAATACAAGATTCCTCCCTTCAAATAAAGTTCGAGGCAATCCGTTTTAATTGGACTCTTTTCGTATTCTTTTTCGAAATTTGCCATTCAAATTTGAATTGGATCTATCGTTTGCATGTTCTGCTTTATCGAGAATGCGAACATAGCAAAACACATGGCAAAGATACGACATAATAACATCATTGATACGGTTGACTCCGTACTTTCTGTTTCTAAAAAAAAGGGGATCATTCACCTGCATGCCGAAGACCAAACACTTAGTGGTCAACACTTAACGCTTCATGGCAAACAGGTTCTGCACTTCGGCACCTGTGGCTATCTGGGGTTGGAGCATCACCCGCAGGTGAAGCGGGGTGCCATTGATGCGATCGAGCGCTACGGCACACAGTTCCCTATGTCGCGTACCTATATCTCCAATCCGTTGTACAGTGAACTGGAGGCACTGATCAGACAAATGTATGATGCTCCGGTTGTTATCTCTAAAAATTGTACACTTTCGCACCTCACTGTTATTCCCAGCATTATCCGCCAGTCGGACCTTGTTATACTGGACCACCAGGTACACGCCAGCGTGCAGGAAGCAGTTAAGAAATTGCTAAGCCAGGGCGTGACTGTCGAGATGGTACGCCACAATAACTTAGAGATGCTGGAAGACCGCATCAAGAAGCAGCGCGGCAAGTTTGAGCGTATCTGGTACATGGCCGACAGCGTGTACTCCATGTATGGCGACTTCGCACCGATCAAAGACCTGATCGCTCTGGCAGAAAAGTACGAACAGCTATACCTGTATGTAGATGATGCGCATGGTGCGAGTTGGGCGGGCAAAAACGGTACAGGCTATGCCATGAGCCAGATGCCGGATGGTCTATACCGTAAAATGATTTTGACGGCCAACTTAGGCAAAGCCTTCGGGGCCTGCGGTGGCTTGTCGCTCTTCCCTAACGAGGAGTGGTATAACAGAGTCAACAACTTTGGCGGACCGCTTACCTTCTCGGTACAGATAGAGCCCGCCACACTGGGAGCAGCCATTGCTTCTGCGAAGATCCACCTGAGTGACGAGATCTATACCTACCAGGAAGAATTGCAACGTAAGATCGCTTATTTCAACACCTTGCTTAAGCAGACCGACCTGCCCCTGGTACACGAAAGTGAGAGCCCTATCTTCTACATAGGTACAGGCACGATGGAGATGGGCAATCACCTGGTGCAGGCTCTGCTGCAGGATGGCGTATACGTAAACCTGGCTACTTTCCCTGCGGTACCTGCCAAGAACATCGGGGTGCGCATTACGATCTCGCTTACGAATGCTGATGAAGACATAGAAGAGCTGGTGCGCAAGCTGCAACTGCACTTCCACCTGGCTCTGGCTGCCACAAACCAGACCCAGGAAAACATCCGGAAAGCCTTTAAAATGCCGGCGCTGTCTCAACCTGTTGTACAGCATGAAACATCAGCAGCAGCTTCATCTGGTATCAGCCTGCAGTCCTATACCTCTATCACTCAGATCGAGGCTGCGCTTTGGAACGAACACCTCGGTCACCGGGCTATGTTTGACTGGGAAGGCATGCGCTTTCTGGAAGACTCGTTCAGCAACAACCCCGAGAAAGAAAACAACTGGACATTTCGATACTACACTGTGCGTGACCAGCAAGGCAAAGTCGTGCTAATGACCTTTGCGGCAATCGCCCTGCTGAAAGAAGACATGTTCTCGCAGGCCTCCATCTCCAAAGCGCTGGAGCGTGAGCGTGAGTTTAACCCCTACTACCTCACCACAACCGGTATTGTACTGGGCAGTTTATTCACAGAGGGCAACCACCTGTACCTGGACCGCAACAGCCCTTACTGGAAAGAGGCGCTAAAGGCACTTCTCACAGAGCTGAACAAAGAGCAGGAAGCAAACCAGGCCAGCAGCATCCTGCTGCGCGACCTCGACGATATGGATCCGGAATTGGATGAGTTTATGGTAGAGCAGGACTTCGTGAAAATGCACCTGCCGGAATCATGCGTGGTCGAGGACCTGAACTGGACAGACGAGGAGGGCTTCAGGAAAACGCTCTCCAAGAAAGGACGCGAGAATTTTGTACAGAAGATCAAGCGCAATGAGCACTTTTACGATGTGGCGATCAAAGACCAGCTCGACACCGATGAGTTGCAGCACGCCATTGCCTTGTTCCGCAACGTGAAGAACAACAATTTCGCCATCAATAATTTTCTGTTTCCAGAGAAGATGTTTCACCTGCTCAACGAGAGCAAGTCCTGGGAGTTTATCGTACTCTATATCAAGGAAGCGTACTCGATCAGTCGCAAGCCGGTGGCAGTGGCGTTCTGCCATAAAAATGCCGCGAATGTGTACAGCTTTATGCTGATCGGGATGGATTATGAGTACCTGATCACCTACGGAGTGTACAGGCAAACGCTTTACCAGGTGATAAAGCGCGCCAATGCATTGCAATGCACACAGGTCAACATGGGGATATCGGCCACCATTGAAAAAAAGAAAGTAGGCGCAACACCTTACCCTAAAGTCGGTTATTACCAGAGTAAAGATAACTTTGCACTGGAAATGATGGGGGCCACCTTTGCCGTCGAAAAAGAATAGCACCACACCGCTACAAGCGGTACAAAATAAAACGAGTGAAAGTACTGAAAGAGAGAATAGAGGAGATCATGACACTGATCACCGAGGTTGCCAACGGAAACTTCGACTACCAGATCGAAACCTCCGAGACAGGCGACGAAATGGACGCTGTCATTGCAGGTATAAACATGCTGGGACAGGAGCTTAAGAGCTCTACTGTATCCCGGGACTTTATGCAGAGCATTTACCGCGGCGTCGTAGACATGCTCCTTATTCTGAATCCTGACTTCACGATCAGGTCCGCTAACGAGTCTCTGGAAGAGGCACTAGGCTACCAGGAGGAAGAGCTACAGGGCAAGCATCTGTCTGTTCTGCTGCCTAAAGGACATGTTCCTACCCTTGTCTCGTTGATGGAGCAATGCCGCTCCCAGGACAAATGTCTGAACAAGGAGCTGCTCTTTAAGACGAAGCACAATGAGGAAGTCCCCGTTTCCTGTTCATTCTCACACCTCCGTAACAGCCACAAAGAAGTGGACGGCGTGCTGATCGTTGCCAAGGACATCACTGAGTTAAAGCAGAACGAGAAAGCGCTGCGCAAGGCGAAACGCAAAGCCGAAGAGGCGAACGAGGCCAAAAGTAATTTCCTCTCCAGCATGAGCCACGAGATCAGGACGCCGCTCAACGGCATCATGGGCTTTACGGACCTGCTACTAGGCACCGGGCTGAATGAGACCCAGATGCAGTACATCAACCTGATCAAGTCGTCGGGCACCACACTTACCAAACTGCTCAACGACATACTGGACCTGCACCGGGTAGAGCAGAACAAGATATACCTGGAGGCCATACCGTTTGAAGTACGCGAAGGGCTGGAAGCCAGCCTGAGTCCCTACCGCCATCTAGCGGAGAGCAAAGGCTTGAGCTTTTCCTGCTCATTTGATGACTCAGTACCACAGTGGGCGATCGGCGATCCTACCCGTATCAACCAGGTGGTAATCAACCTGGTGAGCAATGCCATCAAGTTCACAGAGAAAGGTAGTATTGAGGTGCTGTTTAAAGCAGAGCAGTTACCTGAAGGTGAGCTCTTGTTTTATTGCTCAGTCAGCGACACGGGCATCGGTATACCTGCCGATAAACAGCAAATGGTCTTTGAGTCCTTTACCCAGTCCGACCAGTCTACTTCACGCAAATACGGTGGTTCAGGACTAGGGCTGGCCATCAGCAAGAAATTGGCCAGGCTCCTGCAAGGCGATCTGCAGGTTATCAGCCCACTGCCCGGGCAGCAGAAAGGCTCTTTGTTCTGGTTTACCATCCGTCTCAAACGCATGCAGACCCAGCAACCAGCACAGCAAGAGGCTGTAGATGACAGCAACTACAGAGTGCCCAAAGGCAAACGCCTGCTGGTGGTGGATGACAATGAGATCAATGTGATGCTGCTCGAAACCGTACTCCAGAACTTTGGGGCGCAGGTGACCTCAGCCTTCAGCGGACAGGAGGCCATTGACCTGATGCATACGCAGCACTTTGACCTGATCTTCATGGATGTGCAAATGCCCGGCATCAGTGGGTTGGAGGCAGCCCGTATCCTGCGTAAGGAAAAATACGGTATCCCGATCATTGCGTTTTCCGCCAGCGCCTACAGCAGCGACATTGAGAATAGCCTGGCCTCCGGCATGAACGATTATCTCTGCAAGCCTTTTGAGCAAAGCGACCTGATCGGCCTGCTTAAAAAGTGGGTATAGCCGCCTTTCTGAACGTCCAGGCTATTTCATTCGTATAGCTAACTATAAGATTTGTTAAGTTTTAAGCATAAAATACGATGAACGAAGCTGAATATAGAACCAGAGGAAACTGGAACGAAATGAAAGGTAAGATCAAGCAGAGCTACGGCGACCTGACGGACGATGACCTGACATACGATGAAGGCAAGCAGGACGAATGGCTCGGAAAACTGCAGCAGAAGACCGGCAAAGCAAAAGGCGAACTCAAGAAATGGATTGATTCCCTGTAAGCCGCCTACCTTTTAACAAAAAAAAACACCCCGCGCAGGCTACGGTCTGCTGCGGGGTGTTTTTTTATACGCGCACAACTAGAATATTCTATCTAGCGCTAGTTCGGTGGGTAAGATAATCTCTGTGGCCGTTTTGCTCAGGCTTCTTTCAGCCACTCCAGCCCTTCTGCCTCAATCAGGAAATACTGGGTATCGAAGAATGGGGTCTGCTCCTTTACCCTGGCATCCAGCTTCTCGTTAGTGTGCTGTTGTAAGAAGTCAGTAGAGGAAATAATAGCCAGCTGCTTCAGGTTGCTTTGAGAGATCATTTTGATGGAGATAGCAGCCAACCACCCCTGGTCATCCATTGTTAGCACGCCCATTCGCTGGTTGTTTACCAGAAGTTTCTCCAGCCCCAGTTCCAACAGCATACGTCCAGTTTCCTCTATCCCGAAGCGGTATTCGTAGCTTTGCACCGGTCGCAGCCAGCGCACGAGCAGCAAAGCATCCGTGGCATTGTGTATGATCTCTATGAAATCGGTGGAGAGTAGACTTACCTGTCGCAGGTTATCAGGTGGGGTAATGGTAAGTATCATCAAAATTGCACCTGCTAATAGGGCCTCGAGTAGATAAAAATAAAAATTATACTAAAAGAAGAAAAAATCAGAAAATTAAACACCAAGAAGTCACTGCTAAATCCTTGGTTATTAATTCCTACTATACCCTTCTCCTGAGAAGCAAAGTTAGTTCTGGATTTTATATTTCTACACTATCTATTGCACTAATTTTAAGTAGTCCATACCAATCATGTATAAACAAGTATTAATACCGAGCCTAGGTGTTAAATAAGCGAAGCATCTATGTTTATAATAATTATTTCTGTTTAACTCCATTTTAAATTAGAACTAACTAAATTTAAAATGGAGCCAGTTTTTCAAAGTCTTACTATAGTAAAAAATTGAATTGTGCTGAATTTCATAAGGATATCAGGTTATAAATTGCTATTAATGTTGCTATAATACTATGACTTGAACTAAAGCAAAGCATGAACAAGCCAAAGGAATGTTCATAATGTTAGATATCTAAAACATAACGCGTACTCCGACCGCCACCTTCCTGGATAAGCGCTCCCAATTCCAGAAGATGCTGCAGATCTCTTGTGGCAGTTGCCTTAGAGGCTTTGGTGATGCCGATATATTTCCTTGCATTCATGCCTCCCTCAAAGCCCTCTGGTCCTGCATCCAACATCTTTCTCACAACCTTTGTTTGTCGTTCATTCAGTGAACTCTTGAACCGGTCAAAGAACTTCGATTTTTTCAGAATGAAATCGACAAGGCTGATCGTCTGTTGCTGTGAGCTTAGGATAATGCTTACAAAGTATTTAACCCAAGGCGTGATGTCGTTGCCTCTCTGGGCCTGCTCTAGGGCTTTGTAATACGCCTGCTTATCTGACTCTATTGTTCTGGAGAGGCTAAGCAACACCGGTCGGCCTAAGGTTTGCGACAAAGCTTTTTCTGCCAGGGCGCGTCCGATCCGTCCATTGCCATCTTCAAAGGGGTGAAGGGTTTCAAAATATAGATGTGCAACAGCTGACCTGACAGGAGCTTTTTTTATCTCCTCGACACCTCCGGGTACTGTCTGGTTGAACCATTGGATAAACTTACTCATTTCATCCGGTATGCAGGAAGAAGGAGGTGCTTCAAAATGCACCTTTTCATTGCCAAGCGCACCTGATACAACCTGCATCGGTTCTTCATGACTGCGCCACACCCCGGCATGAATTCCTCTCTGTTCATTTAAAAGCATGATGTGCCATTGAAAGAGCTTTTCCGCTGTCAAGGCATCTGCATAGGTTTTACGGACATCGGCCATCAGTTCCCCTGCCCCTCGTGCCATTTTATCTTTGATAGCCGCAGGAGTTTGATTAAGGCCGAGGTTATTGCGAATAGACGACACAACATCCTGGCGACTCAGGTACTCACCTTCTATTTCTGACGTTTTGATAGCCTCGGCCACCATGGTATCCAGCACTGCTTCCAATTGAACTGCTTCAGGCAAGGCCTTCAATATACCAGTAACATGGCCCGTCAGTTCCGCAAACTCGAAGAGCATATCCTCCACTACACGTATATCATACCTGAATGCAGGCCAGTCGGGTTGTTGCCAATTATAGATCATGAGCCGAATATAACATTTATTCGACTCAAATATAAAATGTAATTGAGCCGAATAATTAATTTATTCGGCTCACTTAAACATGAATGGGTGCTGTGTAAACAAAAAAAGCACTTACCTCTCTACGAGATAAGTGCTTGATTTTCTGTGGGCCCACCTGGAATCGAACCAGGCACCTACTGATTATGAGTCAGTTGCTCTAACCGAATGAGCTATAGGCCCGTTCCCTTAAAAGAATGTGCTTCCTTTGATTTGGGAGTGCAATTCTACATATTTGTACTGACAATTTCAAATACCAGACCAAAAAAATTCGTGGACCTGACTAGCGTTAAAAACATCATCTTCGACCTCGGAGGGGTTATCATCAACATAGATTATTTTAAAAGCATACGTGAGCTGGAGCAGTACTGTACCGAGGGGCACACCATCGAGTACAGCCAACGCGCACAGTCTCACCTCTTTGACCTCTTCGAAACAGGCAACAGCAGCCCCGAGGAGTTTCGCCAGCACCTCCGCGAAGCCTACCACCTCAACGCGACCGACGAGCAAATCGACGATGCCTGGAACGCCATGTTGCTCGATATTCCGGCCGAAAGAATTGAGCTGCTCCGCGAGCTCGGCAACAAATACCGCATCTTCCTGCTGAGCAATACCAACGCCATCCACCTGGAGCGCTTCAATGAAATGGTAAACCACAGCTTTACCATGCCAAGCCTTGACTCGCTGTTTGAACAGGCCTACTACTCGCACCTGATCGGGCAGCGCAAACCAGACGCCATCGTGTTTGAGCAGATACTGGAGCAGAACGACCTGAAGCGTGAGGAGACGCTCTTTATCGATGACAGCATTCAGCACATTGAGAGTGCCCAAAAAGTGGGGCTGCAGACGCTCTTCTTGGAGCCGCCGCTTACTATTAACCAGGTATTCAAGGATGTGGTTTCCTAAGCAGCAAAACAGGTATAGCCTGCACCTGCTGCTCTTTGTGCTCACCCTGACCACGACGACTATTGCCGGAGCCGAATGGCGTTTCGGCAAGCTGTTCTTCTGGGGAGCGGAAGGCTTTTCGTGGATGGGTACATTTACCTGGGCCGAACTGGCAGCCGGGCTATACTTCTCTATCCCTTTTCTGGGCGTGCTCACAGTACATGAGTTCGGTCATTACTTTACCGCGAAGCGCTACCGGGCCGACGTATCATTGCCTTATTACATTCCGCTGTGGTTCGGCATCACGTCCACCATCGGCACCATGGGGGCTTTTATCCGGATCAGGAGCCGCATCTACTCCCGGCAGCAGTTCTTCGACATTGGCATTGCCGGTCCGCTGGCCGGCTTTGTGGTGGCGATCCCGCTGTTATGGTACGGCTTCACGCACCTACCCAACCCCGAATTCATCTTCACGATACACCCTGAATACCAAGCTTTCGGGCAAGACTATGCCCAGTATGTGTACCAGGGTGTAGGCAATTTTTCGCTCGGCAAGAACCTGCTGTTTCTGTTTTTTGAACGCTTTGTGGCCGACCCGGCACTGGTGCCCAATGCCTATGAAGTGATTCATTACCCGCTGCTCTTTGCAGGCTATCTGGCCTTGTTCTTTACAGCGCTCAACCTTTTGCCCATCGGCCAGCTGGATGGCGGTCACGTGCTCTACGGCCTGATTGGGTACAGACGCTTCAACCAGCTATCGCCCATCTTCTTCTCACTATTCATTGTCTATGCCGGTATGGGAATGATCTCACCGCACCGTGCACCGCTCTGGGACGATAGCTTATTAATCGTGCTCGCTCCCTTTGTATACTTTGCATTCCGGGGCATTCTGCACGACAACCGCTACGGCTTGATGGCGGCGTTGGCCATGTTGCTAATCCAGTACAGCCTGGCCGAGACCTTCCCGGATCTGACAGGCTATATCTGGGTATGGCCGCTGTATGTGCTCTATTTGTTTTTCGTGCTGGAGCCTGCCACCCCAAAGCTACACTTTACGGCATACCTGGTGTTGATTGTAGTGGTAATCCAAGTATTGATTGCCTGGCTATACCCTTCGGCTGATGGCTATAGCGGATGGCTCCTGTTCGGTCTGCTGCTCTCCAGGCTCATGGGTATCTTTCACCCTTCCTGCCCCAACGAAGCACCGCTTACGCCAGGTCGGAAAGTTTTAGGTATACTCGCTTTTGTGATTTTCCTGCTGTGCTTCAGTCCGACACCGTTTGTGATTGAGTAGTCAGGATCTTTTATAGGGCCCCTACCCCAAGGAATTGCAGGATTTGAGTGGGTCTATATCCCCAAAACAGGGGAAGGAGTTGTGTACGATTAACCCACCCCTGCCCCTCCCTTAAAAGAGGGCCCCTACCCCCAAGGGGGACTCTTCTGTATTTGCCAATCCAAGGGTGTAAGCGCCGATCCATTTTTTATTACTCACAGACCACTGGCATGTATAGCAAGACTAACTTGTCCCTTAAGCAATGAAACAGATTACACTTACCAGGTGCACAAACGACGATTTTGTGTTTGAGCGGTCAGCGAGTGGGGGTAGGGACCCTCTATTTAAAAGCGTCTTGACTTTTTTGCCTACTGGGGGTAGGGGCCCTCGATTTTTGTGTCAAGACAAAAAGAAGGTGCCCGCCGCACAGGCGAAGCTATAGAACAATACACGTTGCTATACCTGCAAAATTGCCTCAGCTATACCTGGGCCAGAGGCCCCACCATACCCATCACAAGTGAGGACACTCGCACCAGTGAACCCTGCTTAAAAGAAAAAGGGGCCAGAGGCCCCTCTAAAGTAGACACAAGCGAAGACGCTCGCACCATATACAAAAATCAAATTACCCCTGATACCCAGCAATACCGCCAAGCAGATTCCTCACCTGCTTGAACCCTTGCTGCTGCAGAAACGCCTTGGCAGAAGCAGAACGCATACCAGACTTGCAGTGTACGATCACCTCCAGGTCTTTGTAATCCTCTATGTCATCCAGACGCTGTGGCAGAGCGCCGAGCGGTATATTCTGTGCACCTTCGATCTTAGTTTCCTGGTACTCCCAGTCTTCGCGAACGTCGATGATAACGGGCGTTTCACCCTTGGCCAATCGCTCCTTGAGTTCTTCGGCCGTAATGTCTGTAGTGATCATAAAATTATTAGGATGCGTTTGGTAGTGAATGTATGATGGTCGGTTTCAATTCGGATAGTATATATGCCTGGAGTAACACCTGTTATGCTGACCGGGTCTTGCCATACAGATGCTTTATGACGCAAAATCTCACGTCCGGTTACGTCGTACATCGAAAAAGATTGGTATGGACCCGAGAAATGTAAGATGCCCTTATTTGGGTTCGGGTATACCTGCAGACTGGTTTTATTCGCCTCTTCTTCCAGCCCAAGTGCCTGACCTGCCATAACAGGACGCAGCATCACAGCACCGGCATTTACAGAATCCTGCTGCCAGCCGCCTACCACTGTGTTGTAAAACAGGCGTCCGGTGGCTCCGGCGTTGCGGTCAAAGCCTATATTCAGGTATAAGGTAGCAGGCTGGCTGAAGCCCACATAAAAGGTGCCCTCCACCGGAACCGGCTGGTTCAGTTCTATTTCATAAAATGTATTGAGTCCCTCATTCTGTCGTACCGGGAAAGACTGTTCGTGCAGGGTACGACCAGGGCGTCCATTATCGTCGGCCCAGATACGGAACACGATAGAGACGTTGTTATGCCGCACACCCACCTGCGGGAAATGCACGCGAAAAGCACGTACCTGGTCTGCCGTTGCCAGTTCGAAGCGCTGTGCCACCTGGGTGTTGCCATAGGTATAGAGGCTGCTGTAACCAGCCTCTGCTGTGCCATCATCTAGGGCAAAATAATCGCTGAAAGTGGTGCGTTGCAGAGTGCTGTCATTAGCGCGCTGGCGGGCGTTCTGTTCTTTTGTATCGAGCCAGAAGCCATGCTGTAGCACAAAGCCCTCCGGATTAAGGTTGAGGTTGCTGATGCGTGGTGTGGCCGTGATCTGGCGCTGTCGTGCCTGGCCAGGTATAAGCCCTTCTTCGCGCAGAAAAGTGTCGGCTGACGTTGTACCGACCTGCTGTATAAAAGCACGCCAGTCAATGGCACCTGGGAGGTCGCCCAGGTTGTTCAGACTAGCGGATATTTCGTCGCGCAGGTATAGCGCTGGGTTGGCCAGAAACTGACGAGCGGGTACAGCACTATAGTCCATTAACGGGGATACGCTTTCGCTGATGCCGATGTCGCGTGTCGTGTTCTGTCCTCTGCGACGGTTGCGGTTCAGCTCCACATAGTCCAGGTTCCAGATGTCGCGGATGGCGTTGCGAGTGCCTTCACTGCGGAAGCGGAACTGGAAATTATCGTGTAGAAAACGTTGCTCCCTTACAGCCACCCAAGCCTGGGCAAACGCTGTTACCTGTCCCGGAGCAGTCTGCTGCCATACCTGTATCCAGTTGTTTTCGGCATCTTTAAACTCTAGTCGCAACAGACGTGGATTATTGTTGTTGCGCTCAGGCGCACTTCCCTGCCCACCGGACTGCCAGTAAAAGCTCAGGTATACCGAGTCGGCTGGTGTAAGGCCTCCCAAACGGATGGGCTGTGAAGTTAGGGTGTCGGTCGGTCCGCCAATATTGGTGCCGTATGGATTGCCTTGCGCGTTGAGTCCGTCGAAAGTAGCCACATTACGGGTCAGAGGACGGAGGGCGAAACGGTTGTTCACGTAAGTCCCGCCATTGATCCAGTATGCTGGGTCGGGGGTGATGGTGGAAGCTGAGAAATCGTCGAAAAACGGAAGGGTAAGCGGGTCGTTGTTCAGTCGGAGCTGGTAGGGGCTGCTGGCAGGTATACGCTGCGGGTCCTGTTGCAAGGGCATCAGAACGCCCTGAGCCGAAGCAAGTGAGCCGCAGCAGAGCAGTACCATCGTAAACAGAAACTGTCTTATACCCATACCTTGAATTATCTAAAATGCGCCCGCCACAGAGAGCAGCGGGCGCATTCACTAGTCTATACCTTGCACAGGCTCTTCGCCGGCTACCCAGAGGTCCACCAACTCACCTGTTCTGATCTTGGCTTTTACATCGGCAATCGGACGCTGGCGAATGATGGTGCCATCCGGCTTACCGCTGCCTGACACATAAATAATATTGCCCAGCTGTAGTTTCTGACCCACAAGCAGCACAGATGCTTCGTCGAGTGGCATACCTACAACGTCAGGTACTTCAAATTCAGTATTACCGAGGCCGTCGCCTACATGCAAGTCTACCACCGCACCCTTTGGCACCTGGTCACCTGGCTGTACTTCTTTACCGTTCACAAACTGCTTGAGCACAGCCCCATGCTGCAGGTCAGGCACATTGGTGATCGTACCGCGACGCAGGTTGTAACTCTTAAGGATAAGCTCTGCATTCTTCACCGAACCGTCGATCAGCTTAGGCATCTTGATCATCGGCGGGTTTTTCATGTTGATGCTGATGTAGATCTTGCGGTTCTCTTTTACTTTGGAGCCCGGTGCAGGGTCTTGTGTCAGAATCTCAAAAGGCTTGTACTCCGGGTGGAAGCTCGAGTCGTTTACGAAATAGCGTAGGTTCTGTTCTTCCAGAAACTCCTCAGCATCCGGCAACTGCATACCTGTAATCTTCGGTACCGAAATCGTCTCGCCATGGTTAGTAGCCGACGGCAGGTATAGGTAGAAGAATCCGAAGATCAACGCCGCCACAATCACTCCCATCAAAGCCAGGTGTACCAGCACTCCCACAAATGAATTCGTCTTTAACATTTAATTTATTGTTGATTGTTCGCCCCTGTGAGGGCTTTTTTGATTATTTATTGCTGTTCTTGCACGATTATCATCCCCCTACCCCCTTCAAAGGGGGACACTCAATATGCGTGAATCGTTACTGAAGTACGTATTGAGAAAAGTCCCCCTTTGAAGGGGGCAGGGGGATGATTTTCAACGATCTCTTTGAATCTCAAACTCCTAAACTCTCTAACTCCTCGACTTATACCCTTGTGCTTCTTTTGCTCGATTGTTTCGTTCCACACCGAATGTCAGAATGCGGTCAATGAACTCGTAGGGCTTGTAGCCGTTGATAGCGGTCTGGTGGAAGATACAGGTGGCCGGGGTCATGCCGGGCAGGGAGTTCACCTCAATGATGATCGTCTCCACCTCGTCATTCTCCAGCACACGCACAAAAGCATCGATACGGGCATAGCCTTCGATGTTAAGAATCTGGGCAACACGTTTCAGATCTTCCTTAACCTGGTCAGAGATCTTCTGGCGGCGCTCCGGGTCCTGTGCATAGCGGGCCGGGGTGATGTTCTGCCCCTCTCCTGCCAGAAACTTCTCTTCCAGCGACAGTACTTCACCTTCTGCCAAGGCTTCTGACGCTTCAAACACCTCGTACTCCACAGTACCATCCGGGTTATACCGGGTCAGTAAGCCACCAGTGACCTCCAGGAAGTGCTTCGCGCCGTTTTTGCTGATGAGCGTCTCCACCAGGAAGCCCTGCTTGTTCGGGAACTCCTCTTTGAAGCCCAGCGATAGAGTTCTGGCACATTCTGTATCCAACTCTTCCATCTCCCGGAAGATCAGGGTCGTGAAAGCGTCCAGTTCTGCGCGATTCTTGATCTTTTTCACAGCCGAGCTACAGCCATCATCGGCCGGCTTGGCGATGAAAGGATAGCGAAACTCGGTTTCGAGGCTCTGGTAGAAAGCTTCTTTGTCTTTCAGCCAGTCTTCTTTCCAGGCCATGCGGTGATGCGCTACCGGCACGCCGTGTTTAGCGAGTATCTCGTTGGTGTCGTATTTGTTGATCGTGATCTGCGAAGAGTTGATACCAGAACCGTTGTAAGGTATAGCCAGCTTCTCGAGCTCCTGCTGCAGGGCACCGTCTTCTCCCGGACGACCATGTAGTGCGATAAACACCGCATCCACCATGTTCTGCAACTGGCTATAGGTCAGGCGCTGCGGCTCGTCCAAACTCTTGCCTGTGTACTTGCGGGTGATGCTTTCGGCTTCGCTGATGATCTCCTGCAGCACCGGATGCGGCTTGCCGCCGTGCTCAAAATGCTGGATCTTCTCTTTGATGTCGTCGGCATTGTCCTTCAACATGATGTTGATCGGAATGCTATAGAGACGGTGTTCCTCATTGCTACCCGTCAGGAAAATCGGCAGCGGCTCGTATTTGGTAGACGAAGAAAGCTTTTCGTAAATGTTACGACCGCTCTCCACGGAAATGTGTCTTTCAGAAGAATAACCACCCATGATCACTCCTACCCGGATCTTGTCGTGGCGGTGGGCGTTCTCCTCGCGGATAGCATTGTCAAGCTTGCTCAACAGCCTAGTCAGCGTCACGGTGTCTTTACCAGACTTGAGGCGCTCAGCCACGGAGGTACGGATGATGTAGGTCAGGAACTGCGAAGGGTTCAAACCGATCTCAGCCGCCTGATGGAAGAAGAACGAAGATGGCAGCATACCTGACGTCGTGTTTGGGTCGTTCAGGAAGATGTTGCCTTCCTCGGTAATAAAGCCGTCGAGACGAGCGTAGACGTTGAAGCCAAGGTCGATGAACAGCTTGCTGCAGGCCTTGCGGATCTCCTGAATCTGCTCGCTTGGCAAATTGATCGGGGTGATCTTACGCGCCAGACCCGGCAGGTACTTCGAACGGTAATCAAACACCTCGCTGCCCTTCACGATCTCAGTCGGCGGCAAGGCAATTGGTGCATCAGTCTCGTCCTGCACTACGATGCAAGAAAACTCACGGCCGTTGATGAATGCCTCTACCAACACCTGTTGCTCATGCTCGACACTGGTCAGCACGATGGTTTCAGTATCGGTGGTGGCGAAGGTATGGTTGATATGGTTCAACAGCGCTTCCGGGTGGTATAGAATAGTGCCGTCTTCGAGTACTACCGGCATGCCGATGCCCTCGCGGATATCCACCAGTTGCTTCATGCTGCCCAACTGCTTCTCCTCGCCCAGCGCCTGCCATTGCGCCTTGTAAATGTTCTTGGTAAAGAAACTACGGTCCATGCCCTGCTCGAACAGGTCGTAGTTGTGCTCCTTGACAATGGAAACGCCAATAGAAGAACCCTGATGCGGTGCCTTGAGCACCAACGGCAGACCCAGATCAGTTACCAGCGACTCGAACAGCTGCTTACGGTTGTTAACATCTTTCCACTCAGCGTACTGCACCTTGCGGTAATCCGGGGTTGGGAAGCCATGCTGCTTGAGCATTTCCTTCTGAGCGGCCTTGTCTATACCTATCGCCGATGGCAAAATGCCAGAGCCAGAGTAAGGAATATGATACCATTCGAGCAAACCCTGAATACTGCCATCCTCGCCATAAGGTCCGTGCAGCGCCAGGAAGGCGAAATCAAAATGATTTTTAAACTCGTGTGGCAACAGGCGCTTACCAGCTTTCGCGATAATGCGATCCTGCTCCTCGATGCTCAGCTTGCCTAGCGACTCCAGGTAGATCTGCAGTCCGTGCTCACTTTCAGGCAGGGCCTCTACTGGCGGATAGAAGTCGCGGATGGTGCCTTTGTAGATGTACTGCCAGTCCAGCAAAATGAAGTTGCCAAGGCTGTCGGCAAACACTGGAACGGCTTCAAAAAGGGCTTTATCTAAGTTATCGTACACGGTGCGGCCGCCTGCGAAAGAGATCTCACGCTCACGGGACGGTCCGCCAAATATTATTCCTACTCTCATGGTATGCAAAGGTAACAAATACGGGCAGTATTTTAAGGGGCAAAAGATACAGGATGCTTTTGGAATTACATAGTAAAATCAGGATTTATGATGCTGCCTATTGTGATAACGGAGATGAGGGTGTGTAAATTCAATGTTTAACCAGGGGATGGGGTTCTTCGCTTTGCCTGCGGGGGCTCTATATAGTTCATGGCGCGAGCGTCCACGCTCGTGTCTACTTGGTGGGGCCACTTGCCCAGTGTATGCCGTAGCGCTTGCCTTACTTTGTAGCTATAGCTTTTACAGGTATAGCAACCTACCTTGTTTTATAGCTTCGCCTGTGCGGCGGGCACCTTCTTTTTTTCTTGATAAAAAAAGAAGGCAAAAAAATCAAGACGCTCCAAACTCGCTGAACGCTCAAACAGTGGAGCGTCAAAAGATGCACTGGGCATAAGTGATTTGTTTCATAGCCAGCGTGCAAGTTAGTCTTGCTATACCTGCCAGGGTTCTTGATGGTAGCAACAGTGCTTACACCTATGAATTAGCAGCTACAGAAAAGTCCCCCTTGGGGGTAGGGGCCCTCGACAAAGAAGGGGGCAGGGGGATGTAAATCGTGCACGGAGACGCTGCGGCTATACAACTCTATACCTGAGAGATGGCAAAACAGATTCCCCGCCTTAGAAAAGGAGGGGTTAGGGGTGGTTGGACCCGGTATCTGTATCACCAATTTAAGTCCCAATACTTATAAACTGGAAAAGCTAAAATTCCCCTCTGAGCATAGGCCCGTTTCACTTTGCTTTTTTGTCATCCCGTAGGGATCTTGGTCAAGAGAGCCCCTACCGCCGCCTGTAGCATCGGCCTATCACCTATATGACCAAGTTTCTTAACAGAATGACAAGGATTCTGGAACAAGTTCTCTTAGAATGAAAAGTCCCCATTTAGGTAAGGCCCCTCTTTGAAGGGCAGGGGGTGGGTTTAATCTTGCACAGCACCCTCCCCTTTTTTGGGGATTGGGTATACCCGGTAACTGCGATAATCCTGTCAATCTTAAAATCCTGAAAATCCTGATTCAGACAAATACCCTTTTCCCTATATTTGTACACCCATTTACGCTTACCGGAAACAAAAACTCCGTAAAAACGAAAAACGAGTAAGACTAACGAAAAAGACAAATCATGAGAACTGTAGACGCGTATAATTTTGCCGGCAAGAAGGCGCTGGTCCGGGTGGACTTTAATGTTCCCCTCGATGCTGACTACCGCATTACCGACGACACCCGTATCCGTGCGGCCGTGCCGACTATCCAGAAAATATTAAACGATGGTGGCGCTGTCATCCTAATGTCGCACCTGGGCCGTCCGAAGGCCGGACCGGAAGAGAAATACTCGCTGCGCCATCTCGTGGACCGTCTTTCACAGGAATTCAACACCACTGTCAAGTTTGCTACTGACTGCATTGGCCCTGAGGCTGCGCAACTGGCGCAAGACCTGCAGCCAGGAGAGATCCTGCTACTCGAAAACCTCCGCTTCCACAAAGCCGAAGAGAAAGGTGATCCGGAATTTGCAAGAGAGCTGGCCAATATAGGCGATGTGTATGTGAACGATGCTTTTGGTACAGCACACCGCGAACACGCTTCTACTGCCGTCATTGCACGCTACTTCCCGAACGACAAAGTAATGGGCTACGTGATGCATGCCGAGTTGGACAATGCACGCCGTGTAATGGACAACGCCGAGCGTCCTTATACTGCCATTATGGGTGGTGCCAAGATATCTGACAAGATCCTGATCATCGAAAAGCTGATGGACCGTGTGGACAACCTGCTGATCGGTGGGGGCATGAGCTATACCTTCGTGAAGGCAGACGGCGGCCAGATCGGATCCTCGCTGGTGGAAGAAGATAAAGTAGAACTGGCATCCCGCCTGATTGCCATGGCCAGAGAAAAAGGTGTGAATCTGATGATCCCAGTGGACTCCATCATTGCCGACGAGTTCAGCAACGATGCCAACGTGGATACCTCCCTCAGCCACCATATCAAACCGATGTGGATGGGCCTCGACATTGGACCAAACGCCCGCGAAATGTACGCCGACGTGATCCGTAACTCTAAAACGATTCTATGGAATGGTCCGATGGGTGTGTTCGAGATGTCGAACTTCTCGGTAGGAACCGAAGCCGTTGCTGAAGCGGTGGTTGATGCAACCCGTCGTGGTGCTTACTCACTGATCGGGGGTGGTGACTCGGCTGCCGCTGTTAACCAGTTGGGCTACGCCGACCGTGTATCTTACGTGTCAACCGGTGGCGGTGCGCTGCTCGAGTACATGGAAGGCAAGACCCTGCCAGGTGTTGCGGCCATCGAGCGTGACGACTACTAGTGGTAAACTTCAAAATATCTACAGAATCATTGAGTAAATAGCACGAGCAATCAGAGTTCGTGCTATAGCGTGTCATGCTATACCTGACTGAAATCCCCTGTTGCTACCCAGCGGCAGGGGATTTCAGTCAATTACAGGTAGTAACTGTTTCTCTCACCCCAGCACTGCCTGCTTGCAATTACATGATGAAATACAGCTCGTTTCTTACGCTCTGGGAACCTGCTGGCATCATTTTAAGAGCCAGGGACTAAAAACATGAAAATCTTTACCTCCTTCTTGCTGGCACTCCTGCTGGCATATCCCGCCGCGATGGTGGCACAAACCCCGGAAGGTAATCTACCGCTCTTCAATTTCAAACGCGGTGTTGGCATTGTGACTCCGGACAGCTCCTTCTCGATCAACATGCGCTTCCGTATGCAGAGCCGGGCAATGTATAATTCCATTGCAAGTGACGACTTCGGAGTGTCGGAGTATGAAATGCGGGTGCGTCGCCTGCGCCTGCGTTTCGAGGGTTTTATGTATTCCCCGAAACTGACGTACAACATTCAACTCTCTTTCTCACGCGGTGACATGGACTGGAGCATGCGCGACCAATCCAACATCAACACCAGCCCCAATGTGGTGCGTGATGCCGTGGTGTACTACCGGCCAAACGACAACTGGCAATTTGCTTTCGGACAGACCAAGCTACCGGGCAACCGACAGCGTGTGATCTCTTCCGGTGATCAGCAGTTCATAGACCGCTCTATCGTTAACGTGGCCTTTAATGTTGACCGTGATTTTGGTTTTCAGGCAGTGTACAGTAACAACTTCGGCGGTTTTCATTATATGCTGAAGGGGGCACTCACAGGTGGTGAGGGCCGCAACGTGTTCTCCACTGATAATGGGTTGGCCTATACGGGTCGTGTGGAGCTCCTCCCCTTCGGCAGGTTCACCAATGGGGGCGATTACTTCGAGGGTGACCTGGAACGCGAGCCTACCCCGAAATTATCCCTGGCTGGTGGCATGAGCCATAATGAACAGGCCCGCCGTACCGGAGGCCAGATTGGCCGCGACCTGTATGAGCAAAGTGACATGCAGACCTACATATTTGATGGCTTGCTCAAGTACAGAGGTATGGCACTGTATGCCGAATATATGGCCCGCGAAGCAGACAATCCTTTTACCTTCAATGCTGCGGGTGAGCAACGCTACATCTTAACTGGCCGCGGTCAGAATTATCAATTAAGCTATATCTTTCCGAACAATGTAGAACTGGCCGGCCGCTACTCCCGCATAAAACCTAATGCTGAGATGCGCTCTGTTGAAAATACTGAAGAAGCCTACTTAGCCGGTGTGACCAAATACCTGCGTGCGCACCGTCTCAAGCTGCAGGCAAACCTCGGCTATCACTCGTTCAATCCTTTCCTGCCCGTGAACAACGACTACCACTGGACAGCCGGTGTGCAGATTGAGCTTGGAATATAGGCAGCGTACAGGTATAGCAGCACACTGTTAATAAAATTGCGTATTCCCGATAATGTGCGGAACTTGCAAACCCTAACACCTGCGTATGGAAGAACAGAAAAACAACCCCCTGCATGGCAAAACGCTGGAGCGCATCCTGGTGCAGCTCGTAGATTATTATGGCTGGGAGGAATTGGGTTATAAGATCAACATCAACAGTTTCAACGTTAACCCAAGCATCAACTCCAGCCTGAAGTTCTTGCGCAAAACACCCTGGGCGCGGCAAAAAGTAGAAGACCTCTACATCCGCACCTTCAGCTAAGCCATTTTTTAAAAGCGATCGACATGAAAGACTACAAAAAATATTATATCATACCTGCTGCCCCTGAGGAGGTATACACAGCCTTGACCAACCCTAACACGATCCAGCTTTGGACAGGTGATCCGGCAGAGATGTCGACCGAGCCCGGTTCGGAGTTCTCGCTTTTTGAGGGCAACATTGTGGGCAAAAACCTGGAGTTTGAGGAAGGCAAAATGCTGATGCAGGAATGGTACTTCGGCGAACAGACTGACAAGTCGATTGTAACCATCAAGCTGCACCCGCACAAACATGGCACCTCTGCTGAACTGCGCCACCTCAACATACCTGACGAAGATTACGATGACATTGTGGAAGGCTGGAACGAAGCTTATTTCGGAGCGTTGATCGAGTTTTACGAAGAGGAAATGTAGTCTACAACATGCACAAGCTCTCGTCAGTTGTTCTCTTCCTGTCGCTCTGCCTGCTGCTTACGCATTGTGGCCCAAAGGCTGGTCAAAGCACTGCCTCAGTTGCCCCCTTTGAAGTAGAGGAAACTACCATTGCCCAAATACACCAGGCCCTGCAAGAAGGCACTTGCAACTGTGAGCAACTGGTAACCACATACCTGCAGCGCATCGAAAAGTACGATCAGCCCACTAAGCTCAATGCCATTGTGGTGACCAACGAGGAGGCACTGGCTACTGCGCGGGACATGGACAGAGAGTACCAGCGGACAAAGAAACTTAGGCGCCTACACTGTGTTCCACTCATTGTAAAAGATAACTACAACACTACCGGTTTACAGACAGCAGCGGGTTCGCTGGCCATGAAGGGTTTTATACCTGAGGAAGATGCCTACCAGGTACGGGTGCTGAAAGAGGCGGGTGCTATCGTGCTCGCTAAGTCCAATATGGCGGAGTGGGCTTTTAGCCCGATGGTGTCGATCAGCTCTATTGCGGGCGAAACCTTGAATCCATACAACCTGGAGCATGTGCCGGCCGGCTCAAGTGGCGGAACAGCTGCCGCAGTGGCTGCCAACATGGGCACTGTAGGTCTGGGTACAGACACCGGCAACTCCATCCGGGGACCTTCTTCGCACAATGCTCTGGTTGGCTTCCGTTCAACCCTCGGTCTGACCAGCCGACATGGCATTGTGCCCCTATACCTGCGCAACGATGTGGGCGGCCCCATGGCGCGTACCGTAGAGGATGCTACCCGAATCCTTGAAGTGATTGCCGGTTATGATTCGAACGACCCGATCACCAGGTATAGTAAAGGCAAAGTACCGCAAAACTATACCCAATTTCTGGATAAGGACGGGCTGCGAGGCGCACGCATTGGTGTACTTCGCGCACTAAGCGATAAAGACACAGATCCACAGGTGAAGGCACTTTTTGAGCAGGCGATCGCTGACCTGAAAAGACTCGGCGCCGTTATTGTAGACCCGATTGAAATTGCCGGCTTTGACAGCCTGCGTCAGGACCAGTGGTGTGATGTGTTTCAGGAAGATATCAATGCCTTCCTGGCTGCACAAGGAGAGCAGGTACCGGTAAAAAATCTGCAGGAGATCGTGGCATCAGGTAAATTCTCGCCCTATATCGAAGCCAACCTGCGACACTTTCTCAAGAATCAGGACGATCAGAATAAAGTGAACCATACCTGCTCCGATCCTTTTAATGATCCGAAACGGATTGCTTTTAGAGAAGCTATAGAGCGGGCCATGGACCAACACGAGCTGGGTGCCATCATCTTTCCAACCTGGAATAATCCGCCTGCGCGTGTAGGCGACTTTGAGGGTTACAAAGGCGACAACAGCCAGGTCATAGCTCCGCATACTGGTCAGCCAGCTTTTACTGTACCAATGGGCTATACCTATGACAACCTGCCCGCCGGTCTGCAATTCCTGGGGCGCATGTTTGATGAGCCTACTTTGATCCGCTATACCTATTCCTACGAACAGGGCACTAAGCACAGAAAACCGCCAGTAAAGTTCAGCGAGAAAAAAGGAACGGCTAATTAGAGTTTAATGCTATACCTGAGGTATAGTTGAAAAAACATTCAGGAGCGGTCAGATACTACTTACACTGCAGTTCCACGACATATACACGATGCTTTCAGAAAATATCCCTTCAGATCATATGAGTTTTTTAGAAGTATCCGGAATCAGTGTGCAGGAAGAAGGGAGTATCGTTTTAGAGAACATCAGCTTCACGCAGCAGGAGTATCAGAAGATCGCCATAGCCGGCGAAACGGGTTCTGGCAAGAGCACCTTGCTGCAAACCATCGCCGGGCTTGTACAGCCTAGCGCCGGAACCATCACCTTTGAAGGCAATCGGGTGATCGGACCCCACGACAAGCTGGTGCCAGGCCACGAAGGGATTGCCTACCTGTCGCAGCACTACGATTTGCCACAGTTCTTGAGGGTAGAGCAGGTACTCCGATATGCGAACATGCTACAGGGTGACGAAGCCGAAACGCTGTACGAAGTATGCCGCATCAGTCACCTGGCAAAGCGCAAAACCAACCAGCTTTCGGGTGGTGAGCGGCAGCGCATCGCTTTGGCCCGTCTGCTCAGTACCTGGCCCAGCCTGCTGCTACTCGACGAGCCCTATTCCAATCTTGACAAGGGACACAAATTATTGCTGCAGGAGGTTATCCATGATATCACGGAGCGACTCGCCATCACCTGCATCCTCATCTCCCACGACCCGCATGACACCCTTTCCTGGGCAGATCAGATTATTGTGATCAATGGAGGTCGCATTATACAGCAAGGTACGCCCGAAGAGATTTACCGCCACCCAGTCGACACGTACACGGCAGGCCTTTTCGGTAGCTACAACCACATACCTGCTGTCTTGTCTTCGGGATTTGAAGCTAAACTAAGTATAGACGCTCGGGGCCGTGACATGATCGTTCGCCCGGAGCACTTTCGGTTTGTGAGCGAAGGAGCTGATGCGGTAGCAGGCACTGTGCAAAAAATTACGTTCTATGGTGGGTTTTATGACGTGCAGGTAGAATTACCAGGCCTCAGCGTTATAGTCAGAACCCCGGTTATACCTGCCCCTAAAGGCGAAAAGGTATACCTGACGGTCGCACATGAGAATATCAGTTTCGTCTGACTTCTTAATCTCCTTTCTCCAGCTGAAACAGCTCCTCCACTTTTACTCTAAAAATAGCGGCCATCTTCAAAGCCAGCACCGTTGAGGGTACAAACTTCTTATTCTCGATGGCATAAATCGTCTGCCTTGTGACTCCCAGTAGATCGGCTAGCTCTGTCTGTGACATGTTGTTCCTGGCACGCTCTACCTTTATGCTGTTGTTCATGCGTTGTACTCCGGCCCTGTGGCAGTAATGATGTTAGACTTCATGTAATAGTAAATGCCGATAAAGCCGATAATCTGCAGGTTGATCAGGTAAGACGCATGAATATGGAGACTGGGAAAGAAAATGTAGATGAACAAGATGACCGCTAAGGAAATCAGAAAGGTCAATTTAAGTGACTCGAGCTTGAGACGGTGCAGCAACTCGTCGTATACCTTATCTTTGGAGAAGGCATAGAGTACTATCCCTACAATACCAATAATGTCTAATACGCGAATTGCCTCTTCTGATAACAAGGTATACTTCCCGTCTGTCCATCCATCTGAAACGCCTGCACAAAACGCAGGTATAGACATGGCTATAAATATGGCTAAGCCAATCTTTTTGAAATAATATGGAAGCAACTGTGTTTTCATATGAGCTTTTGTTTTTTATCAAACGTAAATAAAAGATTACATAATGTAAAGTATAGATTACATAAATATCCAAAAAAAGTATTCCTATACACATACAAAAAAGTCCTTCTGAAACAGATCATGGTAGATCAATCTCAAAAGGACTTTATATTTTAGTGTATACTAGCTCGCGCTAATCCACCATATTTCCGTTTGTCATTTCCCGTTCGCGCAGCACCCGGGCCGTTACCAGCAACTGCCCCACATGGCGCATGCTGTGTTCGGCGGCATGAAAGAGTAAGCCCATCACTGTAGACTCTACTTGCGCCCGCCCCACCCTTCTGCCTTCTGTTAGGCCATTTTCATCTGTCTGCCGCAACTGGTCCATGGCCTTGTCTACCTGCTCGTTGAACTTCTGCACCAGTGTTTCGGATTGCCTGTCCTCTCCTACCGGCTTGCCCTCTGCGTACAAATAGGCCAGCTGGTGTTCACTTAATTGTTCGCCACGGGCATAGGCAAACAGGCGCTCCAGTATACCGGTGAGGTGCTGCAGGTGGTAACCTACCGAGGCTACACCGGCAGGTCGCTCCCAGAGGAGTTCGTCCGGAAAGTCCTGCATGAAGCTTCCGACTTCTTCGCGGGCCTGCAACAGGGCATGGGCGACTGGCTGCAGCAAGGCAGGCACATCAGGCAGCGGACCGCGCAGCCATACTTCGAGGTTTTTGGTCTGTGTCATAAGATGAAGGGCTTGTATAGGAGCGATGTACGAAATCAGGAGCTAAAAAGTCTATCAATTTCAATTTTTCAAGTTAAAATTGATTTATCCGCCAGCCCGATTTTTGGTTTGCACCATCCGCAGATTATCCCTAATATGCAGCCATCCTAGTATTATAACCTATACCTAAGATTTATGCCAGCTTATATTATTGTAGATGTGGAGGTGAACAACTCTGCCGCTTATGAAGATTATAAAAAACTAACACCGGGCTCTCTGGAGCCTTTCGATGGCAAGTTCATCGTGCGTGGCGGCGCTCCCCAAAACATGGAAGGCGACTGGAACCCAAGTCGCATCGTAGTAATCGAATTCCCGACGATGGAGCAAGCCAAAGCCTGGTGGTCTTCTGAAGAGTACGCCCCAGCCAAAGCCCTGCGCCAGAGTGCATCCAGCACACGCATGATCGCGGTGGAGGGAGTTTAAAATTTCCTGTCATTTCGACCTTTGGGAGAAATCTGAAACATTACTCAGGCTTTGAGTTAATTCAGATCTCTCCTATTGTCGAGATGACAGATTAGAAAAATTGTTCCTTATACTGAAATTGGAGGTAGAGACAGATTAACTTTCTAACTTCTTCCTGTCTCTTCTATTCAGGTACTCGAGCGCCTCTTTCACAGAGATAAGATCGTCTTGCTCATGGTAGCATTGGATGCGCTCCATCTCACCGGATATGAGTCCCGCACGGGTGTCTTCGAGCTTGCCTTGCGAATGCACAACCTCTTCTTGCCAGGGCATCGCCTTGCCCGGCAGACTGTACAGGTATAGCTCCGGATACTCCCGCAAAGCGGCGGTGATGGCCGTCATTAAAGCACGGGGCTGTTGGAAAGGGGCCGCCGTTACCGCCAGGCTTTTATAGCCCTGTTCTTTGGCATAGCGCACCGCCGAAGTCGCTTCGATCAGGGTATGGAGCATCTCTGTGTCAGCAGGTACGGGTGGAACAGGTATAAGCTGCTCTTCTTCAATACCTAGTTTCATCATCTCCTTTTTCCATACCTCAAATCCGGGGTAGCCACTCATAGCTTTCGTGCCAAGGCAGAGCACTTTATCGGTGCGGCCGTTCTCCAAAAACTGATGAGCCGTTTCAAATGCTGCCTGCTGGTTATCTTCGGTCTGGCCGAATAAAAATAAGCCATTCACCGGCTTGTCAGGTATCGTGTCGCACAGTGCGCGAATGATGAGTTCTTCTATCATAGCTCCGCTTATACGCAACATGCTTGCGCAAGGTATATCCCCACAAAAATGCCTAATTTTGTGCATGATCAAATACCTGCTACCACTCCTCATCCTTTTATTTAGCAGCTGCACTGCCATGCACCAAAGCAAATCTGAAACGCCTGCCGTTGTGAAACCAGTAGAGTTACAGCTGAAAGGTTACAATAGCCGTGACATCGACCTGTTTGCCAGCGCTTTCAGCGATACGGTGAAGGTATACCGTCAGCCGGGCGTGCTCACCTACCAGGGACGCGACGAACTGCACAAGCGCTACGGCGCCATGTTTGCCAACACCCCGGACCTGCACTGCGAGATCGTGAACCGTATTGTAGCCGGTGATGTAGTCATCGACCAGGAAAAGGTGCAGCGCAAAAAAGGCGAGCCACGCACCGACGCTATTGCCGTTTACCGCGTAAAAGACGGACTGATCGTAGAAGTGACCTTTATTCCGCCCTACAATCAATAATTCTATACCTGCATTACCTATACCTAGTAGATGACCAACCAAATAGACAGTATCATATTCGACTTAGACGGCACCCTGTGGGATGCTGCCGAAACCGTAGCCAAAGCCTGGAGAGCCGCCCGTGAAAAAGTCGACTTTGAAATACAGGAGATCACACCCGATAAGATCCGGTCCATTGCCGGCACGCAGCACAACCTGATCTTTGATATGCTGTTTCCACACCTAGACCAGGCACAGCGACAGGAACTGATGGAGGTGAGCGGCAAAGAGGAAATGGCAAAAATACGAGAGTACGGGGGCGAGCTGTATGAAGGACTTGAAGATACATTGCGCTATCTCCATGACAAGTACCGTCTCTTTATCGTGAGCAATTGCCAGGACGGCTATATTGAGGCTTTCCTTGAGCGACATGATTTAGGTAAATACTTCGGCGACTTTGAGTGCTCCGGACGCACGGGCGACTCCAAGGACATCAATCTGAAAGCCATTGTAGAGCGTAACAACCTGGAAGCCCCGGTGTATGTCGGCGACACGCCTGGTGATCTGGATGCTGCCCGGAAAGCAGGGGTTCCGTTTATACATGCCGGCTACGGCTACCGTGAGGTAGGTGAGTACGAGCACCGCCTGGAGCGCTTCAGCGACCTGACCACGCTATTCTAACATCACTGCTATGATCTTTGAAGCTCAGCCAGATGATATTGATGAACTCTACGAGCTTTGGTGCCTGTTGCTCGACCAGCATCAGTCCCATCACGAAATCTTCAGGTATAAGTCAGGCAGTGAGCAGGCCCTGAAAACGGATCTTCTCCATCGCATCAAGGACAGAAGCACGCGAGTGTTTGTGTATCAGGTGGAGGATACCTGGGCAGGTATGTTGGTGGCTAGTCTCCGGCCTGGCTCTACAGGTTTTAAGCTTTCCAGTAAAGGATACATCGGCGAGACGGTGGTGCGGGAAGAATTTCGTGGCAAAGGGATAGGAAAGGAGCTGTTCGAAGCTGCCCGCAAATGGTTGAGCGACCAAGGGGTTGACCACCTTGAATTGCAGGTATCGGTACACAATCCGGCAGGCATTCGCTTCTGGGAATCGCTGGGCTTCACGCCATCAACACAGCACATGGTACTGCCTCTCCGGAAATCCGGAAACCCGAAAAAAAACTAAGAGGCAAGGGTAAACGGAAGTATAGCGCCTGCGTAAGCCTATATAGACAACACAGTATGTTGTTTTTCAGAACAGCTTCTACATACACATCCCATGGTTCTACAACTACGCCCTCTTGCGCCACTTCTGGTGCTTTTGTTGCTGCTTACAAGCGGCTGCGATAAAGAAAAAGAAGAAACATTGCCTATCCCGGAGTCACCTGTGTATACCAAAGAAGTGGCCTTCAAAATTTTTACGGAAACAGACTACAGCGAAGCACGCTGGGAGGATTCTAAAATGAATCTAACCTTGAAGCTGCGTCGCATCAATTCCGCTCTACCTAAAGAGGTGATCGTGCTTGATACGACTTTTGGATGGATGCCATTTCAGGAACTGCCTCTTAAGGGTGCCCCCCTGCAGCTGACAAAACAACTGCAGGAGGTTCACAAAGAACAGGATAAACTCATGCTGGATATCACCAAGGTCGTGTCCATTAACGGTTACGAAACCGTGTTTCACTATGACCAGGCACTGAACCACGATAAGCGGCAGGAAACCGTGGAAGTGAAGCTCTAGCCCAGCCTTTCTCTAGGGTCGCATTTCGTATACCTTGTCGTACCAGGTTTCGGCAACTTTGCGGAAAACCTTAAACCCGGCTGCCGTTGCTGCTCGCTGCAGTTCGTGCTCGTGCCCATCAATGCCACGCTCTACACGGTAAACATGCTCTGCCACTACGGGTGTAGCTCTGGAGGAGCGCAGGCGCTGGTAGTGCTCTTCGCTGACAAGGCTGCTGTCTTTTGCTTCAGCTACCACCAGCACACCATCTGATTTCAGCACCTGACGGCATTCTGACAACAGGTCCTGCATACTATCACCCATACAATGCAAGGTTTCGATAAGTGTCACAAGATCATATTGGTAGCTGTATACCTGCTCTTCAGTAGCGAGTTCGAAATGGACATTGCGGATGCGTTTCTCCTTAGCAAGCAAGTTGGCGCGTTCTACCGACGAGGTATACCTGTCAAAACCGAGGAAGGTAGACTGTGTGAAAACCTGTGCCATTACTAAAGTAGAGGCGCCGTGACGTCCGCAACCCAAGTCTGCTACCAGTATTCCCGCCTCTAGTTTCTCAGAAAGTCCCTCAACTGCCGGTATCCAGTTATGCAACAGGCTGGCCAGGTACTCTTCACTGAAGAACCTGCCCGACACATCTGCAGGCAGTAGATTGACGCCACTGGCATAATGGTTTAAGGTCGGTAACATCATATCTTTGGCTTTGCCCTGTTGGTTGCCATTTTCTTTCATGAAGCGGTTGCCGATATAATGCGGGCTTGTTGGGTCGGTCAGGGCGATGGCATGCGCTTCCGGGAGACAGAAGGTATCGGTCTCAGGTTCGTGTTGCAGGTAGCCGTCTGCAGCCAGGCTGTCTACCCAGTGCTTGACTAATTTTATACTGGCTCCAGTGTTTCGGGATATCTGACCTACTGTCATAGGTCCGGCGTTGACCATGGCTTTGTAAAGCCCCAGTTGGCTACCCAGGAATGACATTCTCACTCGCTCGGCAGCACTTAGGTCTTCCAGTACGTGGTGTGCAAAATCTTCCACCCTTTCTGGTCGACCTCTTCTACGTTTCATTGTATTCTCTTTCATAGCAGTAGTGTTTTGTGTGAAGATAACAACCTAAAATTAAAACACTTAAGGCAAGATGTATTGTATAAATTTCGGAATAATTTGTGCAAATCAGAAGCTCTTCCGAATTTCTAATGGCGTCTGTCCTGTTTTGCGTTTTATGAAGTGGCTGAAATGGGATTGGTCCTCAAAATGAAGTGTGTAGGCGATCTCGGCCATGCTCATCTCTGTACTGCCAAGCAGTGCACGGGCTTCCTGCAGCAAGCGGTTGTGGATCATTTCGTGAGGGGGTTTACCTGTGGTGCTTTTCACGACATCAGCCAGGTGTTTGGGGGTGATATTGAGTAAGCTGGCATACTGCTGTACCTCGTGCATTTCTCGGAAGTGCTCATCTACCAGGTGTTGGTAGGCACTTGTCAATTGCACGGCGCGGGTAGCTTTTTCTTTGATGTAAATGGTATACCTGGCTTTGTAACAATCCCGGATGAGCAATAGCAGTATATGGATGTAGTCGCGGAGCAGTTGGTTCTTTTCCCGCGAATGGCCGGTGTATACCTCAATGATGTTATCAAACGAGCGCTGCACCAAGTTGCTTTCATTCGGGGTAAGACTGATGACATGCTCCCCTTCCAGATCGAAAAATGGGAATTGCTCTGCCAGTGCTCCCTGCAAAACAGGTTCTAAGAACTCCGTCTTAAATTCGATGCAGTAGCCCTTGCAATCTTTGATGTTGGTAGAGGCATACAGCACATTGGCCGGAACGATCACCAGGTCATGTGGCATCAACCAGCGGTGCTTATCATCAAGCCGGATATCATGCAGGCCGTCGAGTAGCAGGTAGATCAAATTAAAATTTCTCCTCAAAGCTGGAATCCCCAGCTTTGGGTCTACATTTTGGTGCCTCTCCTCCATGCGTCCTGGCAGGAGCTGAAGGCCCGGATCATAGGGCCGTGTATCGTGGTTTATTTTTCTTTCAAAGGCAGCAATCGTATCAAAGGTCAATATATTATTTCTGGGCACAAATATTCTGTTAAATTTCCCTACATACCCTCCAGCGTCTGTTCCGCCCGTACTTGTGAAGGATGATCACCTGCAAAAAACTTCGTGTTGGTAGTGCGTCATGCACTCTTATGATTGCAGGGTTATTCTATTCTAATTAACAAGATACCACCGAAAAAAGTAACATTTTTAACCGCTTTAATTAAAGTCCATACCTGTTTTTGGGTGAAACGTGCCTTAGCCTTGATGTAGGGTTAGAATATTTTAGCTAACAGAGGGTGTAGCAGAACGAGTAACAGGAAGTTGTATCAGAATATCATCAAAATACCCCAGGTGAGCAAACCTACCAAAGCGCCCGCCAGCAAAGTTGGCAGGATGTTGGCAGCCAGAATGGCCTTATAGTTCTGGATATTCGCCACAGAGGCAGCAGCGATGATGTTGAACAGACAGATGGCATTACCCAAGCCGGCGCCGCTCAACTGCAGTGCCAGCATCACATTGGGGTTGAGCCCCAGGACGGTGGCTGTCTCCAGTTGTGAAGCCCCAAACACGACATTGGAGATAGTGGTACTGCCCGTGATAAACGCGCCCATGATACCTACAAAAGGGGCAAATACTACATACACAGGTCCCAGTCCGCTTAGCATTTCAGAGATATACCGGACCATGGAGGGCTGCGTCACACCGGAGTAAATCATCAGTTGGGCAATCGCGATGGAGGGAAAAAGCACAGCAAACACGGCTATCATCTTTTTAAGTGGCGCTGCCAGGTAGAGCGACTTGCTTCTGTAGAGCAGGGCTACCCCCAGTCCCACCGCTGCAAAGGGCAGCAAAGGCGACGCAAGAGGCCTGATGGCGGCCCGTATACCTGTGCCGAACATATCCTCGAATGCCAGTTCCCAACCTAGCCAGCTTCGCAGTACCGGGGAAAGCTTTGGCAAAAGCAGCATGACAGCAAGTAACGCATAAGGCAGCCAGGGCTTCAGGTCGATCTTCACATCCTTCTGCCGCAGGTATAGCACTGATAGCCCCAGCATCGTCAGGGCCGCCAGCACAGTCGCCAACTCAGCAGCCAGCCAGGCCAGTAAGAGAAAAGGTATGGCAATGAGGAGGTATAGCAGCAGCACCTGCCGGCGATGCTGCAAGTCGCCATGGCTTCGAGCTACCATCCGGAACACCAACCACAGAACGAGCAGCCCAACGAGTACATTCATACCTGCCGCCATCCAGGCAATGGAATGCACATCGGCATCAGCCAGGCCCAGGGGTATTTGCAAGCCGGTGAGTAAGGGCGTGCCAACCGCCCCGAATATGGCAAACAACCCATCGAAGAGCAGTACCACCGCCACTGACAGTACGGCCTCGAAACCCAGAGCAACGAGTATGAGCGGCACAATGGCGCCAGGCGTACCGAAGCCTGCCACTCCTTCAAAGAAAGCCGTGAGCCCAATGGCCAGCAGGAAAAACCTGATTTCTTTGGAGGGATGCAGCTGATCAAGGGAATGGGTGATCTGGCTGATCAGCCCGTTTTCTGACATGATGTTATAGAGAAAAGTAGCGCCCAGCACGATCATCAGAATATTGATCGTGGTCAGCAGGGAGGCTCCCATCGCCGCCATGAAATATGCTGCCGTAGCGCCCCAGTAAAAGAAGAGTACAGTCGTGACGGCTACCCCAACAAGCACCGCTACCTTTACACCCCGGGTAAGTGAGAGCACAACCAATAGCAGAATGGGCAGCAAGGAGAGCAAATAAGGCATGGGAGCGGTCCAAAATGAAGGTATAGGTATAGCCTAGGCCTTTACTTCGTTTTCCAGTTGCCGCCCCTGCTCAAAGTCCGCTATGTTTTGCAGGGTAACGGAGGCTATGCTTTCCAGTGCGTTGCTTGTGAAAAAGGCCTGGTGCCCTGTGATCAGCACATTGTTGAACGAGAGCAAGCGCATGAACACGTCGTCCTGTATCACGCGGTCTGACAGGTCTTCGAAGAAAAGGTCCGCTTCCTCTTCGTACACATCTATACCTAGGTACTTGATGCGCCCACTCTTGAGACCGGCAATCACGGCCTTGGTATCCACGAGGGCTCCCCGGCTGGTGTTGATGAGCATCACGCCCGGTTTCATTTGGGAGATGGTGTCTCTGTTGATCAGGTGGTGCGTTTGCGGTGTAAGGGGGCAGTGCAGCGAAATGATATCGGAGTTAGCGTACAGTAAAGGCAGGTCTGTAAACTCGACTCCCACTTCGTCAAACTCGTCTTTCTGCTCGATGTCATAGCCCAGGACACGGCAGCCAAAGCCTTTCAGAATTTTTGCTGTCACAAGTCCGATCTTCCCGAGTCCGATCAGGCCCACGGTTTTACCGTGCAGGTCAAAACCCATCAGTCCGTTTAGTGCAAAGTTGCCTTCCTTTACGCGGTTGTAGGCGCGGTGCGTTTTGCGGTTGAGCGTCAGGATAAGCGCCAGGGTATGTTCAGCCACCGAATAGGGTGAGTACGCCGGCACCCGGACTACTTTCATGCCGAGGGCAGCGGCCGCTTCGAGGTTCACGTTGTTGAACCCGGCACAGCGCAAAGCAATCAGTTTGACACCCTGATCAGCGAGCAGTTGCAGCACTTCCGCATTGGCTGTGTCGTTCACAAAAATACAGACAGCTTCGTAGCCTTTTGCCAGTACAGCGGTGCTTTTGTTGAGCGGCACTTCCAGGTAGCTGAGTTTATGCTGATGGGCTTCGTTGGCTGCGTTGAAAAAAGTGCTGTCGTATACCTTGGAGCTGAAGAAGAGTACGTTCATGATCTTGCGACTTATGGTAAAGAGGAGTTTTTCTATACGCAAATCCCTAGCTGGGTTATACTTATTGCGGCGCCAGGTATAGCTTACCGCTCTCAGCATACTTTACAATACCGGTGTCTACCAGTTCATGCAACAGCTCTGTTACTGTTTCGGCATGCCTGGCTTCGAACTGTTGCACGAGCTCTTTTGGCAGCATTTGTTTAGACTGCACAGTCTGGAGCAATCTCTGTCGCAAAGCCTGCTGCTCCTGCCCCTCCCGTTCCTTTTTGCGCTGCGCCAGACAGTAGTCACAGATGCGGCAGCTCTTGTCACTGACTTCGGCAAAATACTCCAGCAGCAACTGTGTGCGGCAGCGGTCCGTGGTTTCCACATAGTGGGCCATTTCTCTGGCTTGCTTCATGGCACGGTCTCGCAATGCTTCCAGTTTTTTGTGGTTGAGCGGCAAGTTGGCTGCATCCAGGCGAGGCGCCGTAAAGACTAATTGTGGTGCATCGTGTTGGGGCTCATAGATCAGTACTTTCAGTTTGTGCAGGTACTCAAGTTTGCGACGCACCTCCTGCTCCGGCTTCTTCAGTTGCTCAGCCAGTTTGCGCTCCGATATTTTCACAAAACCCGTAAAGGCCTCACCTCCATATATGCGCAAGATCATACGCAGCAAGGCATCATGCTCGGCATTCTTTACCTGAAACTCATAAAGCGCCATATTGTCGAGCAGCAGGTATAGCCGCGACGGACTGTAATAGGCTTCGTTGAGTTGCACATAACCCTCCCCTTCCAGTCGCTTGATGGCGTGGTGTGTTTCAAGCGCAGACAGTTTATAATTCTTGGAAAATGCCGCCAGATCAAAATCGAAGCTACCCATGAAGCCACTACCCACCGCAATCTGGTAATAATTGGCCAGACACTGGTATACCCGCCGGATCAACTCCAACGGCGGATGTGCCTCCTTCACTTTCTGCAAAAGGTCTTTGGTATCGCTGGGCCCGTAAAGAAGCGTGGCATAGGCATACTTTTCATCCCGCCCGGCACGCCCTGCTTCCTGGTAGTAGGCTTCCAGACTCTCCGGCAGATCAAGGTGCACCACCAACCGCACATCTGGTTTGTCGATGCCCATCCCGAAAGCATTCGTTGCGACCATCACACGTACCTGATCATCGATCCAGGCCTGTTGTACCTTGTTGCGCTCTTCAAACTTAAGTCCCGCATGATAGGCTGCCGCACCAATGCGTCTGCTCTGCAGGAAACGGGCTATCTCAACCGTCTGCCGGCGACTGCGCACGTACACAATGGCCTGCCCGGGCATGCGATTGAGAATTTCGAGCAGGCGGCCCACTTTATCTTCGGTGTAAAGGCAGGAGTAAGACAGGTTGGCCCTTGCAAAGCTCTTGACAAACACGTTTTGCTTTTTGAAAGCGAGTTTCTCCTGGATGTCGATACGCACCTGCTCGGTAGCGGTGGCTGTGAGGGCCAGCACAGGTATAGCAGGCAGTGTTTCGCGCAGGGCGGCCAGCTCGAGGTATGGCGGGCGGAAGTCGTAACCCCATTGGAAAATACAGTGCGCCTCGTCTACAGCCAGCAGGCTCACTTTCATGCGCTTCACCCGCTCCTGAAACAACTCGGTTTGCAAACGCTCCGGCGACAGGTATAAGAACTTGACGTTGCCATACACGCAGTTGTCCATGGCGATGTCGATCTCGCGACGGTTCATACCTGAGAAGATGGCTACGGCAGGTATACCGCGCTTCTTGAGTTGCTCCACCTGGTCCTTCATCAGCGCGATCAGTGGCGTGATTACTAGGCAAATCCCCTCCATGGCCATGGCCGGCACCTGAAAGCAGATTGACTTACCACCACCCGTTGGCAGCAGGGCCAGCGTGTCCTGCCCATCCAGCACCGAGCGGATAATATCTTCCTGCAAAGGCCTGAATTGGTCGTAGCCCCAGTAGGTTTTAAGTATGTGGTGGATGTCTTGCAAGGATGCGTGCTTTACAAAGGCGAAGATAAGGTATATCAGTTAAACTAGCTGCCAGGCTTGAGGCAGGACCAGGAAAATTACGCCGACAGGTATAGCCGACAGGTATAGCCGACAGGTATAGCCGACAGGTATAGCCGACAGGTATAGCCGACAGGTATAGCCGACAGGTATAGCCGACAGGTATAGCCGACAGGTATAGCCGACAGGTATAAAAAAAGCCCGCCTCTATTGAGGCGGGCTTTTGAGTGTAGTATGTTTTAGATTATGCGGCAGCAGACTGACCATCTTCACGGTCTTCGATCACTTTTTTCAGCTTCTCGATCGCCTGTGCAGCACGCTCTTCGTCAAAACGATTGATGTTAAGCAACATCTTCGTTTTTTCCTGGCGTGTGATCACCGGGTTGTTCAGCAGGCGGATAATCTCCTCTTTCTGCTTAGCTGAGGCGTAACGCACACCAGCTACCTGCTCGTCAACTTCAGCTTTCTCAGCCACGGGAGTTGCAGGGGCAGCCTTCATCGTTGCTTTCTTCTCAGTTGGCACAGCTGGCTTGGCAGACGATTCGTTGCCTGCGTAGTCCATCTCCTCTACCGGAGTTGGCTCGTAACCAGCCGCTCTGATAATCCAAGCCAGAATGTTACGATATGCTTTACCTATCGCACGTGTCTGCGCCATGGAAGCGATCGCAAATTCCTGGTAGTACTTCTTGCCCTGCTCTTTGTTGGAGCAGATCGCAAAGCCGGCACCCACTACCTGCTGACTACGCAGGTCCAGTAGATTTACCTTCGCCTGGTATTTGATCTCATCATCGGTGCTGATGTTCACCACATGCTCCACCACTGGCAAGATACCCAGACGAGAACCAGCATATTGCCAGCCTTCCACGTTCACGTACTCTTTACCTTGTATATTTTGATATAACCTGTTCTCTTTTATAAACTTAGCCAGGTCAACAGCTAAGTGAAGCGTCTCATCAGATTTAGCTATATCATAGCTTTCCACCTTCGGCTTCCTCTCCACTTTTGTCTCTTTATTCACTTGACTCATATCTTCGTTAGTTTTCATGTTTTAGTACATATATCAAACATAGCTCCTCCTGAAATGGTGCAAAAAAACACAAAAAATATTCATTTTAAATTCCTGATAATCAGTCATTTATAAAATAATTTCAGAAAGATATATTCGCCCTCCCATTTACCTCTTTTTTAGCACGAAAAAGCAAAGGGGGGATATATAGTACGTGAAAATTACAATTGAGATAAGGACAAGAAGTGCACCTTCAGACTTAGATGGAAAATACAGGGAAACAGCCCACCAGGGATTGGCAGGATACAGTACGAGCAGAACAGGTATAGGTATAGCTTGTGCAGGTATAGTCTAGGCTTTTACTTCCTGCACGATCAAGCCGTCTTTCATGATCAGAGTACGGTCGGCCATGGTAGCCAATTGCTCGTTGTGGGTCACGATCACAAAGGTCTGGTTGAACTCGTCGCGCAGTTTGAAGAAGATCTCGTGCAGCTCTTGTGCATTTTTAGAGTCCAGGTTACCGCTGGGTTCGTCGGCAAAGATGATGCGCGGGGAGTTGATCAGGGCGCGTGCCACGGCTGTGCGCTGCTGTTCACCACCCGACATCTCAGACGGCTTGTGGTGCATGCGGTGGCTCAGGTTCAACATGCTCAGCAACTCGGCGGCACGCTCAGTCACTTCCAGTTCAGGGCGGCCCGCCAGGAAACCAGGCAGGCAGGCGTTCTCGAGGGCTGTAAACTCAGGCAGCAAATTGTGGAACTGAAATATAAAGCCAATGTGCCGGTTACGGAAACGGGCCAGGTCAGCCGCGTTGAGGCGGGAGATATTTTTGTCATCAAAAAGCACATCGCCGGTGTCAGCCGAATCGAGCGTACCCAAAATATGCAGCAGCGTACTTTTGCCGGCACCTGAGGCACCCACTATAGAAACAACTTCTCCGGCATGGATTGTGAGGTCTATACCTTTGAGAACTTCCAGTGAACCGTATTTTTTGTGAACGTTGACTACTTGCAGCACAGCTTGACGAATAGATTTGTGAGAGTTGAACCTTCCAAAGCTACAAAACAAATGGTATAAGTACGGTGCCTACCCTCCAAAATTTAGCTTCAGCCTGTCTCGTAATCCTGCTCAGGAGGCTGCTGTATAAGTCCCTCAGCTTCCTGCAACATCGGTTTGGGCAGCAGATCCAGACTTCTCCAGCACATCCTTGATGTATATTTCCTGCACGATCACCATGACAACAGCCAGCAATGGCGCTGCCAGAAAAAGGCCGAGCCCACCCTGCACAATGCCCAGCAACACCTGAAAGAAAAGCAGCAGTGCTGGAGGAAGCGCTACCGTTTTCTGAAAGATCAGCGGTGTCAGTACATAGCCCTCTATACCCTGGATGACGCTATACACCAGGAACACCTGTAGTGCCATCTGCGGACTGACCAGCAGGCCCAGCAAAATGGCCGGAACACCCGCTATGATAGGCCCGATGTTAGGTATAAAAGCAAAGAAAAAAGCCAGCAGCGCCATCAAAATTGCCAGCTTAAGCCCGATGATTGTAAAACCGATCCATATGCTCACACCAATCAGACACATAGCCAGAAACATGCCCCATAGCCACTGGCGCAAGGTATCGTAGCATAGACTGAGTACCTCGTATACTCTGTTGCGCCTTATAACCGGAAAAAGTTTTACGAACCCTTTGGTGTAGAGCAGCGGGTTTGCCGCCAGAAACAGGCCAGTAATCAAGACGATAAGTAAATCAGTCAGAATGCTTAGAGTGGATGTGAACATGTTGGTGACACGCGAGAAAATCGCTTTGGACTCCGGTATCATCTTGCCTGTTCCGTCTTCCACCTCATGCAGTACTTGCCGTCCCCAGTTGGTTTCCCGCAGCCTTTCTTTCAGATCTTCCCACGCCTGTGGGATAGAGTCGCCCATTTCATCGACCTGCTCCCCCACAGTTGGCGCCACGATAAAGCCCAGCCCGACGAGCATGCCAAAAAGCACCACAGTCACGATGGTCAGGCTTACCCCTCTGCCTAAGCCTGTCTTGCTGCACAGCCATTCTGTGAGGCTCGTAAAAAGTACTGCCAGGAGGATGCCTGCAAACACCAACAGAAGAAAATGCGTGAGTTTAATGATCAGGTAAAAGGCCGCCGCCACCAGAAAGAAGATAAAGGCCGCCAGTGCTATTCGGCGAGCGTACGTGTAGATGTCTTGCATGTAGCGTTTCTGAGGAATGCAATGTAACCATACCGGATTATGTATATTACTCAGAAACTATATCCATCGTTGCAAAGCAATCATTTGGGAATCTTTATTTATGCATAAATCAGCATTGCTCATAATGGTAAAAACATTACAATTATCTGTTTCCGACAAACGCAACTTTATGCACAGCATCATAATTTTCTAAGAAGAGTTATGGCAGCAACACGAGGTTTCTGATAAGGAAAGAGCTGCTAAAAGGAGTTGACAAGTACTACATCTGACAATATCCGGCCTGTCACCCCTATCATCTTTTTTGATAGAAGAGAAGTTTCTTCTTCAATTAGCACAAGACATAAAGCACAAACAGTGAAAACTATAGCAATCATTATAAATGAATAGTTATATTTACATATTCTAATCATCTTCACTCCATTAGAGTACCTTGCCAAAAACTGGATGAACCTATCGGGTTGCCTAATTTCAGTTTACGCTTGCAATCGTTATCCTCTGTCTGCAGAGACCAGATAAGGTAAAGGAGATTTTACGAAGCAGTATACATTATACACGTTATACCTTATGCCCACTATCACATTAGAAACGGTTATCGATGCCCCCATATCCATTTGCTTCGACTTATCCAGAAGTATAGATCTGCACGCTATCTCGACTCGCCATTCCGGCCAGCAAGCCATTGCCGGTGTTACAATTGGTCTGATAGGCTACAATGAAACAGTTACCTGGAGAGCGAAGCATTTTTTCCTTTGGCTTAACATAAGCAGCCGGATCACGGTTTTTGATCAGCCCCGCTATTTCGCCGAAGAGATGGAAAAGCGTTCCTTTATAAAATTCAAGCACGAACGCTATTTTGAGGAAACGGCTGAAGGCTCCATCATGGTGGATGTCTTTAACTATACATCTCCTTTCGGCGCATTAGGAATTAAGTTAGATAAGTTGTTTCTGCAAAAATACATTACCGCCCTGCTCCAGAAGAAAAATAGGGTAATTAAGCATTTTGCTGAAACAGGTAGGTGGAAATCTGTATTAAAAGGGTATTCTAACACTTCCCAGACTTATGAGTCTAAACCTGACAGGCAAGTGTTGGCGCATGCCTGATGCCAGGTACATACGAGTAGGATAATCCCTGAACTTTAGACACCTTTCTTCCTTTGGATATGTAGTTGCATACAAGGCTGTACCTGATACAGCACCTGAGTATCCCGTCTGATAGCAGGTAGCGCCTTGGCCAGCCATGACGCTGTGGGCTCCAGTTTATATTTTAAAAACCTATTACTTGAATTTAAGCCGATAAACGATTACTTTCGTGCGACCATTAAAACTGAAAGCATGAACATACACGAATATCAGGCTAAAGAAATTCTGAAAAGCTACGGCGTTCGCATACAGGAGGGCATCGTGGCAGATACGCCAGACCAGGCTGTAAAAGCGGCAATGAAACTGACCGAAGAAACCGGTACAGGCTGGCACGTGATCAAAGCGCAAATTCATGCGGGTGGCCGTGGTAAAGGCGGTGGCGTGAAACTGGCTAAGAACCTGGATCAGGTGAAGCAGATCGCAAACGACATCCTGGGTATGACCCTGGTAACGCACCAGACTGGCCCAGAAGGCAAACTGGTACGTAAAGTATTGATCGCGCAGGACGTGTACTATCCTGGCGAATCAGATCCAAAAGAGTTTTACCTGAGCATCCTGCTGGACCGCGCTACAGGCCGTAACGTGATCATGGCATCTACTGAAGGCGGTATGGACATCGAGGAAGTAGCTGAGAAAACTCCTGAGAAGATCATCAAAGAGTGGATCGACCCTGCTGTAGGTCTGCAAGGTTTCCAGGCTCGTAAAGTTGCTTTTGCTTTCGGTCTGGAAGGCGAGGCTTTCAAGGAAATGGTAAAATTCGTTACCAACCTGTACAAGGCTTACGTGGAGACTGACTCTTCTATGTTCGAGATCAACCCTGTGTTGAAGACCTCTGACAACAAAATACTAGCTGTTGACGCGAAGGTAGACATCGACGATAACGCCCTGTTCCGTCACAAGAACCTGGCTGCCCTGCGCGACCTGAACGAAGAAGATCCGTTGGAAGTTGAAGCTAGCCAGTCAAACCTGAACTATGTGAAGCTGGACGGTAACGTTGGCTGTATGGTGAACGGTGCCGGTCTTGCGATGGCAACCATGGACATCATCAAACTTTCTGGCGGTGAGCCTGCTAACTTCCTGGACGTAGGGGGCGGGGCAAACGCGCAGACGGTTGAAGCTGGTTTCCGCATCATTCTGAAAGACCCGAACGTGAAGGCTATTCTGATCAACATCTTCGGTGGTATCGTTCGTTGCGACCGTGTTGCCAATGGTGTAGTAGAGGCTTACAAGAACATCGGTGACATCCATGTGCCGATCATCGTTCGTCTGCAAGGTACAAACGCTGAAGAAGGCGCCCGCATCATCGACGAGTCTGGCCTGAAGGTATACTCTGCTGTAGCTTTGAAAGAGGCTGCTGAGAAAGTGAAGCAGGTATTGGCTGAAGTAGGAGCTTAATCCTAGTAATACATAAAACAGAAAGGGCTGCCAGTGATGGCAGCCCTTTCTGTTTTATACAATCTCTAATTCTACATTGATATTGCCCTTCGTACCGATTGAGTAAGGACAAACTTCATGTGCCTGATCCACTAGTTCCTTTGCTTTATCTTTTTCAAGCCCCTGCAGGTGTACTTCCAGTTTCACACCTAACCCATATTTGCCATCTTCTGACTTGAGCAGGTCCACGTGGGCTTTTACTGTAGACTCAGGATTTAAGCGGATGTGCTGCTTACCAGCCACCAGCAGTAATGCACTCTGAAAGCAGGCAGCGTAACCTGCCGCGAACAACTGCTCAGGATTCGACTTCCCTTTCTCCCCTCCCAGGCCCTCGGGCACAGAGAGTGGCATATCAATAACTCCGTCAGATGACGTCACATGGCCGCGACGGCCGCCGGTGGCAGTTACCTCTGCCGTATACACTTTTTCCATAGCTTCCTTATTCTGTTGAGTGTTTTTTTAAATATTGTTTATTAACTCCCAATGTCTTTCTATTGTTTTAGGTATGAAGTAATTAAGTAATTGTTAAGGCGTTTTAAGAACCTGCCATACCGGTCTGACTTATAATTATTGATCCTAAAATTTCCTTTTTAGCGCATTGTTTCTATTTTTGCAACACGGAGAGCACCCGTAGTTCAATTGGATAGAATATCGGATTTCGGCTCCGAGGGTTAGGGGTTCGAATCCTCTCGGGTGCACTATTAATCAAACATTGACGCTGATTATCTAACTGGTAATCAGCGTTTTGTATTTAAAAACAAGCCTTTTAATCAAACAAATTCTGAAAATGTTTGGTTAAAAGGCTTTATTGTTTGATTAAATTTGATTGCTCTTAATTCAAATTGTTATATCTCAACCTTTTAAAATAACCCGTTTCATAGTCCTTTCAGACTACTTTTACTGTATCAAACAAAGTAATTATCGAACCGATTCTTCTGCTTTGTTACTCTTCTGGATGCTTAAAGGTGTAAATTGGGTAAGCCTATGACTACATAAGGTATGTATGTCTATTCTACTTAGAACTTGTCTATATGGATAGCAGCGATTTCAGCCGTTTAGAGACATCTTCACTCCTAATCTCTACAACCCCTTAAATTAAGCTTCTATGCCCACTATAAGGCTCGAAACAACCATCAGCGCATCAGTAGAATTGTGCTTTGATTTATCCAGAAGCATAGACTTACATGTTATCTCAACCGAGCTTACTGGTGAGCGTGTAATTGGAGGAGTAACTTCTGGGTTGATAGGTCTTGGTGAATCCGTAACTTGGAGGGCAAAGCACTTTGGCATCTGGCAGCATCTTTCCAGCAAAATTACCGAATATGAGCGCCCTTATTATTTCGCCGATGAAATGATAGAAGGTGCTTTTAAGCGTTTCAAACATGAACATTACTTCCAGGAGTATGGAAACGGTATCACACTGATGCGAGATGTGTTTGACTATACCTCCCCCATTGGCATGTTAGGCATGGTGGCAGACAAGCTATTTCTCATGAAGTATATGACCCAATTGCTTGTGAAGCGCAACAATGTGATAAAACACTATGCTGAATCTGGGAAATGGGAAAGCTTGTTAAAAGTTGATAAGTAACTTGTAGAGTCAACATCAGCTAATCTACACCAGTAACACCGACAATATTATCAATATTGCGGCTACTCATTACTATGTTTCTTTATAAAAAAATAAGGGTTTATCGTGGAGATAAGCATAACAATGGCATATGCTGTTGAAAAAATTTTTTACTAGCATAAAAAGCTTAGGAAGATACGTTCTCCTCTTTTCCGAATAATCGGTTATGGCAGCCCATCTACTATAACATAATACTTTTTTGTACAAAATTATTAGACATAAACTATTACATTTGAGGTTCAGTTGACGTATCTGTTAGCTAATTACTTTTAGAGTATCACAATTTAAATGACTGGACTGGCGATCAGACAAAAGGGAGTGTAATGGGTGTGAAAAAATACTTTATCACCTAAGGCAGCATAGATGCAGTAAAGTGTTGAATGACAACACCCATGTGACCAGCATCTGGTCTGACGCCTCCGGATGGGCGGCAAGGGACTGGTTCCCACGCATGTATGAGGTAGGTTGCAGCCTGTTCGCATGGGTTTACTCCCCTAATGTATACAGTAAACTTTCCGCTGACCAAACCCTAAGCTTTGGTGTAAAAGGTGTTATAGCAACTACTTACGAGGAGGTTGGCACTGCAAAAGCATGGTTAAAAGTATTCAGTTAGTATGTTCATTACATACATTGTTTTTAAAAAAGTATAAAACCCTTTACCAATTCCTCAGATGATTCTGCTTCGAAACAGCATTGTTGAATTAAATTATGAACCAGCTACTGACGTTTTAGAGGTTGCCTACCCTGACTTACATGACTATCTCCTATTAGAGATAAGGCATACGATAGACACCATGGTTGAAACCATTAAAAACTACCACATAAGCAAAATGCTCCTGGATTCGAGCAGGACTTCTATACTAGTCAGCAAAGAGAGAAGTGTTGAGGTTAGCATGTACTTGGCTGCTGGTCTGGCTACAACGAGACTGTCAAAGCTGGCACGGGTTCAGTCCCAAAGCACGACCGTTGAAACAATAGCGCAGAACAACATAAAACAAATTACTACATCTCAGAATTTGCCGTTTAAGCTGCAAAATTTCACATCTAAGGTTGATGCATTGGCTTGGTTAGTTGAAAAAAAGACAGGGAGTAGTGCTAACAAATGCTAATAGGCCCCGATTGGCGTTTTAAGCATAACATATTATAGGCAATGATTATTTATAAGAACGGTTTCTTGACGCTTGACTATGATCCAGCATCCGACATCCTCTCTTTTGAGATGCCGAACGTGGATGATGTTGTCATGCCAGAGATGAAGCGAAGCCTTACGGTGATCGTGGAGCATGTGCGCAACTATGATGTGAAGCGGGTGCTGTTGGACGCAAGGCAAACGAACATCTCTGTGGACGAGGACAGCTATGCATGCATCATATCTGAGTTCTACCGAAACCTGATGGCTACGCGAGTCCAGAAGATAGCACGGCTCGTCACACCCGATTCGAAAAGGGAGAGAGTCGTTCTTAATCTTTTGAATGATATGCCCCTTGCGGTTGAAGTCCAACGTTTCACTGAAGTCGGTACCGCTCTCGACTGGCTGAAGAGTGATGTTCTGCCGAAGGCTCGGCTTCAACCCCGCTCAGTTTGATAACGCATCTTACCAATTTTACATCACATACAGTATTACTCACCGAATGGATAATAGCATAATCAACGAAGACAGGATGCATGGCTCTATATTCGCCCTGTTGAAACGTTTTGTGGAAAGCTCATATGATTACAGTACCTGGGTAAAGCTGCTTCAAGCAACAGGCTTGGAAGGCGCAGCCTACCAGATGCACGAGATGTACTCCACCAAAGAACTGTTTGCCATTGTGAACAAGGCTTCTGAAATAACAAAAATTCCGATTTATGACCTAATGGAGCAGTTCGGGGAGTTTTTAGTGCCTGACCTGCTTTTGATATACAGCAAATATGTGAAACCGAACTGGCGCACCTACGACATGCTGCTGCACACGGAATGCTCGATGCATAGTGCCGTGAAGAAACTGGATGACAGGACAAATCCTCCCATGCTGCTGGTGACAAAGAAAGGTGAAAGGCAGTTGATTGTCGATTACCATTCCAAGCGCAGAATGTCGGGAGTAGCTGTTGGCATTATCAAAGGTATTGCTAAGCATTACAATGAGAGCGATACTGTTACAGTGACACGTCTCACTGCACCTGACGAGGAACGGGTGCAGATACAGATTGACTTTCTGAACTGATGCAGCCATAGTTCCGATCTATCACTGGCACCCTGCCTGCTGCTGGAGCGTGTTTTCTATTAAAGAATCTTCACTCGCAGCCACGTTGCGTTAAGTCCTTAATGTGGCTTGAACAACACTCACCTACTTATACAAATTCACGCCTTGGCGTCACTTTTGCTTTTAGAATGGACAATACTTTTGGAATACCCATCATCCCTGATAATGAAAACGAACGACTGGAAAAGCTGCGCAGCCTGCACGTTTTAGACACCTACGAAGAGAACGGAACCTTCAAGCACATTGCAGCCATCGCCTCCCGTATGTTCAACGTGCCGATTGCGCTGGTGAATTTTGTTGACAGAGACTATGTGGTTACAAAAGCCAGTGTGGGCGTGGATGGCTCAAACGAGGTGAGTAGGGGCGTGAGCCTGTGTTCGCTGGCTGTGCTAAGGACAGATGTTACCGTTTTTGAGAATGCCAGAGAAGAACCCTGTCTGCTGGCGAACCCCATGGTGACAGGTGATTATGGTTTGCAGTTCTATGCCGCTGCTCCCCTGACCACATCGGATGGTTTTAACATCGGGGCTGTATGCATAGTGGATAAAATGCCGAGGGAGTTCTCAGCCTCAGACCAGAAGATGCTCGAAAGCCTTGCCTCCATTGTGATGGACGAGATAGAGAAATCCTAAACAGATTCATGCTCAAGCGAAGCATTGGCTCTCACCCTTCGACTGAGCGCAGCCAGGCTTCAGCCTCTTTGTAGTCTTCAAAAACCCTAATTTCAAAATCCTTGTCAATCCGCTGTATCAGGCTTTCGATGGTCAGGGTAACGTAAATACTCTTCGGAATGACCTGCGCCAGATAACGCAAGCCTGAGGCTTTCATTTGGGGCGTCCACGTGGTCTCTACCCAATCAAGTGCCGTATCCCAGGAGCCGACTACATGCTTGTTGCAATTGAGCAGCTTCGAGTAGGGCTTCTCCTTTATCATCGAAAGCAGCCTGTGGCCGCCCTCTTTCACAGTCTCCACCGACTGCACGCCGTACCACTGCGCATACAGGATGGAGCCATCCTGTACCCTTGTGGCTTTGAAGAACACATCCCCAAACACCTTCTTTAACTCAACCTGCTGTTCCATGTACTTTGAATACTCCTTCTTATGTTATGAGAACCAATGATAGTTAAACCCTATTCTACTAAGGAATGCTGCTGCAACCACGCTTTGGCGGTCGTTTGATTCTCAAACACCCTGACCTCGAAGGCTTTATTGTTGGATGAAAAATGGGATGCCGTTGCTCCTGCAAAGGACTCAGGCGTGGTGATAAGGGCAAAGTGCTCTATTCCAGCAGCGGCTGCCTGCGATGCCCATTCGTCTAACACCCAGTCAAGCGAGTGGTCCCAACTGCCAAGAACCTCGCTCGTGTCGTTCAGTACACAGCTATACCCATGCTCCTTCACAGCATTCGTATAAGCCAAAGCACCTGACCTGATGTTCTCCTGTGTCAAATAACCAAACCAGTTGGTGTGTATCCACCTATTTTCAGTGTCGACCGCAATCGTGATAAATACCTTGCCGAAAGCGTTTGTAAGCTGCTGCCTCATTTATGGAAATCGTGTAACGAAACTACATACTGATATTGCCAGTGTAGGGTTTAGATAAAAAAAGACTATGTATTGCGTAATTCCCTGTTCTCCTTTTCAAGAAGGGCGACACGCTCAAAGCAGTTGGCAAGGGAAGTGCGGGCAGCCAGCCTCACCTCCATCTCGTCCATGACGATTCCTGCCATTTCCTTGAGCATTTCCATCTGCACCTTGTTCAGATACCTCTGATTTTTATCTATGACACACAGTGTGCCGAGATTGTAGCCATCATGCGTTTGCAGAGGGGCAGCGGCATAGAAGCGAAGCCCGAACTCACCGCACACCAAGGGGTTCTCCAAGGTTCTCGGGTCTTCGATGGCATTCTCTACAAGGTATACATCCTCGGAGAAAATGGCAGAAGCGCAAAGTCCTGGCACTCGGTCAATCTGTTCAACGCCAGGCAACCCGCTTTGGGATTTGAACCATATTCTATCGTGGTCTACCAGCGTGATAAGCGCAATAGGCATGTTGAACATCTTTGAGGCTAATGCGGTGATACGGTCGAAGCTACCATCGGGAGGCGTATCCAGAATGTCGTATCGCTTCAATGCTCTCAATCTTTCCTCTTCAATCATCATCGTTTTCATAAGTGAGTATAATTTTGGATTGAACATGTACAAGTAACCTAAGATTGGCAGATGTAAAAGTAAACAATTTAGTAAGATGCCTTTATTTATATTTTACATCCATTCCATATCCTATTCTTGGATAAGTTTTGTCTATACCAAGAGTAGGGTATGCCAAGAAATAAACTACTCATATTAGATGATATCAGAAATTGAATCACTCCTACAGATATCTTATTGTTTTCATTAGCTACAAATTATTGTCAGTTTCCTAACCTTAGTTTCCTAAACTTAATACGGATACCACCTTTTATCCTGAGTAAAACAAACGGTGGTTTCATATCCACTTGGGTCCGCTGAACATTTGCACCCCTTTGCTACGTTCTCTGAATTCAGTAAAGAAATTTATGACAAGAATGTTATCGACATACCAGGTTACTGAATCATCTATGAGAGTCATAATTAGTGTATCAAACCAGCTTGATGTACTTGTTGTACTTGACGTCAGAGACCAAGTCCAGCTTATAGGAATATCTTTTTAAAATCTCTTCTATCTGGGCGTCAAATATGAGCGGGATTTGGCAAAGCCCAGCGGTCTTTTCTGTGAAGCCATGTAGCACTCTGTCTGTAATGACCCACTCTGAAGCATAGATGTCGCTAGAACGCAGGCCGGTCAGGTTCCCGAAAACGCACAGATCCACGTACTTCTGGTACTCTGGTTTCACCTCGCCCCGGTATGCCCACAGCAGGTATACGCTATACCTGATTCCTTCTACAGAAAATAACTGTTTACTGAGGAAATAGCGAGTGCAATCACATAGATCAGGACTAACCATTTGAAAAGGTTCTTTCTGCTAATGTGTCGTTTTAAGATAGGGTAAAACAGAAAGTAAACAAAGCCTGTTAACACCAGTATGTAGAGGAGCGCTTTTAACACTTTTTAAGGCAAAATTATAAGATCCCGACTGGAGCCAACAGTGACAAACGTATAATGCCAAAGGTAAGAAATCGGTATTAAAGCAGATCACTGTAAAGATAGAAAGTAGACAATTAAGAAATGTGATCGAGTTTATACTAAGATTTATTTTTCAAAAGGTATACGATCAAGGATTTGCGCTAGAGCATCTCTGAAATTAATTAATCATAGCCATATTGTAAGACTTGCATCACCTGATATTGCATCAAATAGTCACTTTTATTATGTTGCAAAAAATTACGGGGTGTAGCGTAGCCTGGTATCGCGCCAGCATGGGGTGCTGGAGGTCGTGGGTTCGAATCCCGCCACTCCGACTACTAAAAAGGCCTTTTACAGCGTGTAAAAGGCCTTTTTATTGATAAAATACTGACGCAGGACGTTCAAAAATCAACTTAGGCTTCCTAAAAAAACAGCCCAAGTGCTCATTTAAGTATGTTCTCCTATAATATTTAAGCACTTATTATCCCGCCACCCCTACTTAACTATTTCTTACTACTCATTGATACATTATTCAATCAACAAAGAAGTCTAATGAGGTAATCTGCATATCATAACAGATATATTATATTTGCTATTCATATAAATTTTAGCCGTATCTAACTAACTCTCTTCAAACAAATGAAAACAACACTCAGCCTATTTATTTTGACATTTCTTCTATTTGCTTGTAAGAAGGACGAGCTGTGCACGAATGAAAACTACTGTGCAGAGATAGATGGAAAGAAGTGGTCCCCAGTCGATGATGGGGACCCTCAAACTGGGGGCTCGCTTATAGTTCATTTAATGCATGGAAACAATCTCTGGATAAGAGCAACAAACCAGCTTGATTCCTCCATTATATTTTTTGGAATTGTAGATAGCGTAAACCTAATTAGTGAAGGCTCCTATGTTTTAAATGGGAAAGGTGGAGATCTGCCTGATGGCCTTCGAAACGGCGGGTATTACCGGAGCACATCTGGTGAGGAGTTTATGACAGACTCTACCTATACTGGTTTGGTAACGGTGACAAATATTGACAAAGTCAAAGGAAGGATATCAGGAAACTTCTACTTCAAAGCAAAAAATCCAATTAATGGAAAAATAGCAGATATATTTAATGGCTCATTCAACACATTTTACTGGAAATATTAGTGCTTAATTGCCATTAGTCAGCAAGCAAAAAACTTCCTTGCGTCACTTCCTGCGTCAGTAGCGCTTGCGTCAGAATCTGAGTCAGCTGCAGTCAAAAACATCGAAATTTCAACAGAAACCAACATTTCAATAACGCTTTAGAGGCATTTCTACTTAGCATAGATTGGTGGTATTTGCGTTCGAATCCCGCCACTCCGACAAAAAGAGGTCTTGCATCTTACTGCAAGACCTCTTTTTATATTTGACAAAATTTCCTTACGACGGGATTTCCTCCACTAGTCGCGCTATACCTTTCTCAATTTGCTCCCGCAGCTTTTCTGGCTTATCTGAAATAACCCGCTCTGCCGTACCCTGCCACACAAGTTCGTTCTGTATAGGGTCTACCAAGTGTAAAGAGACAGAGCCAACGCTGTAGCGCCCTACTTCTACTTCCCTGCTCTGCCAGGTATAGCGGCGCTGCCCAATGTAGCGGGGCGGATCCGAAATGATATCTGTTTCCCTCGTTTGCACTTGCCTGTCGACCACTATCCCCAGATTGATCAGCAGGTCAGCCTCATCAGGAGAGGGCGCTTGCTGTAGTCCACGCTGTTCGAGTTGCCGGGTAAGCTCTTGCTTCAGAAAATGAACATGCCCCTGATAATTCTTGCCCATATCTTCTATGTCGGTGTCCACTTCCATGAAGGCAAACTGACGGTACGTACTCAATGCAAAACCTGGCGCAGGTTCAGAGTGGATACTGGTAGCAGGACTACAGGCCGACAACAGCAAAAACAACAGATAAACAGTACTAAATAACAGTTTTCCCATTTCGAAAATCCTTAAGTCAATACATTGAAAAATAATTGTGTATACGTAAGCACTTATTCAGAATGTGTGCCCTGATTACAATTTTTAATATCTAACTTAGCATCTCGCCTACAACAAGAACTATTCCGAGTTGAATTTAACGGCAACATAAAAACTATAATTCCACCAGCTACGTTTTGCCCTACCATGAACACAACGGCACAAATACTAGAGAAAAACAAAGACCGCATTCTGGAAAAGTGGATGCAAAATCAATTGTCGAATGATTCGCTCCGCGATGACCTGATGACAAATGAAGAGCTTCAACGCCAGTCGAGAGAAATGCTTGATGGGCTTGTACGGGCTGTCTCTAAAGGAAACTACGGTAACATCTACGACACAGAGTTTGAGCAGGTAACGGACACACTCCGTGATATTTCTATCACGAGAGCAAGACAAGGTTTTAGCCCGCGCGAAACAGGTGCGTATGTGCTAAGCTTGAAACAAGCAGTAATGGAAGTACTGGTGGAGCAGCGTAAAGATGACCCAACCACGCTTTACCAGGAAATCATGCAGCTCAACACGCTGCTGGATAACCTGAGCATTGTTACTTTCGAGACTTTTATCAAAGGACGTGAAGAAGTGATCTTGCGCCAGACAGATGAAATCAGTGAGATCTCGACGCCTGTTATCCGTGTTTGGGATGGCATACTTGCCCTTCCGATCATTGGAACACTGGACAGCGCCCGTACGCAGGTTGTGATGGAAAACCTGCTGCAGGAGATCGTGAACACAGGCAGCAACATCGCGATTCTGGATATATCAGGTGTGCCAGCTGTTGACTCTCTGGTAGCACAGCACCTTATCAAAACTGTAAGCGCTACCCGACTGATGGGTGCCGAGTGTATCATCAGCGGCATACGTGCTGAGATCGCGCAGACGATCGTGCACCTGGGCATTGACCTGTCAAACATCAAGACAAAAGCCAGCCTGGCCAGCGCACTGCAACTTGCCTTTAGCATGACTCACCTGGAAGTACGCCGCACAGAACGACACAAAGGATTTAAAATACCACGCTAATACTATGGAAAGGATACCAATTTTAAAAATGGGACCTTTCCTGCTGGTTACCATACAGATAGATCTCTATGACAGGCTAGCCCTGACGCTGGAGAACGATCTGATCACCATGGTGAGCCAGACCGGAGCACGAGGGGTCCTTATTGATATTTCGGCAGTGAGCATTGTAGACTCATTTATGGGACGCATATTGGGCAACATTGCCTCCATGTCGCGCATCATGGATGCCGAAACTGTTGTAGTAGGCATGCAGCCGGCTGTAGCCATTACACTAGTCGAGCTCGGACTCACACTACAAGGCGTACATACTGCCCTCAATGTTGAGAAGGGGATGGAATTACTCAATACTAAACTAGGCGATACCCTGGAACTATACGACGAAGAGGAGGAAGACCAGGATGATGGTAATGACTAAAGACACGATGGAAATCGTGCGCGAACAGGATGTGGTCCCCTTCCGCAACCGTGTACGCGAATTTAGCACCCGTATAGGTATGAGCCTGGTTAACCAGACGAAGCTGATCACAGCGGCGAGCGAACTGGTCCGTAACATGCTCAAGTATGCCAGTGGAGGCAAAGTTATACTTGAAATTATCAGCCACAATGCCAAAACCGGCGTAAGACTAACCTTCAAAGACGAAGGCCCAGGTATAGCCGACATAGCCATGGCCATGCGCGATGGCTTTTCTACGGGAAGAAGCCTCGGCCTTGGTCTACCCGGCGCTAAGCGACTGGTCAACGAGTTTGATCTCAAAAGCAACCCGGGTGAGGGCACAACTGTTACTGTCATCCACTGGAAACATGGACGTTAACCAACATTACCGCTTCGCAGTACCGGAGCGCAGCTACGCCAGCCTTACTAAAAAAGACATCACACGCCTTGCTGAGAGCTTTTCCTTATCGGAGAGCGCTGTAGGAAAGGTCAATATCATAGTGGCGGAGATGCTTAGCAACCTCGATAAGCATACCACACAAGGCGGAGAGTTGCTCGTCAAAGCCATCGGCAAACCCATCAAAGGTATTGAGATCATCTGCCTGGATAACGGCCCTGGCATGAGCGACCCTGCTCGTATGCAGGAAGACGGAGTGTCCACTTTCGGATCTGCTGGCGAGGGCCTTGGGGCCATCAAAAGACAGGCTGACGTTTTTGATCTCTATTCACAGCCTCTGATAGGCACTGTGATTGTCACCCGCGTGTACAAATCGACTAAGACCATACCAACTACCCGGCGTTATGAAATAGGCAACATCATGGTGCCCAAGCCGAAAGAAGTGGACTGTGGCGATGGGTATGCCATCGTGCATCACGATCGGGGCGCTTACCTGCTGGCTCTTGATGGATTGGGCCACGGCACACATGCACAGGAGGCATCTCAGCTTGCTGTCAAAACCTTTTGCGACAACCCTATACCTGATCCGGCTTCGGCTTTGCAGGTTATCCATGCGAACATACGCCGTACCAGAGGTGCAGTCGGTTTTGCCGCCAGTATCGATATCAGCCAGAACAGCTTCACATACTGTGGCATCGGCAACATAGCCGGCAAGCTTTTTTCAACAGAAAGCTCGCTGGGCAACATGCCTTATAAGAATGTGATCTCTTACAATGGTATACTTGGCCACAATGTGCCGGGCAACTTCAATAACCAGAAGCTGGAATGGAACCGCAACAAAATACTTATAGTACACAGCGATGGCCTGAAGTCTCGCTGGGATCTGAGCCGTTACCCTAACCTGCACCGGCACCTGTCCACCACCATCGCGGCTGTGCTTTACAAAGACTACAATCGCCAGACAGATGATACACTCGTACTTGTATGTAAAGCCAAACCATAGCCCATGCCCAGGAGTTTTCTCAAAATAAACATTGCCAATGAATTGGATGTAGTACTCGCCTATAAAAGGGCGATGCAGCTATCAGAGAAAACAGGTATGGCCCAAGCCAGTCAGACGAAGTTTGCCACTGCCGTGTCTGAGATTTGCCGCAACGTGGTAGAGCATGTGGGCAGCGGCTCCATACAGTTCGGCATCGTGGAAGTGGGCGGGCATAATTACCTGGAGGCGAAAGTGTCGGACAGAGGACGCGGTATCGGGAACCTTGATTATATCTACGAGCGTGCCCGGTACGGCAGCAATGCTACAGGGCGTGGCATGGGCATCGTAAATTCCCGTAAGCTGGTTGATTTTTTTGAGATCGTAACCGAGCATGAGCAAGGCACCGCAGTGACCCTCCGCAAGCGCATCCCTACGCAGTCTCCTGTGTTTACCAAAAGTCTGCAGGATATATGGCTGCGTGAGTTTAACGACGAAGAGGGCATATCGCCTTATGCAGAGATCAAAAAACAGAACATGCAGCAGCTCGACCTGCTTGAGAAACTGCGACTGCGCAACCTGGAAGCAGAACAACAAATCCAGGAAATCAGGAGGCTGAACCTGCAACTCCAGCAATCCAACTTCGAAATCCAGACCCTATCGGAAGAGCGTGAGCGCCGCAACCTGGACTTGCAGAAGGCCAATGCAGATCTGGATGCCTTTGCCCATACTGTGTCACATGACTTACGGGCACCCTTGCAAAATATCGGAGGGATCATCAATTTCCTGGAAAGCAGCCTGCAGAGCGGCAACAAAGAAGATGCAGCCTCTCTCCTGCCTATGTTACGGGAACAGGCTAGTAAGATGGACAAGCTGATCACAGGTATACTGGCCTATTCGCTTGCCGGACACCACAGCATACACCGTCAAATTGTATCAGTCCGATATGTGCTGCAACGAGTACTAGAGTCGCTCTACATACCGTCCTCATATAAGGTTATCCTTCCAGATAATCTGCCTACTCTATACACCCAGGAAATATACCTGTACCAGATATTCAGCAACTTGCTTGGCAACGCGGTAAAGTATCACGACAAGCCGGAAAAAGCTGTGATTGAAATACAGTGTGATCGGCAAGCAGATTTTATCTACCTCGTGGTGCAGGACAACGGCCCAGGTATAGCCCAGGAAGACCAGGAGCAGATATTTGGCAAGTACGAAGCCCTCGGGCACAATATGACACGCCCAGACAGCTCAGGTTTGGGTCTTGCCATCGTGAAACGAATTCTTGAAGAAAAAAAGGGAAAGGTTTGGGTGGAGTCTACCGGGCGTGGCACACGTTTCGTGTTTTCGTGGCCAGCCAGCGAGGTTGTAACAGAGCCGGAAGAAGATGCAGAGTAAAAGACAAAGCCTGCATACCTCGCGGCATACAGGCTTTGTTGTATAGTCGTAGAGTTTTTCCTAGTTCTTTGTCTTTTGAAAAAACTCGGCCAGAATTTCTTTCACATCATGGTTGGTGAGCGCCTTGGAGTAGTGCTTCTTCACTTTGTTAAAGCTCTTGATGCGCTCCAGGTCATAAAAGCTCGCTGAGGATGTCAGCATCAGAATAATCACATGATCGCCAGCGTCCAGTCCTTTGCGCTGATACTCTTCCAGAAATTCAAAGCCATCCATCATGGGCATTTTGATATCCAGGAAAATAAGATCAGGGCATTTGAGATCACCTTTAAGTTGATCGTCGCAGGCTTTGCTCAGGTAGTCAAGCGCTTCCTTCCCGTTCTTCAGTACCAAAATTTCTTTTGCTACCTTCATATCAGTCAATAGTCGCTTATTCAGATAATTTGTGGTGTCGTCGTCGTCAACCAACAGCACTAGGTCAAGCATTTCAGATGCTTCCTTCATAGTCAGTTCTTTTATCTCTCTCTTAAATCAACGGTAAGGTATAAAGTATTACCTTATATGCTCTGTTACCCGGTTGAGCCACTAACACATTGTAAACAATTAATGTTCAATATTGCTGTGCTTTGTGGTGTATAGTGCGAATATCAAAGGTAATTTAGCAAATGCTCCACCCAAGTGCCGCAAAAATACATTTTTGATTTTAAACTATAAAGATAATTTAGCAGTAGCCATCACTAATTTAGTAAGGCCAAAATTTTAGCCCTTCTCTCACTTAAACTTACTAATTATCCATCTGGCTTATGGCAGCCACAGCTTAATATAATGCTTTTTCTCAACCTGCCATTTACTAGCTGTGTACATCCTTTTCAGGTCTTTTTAAGTATTTAGATTGACGCCTGCTAATACAAGCAGGTTCCGTTTAACATTGAACCAGAACGAAGACATATGGATACGTACAACCTGAAACCTGAGCATATGCGTGCACCCAACAACCTGACACGTGAGGAAATTGAGAAAAGCCTCGGAGAACTTGATAGCAAAATAAAAACCTTGAAGGCGCGTGTGAACGCCACCGCCGCCGACTCGAACCATACCTACCACGAGCACATTGCAGCGTTGGAGGCCAAGCGTGAATTGATTGCCAACAAACTGGGCGATCAGGAAGACAGCCAAAGCAAATGGCAGGGACTGAAAGATGGCCTCGACAGCCTCAAAAATGACATGGACAACTTGTTCAAGTAAAAACAGAAAGCCCCGGTACTAGATCTAGTACCGGGGCTTTCTGCTTTTAATTAGTCAAACCGGATTAGCCGGCTACGGGCTCACGGAAGCCTACCCAGGTAAAGCGCTTGATCACAAACTCAGGGTTGGTGAAAGATGCGTTACCAGCCGGGTTGCCGCCTGTTACGTGGAAGTCTGAGAACGCTGCGTTCTGGTTCACATAGATCCCACCTGTCAGGTTGAAGCTTACCGGTGTTCCTGCTAAGCTCATCTCATCCATGATCTTCTCTTTTATCTCCTCGTCAGTAGTATAGGCGCCGCAAGAAATTGCTCCGTAATTCATGGCCATCTCTTTTGCCAGTTCGATCGACTGGTCTGTATCCTTGGTCTTGATCACAAGGGCAATTGGTCCAAACAACTCACGGCTGAAGCTTTCCTTCTCAGTCGCATCCACTTCATAGATCACCGGCGTACAAGTGCGGGCGTTTTCGAACATGGGGTTGCTGAAGTCGCAGGTGCTCAGCACTTCTTTGCCTTTCACGCTGGCCGCCTCTTTCACGCGTTCCGATGTGGTCGGGTTCTGGATAGCACCCAGAATATGCGGTCCGGCTTTCGGATTGTTTACAAGACCCGTTACGGCATCTGCCAGTTTCTTTACTACCTCTTCGTACGGCATCATCTCCTCTCCTACTTTCACGCCAGATGCCGGCACAAAGAAGTTCTGCGGAGCGGTACACATTTGTCCCGAGTAAAGGCTCAGTGAGAAAGCCAGGTTCTGGGCTACCTTATCAATATCCTGCACCGAATCCAGTATAATAGAATTCACACCTGTTTTCTCGGTAAAAGTCACCTTGCCCGGCAGGCTTTCTACATAGTTGCCAAACTCAGTACCACCGGTATAGTCAATCAGTTTTACTTTCGGGTTCTCTGCCAGTTCCTTTGTGATCAGACGATCATCGGCATCTACCCCAAGCTGACAGATGTATGGGCTAAGGCCATTTTCTACCAGCACCTTCTGTACTTCTGCCACTACAATTGCGATCGGCAATACGGCTTTCGGATGCGGTTTTACGATTACCGGGTTGCCGGTTACCAAGCTGGCATACATGCCCGGCACCGTGTTCCAGGTCGGGAAAGTTGAGCAGCCAATTACCAGGCCAATCCCTTTCGGTACGGCACGCCAGCTCTTGTTCAGTTTCAGGTTATACTTGCCCATTGGCTTCTCCCATTCCATGTGCTCCGGAAAGCGGGTTTGCTCTTCGTAACCAGCTGCTATGGCCTCCAGTGCCCTGTCAGCTGCATGCGGTCCTGATGCCTGGAACGACATCATATAAGCCTGACCGGTAGTGTGCATCGTAGCGTAGGCAATTTCGAAGAACCGGGTTTTCATGCGCTCTAGTGATTCGACCAGGATAGCGGCCCGATCAGCAGGCTTCACTTTGCGCCATTGATGGAAAGCCTCGTCAGCTCGTGTCACCAGTGTTTCTGCACTGAAGTAAGGGTACTTTATACCTAGCGGCTGCTGCTCATATGGAGATTCTTCCTGACCGGCCCAATTTTCAGCATCATCGTGCACCAATTCCGTAAATTTGTTGTTAAGGTGCTGCTTGTAGCTCTCACGACCTTCTTTATCAGCGGTTTCGCCATAAATGTCGGGCATCGGGTTTTCGGGATATTGGGCAAAAAAACGACGCTCGTGAAGGGCATTCACAGCGTTTTCTATAATGGGAAGATGTTTATTTTTCAAATCCGAGGTCATAGTATTTATTTTATATAATTAAACACATATATTAGAATCAATTGTTGGAAAGTTACGTATTTTTTTAATAAGCACGGGAAGCATCTATAAATTTTGCCGTGTTGTATGCTCTTTACCCTATCCCTCTGCTAGCGCTGCAGAGGTCGTATTCACCTAATAGTTTAATATGATTTAATGTTTACCCAAGGGCCAGTGGTTTACCGCTGCATACTTTCTTTCCTGTTTATAGTCCTGAGTACTTCCTGGCTGGTAGCACAGCATCTGCCTGCTCCCAAAGGTATAGGTACAGCGACTAAGCCTTATACCGTTGTCTACAAGCTGAAGCCTCAGACAGGCAACCAGCTGCGCATGGCTACCGGCAATCCTATGCAAAAAGCCTTGCAAAAGGTGGGAGCCAAATCGGTAGAACAAAAGTTCCCGGGGAAAGCGTCCTCTCCTTTTGCCCGCAAATCCCGTGTGGATCTTTCGCTTATATACGAATTAGCATACGATCCTTCTCATAACCTGGAAGCCGTACAGCAAGCCCTATTGGCAACCGGTATGGTTGAGTACGTAGAGCCGCTCTATGAACGCGTTCCACTCTATCAGCCTAACGACCCCGCCTCCGACTCAACTAAAACAACGCAAGCCTACCTGAAATTGATTCAGGCCTACAGTGCCTGGGCCGTTCAGAAAGGCGATACCAACATTGTCATAGGCGTGTTGGATTCAGGCTTCCGGTTTAGCCACGAAGACATTAAAAACAAGATCAAGTTTAACTATGATGATCCTATAGATGGGATTGATAATGACGGTGACGGACTGATCGATAACTTCTACGGTTGGGACTTCGGTGATAGGGACAACAATCTTACAGATGATACCCCTTACAGAGGGCACGGCACCAAGGTAGCAGGCGTAGCAATTAGCGAGGTCGACAATGGGCTAGGTATAGCGGGCACAGGTTTCAATACCAAGTTCATGCCTATCAAGGTTTTCCCCTCCACTTCAGTTGGCAGCTTCGGCGGCTATGAGGCTATTGTGTATGCTGCAGACAAAGGCTGTAGCATCATTAACTTATCCTGGGGCGGAACGGGCTCTTCTAAGTTTGAGCAAGATATCATTGACTATGCGGTGCTCGAGAAGGATGTCGTAATTGTGGCGGCTGCTGGAAACACCAATGCTTTTGTAGACATCTATCCGGCGGCATACGACAATGTGCTGTCAGTAGGTGGCATCCATAACGATGTCAAAACAAATGGGCATACCTGGAATTATAGAATAGGCCTGACAGCACCAAGCCAAAGTGTGTACAGTACTACTTTTAACCGTGACAACTCCTATGGCACCGATACAGGAACATCACTGGCTTCTCCGATTGTAGCGGGTGCTGCCGCTCTTTTGCGCTCTCAACTGCCGCACCTCAATGCGGTTCAGGTTATTCAGCGTTTACGTGCTACAGCTGACGATATTTATCACCTGCCCGGCAACGCTCCCTACCATGAACTTCTTGGCAAAGGTCGCCTCAATATGAAACGGGCGCTTCGTGACAAACAGGTTAAATCGGTACGGTGTACTTCTTTCAGCATTGTCGATGATAAAGTGGCGCAAATTGGGGATACTCTGTCGCTACACCTTAGCCTGACGAACTACCTCGATCCTACAACTGCCCTGAAACTCAAACTCACTTCAACCTCCCCTTTTATCAAAGTACTGGAAGGTGACCTTACCATCGGCGCTATGGGGACCTTGACATCCCGCAATAACCACAGCAAGCCATTCCGATTTGTTGTGTTACCGGATGCACCTCACAATGCCCTGGCTACTTTTAGAGTTGGGTTTGAAGATGGTTCTTCCTACCAGGATTTCCAGTATTTCCAGACCCCGGTTAATCCAGACTACATTACCTTAACAGCGAACAACCTGCATATTACCTTGAACAGCAAGGGCAACCTCGGGTATAATGGCTATAACTTCAGGCAAGGCATCGGCATCACTTATAAAGGTAGTCCTTCTATGCTTTTTGAAGGAGGACTGTTGGTAGCTACTGCCCCTGACCGTGTGTCAGATAATGTGCGCAACGCCAGCTGGCAAACTGACAACGACTTTGTGTCCGTAAACTCCGTGCGGCTGCGTCATAAGACAGGCGTAGCTGATCAGGAAATCAGCGGCATGATGCGTGACAAATTCCCGGTTCCAACCCAGGCGGGTGTGCAGGTAAGCTATAAAGGGATGGCCTGGAGCGGATCACCGGACGCAGACTTTGTCATACTTGAGTACCGTATCCGCAATATCACTCCTGACACTATAAAAACTTTGCATGCAGGCTTGTTCGCTGATTGGAATATAACGGATGCGTACATGAACGTGGCGGATTGGGACGAAAACCTGAAAATGGGCTATGTCTATAACATGGGACAGGCTTCGCCATACGCAGGTATTAGTCTGCTTTCCGTGACGCCTCCTTCCTATTACGCGATTGATAACCTATCTGGTGGCTCCGCTACTTTCGCTATTGCTGACGGTTTCAGTACTTCGGAAAAATACCGGTCACTGTCAGGTGGGGTGGCCAGAAAGAAAGCATGGGGAAGCGGTTATGGCAATGATGTAGCCCATGTTGTAGGCACTACGGCCAAAGGATTAGCGCCAGGTCAGAGTCAATTGGTATCGTTTGCTATCGTAGCGGGTGACGACTTGGAACACCTTCGGCAAAATGCCAGGGCAGCCCTCTTAAAATATCAGGTCATGAAAGCGGGACCTGCCCCATTGGCCATCAGCGATACGGTGTGCATAGGTTCTTCAGTGAAACTAGCGCCTGTGGGTGGTAAGCAGTTCAAGTTTTTTGCAGACGAAGCTAAAACCAAACTGCTCGGTGCTGGCGCTAACTTAGAACTGGCCTCACTTGACACAAGCACAGTGCTGTACGTTTGTAATGCCGACTCTTTGTTCGACAGCCCGCTAGTGCCTTTCCGTATTGCGGTCGCCAACTCTCCTGTCGCAGGTTTCAGCATCGCCAAACAGTCTGAAACCTTAGAGCCTGGCAAGGTGCTGGAGTTCCGTAATGAAAGTGAGCATGGCAACAGTTGGCGCTGGAGTTTTGGCAATGGAGATACCTCTACTGAACAGCATCCTTCTTATACCTATGAACTGCCAGGCAATTATGATGTGACACTAATCGTAGCCAATGCTTATGATTGCGCTGAAGACACCGTCACACAGCGGATAGAGATCAAGCAGAGCGAGACGGTCATTCCGCCGCAGGAGGCCCCTAAGCAATTTCAGGTATACCCTAACCCAGCGGTTTATGAACTTTATGTCGCGATGCCTGCAGCAGACGCTGCACTCACGCTCTTTATGACAGATACGATGGGACGACGCGTTAGTCCTAAGCTACGCAGTCGTCTGCCCCATGAGGCTATCTATGACTTAAGCGGTCTGGCTGAAGGGCTTTACATCATGCAGCTTACGTACGAGCAAAACACAATCTCGAAGCGTCTGCTGATCATAAGACCCTAAACACGCCCCCCTGAAACGAGGTCTATACCTATAATAAAAACGCCCCACTCTTTCGAGCGGGGCGTTTTTATTATAGGCAGCTTGTAGCGTTGGTTACGCGTTAGCTGACTGCTTCTGCTGCAAACGGATCAGGTTAAGGGCTGAACCAGCCTTGAACCAGGCAATCTGACCTTCGTTGTAGGTATGGTTAACCATGAATGCATCCTGTGAACCATCTTTGTGCGTCAGAACTACTTTCAGCGGTTGACCTGGCGTGAAGTTCTCAAGACCCAGGATATCGATCGTATCGGTCTCCTCAATCAGGTCGTAATCAGCTTTGTTGGCGAAGGTAAGACCCAGCATACCTTGCTTCTTCAGGTTGGTTTCGTGGATACGTGCGAATGACTTCACGATAACGGCACGAACTCCGAGGTGACGTGGCTCCATGGCCGCGTGCTCACGTGATGAACCTTCACCATAGTTCTCGTCACCTACTACTACCGTACCAATGCCGGCAGCTTTGTAGGTACGTGCAGTGGCAGGAACTGTATCGTAACCACGGGTCATGTCATTGTACACGTTGTTGGCATCTCCGTTGAAGGCGTTGATCGCACCGATCAGCATGTTGTTGGAGATGTTATCCAGGTGACCGCGGTACTTTAACCAAGGACCAGCCATAGAGATATGGTCAGTTGTACACTTGCCTTGTGCTTTGATGAGCAGCTTCAAACCTTTGAGGTCAGTGCCTTCCCATGGCTTAAAGCCTTCCAGCAACTGCAGACGATCGGACTTTGGATCAACTACTACTTCTACACTGCTTCCGTCTTCAGCAGGGGCTACATAGCCTGCGTCTTCCACGGCAAAGCCTTGTGGCGGCAACTCAATACCTCTTGGCTCGTCCAGCATTACTTCTTCACCGTCAGCGTTGATCAGCTTATCAACCAGTGGGTTGAACGTCAGGTCACCGGCGATAGCGAAAGCTGTTACGATTTCAGGTGAAGCCACGAACGCGTGTGTGTTCGGGTTACCGTCGTTACGCTTAGCAAAGTTACGGTTGAATGAAGTGATGATAGAGTTTTTGCGGGTAGGATCGTCTGTGTGACGAGCCCACTGCCCGATGCACGGACCGCAAGCATTGGCCAGTACCACACCGCCCATCTGAGCGAATGTATCTAACAAGCCGTCACGAGCAGTTGTAAAGCGTACCAGTTCAGAACCTGGGGTAATGGTGAATTCAGCCTGTGCCACCAGTTTCTTAGTTACTGCCTGCTCAGCGATAGAAGCCGAACGGGTAAGGTCTTCATAAGAAGAGTTGGTGCAAGAACCGATCAAACCTACTTCCAGTTTAGCTGGCCAGTTGTGCTCTTTTACAACAGCAGCGAACTGAGAAATTGGCCAGGCAGCGTCTGGTGTGAATGGACCGTTTACGTGCGGCTCCAGTGTGTTCAGGTCGATCTCGATCAGTTGATCGTAGAAAGCAGCTGGGTCAGCGTATACCTCATCATCGGCACGCAGTTGATCTGCTACCTCGTCAGCCAGTTGTACCACTTCGTCGCGGTTTGTGGCACGCAGGTATGCACGCATGCTGTCGTCGTAAGCAAATACGGAAGTAGTCGCTCCAATCTCTGCACCCATGTTACAGATGGTACCTTTACCGGTACATGACATAGACTCAGCACCTTCGCCGAAGTACTCCACAATAGCACCAGTACCACCTTTTACAGTCAGGATACCAGCTACTTTTAGGATCACGTCTTTTGGAGATGTCCAACCGCTCATTCTGCCGGTCAGCTTCACACCGATCACTTTCGGGAATTTAAGCTCCCAAGCCATGCCGGCCATTACGTCAACGGCATCAGCGCCACCAACACCGATCGCTACCATACCCAGACCACCAGCATTTGGTGTGTGTGAGTCCGTACCGATCATCATACCGCCAGGGAAGGCGTAGTTTTCAAGTACTACTTGGTGAATGATACCAGCACCTGGCTTCCAGAAGCCGATGCCATATTTATTTGAAACAGAGGCAAGGAAATCGTATACCTCTTTGTTTTCGCTATAAGCGTCTTGCAAATCCTGGTCAGCACCCACGCGGGCCTGGATCAGGTGATCGCAATGTACTGTAGAAGGTACAGCTGCCTGAGGCTTGCCAGCCTGCATGAACTGAAGCAAGGCCATTTGTGCCGTGGCATCCTGCATAGCCACCCTGTCCGGAGCGAAGTCCACGTAAGACTTTCCGCGCTCAAAAGACTGCGACGCGTTGCCCTCGTAAAGGTGCGCGTACAAGATTTTCTCTGTCAGGGTAAGCGGTCTGCCTACTGCGTTACGGGCAGCATTCACTCGCTCGGCCATCCCGGCATATACTGCCTTGATCATTCCTAAATCAAATGCCATAGTTTTGCTATTGTTAATATTTTTAATGCTTCCTTGTGAAGTTTACAAATGTACGAAATATGAGTGTTTAAGCACAACATTAGCGGGCATGAATATAACATTTCCGCAACCCTGCATGCTATTTGTGGCATGTTTCGCTTTTCACGAATTCATCTAGTAATTTCGCAGCATGAAACTTACTTGTTTTAATACCCCAATGAAGCTGATTTTGTTGTTGGCACTGTCCTTCACACAGCTTTTAACATCCTGTGGCTCTTCCACATCTAATGATAAGACCATACAACCAGGCCCGTGGCGCGTCGTGCTGCAAGCCCAGGGGCAGGAGATTCCGTTCATCATGGAGGCTGAAGAGCAGAATGGCAAGACGGTACTATACCTGGTGAATGCCGATGAGCGCATCCTTGTGGACGAAATAAAGGAAGAAGGCGATTCGCTTAAGATCCGACTACATATATTCGACGCCGACCTGATCGCCAAAGTAGACGGCGATAAAATGGCCGGTCGCTTTACCCGTAACGATCTTAGCAAGCGCTACTCAGTTCCTTTTACGGCACAGCATGGCAAGAACAACCGCTTCAAGGAAAATCCTGCTCCGGCTACATTTGACTATTCCGGTAAGTGGGAAGTAACGTTCACAAAGGCAGACGGCAAAACCTACCCGGCGATCGGTGTATTTGAGCAGAAGGAGAATCATGTAACCGGCACGTTCATCACCCAAACAGGCGACTACCGCTACCTGGAAGGACAGGTGGAAGGCAACGAGCTGAAGCTGTCGACTTTTGACGGCAACCATGACTACCTGTTCAAAGCCACCCCACAAGCGGACAGCACTTTGCAAGGTGAGTACTTTGCGGGCCTGTATGATTACGAAACATGGACTGCTAAACGCAACGAAAATGCAGCGCTGGCCAATGCTAACGAACTGACTTATTTGAAGCCAGGGTACGAGTCACTGTCGTTTACCTTCCCCAACCTGGAAGGCAAGCAAGTATCGCTATCGGATGACAAATACAAAGGCAAGGTAATACTGGTGCAGTTGCTGGGCTCATGGTGCCCGAACTGTATGGACGAAACGCAGTTCCTGGCGCCGTACTACAGCAAGAACAAGGACCGTGGCCTAGAGATCATTGGTTTGGGTTTTGAACGCACCAAAGGCTACGAGCAGGCTGTGCCACGCCTGAAGAAAATGAAAGACCGTTTCGACATTGAGTACGACCTGCTCTATGCTGGTCCAGCCGACAAGGAAGCTGCTGCTCAGGCACTCCCAGCCCTCAACCACGTCCTCTCCTTCCCTACTACGATCTTCATCGACCGCTACGGCAAAGTACGCAAGATCCACACCGGCTTTTCTGGTCCTGGAACTGGAAAATACTACGAAGAATGGGTTGCAGACTTTAATAAGACGATGGATGAGCTGCTGGCGGAGAAATAGAATTGTTACTTGTTAATTGCCGATAGTTTGATCGGCAGGTATAGCACAGGCCGCTACTTTACCAGTAGCGGCCTGTGCGTTTAGCGGGTATCAATAATTAATTATGTGCTGCTGTAATAAACGTCGGTAGTAAGGTGCAATTCATTGTGCTTAGTTCTGTACCATCGTCAAAGGAGAGCATGTTGGCCATACCTACATTAAACTTATTTGAGCGACTAACTTCCATATCTCCCTTACAGCCCAAAGAGTAGTAAAAAACAAAGGGCATAATAAAAGGATCACTTTCTACAGATTTCCCCTCTATCTTCTTTGGTATCCAATAACCGTTAGTTGCTTTTACAGCTTACTTTAAAGCATGAGCTATAGCCTCTGGTGTTTCTACTGACACGGCGACATTTATTACTAAACCATCTGCCCCAATATTGAATTTTACAAACGTAACCGAATTCATGCAAAAGCTGGACAGTTCTTGCCTGCTGGGTTTATAACTCTTCTGTATCAAATCTACTGGATGGTTTAGCTTTCCATCATTAAATATAGGCTCTTGTGCCCTAACTTGAGCCAAAACAGGACTGAAGCAAAGAAATGTTAGCGTTAGATGTAAGATTAACTTTTTCTTCATGATGAGGGCATAAATTCTAATAGAATAATGGCTACATGGCGTCGTAGTTGTCTCTTCAATTTAGCATATTCCAATCAGAAACAATTACCTAAAGAAGATTATGCAGGTTTCCTGAGCCTCACAATCCTGAACGTGCCTCCAAAAGCTGCTGGCTCGTTCAGCTCCACTTCCAGCGAGGTATGGCTGACGATATTTCCGATGCTGCGGTTGACATTCGAGAAGAGTGTGTTGGCGACCTGGTTGAACAGGCGACGCAACAATGAGGGCTTTTGCCCATCCGGCAGAAACTTATCGAAGACCATGACCGTGCCACCCGACTTTAGTACCCGCTCTACTTCCTGGATGCAGGCCACCGGATCAGGTATAACCGCAATGATCAGGTGCAGGATCACTGCATCAAAACTATTGTCAGGATAAGTAAGCTGCTGGCCGTCCATCACCTGTGCGTCGACAGGTATACCTAGTTTCTCGGCTCTGACTTTTAGCTTGGTGATCATGCCGGGCGTGATGTCGTTGGCGGTAATACGGGTATAGCCTTGCAGGTATAGGAGGTCGAGGCCAGTGCCGGCACCGACTATGAGTATAGCATCGTCAGGTTTTGCTTGCAGCAGCTCAATGGAGCGTTGGCGGTACTTGCGGAAGACTCGGTCAGCGATCAGGTCATAAATCGGCAGGTATACGGTATAGCGCAGCCGGTTCCAGGTGTTGGTATTGAGACTCATACTTTCATAGGTTATTTTGTACGCCTCAAAATTATCTGATGTATATACCTATAGAATTACAGTTTTAGAAAAGAAGTTTATAAATATTTCTGGTCAAACAAGTTTAGGTATAGCGGGAATAAGTGTCTGCTTCCTGTCTGTCGTCTCGACAGACAGGAGAGATCTGGATTATTGTAACATAGTCAAGCTTTCAGAATTCTCAGAGCTACGCTCGCCCCCTTCGAATCATGTCTCGGGCATGTTCGAAATGACACGGGAGTTCTGAAGCAGGCCTGCCTCTGACGTTCAGGTATAGCGCATACTCTAGATGCCCGCGTGAGTTGCGCGAACCACGAGGTCAAAAAACAATTTAACTACCAACAATTTAAATTATTTCTCCCTCTCGATGGTATAGGCGATCAATTGCTCCAATGAAGTGCGGGATGGGGAGGCTGGGAAGGTATGGAGAATGGCGAGCGCCTCAGCATGATATTGATTCATGGCCTCAATGGTATACTGTATACCGCCGGAGGACTTCACGTAGTCAATCACGTGCTGCACACGCTTGTTGTCGCCGTTGTTGTTCTTCACATTGTAGATCACACGGCGGCGGGTCATCCAGTCGGCTTCGCGCAGGGCGTGGATCAGCGGCAGGGTCATCTTCTTTTCCTTGATGTCTATACCTACCGGCTTGCCGATCTCAGCGGTACCGTAGTCGAACAGGTCGTCTTTGATCTGGAAGGCGATGCCTACCTTCTCTCCGAACAAACGGGCTTTTTCGATGTCTTCTTTCGAAGCGCCAGCCGAGGCAGCACCTACTGCACAGCAAGAGGCAATCAGCGATGCCGTTTTCTGACGAATGATATCGAAATAAACACTCTCGTCAATGTCCAGGCGGCGGGCTTTTTCGATCTGCAACAGCTCCCCTTCGCTCATCTCTTTAACAGCATTCGATACGATCTTGAGCAATTCGTAATCGTCGTTTTGCAGCGAGAGCAGCAGGCCTTTGGAGAGCAGGTAATCACCCACCAACACGGCAATTTTATTTTTCCAGAGGGCATTTACGGAGAAGAAACCACGGCGGTAGTTGGCGTCGTCCACCACGTCGTCGTGCACGAGTGTGGCGGTGTGCAAGAGCTCGATCAGGGCGGCACCGCGGTAAGTGGCATCCCCGATGGCGTCGCCACGGAAAAGCTTGGCCATGAAGAACACGAACATAGGCCGCATCTGCTTGCCTTTGCGCTTTACGATGTAGCTCATGATCTTGTCGAGCAGCAGTACTTTGGACTTCATCGAAGTCCTGAACTTTTTCTCGAACAGCTCCATCTCCTGGGCAATGGGCGCTTGTATTTCCTTTAGGCTAATGCTCATGTGATATTCCGCAATATTACTAGGTGTGGGGGTCGTTTCCAAACAACTATAGCAAATCAGCGTTTAAATAATCTAAGATAAGCTCAGCGGTATACCTTAGCAACAGCACAGCCCTGTGCTGGTTTGCCGCTCGCTTAAAATAACTATATTGCCTTCTGATAACACAGCGCATCTCACCATGGCAGACACACTCAAAGTAGACTTCGTGGTATACCCGGAGCACGAGCGCCCTTTCACCGCCGACGCCACCTACCCACAGGACGGCTATAAAAAGCCCGTCGTCATCTATACCCACGGTTTCAAAGGCTTCAAAGACTGGGGACACTTCAATCTACTGGCAAACTACTTTGCAGGGCAAGGATTTGTCTTCATCAAGTTCAACTTCTCGCACAACGGCACCAGTATCGACAACGACTCCGATCTGCACGACATGGAGGCCTTTGGACGAAATAACTTCAGCATAGAGCTGGAGGACCTGAAGTCGCTCATTGATTTGGTGCATGACGAAAAAGGACCGTTGCCCCAGCATGAATTAGATCTGAAACGCATCTATCTGATCGGTCACAGCCGAGGAGGCGGATCTGTAATACTCAAAGCTGCTGAAGATTCCCGCGTGCGGGCCCTGGCCACCTGGGCCGCCGTGAATAATTTTGACCAGCGCTGGGACGAACTGGAGCAGGAATCCTGGAAAAAGGAAGGCGTGCAGTGGGTTTCTAATGCCCGTACAGGTCAGCGTATGCCACTTTATTACCAAATCGTGGAAGACTACCTGGCTAATGTGGAGCGACTGGAAATTCCGAAGGTAATTCAAAAAATGCAGCAACCCTTGCTGATTCTGCATGGTGAGGATGACGAAACCCTGCCTGTGCAAATGGCTCACGACCTCCATACTTGGAAACCAGACGCTGAGCTGCACTTGCTGCCCGGCGCCGATCACTCCTTTGGCGGACAGCACCCCTACGAACAAGAAATGTTGCCCACAGCAGCTAAAGCCGCTGCTGACCTGAGCATCGCTTTTTTTAACAAACATGCCTAAGCTATACCTGCTACTGGGCGGTAACCTCGGTGACCGCCCGCTATACCTATCCCAAGCCCGCCAGCAGATTGCTGCACAAGTCGGCCCAATTATTCAAAGCTCCTCACTCTACGAGACAGCTGCCTGGGGCAAAACAGACCAACCCGCTTTCCTCAACCAGGTGCTGGAGGTGCAGACCGAGTTTAGCCCGGAGCAAGTACTGCAAGGCATACACCGGATCGAGCAGGAACTGGGCCGCATCCGTCACGAGCACTGGGGAGCACGCGTCATCGACATCGACATTCTCTTCTATGACGACCAGGTATTGCAGACGCAACGCCTGACGATCCCCCATCCGCAGTTACATTTGCGTCGTTTTACACTTTTGCCTTTAAGTGAGATTGCCCCAGATCTGCTGCATCCAGTGCTGAATAAACACATCGTACAACTCCTTCAAAGTTGTCCTGATAAACTCCCAGTTCACTTGTTTGTTTCTACTACAAACTGAGGGACTGTTAGCAAACTGCAGTTTTTCTGAAAATGCCTTACTTTATAGCGAAGCTCAGCTAATGAAGTAAAATTTTGCTTATATTGTGGATTAACTATACTTAAAAAGTAGACGTGAATCGGTGCTTCAGTTCTGCGCCTCTTCTGAATAGCATATGAACGACCTGCTCGCCATCATCACAAACGAAAAGAGAAGCCTTTTGCGGGGCTTTCTGATTGTGTTCATACTGGTGTTACCTTTTACTTTTGTGCCTTCTCTATTCACGCAGCGCTTGTCGGTTGAAACATTTAGCCAGCAGCTATCAACAAAGGCCTTGATCGCAGCCCTGATTGCCGCCGGAATCATTGTCCTGCTACTGCTTAACAACTATGAAAAACTGTTGCAGAAGAAGCGTTTGTATGATTTTCCCGCATTCTCATCACTGCAGTTCAATGGGGCAGTTGAAGGATACAATGCTATTGTAAGAGAGATCTCTACATACCTGTTCGGCAAAGTCGGCAATTATTTTTTTAGGGTGAACATCATCAACCCGAAACAACCTAATATACTGATCGAGCTCTCACCGCTCATTTATGTAGGGCAAAACCAGGAGTTGCTCGACAGACTCATGGAAGACCTTCAATTGAAGGAGAATCTATACCTGTCACGCATGATTATCCTTCCGGAAGAGCACCTGTTACAGGATGATATTATTAAAAATGAGCTCCTGAAACTGTCAGACGAGTTAAGCAGGATGGGGGTAACGCCGATGGCTGTGGAAGAAAACGGTCTTTGAACCCTGCCTAAGGTAAATAAAGAAAACAAAAAGACCATTACAGCTGAAGCCGCAATGGTCTTTTTCAATTTACTTGAAGTATTATTCTACAGAGCTCACCTCTGCCGTGCGTTCGATCTTTTTTACAAGTCCCTGCAATACCTTGCCTGGGCCACACTCCACAAAATGCGTAGCACCATCAGCTACCATTTGCTGCACCGATTGCGTCCAGCGCACTGGGGCGGTCAGCTGGCTTATCAGGTTTTGCTTGATCTCTTCCGGATCAGTATGTGGCATGGCGTCCACGTTTTGGTAGATCGGGCAAATACCTTGGCTGAACGTCGTTTCGTTAATGGCTTTGGCCAGTTCCACTTCGGCAGGCTTCATCAGCGGCGAGTGAAACGCGCCGCCCACCGGCAGCGGCAACGCACGTTTGGCACCGGCTTCTTTCATTTTCTCACAGGCGATCTCAATTCCTCTGTTAGAACCTGAGATCACTAGCTGACCCGGGCAGTTATAATTGGCGGCTACGACCACTTCGCCTTCCACAGAAGCACACACCTCCTCAACTTTCGCATCATCCAGACCAAGTATAGCGGCCATGGTAGATGGGTTGGCCTCACAGGCAGCCTGCATGGCCATCGCTCTTTTGTACACTAGTCTCAGACCGTCTTCAAAGCTCAACACCTTGCTGGCAACCAAGGCCGAAAACTCTCCAAGTGAGTGCCCGGCCACCATGTCAGGATTGAAATCCTGGGCAACGGCAGCCTGTGCTACCGAGTGCAGGAAAATAGCTGGCTGCGTTACTCTGGTCTGCTTCAACTCCTCGTCCGTACCACTAAACATGATCGCTGTAATATTGAATCCCAGAATCTCGTTTGCTTTGTCGAACAACTGACGAGCCGTTTCGTGCTGCTCATACAGGTCCTTGCCCATACCCACAAACTGTGAACCCTGTCCCGGGAATACGTATGCCTTTTTCATTCTTTATTATTAATGTTGATTGCCAATGATTGAATTGTTGACGACTAAATTGTCAAAAGCTTAAGTCTGGTTATAAAATGCGCATGTCATATTTGACTTGATTGAGTTTACAGGTATAGGCAACGTTTATCCTCAGCTATACCTGCGCACTTATACCTGTCTCCAAATTATAAAAATTTGCAACACAGCCAATAACCGTTCGGCAAACTAAAGCCCAACAACAATTTAAACAGCAACAATTAAATAATTTAATACGCCACAAACCGGGCCCTTTCTTCGGGGCTGGGTAGCATGCAGGCTTCGTTACGCCCTGCTATGCGGTAGCGGTGTTTCGCGATGAAGCGGTACACAAAATTGCGGAAAGATAAGGGAATAAACCTGAAATAGTAAAGCACAGCCCATGGAAAATTGAGATGACGGGCAATGCGAAGGGCAGCCTCAGACTCAGTATAGAGCTGGCCGTTTTCGAAGAAAAGAATGGAATCAGGCAGCGGATCAGGTACAAGCTGTTGTGGCACGAGCTGCTCCACCAGTCCAGACTGCAGTGCGGCAAAATGCAGGTTCTGCCGCTTATTATACTTCAATGCGATCTGAATGCTGGCCTGGCAAAAGCCGCAGGTGCCATCGTAAAACACGATGGGTAAGCCCTGCAGCCGGTCCAGTTCCTCTGTTGTCATTAGCGTACTATTTCTACCCAGCCTTTGTATTTACTGCGGCTGCGATTTGGATCAATGGATATAAACTCAACCTCGGCTTCGTAATAGTAAACCCCATCTGAAAGGCGCTTACCATCATTATCGGTGCCTGGCCAGTTGATATACGCATCTGAGTTGCTTTCGTATACCTTCACGCCCCACCGGTTGAACACCTTGAAGGTAGTGGAGCGGATGAACGCAGCCCTCGGGTCAGGTCTGAACACATCATTTTTGCCATCAGCGTTTGGCGTAATGATGTTCGGCAACTCGAAGAAGAAGCAGTTGTCCTTGCATTCTTCATTGCTTGGCTCACTCTCCTCCCCTGCCAGACTGGTGGCGGTTACGTAGTAGCATGCCGCAAAAGACTCTAGCCCGGTATGGGTAAAGGTGGTCTCTTTCGTTGTGGCAATAGCGCGGTAGTCCGTCTCACCAGGTCCTCTGAAGTATACAGTATAGAAATCGATCTCGTCCGTGCATCCGTTTCCGATCTGCGGCACCCAGTTGAGCACATTCTGATAAGGCGGTTGCGTAGGATTCGCGAAGAAAGCCTCACAGTTCAGCACATCCAGGGTCAGTTCAGGCGGACAGATCACAAGAGGTATTTCCACGCAGACTTCCTGACTCAGGTTCTGCAAAGGCTCCGGCAATCCGTCTATTTGGTAAGTGCCCTGGGTACGCACAACGTAGCAGTATGTCTGGCCACGTTCCAGCGGTGCGGCGGCAGTACCTCTGTCTACAAAGGTGCCGCTCGTAGCCGATGCCGTCACGCTGCCTACCTGCACGAGTTCACCTCCCACTACCCGGAAGATCTGGTGCTCCAGCACTTCATTGCGCCATGGCACATTATAAGTCCAGTTGAGCGATATGCCCAGTTCATCGCCAGTACTCTGCGACTCAGCAGCCAATCGTACGCTCGAGGCTGATGTCGAGTCTCTTAATATATTCGGTGTAGGACCACCTGGTGTATTGGTACTGTAGAATTCGAGCTTGTATCGGTAGGCATTTTCCTCGGTATTTAATCCGCTATTCACATAGACAGTATCGCTCAGTCTGCGTGAAGAGAATACCTGCTGATAGGCTCCACCTGGCTCCTGCCCTGTTTTACGGTACAGTCTGTATTCGTAAGGAGGGTTCAGGCGCTCTATACCTGCACCTGGCTGTGTCCAGCGAACAGTGATTTGCCCATTGGTCACATCAGTACGGTCTACTGTTACATTGGTGATATAAGGTATGTCACGCTCCAACACCACGCAGGCCTCCAGCGAAGCGATACTCTGCCCACCAGCCGGTCTTGGGAACTCCGCGTAAATCACATAGCAATACTCTGCTCCTGCAGACAGTCCCTGTCCATTGTTATTATCCAGAAACTCTGTTGCTTCTTTGCCTACTTCGCCTATCAATACATAGCCTGTACTGGCCGGAACACCGGTCTCGCAAGGTCCCGGTCGCCAACCCGAAGGCCCTTCACGCCTGTAAATGCGAATGGTAGAGGCGTTCTGACAAATGTAGCTATCCCAGGTCAGGCGCACAGAACGATCCTCACCGGTTGCCAGTAAGTTTTGAGGCGGCGGCCCTATGACAGTGATGCGATAAGGCTGCAAGTCGGCCAGCTGCCTCGAAGGCGGCGGCGGATTATCCTCTGCTCTGAAGATGATTTGGTAAGGGTTTGCACGTACATCGTTGCAGGAAGTGTTCCATACCAAGCGTCCGGCAGCGCGGCCAGGCTGGTTTACAGTTACATTAAAGGTAGCCGGAGGCAGAATGCCACCTGTACCCGGAGCAGTCAGTGAAATGAGGTGGCCATCAGGGTCAACTGCCGTGATGGTGGTTCGCAGGGTCTCACCCGCCACAATACAAGTATCGCGTGGCACCAGCACCGGCGGACGGTTTCGGGCATCCACCACCAAGATCTGCATATCGCGCACCACTGTACTGATCAGTACAGGGGCAGCACCTGTTACACGCCACTCCTCTACCACAAAGGCAACGTTGTATTCACCCAGACGACAAGGTGCATCCCAGGTCAACTGTCCGGTGATAGGGTCAAGGGTAAAAGTAGAAGGTCCGGTGTTAGTGGAGTTGCGGCAATTGTCTACCAGATTTGGGTCGCGGTAGCCAGGTACGTTGGTGATAGTGCCTGTCTGCTGATTGCGGTGCTGCGGTTGGATCAAGCGGTAAGCCAGGCTGTCGCCGTCGTCGTCAATTGCTCCCGGGTTGTGCACCCAGCGCTCTCCTGCTGTCGCTTCGTCGATAGGCGCCACGGTAAGCACCGGCGTACTGTTCAAGCCACGGAGCGGGTTTATAGAAATCGTTGTTGAAATGGAGAAGGTTAGCTGATCGGTTGGAGCGGCCATGTTCAGGATGCCCCCGTTGCGGTTTTCGCCCACCCACGTTACGGTATAAGTGCCGTTAGCCGGGAAGGTATACTCCCATCTGTATTCGGACCTGTTAACATCCGGCTTCACGATCGTCTTCGAGAATCTTTCCACTGTCACAAAATCACCTGTACCCATCGAAATATTGACAGTGGGGTCATCAGCTGGCGAGCTATCTTTGTTATAGATCACCATGGTGAAAAAGAACTTCCGGGGATTCGGGTTGGGCCCGGTATCCCGGCGAGCAGTGATATCTCCTGCCCGGATATGAGTTGCTTGCGCCTGGTATGCATATCCCAACAACATCAATAATACCAACAGCACAATGCGGCCAGGCAAGCAACAGCTCAAGCGTAAACTATTTGGCATAAGCGTAGAGTTAGGTTTGGCGCTGAACAAAGGTAAAATGAAAACTGAAATTTTACCTTTTTATTATCAACAAACGAAAGAAAAGTGGGTTAATAGTATATGGTTTTCAGTCCTACGCATTGCAATTTAGATTGATTCAAAATACGCTATTTAAATTGTTTTATAGCGGGTCTGCTTGTACCTTTGGGCATTAAAAAGCATTCATTACTTAACCTTCTAACAAATACAGATGAATTGGTTTACTAAAACGTTTTCCAGTACAATCGGCCGCAAGATCATCATGTCTATCACGGGCTTGTTCCTGTGCTCTTTTCTGGTAGTTCACCTGATCGGTAACTTAACGCTATTCAAAGGTGATGACGGCGTGACATTTAACCTGTACTCTCACTTCATGGCGAATAACCCGATTATCCGCACTATGGAAATTGTATTGGTTCTGGGATTTGTGTTTCACATCTACGATGCGCTTGTACTGACGCGCCGCAACAAAGCAGCCCGCCCGGTTGGATACGCAGAGAATCATCCGCAGGAGAACAGTACATGGTCTTCCCGCAACATGGGCCTTTTGGGTACTGTAATTCTGGTATTCCTGATCATACACCTCTGGAATTTCTTTGTTCCAGCTCGTTTCGGTGCCGCTGGCGGCCTGGAGGGTGTTGTGATTGAGAATGTAGACTATGACAACCTCTACCTGAAGGTAGTGCAGTCTTTCCAGATTTGGTGGTATGTGCTGATTTATGTTATTGCCATGATCGCTCTTGCTTATCACCTGATCCACGGTTTTCAGAGTGCCTTCCAGTCACTGGGTCTGACGCACAAAAAGTACACGCCGTTCATTAAGACTTTCGGTGTTGTTTTCTCTGTTCTCGTATGCTTTGGCTTTGCCATCATACCGATCTACTTCTTTTTCGCTGCATAACATTAACTTTCAAAAGTTGCTATGATATTAGATTCAAAAATCCCGGAAGGACCTTTGGCCGAGAAATGGGATAAGCATAAATTCAATGTGAAGCTGGTAAACCCAGCTAACAAACGTAAATATGACATCATTGTAGTAGGTACCGGTCTTGCCGGTGCTTCTGCTGCAGCTACTCTTGGTGAACTGGGCTATAACGTGAAAGCGTTCTGCTTCCAGGATTCTCCACGCCGTGCGCACTCTATCGCTGCGCAGGGTGGTATCAACGCCGCCAAAAACTATCAGAACGACGGTGACTCTATCTTCCGTCTGTTCTATGACACGATCAAAGGTGGTGACTATCGCGCACGTGAGGCGAACGTGTACCGTTTGGCTCAAGTGTCGGTTGACATCATTGACCAGTGCGTGGCGCAAGGTGTTCCTTTCGCGCGTGAGTATGGCGGCTTGCTGGCTAACCGTTCATTCGGTGGCGCGCAGGTATCCCGTACCTTCTACGCCCGTGGCCAAACCGGACAGCAGCTGTTGCTGGGTGCTTACTCTGCCCTGAACCGTCAGGTAGCTTATGGCAAAGTGAAGATGTACCCTCGCACCGAGATGCTGGACCTGGTAATGGTTGATGGCAAAGCCCGCGGTATTGTGGTGCGAAACCTGATCACCGGTAAAATTGAGTCACACAGCGCACATGCGGTGGTACTGGCAACAGGTGGTTACGGTAACGTGTTCTTCCTTTCTACCAATGCGATGGGTTCTAACGCTACGGCGGCCTGGAGAGCACACAAGAAAGGTGCTTTGTTCGCAAACCCTTGCTTCACTCAGATTCACCCAACCTGTATCCCTGTATCCGGTGAGTACCAGTCTAAACTGACACTGATGTCAGAGTCGCTGCGTAACGACGGACGTGTATGGGTACCTAAGACGGTGGAGATCGCTCAGCGCCTGCGCAAAGGTGAGATCACAGTGAACGATATTAAAGAAGAAGACCGCGACTACTATCTGGAGCGTAAGTATCCTGCCTTCGGTAACCTGGTACCACGTGACGTGGCATCGCGTAACGCGAAACTGATGTGCGACGAAGGTCGTGGTGTGGGAGCTTCAGGCCTGGCGGTATACCTTGACTTTGCTGATGCAATCAGACGCGAGGGCCAACCAGCGATCGCGGCGAAGTATGGCAACCTCTTTGATATGTATGCCAAGATCACGGACGAGAACCCGTACGAGCGGCCGATGCGTATCTACCCAGCGGTACACTACACGATGGGTGGCCTTTGGGTGGATTATAACCTGATGACTAACATCCCGGGTCTGTATGCTACTGGTGAGTGTAACTTCTCTGACCACGGTGCTAACCGCCTCGGTGCTTCTGCCCTCATGCAGGGTCTGGCTGACGGTTACTTTGTTATACCTTACACTATTGGTGATTACCTGGCGCAAACCCCTTATGATAAGGTAAGCGTTGATCACCCTGCCTTCAAAGAAGCAGAGCAAAACGTAAAAGCGACGACAGACAGACTCCTTTCTATCAAAGGAAACCGCACAGTGGATGATTTCCACAAGGCACTAGGCCTGCTGATGTGGGATTACTGTGGCATGGCCCGTAACGCGGAAGGCTTACAGTTTGCGAAACAAGAGATCCGTAAGCTTCGCGAAGAGTTCTGGCAGAACGTGAAAGTAACTGGCGTGAACGAAGAGTTAAACCAGACACTGGAGAAAGCACACCGTGTAGCTGACTTCCTGGAATTGGGCGAGCTGATGGTAGACGACGCATTGAACAGAAATGAATCATGCGGCGGTCACTTCCGTGAAGAGTACCAGACACCAGAGAACGAAGCCTTGCGTGATGACGAGAACTACGCTTATGTTGCTGCCTGGGAGTTTACAGGTGTTGGCAACGAGCCGATCCTGCACAAGGAAGATCTCAAGTTTGAGAACGTGAAGCTGACGCAGCGTAGCTATAAATAATTGATAATGAATAATTATGAATGATTAATGAACACCAACTCATTCGTAATTCATAATTCTTAATTCGTAATTAAAAAAAGAAATGGCTGGAAGTAATCCAAATGCTAATCCAATGGATCTCACATTGAAGATTTGGCGCCAAAAAGATAGAAATACTGCAGGTCAGCTGGTAACATATCCATTGAAAAACATATCCCCGGATATGTCTTTCCTGGAAATGCTGGACGTACTCAACGAAGACTTGCTGGTAAGAGGCGAAGAGCCTGTTGCCTTTGACCACGACTGCCGCGAAGGTATATGCGGTATGTGTAGCTTGTTCATCAACGGTCGTGCTCACGGTCCGGAGCGTGGCACTACTACCTGCCAGCTGCACATGCGTCACTTTAACCACGGCGACACCATCACCATCGAGCCTTGGAGAGCAGCTGCTTTCCCGGTACACAAAGACCTGATCGTAGACCGTTCAGCTTTTGACCGCATTCAACAGGCTGGTGGCTATGTGTCTGTAAACACAGGTGGTGTACCTGATGCTAACGAGATCGCTATACCTAAAACAATAGCTGACAAGGCATTTGATGCTGCGACTTGTATTGGTTGCGGCGCTTGCGTGGCAGCCTGTAAGAATGCTTCTGCGATGCTATTCGTTAGTGCGAAGGTTTCTCAGCTCGCTATGTTGCCACAGGGTAAGGTAGAAGCGAAGACGCGTGTGGAGAACATGGTAGCGCAGATGGACGTGGAAGGATTCGGTGCCTGCTCTAATACAGGTGCCTGTGCGGCTGAATGCCCGGTAGGTATATCGCTTGACAACATTGCGATGCTGAACCGTGAGTATCTTGGCGCGAAGGCAAGCTCTGAGAACGTTTAGTTAACCTGATTCTAATTAGCTCGAAAGGCGAGACAGGAAACTGTTCTCGCCTTTTGCTTTTATATTCGCACAATTATTCTGGATATCTATACCTACCTTTAAACCGTAGAGCCTAGCGACTGTTTACAGGTAAACACCTACACGACACTATGATCACCATTATAACGGGTACCAACAGACCTTCTTCCAACTCCACTGCAGTCGCCAAACTATACGCGAAACTGCTGGACGAGCATCAGGTAGATAATCAGATCCTGGACCTCGCTGATCTTCCAGCTGACTTTACAACTTCTGCCCTGTATGACAACATTGGCACAAATCAAGTTTTTAATGACCTGAGCGCTATGATCGGGGGTTCAGAGAAGTTTGTATTTATCGTACCGGAATACAACGGCTCATTTCCAGGCGTGCTAAAAGCTTTTATTGATGGGCTCTCTTACCCTAATACCTTTCGTAACAAGAAAGCAGCGCTTGTAGGTCTTTCCTCTGGAGTGCAGGGAAGCGGTCTGGCCATGAGTCACCTCACCGACATCTTCAACTATTTAGGCATGCACGTGCTGGCTCTAAAGCCTCGCCTGGCCCAGATCGAGAAAAATTTTGATGGCACCGCTATTACCAACGAATTATACCTGGAGTTACTGAATCAACAAATCGATCAGTTTATTCATTTCTAAAATAGCGTATACCTGCTAAACATCTGATAATGCGCTACCACCTTTCACTTGCAATGCTGGTCAATCTGGTGATCTTATTTTGCTTACCAACAAGGTATGGACAGGCAAGGACAAGGCCCCAATCTTATTCATCTTTGCATACCTCCTACTTATAGTAGTTGCTAACACAGTAGCATTGGCTCTACTCAAGGGCATCCTACTGCCTGCAGCTTTCATTGATAAGCTGAGAAACTCTTATCTAACCTACAGATACCTGCAGTCTTGGCTTATGGCCTACGCTGAAATAATAGGGCTATAGATAGCTATAGGATGAAAGCAAAAGAGCCCACTATAACAGTGGGCTCTTTACATTATTAGAAAACAGGATTACTTATTAGTCCACATTATCATGCAGGAAGCGGTTGTCGCCTAGTATCTCGTTGTCATCGTTCAGATTGAAACGGGATATGTTGCGCTCAGAAGAATGTGCAACTGAATCAAGAGCTACATTGCGGCGCAGGTAAGCAGGTACGTCCAGCTTTTCCTTCATCGCTTCACTTGTTGTCATATCAGCGCTCAACATCTTCAGGCGCTCACGGCGCTCATTTGCTCTTTGCTTCATCAGCTCGCGCTCAGCTTCCAGACGCTTTGCTTCACGTGTGGCGTAGTCTTCTTGCGGCTGTGCACCGTTGCTATACTCTTGTGTAGTAGAACCCTCCAGGTTAAACACACGGCGCTGTGGCTGCTGCTGTACTGGCTGCTGTGGCTGAGGAGCCTGCGGCTGCTGATACTGCTGTTGTTGCGGCGCTTGCGGTTGAACTGGCTGTTGCGGCTGCTCTACTACCGGGCGACGAATTTCGAACTGCTGCTGCACAGGCTGTTGCTGAGGCTGCGGCGCCACAACAGGCGCTACCACCGGCTCAGGCACAAAGTTCACCATTTTAGGCTGCTCTGGCTTAGCAGGCTCTGCTACTTCAATTTTTTTTTGGCTCTCGAGGTCAAATACCGTCTTTTTTGGCTCAATGATCGCCTCAGCACTGCTAGCAAAGCCAGTAGCGATTACCGTCACGCGGATGCTCTGACCCAATGAAGAGTCGATACCGTGGCCAAAGATAACTTCAGCTTCCTGACCGGCTTTGTCCTGGATATATTCTGTGATCTCAGTCAGTTCGTCCATTTCCAATTCTGCCTGGTCACCAGACATGATGGAAAGGAGAATTTTCTGAGCACCGTGGATATCGGTGTTGTTAAGAAGCGGTGAAGAAAGCGCTTCTTCAGCGGCACGAAGGGCACGCCCCTCACCTTCTGTCGTTGCAGAACCCATCACTGCAGCTCCAGAATCTTTCATAACCGTTTTCACGTCTTCAAAGTCAACGTTGATCTCGGCTGTTACAGTAATGATTTCAGCAATAGATTTAGCGGCTGTAGTTAGCACGTTGTCTGCCTTAGCGAAAGCCTCACGGATAGCCAGGTTACCAAACATTTCGCGCAGCTTGTCATTCAGGATCACAAGGATGGTGTCGCAGTTCTCGCTAAGCTCTTTGATACCATTCTCAGCAGCGGCTTTTTTCTTTCTGCCTTCAAAGGCAAACGGAGCCGTTACAATACCAACTGTTAGGATACCCAACTCTTTAGCGACTTTAGCAATAACTGGCGCAGCACCAGTACCAGTACCGCCACCCATACCAGCTGTGATAAACACCATTTTGGTATCGTTGCTGAGTAGCTCACGTATCTCCTCCTTGCTTTCAAGGGCGGCATGCTTTCCTTTCTCAGGGTTGGCGCCAGCACCCAGACCTTCGGTCAGGTTCAGTCCAATCTGAAGTCTGTTGGGTACGCTGCTGCTCTTCAAGGCTTGCATATCCGTGTTGCAAATCACGAATTCTACATCCTTGATACCTTGGCCGTACATGAAGTTTACCGCGTTGCTGCCTCCGCCTCCGACGCCAATCACCTTAATGATGGACTTACCGCTTGACGGCAGGTCAAAACTGTACATTGATGTCATGCTAAAATCTCCTGCTATTATGAGTTTCTAATAATTATGCTTCTAACTAATCGATATCGTCCGACAGAAGACCTTTGATTCTGTCAAGCAATCCTTTGCCGCTGCTTTCTTTGCTGGCGGACTTTGTTGTTACTACTCTATTGTATTCTTCGTGTTGCTGTACTTCCACATGCTTCTCAGCACGCTGGTCAAGCGACTGGTATCCCGCCAGCACCAAGCCTACGCCTGTTGCGTGCATCGGGCTCTTCACAGCATCGATCTTCGACTTGCCCAGGTGCTCATTCGGATAGCCAATGCGGGTATCCATGCCGGTGATGTACTCTACCAGTTGCACCAGGTTCTGAAGCTGAGCACCTCCGCCTGTGATCACGATACCGGCCGCCAGGCTGTTGCTATACCCTGAACGAACAATCTCTGAGTAGATCAGTTCCACAATCTCCTCCATTCTCGCCTCAATAATGTAGGCGAGGTTTTTCAGAGATATCTCTTTAGGCGTACGGTCGCGCAAGCCCGGGATCGACACGATCTCGTTTTCTGATGCCTCGTCCGCAATCGCCTTTCCAAACTTCACTTTCAGCTGTTCCGCTTGGTTCTGCATCACCATACAACCCTGCTTGATGTCAGACGTGATGATGTTACCCCCGAAAGGTAGAACTGCCGTGTGGCGAATAATATTGTCTTTGAAAATGGCAAGGTCCGTCGTACCACCACCGATGTCAACAAGAGCTACTCCGGCCTCTTTCTCTTCGTCACTCAGTACTGACATGCTGGAAGCAAGCGGCTCCAGAATCAGATTGTCGATTTCCAGTCCGGCACGGGCTATACATTTGTTGATGTTACTGATCGCATTAGACTGCGCCGTGATGATATGGAAGTTACCTTCCAAACGAACGCCCGACATACCTACCGGATCAGTAATACCTTCTTCGTAGTCCACTTTGTACTCCTGCGGCATCACATGGATGATCTCGCTGCCTGGAGGCGTCACCAGACGGTACATGTCATTTGTAAGGCGGTTCACGTCCTCCACCGTAATCTCATCATCCGTCATCTGGCGGGTGATGCTACCATTGTGCTGCAGGCTCTTGATGTGCTGCCCGGCTATACCCACATTGACCACCTTGATGTTGATGCTCGCCTGATCTTCGGCCTGCTGAACGGCTTTCCTGATCGCTTCTACGGTTTTGTCGATATTGCTGACAATACCGCGTACCACCCCTTCTGAAATGGCTTTACCCATCCCAAGAATTTCCAGCTTTCCATACTCATTCTTCCGACCAACAAGTGCGCAAACTTTGGTTGTGCCGATGTCCAAGCCTACTACAATTTTGTCGTTCTGCATATGCTGTATATGTTATTCACAAATTATCTGATCTTCGTACTCCACATTGACTCTCTTATATTTATCCCAGCCCATCACAGGCAGTACTTCTTTATAAAAGACCATCAACTTACTAAATTTCGCATCCATGTCATTTGGCTTCCCAAACTCAATGGTATGTTCCCCTACCTGTGGCAGAAAAGAAACTTTGCCCTTTTCATCGATATGCATCTGGGCTAATTGGGCTTTCCAAAACTGATCGGTTTCAATAAAACGCAGTAAGGAAAGATAGGCCTGGCCTGTAGAGTCCTGAAAGAAATCCCTGCCGAACGGTCTGCCGGATTGGGTCTTCGTAATGGGTATTACACGAGCGGTGTATCGGTCGGACAGGGGCAGCATATTACCCTCTGCGTCGATGTAGACATCTTGATCTGGTCGTATAATTCTAGCTATAGGCCTATTCTGTTTAATGCTTACTTTGATATTACCGTCCAACCCTTTGAACACTTCCGCTTCTTTCACAAAACTATGTGCCTCGATGCGTTTCTCTAGGTTTTTCAGATCGATCTGCTGATTCGGCAGACCTTCCAGTTTTCGTTCACCTTCACGGGTCAAGAGGTCTCTTACTTCCTCTTCCCCAATAAAGTAATTGTTGTACTCATTATCAATATTTATTGACACTTTCTCACACTTTTTTTCATTTTGGCGAGAAGAAGCAAATCCTGCAAGAGCGGCGATCGTAATCACGCTACAACATGCAAAAATTAAAGATTTTATTTTACTATTCAAGCCCATTTCAGTTATTTTCTAAAATATTTTTTATAGGCTTCACTAACGTGTCGATATCACCAGCCCCAACCGTCGCCAATACCTCAAAATCAGCGTTTTCAGCTAAATAAGCCGCCACATCTTCTTTATGCAAAAGTTGTTTTTTAGGGCCGTTCACTAAGCCTAAAATCATCTCTGATGTTACGCCCTCAATTGGCTTTTCCCGTGCTGGGTATATATCCAGCAGAATCAACTCGTCAGCAGCACTTAAACTTTGTGCAAATTCGGTTGCAAAGTCGCGGGTGCGGCTGAAAAGATGCGGTTGGAACACAACCGTCAGCTTTTTGTCCGGGTATATAGCACGCAAAGACGTCATAAATGCATCAATCTCTTTCGGGTGATGCGCATAGTCGTCGATGTATACCTTGCCCTGTCCTTCGTACACCACTTCAAAGCGTCGCTTTACACCTCTGTAAGTTGCCAGCGCATCACGCAGTCTGTCTTCTGACACCCCCATGATCTGACCTGCTATTAGTGCAGCCAACGCATTCTCCACATTGTGATATCCGGGCAAAGCCAGCACCAAACGTGCTATGTTACCGAAGGGTGTTTCCGCGTCAAAACAGAAGCTGTATCCCTGTATGTCAAGCTGTTGCACATGTCCTTGCCCTTCGTTCAAGCTGTAGCGAATCACCCGTACACCGTCCTGCACTTTTTCAAGCAGGCGTGCATCAGTGCCGCTATGCAAAATCAGGTAGCCGCCGGGCTTTACCTGACTGATGAACTTCTGAAAGGTCCTGATCAGTTCCTCTTTGTCACCATAAACATCCAAGTGATCGGGATCAGCCGAAGTCACAATGGCAATGTCTGGGTAGAGCGTCAGGAATGAGCGGTCGTACTCGTCGGCTTCCACCACGATCGTTTCTTGCTCAGCCGTTCCTTTCCCGATCAAAAGATTCGAGTTCAGGTTGGTCGCGATACCTCCGAGGAACGCGGAACAATCCACGCCGCCCTCGTGCAGCAAATGCGTTACGATGGATGAAGTAGTGGTTTTACCATGCGTGCCGGCCACAGCCACAGTATAGGCCGAACCGGTAATGATACCCAATACCTCCGAACGCTTCTTGATGGTATAGCCCTGCTCTTTCAAGTAGGCCCACTCGGTGTGCTCGGCAGGTATAGCCGGCGTAAGCACCACCAAAGTCGTCTCCTTGTTATCCAGTATTTCTTTGGGTAACAGGTTTACATCATCTTCATAATGCACCCGGATACCCTCTTGCTCCAGCGCCTCGGTGAGTGGGGTGCGTGTTTTGTCGTAACCCCATACCGGAAGCTTCCGGGCATTGAACCAGCGGGCAATGGCACTCATGCCAATTCCGCCAATGCCAAGGAAATAGATATAGCTATAATCTTCCAGTCTCACTTGATCAACTTTAACAGTTCGTTTACAATGTCGACAGCGGCATTTGGCCGCGCCAGTTTCAGTATGTTCTGCGACAGGCGTTGCTGCTCTGCCTCGTTTCCGGCTAGCTCCAAGGCGGCCGGTATCAGTTTTTGCTGTGCTTCGGCGTCGCGCACCAACAAGGCGGCCTGCTCCTGCACCAGCGACATGGCATTTTTAGTCTGGTGATCTTCGGCCACATTCGGCGAAGGCACCAGTATCGATGGCTTGCCAGCCAGACACAGTTCCGAAATAGAAAGCGCTCCGGCTCTGGATACCACTACATCGGCAGCGGCATAGGCCAGATCCATCTGGCGGATGAAATCGAAGGCCCTTATACCTGCATCGGCATAAGGCTTCTCCAACTCCTGCGCCTGCGGATAAAATACTCTGCCCGTCTGCCAGATCAGTTGATAGCCTGCATCTGCGATCTGCTGCAGCCCTGCAGCTATACTTTGGTTAATGGTTCTGGCGCCTAGGCTTCCGCCTATCACCAATATGGTTTTCTTTTCGGAGGTCAATCCGAAGTGCAATAAAGCCTCTCGACGCTTGCCTTCCAGCTCCATGATGTCCTTCCGAACCGGATTGCCTGTCATTACCAGCTTTTCGGCCGGGAAGAAGGCGTCCATGTTGTGGTAAGCCACACAGATTTTCTGCACCCGTTTTGCCAACAGTTTATTGGTTATACCTGCATAAGAGTTCTGCTCCTGAACAAGGGCCGGAATCTTCTTGGAAGTCGCGGCATACAGAAGCGGACCACTGGCATAGCCTCCTACACCCACTACGGCATCCGGCTTAAAATCACGTATGATCTTGTTCGACATCCGGATACTGGAGATCACTTTCCATGGAAAAGAGAGGTTGTCCAGTGTGAGACGGCGCTGCAGGCCGCTGATCCAGAGACCAACAATCTTATAGCCCGCTTCCGGCACGCGTGTCATTTCCATACGTCCGATCGCTCCCACAAACAGGATTTCCGCATCAGGGTGCACTACCTTGATCTGGTTGGCGATGGCAATGGCCGGGTAAATATGCCCGCCGGTGCCGCCACCGCTGATGATGAAGCGATATGGGCGCTGCTGATTAGGCATTGGCTGTCACTTTTGCGGTTGCACCAAATGTTTCCTCCGCCTTCACGGTACGGCTCACGCTCAGGATGATCCCGATCGAAATGCCGGTAAAAATCAGAGAGGTACCACCCATACTCAGGAGTGGGAGTGGCAGACCTGTAATCGGTCCCAACCCAACGGCTACGCCCATGTTGATCATCCCTTGCAGCACCAAACTAAAACTCAGACCTGCTGCCAGCAGACCACCAAAGGCACCATTACTTTTCGTGACCGTTACCAGTCCTCGATAAAGCAAGGCCAGGTATAGGAACAGCACCAAAGCACCGCCTACCAAACCGTATTCTTCCAGTATAATAGCGTAAATAAAGTCAGAGTATGGGTGCGGCAGAATATCGCGCTGATCGCTGTTGCCTGGCCCTTTGCCTACTACACCGCCAGTCGCAATGGCGATATAGGACTGCTCCAACTGGAACGCGGTTTCGGATTCGTCAAAAAAAGCCTCTACCCTGCTGATGGCCGTACCCAAGCGCTGGCCAGCCGCCAGACCAACTCCGCCCAGCATAGCACCCGCTAATACAAAAACTGCCAATGATTTCATTGGTACACGCCCAATGAACATCAGCAATAGACTTGTCAAAAACAGCAAAACAGCTGTCGAAGTGTTTGTCAAAGCGATCAGTGCACAGATAAAACCTGTCCAGGCGAAGATGGGGATCAGGTTGCGCTTCCAGTCATCAAGGTGGTTTTGCTTCTTAGAAAGCATACTCGCCAGGTATGAAATCAGCGCCAGTTTGGCCAAATCCGAAGGCTGGAAGGTCTGGTTGATCACCGGGATCGTGATCCAGCGGGATGCCTCGTTGATGTTCGAACCAAAGAAGAAGGTATAGAGCAAAAGCGGCACAGACAGGATAAGCGCCACCAATGATAATCGGGAATAATAGCGGTAATCGATCTTGTGCGCCAGCCACATAAAGGCCAGTCCGATGAAGATCAGCGACGAGTGCTTGAAGAGGAAGTACTCGGTGTTACCGTCTTTTTGCTTGTACGCCAAGGTACCGGTAGCCGAATAAACGACTGCCATACTGATAAGCGAGAACATCAGCACGATGCCCCAAAGCACCGCGTCCCCTTTCAGGTTTCGCTGCAACCATTGCTTGATCATATTACCTTTGGCTAAAAATTAAAAACTTACTTTTTCAAAACTATCTTCTCCACGGCCTCCTTGAAGCGCTGTCCCCGATGCTCGTAATTGTTGAACAAATCGAAACTCGCACAGGCCGGCGACAACAACACCACATCGCCCGGTGTCGATAGCAGGCGGCCCATCCGAACGGCATACTCTATCGAGGTCGTTTCCACCACCACTGGCACAATGCGCCCGAAAGCTTCCTTCAGCTTGTCGTTGTCCTTGCCCAGACACACCAGCACTTTCACTTTCTCTTTCGCTAGCTCGGTCAGCACGCTATAGTCGTTGCCTTTGTCCACACCGCCCGCAATCCAGATGATCGGCTGCTTTATACCTTCCAGGGCATAGTACACAGCTTCCACATTGGTTGCTTTCGAGTCGTTGATGTAGGTAACTTCCTTTGAAACTGTGATCACCTGCAAACGGTGATCGGCGTTCTCAAAAGTCTCCAGCCCCTTTTCAATCTGGCTGTCTTCCACGCCCATCAGCTTGGCAACCGCCACAGCGGCCATCGTGTTGTACTGATTGTGCTTGCCGATCAGGGCAGAGCGCGAGGCGTCTATGTCGCCTTCAAAGAATTTAACGTTTACTTTAACATGTGTTCCTTCACATAATATTTTCGCACCTTCCGTTGCTTGGAGCGAGAATGGGACTGTGGTTCCGCCAAAAGACGCAGAATCGAACGCATTACGGATAATATCATCATCGTTGTTGTAGATAAAGTAGTCCGCGCCGCTCATGTTCTGCGCAATGCGCAACTTTGAGGCGGCGTACTTGTTCATGTCATAGCCATACCGGTCTAGGTGGTCTGGCGTAATATTTAACAGTACTCCAATATGTGCTTTGAACTGGTACATGTTGTCAAGCTGAAAGCTGCTCAGCTCCACCACGTAGTACTCGTGTTTGTTGTCAATTACTTTCTCGGCCAAGCTCTCGCCTATGTTACCCGCCAGACCCACATTTATACCTGCGCTCTTCAGCAAGTGGTAAGTGAGCAAGGTCGTCGTGGTCTTGCCGTTGGTGCCCGTGATGCAAATGAACTTCGCATCGGTATACCTGCCGGCAAACTCAATCTCCGATATCACCGGAATTCCCTTTTGCGTCGCTTCCTGAATGATGGCCGCCTTGTCCGGTATACCCGGGCTTTTGATGATTTCGTTGGCTCCAAGTATGCGCTCGAATGTATGGGTGCCTTCTTCGTAAGGTATAGCCGCTGTTGCTAATTTGGCTTTGTATACCTCCTTGATCTGCCCCATGTCAGACACGAACACATCCAGGCCCTTTGCCTGGGCCAGCAAAGCCGCTCCTACACCACTTTCTCCCGCTCCGAGTATTGCTAGTTTCATGGTTCGTTTTCGTTAGGTTTAGCGCAGTTTCAGGGTAGCCAATGTCAAAATCGCCAGCATAATACCTACAATCCAAAAGCGCGAAACGATCTTGGATTCGTGGTAGCCGTTTTTCTGATAATGGTGGTGCAGCGGCGACATTTTGAAAATGCGACGGCCCTCCCCGTATTTCTTTTTAGTATACTTAAAGTAACTCACCTGCAACATCACCGAAAGGTTCTCAATCAGGAAGATGCCGCATAGGATAGGTATAAGCAATTCTTTGCGCACGATCAGGGCCATTACCGCGATGATACCACCAATGGCTAAACTTCCGGTGTCACCCATAAACACTTGGGCCGGATATGAGTTATACCACAGGAAGCCCACACAGGCTCCCACAAAGGCCAGGGCAAATATGGTCAGCTCACCCGAGTTAGGAATGAACATGATATCGAGATAGTCCGCGAAAATGGTGTTACCCGAAACCCATGCAAAGATCGCCAGTGTCAGACCAATGATAGCTGAAGTACCAGCTGCCAGACCGTCGATACCGTCGGTGATGTTGGCGCCATTGGATACGGCCGTGATCACCAGAATCACAAATGGAATGTACAGGTAGCATGACCAGTCTGCGAAAAGCGGACCCGCGAAAGAGAATAGATTGCAGTAATCGAGCTCGTTATTTTTGCGGAAAGGAATGGTTGTAATCATGGACTTGATGTCTACCCATTTGCTCGTGGCGTTCACGGCAGAGGTAGAGCCATCGGTGAAAATGTACTGTCTTACGACAACATCGTCACTAAAGTATAGGGTCAAACCCACAATAATTCCTAAGCCAATCTGACCCAGTACCTTAAATTTTCCGGCTAGACCCTCTTTGTTCTTTTTGAACACTTTGATGTAGTCATCCAGAAAGCCGATCAAGCCCAGCCAGATCGTCGAAACGATCATCAGGAGCACATAAATATTGTCCAGACGGGCAAACAGTAGCGTCGGCACCAGGATGGCTAGAAGGATGATCAGACCACCCATAGTCGGGGTGCCTTTCTTTTCCATCTGGCCTTCCAAACCAAGGTCGCGAATGCTTTCGCCTACTTGTTTGCGCTGTAGTATTTTAATCAGTCGTCCGCCAAACATCATCGCAATTAACAATGACGTTAACGTTGCCATACCCGCCCTGAACGAGATGTACTGGAATACACCCGCCCCTAATAGGTCGTACTCACGGTCAAGGTATGTAAAGAGGTGGTAAAGCATTTATTCAGTAATCGTTTCCTATGTCTTTTATAAGTTTGTCTTATTTGCCAAGCTGTTGCAGGGCTTCCTGCAGCACTTGTTTATCGTCGAATGGGTATTTCACGCCCTTTATCTCCTGATAAGTCTCATGGCCTTTACCGGCCACCAGAATGATGTCGTCCTTGCCGGCCAGCATGCAGGCTGTACGAATCGCTTCTCTCCTATCCAGCACACTCAGCGTCTTCTTGAAATCCAGCGGCTTTACGCCTTTCTGCATGTCTTCCAGTATCGCCTGTGGCTCTTCGAAACGCGGATTATCGGACGTCAAAATCACCTTATCGCTTAGACGGCAGGCGATGTCCGCCATCACCGGGCGCTTAGCTGCGTCGCGGTTGCCACCACAGCCAACTATTGTTATCACCGTTTGCAGCGGCGTACGGATTTGCTGAATCGTATTGAGCACGTTCTCCAGCGCATCCGGCGTATGAGCGTAGTCCACTATACCTGTAATTTGCTCGATGTCTGACACGATATAGTCAAAGCGACCTGCTGCCGTATTTAAACTAGATAGGATTGTCAGTGCTTCCATTGGGTCTTCTTCGAGCAACACCGCCACGCCATAGGCGCCTAGCAAGTTGTAGGCGTTGAAAGCCCCGATCAACTTGGCCCAGATCTCGTGACCGTCTATCTCCAAATGCAGCCCCTGCAACGTGTTATCGATCAAGCGTGCTTTGAAGTCAGTTACTTTACGGAGCGAGAAGTAACGCACGTCGGCTTTGGTGTTCTGCACCATTACCGGACCACGTTTGTCGTCAGCGTTAATCAGCGCGAAAGCACCCGCTGGCAGTATATCAAAGAAAGATTTCTTGGCTTTGATGTACTCGTCGAAAGTGCCGTGGTAGTCCAGGTGGTCGTGGGTAATGTTGGTGAACACGCCGCCTGCAAAAGTTATACCTGCCACACGTTGCTGCACCATGGCATGCGAACTCACTTCCATAAAAGCATAAGCACAGCCTGCCTTTACCATCTTATCCAGCAAAGCATTCAGCGACACGGCGTCAGGCGTGGTATGCGTCGAAGGGATAATCTCTTCGTCGATCTGGTTCTGCACTGTAGAGATCATCCCCACATGGTAGCCCAATTCGCGGAACAGCTTGTGCAACAAAGTCACCGAAGTGGTCTTGCCGTTAGTACCCGTTACGCCTACCAGTTTCAGTTTTCGAGAAGGATGGCCGTAAAACGCAGAAGCCATTAAGCCCAAGGCCTGACCGCTGTTTTTCACTTTGATATAAGTAATATCTCCGGCCAGTTCTGCCGGTAATTCTTCGCACACAATAGCAACGGCCTTCGCCTCCACGGCTTTCGCCATGAAGTCGTGTCCGTCCACTTGCACGCCGCGCATGGCTACAAACAGCACGCCTTGCTGTACCTGCCGCGAGTCGAAAGTGATCAACTCGACCTGCACATCCAGTGGGCCGTGGCTTTCCAGCACGGTTACGTCTTTCAATATGTCCTGTAGTAGCTGCATTAGCTCAGTACAATCGTAATTTTAGTTTCTTTGTTAATTTCAGTGCCCGGCTGCACGGATTGTTTCACCACACGCTTGCCCATTCCTTCCACACTTACTTTCATGTGCTGATTACCCAAAATGAACAGGGCGTCGCGCAATGTCATGCCGGTTACGTCGGGTACCTGACCACCTCTTACGGGGTTCGGCTCAAACTTCAGCGAGCGCATTTGCGGCGTCACGCGCACCCACTCGTCATCATTATTGGCAGTGGAATGATTGCTGATTCCGATCTTATTCAGGATCAGGCTCAGGTCATCGAAGCTGCCGGCTTTCACCTGTGGCAAACTGTCTTTGTTCGGCACCACACGGGCACGCAGCGGCTGGTGCATGGCCAGGTCGCGGGCGTATGCCTTGTCGGCCACTTCCTTAAACACCGGCGCGGCCACATCGCCGCCGTACACGTTCACCCCTCTCGGGCTGTCAATTATCACAATGCAGCTATACTTCGGATTGTCAGCCGGGAAATAACCAGCGAACGATGTTGAGTATAGCTTCACGTATTTACCGTCCTTCACCTTGCGGGCGGTTCCGGTTTTACCAGCCACTTTATAATCGGCGCTGCGGAGGTTTTTGGCGGTACCGTTCTGCACCACACCCTCCAGCATCGCACGTACCTTTTTAATCGTCTCTTCAGAAGCGATTCTCTCGTTCAGCACCCGCGTTTGGAACGTCTGTATCACCTGATCCGCGCGACGAATCTCTTTCACGATGATTGGCTGTACCTTCACGCCATTGTTCGCCACGGCATTGTACAGTGCCAGCGTCTGCAGCGGAGCCAGCTTCATTTCGTAGCCAATCGACATGGACGTGAGCGAGGTGCCATACCATGTTTTATCACTGGTGTTCTTGATATAAGGCCTTGCCTCACCGTCCATCTGGAAACCCAGCGTGCTGCTCAAACCGAACTTGTGCAGGTAGTCCACAAATGCCTGCGGATTGTCATTGAAGTTCTCCTGAATCAGTTTGGCCACCCCGATGTTAGACGACTTCTCGAATACCTCCTGTGCCGTGATCTTTCCGTAACCTCCGATTTTCACGTCGGTCATGGTCGTATTTTTAATGCGGTATCTGCCGTCTCCGGTATCTACTGTATCGGTCAATTCCACATCAGAATGTTCAAACAAAGCCAGCATAGAAGCCAGCTTGAAGGTAGACCCTGGCTCCGTACGCCCCTGGTTACCAACCGCATAGTTATAATCTTCAATGTAACCGCCCTTGGTTTTACCCAGGTTAGCCATCGCCTTGATCTCTCCTGTTTTCACCTCCATCAGAATCACGCAACCGTAGTCTGCGTTCTTCTCTACCAATGCTTTGTAGAGGGCGTTCTCCGCTACGTCCTGCAGGTTGATGTCGATGGTGGTCTTAATATCGTAACCGTTCTGCGGGGCCACTTCCGTCCCGTCGTAGATCGGTTTATTACCGCCCGCTATACGCTCAAAAAGGGCCTCCCCATCGGTGCCCGCCAACTCGCCGTTATAGCTGTATTCCAAGCCGGCGCCGTTCTTGTCTTCGTTTATAAACCCAATAGTTCGCTCTGCCAGCATGCCGAAAGGCTTGAAGCGCTTCTCCACTTTCTCGAAGATCACACCGCCTTTGTTCTTACCCGCCCGGAAGATTGGCCAGCTTGCCATCATCTTCTTCTCCTGGTAGTTGATTTGGCGGCTATTTAGTCTTATATACCTTCTGCCGGCATGGCGCGCATTTTTGATCTTGCGGCGGTAATGCTCTGCCGACTGGTCTTTGTAGAAGCGCGACAGCAGCATCGCCAGCGAATCTATACCTCCATTAAAGGTCTCGGCCTGAGCGATAGCCGGGTCAAAAGCAACACGGTAAAACGGCAGTGACGTGGCCAATATGCTCTCGTTGTCAGAGTAGATATTGCCACGGGTAGCCGGAACCGGCTGGTAGCGGATACGGCGCTCTTTCGAAATCTCTTTCCACTTGGTACCATCCAGCACCTGTATCTGTACAATCTTGTACACGATCGCACATGCAAAAAGGCAGACCAGTAAGAACACGATCCGCACGCGCAATACTATTTCCTTCTTAATATTCATCTGCCGCTACTTCTACTTGGTAAGGTGGAGATGAACTTTCAACAAGGCCCAGCGGTGCCACGTTGCGCGCCACTTCAGACTGTTTGCTGGCGCCCATATAATCAGACTTCAGAGTGGTATAATCCGCCCGAAGGTCTTCTGTCTCTACTTTGATCTTGGCAATTTTGCGGATAGTCTTCTCGGCGTAGTGGGTGTTGCCGATATAAAACAGCGTGATGCCTGTCATGAAAAGCACATGCGGCAAGAAACGGGTAGGAACCCCCTCCTGAAACAGGAAATCTACATTAGTGTATTTATCCAGCAATTTAAAAAGGCTGAATCCCTTCTTGGTAGCCTTCACCTCCGGCTTCGCCTCTTCCTCCGGCTTCACACGTAGCGTGTTGCCTTTGGGTGCGGCAGCTGTCTTAGTCATAAGGTTAGGAGCCATAGTTGAGTTTCGGTTACTACACTGTTATTGATTCTATTTCTGCATTCGCTATCTCTTCTCTGCGATTCTTAGTTTGGCGCTGCGTGAGCGACTGTTCTCGAGCAACTCCTGTTCTGAGGGCACGATCGGCTTGCGGTTGACGGCATCGAGCGGTTTTTTCTCATTCCCGAACAGGTCTTTTTCCACCTCCCCGAAAAACTTGCCCTTGGCGATGAAGTTCTTCACCAGTCGGTCTTCGAGTGAGTGGTATGACATCACCACCAATCGCCCGCCGGGCTTCAGCACTTCGGCCGCTTGCTCCAACATTTCCTCAAGCGCCTTTAGCTCATCGTTTACTTCTATGCGTAGCGCCTGAAACACTTGCGCCAGATATTTGTTCTCTTTTCCACGAGGGGTGCAAGAGCTGATCGCTTGCTTGAACTCGCCAATCGTTTGGATCGTATTTCGGGCCCTTTGCGACACGATTACGCCAGCCAGTGTCTTGGCATTTTTCACTTCGCCGTAAATACCGAAGATCTTGTGCAGCTGCTCCTGGCTGTAAGTATTGACCACTTCGCTTGCCGGCGTACCTGACTCAGGATCCATGCGCATGTCCAATGGTCCGTCAAAACGGGTCGAAAAACCACGCTCTGCTTCATTGAACTGATGCGATGAGACACCAAGATCAGCCAGAATACCGTCCACTTCCTTAACACGGTAGAGGCGCAGGTATTTTTTCAGATCGCGAAAGTTGGCGCGCACAAACGTGAAAGCTGGGCTGTCAATCTTCTTCGACTGCTCTTCCGCGTCGCGGTCCTGATCAAACGAATAAAGCTGACCTGTTGTCAGCTTGCTGGCGATTACCTTAGAGTGACCGCCTCCCCCAAATGTCACATCCACATACACGCCATCTGGTTTGACCTCCAGTGCGTCTATACATTCCTGCAGCATAACCGGTCTGTGGTACTCCATTAAATCAAAGGCGCTTCCGCCGGTTTATCTCCTAAAAACTTCTCGGCCAGTTGTGAGAAACTCTGCTGGTCCTTGATCAGGAAGTCCTCATACTTGTCAGGATTCCAGATCTCAACGCGGTTTCCCAAGCCTACTACAATTGCTTCCTTTTCCAGGTCAGCGAAGCGGGCCATCGTGCGGGGCACGATAAAACGACCGGTGCCATCCAGCTCGATCTCCGTGTTACCACGGAAGAAGTTGCGCTGAAACTGGCGGTACTCCTCATTGAACTCGTTCAGACCTGCCACCTTATCATAAATTGTCTTCCACTCTGATTTTGGGTAGAGCACAAGACAAGGCTCGAAACCTCTTGTTAGCACCACATGATTGCCAGATGCCTCCGGTAGGTTGGATTTTATCTTTGCAGGTAAAACCAACCTTCCCTTTGGGTCAATCTTGCATTCATATTCGCCAGACAGGAAGTTCATGTATATGACAGTTAAATCCGTATAGTTTTCGGAGTATACAAATGTAACGATTCACCAAAACACCGCAACCACAATCTCCCACTTTTTACCACTTTGTGGATAAATTACGGTTATCCACCCCACTTATCCACATTATCCACATTTTGGACCTTCATTTTGCGGATAAGTTTATTTGCATAAAATATCACCTTTCGTTAATATACGAGAGAGTATATATTTTAAATTACTGAATAACAGCTATTTACCTAACAAATAACACACAATTATTCACTAACTCTGTGGGATTTCGGCAAAAGTGGGACAAAGTGGAGAATGTGGGACAAAGTGGGTGAATATCCCCAGCGTGGATAAAGTTTGTGGTAAAGTGGGGCAAATTTCCGTATATTTGTGGTGTGAATCAGACCATCCGCCATACGGTTACACTATTACTGACCCTCAGCATTTTGCTAGGTTCTTTTGGCGTAGCTTTGAGCGAACAGCTGTGCCTGATGACTGGCTTGAAAATGTCAGCCATAGAGGAACAAGCGGATGGTTGTTGCCAAACACCTGATACACAAGAAGCTACTGAAGATGACTGCTGCACAATGGAGCTTTCCTTTGAGAAGTTAGAGCCGGTTTCTTCTATTAAGAGTCTTTCACTTGAGATCCCGGTTTTCTTTTCGATTGGTTTCACGCCACTTTTCACTACTTGGGCTCCGGCCATCACCACCGACCAACGGATTCTCACTTATTCCGATAGTTCTCCTCCGCTCTACGGCATTCAACTACTCCATCGGCTTCAGATTCTTATCGTCTAAATCTTCTCTGCATTCCAAGACAATGGTGCTATACCTATGTCTATAACTGCCTGCTTAAGATTTAATCGAATAAGATTTATGCATTTCAACAGACCTTTGCGATCATTTTGCCGCCTTTTCGGTACGTTCGCACTATTTATAAGTATCCTATACCCTGCCACCGCCCAGCAACTGACGGGCAAAGTGGTAGACAAAACCAATAATTCCCCGCTTGTCGGTGCCAACGCTGTATGGAAGGGCACTACCAAAGGCACCCCGACAGATGCTAGTGGTAACTTCACACTTCAGTTAGCCGACGCTATCAGTCCACAGATCATCGTGTCATATTTGGGTTACAAGCCTGATACGATTGACGTGAGCGGCAAAACAGCTATAACCATTGCACTCAGCCCAACCAGCTCCATAAGAGAAGTTGTAATAGAAGGTCAACAGACCCGATATTCAACCCTCACACCCACCAATTCGCAGATTATCACGACCCGCGACCTGGAAAAATCGGCCTGTTGCAACTTGGCAGAGAGTTTCGAGACCAACGCCTCGGTGGAGGTAACGACAACCGACGCAGTTTCGGGCGCTAAACAGATTCAAATGCTGGGGCTTGACGGTTCCTATACCTTGCTGACCACCGACAATGTACCGGCGCTGCGTGGCCTTTCCACTCCCTACCGCCTCAATTACTTATCCGGCACCTATATTGAGTCGATCGATATTATCAAAGGGATGGGTTCGGTGCTGAATGGCTACGAGTCGATTTCGGGGCAGGTGAACGTTAAGCTGAAGGATCCTGAGAAAAGCGAACGGCTATACCTGAACTTGTATGGAAACAGCCTGGCCAAGTTCGACGCCAACCTGAATGTGTCGGCGCAGGTGAGCCCAAAATGGAGCACACTCCTCATGCTTCACTCCGACCACCTCGGCAACCGCGTAGACCGCAACAAAGATGGCTTTATGGACCTGGCCTTGGGTACGCACCATAACGTGTACAACAAGTGGAAGTACACCCACGGCGATTGGGTATCGGAGTTTGGCATTAACGCCTTGCGCGAAACCAAACTGGGCGGACAAATGGGCTATGAAAAAGGTGAACCGATTGGACCTGAGCAACACTATGGCACCGAGTCGGAGACGGACCGCTTATCCTTTTATAATAAGACCTCTTATACCTTCAAGGGCAAGCCCTATCAGAGTTTGGGTTTCATCTCTTCGGGCGTGCACCACAAGTTTAACTCGCTATACGGCCGGCGGCAGTATAACGGAGAGCAAAACACCGGCGATCTGCGCTTCATTTTCCAGTCTATCATCGGGCACACAGGCCATACCTATAAAGTGGGCGCAAGCTTCCTGTACGATGATTATTCTGAGCGGCTGGAACAGACTAGACTGGCTCGTACCGAGCAAGTACCGGGTATTTTTGCAGAGTACATCTTCAACAACGCCGAGAACCTGACTGTGGTGGCTGGGGCCCGTACCGACTTCCACAACCTGTACGGTACCGTGTTTACGCCACGTCTGAATGTAAAGTATGACTTCACGCCAAATACCATTTTCAGATTGGCTGCAGGGAAAGGATTTAGAGTGGCTAACCCGATTTCGGAAAACACAGCTGCTCTGGTCAGCAATCGTGCCTTCACTTTTCAGGAAGAACTAGAGCCTGAGAAGGCTTGGAATCTGGGTGGGTCCTTTACGCAGTATTTTGAGCTGGGCGGTCGTCCGGGCGCTTTCATCACTGACTATTACTATACCATGTTCCAGAACCAGGTAGTGGCTGACATGTATAGCAGTGCTAATGAGATTGCCTTCTACAACCTACAGGGCCGCTCCTTTTCCCGCAGTTTTCAGGCAGAACTGCAGTACGAAGTGTTGAAAGGCTTTGATGTAAAGACGGCCTATAAGTACTATGATGTGCAAACCACCTACAATGGTACCCTGCAGCAACGGCCTATGATTCCGCAGCACCGTTTCTTTGTGAACCTGGGCTTTGCTACGCCATTCGACAAGTGGCGCGCAGACCTGACCACCCAGTACTTTGGCCAGATGCCGCTGGCCTACATGGAAGGCCACAGCGGTGCAGCCAACGTGCGTCAGTCTGATGCCTTCTATACCTTGAACGGGCAGGTGTCGCGGGCCTTTAAGCGATGGGAACTATACCTGGGCGGCGAGAACCTGTTGAACTTCCGACAACCGAATGCCATTATAGGAGCCAATGACCCCTTCGGTGCTAATTTCGACGCCAGCATGGTATGGGGCCCGATCACAGGCCGCGTGATATACGCAGGTCTGCGCTTTAAAATTGAATAGCGGTATAGATTTTGCAGAAGCCATCCCGGCTAGAGTTGAGTATATTTAAATCAGTAAACTAAATTCACCATTTACTTTATCAACATGAAAATTTTCAGAAACCTCGGATTAGCATTCATCATGTTCTTCGCTACGCTGAGCGTACAAGCACAGAACAGCAACGAGAAAACAGTTCAGATTAAAACCTCAGCCGTATGCGGCATGTGCAAGAAAAGCATAGAGAAAGCCATGGCTTACGAGAAAGGCGTGAAGAAATCCAATCTGGACGTTGACTCCAAAATGCTCACTGTGACTTACGACAGCAAGAAGACCAACGAAGACAAAATTCGCAAAGCTGTGAATGAGACAGGCTATGACGCCGACGACAAGCCAGCCACACCGCGTGCTTACAATAAACTAGACGATTGCTGCCGCAAGGAAGCAGGAGCGCACTAAGTCGCTTATAGCATACAAATCAAAAAGGGTAGCTGACACCAAGTCGGCTACCCTTTTGCTTTGTATAGCTGCCACCACGGCAGGTAGGGCTTGTCATGGTGCTCATAGTGGTAGCCGAAAAAGTAGCAACTCACAAAAGCCCACAGGTGGTTCTTGGCCTGCGTACCTGACTTATGCCTGTTATCCGGCGCATGCTCGCCACGATGCGGCAAGTAGGTGCCGAAGTAGAACAGCTGGAAGGTAGCTAGTATGGCGGGCACCATCCAAAACATGATGACATTCTCAATCGGAAAAAACAACTGCAGCACATTATAGGTAATGGCCATCAGCACGATTTGCCACCACGTGATGTAGTTTTTCAGAAAACTATAGTACCAGGGCCAGAAAGAACCATGATGGTAGTCCGGGTCTTCTTCGGTAGCTACATGCTTATGGTGCTGGTGATGTTTGGGCAAAAGTCGTGGGTACCAGTTATAAGCAAACAAAAAAGCGGTGACGGTGCCAATAATACGGTTGAGCTTTGGCCTACCGGGAGCGACTACACCATGCATGGCGTCGTGCGCCGTGATGAAAAGGCCAGTGTAGAGATGTGTCTGTAACAACAAAAACAGGTAGAGTAAAGGCGAAGTGAAATCAACCGGGAAGTGCAGCAGGTATACGAGCAAGCCAAACCAGCAGACCACAATGATGGCTGCGATCGCTACTCCCCTGCTATCTCGTTTGATTGTCTTTACCATTTGATTTATTGAAGGCTATACCTGTTCTTATCCGCTTCGATCAGGCCGTAACTATACCTGATTGTTCTGAATGGCTATACCTGTTTTTGGAATTTAGGCTAGAATTGTCGCTAGTTTATGCAAGACTATACTCAGTTCAAACCGTCTCCCGGAGCAGCATATTTCGCACCTCCTCCATTAGCCACATCGGCGTGGACGTCGCACCGCAAATGCCTACTTTATCACCATCGGCAAACCACTCGGGCTGAATCTCTTCTACCTTCGAAACAAAATAAGTAGCAGGATTAGTGTCCTTACATACCTGATAAAGCACTTTGCCATTGCTCGACTTAGTGCCCGACACGAAGATAATCTTATCAAACTGCGCGGCAAACTTCCGCAAGTCCTTATCACGGTTCGATACCTGCCGGCAGATGGTGTCGTTGGCGTCTACTTCGTAGCCCTGTTGCTCGAGTGTATCTTTGATGTTATAGAAGCTGTTGGTACTCTTAGTGGTTTGGCTATAGAGTGTGATTTTAGAAGGCAGGTCATGCTGCATAAGTTCATCCAAATTCTCAAATACGACTCCTTTGTTGCTCGTTTGCCCTAATAGGCCCATCACCTCGGCGTGCCCGTGCTTCCCATATATAAAGATCCTCTCGTCTTTGTCATAAGACGTTTTGATCCTGTTTTGCAGCTTAAGTACTACAGGGCAGGAAGCGTCAATCAGAGTCAGGTTGTTTTGGAGAGCTACATGGTAGGTTGAGGGCGGTTCGCCGTGAGCGCGTATCAGCACAGACTCACCATGCAGTTCCTTTAGTTGGGCATGGTCAATAATGCGCAACCCCCGCTTCTGCAGGCGCTCCACCTCCACGTCGTTGTGCACGATGTCGCCCAGGCAATACAGATAGCCGCGCTCGTCGAGGATATCTTCTGCCATCTGAATGGCATAGACCACGCCGAAGCAAAAGCCTGAGTTAGAATCGATAGTGACTTGAAGGTTTCGCATATACCTTTATACAGCCAAGCGTTGATATTGTTTAACGGCGAAACGCTGTTTTAAGCCTTCGTAAATCGAAATTGTCAACAAAAGCATCAGCATCGAGTACATGGAGTCTTCTACAGGTATAGACACAATGCGCAAACCCAGGTTGTAACTATTGTTATACCAAACAATTGGCAGATAGGTGAGAACGCCGTTTACCGTCAGGAACGGGACCAGGTGCACTAGGTAAGCCAGGTAGAAACGTCCTAATTTTTGAGTGTTGAAAAAATAGTAATGCATCCCCAGCACAGCAGCCAGCAAGATGAAGGTGATAGAGGTATAAAGTCTTTCGAGATTAAGACCAGCTATGAGCAAGAGGACGGGTATAAGCACAAAGGTTATTCCTTTGGCATAAGGCTGCATCAGGTCTTTGGTAATGTAGGCATTCAGGCACTCATAGATGAAAACGCAGGCATAAGGCACTGTGATGAAAAAGAGTACTTCCTCGATCGGCAGATTAAAAAGGTAGATCCCGACTAGATATTCCGGATTGAAGCCCCACACACCTGATTCTGTGAACAGCACGTCCCAGAAAATGAAGAGCGCCGCGTTGATGATGATCGCCGGCCAAAGGTATGGCCAGTTTTTATAGAAGGTCACTTTCCTGTCGAATGAGAGTAACAGAGGAAACAGAATGGTGAAAATGTTCAGGTACAGGTATAGCGGCATGCGGCTTAAATCGGTATACGTTTGAGTCTTTGTTTTTCCTGCTCTGTGCAGTGGTCCTTCGTCAGCATGAAGGCGCGAATGTCCCGGGCCATGTCATCAGATAGCCCGGATTTTGGATGGCGCTCCAAGCCGGCGATGATCTTTGCTTTATCGTCCTGCAGGTTTTTGCTCATGTTAAGGTAGCGCGGCACGTAATGCTCTACCGTAAAGCGCAAAAACCTTATTTCCGGATTTGAAGCATTGAGCCGCACTGCCTCTTCAAATATCTCGGAGGAACGCTGCAGATGCTTCATTTTCATATAAGGATTCCAGACATGCTTGGCCATGATTGCTTCTGAAATTGCCTTATAAGCCAGTATCACCGGATTATTATCCTCGTAGCTGCTCATCAGCTCATGAAAATTCCGACCGGCCTTGCTGTCTTTGCTGGCCTCCAGAAACTGCACTCGCAGATCTGACAATTTGTAATCTTTGGAATTATCGGCAAGCGCCGTAAAACTTAAAAACAGAAAAACGAATAGTATTTGTAAGCTATTTCTCACGAATTAAATGGCGTTTAGTTGGTACCTGACATAGGAGCCCAAAAGTAAGGCAAACTTTGTGTTATCAGGTACTCTTACGCGCTCATTTAATATATGGGTTGCCGGCAGCCCTTTGATTTTGTGGAAAAGCTTGAGGTAATATACATAGGCAAGGTATACACCCATGCGCGCCGAACGTGGCAAAGCGAGTATACCAGCGTAGGCGTCTTTGAAATCCAGCGCAATGTCGGCCTCTATCTCCTCTTTGCTGGCGTTGTTGAAAGTGCGAATGTCCACGGAAGGAAAATAAACCCTGCCCCGGTCTTTAAAGTCGCTCTGCATGTCACGCAGGAAGTTCACTTTCTGAAAAGCCGCCCCCAAGCTGCAGGCTGGTTTCTTAAGACGCTCAAACTGTTCTTCATCTCCCTCGCAGAACACTTTCAGGCACATCAACCCAACTACTTCGGCAGAGCCATAAATGTACTCTTTGTAAAGCGCCGGGTCGTATACATGATCCTCTAGGTCCATGGCCATGCTGTTCAGGAAAGCCTCGATGTATTCACGGTCTATCTTATACTCGTTGACTACACACTGAAAGGCATGCAACACAGGGTTCAGGCTTATACCTTGCTCAATGGCCTCAAAAGTCTGTTTGCGGAACTCACTGAGCAGTTTACGCTTGTCGAAGTCATGGAAGGTGTCTACAATTTCGTCTGCGCAACGCACAAAGCCATAAATAGCATAGATGGGTTGGTGGAATTTGCGGTGCAGCGTTTTAATTCCAAGTGTAAAGGAGGTACTATACGCTTCAGTTATCAGCTTGCTACAGTTCAGGCAGGTCTCTTTAAATAAATCCATAGTTCTAATGGGGAGTTATGTACTCATTATTTCTCGTTGACCCGTAGCCAGCGCATATTCTTTCGCCACTTCCTTTGCCACCACTTGTCCTGAGATCAGCGAGGGTGGTACTCCTGGACCAGGCACCGTCAATTGACCGGTATAGTACAGGTTTCTTACTTTTTTACTCTTCAGGCTAGGCTTCAGCAGGGCTGTCTGCATCAAGGTGTTAGCCAAGCCATAGGCATTGCCTTTGAAGGCATTGTAATCAGAGATAAAATCCCGATGCGCGTAGCTACGCTTGTAAACCACGGCACTGCGCACATCCTGTTTGGTTAAACGCTCCAAACGATCCATGATAAGGGTATAGTAGCGCTCCCGCAACGCTTCGGTATCTTCCAGGTCTGGTGCCACTGGCATCAGCACAAACAAGTTCTCACAACCTTCCGGGGCCACGCTAGCATCCGTTACCGACGGAGCTGACACATAAAACAGTGGTTTAGCCGGCCATTTGGGATCGGTGTAAATCTCGTGCGCATGCGGCCCAAAATCTTCGTCAAAGAACAGGTTGTGATGACGTAGGTTGTCCAGTCTCTTGCTTATACCTAAATAGAAAATAAGGCAGGAGGGCGCCATCACGCGTTTATCCCAATAGGCCTCCGTATAACTACGGTAATCCGAAGCTAACAGATGACGTTCGACGTGGTGGTAATCAGCGCTGCCTACTACCACATCCGCCTCGAAAGTGCCTGTAGCGGTGCGTACACGTCGAGCTATACCTTGCTCTACCTCAATTTCCTGCACATCCTGGTTATAGAGAAAAGAAACCCCCTTCTCCTCTGCCAGCTGTACCATACCTTCAATAATCTTATACATCCCGCCCATTGGGTACCAGGTACCCAGGCTGATGTCGGCATAGTTCATCAAACTATAGAGTGCCGGGGTGTTCTGCGGCAGCGCTCCGAGAAACAGTACCGGAAACTCCATTAGCTTGATGATCTTGTCATGCGAAAAGAATCGACGGATATGGGCGTGAATAGACTGAAAAACATCCATGCGCAACACATCCATTAAGAGTTGCAAACTCATGAACTCGCTCACTGAGCGTCCGGGTTTGTACACGAGCTGGTTTATCCCTACCTCGTATTTGTAAGCAGCCTGCTCAAGAAACTTATCGAGACGAGAAGCGCTGCCGGGCTCCCACCTCTCGAACAGCGCCTTCAGCTCGTCCAGCGAGGCAGGCACGTCCACAAAGTCATCCTCACCAAATACGACAGTATAAGATGGGTCGAGCCGCACGAGGTCATAGTAATCGGAAACAGTCTTGCCAAACTTCCGGAAGTAAGACTCGAAGACATCCGGCATCCAGTACCAGCTCGGGCCCATGTCGAAGGTATAGCCTTCGGCTGCAAAGCTGCGGGCACGTCCTCCGGGTGTGGCATTCTTCTCGAGCACCGTTACTTCATAGCCTAGGTCGGCCAGACTAGTAGCGGCAGACAGTCCAGAAAATCCAGCACCGATTACGATTACTTTTTTTGACATCATCTAGAAATTTACTAAAAAAAACTGGTTTAAGTTGTAGCTAGTCGCCATAAACCTGCAACAGTTTCTTCAACTCCTTGCGGGCAATGTGGATACGGTTTTTCACAGTGCCGATTGGGATGTTAAGTTTTTCAGCGATTTCCAGGTATTTGTAACCGATGTAATACATCATGAACGGTGTGCGGTGCTCTTCATTGAGCTTGGCGATAGCCGCTTTAATGTCACTCATCACAAAGGCAGCCGTGCCCTTGTTCACAGTGATGAAGCTATCGTCCGTGTTCATGTACTGCAGGTATTCAGTACTGTCTACCTGACTGCTGCGCTTTGTAATTTTGTTGTAATTGTTGATAAACGTATTGCGCATGATGGTGTAGAGCCATGCCTTCAGATTAGTGCCGGCATTGAACTTCTCACGGTTTGAGAGCGCTTTAAGCAACGTTTCCTGCACAAGGTCCTTGGCATCGTCCGCATTGCGGGTAAGGTTCATAGCTACCGGCTTCAACGAACCAGCTGCCATCTGAATATGATTGGAAAATTCTAATGCCGTCATACTGTTTAACATTTAAGGTAAATCACTAAACAATTATACGGACATCTAAATTTTAAGTCAAGTTTTGTTTAATATATTTTCGGATACATTAAACAATATAAACTTCTCCGATTATTCCACTTTAGCACTTTAACCAACAAAAAAGGCCAAACCCAATTGGATTTGACCTTTCCTGTTGAACTATCCCGTTTCAGAGACCTGTTTAATTATCAGCAAAATCTTTTCAACAAAGCTTCAAAATCAGCAATACTACTCAAGCGATGTGTATTTTTAGGGTACTCCAGAAAGCTATGTTGTGCCTGATAGCCATAAAAGTAGATCTGGGCATCAGGGAAAGTGGTTGCTACCTTATCAATATATTCCTGCACAAACTCCCGCTCAGGCACTATGGTCAGAACCGTACAGATAATGGCAGGTTTCAGCTGGTCATAAGTTCTCTTTAAGTCTTCGAATGGCAGGTTCTGTCCTAAGTAAATTACCTGTTGATGGTGTGCCCGGATCAGGTAGTTCATGAAAAGAAGCGCTATCTCGTGCAGTTCTCCTTCAGGCAGGTATAGTAAATAAGACGGAGATCCTTCTTTACGCTTCAACACCTGCCCATCGATGGCTACTATCAATTTTTGCCGCACCAGATTGCTCACGAAGTGCTCATGGGCGGGCGTGATGTTGTTGGTCTGCCAGAGTATTCCAATCTTATGCAGAAACGGATAAACCACCTGCAGCATCGCATTCTGAAAACCCAGCTGCAGTGTGACTGTGGAAAATGACTTGTCGAAACGCTCTTCATCCATGTCAATCATGGCTGTCACCATGCTGTTGATGTGATGAGATAGCGTATGGGCCTCCTGCTCGGCCAGCTGCTGCACTGTTAGCTTGAGCTGCTCAGAGCTCATCTTCGCGATTTTAGAGATCTTATACCCTTGCTCATTGAGGAGCGAGATATTAAGCAGGGTTTTAAGGTCGGCGTCGCTGTAGTAGCGAATGTTGGTATCGGTTCGCTGGGGACAAAGCACATTGTAGCGCTGCTCCCAGATGCGGATCGTATGAGCCTTGATACCTGAAAGGTGCTCTAGCTCTTTGATGGTGTATTGCGCCACGTCTGTTCCCCTTGTTGTCGTTTCTGTAAAATTGAGTATGCTGCCCTAAAGTACTTCGGTGCCACCCACAGCATTCCGTAAGATTCGGATCCGTCGCGGCTCGTGTGCTTATGATGCACCTTATGCGCCATGTTTAAGGCTTTCAGGTAAACGTTAGACGTATTACCGAAAAACTTAATACGCCTGTGGATGAATACATCATGTATTAGGAAGTAAGCTACGCCATAAAGTGTAATACCTGCTCCTATCCAGAACCTATAGTCAATGGGCTCACTGCCGAAAATAAAAAACAGCATAGCAAGCGTTCCATAATAGGCAAAAAACAGGTCATTCCACTCAAAGGCGTGCTTGTGATGCGTGTGATGGGACTTGTGCAGAAACCACATAAAACCGTGCAGCACGTACTTGTGCATGGCCCAGGCCACACCTTCCATTGCTACAAAAGTAATCAACATGATTCCAAGGCCCATCAGCATACTCATCAAACAACAAGTTTAACAAATGGTTTTGAAAGTTCTACAGAAAATTACCAAGTCAGCGCCTCTTTATTCAAAAATGCGGCTATACCACGCTGACAGTCCTCACTGCCACGGGCAACGGCATTCATTTCAGCCGCATACTGCAACCCATCTTCCAGCGACATTTCCTGCACACGGGCAATCATCTCTTTGGTGACTTCCATGCTTTGGCGGGAGTTCTCTTTGCAGAGCTTCTGAGCGAAGCTGAACACCTTCTCTTCGAGTTCTTCAGCAGCCACTACATAGTTTACCAGGTGAAAACTCTGTGCCTCCTCGGCTGAAATCAGATCACCTGTAAGCAACAGTTGCTTGGCACAGGCCTCTCCTATCTTACGGAGCAGAAACACCTTCACGATAGCAGGTATAAAACCGATCTTCACTTCGGTATAGCCAAACTTGGCCTCCGGCACCGTAAATGCGAAGTCACAGATGGCAGCCAGTCCGCAGCCACCTGCAATGGCGTGGCCATGCACCTGCGCGATCACAACTTTCTTTAAGGTATAGATCTGGCGGAACAGCTCCATCAGGTGAGTAGAGTCGGCGAGGTTATCGTGGTAGTCGTACTGCTGCAGGCGCTGCAGGTATTCCAGGTCGGCACCTGCGCAAAACACTTTGCCTTCGGCGCGCAGTACGATCACTTTGCACGACTCATCGTCTTCGGCAGCAGCAAAGGCGCGCTTTAGCTCTGTGACCATTTCAGCATTCAGCGCATTGCGCTTCTCAGATCTGGTTAGGGTGATGTACCCAACACGCTCTTTCACTTCGTAATGCACGAAATCCATGGTTTGCGTGATAGGTGGTTGTGTTGTGTCAGTCATGGTAATAGCTTCTAAATTTAGATTTATCACACCGGCGAACCGGTATCAGGTATACGCGAGCAATTTGGTAATGCTCCATTAATATAAGCAATCGTCAGCTATTATTAAGCTTTTAGCGCAACTTCTTATCACTACAATGATCGCAAAATCAGAAGGAAGGTTGCATAGGCTCTATAATGACGACCTATTCCTTTAACAGGTAAACAGCCAAATTGTGCAGGCGCTTACGCGTTAACTTTTGTAGCTCGCAATTAGCCAGCAACTTCCATTCCATAATTCGCGTAAAATTTATTTGCTAACGAACGTTAGGTTGTTTACATTTGTTGTTATCTATATAAGGAGTATACTTTGAGCAGGAAAGAACAGATAGAGCAAACGGCTACGGCCCTATTCAAAACCAGAGGATTCTCGGCCACGTCCATGCGCGACCTGGCCAATGCCCTGGGTATAGAGGCTGCCAGCATTTACTCGCATATCCGTTCCAAAGAAGAGATTCTGCAGCGAGTGTGTTTCCGGATGGCAGATGAGTTTTTTGGAGCGATAGAAGCTGTGAAAGACGAGAACACCAGCGCAACTGAGCAACTGAAGCGGGCCATTTCGGCGCATGTGCAGGTGCTTACCCGCAACACGGAAGCCTCAGCAGTGTTCCTGCAGGAGTGGCGCCACTTAAGTGAACCATTCCATACGGAGTTTCTGGCGCTGCGTGACCGGTACGAAAATTATTTCCGTGAGATTATCCGCCAAGGTATAGCAAGCGGAGAGTTTCAGGTACCGGACGAGAAGTTTGCCGTGCTCACTATTCTTTCGGGACTCAACTGGATCCATACCTGGTATAAGCCGGAGGGAAAAATGAAACCGGAGGAAATTGCAGAGAACCTGTCGGCCATGTTGCTGAACGGACTAAAGACGAACCTTAATTAAACTGATCTATACCTAACCTTTACCTAGTACACCCTAACTAAACCTAACCTTTGCCGGACTGTCCACCTTAACAGTCCGGCAATTTTTACCGAACCTTAAAACTAAAGATATTATGTACGGAGGAGGAAACGTTTTTGAAGCTACCAAATTCGACGACCTGCAGACCGAAGATCCTGCAAAGCTAGCCGAATTTGAAGCGCGCATCGCCCGTGGCGAGAAGATCGAGCCAAACGACTGGATGCCGCAACTTTACCGCAAGCAGCTGATTCGTATGATCGAGCAGCACGCGCACTCTGAGATCATCGGCGCTTTGCCGGAAGGTACGTGGATCACCCGTGCCCCAGGCTTCCGCCGCAAGATGGCCCAGATGGCCAAGGTGCAGGACGAAGTAGGACACGCACAGCTGCTTTACTCTGCCGCTGAAACCTTGGGCAAGACCCGTGAGCAAATGCTGACGGACCTGATCAACGGCAAGAGCAAGTACTCCAATGTGTTTAACTACCCGGCTTTTACGTGGGCAGATTCCAACATCATCTCCTGGCTGATTGACGCAGGTGCGATCGTAAACCAAATGGCTAACGCAAAGGGTTCATACGGTCCTTACTCCCGTGCGCTGGAGCGTATCTGCGCTGAGGAGGCTTTCCACCTGAAATATGGCCACGACGCCGTAGTACATATGGCAACCGGCACACCGAAGCAGCGTGAAATGATTCAGGCTGCCTTGAATCGCTGGTGGCCTCCGATTATGACGTTCTTCGGACCGTCTGATAAAATGAGCACGCACACCGAAACACTGATGCGCTGGAAAGTGAAGATGGCCTCAAACGATGAGTGCCGTCAACAGTTCCTCGACATGTACGTGCCCAAAATTTGGGAGCTTGGCCTTACCGTGCCAGATCCGAACCTGAAGAAGAATATGGAAACCGGCCAGTGGGAATATACTGAGCCAGATTGGGATGAGTTCAAGCGTGTGATTAACGGTGACGGTCCTTGCAACGCTGAGCGTCTTGCCGTACGCCGTACTGCCGAAGAGCGTGGCGCCTGGGTTCGCAGAGCCCTCCTCAACCCGAAAGCAAAATATGTGAAGCCATTGGCCTAGTCAATGGAAGTTTAACTAATAAAACTATGTCTCTGACATCACTAGACCCAAGAGTAACCCGACTGAACCTGCCGGAGGAGATGGCTCCTATCGAACCAAAACCCGAGCTGGATCAGTTTGAAACATACGAGGCCTTCCATCAGAAGAAAGAAGGCGCTGCCCATACCTATGTTGGCCCGGTACATGCCCCGAACGAAGATGTTGCCTTCTTATTCGCCAAAGAGCAGTATAGCCGCCGCTTTGCTTGTGTGGGACTTTGGATTGCACGTACTGAGCACATCCAGGTAACGCCTTATGTTGGCGATGGCGAAAACGTGTATGATATGATACGTGTGGAAGAGCCAGCTGAGCGCAGCGAAGAGGCCGAGGCTTACGAAATTTTCCATCTGAAGAAGCGCGGCAAAGCCCATGCCCATGCCGGTCGTGTGATGGCGACTTCTTACCAGGAAGCCTTACAGGAAGCCCGTAACCAATTCGGCGAGAAAGGTCCGATTGTGAATGTATGGGTAGTGAAGTCGAAGCATGTGCTGCAGTCAGCGGATGAGGACAAGGACATGTGGACCACTATACCTGAAAAGAAGTACCGCGAAGCCATCGCTTACAAGGTGATGGACAAAATCACGAAGTATAAAGAAGAACACAAAACGACCGCGCAATAATGAACGAGCTAGCGATAAAAGACCTGTTATACAAACTGGCCGACGACCAACTGATATTGGGCCACCGCAACTCTGAGTGGACTGGCTTCGGTCCGATCCTCGAGGAGGATATTGCTTTCTCGTCGATGGCGCAGGATAAGATTGGCCACAGCCTGGCCTTCTATACCTTACTGCAGGAGCTTGGCGAAGCTGAGCCAGACACAGTTGCGTTCACACGCAACGCCAACCAGTTCCACAACAGCCAGCTGGTAGAGTTACCTAATGGCGAGTACGACTTCAGCCTGATCCGCCACTTTCTGTACGACAACGCCGAGATCATTCGCTTCGAAATGCTGAGCCAGTCAAGTTACGAGCCGATTGCCAAGGTAGCCACCAAACTGAAAGGTGAAGTGAAATACCATGTGTTGCACGCCAATACTTGGATCAAGAACCTGGGCTCGTCCACAGAAGAAGCTATTCTGCGTTTGCAGTCGTCGCTGAACGAAGCTATACCTTATGCACTGGGTATGTTTGAGCCGTCACAGTATGAGCAGGAACTGATCGAGGCCGGTGTATACATGGGCGAGGAAGCTGTTAAAGCTGAGTGGCTGAAGCGCATCGAGGCAGTGATTGAAAAGACGAATCTGAAATTACCAGATCTTGCTTCAGTTGAACCAATACTGGGAGGCCGCTACGGTGAGCACACTGAGCACCTGCAGCCGCTTCTGGACGAGATGGCCGAGGTGTTCAAGATTGACCCGACAGCGGAATGGTAAAATAAAAAATGGAGTTGACGAAAGAGAACATATTGACCCTGTTGGAGGAGGTGAAAGACCCTGAGATACCGGTATTATCGCTGGTAGATTTGGGTGTGATCACGGGTGTGGATATTTCACGGGAAGGACACGTGACTGTGAACATGACACCGACCTTCGCTGGTTGCCCTGCCATGGACTATATGAAAAAGGACGTGGAACGCACCTTGGAGAAGCACGGCATTCCAGACCACACCGTCATTATGTCTTTTGACAAACCTTGGGACAGCAACAAAATCTCAGAGAAAGGCCGCCAGCATTTAAAGGAATTTGGCCTGGCGCCACCTCCAAAGTATGACCTGATCTTAGACCTTGACATTTTGGAGCACGTAAAGTGCCCTTACTGCGATAGTGAAAACACGGACATGCGCACCCCATTCGGACCAACCCTTTGCCGCTCTATGCACTACTGCAACGACTGCAGACAGATGTTTGAACAGTTTAAGCCGCTGTAAAAGACTTTTATAAAGAAATAGGAATCGCCTGTTGGAAACGACAGGCGATTTTTTTTATTCACTACTATCCTGAGCGTCTTACTCTAAAATCATTAGCTTAAAAGTCATTTTCATGCTGCAAAGAAATCTGACTGAAGGTAACTTGGGCTTAAGCTAATCGTCCTCCGGTTCTTTTAAAGTAAAAAAGTCTTATGCAACGGCTCTATACCTATTCTCCTCTCTTAAACATCATCACTCCTTTGCCATCTAGTATAAGTTCCAGCCACTCTTCAGTCACCTTATATCTTAGCTCCTGATTACTCAGTACTTTCAAAAACTGGTTCTCCACTTCCATATTCGGACAGGCCATTTTGGTCGCTGCAATGGGACCGAAATTTATTCTGTCGGCAACTGGTTCAAGCGTACCCGTCAGTCTATTGCAGCCCGCACTGCCTGACACCCTGCCTTCGGTCAAGTCAATGACTAGAGATGGCTCATTCCGCTGAAAATCTTCCGGGTTAATGGCTTTACCTTGCAGTTCAACCAGATTCCAGGTGCCATTTAAGCGGGAGTCGCGCAGGTACATGCCGCAGCCTTTGTATTCCATATCATCTTTGAGCACAGTGACGGTATAGGGTAACTTACGACCTGACATTGTATTCTCACAAGTCTCTTTTATGATCCTGATCTCCAGGTTTCCTGATACAGTTTGTACTCTATAGATTGTCCCTTCCCCCGTCTCGGGCATTTCAGCGATGGGCACCGGTGTGAGGACGCTGCCGTTTTCTTCGTCGAGGGCTTTGAATTCTATCATCTTTTCCAGGTCAATCTCCAGTGACCAGAATGGCTCGTTCCCCACTGCTGCAAAGTCAATTCCTCGTTCGTACTTATCACGCCATAATCGGGGGTTGTCTTCCGGTTCGTCCGGATTTTGCCGGCGCAAACGGTAGGCTTCTGCAAGCGTTGACTCTATTCGGTTGCCTTCGCTATCGAGCATCACCAGTGCTTCCCCATCTATTGCAAACTGGTTGTTCCCTGTACCTTGTTTGTTCAGCCTCACGCTGCCATTACCCACACCCCATGTACCCGACTGCACAAAAGGTGTTGCGCTGCGCCCTTGATAAACCATTCGCTCCCGGTAGGTACTGTCTGGGTTGAGTTCCAAGGTATAGTCTATTCCCGGGCAATCTGCGCAAGGGATGGTTCCGACCCACTTTCCAACAGCAGCACGGGCAACCTCAGCATTCGACATCCCACTATTGGATTGCGAAACAGAGGTTGGAGTAGTAGAACAGGCTGTGACAATGCATAGCAAAAGAATCCCGATAGGAATCAATAGTTTAAATGGATCCATTGAACAAAGTAAACAGGTGTACAATTCTCTACGATAAAGGGAATAGTGCAGGTAAAAGCATCTTCAAAAACTGAGCTGGTAAAGCTATGCCTAACAAATCAAAATGCAAACCTCGTTAAATAAAAGAAGCCCCGTCGTTACCTTTTCGGTAATGACGGGGCTCCTCTGCAGGTATAGCTATACCTTAGACTTTCTCCATTTCGCCTTTCACGAAATCCACCAGACTCTTGATGTATTCGGTGCTGAAGTCAAACTTGATGCCAGCGGCTTCATACACTTCACCTATTGAAACGGTATAACCTAAGCTAAGGGCACGCTTGTAAGCGGCCAGCCCTTCAGTGGGATTCTCTTTGTAGTTTTTCCAAACAGCGATCGCACCTAGTTGTGCCATGGCATATTCTACATAATAGAAAGGCACTTCGTATATGTGCAGCTGTTTCTGCCAGATGAAAGGCTTATACTTCTCCAGTCCGCTCCAATTCACTTCCAGGTGATTAAAACGCTCGAAAATGTTAAGCCATTCCTGATGACGTTCCTCCTGCTTGTGCTCCGGGTGCTCATACAGCCAATGCTGAAATTTGTCTACGGTAGCTACCCACGGGAAGGTCTCGAGCACACTCTCCAAGTGCGTTCGCTTGGCGCGACGCAACTCATCTTCGTTGCTAAAGAAGGTGTCCCAGTAGTCCATCGAAATCAACTCCATCGACATGGAAGCTAACTCGGCTACCTCTGAAGGTGGATGCTTGAAAGCGCCCAGCGTCAGGTCGCGGGTCAGGAAAGAATGCACAGCGTGGCCTCCTTCGTGCAGCATTGTTATTACATCGCGCAGACTAGAAGTGGCATTCATGAAAATGAACGGCACACCAATCTCGTCCAGCGGATAATTATAGCCGCCCGGTGCCTTGCCTTTTCTCGACTCCAGATCCAGGTGCCCCATCTCACGCATGGTGGCCAGGCAGTCGCCCAGGTAAGTGTCAAGGTTATAAAATACCCGTATCGTCTTCTCCAGCAATTCCTCGCCAGAACTGAATGGCTCAAGAGGCGATTTCCCGCTTGGGTCCACGTCCAGGTCCCATGGGCGCAGGTCAGCTATACCTAGCTTCTCTTTGCGCTCGCGGTCTATACCTGTCAGCACAGGCACGATGGTTTCCTCAATGGATTGGTGGAAATCAAAGCAATCCTGTGGGGTATAGTCGAAGCGACCCATAGCCGCAAACATATAGTCACGGTAGTTGTCGAAGTCGGCGTTTTTGGCCAGCTGCGTACGCAACTTCAAAAGCTCATCGAATAGGTCGTCGAGTTTTTGGCGGTCCTGTGTGCGGCGCTCCTGTATGGCACGCCATGCCTCTTCGCGCACATCACGCTCGTTGCGTTTCAGGCGGTCGGCGGCACGTTGCAGCGTCATCTCCTCCCCGTCCAGCGTTACAGTCATGGCCCCTGTTATGGCGGCGTATTGTTGCTGTTTGGTGCTGATTTCAGTGTTCAGCGGGATGTTTTCTTCCCTAAAAATCTCCAGCGCACGTTCTACGCCGCGCAGATAGATGCGGTACTTGTCTTTGTCGAGCCCGGTCACATAAGGCGAATGCATCAACTTCAGGTTGAGCTCGTGGTCATATGGCGCTATCTGGGGTTCTATTTCAGATACGAAATACTGGAAAGCTTTCGTAATGTCCTCGTTTTGGGTGTCGCAGGTCATGCGGATGTAGCGCCAGCCAAGGTCTTCAGAGAGTACACTCTCAAGTTCGCTGCGGTCTTTCATCCACTTTTCCAGCCCCTCCACAGAGTCAATATTCCGGCTTTTCAGTTCTTCAAAATATGGCTGAATGGTTTCCCAAGTGTCTATCCCAAAGTCTTCCGACAAGTATACCCGCTGTTTTCGTTCGGGTATTTGTATCATAGCTTCTGTTTTACTCATAGATAGTTCTGTATAAGAAAAGGTAATATATACACTTCTCCTGAAAGTGCAAAAAAAAGCTGCACTATATATGTAATAATATAGTGCAGCCAAATTGAAGTTATAACAGGTAATTTCTATCCTATTTCGATGACCACATTAGAGGTTAGCGGATGGCCTACACAGTTCAGTACGTAACCTTCGTCAAGCTCTGCATCCGAAAGGCCTTCCCGCTCATCCAAATGTACTTTTCCGCTCAGGCACTTGCCGCGGCAGGCGGTACACAAACCCGCCTGGCAAGAATATGGCAGGTCCACATCCTGATCGAGGGCTGCCTCCAGAATGGTCTGGTCGGGCTGCACCTCCACACTGTACTCGGCTCCTTCATAAATGATGGTCACTGTCTGGGTGGTGATTTCACCATCGTCGTCAGAAGATGATACATCGCCATGATGCTCTTGCTCCTGTTGCTCCACTAATTTGTTGCTTACAAAGCTTTCGCGGAAAATACGCTCAGCGGGCACATGCAGTACGTTCAGCGCTTTCCGCACTTCTTCCATCATCCCTTCTGGTCCGCACATGTAGTAGAGCGCATCCGCTGACTTGGCCAATTGTCGGCGCTCGAGAATCTTGAGTATCACACTCTGGTTCATGCGGCCGCGGTGGTCGCAGGCATGCTTCGGTTGGCTATAAATATACTCTACATGCAGACGCTCCGGGTTGGCGCCCTCCAACTCTTGCAGCTGTTGCTTGAAGATGACGGAGTTTTCGTCGCGGTTTCCGTAAAGCAACGTTACTTTGGTATTCGGCTCCTCGCGCAAGGTGGCTCTGAGCATGGACATCAGCGGTGTTATACCGCTGCCAGCCCCAAAAAGGATAATATGACGACTTTTGCCAGCCTCCGGCACGAAGTTAAAATTGCCAAGCGGCTCCATTACTTCCATTTCCTGCCCAACTTCCAGATTATCAAGCAAATAATTGGAAACCAGACCGCCTTCTACACGTTTAACAGTAACTGACAGGCGGCTGCCCTCATTCGGGGCGCAGCACAGTGAATATGAACGGCGGACTTTCTTTCCGTCTATCGGAATGATAAGTGTCAGGAATTGCCCTGCCTTGAATGGAATCGGTTTTTTATCGGGATGTTCTAAGTGTATCGTAATCGCATCTGAGGTTTCGCGGGTTATCTCCACGACCTTCAGCGTGAAATAGGGGCTACTCATATCGTTTTTTTAATAGTCTTTTAGAGGGAAACATGGTTTCAGACTGAAAGTTACGACAATCTGGGCTGTTCAGTGAAAATTTAAAGGAATTTTTAAAACCGATTTCACGAATCACGTATTATAACCAAATCATTAACAGAATGAACGGTGAATGAAAAAAAAACTGCACATTTGTAACATAGTACATACAAGTGCTGTAGTCGGGTAATAACCAACCCCCGCATTCCGTTCTTTACCTTACAATTACTGAAAACACCAATGCTCTACAAACTAACTCTCAAAAACTGTGAAAAAACCGTAGTGGTGGACGACCGCACCTACGAGTATATTCAAAACAACGCCTACCTGCAGCAGATCGAGTTTCTGAAGCACCTGCGCATTCACTCCAACGGTTATGCCTTCTTCCAGAAGAACTGGCCGTTGAAAAATGGCAAGTACCGCAACGAAACCATTTACCTGCACAAAATGATCGGTGAACAGCTAATCGAAAAGCCAGAAAGCAATATCAAGCTTTATGTGCACTTCAAAAACGGCAACAAACTAGATTGTCGCCTCGAAAATCTGGAGTGGGCACCGCTTTGCAAGATTGTGCGCAACACCTCTAAAACGGAAAACAAACTGGGCGTACGTGGTGTGCACAAAGAGGCACAGAAGTACCGCGCCATTATTCACCATAACAAGCAACGCATCAACCTCGGCACGTTTGACACGCTGCAGGAAGCTGCTCAGGCTTACAGCAAAAAATCTGAAGAGCTTTTTGGCAAAACCAAAAGCCTGAAGACACTCTCCAAGTATGTTGAAGAAGTAGCATAATTCTTCTTATACTTGCGTGGCGGCTCATCCCCCGCTTCACTGATACATGCTGAATACTGAAAAGAAACTTAGCAATATACTAAGACGGCACACTGTTGCTTTTGGCCCCGTACTTGATGCGGACCTAAACGGCGAACATGTGTGCCGTCTTGATTTTACGGCAGCTAACCAGCTGTTGCAGCAAACCGACCTGCGCAATACACAAGCCTTTAACGAGGCTGTCAACCAGATGCTGCAGGAACAGAACGCCACCATCGGGGTGGGTGGCTACCTCGAGAACCGTTTCATTTATCGCCGCAGCCACCACTTTGATGTAGCCCAGGAAAGTCGCGATCTGCACTTAGGCATAGATGTGTGGCTACCTGCTGGCACGGCTGTGTTTGCCCCGCTCGACGGTAACGTGCACAGCTTCGCCGACAACGCCAACTTCGGCGACTATGGTCCGACCATTATTCTGGAACATGAGTTGGAGGGTACTACCTTCTATACCTTGTATGGTCACCTGAACATTGGTTGTTTAGAAGGACTGTCTGTGGGCAAGGAATTCCGTAAGGGCGACAAGATAGCTGAGGTGGGCCCATACCCTGAGAACGGCGACTGGCCGCCACATCTGCACTTTCAGGTGATGTGCTCTATGGAAGGCAAATATGGCGATTATCCGGGTGTAGCCAGGTTATCAGAGCAGGCATTGTATGAAGGCCTTTGCCCCAATCCAAACCTGATTCTGCGGTGCCGCCACTTGGACTAGTTTTGCCTTTGCTGTAAAAAATACCCAAATTTGAACTCTGGTATCCTACAAGATGCCAGAGTTTTTGTTTTTAACGCATACTTGATCACATGTTTGACCTTTTTAATTTTGAAGCCTACAGCGCTAACTTTACCAATTTTGTCATGCTCTACGGCATGCGTCTTGTCTCCGCCATCATCACACTTTTAGTCGGTCTTTGGGTTATCAACAGGCTCAACCGCATGGTGTTTAACCTGATGGTGAAAAAAGATGTGGACGTATCGTTGCGCCCATTCCTGAAGAGTGTGCTGGCAGTTGTGATGCGTGTGTTGCTGATTATTCTGGTCATCGCGCAGCTGGGGGTAGAGATGACTTCATTCATCGCCATACTTGGTTCAGCGGGTCTGGCTATAGGCCTGGCTTTGCAAGGTAGTCTTTCCAATTTCGCGGGTGGCGTGCTGATTCTTACCATCAAGCCTTTCCGGGTAGGCGACTACATCGAGGCACAAGGCCAAGCTGGTACCGTGAACATGATTAACATTTTCAACACGGTAGTAAAAACGCCTGACAATAAAACGATTTTTATTCCTAACGGACCTCTGGCCAACAGTGTAGTAGTGAATTATACTATTGAGAGTACACGTCGCGTAGAGCTAAAATTTGCTATATCGGTCAACAACGACATTGGAAAAGTACGTCAGATTTTGCAGGATCTTATCAACGCTGATGAACGTGTTTTGCCCGAGCCAGCACCGGTGATTGTGGTCACTGACTTTGCCGAGCATTCCCTGACGTTGAGCGTACGCACGTGGGTGAACAAGGAGAACTTCTGGGCCTTCTTCTGGGACATGAACGAACGTGCCAAGTCAGCTTTTGAGGAGCAAGGTATACAGATGCCAGTACCACGACGAGAGATGGTGGGCGGCAGTTCAGGTAATGGCCAGGCTCAAAAGGCGGTGGCGCAGGTATAGCTTAGATTTAGTAGAATGAAAACGGCGGCTCAGGTTTGGGCCGCCGTTTTTTTTAATCAAACTTAATCGCTCTTACTGGTTTAATGCGGGCGACCATAGCGGCAGGTATAAGGATGGCGAGCATGGTCATCAGAAGGGTAATCACGTTGAGCGCGATGATGATGCCGAAGTTCCAGCTGATGGGAACGGTATCCATGTAATAGTTCTCAGGGTCAAGTGGGATGACTTTGAAGTAATATTGGATGACACAGAAGCCCAGGCCGATGATGTTGCCCCAGAGCATACCTTTGAGCGTCAGACTCAGGCCGCGGAAGTAGAAGATTTGCCGTATCTGGGCGTCGGTGGCTCCGATGGCTTTGAGCACACCAATCATGCTGATTCGCTCAATAATCATGATGAACACCGTGGACACCATGTTGAAAGTCGCCACGAAAATAATCAGAACCAGAAAAATGACCACGTTCTTACGTAACAGTTGCAGCCAGTCGAAAAGCTGGGCGTGTCGGTCGGTTATTTTTTCAAGCTGCAGATCGTAGTTCATTTGGTCGAATACCTGATCAGCCACCTGGTCTATCTGCTCAAAATCCTTGAGCAGTATTTCTACACCACCTACCAGCGAATCAGGCCAGTTGTTGAGTTCGCGGATCAGTTGCAGGTCGCCGATGACAAACACTTCGTCAAACTCTTCCAGACCTGTGTTGAAGACTCCCACTACTTTGAGCTTTCGGGCTCGTGGCGGATTCTGGATGAAATAGAATATTGCCTCGTCTCCTACTTTCAAGCGGAGTTTATTCGCAATACGCCGACTCAGCATGACATCTTTGGAAGAAGCCGTGTCCGAGAACGTCACCACACCGCCTTCGTCTAAGTTGGCCTTCATAGAACTTAGGTCGTAGTCTTCACCCACACCTTTCATCACCACACCTAGCACTTCGTCATCGGTTTTGATGATGGCCGTTTTGCGGGCGAAACCCTGAATGTGCTGTATACCTGCTATTTCTTCGGTGCTGTTAATACCTGTGGCCGTGCTGATGGGAGCACCCTCAAAGGAATTATTGGTGTCGTACTTGCTGATTTGCAGGTGTGCTCCGAAGCTGAAAATCTTGTTCCGGATTTCGTCACGGAAGCCTTCCAGAATCGCAAATGATACAATCATGATGGCAATGCCTGCAGCTATGCTTATAATTGCTATTTTTGTCACAGACGTGGTGAAAGAACCAGCCTGTACTTCAGAAATCTTATCAGAGATGTATTTGGATACGTTCACTCGCTTGCGTCTAAACTGCCTTAAAGATAGGTATGAATTTTGATTTAGGTCCTGTTAAAGTTTCGTTTTTGTGAGCGAATCTCCAAACGCGGCCCTGAAAAAACAACACCGATGATACAACCTCTTGCTATACTTTGCAGTGCCCTGCTGCTCAGCTTTAACAGCTGCACACCTAAACAGGCGCCTGCAACTGCCGCTGATCAAAACGCCCCGGCCACTGAAGAAAATGCCCAAGTTCCCGCCCAGAAACCACTGGTACTCGGAGCAGAGCAACTTGACCGCTACCTGAAACACCTCGAAGGCAAGCGGGTAGGTATGGTCGTAAACCAAACCTCCGTGATTGGTAACACCCACCTCGTGGATACGCTGATTAGCCGTGGCATACAAGTAACCACTATTTTTGCACCAGAGCATGGTTTCCGTGGTGAGGCCGATGCAGGCGCGCACATCAAAGACGCGAAAGACACTAGAACGGGCCTTCCGATTATCTCGCTTTACGGTAGCAACAAGAAGCCTTCAAAAGCCCAGATGCAGAACCTCGACGTGCTCGTTTTCGACATTCAGGACGTGGGCACGCGCTTCTATACCTACATCAGCACCATGCACTACGCCATGGAAGCCTGCGCCGAAAACGGCAAGTCCATGCTTGTGCTTGACCGTCCGAACCCGAACGGTCACTACGTAGACGGCCCTGTTTTGGAGATGGAGCACAAGTCCTTTGTGGGCATGCACCCAATTCCGATTGTGCACGGCCTTACGGTGGGCGAACTGGCCGAGATGATTAACGGCGAGAAATGGCTGGAAGGCGATAGAAGTTGCGACCTGACCGTCATTAAAATGCAGAACTACGACCACACGATGGCCTACGAACTGCCGGTGCGACCTTCCCCAAACCTGCCAAACCCACAGTCCATTGCACTGTATCCGTCCATCTGTTTCTTTGAGGGAACCAATGTGAGCGTGGGCCGCGGCACTCCTACTCCTTTTCAGGTAATCGGCTCGCCGTTCTACCAGAAAAAAGGCTTCTCGTTTACCCCCGTAAGCACCCCAGGCGCCACAGACCCACCCCACAAAGGCGTAAAGTGCTACGGCATGGATTTGACTGATGTGTCACATGCACAGCCGTTCACACTGAAGTACCTGCTGGAGATGTACAACAACTCGTCGAACAAGGATAAGTTCTTTAACAACTTTTTCGAAAAACTGGCAGGTACTTCAGAACTGCGCAAGCAGGTGATTGCCGGCAAAACCGAAACCGAGATTAGAGCCAGTTGGGAGCCGGAGCTGTCGGACTACAAAGTGCTCCGCAAAAACTATTTGCTATACCCTGATTTTGAATAGAACCATGCCCGAATTGCGAATCGTGTTTATGGGTACGCCCGACTTTGCGGTGCCTACCCTGCAAGCACTTGTCGAACACCACTACAATGTAGTAGCTGCCATCACTGCCCCTGACAAACCAGCGGGCCGTGGTCAGAAGATACAGCAATCGCCAGTGAAGGAGTATGCCGTGTCGCAAGGTATACCTGTGCTACAACCGACTAACCTGAAGTCAGAAGCATTTCTGGAAGAGCTGCGCAGCTACCAAGCCAATCTGCAGATTATCGTGGCCTTCCGTATGCTGCCCGAAGTAGTATGGGCAATGCCGGAACTTGGTTCTTTCAACATACACGGCTCTTTGCTGCCGCAATACCGTGGCGCGGCTCCTATCAACTGGGCCATCATCAACGGTGAGAAAGAAACGGGGGTCACCTCTTTTTTCCTGAAACACGAAATCGACACGGGTGACCTGATTTTCCAGGACCGCCTGCCGATACTGGAAGAGGACGACTTTGGCAGCATGTACGAGAAGTTGAAGTACAAAGGCGCCGAACTGGCCGTACGCACCGTGCAGGCTATTGAGCGCGGCGAAGTACAGTCGCAGCCGCAGCAAACCACCGCTGAGACAAAGCATGCTCCGAAGATTTTCAAAGATACCTGCGAAATCAACTGGAATCAACCTGCCCGACAAGTACGCGATTTCATTCGTGGCCTCTCCCCTTACCCGGCAGCCTGGACCCGCTTTGACGGCAAGACGTTTAAGATTTTCAAGACGGAAGTGTTGGAGGACACTGCCTATACCTTAGCGCCGGGCCAAATCATAACCGACAATAAAACTTACTTGCATGTGCAGACAGCTGATGGCGCTCTTTCGATTTTAGACCTCCAGATGGAAGGTAAAAAACGCATGCCTGTGCAGGATTTGTTGAGGGGCTATACATTTAAAACAGAACAAGTATGATAGCCATTGTCGTCGCCATAGCTGAGAACAACGTCATAGGCAAGGATAACCAGCTAATCTGGCACTTGCCCGCGGACCTGCGCCATTTCAAGCAAAAGACCATGGGCCACCCCATGATCATGGGCCGCAAAACGTTCGAGTCTATTGGAAAGCCGCTGCCTGGTCGTACTACCATCATCGTGACGCGTCAGAAAGACTACCAAGCAGAAGGTTGCATCGTGGTGAACTCCGTGGAGGAAGCTATAGCAAAAGGCAAAGAACTGGATAGTGAGCATGTGAGCATTGTTGGTGGCGCTGAAATCTACAAGCAAGCCTTGCCTAATGTAGATACGCTATATCTGACAGAGGTGCACCACGATTTTGATGGTGACACTTTCTTCCCAGAGCTAAAGCAAGAGGAGTGGCACGAAGTAAGTGCTGAAAGCCACGAGCCTGACGAGAAGAACAAGTATGCTTATACCTTTAAGGAGTTACGCCGCAAGGTATAGCCGCAAGGTATAGCCGCAAGGTATAGCCGCAAGGTAT